>NZ_CXOO01000044.1 GCF_001269385.1 Limnohabitans sp. DM1 | reverse complement strand
CTGTACGCCCAAGACCCTATGGGCTTGGATTTGGATGCCACCGTCTACGCCTTGGACTCCACCGCCATCGACCTGTGTCTGGGTTTGTTCGACTGGGCACCGTTTCGCTCCACCAAGGCCGCTGTGAAGATGCACACCTTGCTGGACTTGCGCGGTTCCATCCCCGCCTTCATCCACATCAGCGACGGCAAGATGCACGATGTGCATGTGCTGGACATACTGCCCATCGAGGCGGGCGCTTTCTACATCATGGACAGGGGCTATCTGGACTTCTCTCGCCTGTACACCATGCACCAGTGCGCCGCCTTCTTCGTGACCCGTGCCAGGAGCAATATGAACGCCCGGCGTGTGTACTCGGCCCCTGTAGACAGAACCACGGGCCTTGTCTGCGATCAGACCATTGCGCTCAATGGGCACTACGCCAGCAAGGACTACCCCGAGCACTTGCGGCGCATCAAGTTCAAGGACCCGCAAACGGGAAAGGTGCTGGTCTTTCTGACCAACAACATGACACTGCCAGCGTTGACCATCACAGCCCTGTACAAGAACCGTTGGCAGGTCGAGTTGTTCTTCAAATGGATCAAGCAGCATCTGCGCATCAAGAAGTTTTTGGGCGCCAGCGAGAACGCGGTCAAGACGCAAATTTGGTGCGCCGTGGCCACTTACGTGCTGATTGCCATTGTCAAGAAGGAGTTGCAATTGAAGGCCTCGCTCTACACTTTTCTACAGATTTTGTCGGTGTCTGTTTTCGAGAAAACACCGATTTCATGCGCCTTGCAGACCGATGCTTACACAACAGCACCACCTGAGTGCGCTAAGCAGTTGAATTTGTTCACTTTTTAACCGGACACTACTGCTCATCCATATGTTTTCACCTGATCAAGTTGAGCCGCGCCTGATGTGTACATTAACCACTGGCCTACAGCTTCGGGTAGCCCTCTGACATGACTGGGCCATGGCCCTTGTGCAAAGCCGACATGCCCGCCTTCTTTCGGTTGCCACAGGGTAACTTCATCAGATACGTCCACTGCTTGCGGCAAGCTGTCAACAGGAACAAAAGGATCATTGAGCGCATTCAGCGCTAAAGCAGGGATGCGTATATCTTTCATCAAGGGTTTTGCAGATGCTCTGCGCCAGTATTCGTCAGTATTCCTGAATCCATGCACAGGTGCTGTAAACACATTATCAAACTCATACAAGTCACGTGCAGACAGTAACTTACAGCGATCGAAAAGGCCTGGATGCTGAGACCATTTCGCCAATGCTTTTGGCTTCATGGTTCGTAAAAACATTCTTGTGTAGACCTGCCGGTTAAATCCCTGACCTATGGCATTGCCGCTCTTTACCAAATCCAATGGTGAGCAGATTGACGCTACAGCATCGGCAGTGATTTTTGCATGGTGGCCATGCTCTGCAGCCCAGCGCATCAATGCGTTGCCACCCAATGAGACCCCGGCAGCGATCAGTGTCCGCCCTCCATGGAGCTGATGCTCCCGTCGTAAACGCCGCAAAACCCAATCAACTTCTTCATGATCACCTGAATGGTAGGCGCGCGGTGCGATGTTGAGTTCGCCGCTGCATCCTCGGAAATGTGGAATGGCTAGATTCACATCAAAGGCAGCAGCCCAATCGGCAAACGACTGGGCGTAATGGCTTTTCGAAGAGCCCTCCAAACCATGAAAAAGCACTAACAAGGGTCGAACTCGATGGCTGGCAACTTGAAAATCAACATCAATAAAATCCTGATCAGGTGTCATCCATCTTTCACGATTCAAGACCTTGGGCGGCTTCAATCGGGTCTTGGCATAAAGCGCTGACCAGATGGTCTGTGCATGTCCTCCAGGTAACCACAATGGTGGGCTGTAATTCATGTTGATCAATGAAGCACTGCGGGTTTGAAGCCTACGTCTGCAGAATCATTGGCCGTACCCGAGCTGGCGTGGTGTGCGACCATGCGCCAACCCTGTGGGGTTTTATGATAAACATTGGTGGCAATCACATAAGCTTGCTTGGGTCCTTGTGGCGTCATGACTTCCACCCTCTCAACGAGGTGATGCACTGAACTGGCCAAGGACTCAACTTTGTGAACGCGCTGAGGATGAGCTTGTACGCTGCCGTTGACGAACATCGCCTCAAAAACAGCTCGAATCGCGCCAGCACCAATGTGACGCGGACCACCGGGATGGACGCAAACAATGTCATCCTCTTCTGCCCAGCAAGTCATGAGTTGTTGAATGTCGGCATGATGCAGCGCCTCATAAAAGGCTTGCTCGATGTCGTCAGGCGTTCCCCCCACGATAGCAGCTTGAATTTTGGCTTTTTTCATGCGTACTCGTTCAGAACTCAAATGTTCGGATATTTTGCCGTGTTTATTGATTCAATGACTGTGAACAGGCTTACGGTGGCTGTGTGCTTCAACGTTCATGGCTCGTACACACCATGCTGACCCAGCACTGCAATCCATGTCATTCATCCACCTTGCTTCTGAACGCGAATCCTATGGAGTTAACGTTCATTGATGTGTAAATCATCTAAACCAACCCATTTAAATAATTACCTGTTTTACCCTTGAGAAGAACAAAATAAAAAACCCGGTCACATGCTGTGCCGGGTTTTCATGATGGTGGACAAACTTCACCAACACCTGTCTTAAAGATGTTATTTTTTGCGGTAGCGACGCAAAGCTGACAACTGAGCCGCCAAGATGAGCAACTCATTTTGCGCAATGCTCATGTCAATTTCGCTCTTGGCTTTGTTCAAAGCCTCCTCAGCAGCGGCTTTGGCAGCGTTGGATTTTTCTTCGTCGAGGTCTTTGCCTCGGATCGCGGTGTCCGACATCACGGTCACGCAGTCGGGCTGCACTTCCAGAATGCCACCGGCCACGAAAACGAATTCCTCGCCGCCGTCAGCCTTTTCGATGCGAACCGACCCGGCCTTGATGCGGGTGATCAGCGGTGTGTGGCGTGGGTAAATGCCCAGTTCGCCAGACTCACCGGGCAAGGCCACGAATCGGGCTTCACCCGACCAGATGGACTCTTCGGCACTGACCACATCAACGTGGATGGTGTTCATGTTTACTCCTTAAAAAGGTGCTTTGAAGCGGGCGTCGGGGAGCAAATGCCACCCCGAGGCACAGCTTTAAGCGGCCTTTTTGGCCTTCTCGAAAGCTTCGTCGATGGTGCCGACCATGTAGAAGGCTTGCTCTGGCAGGTGATCGCACTCGCCAGCCACAATCATCTTGAAACCACGGATGGTTTCGGCCAAGGTGACGTACTTGCCTGGCGAACCGGTGAACACTTCCGCAACGTGGAAAGGCTGCGACAGGAAACGCTGGATCTTGCGGGCACGGGCAACGGCCAACTTGTCTTCAGGCGCCAAGTCGTCCATGCCCATGATGGCGATGATGTCACGCAGTTCGCGGTAACGCTGCAATGTGCCTTGCACAGCGCGGGCTGTTTCGTAGTGGTCTTGACCGACCACCAGAGGATCGAGCTGACGGCTGGTGGAATCCAAAGGATCCACAGCGGGGTAGATACCCAGCGAAGCGATGTCACGGGACAACACCACGGTGGAGTCCAAGTGCGCGAAGGTGGTTGCTGGTGAGGGGTCGGTCAAGTCATCCGCTGGCACGTAAACGGCCTGGATCGATGTGATGGAGCCCACTTTGGTGGAGGTGATACGCTCTTGCAAACGGCCCATTTCTTCGGCCAGTGTAGGCTGGTAACCCACAGCAGAAGGCATACGACCCAACAAGGCGGACACTTCGGTACCGGCCAGTGTGTAGCGGTAGATGTTGTCCACGAAGAACAACACGTCTTTGCCTTCGTCACGGAAGGATTCGGCGATGGTCAGACCGGTCAAGGCGACGCGCAAACGGTTGCCTGGTGGCTCGTTCATCTGACCGTACACCATGGCCACTTTGGACTCGGGCAGGTTCTCGAGGTTCACGACACCGGAGTCGGCCATCTCGTGGTAGAAGTCGTTACCTTCACGGGTACGCTCACCCACACCAGCGAACACGGACAAACCGCTGTGCGCCTTGGCGATGTTGTTGATGAGTTCCATCATGTTCACGGTCTTGCCCACACCGGCACCACCGAACAAGCCCACCTTACCGCCTTTGGCGAAGGGGCACACCAAGTCAATCACCTTGATGCCGGTTTCCAGCAGCTCTTGCGAAGGCGACAGTTCGTCGTACGCAGGGGCTTTGCGGTGAATGGAGGCGGTCAGTTCCTGGCTCACTGGACCGCGTTCGTCGATGGGTGCACCCAACACGTCCATGATGCGGCCCAGAGTGGCCTTGCCCACGGGGACGGTGATGGGGTTGCCGGTGTTGGACACCATCAAGCCACGACGCAAGCCGTCGGAAGAACCGAGCGCAATGGTGCGCACGATGCCGTCGCCGAGTTGCTGCTGCACTTCCAGGGTCAGCGCGGAGCCTTCCATTTTGAGCGCGTCATAAACTTTGGGCATCTGGTTGCGTGGAAATTCCACGTCGACCACAGCGCCAATACACTGAACAATTTTTCCTTGGGCTTGCATTTTTCGCTCCAAATAATTTGAATTTGCAGAACTGGGAATCAACCGCTGATCGCGGCTGCGCCAGAGACGATTTCCGACAGTTCTTTGGTGATGGCGGCTTGACGGGTCTTGTTGTAGACGAGCTTGAGCTCGCCGATCACATTGCCGGCGTTGTCGGTCGCTGCCTTCATGGCCACCATACGGGCGGCATGCTCGGAGGCCATGTTTTCAGCCACGGCCTGATAGGCCAAAGCTTCTGCATAGCGGACCAACAGCTCATCAATGACCGTCTGGGCATCGGGCTCGTAGATGTAATCCCAAGCGTGCGTGTGACCTGCTGCTTTGGTTTCGGCCTGCATGTCGGCCGCAGACAAAGGCAGCAGCATGTCGATGGTGGGCACTTGAGCCATGGTGCTGACAAACTTGTTGTAGCACAGGTACACCGCGCTCACTTCACCCGCAGCGTAAGCATCGAGCAGCACCTTGACGGGGCCAATGAGCTTGTCCAGGTGCGGCTTGTCGCCCAATTGCGTCACATGCGCCACCACCTTGGCATTGACCCGGTTCAGAAAACCGAGGCCTTTGCCGCCGATGGCCACCGCCATGGGCGTTTTGCCTTGGGCTTGTGTTTCACGCAGTTGAGCCGTCAACGCGCGCAACAAGTTGGTGTTCAAGCCACCGCACAAACCCTTGTCCGTGGTCACCACAATGAAGCCCACCGACTTGCCGTCGTTGCGCTGCATGAAGGGGTGCACGTACTCAGGGTTGGCCTGACCGAGATGGGTCGCAATGGTGCGAATCTTCTCGCTGTAAGGCCGGGCCGTGCGCATACGCTCCTGCGCTTTGCGCATTTTGGAGACGGAAATCATCTCCATGGCCTTGGTGATCTTCTTGGTGTTTTCCACCGATTTGATCTTGGTGCGTAGTTCCTTGCCCGATGCCATCAGAGGCTCCTTTTGATCAGGTAGAAATTAAGCAAAGCTTTTCTTGAAAGCGGCCACGGCGGTGTTCAATTCGGCTTCAGCCTCTTTGTCCAGTGCTTTGGAGCTTTCGATCTTGGCCAGCAATGCGGCGCACGAGTCCTTCAGGTAAGCGTGCAAGCCGTGCTCGAAGGCCAGGACTTTCTTGACATCGATGTCGTCCATGTAACCCTTGTTCACCGCAAACAGGCTGGCACCCATCAGGCTGATGGACAGCGGGCTGTACTGGGCTTGCTTGAGCAATTCGGTCACGCGGGCACCACGGTCAAGCTGCTTGCGTGTGGACTCGTCCAGATCGGAAGCGAACTGCGCAAACGCAGCCAATTCACGGTACTGGGCCAAGTCGGTACGGATACCGCCGGACTGGCCTTTGATGATCTTGGTCTGGGCCGAGCTACCCACGCGAGACACCGAAACACCGGCGTTGATCGCAGGGCGGATACCGGCGTTGAACAGGCTGGTTTCCAGGAAGATCTGACCGTCTGTGATCGAAATCACGTTGGTGGGCACGAAAGCAGACACGTCACCGGCTTGGGTTTCGATGATGGGCAGTGCCGTCAAGGAACCTGTTTTGCCTTTGACGGCGCCTTTGGTGAAAGCTTCGACGTAGTCGGCGTTCACGCGGGCTGCGCGCTCGAGCAAACGGCTGTGCAAATAGAACACGTCGCCAGGGTAGGCTTCGCGGCCTGGTGGGCGGCGCAAGAGCAGCGACACTTGACGGTAAGCCACGGCTTGCTTGGACAGATCGTCATACACGATCAAAGCGTCTTCGCCACGGTCACGGAAGTATTCGCCCATGGTGCAGCCGGAGTAGGCAGACACGTATTGCATCGCGGCAGATTCAGAGGCAGAAGCAGCCACCACGATGGTGTATTCCATTGCGCCAGCTTGTTCCAAAGCGCGCACCACGTTCTTGATCGACGAGGCTTTTTGACCAATCGCGACGTAAACGCAGGTCATGTTCTGACCCTTCTGGTTGATGATGGCGTCGATCGCGACGGCAGTCTTGCCGGTCTGACGGTCACCAATGATCAATTCGCGCTGGCCACGGCCCACGGGCACCATGGAGTCGATCGACTTCAGGCCGGTTTGCATGGGTTGGTCAACCGATTTACGAGCGATCACACCAGGAGCGACTTTTTCGATCACATCGGTCATCTTGGCGTTGATCGGGCCTTTGCCGTCGATCGGCTGACCCAAAGCGTTCACCACACGGCCAATCAGTTCGGGGCCGACGGGCACCTCCAGAATACGTCCGGTGCACTTGACCGTGTCGCCTTCGGAGATGTGCTCGTACTCGCCCAAGATCACGGCGCCCACCGAGTCACGCTCGAGGTTCAGGGCCAGACCGTAGGTGGCAGCACCATCAGCAGTGGCTGGGAATTCGAGCATTTCGCCCTGCATCACATCGGACAGGCCGTGCACGCGAACGATACCGTCGGTCACGGACACCACGGTGCCTTGGTTGCGGATATCGGCGCTGGCGGACAGCCCTTCAATGCGGCTCTTGATCAGTTCAGAAATTTCTGCGGGATTGAGTTGCATGACTCTTTCCTTCTTTCTTTAAATATGTCCGGTCTCCATCCGCATCAAGCGGTGAGGGCCGATTTCATTTGTTCCAGTCGGGCCTTGACCGAGGTATCGAGTACCTCGTCGCCCACCACCACACGGATGCCGCCGATCAAGGCAGCATCGAGCTCGACGCTCACATTGAGCTTGCGCGCAAAGCGTTTTTCGAGCGTGGACGACAAGTCGGCCAAAGCCGATGCGTCGATGGGGAATGCGCTGTAGACCACCGCGTCAGCGGTGCCACCTTGTGCATTCATGAGGGCTCGGTACTGCTGTGCAACCACAGGCAGCGCACTGAGACGGCGGTTTTCGATCACCAGGCGCAGGAAGTTCTTGCCAGCCTCGGGCAGTGCTGTGCGCACCACACCGGAGATCAGGTCAAACGCCTGCTCGTCGGACACTTTGGGGCTGTCGATGAACTGCTGCAGTTGCGCATTGTCGGCAACGACAGCGAGTTCATCCAGCCAAGCGGCCGTGCCAGCAAGATCGGATGCCTGCGCCTTGAACAGCGCTTCGGCATAAGGGCGGGCGATGGTAGCAAGTTCTGCCATGGTCTTCTCTGGCTGGAGCTTCTTACAGCTCGGTCTTGAGGCGGCTCAGCAGATCAGCGTGGACACCGGCGTTGACTTCCTTGCGGAGAATCTGCTCGGCGCCTTTGACGGCCAAGGCAGCGACTTGCTCACGCAGAGCTTCGCGGGCCTTGACTGCTTGCTGCTCGGCTTCGGCCTTGGCAGCGGCGATGATCTTGTTGCCTTCTTCGGTGGCACGTGCTTTGGCTTCGTCAACGATGCCATTTGCACGGCGCTCGGCGTCAGCCAGGCGCGAAGCCGTCTCGTTGCGCGACTTGGCCAACTCGGACTCAACACGCGCATTGGCGCTCGAGAGTTCGGCTTTGGCTTTGTCGGCGGCAGCGAGGCCGTCAGCGATTTTCTGTGCCCGTTCGTCGAGCGCTTTTGTGATCGGGGGCCACACGAATTTCATCGTGAACCACACCAGAATCGCAAAAACGATCATCTGAATGAACAGAGTAGCGTTAATGTTCACGGTTGTGTCCTTCTTCTGATGGAAGAGGTACGTGGATTACTTCAGAACGAAGGGGTTGGCGAACGCGAACAGCAAAGCGATGGCCACACCGATCAGGAACGCAGCGTCGATCAGACCCGCCAAGATGAACATCTTGGTTTGCAGTTCGTTCATCAACTCAGGTTGACGAGCCGAAGACTCGAGGAATTTACCGCCCATCAAAGCGATACCGATGGAGGCACCGATAGCGCCCAGACCAACGATCAAACCACATGCCAATGCCACCAGGCCGAGAATGTTTTCCATGAGAAGCTCCTAAAAGTGAAGAGAAAAAGAAACGAGAAACAAGGGAAAAAGAGTCATCAATGTGCGTCGTGCGCTTGACCTGTGTAGATCAGCGTCAACATCATAAAGATGAAGGCTTGCAAGGTGATGACCAGGATGTGGAACAAAGTCCACACTGTGCCAGCAAGGATGTGACCAATGGCCAAACCCACGCCAGTTGCAGACAATGCCCAGCCGCCACCCATCAGGGCAATCAACATGAACACCAACTCACCCGCAAACATGTTGCCAAACAGTCGCATGCCATGCGAAACCGTCTTGGCCAAATATTCAATCATCTGCATCAGGAAGTTGACTGGCCACAGGGCCCAGTGGTCACCGAATGGTGCAGCAATCAGTTCGTGCGCCCAGCCGCCCAAGCCTTTGATCTTGATGTTGTAGACCAAGCAAATGAAAAGCACAGAGCAAGACAGGCCCAATGTGGTGGACAAGTCGGCTGTGGGCACCACGCGCATGTAATCCTTGAAGCCCAAAGCTGGACCCGCTGCATGCCAAGCGGCAGGAATCAGGTCGACAGGCAACATGTCCATCGCGTTCATCAGGAAGATCCAGACGAAGACGGTCAAGGCCAATGGAGAGATGAGTTTGCGGCTTTTGGCGTTGTGGATCACGCCTTTGGCCTGGTTTTCCACCATTTCGGACAGGATCTCAACCGCTGCTTGGAAGCGGCCGGGCACGCCAGAAGTGGCTTTGCGGGCACCGGCCCACAACACGAAACAACCGATCACACCCAGAACGATCGAATAAAAGACCGAGTCAAGGTTGAACAAACTGAAGTCAACGATGCTCGTTTGCTTGACGCCTTCAAATGAAAAGTTCATTTGCAGATGTTGCAAGTGATGCTGGATGTACTCTCCAGCCGTTGGGGCGTGCGCGCCAGCGTTTTCAGCAGCCATAAATCACCAATCAGTTCAAAAAAGGGTCGGTTTCGATTTGCGTTGCATCCAGCCCAGCGCCATGGCCAGCCAGTACACCTTCATCGTCACCACGAAACCGGCCACCAAGGCAAGCCAGCTCAGATCAGAAATCACTTTGGGCGCCACCAAAAGCAACGCCACGGTCAAGACAATCTTGACCAACTCCCACACCATCAAGCCCATCAAAGCAGAGCCCGGCTGGGTGCGCCGCATTTGTCGGCTCAAGGCCCGCACAAACACCACGGCAGGAACCACCACCGCCACCGAACCCCAGGCTGACGACAGGGCAAGCTTCCACTCGCCCGTAAACAGCCCCGTCATGAGCGCCAGCAAAGCACCCACCCCCACCTGCAAGAGCAGCACGCGCCAAGGCGAAGCCTGAGGGTTGTGTTGCCGCCAGGCCTGCGCCTCTTGGGCGCTCAGGGGCTTGAATTCGGGCTCGAGACCTTCATCTGCAGCATCTGGCGTGTCTTGATGCAACCCTAGTTGAGCACCCGTTTTAGGGGTTGAGGCGATTTTGGTCATCTCAAATTACACCGGGGTTACGAACGCGGCAAATCCTGCAAAGCCTACGATTATACGTAGAAACCCGTGCGCCCTGACTTTTTTTGATCACACGTCAATGGACCCACAGTCGGTGCGTCCATGTGCAGCAGCGACAATCGGGTTTCGCCCCATAGGGCAGATCACTGTTTCACCCCTTTTTTATCGGCCCCAATATGTACGAATGGTTTAAATTTTTTCATCTGGCAGCGGGCATCGTCTGGCTGGGCGGCATGGCCCTGGTCATTCTGGCGCTGCGCCCAGTGGCCACTGCCCGGATGGCCCCTCCCGAGCGCCTCGCCCTGATGTCGGGCGTCCTGACCCGATTTTTCGCCATGGTCTGGATCTCGATTGCCCTGATCTTGGCCACAGGTTTCTGGATGCTGTCGATGTCCGACATGAAGCTCGCCCCCAAAGGCTGGCACGCCATGTCGGGCCTGGGGCTGCTGATGTGCCTGATTTTTGCGCACATCTGGTTTGCGCCCTTTCGCCGCCTCAAAGCTGCCGTGGCGAATTCGGATTGGCCTGCAGCGGGCAAGGCTTTGGGGCAAATTCACCCCTTGGTGCTGACCAATTTTGCTTTGGGCTGGCTGGCGGTTTTGGCGGTCATCGTCTGGCGTTAAGCTAGCGGGCCTAAGGGACTATTTCATGAGCGCATCCATCACACCACCGGCAGGCATCGACCCGCGCAAAGACACCCTGATCGAGTACCCCTCGATCTTTCCAATCAAGGTCATGGGTGCCATGGTCGACGGCTTTGCCGAAGCCATGTGCCAAGTGGCCCTGCAGTTCGACCCCGGCTTTGACCCCGCCACCATCGAATTGCGCCCCAGCAAAGGCGGGAACTACCTGGGTGTGACGCTCAGCATCACGGCCACCAGCCGCGAACAACTCGACGACCTTTACCGTGCCCTGACCTCGCACCCCATGGTCAAAATCGTGCTTTGAGCATGGACATCCGGCTTCTTGGGCAAGTGGACTACTTGCCAACCTACGAAGCGATGCAGACCTTCACGGCCAACCGCACCTTGGACACGCCCAACGAGCTGTGGCTGTGCGAACACCCGCCTGTGTTCACCCAAGGGCTGGCGGGCCAGGCCTCGCACCTCTTGACGCCCGGCGACATTCCGGTGGTCCAGACCAACCGGGGCGGACAAGTCACTTTTCACGGTCCCGGCCAAGTCATGGCTTACCCCTTGGTCAACCTGCAGCGCGCCGGGTACTACGTCAAGGAATACGTCTTCAAGCTGGAAGAGTCGGTCATCCGCACCCTGGCGCACTTTGGCGTGACGGGTCACCGGGTGGCGGGCGCCCCGGGTATTTACGTGCGCCTGAACGACCCCTTCAGCCACGCGGCCCTGGTCGGCCCGGCCCCAGCGGGCGATCCGTTCAAGGGCCTGGGCAAGATCAGCGCTTTGGGCATCAAAGTCAGCCGCCACTGCACTTACCACGGCGCGGCCCTGAACGTGGCCATGGACCTTCAACCCTTTGAGCGTATCAACCCCTGTGGTTATGCCGGCCTGAAAACCGTGGACCTTTTTACAATCGGTGTTGAAACCACCTGGGACGATGCTGCCCGTGTGCTGGCAGGCCAACTCGCCGCCCGACTCTGAAACGCCTCCTGACCTGCCGCCGAGCGGCCACCGAAAGAATCCGATGAGCAACATCCCGACCGAACGCCAAGTGGTACGCGAAGCGCAAAGCGTTGAAAACTACGACCCCATGGCCAAGCAAAAGGCCGCCGCCAAACTCTCGCGCCTTCCGGTCAAGGTCGAACAGGCCGAAGTGCTGAAAAAGCCCGAATGGATCCGCGTCAAAGCGGGCTCGCCCACCACCCGTTTTTACGAAATCAAGGACGTGCTGCGGGCCAACAAACTGGTGACCGTGTGCGAAGAGGCCAGTTGCCCCAACATCGGCGAATGCTTTGGCAAGGGCACGGCCACCTTCATGATCATGGGCGACAAGTGCACACGGCGCTGCCCGTTTTGCGACGTGGGCCACGGCCGCCCCGACCCGCTGGATGTGAACGAACCCGACAACCTGGCCAAGACCATTGCCCAGCTCCAACTGAAATATGTGGTCATCACCAGCGTGGACCGCGACGATTTGCGTGACGGCGGCGCCGGACATTTTGTGGAATGCATTCGCAAAACCCGTGAACTCTCGCCCATCACCCAAATCGAAGTGCTGGTGCCCGACTTCCGGGGCCGCGACGACCGCGCCCTGGAGATTTTGAAAGCCGCGCCGCCCGACGTGATGAACCACAACATGGAAACCGTGCCGCGCCTGTACAAAGAAGCGCGCCCTGGTTCGGACTACCAGTTCTCGCTGAACCTGCTGAAAAAATTCAAGGCGCTGTTCCCGAATGTGCCGACCAAGAGCGGCCTGATGGTCGGCCTGGGCGAAACCGACGAAGAAATCCTGGACGTCATGCGTGACATGCGTGCGCACAACATCGAGATGCTCACCATTGGCCAGTACCTCGCCCCCAGCAACAGCCACCTGCCGGTGCGTCGCTACGTGCACCCCGACACCTTCAAGATGTTCGAGGCCAAGGCCTACGAAATGGGGTTCAGCCACGCCGCAGTGGGGGCGATGGTCAGATCCAGCTACCACGCCGACCAGCAGGCACATTTGGCGCACCTGAACACCCCGGCCCGCTGACCCACCAGCGACCAAGCACCTGGGCAGGCCAGCCTACGTGCCCTCGGGTTTCAAGCAGCCCTCTTCTGCAGGCCTTTGAAGTCGCTAAAGGCGGTGCTGCCGAACAAAAGGCGCGGTGACAGGCTCACCGGCCTGCTTTGTCCTTGAATGCCATGGTGTCAGAAAAAAACTGAGCAAGGCCTTGGCACAAGTTTTTCCCGAACTCAGCAAGGTTCTCACAAGCATTCAAACACCCTGGAATAAATTTCCAAAGCATGAAATCACTGCCGACCAATACTGAAAATTCACTCACTTATCGCCTTCTGAAACACCCACTTGTCCGTTTGGTCCTGGGCATGGTCTTCGTATCACTTGGGACGATGGGCGCAAGAATTGTCATGCTCGAATGGATGGGGGCGGCAGAGATAGTTGGTGGCACCGCCGTGTTGTGCTGTGGCATCTTGAGCTACATCCTGTTTGTCCGACTGATCGAAAAACGACCCGTCAACGAATTGGCCTTGAACCAGGCCGTTCCCCACACACTCTATGGCCTGCTGATCGGCTGGTTGCTGATGAGCAGCGCCGTCGCCGTGCTCTACTGGCAAGGTTTTTACCAAATCACGGCCTACAACGGCCTGCACGCCATGGCCGGTTCACTGATGGTCGGCCTCGTGCCGGCCTTCTTGGAAGAAATCATGTTCCGCGCACTCATCTTCAGACTGCTCCAAGAATGGCTGGGCAGCTGGGTCGCGCTGTTGGCATCCGGCGTCCTTTTTGGTCTGGTGCACATCGTCAATCCTGGCGCCACGCTCTGGTCCAGTCTGGCCATTGGGCTCGAAGCCGGCGTGCTCCTTGGAGCTGCCTACCTTCTCACGCGCACACTCTGGCTGGCCATCGGCATCCACTTCGCCTGGAATTTCAGTCAAAGCGGACTTTATGGGTTGCCCACCTCTGGCATCCAGACCACCGGTCTCGTCAAAGCCCAAATGTCGGGGCCAGAAATCCTGACGGGCGGCAGCTTCGGGATCGAAAGCTCGATCCTGGCCGTTGTGTTCTGCCTCGGCGCTGCAGTCATCATGCTTTGGCGTGCCCCAAAACACCCATCTGCTCATTCGGCCCCATGAGCCTCACCGAAAAAGTCGAAGTGGGCAGGGCGGGCATGCGCACTGTGGGCCAACTGGTCTGAGAAGTACAGGACGACCTCACCCCCATTGGAGTCCCTCGTGACCTCGATGGGAACTGGCCGATTGGTTTCTGCTTCAATGAAAAAAAGGGCGATGTGCAGGCCAGATGGCGCCAACAAGGCATCGGTGCGGCTTTCGGCCTGTGCCCATTCGTCTTGTGGGTCGGCGCTAACCGCCTCTTGCTGCAAGGCTTGACAGGTCAGCCTTTGGCGGATGGTTTTGTCATGAGGGCAAAGGCGACTTGCTCGTCAATAGTCTTTTAAAAAATGAGTTTCAGTGATCACAAGGCCCGCACCATCACGCATGGAATCGGTCAACGCCTGGGCCGGGTGCCAGCGCTGCGAGGAACGGGCTTTTCCCCTAAACTTGCCCCACCCAAGGCGCTCACGCCCTCTACCTCAAAGCCCCCATGACCGACACCCCCCCTGACGCCACCGCCTACACCCCCCCCAAAGTCTGGACCTGGAACAAGGCCAACGGTGGGCGATTTGCCAACATCAACCGCCCCATTGCCGGCCCCACACACGAGCAGGAACTGCCACGCGGCAAACACCCGCTGCAGCTGTATTCGCTGGGAACCCCCAACGGCGTCAAGGTCACCGTCATGCTCGAAGAGTTGTTGGCCCTGGGGCATTCGGGTGCCGAATACGATGCCTGGTTGATCCGCATCCAGGAGGGCCAGCAATTCAGCAGCGGCTTTGTGAATGTCAACCCGAACTCCAAAATCCCGGCTCTGCTCGATTACAGCGGCGAAAAACCGGTGCGGGTGTTCGAGTCGGGGTCCATCTTGTTGTACTTGGCCGAAAAGTTTGGTGCCTTGGTGCCCACCGATCCAGCCCAACGTGCCGAATGCCTGTCATGGCTGTTCTGGCAAATGGGCAGCGCCCCTTATCTGGGCGGTGGCTTTGGGCATTTTTATGCCTATGCGCCGTTCAAGATCGAATACGCCATCGACCGATTTGCCATGGAAGTCAAGCGCGAGATGGATGTGCTGAACCGGCGTTTGGCCGAGAGCCGCTTCATTGCCGGCGACGACTACACCATCGCAGACATTGCCATCTGGCCTTGGTACGGCGGCATGGCCAAGGGCACCATGTACGAAGCAGGAGAATTTTTGCAGGTGCACGAGTACGAACACGTCAACCGCTGGGCTGATGAGTTGGCACAACGCCCTGCCGTGCAACGCGGACGTATGGTCAACCGGGTCATCGGGGCACCCGAGAGCCAGTTGCACGAACGCCATGACGCGAGCGATTTCGACACCCTCACGCAAGACAAAATCGCCAAGACCTGACGCTCAAGTGGTCATGCAGCTGGCGGGATCTTCCGAGTCCAGCACCTGGCCCGCCCATAGCGCCAGCTTGGCGGTGTCTGACCTCAGCACCTGGTGTTTGACCGACAGAATCTGAGACGGGTGCATAGAAAAACTGCGCAAACCCAAACCCAGCAGCAAACGGGTCATGGTCACATCACCCGCCATTTCTCCGCAGACCGACACGCCCTTGCCCTGTCTTTGACACTCGACAATGGTGTCGGCAATCAGGCGCAAGACAGCAGGGTGAAGTGGGTCGTACAAGTGCGCCACCGATTCATCGGCCCGGTCAATGGCCAAGGTGTACTGGATCAAGTCGTTGGTCCCGATGGAGAGGAAATCAAAGTACTTGAGAAAGAGCCGCAAGGACAAAGCGGCCGCCGGGATCTCGATCATGGCCCCCAGATGCACAGGTCCATAGGCCACGCCTCGTCGATCCAATTCGTGGCGGGCCTGGTCGATCAAGCCCATGGTTTGGCGAATTTCGCTGCCATGCGCCAACATGGGAATGAGCAAATTGACTTTACCGTGGGCAGCGGCACGCAAGATGGCCCGCAACTGCGTCAAGAACATGGCGGGGTCCGCCAGACTCCAACGGATAGCCCGCAAGCCCAAAGCAGGGTTCAGGTGCGCGGCATCGCGGCGCACCTCATCAATGGGTTTGTCCGCCCCCACGTCGACCGTACGGATGGTGACCGGTAAGCCATTCATGCCGTCTACGGCACGGCGGTAAGCCTGGTATTGCTCATCCTCGCCAGGCAAATCACCCTTGCGGCCCATGAAAAGGAATTCGCTGCGGAACAAGCCCACGCCCACAGCCCCCGCGGTGATCGCGGCAGCGGTGTCTTCAGGCATCTCGATGTTGGCCAGCAATTCGATTTTTTGGCCATCGAGCGTGACCGCCGGGGTGTGGCGCAATCGGGCCAGCCGCTCACGCTCCAGGTCGCCCTGTCGTTGCTTGAAACCATAGTCGGCCAAGATGATCGGTGACGGATCGACGATGACTACGCCCGCATCGCCGTCGATGATGACCCAGTCGTCTTGCTTGATCAGCTGACTGGCGGTGCGGGCACCCACAACAGCAGGAATGTCCAGACTGCGCGCGACGATGGCCGTATGGGAGGTTTTGCCGCCCACATCGGTCACAAACCCGGTGAACACACTTTGCTTGAACTGCAGCATGTCGGCGGGCGACAAATCGTGGGCAATCAAGACCAAGGGCACGTCGGTGTCACCCAGCTGCAACTCTTGTTGGGGCCGCGTGGGGCGGGTGACCTTGGTCACCAGCGAGCCCGTACCCTTGAGGCTGTGCAGCACACGCTCTGCGACCTGCTCCACATCGGCTTTTCTCTCGCGAAGATACGGATCGTCCATCTCGTCAAACTGACGCGCAATGATTTCGAGCTGGCTGCTCAACGCCCATTCGGCGTTGTACAAACGCTCCTTGATCCAATGCACCACACTGGTGTTGAGTTCTTCGTCCATCAGCAACATCAGGTGCACATCCAGCAACGCAGCCAACTCGTGTGGCGCATCTTTGGGCATGTCGAGTTGCAAGCGTTGTAGTTCGTCGATCACGGCATCGCGGGCTGAACGCATGCGGTCGATCTCGGTCGGCACTTGCTCTGGCTTGATGAAATAGTGCGCCACATCGACGCGGCTGGAAGCCATCAGTACAGCACGGCCAATCGCAATGCCCCGAGCTACTGCCAAACCATGAACGCTGAAGGTCATCGCAGTGACTCCATGGGTCGTCTTTTAGCGAGTAACACCTTCACTCGCCTTCACCAAACTTGTCGGCAATCAATGCCAGCAGCGCATCAAGTGCCTCGTGCTCACGCTCGCCTGCGGTTTCGAGTACAACCTCGCTGCCGATACCGGCAGCCAGCATCATCACCCCCATGATGCTTTTGGCATTAATGCGGCGTTCACCCTTGCTCAGCCAGACCTCACAGGGGAAACTGCCCGCCAGCTTGGTCAGCTTGGCCGAGGCCCGGGCATGCAACCCCAGTTTATTGCTGATGGTCGTGGTGGCTTGGGGCATGTCTCTTTCCTGTTTGGTTTTGGGGGGCCGTGCTGCCCACGGGCATCACGCCTTGTGTACCGCCAGCGTGCGCGCGGTTGGCCAAGGCCTCTAAGCTTTCATGGCGGTAGCAAACACTGCGCAACAACATGGGTAAATTGGCACCCGCCACCAGCCGCGTGTGCTGGTCGTCGTTGAGTTGCTGAGCCACGTTGCAAGGTGTCGCGCCAAAGACGTCGCTGAGCAGCAAGACTTCGGGCGTATCCAAAGCAGCAATGGCTTCACGCGCCCTGGTCAGACTGGTTTCTGGCGAGTCGTTGGGCAGCACGTCGATCGCCAGAACCCCGGCAGCGCAATCCGGAAACACGTGCAAAGCACAGTCGCGCAAAGCGCTGGCCAATGGGGCGTGAGCAATGATGAGGATGCCGATCATGAGGTTGGCATTATCAGGGCTGAACTGGCTTTTTCAGCATGAAGTAAAGCCAGGAGAGTACGGAACAAACGCCAAAACTGGCCAGTGCAGCTTGGTAAGCAGCCGGCTTGGTCAGCCCCATGCCAAGACCGGCATCGACCAGCAAGCCGATACCCCACTGCACCACAAAAATGCCTGCAAACACCACCAGGTTGTAGGCCGAAAGAGCGCGTCCGGCCAGATGTGAGGGAAAAGCCATGCCCACGGCAGGTTGAGCCAAAGCCACAAAGGTGCTGGTCACGCAGAACAAGGCCACTCCTATTGCGGCGCCAGAACCAACTGCCGGCCCCATCCAGACCAATGCGCCGATCATCAAAAAACTCAAGGGCACGCCCCAGGCAATCAGGCGCTCGACCGGGATGCCCCGGCGGGCCAAGCCCGGCGTGATCAAACCCCACAACCAAAAACTCACGAGCATGGCCAGATTGATGAGAAACAAGCCTTGGGCCGCTTCGCCCGCTGTCCAGCCCGCCACTTGGGTCATCCACGGACCTGCCCACAGGGTCTGAATGGCCACCATGCCGCCGTAGGTGAAAAAGCCGATGGGCGTCATCCGCCAAAAATAAGCGCTGCGCCAGATTTCGCGGTAACTGCCATTGTCGTCGGGCGGCGTCTGCGCGGCAGCTGCCGTCTGCGTGCCTGTTTTCCACACCGGCACCAACAGGGCGATCAAGAGCATGGCGATGGCGATCATCACGCCCAGCATCACAAACAGGGCACGCCAGCCCCAGATGGGCATGAGCCACTGCACCGGCAAGGTGGCCGCCAGCATGCCCAAAGAGCCGGTCATCAGCATCCAGGAGTTGGTGCGCAGTTGGGTGCTGGCATCAAACCAGCGCCGGTAGCCCGTCAGCGGTGCCATGAGGCAGGCGCTCACGCCCATGCCGCACAGCACGCGTGCGGCCAGCAGGCCATGAAAACTGTCGGCCCAGGAAAAGGCCAGGCAACCGAGCACCGCAAAACTCAAAAAAGCCAGGATTACTTTTTTCGGGCCGTGCTGATCCAGCCAGCGCCCCAAGGGCAGCTGAGTCAGCGAAAAGCCCAGGAAGTATCCCCCTGCCAGCAGCCCGAGGTCTTGCGCGCTCAGGCTGAATTCGGTGGTCAAGGTGGGCGACAAGGTGGCGGTAATCGCCCGCACCAAAGCCGAGAAAAAGTAGGCCAGCGCGAAGGCCAAAAACACCACCACCGCCATGCGGCGCGGCAAGTGGTCAGGATGCGCCAAAGTGTTGTCGCTCATGGCTGGATGCTTTCAAACAAAGTGTTGGCCAATTCCGCCGGGATTTTGCGGTCGTAGACCACGGCATGGACCAGCCTCACCCGCTCACCTTCGGCCACCGCCCCCCACACGGCGTCCATGTTCACCGGCTCGCCATTGGCCCGCTGGCCCTGGGCTTGCACCCGCACAGACGTCGCCAAGGGCAACTGGCCCGGCCGCTGCCAAGCCTGCTGCTGCCCGGCGGCCAAGGGCTGGGTCACGCGGGCATTGTCCAGGGTGGCTTTTTGCCAGGCGACCATCACCACGCTGGTATCAGCGCCGGCAGGCAAGGGCGCACTCATCACCGCCACCATGGCCGTGCCGCTTTCGCAGCCCACCACTTGCAAATCCACAGGCACGCCGCCCAAAGGCACGCTGCGGGCGGTTCGGTCGGGTTTGCAGGGCAGTTGAACTTTGAGCGCACTGCCCTCAAAAGCCACGTCGCGCCAGTTCTGGGCGGGGCTGCAAGCGCTCAAAGTCAGGGCCCCGAAGAGGCTGGCCACAAGGGCCGAGGAATAGATTCGCATGGGGTGATTATCCTGATCAGCGGCCGCATTGGGTTTTGGCGACAATGTGCCCCATGAACTCACTCGACGGCATCCGCGTTCTCGACCTCTCCCGCGTTCTGGCGGGCCCCTGGTGTACCCAGACCTTGGCCGATCTGGGGGCTGATGTCATCAAGATCGAACGCCCCGGCACGGGCGACGACACCCGCACCTGGGGGCCACCCTTCTTGAAGGACGCGCAAGGCCAGGACACCGCCGAGGCCGCCTACTATTTGGGCGCCAACCGCAACAAGCGATCGGTGACCTGCGACATCGCCCAGCCCGAGGGCCAAGCGCTGATCCGCGAACTGGTTCTGCACTGCGATGTGTTTGTGGAGAACTTCAAGGTCGGCGACATGGCCCGTTATGGCTTGGACTACGCCAGCCTGAGTGCCTTGAACCCCAAGTTGGTCTATTGCAGCGTGACCGGCTTTGGCCAAACCGGCCCTTACCGTGAGCGGGCGGGCTACGACTATGCGGTGCAAGGCATCGGCGGCCTGATGAGTGTGACCGGTGAACGCGATGACTTGGGCGGCGGCCCGCAAAAAGTGGGCGTCGCCGTGGCCGACCTGTTCACCGGCATGTACGCCACGGTGGCGATTTTGGCGGCCCTTCGCCACGCCGAGCGCACGGGCGAGGGCCAGATGGTTGACATGGCCTTGCTCGACACGCAAGTCGCCATGCTCGCCAATTTGGGCTCCAATTACCTGGTCAGCGGCAAAACGCCGGGCCGCGCAGGCAACGCACACCAAAACATCGTGCCCTACCAAGTGTTCGAGGTCATGGCCCCACCGGGCGCTGCGCCTGGCAGCCGCGACCACTTGATCTTGGCGGTGGGCAACGATGGGCAATTTGCCAAGTTCTGCGCCGTGGCCAACTGCCCCGAGCTGGCGCAGGACCCGCGCTACGCCCAAAACACCCAACGCGTGCGTCACCGCGACACCCTGGTGCCCCTGCTGGAGGGCATCCTGAAAACCCGCACCAAGGCCGACTGGCTGGCGGCCCTTGAAGCGGCCAAGGTGCCCTGCGGAGCCATCAACACCCTGAGCGAGGTCTTTGTGGACCCGCAAATCCAGGCCCGTGGCATGGTGCAAGATTGGCAACACCCGATCAAGCCCGATCTGAAACTGGTGGCCAGCCCGATCAAGATGAGCCGCACCCCCGTGCGCCAGGACTTGCCGCCGCCCATGCTGGGCCAACACACCGCCGAAGTCTTGGCCGAAGTGCTGGGCTGGAACGCCGAAAAACTCGGACCCCTGCGCGGTAAAGGGGTGATCTGATGGCCAACTTTTTACTGGTGCATGGCGCGTGGCACGGGGCTTGGTGTTGGCAGCGTGTGGTGCCGGGCCTGATGGGTGCTGGGCACCGCGTCCATGCCGTCACCCTAACTGGAGTCGGTGAGCGCGCTCACTTGCTCAGCCCAGGCATCCATCTGGAAACCCACATCACGGACGTGATGGCCGCCATGGACGCCGAAGAGATGGACGACGTGGTGCTGGTGGTGCACTCCTATGCCGGCATGCTGGGCACGGCTGTGGCCGACCGCAGGCCCGAGCGCCTGCGCCACTTGGTCTATCTGGACGCGGTGCTGCCCAAACCCGGCGAAAGCTGGAGCAGCACCCACGCCAGCGCCACCCGCAATGCCCGCATCGCTGCGGCGCAAGCCGATCCCCTGCATGCTTTCCCTGCGCCAGACCCGTCGGTTTTTGGCTTGAGTGATGCCGACCACGCCTGGGTGCAAAGACGCCAAACCCCACACCCGGGCGGCCCCTACTCCCAAGTGCTCGACTTTGACCCCCAACGCGTGGCCAGCGTGCCGCGCACCTTCATCAACTGCACCACCCCGCCCTTGGGCACCATCGATGTCAGCCGCCTGCGCATGGTGGACCCCAAATTCTGGGACGGCGCTTGGCTGCCGGGCTCACAAGTGCTGGAGATGCACACCGGTCATGACCCCATGGTCAGTGACCCGGATGGCTTGGTCCAGCGCTTGTTGTCCTTGCTTTAAAGCCTTTTTCGTTTGACGCCTGAGTGGGCACACTCAGCGCAATGCGCCAAACACCTTGCTGAGCAAGGCACTGCCCGCCTGAGCCGGGTTTTGGCGGATCTTTTTTTCCTCTTCGCCAATCATGTAATACAGCCCATCCAGGGTTTTACCGGTGACGTGGTTTTCCAACAATGCTTTGTCTTTGGGCACCAGACCCATGCTGGACAACTTGCCCGCCACCGCATTGAATTGCTCCACCACGCCCAATTGGCCCAACACCTGTGTGACCTGGGGCAAGAATTGCGCACTCAAGGGCGCACGCGTCTTGTCCACAAAGAATTGGGTGACCGCTGTGTCGCCCCCCTTCAAAATGCCCTTGGCGTCTTGCACCGACATGGTCTGTATCGACTGCATCAAGGCCTTTTGGGCCAAGGGCACAGCCTGTTCGGCGGCGCGGTTCATTTGCAAGGTCAAAGCATCGAGTTGCTGGCCCATGCCCAGCGTCTTGAGCATTCTCGCGCCCTTGTTCAAGGCATCCGGCAAGCCAATTCGCACTTTGTCATTGCCCATGAAGCCATCTTGAACCCCGAGCAAACCAATCGCCGCACTGGCGCCTTTTTCCAAGGCCAGCTTCATGCCTTGTGAGGCATCCCCGGCGCTCAAGTCCGCCAAACTGAAGGCATGCGCGGGCACAATGGCCAAAATGCCCGAGGACATGGCGAACGTATTAAACTTTCTGCGATGAAGAACCACCTGAATACTCCCTGGAATCTGCAGCCTGTGGGCCGTCGTGTGTTGAATGGGGCTTGCACGCTCGGCTTGCTGCTGGCCCTGTGGGGGTGTGCGGGTGAGCGTGCGCCCGAATCTTCCTTCGTTTTGCTCGACGGCAGCACCGTGAGCACGCAGCAATTGCAAGGAAAAGTATCTTTGGTCAATTTCTGGGCCACCAGCTGCACCTCGTGTGTGGCCGAAATGCCCGAGCTGATCGCCACCCACAACAAGTTCAAGGACCGGGGCTATGAAACCGTGGCCGTGGCCATGAGCTACGACCCGCCCAGCTACGTGGTCAACTTTGCGCAATCACGTCAGTTGCCCTTCAAAGTGGCCATTGACAACACCGGGGTTGTTGCGCGCGCTTGGGGCGATGTCAAACTCACGCCTACCACCTTTTTGGTGAACAAGCAAGGGCAAATCGTCAAACGCTTTGTGGGTACGCCTGACTTTGTCGAACTGCACCAGTTGATCGACAAGCTGCTGGCCGAATCCTGATTCGCATGTCCGTCACACCAGCAACCGGGCCGCGCTGACCCGGTTGTGCTGTCGATGCAGCTTTTAGTCCTTGCGGAAATTGTCGTGGCACGCCTTGCACGAGGCGGCTGCCGGACCAAATGCCACCTTCAGGGCATCAATGTTGCCCGCTTTGGCTGCGGTATTCAGCTTCACGATTTCGGCTTGCATTTTGTCAGCCGCTTCTTTGTACTTGGCAGCTTCTTTCCAGACCTCTGGCTTGGCACGGGTGTCACCTTTGTCGGTGCCTTCCCCAAACGCCGCCCAAGGCAACTTGGACAGGGTGACCACCACATCGGCGTTGTCAGCTGCCGCCTTGGCATCGTAGGGCGTGCGGCCATTGGCCATGGCACCGAGTCGGCCGAAATGCGCCGCCATCACCGTGAAACTGGCCTTGCGGTATTTGATGGCATCTTCGGGTTTGGCAAATTGCGCCTGGGCGGGCAGGCCCATCGCCACCAGCAACAAAGCACCAGCGCAGCGCGTTGTGTATTTCATGTTTGACTCCCATCATGGTCTAAGGGTTGAAAAGATTTATCCTTGAACCAGTCTCGCATAATTTTCCCTTTTTCGCATCCATGAAAGTGCCCATGTTCACAGTTCGCATTTGGGATCTGCCCACCCGCTTGTTCCATTGGGCATTGGCCGCTTGTGTGATTGGCTTGGTCATCACGGGCAATGTGGGGGGTAACGCCATGGTGTGGCATTTCCGCTTGGGCTATGCTGTACTCACTTTGGTGCTTTTCAGGCTAGCTTGGGGGTTTGCGGGTGGTCATTGGTCTCGCTGGTCCAGTTTGCCCTTGCACCCACGACATGCTTTGGCCTACTTGCAAACACCTTCTGCCGAACGGACCGAAGCCGGGCACAACCCCCTTGGCTCCTGGTCCATTCTCGCCATGCTGTTTTTTCTGTTGTTTCAGGTGTCAACCGGTTTGATCAGTGACGACGAAATCGCCAACGCCGGACCTTTGACGGCACTGGTCTCCGGCAGCTGGGTGTCATGGGCTTCGGCCTGGCACAAGAATTGGGGCAAGCTGATCATCATTTTGTTGGTGGTCTTGCACTTGCTGGCTTTGCTTTGGCACCGTTTCAGGAAACATCCGCCCTTGGTGCCCGCCATGATCCACGGTGACAAAAGCTTGCCTGAGCCGGTTCCTACCTCGCAGGATCAACTGCGCCACCGCCTTGGGGCCTTGCTGCTCTTGGGTCTGTCGGCATTGGCCGTTTATGGATTGCTGTCCCTTGCGGGCTGATCATGCCCTTACACTGCCCGCCTGAGGAGGTTCCCCCCTTGAATCCATCGTCTGAAACACCCGTCATTGCGCTGCGAAACCCCATGCATGCGACCGATTGGCTGGCCACGCGCACCATTTTCATGGAGTACGCGGCCAGCCTGAATGTGGATTTGTGTTTTCAGGGTTTTGAGCAGGAGCTCAATACCCTGCCTGGCGAGTACAGCGAACCCCGTGGTGCCTTGCTTTTGGCTTGGGTGGACGGTGAAGTGGCCGGGTGCTGCGCCTTGCGGCCATTCGATGCCAGCGACTATGCCAATGCCGCCGAGATGAAGCGCCTGTATGTGCGCCCTGCCTACCGGGGTCTGGGACTGGGCCGCTTGCTGACTGAAGGCATTCTGGATGCAGCCCGCGCTGCGGCCTATCACTGCGTCTTGCTCGACACCCTGGACGACATGGAGGCCGCTCGCGCCTTGTACGAGGATTTGGGTTTTGTCGAAATTCCACCCTACTACCATAACCCGCACGCTGGGGCACATTACCTCAAAGTGGACATTGCCTGACTGGTGTGTCGGCCAGCTTGACACCTTGACCAGCATGCGTAAAAAAAAAGGGACCTAAGGTCTAATGCCAGTCAGTTAAGAGCTGACCGGTTTTAATTTAAAAAGGGAACCCTGTTCAAACACGGTTCCCTTTTTCATGAGCTGGCTGCAAAACGATCTTTCCCAAACACTTCAACGCACCCCCCAGCGGCTGGATCAACTCAGCAGCCTTATCGACCCTCAGTGGATTACCCAAGTCCTGAGCGCCACAGGCAAAGCCTCCATACGACGACGCAAGCTGCCTGCCGAACACGTTATTTGGCTGGTCATCGGATTGGCTCTTTTTCGCAATCAGCCCATCTGGGACGTGGCCAGGCAGCTGCAATTGACGTTGCACAATCAACCCTTAAGCGTGCCCAGCGCTGCCGTTGCCGGGCGCCAACGTTTGGGCGAAGAGCCTTTGGCACATTTGTTTCGCCTGCTTTGTCAGGGGTGGACAGCCTGCGAGTGCGTCTGTCAGCGCGTGCTGGGCCTGTGCCTTCTGGCCGTTGATGGCGTTGTCTGGGCGACACCCGATTCCCCAGACAACCGCTTGGCCTTGGGCAGCAGCAGCAATCAACATGGCTCGGGTGGGTGGCCTCAAATTCGAGCAGTCTGCCTGATGGATACGTACAGTCATGAGTTGCTCGATGCACGCATGGGCGCCATGAGTCAGGGCGAGCTGACGCTGGCAGCAGTTTTACAAAACATCGATCAGTCCCTGACCGTGTTTGATCGGGCCTACTTCTCGGCAGCCTTTTTGCTCAACTGGCAGTCGCGGGGACAAGACAGGCACTGGCTGATGCGAGCCAAAGACAACTTGCGCCACGAAGTGATCGTCCAACACGATGAGCATGACAGTTTGGTCAGCATGCCAGTGTCGCCGACGGCCAGAAAGATCGATCCGAAATTGCCAAGCCATTGGCAAGCCCGTTTGATCGAGGTGCAGCTGGGTGGGCGCAAGCGCCGGTTCATCACATCGCTGACGGATGCGAGTCGCTATCCGGCCAAAGAACTGGCCAAGCTGTACATGCAGCGCTGGGAGATTGAGTTGGGATTTCGGGAGATCAAGCACTCATTGCAAAGTTCGCAATGGACGCTGCGCAGCAAACAGCCGCAGCTGGTGCGACAGGAGCTGTGGGGCGTGCTGATTGCATATACGTTGTTGCGCAGACTGATGCGCCAGATGGCTGCACACGTGAAGGTGGAGCCATTGCGTATGGGCTTTCACGTTGCGAGTATGGCCATCATTGATCTGTTGCGTTTTGCGCCCCTGGAGTCGGCTGGGACGTTGCCCAAACGGTTGCAGCTGTTGTTTGACCAGGCACATTTATTTGTTTTGCCGCCAAGGCGTAAACGTTCATCCTATTTCCGGCAGTTGACAGTGCGTAAACCGGCTAAAAGCTAGACTGGGAGCTAGTTTCAACGGATTTATCGAGGTCACCAAATGGGTGAAGCAAAAAGGCGTCAGCTGGCGGTTCAAGCGCAGGTCCCGGATGCGATGGCGGTGGACACCCCAGGGGGGCGAATTCACGTGCAGTGGGACCATGGTGCCAGCGCCACGCCCAATGCACAACTGGCGTTCTTCGCCGAGTTTTTGACCACCACGGGCGTGTACGACTCCTGGCTCGATAGCTGCCCATTAAGTTACACCAGCCCCAACGCCCCAAGTAAACGGGATGTGCTGGGTACATGGCTACTGGCGTTACTGGCAGGCCACAACCGCTACGCCCACATTACCGCTTTGCGAGGCGATGCCATGAGTGCGCAGATTCTGGGGATGAAGAAAATCATCAGTGAAGACGCGCTGCGCCGCTCGCTCTCGCGCATAAGCGCCCAGCAAAGCCAAGAGTGTCTTGGGCCCCAACTCATGGGCAGCGTGCAAGCTGCATTGAGCACCCCGTGGATACTGGACATCGACACCACCATCAAACCGCTGTATGGGAAACAAAGCGGCGCACAGGTCAGCTACAACCCCCATAAACCCGGGCGCCCCAGCCACGCGCTGCACACGTACTGGGTTGGCAGCCTGCGCTTGGTGCTGGACGTTGTGGTCTCACCCGGCAAGGAGCACAGCGCGGCCAAAGCGCGACCGGGTCTCATCGGCGTGCTGGACAAACTCACGCCCGAGCAGCGCCCTGCCCTGGTCCGAGGAGACTGCGGCTTTGGCAACGAGCCTTTCATCGCAGAGTTGGAGGATCGCGCCCAACCCTACCTGTTCAAGCTGCGCCAGACAGTAGGGGTTAAGAAGTTGTTGACACGCCAGTTCGCGCGTGACGACTGGAGTACGCCCGGCCCCAGCGACCAAGGTTGGAGCGCGGTCGAAGACACTCTCAAACTCTCGGGCTGGGACAAATCGCGTCGGGTCGTTGTCTTGCGTCGCGCCGTCAAAACGGATTTGGCACTGAGTCGCAAGGCCAAGAATGAGCCAGGCGAGCAGATCGAGTTGCTGATGCCAGACAAGGACGTGCAGGCTTGGGAGTACGCGGTGCTGGTGACCAACAGCGCCTACGCGCTGGACGCCTTTGGTCAACTCTACCGTGACCGTGCCGACTGCGAGAACGGGTTTGACGAGCTGAAGAATCAGTGGGGATGGGGGGGCTTCACGACCCAGGACATTGAGCGCTGCCAGAGCAGTGCGCGCGCTGTTGCATTGGTCTACAACTGGTGGAGCTGGTACTGCAGGGCGGCCAAGCCGGGCGCACGAATGGAGGCCATCACTAGCAGAGCGTTATTGCTGGCCGGTGTGGGCCGGGCTGTCAAACATGCCGGACAGACCATGCTGTATCTGACACCCATGCATGCGGCCAAGGGCAAGCTGCTGGCGTTGATCGGCAACATCCGAGCGGCGTTGGGTCATGTCAGGGCTGTTGCGGAGCAGTTGCCTCAGGCAGATCGCTGGAAGACGTTCCTGAACTATGTGGTGGCGAACATCACCTGGCCGCTACCGCCATGGCTCCCCGCAGAACGTCTCAAATCTGCGTGATAACTGCCGGATTTAGGTTCATACCCTCGGGTTGTAAAAACAAAGGCAGCCAAATACCCAGCAAAAATGCCAGTCAGCTCTTAACTGACTGGCATTAGACCTAAGGTCCCTTTTTTGTCTGGTTGACCCAGCTCAGCCCTTGGCTTGGGCCAGCAGCGTTCCCGCATCGCTGACTTCAAATTTGCCAGGACCTTCCACGTTCAAGGTGGCCACCTTGCCGTCTTTGACCAGCATGGAATAGCGATTGCTTCGCAAACCCATGCCACGCGATGTCAGGTCCAGCGTCAAGCCTGTGGCTTTGCTGAAATCGCCACTGCCGTCGCCCAACATGCGCACTTTGGCACCGGTTTTCTGGTCACGTGCCCAGGCACCCATCACGAAAGCGTCGTTCACGCTCACGCACCAGATTTCGTCCACGCCGGCTGCCTTCAAGGCATCGTAATTTTCCACATAGCCGGGTACGTGTTTGGCCGAGCAGGTGGGGGTGAAGGCGCCTGGCAAGGCAAACAGGGCGATGGTCTTGCCCGCTGTGGCTTTGGCCACGTCCACTGGGTTGGGGCCAATGCTGCAACCGTTGCCTTCCACTTCGACGTATTCCATCAATGTGGCTGCGGGCAATGTGTCTCCGACTTTGATCATGTTGTGCTCCTTGTTGTGGTTTGGCGATATTGCCAGGGTAAAAAAAAACGACCCACCATTGTGGGTCGTTTTCAGAAAGTTTGCAGCAGTTGGCCTGAAGGGCTTAAACGGCAGCAGCTTTCTGAACCAGGCGCGTAGCGACCCAGTTTTTGGTCTTCGAAATCGGACGGCTTTCCGTGATTTCGATGGTGTCGCCCAGGTGGTACTCACCTGTTTCGTCGTGCGCGTGGTACTTGCTCGACTTGGCCACGATCTTGCCGTAGAGGGCGTGTTTCACACGACGCTCGACCAGCACGGTCACGGTCTTGGCGCGCTTGTCGCTGACAACCTTGCCAATCAAGGTGCGCTTGAGGGATGTTTTAGCTTCCGTCATGGTCACTCCTTACTTGGCGGCTTGCTTTTGGGCAAGGATGGTTTTGGCTCGGGCGATGGCACGGCGAGTCTGGCTCAGCGTACCGGTGTTGCCAAGTTGTTGTGTGGCTTTTTGCATACGAAGGCCAAAGTGGGCTTTTTGCAGCGCTTTGATTTCGTCTTTCACACCAGCAACGTCTTTTTGGCGCAATTCAGCAGCGTTCATTTCTTGTTTCTCCTGAATTATTGGCCAATCATGCGCGCCACAAAAGTGGTACGCAGGGGCAACTTGGCAGCGGCCAATTTGAAGGCTTCACGGGCCAACTCTTCAGGCACGCCCACGATTTCGTAGAGCACCTTACCGGGCTGGATCTCGGCCACGTAGTATTCGGGGTTACCTTTACCGTTACCCATACGCACTTCAGCAGGCTTGGTGGAAATCGGCTTGTCAGGGAACACACGAATCCAGATGCGGCCGCCACGTTTGACGTGACGGGAAATCGCACGGCGTGCGGATTCGATCTGGCGGGCCGTCAAACGGCCACGGTCTGTGGACTTTAGGCCGAAGTCACCGAACGCCACCGTGTTGCCACGGGTAGCGACGCCGGTGTTGCGGCCTTTCTGTTCCTTGCGGAACTTTCTGCGAGCAGGTTGCAGCATGTTGTTACTCCTTATTGACCGTCAGCTGCTGCAGCTGGCGCGGCGACTGTACGTACGCGCTTAACGGCGGGTTTGGCATCACCACCCGCGCCGGCAGGTTTGTCGCTGCCGTCGGTGGGTGCTGTGTTGGTGCCAGCGGGCCGACGTGGGCCGCCACGGCGATCGCCTGCGGGGCGCTCACCAGGACGGGCATCACGGCGTGGACCACGCGGACGGCGCTCTTCTTCGGCACGAGGCTCAGCCAGAGCTGGCGCATCGTTGCGACCCAAAGTGTCACCCTTGTAGACCCAGACCTTGACGCCGATGACGCCGTAAGTGGTCTTGGCTTCAGAAGTGGCGTAGTCGATGTCCGCACGCAGGGTGTGCAATGGCACGCGGCCTTCGCGGTACCACTCGGTACGGGCAATTTCAATGCCGTTCAGACGACCAGCCGACATGATCTTAATGCCTTGGGCACCCAGACGCATGGCGTTTTGCATGGCACGCTTCATGGCGCGGCGGAACATGATCCGCTTTTCGAGCTGCTGGGTGATGCTGTCAGCGATCAGCTGGGCATCGATTTCAGGCTTGCGCACTTCTTCGATGTTGACTGCGACAGGCACGCCCAGACGAGCAGCGAGTTCTTTTTTGAGCAACTCGATGTCTTCGCCTTTTTTGCCGATCACCACACCTGGACGAGCCGAGAAGATGGTGATGCGGGCGCTCTTGGCTGGACGCTCGATCAGCACGCGGGAAACCGCGGCGTTCTTGAGCTTGGCCTTGAGGTACTCACGCACCTTGATGTCTTCAGCCAGCATGCCGGCGAAGTCTTTGTTGCTGGCGTACCAACGGCTGGACCAGTTACGGCTGACGGCCAAACGGAAGCCGGTAGGATGGATTTTTTGTCCCATGTTTCTTCCCTGGCTTAGTTGCCGACCGTCACATACACATGGCATGTGGGTTTGCTGATGCGGTTGCCACGGCCTTTGGCGCGGGCGGTGAAACGCTTGAGCGTGGTGCCTTGCTCGACGTAGATGGTTTTCACCTTCAACTCGTCGATGTCGGCGCCGTCGTTGTGTTCAGCGTTGGCGATGGCGGATTCGAGAACCTTCTTGACGATGCCCGCAGCTTTTTTCTGCGTGAAGGTCAGGATGTTCAGAGCTTGATCCACTTTTTTACCGCGAATCAAATCGGCGACCAGGCGGCCTTTATCGACCGACAAACGGACGCCCCGGAGGACTGCACGTGTTTCCATGGTCTTTCCTTATTTCTTCTGGACTTTTTTATCCGCAGGGTGACCCTTGAATGTCCGGGTCAATGCGAATTCGCCCAATTTGTGACCCACCATCTGGTCAGTCACATACACAGGAACATGTTGCTTGCCGTTGTGAACGGCAATGGTCAGCCCGATGAACTCGGGCAGAACCATGGAGCGACGCGACCATGTCTTGACGGGCTTTTTATCTTTGGTGGCAACGGCTTTTTCAACCTTGGCCAACAAGTGGTGGTCAACAAATGGACCCTTTTTGAGAGAGCGTGTCATTGTCTAACCCTTACTTCTTGCGACGCGACACGATCATGACCTGTGTGCGCTTGTTGTTACGGGTACGGTAGCCCTTTGTGAGGTTGCCCCACGGGTCTACTGCATGACGGCCTTCGCCGGTACGGCCTTCGCCACCACCGTGCGGGTGATCCACAGGGTTCATGGCTACGCCACGAACCGTTGGGCGGATACCCATCCAGCGCTTGACACCGGCCTTGCCCAATTGGCGCAGGCTGTGCTCTTCGTTGGCGACTTCACCAATGGTTGCGCGGCATTCGATGTGGATCTTGCGAACTTCACCGGAGCGCATACGCACCTGAGCATAGATGCCTTCACGTGCCAGCAAAGTGGCCGAAGCACCTGCCGAGCGGGCGATCTGTGCACCGGCACCGGGCTTGAGCTCGATGCAGTGGATGGTCGAACCCACGGGGATGTTACGGATCGGCAGCGTGTTACCAGCGCGGATGGGGGCTTCAGCGCCCGACATCAGGGTGGCACCGGCTTCAATGCCACGGGGGGCAATGATGTAACGGCGCTCGCCATCGGCGTAGCACAGCAAAGCAATGTGCGCAGTACGGTTAGGGTCGTACTCGATGCGCTCGACTTTCGCCGGGATCGCGTCTTTGTTGCGCTTGAAGTCAACCACGCGGTAGTGGTGCTTATGACCACCGCCTTTGTGGCGAGTTGTGATGTGACCGTTGTTGTTACGGCCCGACTTCTGGTGCTGGGGTTCCAGCAACGGAGCGTAGCCTTCACCTTTGTGCAGGTGGTCACGGGTGACCTTCACCACGCCACGACGGCCTGGGGATGTCGGTTTGATCTTGATGACAGCCATGATTACGCGGCCTCCCCGGACAGGTTCAGCTCTTGACCTGGTTGCAGCGTGACATAAGCCTTGCGAACGTTGTCGCGGCGGCCAATGGTCTTGCCAAAACGCTTGGTCTTGCCCTTGGTATTCATCACAGACACGCCTTTGACCTCGACCTTGAACATCAATTCCACAGCGGCTTTGATTTCAGGCTTGGTGGCGTCCTGCAGCACTTTGAATGTCACAGCGTTGGATTTTTCTGCAACCATGGTGGCCTTTTCGGACACGATGGGCGCAACCAGCACGGACATCAGACGACCTTCGTCAAACTTCACGGCGCTCATGCAAACATCTCCTTGAGTTTGTCCATGGCACCTTTGGTCACGAGGACTTTCTTGAAGTTCACCAAAGACACGGGATCAGCGTAACGTGGCTCAACAATCAGGATGTTGATCAGGTTGCGCGATGCCAAGTACAGGTTTTCGTCGACTTCGTCAGCGATCACCAGCACGTTGTCGAGGCTCATGGCCTTGAACTTCGCAGCCAGCTGCTTGGTTTTGGGCGTCTCGACCTTGAAGGAATCCACCACAGCCAAACGGCCTTCGCGGGCCAACTGCGAAAAGATCGAAGCCATTCCAGCGCGGTACATCTTCTTGTTGATCTTCTGGGTGAAGTTTTCGTCGGGCATGTTCGGGAAAATCCGACCACCGCCACGCCACAAAGGCGAGGAAGTCATACCAGCACGAGCGCGACCCGTACCTTTTTGTTTAAAAGGCTTCTTGGTGGAGTGGTGAACTTGTTCACGGTCCTTTTGGGCGCGGGTGCCTTGACGGGCATTGGCCTGATAAGCCACCACGATCTGGTGAATCAGGGCTTCGTTGTATTCACGACCGAACACAGTCTCGGGCGCGTCCACTTTGGAGGCGGCTTGACCTTGGTCGTTCAGGAGTTCGAGCTGCATCAGTTCGCTCCTTTAACTTTAACGGCGGGACGCACGGTGACGAAACCACCTTTGGAACCGGGAATGGCACCCTTGATCATCAACAGACCACGGGCTTCGTCAACGCGGACCACAGCCAAATTCTGGGTAGTGCAAGTGACGTCGCCCAGGTGACCCGACATTTTCTTGCCAGGGAACACGCGACCAGGATCTTGCGCCATCGAAATTGAACCAGGCACATTGTGCGAACGGCTGTTACCGTGCGATGCGCGCTGCGATTTGAAGTTGTGACGCTTGATCGTGCCGGTGAAGCCTTTACCGATGGAAGTGCCTTGCACATCCACTTTCTGGCCCACAGAAAACACGGCAGCCACGGGCACAGTCGCGCCTGCGGCGTACTGTGCGGCCGTGTCGGCGGTCACGCGGAATTCTTGAATAATTTCACCGGCTTCCACGCCGGCTTTGGCCAGGTGACCAGCAATAGGCTTAGTCACGCGTGATGCCTTGCGGGCACCAAATGTCACTTGCAAAGCGACATAGCCATCGTTCTCTTGGGTTTTGACCTGGGATACACGGTTATTGGACACATCCACCACTGTGACAGGAACTGCATCCCCATCATCAGTGAACAGACGCATCATGCCCACCTTGCGACCCAGCAACCCGAGGGAGTTGCTCAGACTCATTGTTTTCTCCAAAACTTTCACCGTGTCCACTTCAATTGGCAGCCACGTTTGGTGTGTGAAAGACTGTTAATAAATCTCACCCCAAAAGAGGTGAGCCTGAAATTATAGCCCGACTCGCCATTTCTGGCAAATCGGGCCTTGTTTCAAGTTTTTGGATGGTCTTTTGTCCACCCCAAACCGCATTACTGCAGCTTGATTTCGACGTCCACGCCAGCGGGCAGATCGAGTTTCATCAGGGCGTCCACAGTTTTGTCTGTGGGGTCCACGATGTCCATCAAACGCTGGTGCGTACGGATTTCCAACTGGTCACGGCTGGTCTTGTTGACGTGCGGCGAGCGCAGGATGTCAAAACGCTTCATGCGTGTTGGCAAAGGCACTGGGCCCTTGACAATCGCGCCGGTGCGCTTGGCAGTGTCAACGATCTCGGCAGCGGACTGGTCGATCAGTTTGTAGTCAAACGCCTTCAGGCGGATGCGGATTTTTTGCTTGGATGACATGTCAATTCCTTGTGGTGTTTTTCTGCTTGCTGCAGCGCAATGGCCAGGCCTTTGCACTGCAGCGCCACAAAAGAATTAAGCGATGATCTTGGCAACCACGCCAGCGCCAACGGTACGGCCGCCTTCGCGGATGGCAAAGCGCAAGCCTTCTTCCATCGCAATGGGGTTGATCAACTTCACAGTGATCGACACGTTGTCACCAGGCATCACCATCTCTTTGCCTTCTGGCAATTCGATCGCGCCGGTCACGTCCGTCGTACGGAAGTAGAACTGAGGACGGTAGTTGTTGAAGAAAGGCGTGTGACGGCCACCTTCGTCTTTGGACAAGACATAGATCTCGCCCGTGAAGTGGGTGTGGGGCTTGATCGAGCCGGGCTTGCACAGCACTTGGCCGCGCTCGACGTCTTCGCGCTTGGTGCCGCGCAGCAAGATGCCGACGTTGTCGCCCGCTTGACCTTGGTCCAGCAGCTTGCGGAACATCTCAACGCCTGTGCAAGTGGTCTTGACAGTGTCTTTGATACCCACGATTTCGATTTCTTCGCCGACTTTGACGATGCCGCGCTCGATACGGCCAGTCACCACAGTGCCGCGGCCGGAGATGGAGAACACGTCTTCCACAGGCATCAGGAATGCGCCGTCCACTGCGCGGTCAGGCGTAGGGATGTAGGTGTCCAGAGCTTCGGCCAGCTTCATGATGGCTTGCTCGCCCAAAGGACCCTTGTCGCCTTCCAGCGCCAGCTTGGCAGAACCTTGAACGATCGGTGTGTCGTCGCCTGGGAAGTCGTACTTGGACAACAACTCGCGAACTTCCATCTCGACCAGTTCCAACAACTCAGCGTCGTCAACCATGTCGCACTTGTTCAGGAACACGATGATGTAAGGCACGCCAACTTGACGGGCCAACAAGATGTGCTCGCGGGTCTGAGGCATGGGGCCGTCAGCAGCGGAGCAAACCAAAATAGCGCCGTCCATCTGGGCGGCACCGGTGATCATGTTCTTCACATAGTCAGCGTGGCCAGGGCAGTCCACGTGGGCGTAGTGACGGTTTTCTGTTTCGTACTCAACGTGAGCGGTGTTGATCGTGATACCACGGGCCTTCTCTTCGGGAGCTGCGTCGATCTGGTCGTACGCTTTGGCAGCACCGCCGAACTTGGCAGCCAACACGGTGGTGATGGCAGCAGTCAGGGTGGTTTTGCCGTGGTCAACGTGACCGATGGTGCCCACGTTCACGTGGGGTTTGGTCCGTTCGAATTTTTCCTTAGCCATTTTTCAATCCTTAAAAAGAGCAATGCCCGTGTGTTGGTTTAATGTTTGCATCAGGTTGCTTGATCACTCCGCACGGGCACAGAGTGGCACTTGATCGCAGACAGTTTTTTTCAGTTCGGCGTTGACCGTCCAGAGTTCAGCGACGAGTTCACGCTGAACGCAGAACGCCTAACGCACAACGTCACTTGGCGCGCGCAGCCACAATGGCTTCAGCGACGTTACGCGGAGCTTCCGAATAGTGCTTGAATTCCATCGTGTAGGTGGCACGGCCTTGCGACATCGAGCGCAATGTGGTCGAGTAACCGAACATTTCGGACAGTGGAACTTCGGCCTTGATGGCCTTGCCGCCACCGACCATGTCGTCCATGCCCTGGACCATGCCACGGCGTGAGGACAAGTCACCCATCACGTTACCGGCGTAGTCTTCTGGTGTCTCGACTTCCACAGCCATCATGGGCTCCAGAATCACAGGCTGGGCTTTGCGGCAACCTTCTTTGAAACCAAAGATGGCGGCCATCTTGAAGGCCATTTCGTTCGAGTCCACATCGTGGTACGAACCGAAGTGCAGGGTGACCTTGACGTCCACCACGGGGTAACCCGCCAACACGCCTTGGCCCAAAGCTTCGATCACGCCTTTTTCTACCGCAGGGATGTATTCGCGAGGAACCACACCGCCCTTGATGGCGTCAACGAATTCAAAGCCTTTGCCTGGCTCTTGCGGCTCAACCTTCAGAACCACGTGGCCGTATTGACCCTTACCACCGGACTGACGCACGAACTTGCCTTCGGCTTCTTCGACGGTCTTGCGGATGGTTTCGCGGTAAGCCACTTGCGGCTTGCCCACGTTGGCTTCCACACCGAATTCGCGCTTCATGCGGTCCACAATGATTTCTAGGTGCAGTTCGCCCTGGCCACCAATGATGGTCTGGCCGGATTCTTCATCGGTCTGCACGCGGAAAGATGGATCTTCAGCGGCCAGACGAGACAAGGCGATGCCCATTTTTTCCTGGTCGGCTTTGGATTTCGGTTCTACGGCCTGACGAATCACGGAATCGGGGAACACCATGCGCTCAAGCGTGATCACGGAGTTTGGATCGCACAGGGTTTCACCGGTGGTCACGTCTTTCAAGCCCACGCAAGCGGCGATGTCGCCGGCGCGGATTTCGTCGACTTCTTCACGGTTGTTGGCGTGCATCTGCACGATACGTCCGATACGCTCTTTCTTGCCGCGTACAGCGTTATAAACGGTGTCGCCCTTTTTCAGGACGCCGGAATACACGCGCACGAAAGTCAGCTGACCCACAAACGGGTCAGTCATCAACTTGAATGCCAGCGCAGAGAACTTCTCTTCGTCGTCGGCCTTGCGGGTGACTTCTTTTTCGTCTTCGTCAAATCCTTTGATGGCTTTCACGTCCAGAGGTGAAGGCAGGAAGTCGATCACGCCATCGAGCATGCGCTGCACGCCTTTGTTCTTGAAGGCAGTGCCGCAGAACATGGGCTGGATTTCGGAAGCCAAAGTACGGATACGGATACCGTTCTTGATTTCCGCCTCAGACAAGTCACCTTCTTCCAGGTACTTGTTCATCATGTCTTCAGAGGCTTCGGCTGCAGCTTCGACCATCTTCTCGCGCCACTCTTTGGCTGTCTCGAGCAAGTTGGCAGGGATGTCTTCGAAAGTGAATTTCATGCCCTGTGAGGCTTCGTCCCAGATGATGGCCTTCATCTTGATCAAGTCAACCACGCCGGTGAAGTTTTCTTCGGCGCCAATCGGGATCACGATCGGCACAGGGCTGGCTTTCAGGCGCAACTTCATCTGCTCGACGACTTTGAAGAAGTTCGCACCGGTGCGGTCCATCTTGTTCACAAAGGCCAGACGTGGCACCTTGTACTTGTTGGCCTGACGCCAGACGGTTTCGGACTGAGGCTGCACGCCGCCGACTGCGCAATACACCATGCAAGCGCCATCCAGCACGCGCATGGAACGCTCGACTTCAATGGTGAAGTCCACGTGGCCGGGGGTGTCGATGATGTTGAAACGGTGCTCGTCGAAAGAGCTGTCCATGCCTTTCCAGAAGCAGGTGGTGGCTGCAGAGGTGATCGTGATGCCGCGCTCTTGCTCTTGCTCCATCCAGTCCATGGTGGCAGCGCCGTCGTGCACTTCACCAATTTTGTGGTTCACGCCGGTGTAAAACAAGATACGTTCTGTGGTGGTGGTCTTACCGGCGTCGATGTGGGCCGAAATACCGATATTGCGATAACGCTCGATGGGGGTGGTGCGAGCCATAAATTTCTCCAATGATTAAGTACCAAAGCCCGCCACCCCTTTTGGGGCCAGCGGGCTGGCTTCTGACAGTGTCGGGCTTCTGCCTGAAGCCCTCATGCATCAGAAGCGGAAGTGCGAGAACGCCTTGTTGGCTTCGGCCATGCGGTGAACTTCGTCACGCTTTTTCATGGCGCCGCCACGGCCTTCATTGGCCTCGAGCAGTTCGTTAGCCAAACGCAGGGCCATGGACTTTTCACCGCGCTTGCGGGCGGCTTCTTTGATCCAGCGCATCGACAGGGCCAGGCGACGAACAGGGCGCACTTCAACAGGCACCTGGTAGTTCGCACCACCCACGCGGCGGGATTTGACTTCCACCATGGGCTTGACGTTGTTGATGGCAATCGAGAACAGCTCGACAGGGTCTTTGCCTGTTTTCTTTTCCATGGTTTCCAAGGCACCGTAAATGATGCGCTCAGCAACCGCTTTTTTGCCGCCTTCCATGATCACGTTCATGAACTTGGACAACTCGACATTGCCGAACTTGGGATCCGGCAGGATTTCACGTTTAGGGACTTCGCGACGACGTGGCATATTTCACCTCATATTGCTTCAGTTGGCGTCTTTTCAGACACCGCGAGCGTTATTCAAAACGACTCACTTACTCGACCCACCTGGACAATTCCGGGCTTCGGGTCACTTCGCTGCATCACCGCGCCACGCGGGAAACAGCACCGAAAAATTTCAACCCAACAGGGTTTACTTGGCCTTTGGCTTCTTCGCGCCGTACTTGGAGCGCGACTGCTTGCGGTCTTTCACGCCTTGCAAGTCGAGCGAACCGCGCACGATGTGGTAACGCACACCGGGCAAGTCTTTGACACGACCACCGCGCACCAGAACCACAGAGTGTTCTTGCAGGTTGTGGCCTTCACCGCCGATGTAGGAGATGACCTCAAAACCGTTGGTCAAGCGCACTTTGGCAACTTTACGCAGAGCGGAGTTAGGCTTTTTAGGCGTTGTGGTGTACACACGGGTGCAGACACCACGACGCTGTGGAGAGTTTTGCATCGCAGGGCTTTTGGACTTGATCGTTTCGACCTCGCGCCCCTGACGCACCAATTGATTGATGGTTGGCATTGTTTGTAACGTCCCTAAACGTTGAATTTAGACAAAAGAAACTTCCCCGCCCCAAAAGCGGAAAAGCCCGCCAGTATAACCGCCCGGCAGACTTGTGACAAGTTATCCAAAATTTAAGAAATTGAACCCCAGTCGCTCATTTGATCCACAAGCGAACAGTATCCCAAGCACGGCCCAAAATCCCCGCCTGCTCGACGGATTCAAGCACCAGCAAAGGGACTTCAAACAGGGCTTGCTCGCCTTGCGAAATTTTCAGGGCCCCCACCAGCTGGCCCTTGGTAAAAGGCGCCACCAGCGGTTCAGGCCGTACCACCTGGGTCTTGATTTGCGCGGCGCTGCCTGCAGGGATGGCCACCACCAAGGGGCCAAATGCACCCAGCTTCAAAACAGGTGCCTGGCCTTTCCATACAGCAGGTGTCGCCACAGCCTGGCCCGGGTCAAAGAGCTTGACGGCATCAAACGCTGTGTAACCCCAGTTCAGCAGTTTTTGGCTTTCATTGGCCCTGGCATTTTCGCTGCTGGTGCCCAGCACGATGCTCAGCAGTCGACGTGGTCCCACATGGGGGAAATCCCGCTTGGCCGTAGCCACCAAGCAATAACCGGCTGCGTCGGTATGGCCAGTTTTGAGCCCATCCACCGTCGGGTCACGGAACAACAGCAAGTTGCGGTTACTGTCGTTGGCCGCAGGCGTGCCGGCATAGCGGAATTTTTTGATGGCGTAGTACGGCACGTACTCCGGAAAATCACGTATCAAACGGGTCGCCAGTGTGGCCAGATCACGCGCCGTGGTGGTATGGCCCGCAGCGGTGAGTCCTTCTGGATTCTTGTAACCGGTGCTTTTCATGCCCAAGGCTTTGGCCTGGTCATTCATCATCTGCACAAAACGCTCGACGCTGCCGCCTACGCCTTCGGCCAACGCCACTGTCGCGTCATTGCCCGACTGGACAATCATTCCCTTGATCAGGTCTTCCACGGGCACCATCATCTTGGGATCAATGAACATGCGCGAGCCCGGCATTTTCCAGGCCCGCTCAGACACGGGAAGGGTCTGTGTCAAATTGATCTTTCGGGATTTGAGGGCGTCAAACACCAGGTAAGCCGTCATCAGCTTGGTCAGCGAGGCAGGCTCCACCGACATGTCCGGGTCCTTGGCCGCCAGCACCTGGTTGGCCGTCACATCCATCAGCAAATACGCCTTGGCGGCCATTTCTGGAGCCTGCGGCATCTGCGCCTGAACGTGCAAGGAAATGACCACCAGCAGTGATGCCGCCAGGGTTTGAAAAATACGTTTCATGAATGACATTCGTGACAGGACCAGCCCTTGGGGGCAAACAGCCAAAGGATTCAGGCACTCAAGTGACGCATCACCAAGGCTTTGAGGAGCGGCAATTGTCCGTGAAAGAAGTGTTCCACACCGGGAATCACCGTGATCGGCAAGGTCTGGGGCCTTGCCCAGTCCATCACGCTGGACAACGGCACCGTGTCGTCCAGTTCACCATGCAGCACCAGAGTACGCTCATGCAAATCACTGGAGATGGGCGCCACCGCAAAACGCGAAGCCGCCGTGCCCACCAACACCAGTTTTTCAGGCCTTCGCGCATCACCCAAAGTCTGGACCACATGGCTGGTGACAAAGGCACCAAATGAAAAGCCCGCAAGCGCCAGCGGCCCCTGTGGCGCCACCTGCTCGATCAGGGCCAGCATGTCGGCCACCTCTCCACGACCTTCGTCATAACTGCCTGCACTGGCGCCCACGCCCCGGAAATTGAATCGGATCGCCTGCCAGCCGCACTGCACAAAGGCCCGCGCCAAGGTCTGCACCACCTTGTTTTGCATGCTGCCGCCAAACAGGGGATGCGGGTGAGCGATGACTGCGGTGCCACGCACCTGACCCTCTGCAGGCGCATCGCGCAAAGCCTCAATGCTCCCCGATGCACCCTGCAGCATGAAAGATTGGGTCGCAGAATTCATCACCGCCCCAGATGTTCTGGCGTCACCAGTCGCTCCACCACCTGACCGTTTTTCAGGTGCGACTCGACAATTTCATCAATATCTGCCTGATCCACATAGGTGTACCAAACGCCTTCGGGGTACACCACCGCCACCGGGCCACCCGAACAGCGGTCCAGACAGCCAGCCTTGTTGACCCGCACCTGCCCCGGGCCTGCCAGACCGAGTTCCTTGACGCGGTTTTTGCACCGGTCAAAGGCCGCTTGTGCGTTGTTCTGGGCGCAACAGGCTTCGTTGTTTTTGCGCTGGTTCAGGCAAAAAAAGATGTGGCGCTTGAAATAGGAAGTGGAATTTTCAGAGGTCATGGCCAGATTTTAGGCCTGCCCCTTTTCAGACGTTCTGGCTCTGCCCCGATGCCGACAAATGCCGGACCAAATAGACCAACAAGGCATAGGGCCACAGCCAGCCCAACCACTGGATCAGTCCATGAAAACGAATGAACTGCCCCTGCTCCCAGGTTTGTAGCGTCAGGGAAAAATAAGCATCGGCCGAAGCGTTGTTGAGCAGCGCCAGCTGCCAGACCAGGGCCGCCAAGGCCAGCACCCAGCACACCCGTGCGGCGCAAAAGGACAGCAGCAACATGCCCACAGCCGCCACACCCAAGCCCACCAGCACCTCTTGCCCCACCCAGCCCCAGGCATGCGCCGGTCCATAGGTCAATGCCGCCGACAGCGCGCTGAAGCCAAAGCCCGACACCAGCACCCACAAGGCCGCAATGAGGCGCTGACGCCACTGGCGCACCACACCAAAGGCCAGCAAACACGGCAGCAGCAAGCCAATGGCTGCGCACAACATTTCACTGACCGGCAAGAGCGGCTGCAACTCCACCTCGCGCAGTGGCAACCACTCAATCCAGAGGCTGCCCTCCAGGCCATGGGCCAAGGCCGCCTCCAGGCGCTCGAGCACTTGCCCTAGGCCAAAACTTACCGGCGCAGGAAACAGCAAGGCCAAAGGCCAGACTGCCAGCAGGACCAGGGCATCACTGGCGTCCGGCACAAACCAGCGGTCACGAAAACGGCTCCAGCGGTCAATCAAGCCGACCCATTCCAGGCTCCGGGCCAACACCGCGCCCCCCCAAGCCCCGGCAATGTTCAGCGCCGCATCCACATTGGAGGGCACACGCACCGGTAAAAACATTTGCAGCGACTCCATCAACAGCGACAACACGGCCGCCGCCAAGGTCGCCAGGGCAATGGCCGAGCTGCGCCGTTGCGTGCGGTGCACGGCCAGCGCCAGCAAAAAACCAAAGGGGGCATAGCCAAGGACATTGGACAGGACATCAAAACCAGTCCAATAACGGGGCAAAGGCGCGGTTAAAAACGCCCAAGGGGCAATGCCCTGAACACGCCAGTTGTCAAATGGGTACAGGCTGGCGTAGACGATCAACACCCCGTAAATCCAGGTCAAGGGCCAGGCGGCCGTTTTACGCTGGGTTGACATGCTCGCAGCGCCCTCAGAAAGGCTTGACCACCACCAAGATCACTGCCGCCAGCATCATCAACACGGGCGCCTCGTTGAACCACCGGAACCAAACATGGCTGCGATGCATCTGTCCGCCACTGAACTTGCGCAAGATCACGCCACAGCTGTGGTGGTAAGCCAGCAAAGCCACCACAATGGCCAGCTTGGCATGCATCCAGCCCTGGCCGGGGCCACGGCCTATGCCATAGACCAGCCACAACCACAGGCCCAGCACCAAAGCGGGCACGGCCAGGATCGTCATGAAGCGATACAGCTTGCCCGCCATGAGCAAGAGGCGGTCCCGTTCAGCCTGCGAATCGGGCGCCACCATGGCCAGATTCACAAAAATGCGCGGCAAATAAAACAAGCCCGCAAACCAGCTGGCGATGAAAACGATGTGAAGGGCTTTGATCCAGAGCATGCTGCAAGTGTAGTCATGGATGGCCTGCAACACAGTCGTCACGGCGAAGGGCAAAAAAAAACCCCCAGCCAGAGGCCGGGGGCAGGAAGCCTTTTTGCTGTCACACATCAAGGCGCCCGCTCAGGGAGGAAAAGCGGGAGGCAGCAAGCTGCCCGGACGTAATTTATCAAATATCAAAACCAATAACAAGGCTACTTTCATTTTTTTAAAGTCTTTTAGCAGGTTCAATCAGCAACAACGTAGAGTTATGGCTGTAAGCGACAGTCTTGGCAACTGTCGCGATTTCATTTTTTTGAAGTTCAGGCACAATTTATTCATGAACCCTGTCGCCCCCTTCCCCGCCAACCGCCCACGCCGCTTGCGCCGTGACGAATTCACCCGCAACCTGGTGCGCGAGCACCGGGTCACAGCGCATGACTTGATCTACCCGGTCTTTGTGCTGGACGGGCAAAACCAGCGCCAGGCCGTGGGCTCCATGCCCGGTGTCGAGCGCCTGAGTCTGGACCTGCTGCTGCCGGTTGCCGAAGACTGCGTGAAACTCGGCATCCCGGTCATGGCCCTGTTCCCGGTGATCGACGCCAGCCTGAAGGACCCGACAGGCAGTGAAGCCATGAACCCCAACGGCCTGGTGCCGCGCGTGGTGCGTGAGCTGAAAAAACGCTTTCCTGAGTTGGGCGTGATGACCGATGTGGCGCTCGACCCCTTCACCAGCCACGGCCAGGACGGCCTGCTCGATGAGACCGGCTACATCCTGAACGACGAAACCACGGCCGTGCTGGTGCAGCAAGCCCTGACGCAAGCCGAAGCGGGCGTGGACATGGTCGCGCCCAGCGACATGATGGACGGGCGCATCGGCGCGATCCGCCAGGCGCTCGAGGCGCGCGGCCTGATCCACACCCGCATCATGGCCTACAGCGCCAAATACGCCAGCGCCTTCTATGGCCCCTTCCGCGACGCGGTGGGCTCGGCCGGCAACCTGGGCAAGAGCAACAAAAAGGTCTACCAGATGGACCCCGGCAACACCGACGAAGCCCTGCGCGAAGTGGCCATGGACCTGGCTGAAGGCGCCGACATGGTCATGGTCAAGCCCGGCATGCCGTACCTGGACATCGTGCGCCGCGTCAAAGACGAGTTCAAGGTGCCCACCTTCGCCTACCAGGTCTCGGGCGAATACGCCATGCTCAAGGCCGCCGCACAAAACGGCTGGCTGGACCACGACCTGGTGATGATGGAAAGCCTGCTGGCCTTCAAGCGGGCGGGCGCCGACGGTGTGCTGACATACTTTGCCCGCGACGCCGCACGCTGGATCGCCGCCCATTGAAAGACGCCCACAGCCCTGCCGAAGTGCCCGGTGTGCGGGTGTTCGGCATCCAGGGCAGCCAGGTGCAGGCTTGGCCTTCACAAGGCTCTGAGACCGCCCTGCCAGAGGCCATGCCTGAGCAAGGCTTTCTCTGGCTGGCTTTTTCCCGCTCGCATTTTGAGCAGCACTTGCCCGCCATCCAGGCCAGCCTGCAGCAGCTGACAGGCCAAAGCCTGGTGGACCTGCATGTCTCGGACTTGCTCAACGGCCAACTGCCTTCGCGCTACGACTTCACCTCGCACTATGACCTGCTGGTGTTTCGCCGATTGGCGCAGCACACGGGCACCGCACCCCGTCACAGCGAAACAAAGACCCCACACGCCCCGGGCAAACGGCCTGGCCCCCCCATCTTGCAGCGCATCGACACCAGCCCTGTGGGTTTTGCGGTGTTTGAGCGGGTGCTGCTGAGCGTGCACCCCGACGACTGCGCCGTGCGGGAAGCCTACGCCAGCCGCCTGTTGAACGCGACGGGCGACAAGGCACTGAACGTCGACCCCCGCTCGGCCGGGGCTCGGGGCATTCCCTTGAGCCCGGCCGACATGATGCTGCGCATCGTGAGCCAGATGGTGGATGCCTACCTGGACCTGCGCCGCGAACTGAGCCGCCAACTCGACCACTGGCAGGCCGAGCTGCTGCATCCCCGCGCACGTTTTCGCCGCTGGGACGCCCTGCTTCAAGCGCGATTGGCCCTGCACCAACTTGAAGACCTGTGCGACGACCAGCACACGGCCATGCTTAACTGGAACGAAACCCTGGACGACTGGGTGGTCAGCGAAGACCCGGCCGCGCTGCGCGAACACGAGCTGCTGCGGGTGCGCTGCCGCGATGTGCTGGAGCACATTGACCGTGTCGTCCACCATGTACGGCGCCTGGAGCACAACACCGAAACGGCGGTGCAAATGCACTTCAACGCCCAAGGCAACCGCACCAACGACATCATGCGCACCCTGACGGCGCTGACCGCCATCTTTTTGCCGCTGAACCTGATCGCGGCCGTGTTCGGCATGAACTTCGAATTCATGCCCTGGCTGCACACCGCCAGCGCGTTTTGGTGGACGCTGGGCGGCATGGGAACCATTGCCACGACCATGGGCCTGGTCTTCTGGCGCAAACGTTATCTGGCGCGGTCGGGTGGGTGAAATCGCCCCAAGGGCGTCGTTACCACATCAGGCGATCAGCCCAGATGCTGGGCAAAAAACGCCAGTGTGCGCTCCCGTGCCAACTGTGCTGAAGGCGCATGCCAGGCGCTGCGCTGGTCACAGTTGAAGCCGTGGTGCGCGGCATAGATGAACACCTGGACCGAAGGATGGGCCGTTTTGAAAGTCTCGACCGTGTCCAAAGGAATCCACTTGTCCTCGTCGGCAAAGTGCGCCATGACAGGCACGCGAGGCTGACGAGCGGTTTCGGCTTCGGTGGTGACACCGCCACCGTAATAAGGCACCGCCGCGCTCAGGCCGGACAAAGTGCAGGCCGGACAAAGTGCAGGCCGCACGCCAGGTCAGCAAACCGCCCCAGCAATAACCCACGATGCCCACCTTGCCGCCTGAGGATTGGGCCGCATGGTCAATCGCCGCCTGAATGTCCTGCATCACGCCGGGCGCAGGCAATGCCTCCGCCGCGGTTTTGTAGCCAAAGCCTTCGCCCATGTCGGCATCGGCATAACCCAACTCCACCCCGGGTTTGACGCGGTGAAAAGCCGCAGGCGCGACGGCCAGGTAACCCTCGGCCGCATAGCCATCAGCCACGGCGCGGATGTGGCTGTTGACGCCAAAAATCTCCTGAATCACCACCACAGCCCCTTTGGGCGTGCCAACAGGCCGGGCCTCGTAGGCGGGTACCACAGTGCCGTCTGCGCTTTGCAGTTCAATCATCGTTCCCATGAATTTTCCTTGGTGAGTATTGCAAGTGGAATCGTTCAATGCTCAAGCGCTCTGAACGGCTTGTGTGATGGGCCTTTGGCGGTCAGCGCCTTGCGCCTTCTCAACGGCTCAACAGCCGCTCGACAAAGTCGAGACGGTCCTGGCCCCAAAAAATCTCGCCACTGATCACGTAACTTGGCGCACCGAATACACCCGCATCAATGGCCGCCTGGGTATATGTCTCGTAACGCTCTTGCACGGCTTGGCTGTGCGATTGCTCCAGCAATGTGGCGGGCAAGCCCTGCTCGCTCAACAACTGGGCCAAAACTTTATCGTCGGCAATGTTGCGCTCTTGCGCCCAGCAAGCCGCCAAAATGGCCCCCGCCACCTTCATGGCCGATGGGGCACCTTGCGCCAGATCCGCTGCAATGATGAGGCGGGCCGCATCATCGCCCCCCACGGGAAAATACTTGGGCTTAAGGTTCAGCGGTGCATTCAGGTGGGCACTGAAGCGCTGCAACTCCACCAAACGGTAGGCTTGCCGCTGCGGCGCACGCTGCCCCAAAGGCAAGCCGCCTGAAATCGGAAACACCTTGCCGCCCAAGTCAATGGGCATCACCCGCACGGTCGCTCCTGTGCGCTGCACGATGTCGGCCAGGCGTTGGTGGCCCAAATATGCCCAGGGGCTTTGCGGGGCGAAGTAATAGTCCACTGTGCGACCCATGCGGTCTCCTTGTGTGTTGTGTAATGGTTGCAAGAGCAGCGGTTGTAACCGCAGTCTGGAATTTTTGCAGGAGCTACGCGATGAACAAGGTCTTGTTGGTGACCGGTGGCAGCCGGGGCATCGGGGCGGCAACCGCCCTGTTGGCGGCCCAAAACGGCTGGTCGGTGGCGGTGAACTACACCGCCAACTCGCTGGCCGCCGACGAAGTAGTGCGCCAGATCCGGGCCATGGGAGGGCAAGCCATGTCGGTGCAGGCCGATGTGGCCGAGGAAGCCCAGGTGCTGCGCATGTTCGAGCACATCGACGCCAAGTTCGGCCGCCTGACCGGTCTGGTCAACAACGCAGGTGTGGTCGACGTCAAAGCCCGCGTCGACGAAATGAGCGTGGCCCGGTGGAAGCGCATGTTCGACATCAACGTGATCGGCAGCCTGATTTGCGCCCGAGAAGCCGTGCGGCGCATGAGCACGCAACACGGCGGCGAAGGCGGCAGCATCGTCAACGTGTCCAGCGCGGCATCCCGTTTGGGCGCGCCTGGGCAATATGTGGACTACGCCGCCGCCAAGGGTGCGATTGACGCCTTCACCATCGGTCTGGCCAAAGAAGTCGCTGCGGAAGGCATCCGTGTGAACGCCGTGCGCCCGGGCCTGATCGAGACCGAAATCCACGCCTCGGGCGGCTTGCCCAACCGGGTCAAAGAGCTGCAGCACCTGGTGCCCGCCCAGCGCGGCGGCACGGCCGACGAAGTGGCCCAGGGCATCGTCTGGCTGCTGTCGGACAGCGCCAGCTACACCACCATGAGTTTTCTGGACATTTCGGGAGGCCGTTGATGGCCGAAATCAAATACTTTTGGGAAGACATGGCCGTGGGCCAAGTGCGCGATTTGGGCAGCATCACCCCCACCCGCGAAGAGATCATCGCTTTTGCCACCCAGTTTGACCCCCAGCCGTTCCACTTGGACGATGAAGCGGCCAAAGCCTCGGTCTTTGGCGCCCTGTCCGCCAGCGGCTGGCACACCTGCGCCATGGCCATGCGGCTGATGGTGACGAACTTCCTGAACAACACCTCCAGCCTGGGCTCGCCGGGTCTGGAAGGTATCAAATGGCTCAAGCCCGTGTTTCCGGGCGACGTCCTGCACCTGCAAAGCACGGTACTCGAGACCAAACCCATGAGCAAACGCCCCGATGTGGGCATGACACGCAACCTGTGGGAAATGTCCAAGCAAAACGGTGACAAGGTGCTGCAAATGGAAGGCTGGGGCATGTTCAGACGGCGCACGCCTGCCGACACGTAAATCGCGACCCTGCCTTTTCAGTCACTCCCCCACCAACGCCAAAGCGCCCAAGCCACAAGAGCCCAAACCACCAACACCAAGAACAGGCCCATACGGCTGACGGGTTTGGTCTGGTGCAGGGCTATCCATGCATCGGCTTGGACGCGCCCGTCCCGGGCAATGGGTTCAGGCAGATAGCGCACGATGAGCCAGATCAGCACGGGCAACAAAATCACATCATCCAAAAAGCCCAACACCGGAATAAAGTCCGGCACAAGATCAATCGGACTGAGCGCGTACGCCACCACAAAAATGGCCAACGCCTTGAGCCAGAGTGGTGTGCGAGGGTCACGACAAGCAAACCACAGCATCACCCCATCACTCCTGATGCGTCGGGCCCAGTTTTTAAGCATCAAAAACATGCCTAATGGTACATGCGAACTCAAACGCCCTTACCGCGCACACCCTTTGCTTCACAATGCGGCCATGGATTTCAAACCGCTCATCACCTTGCTGGCCATCGTCAACCCTTTGGCCATTGTTCCTTTCTTTATTCACTACACCCAGGGCTTCAGCCGAGCCCAGCGCAAGAGAACGATATGGGTGTCGTCCTTTTCCGCCTTTGTGGTGATCGCCGCCAGCGCCTTGCTGGGCCTGCAAATTCTGGAATTTTTTGGCATCTCGCTGGCCAGCTTTCAGGTGGGTGGTGGCATGTTGCTGCTGACAGCTGCCTTGTCGATGCTCAACGCCCAACCCGCTGAATCCCGCGCCAATGCCGACGAAGTGCACGACGCCGAAGCCAAAGCGGCCGTCGGCGCCAGCATTGCCGTGGTGCCGCTGACCATCCCTTTGCTGACCGGCCCGGCCACCATGTCCACCGTGGTGATTTACGCCGAAAAAGCCAAGAACTTCGCCCAACTGGGCACCCTGGTCGGCTACGGCGTGGTGATTGCGTTGGCGACCGCCCTGTGTTTTTCACTGGCCACCCCGATTGCCCGCATTCTGGGTAAAACCGGCATCAACGTGATGACGCGATTGATGGGCCTGATCCTGGCCGCACTGGCCGTTGAGGTGATGGCAGATGGGCTACACAAGCTGTTTCCGGTGCTGGCGCGAGGGGTTTGAGAGCCCGCCTGGAGCGTCTTGCCAAACGCCTTGATAGTACCTATTGATCCGGCCCCGTGAAGATTGCAGGGTGACTTCAACCTTGCACCTTGTGGGCGCTAGCCCTGCTGGCGATCAGACGCGTGTGGACCACTGGCTTTTCGCTTGGCTGGCAAGCTCCCACAAAATCCTCCCAACTGACAACACACGGCTCAGACTTCATAGGGCCGAATCTATAAGCAGTGACGGCGCAAAAAATTCAAACTTCAGCGTGCCGAATCAATAGGTGGCCAATCACGCACCATGTTTCGACGGGCATTGAGCAGGCAATTTCAGCCACTTTTTGGCAATGCACTCTGGACGAAGTACCAAGAATTGCTGGCCCGACCGGTGTGGGGCAAGAGCACCACCGCAGTCGAGCGACTGCAAGTTCTGGGCGCTTTGGCTCGGCAAGGCCGTTGGGTCACGGTGAACTACGGGCTGGCGTCCCAATTTGCCTGATGAGGGCGACAAGCACTTGATCGAATTGGCCCTAGCGGGGGCGCAAAAGCCATCGTGACTCACAATTTGCGCGACTTGCGTCAAGGCGAGTTGCCTTGAGGAAACCTGCGGGTATTGACACCCGCGCAATGTCTGGAGGAGTGGACATGAGCACTTTGACCATCCGATTTCCCGACGACACGGCGCAGCGACTCAAATCACTCGCCCAAAGCCGTGGGTTGAGCATGAACAAACTGGTAGAACAACTGAGCGCCCATGCGCTTTCTGCATGGGACACAGAAAATCATTTCCGGGCCATGGCCGCTACAAGGGATATTCAGGCGGCACTGCCGTGTTGAACCGGCTCGATGCGCAGGACACTGGCGCGTCCAAGCCTTGAGCCCATGCTCACCCAGCAAAGGCTTCTTCCGCATTGATGTTGAAGAACTCGACCGCCTGCTCCCACACTTTTCTCTTCTGAGCGACGAATGGCGAGAAATCCCGCTCCGACAGATTCAACGCTGCCAAACCACGGTCCCCTCTGAATGCGCGGTATTCCGGCATGGCCATGATTTTTTGAAAGTCCAATGCCAAGGACTCAATCAGTGGCTTCGACACATGGCTTGGGGCCAAAACGGCATCCCAGGAGTAATAAAAAAATGAGCCCTTCAGTCGGTGCCCCAGCAACTGCGAGAGCGTGACGACCGCTTGGTTTCTGTGGTTCATCACCGGCCCATCGCCAATGTTGACCAGAAAACTCAGGCCTCGGTCCAGATAGCGATGACACGAGCCTTTGTCCACCATCGCTGTCGTCAGTTCGCCACTCAACACACGCTCAATCGCATTGGCATCGCCCTGCGTGACCATGTAGGCACCCAATGGCTGCGCCAATCGGGAAATCATTTCCGAAAACAAATGCCCTGCAGCGCCCACCCCCGAGATACCGCACTTTCGACTGGCCAATGACACACGCTTCAAATCATCCAGCGTTGCGACTGTTTCTTGACGCGCAATCAAGACAGGATCATCACGGTAAAGAGACGCCACATAGCGGAACTGATCGACCGCTCTCACGTTGTGCATCGGGCTGGCCACCACCCCCGCCGTACAGACAACCGCTCCTGCAATCAAAAGACTGGGGCGCTTCGAACGGCTGTGACGTTCGGCATACTCCACCGCCTTCATGCCGGTATATCCATGCTGGTGCGCCACTTGGACTGGCAAACCGGTCATGTTGGACAGCGCCGCTTGGAAGTACCGGGCCACCTGACTGGTGATGCCATTCGCACCAAAAGGCACGACCAGTTCAATCCCCTCCAGGTCATGGGTTGGACTGTTTGCCCCCTTGGTCAAGGCAGGTGCACCCAGGCTGCAGCCCAGGCCCAAGGCTGCCAGTTTTTGAACAAAATCACGCGCCGCATTCCGTCTCTCCCGATTGAGCCTTGCAGCGTGCGTATGACCGTCGGCCTTTGAAGCCTGATCCATGCTGCTTTGATGTTCTTTGATTCATTAATTAAGGCTCTGATGAATTTCAAGTGGGTTGCCCAGCATGAGGATTGATAGCGTGGAAGTCGAGTCTCCCGGCGATCAAGAAGATGACAGTCTTGATCGTTGTGATTCGCGTAAACCCACGCGCACGACGCTTGGATGCCTGGAACAAACCGTTGATGGCTTCGAGGAATCCGTTGGTCTGGCGTGTCTGCGCCCAGGCCACGATGCCTTCCATATGAGCGCGGATCATCTTGGCAACGTCCTTCATCGGTTCGACCTTGGAGCGCATCACGCATGTGCACCAGTGATCCAGCATGGTTCGCACAACGTTGATCTGCTTTCGATCAAGGATCTCACGCAACTGCTCTTTGTAGGACCACGCCCTGGCCGTGCGTTTGACGGTCATCTTGGCCATCAACGCATCCAGTTCAGCTGCCGCCTCCGGTTTGAGCTTGGCTGTGTCTTTGAGCAAAGTCCAGCGCATGCCCTTGAGAGACTTGTCGGTCTTCTGCTCGATCCGGCGCATCTTGTCCACTGCAGTGCTTGCGTGACCGATGATGTGAAACTTGTCAAACGTGATCCGGGCGTTGGGCAAATGCTGGGTAACCCCCGAGATGAAGGCGGGCGACATGTCGATGCTGGTCTGGATGATGTTTTCGCACGGGCAGCCATGGTCTTCCAGGTAGGACGCCAGTTCG
>NZ_CXOO01000043.1 GCF_001269385.1 Limnohabitans sp. DM1 | reverse complement strand
CGATAAAGGTTGTCCGGCTATTGTAGCTGGACCCTGCTACGGGCTTACCCTGTTCCGTACCMCCTGTGTCAGACTAGTTGTCGCCTCGATAGAACCTAGAACCTGGGGGCGGCGATGAAAGAACAAAATGGCTCGATATGGACAAGCATTCAGAGACAAAGCGGTAGCCAAGTTGCTGCCACCGGAGAGCGCACCGCTGCAGGTGGTCTCGCGCGAGATGGGCGTGAGCGAGGCAACCCTGGAGCGTTGGCGCGAAGAAGCACAAACCAGACCTGCCCGAGCTCGGCCCTGGTCTGCGGGTGCCCGGCTTGAGGCCGTGATCACTACAGCTGCGATGAACGAGGCCGCTAAGAGCGCCTGGTGCCGCCGGAACGTGTCAATGACTTTGCTACACCTTGCTTCATAAATTTACGGTGCAGGGTTGTTCTGTTTCAGACGGCTTCCTTTGCGCTGGCGGTGAGTTGATCCAGGCCGCTGTGGGCATGGGTTTTAGGCAAGGGCGGACCCCCTTGAATCGGTTGGGTGTGGCATCGAATGCCGCATTCAGCGTTGCTTGCCTGATCTCCCTCATTGCCTGCGCTAGCCCGTAGTGCACGCTGTGGGGTGTCATATGGCCAATTCCTGAGTGGCAGTGCTGCCCGTTGTACCAGGCAAAGAATGTCTGGCAATGCAATCTGGCGTCCTCAATGCTGCCAAAGCGCTCTGGGAAGTCGGGTCGGTATTTCATGGTCTTGAATTGGGATTCCGAGTAGGGGTTGTCATCCGAGGTGTAGGGACGGCTGTGGCTCTTGGCCACGTCCAGGTCCACCAACACCGGTTTGGAGCGCATAGAGGTACCCCGGTCCGCGTGCAGCGTGAGCGCACCGGGCATCACGTCGTGGCGGGCCACGGTATCGGCAATCAGTTGCTGGGCCAGCTCAGCGCTCTCACGCGGCGCAATCAGCCATCCAACGACGTAGCGACTGAAGATGTCCAGGATGACGTAGAGATGGAAGCACGTCCATTTGGCTGGACCCTTGAGTTTGGTGATGTCCCACGACCAGACTTGGTTGGGCCCTGTCGCCAGCAATTCAGGCTTGGCATAGACCGGGTGGCTACGCTGGCGGCGACGCTCGGCACTGCTGGCGTTGGCAGCCAGCAAGCGGTACATGGTGCGCACCGACCCCAGGTAAGTGCCTTCGTCCAGCAATGTGGCGTGGACTGTCGCTGGCGCGGTGTCGGCAAATCGCTCACTGCACAGGGCTTGCAGCACTAAGGCCTGTTCCACCTCACTCAAGGCCAGCGGTGAACGTGGGCGCACAGGCCTTGGCGCTGAGGGTGGCCCCACAAAGGCGGCTCGGTGCGCGTGCGCTTTGTGCCTGGCCGGGGCACCGCGCCACAGTCCCATGGCGCGGCATGCTGCAGCACTGCCCAGCGCTGGGGTGAGTTCAAGGGTTGCAGCCATCAAGGACTCGCGAACTTCTGCAGTGGATCGAGCTGCTCCAGCAACGCGGCAACTTTTTTTTGGACCTCGATGACAAGTTGAGCATTGCTCAGCTGCACCCGCAACTTGTCGCGCTCACGCGTGACCAGCGCCAATTGCTTGAGCTCGGCTCGGGCAGAGTCGGCTTTGGGGCCACGTTTTTTGGATGTCGCGTCGCTCAACTCACCTGCCGCATATTGGCGTCGCCATGTGGCCAGTGCAGATGAGTACACGCCCTCGCGGCGCATCAGTGCGCCAATTTCACCGGGCTTGGTGCACGCGGCGGCGGCGAGCACAATGCGGCGCTTGTCAGCATTGGCAATGAGCCGACGTTTGGCAGTGGCCACAACTTCAGAATTGTTGCCAGGTGACAGTGGCAATGCCGATACAGGCGCGCCTACAGTGTGCCTACTGGCTGCTTGCGATGCGTCTGCTTCAACTGAATCTACGGTTGCATGCATCTGTGCCTTGGGTTGTTTGATGATCTTCATACCTACATCGTTGCTCTCTAAACTAACAGGGGAAGGTGTAGCAGTTCATTCTGGCACGGGGGGCTCGCGGGCGCGAGTACGACGGCTTGACGCCCAGCCAGTTGAGCATGGTCAGTACCGTGGTGGCCTTGAGCGTGGAGCCATTGTCACCATGCAGTACGGGCTTGCTGTCCCAGGCCGCGATGCCCTCGGCCAGCGCGGTACGCCGCACAAGGTGCACCGCATGCTCGGAATCATCGCGCTCGTGCACTTCAGCGCCCACGATCTTGCGACTGAACAAGTCCAAGATCAGGTACAGGTAAAACCAGCGCCCCATCACCTTGGTGGGGAGGTACGTCATGTCCCAACACCAGACCTGTCCCGGTGCAGTGGCGATGTGCGTGGTCGGTGGTTTGGTGGTCTTGGGCGCTTTGGCGCGTCCACGGCGCGCGTTCTGCCCTGCGGCCTTGAGCGCGCGCGCCATGCTGGACTCGCTGCCCAGATAAATGCCCTCGTCAGCAAGCATGGGCACGATGCGCGCAGGCGCCACCGAGGCAAAGCGTGGCTCGTTGGCCACCGCCACCAGGGCCGCGCGCTCGGCTTCGCTTAAGGCGTGGCAGGGCATGGGTCTGACTGCCAAGGGCCTGCCATCGCCCCGCACAGCGCCGTCGGCCCCTTGGCTGGCCTTCCAGCGCTGCAAGGTGCGCAAGTCGATGCCCACGATGTCGCAGGCGGGCTGCAGCCGCGCTCCTGCGCAGTGGGCCGTGTCGATGTCTCGGGTTAGCGCTTGGCGATCTTCGAGGTCGATCATTCGTCCTCTCCCTTGTTGAAGATCGCCGCGACTTTTTTTAACAAGACCAGTAGCGCTGCAGTCTCGGCCAGTTCCCGGTCCTTGCGCAGCACTTCGCGTTCGAGTTCCTTGATACGTTTGCGGTCGGCCCGGGTGGCCTGCGCAGTGGCGGGCACATCTTGGGGGTCTGCCAGCGCGGTGGTGCAGTTCAAGCGCCACTTGACCAAATCAACCGGATACACACCGTGCTCGCGCCCCCCGTGCCAGAATGAACTGCTACACCTTCCCCTGTTAGTTTAGAGAGCAACGATGTAGGTATGAAGATCATCAAACAACCCAAGGCACAGATGCATGCAACCGTAGATTCAGTTGAAGCAGACGCATCGCAAGCAGCCAGTAGGCACACTGTAGGCGCGCCTGTATCGGCATTGCCACTGTCACCTGGCAACAATTCTGAAGTTGTGGCCACTGCCAAACGTCGGCTCATTGCCAATGCTGACAAGCGCCGCATTGTGCTCGCCGCCGCCGCGTGCACCAAGCCCGGTGAAATTGGCGCACTGATGCGCCGCGAGGGCGTGTACTCATCTGCACTGGCCACATGGCGACGCCAATATGCGGCAGGTGAGTTGAGCGACGCGACATCCAAAAAACGTGGCCCCAAAGCCGACTCTGCCCGAGCCGAGCTCAAGCAATTGG
>NZ_CXOO01000042.1 GCF_001269385.1 Limnohabitans sp. DM1 | reverse complement strand
GGCGGGCACATCTTGGGGGTCTGCCAGCGCGGTGGTGCAGTTCAAGCGCCACTTGACCAAATCAACCGGATACACACCGTGCTCGCGGCACCAGGCGCTCTTAGCGGCCTCGTTCATCGCAGCTGTAGTGATCACGGCCTCAAGCCGGGCACCCGCAGACCAGGGCCGAGCTCGGGCAGGTCTGGTTTGTGCTTCTTCGCGCCAACGCTCCAGGGTTGCCTCGCTCACGCCCATCTCGCGCGAGACCACCTGCAGCGGTGCGCTCTCCGGTGGCAGCAACTTGGCTACCGCTTTGTCTCTGAATGCTTGTCCATATCGAGCCATTTTGTTCTTTCATCGCCGCCCCCAGGTTCTAGGTTCTATCGAGGCGACAACTAGTCTGACACAAGGGGCGAGCAAAGCGCCATCCGCGCAGGCGACGGCGGCTTCCAAGTCAACGTGCAAGGCAAAACCACCCTCACGGTGTCATGTCCAAGTGTCCGCAACACGTTTGGCGTTGAGTTTCAACCCTTTTTTCAAATATCAGCCTCTCGGGTCTGGTTTTGATGGGGTTGCGGCACTTTTCTATTTTGCGCTGTGCCTGTTTTTTGTGCAAAAGCCGACACGCACGCAGGCATTGCCCCTGGCCGATTCGGACAGTGTTGTTAGAGCTGATTTGAAGTCTTGTTTGGGGCTATCTACTTCCTGATCCAGTAGCCGCGCCTCAAGCCTGCCAAGGCTTGCACTGGCGTCACTTCCTTGATCGGCATTGGCCGGATGTCCTTTGGCCTGAGCCCTGCAAAGTGTTCAATCGGTTTGAGCCTGTGTAGGTTCTGATGGGGCCTGACGTGGTTGTAGAAAACTCTGAATTCATCGAGTGCGTTTTGCAGTGCACCGCCACTTGGAATAACCAGTTGCCTGAGCAGCGGCTTGAGCGTGCCGAACAAGCGCTCGATCCTGCCGTTTTGCCAGGGGGCGTGTTTCTGGATGGTTTGGTGCTGCATGCCAACAGGGCGACCCCATGTTGTCGTCTCCACCACTCAATGACCCATAGATGTTTGCGGTAAAACTTGACCATTACGAACAACACAAAGACGCGCACGCCCTCTCCTTCCCGGATAATCCCGTTTCATCCTTCAAGGAGAAACCCTCATGGCCAGCCGCTACCTAGACCCCAAGATCGATTTGGCCTTCAAGCGCGTGTTTGGCCAGCATGCGGACTTGCTCAAAAGCTTCTTGAACGCCGTGCTGCCCCTGCCCGACGATGGTCTGATTGAAAGCCTGGAGTACCTCACTCCTGAGCAAGTGCCAGAGTTGCCTGGCCTGTTCAAGAACTCCATCGTCGATGTCAAATGCCAAGACACCCGGGGGCGCATTTTCATTGTGGAGATGCAGATGCTCTGGAGCACCAGCTTTGAGCAGCGCATCGTGTTTTCGGCCAGCAACGCCTATGTCAAGCAGCTGCGCAGCGGGCAGGACTACGCCAGCTTGAAGCCCGTTTACGCCCTGGCCCTGACCAACCAGGTGTTTGACTTTGAGACCGACAACTACCACCACCACTACAAAATTGTCAGCCTGCAAGACAGCCTGCGAGTGCTTAAGGGGCTGGAGTTTGTGTTCATCGAGCTGCCCAAATTCAAACCCAGAAGCCAGACCGACCGGCGCATGCAAGTGAAATGGCTGCGTTTTTTGAGTGAAGTGGGCCGCAATGACCAAGCCGTGCAAGACCTGGCCGAAGACCCGGAAATTCGCAGCGCCATGGATTTGGTGGAGGTCGGTGCTTTCACGCCGGAGGAGCTTGAGGCCTACCACATCCACATGGACAAACTGCGCTTAGAGGCCACCGTGATCAAAGACGCCAAGGCGGAGGGCAAGGCGGAGGGCATTCAAGAAGTGGCCCGCAACCTCAAATCACAAGGCCTGCCTTTGGCTGTCATTGCCCAGGCCACGGGCCTGGGGGTGGGCGACATCAAAGATCTTTGACCCATCGGCGGCCAAAATACGCGCTCAGCGCTTGGCTGCAACAGCACCACCTACACCAACAGCCAGGTGGTGGGCAACACGGTCAACATCCAAAGCGGCGGCGACACCAACCTCAAGGGCGCAGTGGTCAAGGGTGAGCACTGAAGTGGACCCCACAGTCAGGACAGACTTGGTGTCAGTCTATTGATTTGGCCCTATGAAGTTTTCAATACTCAAAGATGTTGTAGGTGGCGGTCGAAGACGCCGACATGGGCCTGTGCCGAAACCCATCATGTCGGACTCTGCGAGTACCGACCTACGAAATTCAAACGTTAGCGTGCCGGATCAATAGGCCTTCACTGCTGGCGCTGTTGCTGGCCATGGTGATCGCGGCAGGACAGACCTTTGTGTTCAGCCGCTTGTGGGCCTTCCGCCGCTGAAGGCTTGGCGCTTTGTTGCCAGAGGCTCCAGGCGCGGCCTTGGTAAACCTTTTGCCAGCGGCTCAGATCGCCCAGTTGGCTGGCGTCGTTGGGGGTGACGAGCCAGCGCGCATCGGCGCCTGGCTGCAGCAGGGCTTCTCGGCCTTGCAGCACTTGGGCGGCTTGGGCATCAAAGTCTGCGCCTTCAAACAGTTCACGCTGCCAGTTGTCGCCCGCGTTTTGCCGGGCGGCGGCCCAGTCGTCGACAACCACCAACGGTGTTTTCAGGTTGGCTTCAAACGGCAGGTCGTAGGGGTAGCCGCCCGCCACGGTCACGCGGTCGCGGGTGTCCATGCGGCAGGCCAGCTCGTGCGCCACGTCGCGGCTGCTGTGGCGCAGGCTGTACTGTCCTGCGAAGTGGGTGAACGCAGCCCCCAGCGCCAGGTTGACGGCGCACAGCAGGCCAAACACCTTGGTGGCATGGGTTTTTGGGGCGAAGTATTGTTCCCAGGCCAGCGCGGCCAACAAGCTGAGCGGAGGCATGACGGGCAGGATGTAACCCACCAGCTTGGACTTGGGCAGGCTGAAAAACAGCGTGATGGCGATCAGCCAGACCCACAGCAAGGCGGTCCCGGCCGATGCCGGTTTCAGCACCGCCAGCTTGTGGCGCAGCAGCCCGGATGCGCCTTGCCAGACCACCAAAAAGGCCCAGGGAAAGAGCAGGGCCAGCAAGATCACCGGGTAGAACCACAGGGGCCATTGGTTGTTGAAGGTGCTGCCGGTGTAGCGGCCAAAGTGCTGGCCGATGATCAGGTAATCAAACAGGCCCGGGAATTTTTGCTGGCCCAGCACAAACCACGGCAGGGCGATGAGGGAGAACAACAGCGCACCGCTCAGCCAGGGCATGCGCAGCGCACGCGGCCACTGGCGTGTGAGGGTGACCCAGACCACCATCACCAGACCGGGCAGGGCCAGGCCAATCAGGCCCTTGCTCAGCACGCCCAGGGCGCAAGCTGCAAAGCCCCCCAGTGCCCAGCCCCGGTGAGGGCGTTCGCCCGGGTGTTGCATGGCGGCGGCCAGGCACCAGATGGCGATGCTGATCCAGGCGCCCACCAGCATATCGTGGTTGATGTATTGACCGCCCACCAGAAAAGCCAGACTGGAGCCCAGCATCCACACGCTGCGCCGCGCCGTGCGTTCACCGGCGATGTGGCGCGCGCCCCAGTACAAGCCCAGCAGCATGAGCCCGGCGTGCAGGGCGGGCACCAGGCGGGCGCTCCAGGCATGCACCCCCGCAGCCCACAGGCTGATGGCCTGCAGCCAATGCAGCAAGGGTGGTTTGTGAAAAAACGGGATGCCGTCCAGCCGAGGGGCCAGCCAGTCGCCCGAGACCAGCATCCAGCGGCCCACGTCGCCATAGCGTCCTTCGTCAGGCAAGGCCAGTGGTCGCAGCGTGGCCAGGCCCAGCAAGATCAGCCACAGGCCCAGAAGGCTGAGCCAGGATTTTCGGGTGTCGCTCATGCGGTGGCGAGGGACCAGGCTTGCTGGCCGCGTGCCAGTTGCAGGCCGTGGCGCTGCATCAGCGTGGGCAAGAGGGGGCTTTCAAGTTCTTGCAGCTCTTGCGTGCGGGCGTGGGCAATCGGGTCGTCGGTGTCATCACTGCTCAGACCCGGGTGGCACATCATCACCACGCCCGGGTGGGCGGCGGCGTCTTGCAGCCAATCCGCCAGGCGCAGGCCATAGGCGCTGGCATCGCCATCAAAGCTGTAAATGCCGCTCAGCCACTGCGAATGCGGCAAACCGGCTTGGCGTGCCAGGCGCTGCAAGGCTTGCGCACCCATGGCGCCGATCACCCAGGCCTTGATATCGCTGCGCGGCGTCAGTGGCCGCGAAATCCTGATCCAGGGCCGAGGCCCTGAGAGGTAGCGCCGGGTCAGCACTTCCACCAGCGCCTCGCGGATGACAGGGAACTGCTGCACATGCTGGTGCCCATCCACATGGTCGGGCGGGGCTTGCCAATGCGACTCAAACAGGTCGAGCTGGCGTTCCATCACGTCGCGGGCTTGCTGGCGGTCCAGTTGTCGCAGCTGAGTTTGCAGCATCAGGCGCCCCAGTGGGCGGCCGTGGCCTGCGGCGATGGCAAAGGGGCTGGTCCAGTCCAGGTGCAGGCCCACATCCAGTTGATGGCGCAGAGGGCGCAGCAAGGCGACATCGGTGGGCCAGGCGGGGGCCAGCGTCATGGCGCTGGTGGCGCTCAGGCGTCGTTGCGCGGCCAGTTGCGCGATGCCTTGCGACACCGCTGGGTTCATGCCGAAATCGTCGGCGCAGATCACAAGGTGGGCGCTCATCAGGGGGCTGATTCTAAAGGGGGCGAAGTGGCCGCTGAGGTGGCCGTCGAACTCGGCCAAAAGCTGGGCAAGCCATAGTGGTGCTTGAGAAAGTCGATCCACAGCCGCACCCGCAGGGGCAGGTGTTTGCGCTGCGGAAAGACCACATAAATGCCATTGGGCGGGGCGGCAAACTGCTCCAGCACGGCTACCAGCCGTCCGGCCTGGATTTCGGACTCCACCTCCCAGGTGCTGCGCCAGGCAATGCCATAGCCCGCCAGGCACCAGTCGTGCAGTACCTGACCGTCCGAGCAGTCGAGCGGACCACCCGGGCGCAGGTGGATCACCTCGTGGCCCTGTTCACTGGGTACCTGAAAGGCCCAGCCCCGGGTTTGCGAGGCGTCACTCGACAAGGTCAGGCAGTCGTGGTGCAGCAGATCGGCCGGTTGCTGGGGCGTGCCGCGCTGGGCCAGATAGCCGGGGGTGGCCACGCACAAGCGCCTGTTGTCGGCCATGCGCACGCTGACCAGTGACGAATCGGGTAAATCGCCCACGCGCACGGCGCAGTCAAAGCCTTCGGCGGCCAGGTCCACCACACGGTCGCTCAGGTTGAGCGAAATTGTCACGTCCGGATGCTGCTGGCGAAAGCGCGGCACCAGCGGCGCCACATGGCGGCGTCCAAAGCCAGCCGGGGCGGTGATGCGCAAATGGCCGCTGGCCTTGACGCCCCCCGCCGACACGCTGGCCTCGGCGTTGGCCACGTCCGACAGCAGGCGCTGGCAGTCCTCCAGAAAGGCGCTGCCCTCGTGCGTGAGGGTGATGCGCCGCGTGGTGCGCACAAGCAACTTGACGCCCAGGTGCTCTTCGAGCGCATCGAGCCTGCGCCCAATGATGGCCGGCGCCACCCCTTCACCCCTAGCGGCGGCGGTCAGGCTGCCTTTGGTGGCGACCGAAACAAAGGTGTCAAAGGCTTTGAGCTTGTCCATGCCCGGTGATTATGCGGGTGCCGCAGGGCATGCCTGATTCGTCGGCGGCTTCAGCCCTGACATGGGGCCTGTGCCGAAGCGGGCAATGTCGCAGCTGAAGCTGCCGTCCTACAAAACACGCCCATCCCTTCAGCTTCGCCAGCCTTTGGGCAGCCCCGCCTCGGGCGTCATGCCATACAGCGGCTCTCCGGGCAGCCCGGCTTGGAGCGGCTCTCGGGCGGCCATCAGCCGGGGCAGATCGACCCCTGTGGACACGCCCATGGCTTCGAACATGAACACCAGGTCTTCGGTGACCACATTGCCCGAAGCACCCGGCGCATAAGGGCAGCCACCCAAACCGCCGAGCGAGCTGTCGAAGGTGCGCACGCCTGCCTCGTAAGCGGCCAGGCAGTTGGCCAGGCCCAGGCCCCGGGTGTTGTGCATGTGGGCCGCGCCCGTCAAGGCGCCCACTTCGCTGAACAGCGCCTTGAACAAGCGCGAGACCTGCGCCGGGTTGCCCATGCCGGTGGTGTCCGACAGGCCAATTTCGTCCACGCCCGCCTGCGCCAGTTGCACCGCCAGCCGCAGCACATCGCCCTCTGGCACAGGGCCCTGCAAAGTACAGCCAAAGGCTGTGGACATGCCCACCTCAATCGGCACGCCGGGCGCGATCTCGTCGCGCAGGCGCAAGACGGCCCGCACTTCTTCGACCATGGCCTCGGGCGTCTTGCGCACATTGGCCATGGAGTGCGCGGGGCTGGCCGACACGGGCAAGGTGAGCTTTTGCGCCCCGGCCTGCAGCGCCGCTTGGGCACCGCGCAAGTTGGGCACCAGCGCCATGATCCGCACGCCGCTGTGGCGCAGGGCATGTTGCACCACCTGCGCGGCATCGGCCATTTGCGGCAAGAGTTGGGCGGGGACAAACGAGGCGACTTCAATCTCGCGCAAGCCCGCCGCTGCCAGCGCGTCGATCCAGCGCAGCTTGTCGGCGGTGGGCATGGTGGTCTTGACCGACTGCAGGCCATCGCGCGGGCCAACTTCGCTGATCATGATTTCTGGGCTGGGGAGACGTGTCATGCCTGAATTAAACCGCAGTGGGCAGCGGAGTTGGGCATTGCAGGATGGGCATGCATTTGTGCATAAAAGTCATGGGTCTATGAAGATCTGGCGGGTTTATCAGCGTCTAAATTTAGAATAGAGTGTTTGATCTCATGGCCCACATCGCAACTGGGTTGCTTTGAGCAGAGGCCATCCCCCATTTTTTTGACTTGACCCCAGAGGTTTTCATGACTGCACGCACCGCGATTCACAACCTGCAAGTGGCCAACCCGCTGCTGAATTTCATCAACGACCAGATGCTGCCCGCCACGGGCGTGGACCCAGACAAGTTCTGGAAAGGCTTCAACGACATCGTGGCCGACTTGGCCCCGAAAAACATCGCCTTGCTGGCCGAGCGTGACCGCATCCAGACCGCCATGGACGAGTGGCACACCGCCAACCCCGGTCCTGTGGCCGAAGGCAAGGCCATGAAGGCTTACCGCAAATACCTCGCCCAAATCGGCTACTTGGTGCCCGAGCCCAAAAACGCCCAAGCCACCACCGCCAACGTAGACGCAGAGCTGGCCAAGCTCGCTGGCCCTCAGTTGGTCGTGCCAATCCTGAACGCCCGCTACGCCCTGAACGCGGCCAACGCCCGTTGGGGTTCTTTGTATGACGCGCTGTACGGCACCGATGCGATCAGCGAAGCTGACGGCTGCGAAAAAGGCTCGGGCTACAACCCCAAGCGCGGCGCCAAAGTCATCGACTACTGCCGCAACGTGCTCGACCGCACAGCACCCCTGAAGACCGGCTCGCATGTGGGCAGCAAGGGCTACGCCGTGAAAGCGGGCAAGCTGGTCGTGACCCTGGCCAACGGCAAGAACACGACCTTGGCAGACGCCAAGCAGTTCGTGGGCTACACAGGTGACGCCAAGGCCCCGGCCTCCGTGCTGTTCGTGCACAACGGCATCCACCTCGACCTGCAAATCAACAAGTCCACGCCGATTGGCAAGACCGACCCGGCTGGTGTGTCCGACCTGATCGCTGAAAGCGCTTTGTCCACCATCCTCGACCTCGAAGACTCGGTCGCCGCGGTGGACGCCGACGACAAAGTGCTGGCCTATGCCAACTGGCTGGGCATCTTGCAAGGCACCTTGAGCGAAGAAGTGCAAAAGGGCGGCAAGACCTTCACCCGCACCATGAACGGTGACCGCGAGTACACCAAGCCCACAGGCAAAGGCACCGTCAAACTGCACGGCCGCTCGCTCATGTTTGTGCGCAACGTCGGTCACCTGATGACCAACCCCGCCATCCTCTACAAAGCCGCCGACGGCACCATGAAAGAGATCCCTGAAGGCATCCTGGACGCGATGGTCACCGTGACCTGCGCCTTGGTGGACTTGCAGAAAAAGTCATCGCACCCCCTGCGCAACAGCCGCACCGGCAGCGTTTACATCGTCAAGCCCAAAATGCACGGTCCCGCCGAAGTCGCTTTTGCCGACGAGTTGTTTGGCCGCGTTGAAAAAGTCATCGGCATGAAGCCTTCCACCGTCAAGCTGGGCATCATGGACGAAGAGCGCCGCACCAGCGCCAACCTCAAAGCCTGTATCGCTGCCGCCAAGAGCCGCGTGGCCTTCATCAACACGGGCTTCCTGGACCGCACGGGCGACGAGATGCACACCTGCATGCTGGCTGGCCCCGTGATGCGCAAGGGCGACATCAAGAACAGCGTCTGGCTGGCTGCCTACGAGAAGAACAACGTCAACGTGGGCCTGGCCTGCGGCCTGCGTGGTCGCGCCCAGATCGGCAAAGGCATGTGGGCGATGCCCGACCTGATGGCCGACATGCTCAAGGCCAAGATCGGCCACCCCATGGCTGGTGCCAACACCGCTTGGGTGCCCAGCCCCACCGCTGCCACGCTGCACGCTATGCACTACCACCAGGTGGATGTGCCCGCCCTGCAAAAGCAGATGGAAAAGGCCGTCGCCAAGCAAGACCCTAAGCAACTGCGCGAAGATACGCTCAACGCTTTGTTGCAGTTCCCTGTGGTCGCCAAAGACGCCGCCAACTGGTCTGAAGAAGACAAGCAAAAGGAACTCGATAACAATGCCCAAGGCATTTTGGGTTATGTGGTGCGCTGGGTTGATCAGGGCGTGGGCTGCTCCAAGGTGCCCGACATCAACGGCGTGGGCCTGATGGAAGACCGCGCCACGCTGCGCATCAGCAGCCAGCACATGGCCAACTGGATGCAGCACGGTGTGGTGACCGAAAAGCAAGTCAAGCAAACCATGGAGCGCATGGCCGCCGTGGTGGATGCGCAAAACGCGGGCGACGCGGCGTACCAGCCCATGGCCGGTAACTTTGCCAAGTCGGCGGCTTACAAAGCGGCTTGCGACCTGGTCTTCAAAGGCAAGGCGCAGCCCAGCGGCTATACCGAGCCGTTGCTGCACGCCTGGCGCTTGAAGGTCAAGGCGGCCTGATTTCGGGCAGGTCTGGCACTTGAAAAAACGGCTCCTTCGGAGCCGTTTTTTTGACATGTGTCGCCACCGCGCTATTGCACTTGCCGTTTTGTAGGAGCCCACCCCGTGGGCGATGGCTTGAGTGCGTGTGCCACACCCATCGGCCACGGGGTGGGCTCCCACGAAGATGCAGAATGTATAAATCCGAGAGGCCTCATCGTCCATGCCTGAAAATAAGGGTTTTCAGGAGGGCGCGATGCGCTGGATAGACCGGATTCCGATGTTGTGGCTGGCGGGCATTGCCGTTTATTTGGCGGGGGCCCCGTTTGTGCCCGAGCCGCATTTGGTGGAGAAGTGGCGCATGCTCCTGCAAGGCAGCCTGAGCAAACCCATCGATATCTTTGATCTCCTCTTGCACACCGTCCCCATGGTGGTGCTGGCCATTCGACTGTGGCGTGACGCGCAGCGCCGCCGGGACAAGCGCTGAGTGGCGATTGTGCAAGGCGCATCAGGGCGTGGCAACGCATGCTTTTCATTCGCCGACGGTCAGTGTCGGCACTTTGAATATGAGGGTGTTGCAAGGGTCAAGGGCGCAAAGCCGTTGCAAATGTGTGACCCGCCACCAAGGCACTTCGGGTGCCTTGGTGGAGACTGGCATCAGGGGCTAGTGCCCGAAGGATCAGAAGGCGTACTTGGCTGAACCCATCAGGCGGCTGAGGGTGCCTTTGTCGCCACCAAAGGTTTCACGCTGACCCCAAAGGTACTCGATGCCGAGGTCAAGGTTCTTGTAAGGGGTGTGGATGGCGTTCAGGTGCAGTTGTTGTAGCTTGCGGTTGTACCCGCTGCCCAACAGGCCGGCCAGGTCGCCGTCCTTGTTCTTTTGCAAGGCGTAGCCGATGTTGCTGCGCCATTCGGCACTGAACTTGCGCTGGTAGCCCACCAACAAGCCGTTGCCTTCTTCCAGCACGATGCGGTTGCCATCGCGCACAGCGGCTTCGGTGAAAGAGATGTTGTAGCGGCCCAGGCCCTTGCCGGTGGTGTACTGCAGGGTCAGGAAGTCGTCGCCCACGGTCTTGAGCATGGCACCCACAGCCAGGCCCCAGCCTTGCTTGTTCAGGTTCAGCCCTTCGCCGTCGTTGAGCCGGTATTCGGTGGACAGCACACGCGCATTCCACTGACCCCAGTCATGGGCCTTGTCAAAGCGCACGATCAGGTCGGGGCGCTTGTCGAAATTACTGGCCAGAGGTGCTTGGTCCTGGGTGACAAAGGAGACGGGGTTTTCCAGGGCCACGCTCAAGGTGCCCACATCCTTCATTGGGTGGGCATAGCGCACCATGGGTTGACGCACAAAGGGCGCTGCCGGTAAACCGTTGAAGTCCAGCGTCTCGGGCAGGGTGTCCAGGTCCATGAAGCTCGACCAGGTCTGGCCGAAAGTCCAGGAACCCAGATTGACGTAGGCGTGGCGCAGACGCGGGCGATAGCTGTTGGTCCAGGCTTGGCGGGATGCCTGGTCAGCGGTGGTGTCCAGCGTGGTGCCGGCTTCGGTGGCAAAGTCGAACTCGACCTTGGCACCCAGTGCGCCCAGGTCGGTCGGGGTGCTTACTTCCACGCCCAGGCGCGAAGTGCGTGCGCCCATCTTGAAGTTGCCGGTGCGGCGGCCGTCGGCACTGTTGCCCAGCGGCTGAAAGGCGGTGGCACTGGAGAAGTCGTAGGCCGTTGTGGACTTGCTGTCACGCCAGGCCTGTAGTTCTGCAAAGCCGTAGACCTTGAACGAGGTGTCGCTGCCAGGCAGGCGCATTGAGCCGGGCATGTCGCCCAGAACCACGGCCTCTTTCTGGTTGAGTTCGACTTGCTGCCTCAGGTCCTTGACCTCGCGGGCCAGCTCGGCAGGAGCTGCAGAGTCGGGAGACTTCTGGTTTGTAGCTTTGAGGGTTTGCAGCTCCTGCATCAGTTGCTGAACCTGCTTTTCCAGGTTCTGGATGCGCTGGTCGCTGGTTTGGGCCTGTGCAGTGCCGTTCAGGCAGCCAGCCGCAAGCAGCAAAAGACTGAGTCGGGTCATTTTCATGGGGTTCTCCGGAATGAATGGGTGTAGAAAAAAAGAGGCACATGTTCAGCGAGGCGAGGCGGCCATGCGCTCTTCGAGGGCGGTTGAAAATTGGGTCAAGGCAGTGGTCAGGATCAGGTAGATGACCGCGGTGGTGATGAATACCGGCACAGGCTGAAAGCTGTCGGCCTGCACGCGCTGAGCGATCATGTTGATTTCGACCACGCCGATGGCGTAGGCCAGCGAGGAGTCCTTGAGCAAGGCGACCACATTGTTGGCCAGTGAGGGCAAGCTCACCCGCAAGGCTAGGGGCAGCACCACAAAGCGAAAGGCTTGCGATGGTCGCATGCCCAGTGCTCGGGCTGCCATCAGCTGGCCGCGTGGCACCGACTGCACACCGGCGCGAAACACTTCGGCGTTGTAGGCCCCTACATTGATGGCCAGCGCAGCCACGGCAGTCCAGTATTCGCTCCACTGAAGGCCAGGCAGCAGCGCGGGCATGGCCAGGTAAAAAAACAGCAACTGGGTCAGCAGCGGTGTGCCTCGGATGATCCATATGAAGAACTCGCTGGGTAGACGCAGCCAGGCTGATTCGGCCATCTTGCCCAGACCCAAGGCCAGGCCGATGCCCAAGCCAAGCACGCCCGAGACCAGTGTGAGCGACACGGTGGTGCGCGCCCCGTCGACGAATTGCTGCGCGGCCGGGCCGATGGGGGCGGGCAAAGGGGCCAGCAGCTCACCGAGCAGCCACAAAAAGGCCAGTGCGCCCAACAACGATGCACCCATGCGCACACGGCTGTTGCGCAGCCGCTGTTGCGGTGGTGAGAAGGGGGCGGAGGCGCTCATGCTGTGCTCGGAGGTGGATCAGCGGCAGGTGGCGATGTCTTCGCCAACCCATTTCTTGCCTAGGGCGGCCAGCGTCCCGTCGGCTCGCAATTCGTCTATGGCCTTGCCCAAAGCGTTTTGCAGTTCGGGGTTGCCCTTGCCCAGAATGAAGGACACCTTTTCGGTGAAGACCATCTCGCCACGCTGTAGCCTGTCGCTGTTTTTGCTGACCGCATTTTTGGCCACGAATTTGTCGGTCACCCAGGCGTCGGCGCGGCCAGCCAGCAAGGCCGAGAGGGCGTCGGTGTCCTTGGGCAGTGTCTTGGACTCCTTGAGGCCGGGCAGTCGGGTCACGGCATCGGCATAGCTCGTGGCCAGTTGCACCACCACCACTTTGTCCTTGAGGGCGGCCACGCTGTTCGGGCCTCCGGGTCGCGCCACGATCTGTCCGCCCGAGCAGTAATGCGGCGAGGTGAAGTCCACCGAGCGTGCGCGCTCTTCGCTGTAACCGTGCGAGGCGATGGCGGCGTCAAAGCGGCCTTGACGCACTGCCGAAATCAGGGCGTCAAATGCAAGAGCCTTCCATTCGATGCGCAAGCCCATTTTTTTGGCTACGGCTTCGGCTACATCGATTTCGTATCCGGACAGCTGGGTGCCTTGGAAAAAGTTGAATGGCGCGAAAGCGCCTTCGGTGGCCAGTTGTAAGGTGCCCGATTTCTGGATCGAGGCCAGATCGCGCGCGTGAATGGCCGGCAGGGCCAGGAGCAGGCTCAGGGCCAACAGGCAGGACTTGAGAGGTTTCATGAAGTAGAACTCCAGGGAGGTTCAGGGAAAGGGTGTCCATAATGGACCGGCGGTATCCACTGTAAGGTGGGGCATGAGTACTATTTTCGCGTAAAAATAAGAGATTTTATGATCTAAAAATGCGTTTTTACCCTCGGTTGAAGGCTCAGGCCTGGCCGGTGAGAGCCTGCTGGACCCACTACACTGATGTCATGAATGTGCCTGAGCCTTTAGTCCCGAACTGTACCTGTCCTTTGTGCGGAGGTCCCAATGCCTGTGCCATGGCCATGGGCATGGGTCAGAACAAGGGAGCGCCTTGCTGGTGCACGCGTGAGTACTTCAGTTTGCAGCTGTTGCAGCAGGTGCCAACGCCCCTGAGCGCAAAGGTCTGCGTCTGCCAGGCCTGCGTGAGGGCCTCACAGGAGGTGGCATGAGCCGTGCGGGCGATGACCTGCACAGCCTGCAGGCGCTGCAAGCGCGTTATGGCGAGCGGCACCGCTGGTTGCTGCTGCTGTCGGTGATGCTGGGCTCCATGGCGGCGGTGATGTCGTCCACCATTTTGAACGTGGCGATTCCCGACATGAGCCAGCACTTCACCCTGGGCCAAAGCCGGGTGCAGTGGGTCACCTCGGGCTTCATGGTGGCGATGACGGTGTCCATGCTCACCACGCCCTGGCTGCTCTCGCGCTACGGCTACCGCCGGGTGTACGAGGTGTGCATGTGGTTGCTGCTGGGCGGCGGTGTGGTGGGCGGCTTGGCCAATGATTTTCCGCTGGTCATGGCCGCACGCGTGGCCGAGGGTCTGGCGGCGGGTGTGGTGCAACCCATCCCGGCCATCATCATCTTGCGGGCCTTTGCCTCGCATGAGCAGGGCCGCGCCAGCGGGCTGTTTGGCATGGGTGTGGTGCTGGCCCCCGCCATTGGCCCCAGTATTGGCGGGGTGTTGGTCGATGTGTTCGGCTGGCGTTCGATCTTTTTCATGGTGGTGCCGCTGGCCATGGTGGCGCTGTGGCTGTCGCGCTGCTATGTGCCCACGTCGGCCCCGGGCGGTGTGCAGGCCGATGCGGGCAGCCCGGGCCTGGATTGGATCGGGCTGGCGCTGGCCAGCGCCTCGACCTTGATGCTGCTCAACGGCCTGGTGCAGCTGCGCGGCGATGACCACACGGTGGCCGTGGCCCTATTGGTGCTGGCGGGCGTGGGCATGGCGGTGTTTGTGGCTTGGCAGCGGCATTTGTTGCAGCCGGGGCGGCGCTCGCACCGTTTGCGCCGCGTTTCTTCGGGACGAAAAGCGAAGCCCTTGCAACAGGACCGCCAAGCGAGGCGTGGCCCGCTCATGAACCTGCAGGTGTTTGGCCACCGCCATTTCGCCATGGGGGCGCTGGTGTCGTTCACCTACGGCATTGCGCTGTTTGGCTCCACGTATTTGCTGCCGGTCTACATGCAGATGGGCCTGGGCCTGTCGCCGTCCTACATTGGCGCGGCCTTGTTGCCTGCGGGCATTTTGCTGGCCGTGACCATCGCGGCCGTGGGCCGTTTGTCGCACCGCATGCCGCCCGCCCATTGGGTGAGCTGGGGCTTGGCCTTGCTGGCACTCTCGTTTGCGCTCATGCCCTTGGTCCACCCGGCGGCGGGCTTGGCGCTGCTGTGGATTTTGGTGATCCTTGGGCGCATTGGCCTGGGCTTCATCTTGCCTTCACTCAACCTGGGCGCGATGCGGGGATTGCCCAAAGACCTGATCCCGCAGGCGTCGAGTGTGATTGGTTTTGTGCGCATGCTGGGCGGCGCGGCGGGCGTGAGCATTTGTGCCATCGTGCTGGAGTGGCGTTTGGCGGTGTACGCCTTGGCTTCAAGCAGCCCGGGCAGCGCCGATTTACGTGCCTTGAACGAGACCTTTGTGTTTCTGGCCACCATGACGGCCTTGGCCTTGTTGGCCGCCTGGAAAATGGGTGAGGCGCCAACGCCCACCAAGAAAGACTGAACCATGTGCCAACTGCTCGGCATGAACTGCAACACCCCCACCGATGTGACCTTCAGCTTTAGCGGCTTTGCGCAGCGCGGCGGCATCACAGACCACCACGGCGACGGCTGGGGCATCGCCTTTTTTGAAGGGCAGGGCGTGCGCCACTTTGTGGACCACCAAAGTGCCAGCACCTCGCCCATTGCCGACCTGATCCGGCGTTACCCGATCAAAAGCCAGAACGTCATCGCCCACATCCGCAAAGCCACGCAGGGCGAAGTGAGCCTGGAAAACTGTCACCCCTTTGTGCGCGAGCTGTGGGGCCGCTACTGGGTGTTTGCGCACAACGGCAACTTGGTGGACTACGCGCCGCGCCTGCACGGCAGCTTCAAGCCCGTGGGCCAGACCGACAGCGAGCGGGCGTTTTGCTGGCTCATGCAGGAGCTGGCCAAGTCGCACGCCAGCGTGCCCAGTGTGCAAGAGCTGTCATTGACGCTGCGCGAGCTGGTGCCGCAAATCGCCCGCTTTGGCACCTTCAATTTCTTGCTGTCCAATGGCCAAGCCTTGTGGGCGCACGCCAGCACGAACTTGCACTATGTGCTGCGCAAGCACCCCTTCACGCAAGCGACTTTGAGCGACGAGGACCTGAGCGTGAACTTTGCCGAGCACACCCGCGAGACCGACCGGGTGGCGGTGGTGGTGACCGCGCCCTTGACCACCGACGAGGCCTGGGTGGCGTTTGAGCCGGGGCGGCTCTACACCTTTGAGGGCGGGGATTTGACCCCGTAGCGGTGATTCAAGCTGTGGGTTGTGGCTTTAACGCGCCGCTTCCACCGCGTCCCAAAACAGCGCCGCCACATCACAACCCATCTGGTCGGTGATTTCCTGAAAGCAGGTGGGGCTGGTCACGTTGATCTCGGTGAGGCTCTCGCCAATGATGTCCAGGCCCACCAGCATCAGGCCGCGTGCAAACAAGATGGGGCCCAGCGTTTCGGCGATTTCGCGGTCACGCGCCGAGATGGGCTGGGCCACGCCCTTGCCGCCTGCGGCCAGGTTGCCGCGCACTTCGCCACCTTGCGGGATGCGGGCCAGGCAAAAGGGCACGGGCTTGCCGCCAATCAATAAAACGCGCTTGTCGCCTTGCGCGATGCCGGGCAAAAACTTTTGCACCATCACGGTTTGTGCGCCGCCGCGGTTCAGGGTCTCGATGATCACGCCCAAATTCAGGCCGTCTGCGCCCACCTTGAAGATGCCTGTGCCACCCATGCCGTCCAGGGGTTTCAAGATGATGGTGCCGTGCTCGGCATGGAAGGCGCGGATGTCGGCCTCGCTGCGCGTGACCAAGGTCGGCGCGATGAACTGCGGAAACTCCAGTATGGCCAGCTTTTCGGGGTGGTTGCGCAAGGCGGCCGGGCTGTTGAAGACCTTGGCGCCCTCGCGCTCGGCCTGGCTCAGTAGGTGGGTGGCGTAAAAATATTCGCTGTCGAAAGGCGGGTCGGTGCGCATGATGACCGCGCCAAAGTCCTTGAGGTTGGCGCGGCGCGTGGCGGTCTGGGTGAACCAGGCGTCTGGCTGGCCAGTGAGTGTGATGTCGCGCACCTGGGCCGACACGGCTTCGCCTTGCTGCCAGCGCACATCGGTCATCTGGCAGGCCACGACCTGGTGACCGCGTTTTTGCGCTTCGCGCATCATCGAAAACGTGGTGTCCTTGTAAATCTTGAAGGACTCGAGGGGGTCGGCAATGAAGAGGATGTGCATGCAGCCCATTGTAGAAGGTGATCGTTTTGTAGGTCGGTGGATTTAGCCCCGACATGATGGACCACGAACACTTGTCGGGGCTAAAGCAGCCCTCCTACAGGGGGCCAACATGTTTGACCACAGTTACTGAAACGCGACTTCGGCAAAGCTGCGCAGCTTGCGGCTGTGCAGCTGGGCCGGGCCTGCGGCACGCAGCAATTCGAGTGCGCGGATGCCGATTTGCAAGTGCTGGTTGACCCGCTCGCGGTAAAAGTGGTTGGCCATGCCGGGCAGTTTGATCTCGCCGTGCAGCGGCTTGTCGCTCACGCACAGCAGCGTGCCATAGGGCACCCGAAAACGAAAGCCGTTGGCGGCAATGGTGGCGCTTTCCATGTCCAAGGCTACGGCGCGGCTTTGGCTGAAGCGCCTTTGCGGTTTGTTGTCGGGCAGCAGTTCCCAGTTGCGGTTGTCGGTGCTGGCCACGGTGCCGGTGCGCATGATGCGCTTCAAGTCATGACCTTCGCAGCCCGTGATTTGCGCCACAGCATTTTCCAATGCGACCTGGATCTCGGCCAGGGCCGGAATCGGCACCCACAGCGGCAGCTCTTCGTCCAGCACATGATCCTCGCGCACATAGGCGTGGGCCAGCACGTAGTCGCCCAGTTGCTGCGTGGTGCGCAGGCCCGCGCAGTGGCCCAGCATCAGCCAGGCATGCGGGCGCAGCACGGCGATGTGGTCGGTGATGGTTTTGGCGTTGGCCGGGCCCACGCCGATGTTGACCATGGTGATGCCGCTGTGACCTTTGCGCACCAAGTGGTAGCCGGGCATTTGCGGCAGGCGTGGCGGTGTTTGACCCAGCGCATCCACGTCCTCAGGTGCCAAGCCCACACGGCGCGTGACCATGTTGCCGGGCTCGACAAAGGCGACGTATTCGCTGTCCGGGTTTTGCATCTCGGCGCGGCCCAGCGCGATGAACTCGTCGATGTAGAACTGGTAATTGGTGAACAGCACGTAGTTCTGAAACCAGCGCGGCGAGGTGCCGGTGTAGTGGCGCAGGCGCTGCAGCGAATAGTCGATGCGCGGCGCTGTGAACAGCGACAGCGGCCGCGCCTCAGAGGCTGCGGGCTCGTGTGTGCCGTTGGCAATGCCGTCGTCCATGGCGGCCAGGTCGGGCAGGTCAAACACCTCGCGCATCAGGGCCTGGCGCTCGGGGCTCAGGCTGCCTTCCATGTGCTCGTCTTCGGCCCAAGAAAAGTGAATCGGAATCGGTTGGTTGCTGGTGCCCACCTGCAGGCTCACGCCGTGGTTTTGCAGCAGCAGCGCCAGTTGCTGGCGGATGTAGAAAGCGAACAGGTCGGGCCGGGTGAGGGTGGTTTCAAAGCGACCCGGCTCGGCCACAAAGCCGTAGCTCAAGCGGCTGTCCAGCCCTGCGCTTTTGCGGCTGGCGCTGCTGACCTGCACCCGCACAAAGGGGTAAAACGCCCGTACCCGGGTGTCTGTCATGTCAGCGCCCGCCACAAACTCGCGCATGGCCTGGCGCAGGTGGTTCACGCTGTGCTGGTAGATGTGCTGAATTTGCGCCAAGGCGCTGTCGGCATCGTGGTGCTCAGAAGGGGCAATGAAAGGCGGCAGCTGCTGCATGGAGTGTCCTGAAAGGGTCCGTTGAGTTTAGGGGCTCTGTCTGTGCATTTTGGGGCAGGTGCATGACGGGTGTGTGGCAGGCCCCCAAGTCCCTTCGGAACGGTCCTGGATGGCACCGTGTTGCCTTGGTGACCCCAAGTGGTCAACGGGTCGGGCATGCTGGCGCGCATCCAGGGTCAGCCCCCGCTGCCCAGCCACTTTCAGGAGACGTTTCATGAGCAAAGCCCGCAAAGTCATCATCACCTGCGCGCCCACCGGTGCCATTCACACGCCCAGCATGTCGCCGCATTTGCCGGTGACGGCCGACGAAATTGCCGATGCGGCGATTGCCGCCGCCGAGGCAGGCGCGGCCATCTTGCACCTGCATGCGCGCGATCCGGCAGACGGCCGTCCCACGCAAGACCCGGCCTTCTTTGTGCCGTTTTTGCAAAAGATCAAAGCCCACACCAACGCCGTGATTAACCTCACCACAGGTGGCAGCCCGCATATGACGGTGCACGAGCGCATGCAACCGGCGCTGACCTTCAAGCCCGAGGTGGCGTCGCTGAATATGGGGTCGATGAACTTTGGCCTGTTCCCCATGCTGGACCGCTTCAAGACCTTTGAGCACGAGTGGGAGCGCGAGCATCTGGAAAAAAGCCGCGACCTGGTGTTCAAGAACACCTACAAGGACATCGAAACCATTTTGCGCTTGGGCACCGAAAACGGTACCCGCTTTGAGTTCGAGTGCTACGACATCAGCCACCTGTATAACCTGGCGCATTTCCGTGACCGGGGGCTGGTCACGGGGCCTTTGTTTGTGCAGTCGGTGTTTGGCATTTTGGGGGGCATCGGCCCGCACCCCGAAGACCTGATGCACATGCGCCGCACGGCCGACCGTTTGTTCGGCAACGATTACCAGTGGTCCATTTTGGGCGCAGGCAAAGGCCAGATTGCGCTGGCCAGCATCGGTGCGGCCATGGGCTCGAACGTGCGCGTGGGTCTGGAGGACTCGCTGTGGATCGGTCCTGGAAAATTGGCCGAGTCCAGCGCTCAGCAAGTGCAGCGCATCCGCACCGTGCTCGAAGCCCTGAACCTGGAAATCGCCACCCCTGATGAGGCCCGCAGCATGCTGACGCTCAAGGGTGGGGATCGGGTGAACTTCTGAGGTTCACATGTTGCGTCGGTACTGACCACCCACCTCGAACAGCGCGTTGGTGATCTGGCCGAGTGAGCAGACCCGCACCGCGTCCATCAGCACCTCGAACACGTTGCCGTTGTCAATCACCGCTTGCTGCAGGCGTTTGAGCATCGCGGGCGATTCGGCAGCGTGCAAGGCGTGGAAGTCGTTCAGGCGCTTGAGTTGCGACTGCTTTTCTTCCTCTGTCGAGCGGGCCAGCTCCAGGCTTTCCAGCACTTCGTCGCCCTTGGGGTTGCGGAAGGTGTTGACGCCGATGATGGGCAGCTCGCCCGTGTGCTTGAGCATCTCGTAGTCTGTCGCTATAAGCCAGCGTTAAGAGCTAAAGTCCTTCTGAAGTTTGATAAGTATTTTTTGTAATTGCTTATGGCTTGCAGCCCCAAGTTTGGCTTCAAGTTGCGCTTCAAAATTTTCTACGGGTGAGGACATTCGCTCCAACGTAGTTAGCCCTTTGTCAGTGATGTAGGCCAATACACGTCTACTGTCCTGTCCGTCTGCATTGCGCAGAACCAGACCTTTACTCACCATCTTGTCCATGAGTTTGCTGACCTTTGGCGGGTTCATACCCAAAGATTCCGCAAGATCACCCATGGTGCGTCCTTTTTCGTCACCCAGCACAAAAAGCACGCGCCAAAAATCGGGCTGCATGCCTTCTGCTGCCAATGCTTGGGTCAACATCTGATTGAGATGCCGATGAGCATTTTCAAGCAGTATCGGCAGAAATGAATCTAGATTTTTTTGCATTGCTCGGGTTATTCAGAGTGTGCTGTCGTCCCAAATTGTAGTAATCTTTTCCAAAGAAACCAAATTGTTTTGTCGCTTAAGTGGAGAACCGTCATGGCGTCGAGTGCAAAGTCCGTACCGGCAGCAATCCACTGCGCTGCTGATGGCGAGGGGCGTGGGAAGGAACGCGATTTTCGTGTAGGCCTTTTTAACCCCAATGATGGCGTTGCAGGTGTATGGGGTCCCTCCACAATGGCTTGTGCCATGTTGGCCATCGAGGAGATCAACGAAGCCGGTGGAATTTGCGGTCGAATGATTCGTTCTCATTGCTTCAGTGCAGATGACGAGGCTGACGTGGAATTCAATGCTCATCACGCGTTGTCATCTGTTCGGGTGGACGCCATAGTCGGCATGCATACCAGCTCGGTTCGGAACGTCATCAAAAAAGTTGCATACAGCAAAGTTCCCTACGTCTACACGCCTCTTTATGAGGGGGGTGAAACAACCCCAGGTGTATATGCCATTGGCGAGACGCCAGACAAACAGTTGCGTCCCGCTATACGGCTGCTGACAGAGCGTTATCGTGCAAGGCGATGGATGTTGATCGGGAACGATTACATTTGGCCGCGCAAGTCTCATGCGCTTGCTAAAGCGTATCTGACGGAAAGCGGTGCCGAGGTCATCTCTGAGCAGTACCTGCACATCGGGCAGGGGCCGGGGAGACAAAATTTCGATGAGATTTTCGAACTCATTGAAAAGGCCATGCCTGATGCCATCCTGATCTCATTGGTGGGGCAAGATGCGATTGATTTCAACCGTCAATTCGGACGCTTGAAGCTGAGCACAAAAATCATTCGTTTGTCCTGCGCAATTGAAGAGAACGGATTGTTAGCCATTGGTGCAGACAACACCGATGGACTTTTCGTTTCTTCCGGCTACTTCGCGGCGCTTAAAAGCGAAGCCAATATGTCATTCAAGGAGCGTTATTACACGCGCTATGGCGAACGAGCCCCTACGCTCAATGCCATTGGTCAATCTACCTATGAGGGCATGCATTTTCTTGCTGCATTGGCGAGCAGGGCAGTCTCCTTTGGGCATGAAGAATGGCTCACTTCCACCGTCAAGCCCTTGAGTTTTTGCAGTGTCCGTGGCATTGACTACCGCAGCAATGGGTATTCCTGTGCACCTATCTACTTGGCTGAAGCACACGGCCATGCTTTTCGAGTACTGAACCACTTCATCTGACGGTCCCCTGATAAGGACATACCCTAGTTTTTCAAAAAATTAATTTCCGTGGAAATTATTTCGGGTTATCATTTTCCATGGAAATTAAAAGTGGGTGTGCGCATCTGCTGAACAGAAGCCAGGAGATACAGATGAATTGGTTCGCATGGGTAGTTCTCGCAGTCGTTGTTGTTGGTGTTGTCATCGCATTGATGCAGCGCTTTTACAGAAAGTCGACCAGAGATGCGGCGTTGATTCGAACAGGTGCCGGCGGCCAAACGGTGGCGCTGGATGGCGGCGTGATTGCACTGCCATTTCTTCATCGCATTGATGAAATCAACATGAGGACTCACCGTTTGGAAGTGAAGCGGGCGGGTGAGAAAAGTTTGATCACGGAAGACCGTCTTCGTGTAGATCTGGAGGTCGAATTCCATATCCGAGTGCAGCCAACGGTAGAAGGCGTTGCCACGGCGGCACAGGCTTTCGGTGCAGATGCTTTGCGCGGAGAAACATTGTCAGATTATCTGGAGGCGCCCTTTGTGGATGCGTTGCAGGCGGTTGCTGCAACGATGACCATGGATGCGTTGCACGAGGGGCGTTCAAAGTTTGTCAAGGAAGTTAAACACCGTGTCAGCGAAGAGGTGCAAGCCAAAGGTCTGAGTCTTGAGTCGGTATCGGTCACAAGGTTGGATCAGGCGTCCTTTTCAGCATTGAATGAAAACAACGCATTCAACGCCGTAGGCATGCGCAAATTGGCCGAGATCGTCGCCAGCAACAAGAAAAAAAGAGCAGAGATTGAGTCAGATGCAGAAATCTCTGTAAGGAAGACTCAGCTGGATGCGATGAAAAAACGCCTTGAGATTGAACGCGAACAAGAACACGCCACCATCGCACAGGTTTTGAATTTGGCAGAAGCGCAAGCAGACGCCAAAGCAAAGACGGCTCAAAAACAGGAGGAGGCGCAACGACTATCAGAGCAAGCCCGCATTGAACGGGAAATGGAAATTCAAGTTGCGGAAATTCAAAAAGACAAATCCCTGGAAAAAGAACGTCAATTAGCCCAATTGAGTAAAGAGGTACACCGGGTCGAAATGGCGGTGGCCCTGGCACAAAAACAAAAACAAGAGGCTGAAGTCATCGCAGAAACCGAGCAGGTCAAGGCCAAAGTGGTCATGGTCCAGGAGCGTGTGCAAACGGAGCGCGAAAAAGCCATTGTTGAAAGAGAGCGGGAAATTGCGTTGGCTCGATCTCAGAAAGATGCCGCCATATTGATGGCCAAGACCAAATCGCAAGCCGATGCATGGTTGGTGGAAACAGAGACAAAGGCACAAAACATCGAGCGACAAGCACAGGCAGAAAAGCTGCGCATGGCAGAGGAGGCGCAAGGGCGTTCTGCATTGATTCAGGCAGAAAACCTCACTTCGGAATCTTTGCTTCGTCAGCGTCTTGAGATGCATCGTTTGGACAAACTGCCTGAATTGGCTGCGCAAATGATGAAGCCCGTGGAAAAAATTGATTCGATCCGGATCAACCATATTGGCGGCCTTGAGTCGGGGCGTCGGCAGGCGGCGATAGACGGGACTCATACCGCTGTTGCAAACATCTCACCCATGAACCAGGTTGTCAGCAGTATTTTGGACATGGCTTTGCAAATGCCGGTTATGCAAAGAGTGGGTGATGTGCTCGGCGCAGATGTGCAAAGTGCACTGACATCGACAAAACCACTCGAAAAGAATGACCGCTGTGGCGACAGCGATCAGTAGTTACGACATCGCCAATTCACATTCAATCTGAAGGAGACACAACATGATTCAAAGACGTAAAGCACTTGCAATTGCAGCCGCAACGCTGATGGCAGCGCAGTTCTCACCTACAGCATGGGCAGCGGATGACATCAAGCTCGGCAGTTTGCTGGATACCTCTGGCAACTTTGATGCTTACGGAAAGCCCATGAACATGGGTCTTGATTTGGCGATCGATGAAATCAATGCGGCAGGTGGATTGCTGGGGCGAAAAGTCAAAAAAATCGGCTACGACACGCAGTCCGACATGGCTCAGTACACCAAGTTTGCACAGCAACTGACACGTCAGGACAAAGCAGATTTGGTCATCGGTGGCATCTTGTCTGCATCACGAGAAGCCATTCGTCCTCTTTTGAATCGAGAAAAAACGCTGTACTTCTATACCCCCCTTTATGAAGGTGGTGTCTGTGACCGAAACAGCGTTTTAACTGGTATCACGCCCGCACAACAAGCAGAGGTTTTGGTGCCTTATGCGATGAAGGCTTTCAATGGCAAAAAAGCGTACATCCTGGCGGCAGATTACAACTACGGTCAGTACATGGCCCGTTGGTTTCAAAAGTATTTGAAAGACAACGGAGGCTCTGCTGCAGGGGTTGAGTTTTTCCCCTTGGATGTGGCGGACTTCAATTCAACCATCAAGAAAATTCAGGATGCCAAGCCTGATTTCGTGATCTCAGCGCTGGTGGGTGGCGCACATCTTTCGTTCTACCGTCAGTGGGCTGCTGCAGGTATGAAGGCGAAGATTCCAATGGCATCGACCACGCTCGGTGTTGGCAATGAGCATCAAGTGCTGACCGCTGCAGAAGGCGATGGCATCCTAGTGGCTTACAACTATTCACCGGAATTAAATACCGGTGCAAGCAAAGCCTTTGTCAGTGCTTGGACAAAAAAATACGGTTCGGACAAAGCGATCAGTGAAATGGCTGCTTCGCAGTACCAGACCACAAAACTGTGGGCTGCAGCCGTACAAAAGGCGGGAAGCATCAAACGGGATGACGTGCTCAAAGTGCTTGAAGGCGGTCTTTCAATTGAAGGACCGTCAGGAAAAGTCTTGATCGATCCTCAAACGCATCATGCATCACTAGATGTGCATGTGATGGAAATTCGCGGTCAGAAGTTGCAAGTCAAGCAGTCATTTGCACAGCGCCCACCGAGGGAAACCCAGGCCATGTGCGACTTGGGCAAGAACCCGAACAGCAATACGCAGTTCGAAATCAAGTTGTAAATCAGCAAGGTCAAGCAATTGGAACAGTTTGCCGTCAATTTACTGGACGTCGCCTATGCGATATCAACGCTTTGTTTGCTCTCGGCGGGGCTGGCCTTGGTTTTTGGTCTCATGAGGATCATCAATCTGGCGCACGGAGAGTTCATCGTCATGGGTGGGTATGTCACGCTGGTAGCGACTCATGCAGGCGTTCCAATTTGGTTGGCCATGTTCGTGATATCTCCGCTACTGGTTGGCCTGTTTGGCTTGCTTGTGGAATGGGCCATCATCCGCCATTTGTATGGCCGGATGATGGACACCATGCTGGCAACCTGGGGTTTGTCCATGCTGATCTCAGGCGCGTTGGTGACTGTATTTGGTAACACCACAACAGGTGTTACCAATCCGATTGGCGCGATCACCATAGGCGAATACCAAGTCGGTGGTTACAGCGTTCTCATCATCGGAGTCACTGTTGCACTGATGCTGTTGAGCTACGTGGTGTTGAGATACACGCGTGCCGGTCTGATCGTCAGGGCGGCCATGCAATCTGCGGACGTTGTTTCTGGTCTTGGCTACAACCCGAAAACAGTTTATCGATTTACGTTTGCACTGGGCGCTGCATTGTCGGGTTTGGCGGGTGGACTCATGGCACCGCTGATCGGCTTGACGCCAGCTTCAGGGGGGCAATTCATCGCTAAATCGTTCATTACTGTCATCAGCGGTGGCGCATCGGTGGTCACAGGAACATTGAGTGCAAGCACTCTGTTTGGATTGGTCAGCAAGGGGGTCGAATGGTTGTCTACACCCGTGTGGGGTGAATTGGCATTGTTGCTAGTCGCCATTGTGTTGTTGCGTTTGATGCCCCAGGGCATTACGGGACGTTATTTCAAAGGAAAAGTTTGATGCGCAATGTGCAGTATCAATTTAGCCCTGGCTGGTGGGTTGGGTTCGGGGTATTTGCGCTGGCGCTTGCAGTTGCCCCGATCTTTTGGGGGACATTTCATCTGACCTTGTTGATCGTGCAAGGGATGCTTGCGCTCTCTTTGGGGTTAATGTGGGGACAGGCTGGAATCTTGTGTTTTGGTCAATCGGCGTTTTATGGGCTTGGAGCCTACGCCTATGCGGTCACCGCCATGAATTTGCAAAGTTATGAGTGGGGTTCTGTATATGCCGTTTTGGTGGCATTGGCTGTCACGGGGCTGTTTGCTGCAGCGCTTGGAGCCATGATGTTCTATGGCCGTATCAGTGATGTTTATCTGGGGGTCATCACCTTGGTTGTGACTCTGCTGTTCTTCAAATTTCTGAATGCCGCTGCAGGCAGTGCTTACGAGATTGGTAATGCACGGTTGGGCGGCTTCAATGGCATACCGGGATTCTCCCCTTTGACATTGCCGATGGGGGAAACCTACTTTGTGACCGGCGATGCACTGTATTACCTATGTGCAGTGCTGCTGTTGCTGGTGTGGTTAGGCTGCAAGTGGATATCCCATACCCACTGGGGCCGAACACTGGCAGGTGTACGCGAAAACGAATTGAGGGTTCAGCTGTTGGGCTATGACCCTCGCGCACTCAAAACTGGGATCTTTGCCGTGTCAGGGGTGATCGCAGGCTTGTCTGGCGTGTTGTTCGCGTGCTGGGCTGAAATTGTCACGCCGGGTTTGTTCTCTTTAGGACAGGCCGCTGAAACGATCATATGGGTCATCGCTGGCGGCTTGGGCACCTGGATTGGGCCGGTCATTGGGGCCTTTGCATTGGGGAGTCTGAAATCAGCGCTGGCGACACAGACATTAATTGACAACACCTTGGTGATGGGGGCTGTACTGGTTGTTGTGGTTTTGCTGTTGCCCAGTGGCGTGGTTCCAACTCTGGAGCGCTGGCTTCAAAAAGCAAAAAGCGGGCGCATCAAGAGTTTCAAGTCTTCCAATGAAAAATCATTTCAGCATGTCAGGCCAGGTCGGGTAGAGCACCATGAATAAAAGCAAAAAGAAGGAATGCGTACTTGAAACACGCGGTCTGGGTGTTCGATTTGGCGGCGTTGTTGCGGTAGACAGTGTCAATTTCAAACTCAGAAAAAATGAATTGCGATGCTTGATCGGACCCAACGGTGCAGGCAAAACCTCATTTTTTCGGTGCCTGACAGGTCAATACACCCCTACACAGGGGGATGTCTGGTTGGCGGGGAAAAAAATTACAGGTTGGCCCTCACATGAGGTTGCGCGATTGGGCGTGGGCATCAAAACCCAAATTCCGAATTTGATGAATGGCTTGACAGTTCGAGAGAACCTTTGGCTGGCGGCTAGACGTGAACATTCCGGCAAACGTGCGAGCGAATTCGCCGAAAAGATGCTGGAACGATTGAGCTTAAAAAAAGTGGCCATGCAGTTGGCCGGCCAGCTATCGCATGGTTTGCGTCAGCGTGTCGAACTGGGCATGGTACTAGTCGCGGAGCCTTGGCTATTGTTGCTCGACGAACCCGCAGGCGGATTGACCCACGACGAGGTCGAGCAAATGGCTGAGTTGATTCATGAGGTGGGAAAAACAACCAGCGTGATTGTGGTCGAACACGACATGGCCTTCGTGCGCCAGATCGCCCAGCAGGTGACCGTCTTTCATCAAGGGCGTGTACTCAGAGAGGGGGATGTTGATGAAGTTTTGTCAGATCCCGTGGTACGTGAAGTCTATCTGGGGAAAAAAGCCAAATGAAGCACGATCAAAAAACAGAATTTGCAGATGAAAGTCTGGGCAGCTTTGCATTGAAAGTGGATGGGCTCCATGCAGGTTATGGGGCTATCCCCATTCTTCAAGGATTGAATCTTGAAGTGGAGCACGGACAAATTGTGGGCGTGTTGGGCCACAACGGAATGGGCAAAACCACTTTGATGAAAACCTTGATGGGGTTGGTTTCATCTACATCGGGTCAGATTTTTTTCAACGACCATGACTTTACCCTTGTGGCGGCTCACGCTCGGGCTTCTGCTGGCATTGGTTACGTGCCACAAGGCAGAGGGATCATTGCAACGATCACAGCTGAAGAAAATCTCCGTCTTGCATGGTTCAAGGATTCGGGCTTGTCAGAAGAGGATGCGCTTGATTCGGTGCTGGAGCTATTCCCTCGTCTCAAGCGGCTGCTGGATCGCAAAGGCGGTAGTCTTTCTGGTGGTGAGCAACAGCTCTTGGCGCTGGCAAGAAGCCTGATTCCGAAGCCTTGGATTTTGTTGCTGGATGAACCGACAGAAGGGATTCAACCCAACATCATTGAGGAGATGGCCGAGACACTGGTTCATCTCAAGACAAGAAATGACCTGACTGTCTTGCTGGTTGAGCAAAACATGGATTTCATGCTCAGTTGTGCCCAGCGAGTTCTTGTCCTTGAGAAAGGGTGCTTTGTGGGTGATCTCAACGAGCAGCAACTACAGAGCCATGTGGGTTTGGCTGAGTTGATGGGCATGGGGGCCGGGCGCATCACATCTCAAAAATCAGCGTCAAGAACGACCGCCTTAAAAACTAACCCAACGCGCCTGGATGCGGTTGAACCCACGAAGCAAGCCAGACAAAACCTAACAGCCATTGAACAACATCACGAAGGGAAATACATGACTATCAGAAGACCCACTGCAGAGCAAATGCGCGAAGTTATTTCAAGTTTGCACATGACCATGAGCGAATCGGAAACGCAAGAATACATGGCGCTGATGGAAGGTAGTTTCCAAGCGTATGACCGCATTGATGCATTGCCAGACAACATACCGGAAGTGGCTTACCCGCGCACACCTGGGAGCAGGCCTTCGGCGCAAGACAACCCGATGAATGCGTGGTATGTCAAAACGGATGTGAAAGGCGCGAATTCAGGTCCGTTGCAAGGCAAAAAGATTGTCTTGAAAGACAACGTCAGCTTGGCGGGCGTGCTGATGATGAATGGCGCCTCCACTTTGGAAGGCTATGTGCCCGATACGGATGCCACCGTCGTTCGGCGAATTCTTGATGCGGGTGGAACGATTGTCGGGAAAGCGCATTGTGAATATTTTTGCCTATCCGGTGGCAGTCATACCAATGCGACAGGGCCGGTGCATAACCCATGGCGCATGGGCTATATCGCGGGCGGATCGTCATCCGGTTGCGGTGCCTTGGTCGGTGCGGGTGAGATTGAGATGGCTATTGGCGGTGATCAAGGCGGGTCTATTCGGATACCCGCTGCCTTTTGTGGCGCGTATGGCATGAAGCCCACTCATGGACTGGTTCCTTACACAGGGATCATGCCGATTGAAGCCACCATTGATCATGCGGGGCCGATCACCACAACGGTTGCAGACAATGCCTTGCTGCTGGAGGTCATTGCAGGTGCTGATGGTCTGGACCCTCGGCAATACAGTCCAAGGGTAGATAAATACACATCTGCATTGGGCCGTGGCATCAACGGTCTGCGCATTGGCGTGGTTTGTGAAGGTTTTGAGTTGCCCAATATGGAGTCGGATGTTGCGAACAAAGTCCGTCAGGCAGTGGATCGTTTGGTGAAGTTAGGTGCCATCGCAGAAGAGATCAGTATTCCGATGCATCTGGATGGTGCGGCCATCTGGACACCCATTGCGCTGGAGGGCTTGCAAGCACAGATGATGCATGGCAACGGCATGGGATTTAATTGGGAAGGTCTGTATTCCACCAGTTTGATGGACCGGCATGCTAGTTGGCGAAATCGTGCCAATGAACTGTCTCCGACGTTGAAGATTTCGATGTTTGTTGGCGAATATGCATTGCGCCAATACGGTGGGCGCTTTTATGCCAAAGCGCAAAATTTGTCCCGACTTCTGCGCTCGAAATACGACGAAGCACTGAATCAATACGACTTGTTGCTGATGCCTACCCTGCCCATCAAGGCCAAACCCATTCCGGCACCGGGGGCACCCTTGTCGGAGGTCATTGAACGTGCTTTCGAGATGATTGGCAACACGGCGCCGTTTGATGCTTCAGGTCATCCCGCTATGAGTGTTCCGGTTGGACTGTGTGATGGTTTGCCTGTGGGCATGATGCTGGTCGGCAAGCATTGGGGCGAGTCCACCATTTATCGCGCAGCGCATGCATTTGAGCAAAGCGGCGACTGGAAAAACTTCTGATCTGGAGAATTTCATGGTGCACAACCCATTCAGCAGTTTCAATCCGCGCACAGAAGAGCGGCTGGATAACCGTCAGCCTCCGCAAGCTGGTCAGTCGTATGTCAAGGGAGACACTTCAAGGCCGTTGGTTTGGCAGACTGTTTCTCAGTTGCTGGAAAGTACGGTCGAAAAATACGGAGGACGTCCGGCTTTCATATTCAGTGAGCAGCGCATACGATGGTCCTGGAGTGAATTTCAAAAGCAAGTCGATGAAATGGCTTGCGGGCTTTTAGCCTTGGGCCTCAAGGCTGGTGATCGTGTGGGTATTTGGTCACCCAATCGCAGTGAATGGGTGGTGACGCAGTTCGCCACGGCGCAGATTGGCGTCATTTTAGTGAATGTGAATCCCGCCTACCGCCTCACGGAATTGGAATACGCATTGAACAAAGTGCAGGTCAAGGCCCTTATCCTGGCTGAGAAATTCAAAACCAGCGATTACATTGGCATGGTCCAAACTTTGGCCCCTGAACTGGAAAAATCTGAACCTGGGCGCATCCATTCCCAAAGATTGCCACATTTGCGCTGGGTGATTCGCATGGGGCGCCACAAGACGCCTGGGATGTTCAATTATGAAGACCTGATGTCATGGGGTGGGCCTGCGCAGCAATCACGGTTGCCGCAATTGGCCGCAGCCTTGAACCCGGATGATGCGATCAACATCCAGTTCACCAGTGGGACGACTGGTAATCCCAAGGGCGCAACGCTCAGCCACCATAATATTCTGAACAATGCCTGGTGCGTGGCACAGGCCATGAAATTGACGGAGCATGATCGGCTTTGTGTCCCTGTGCCGCTGTATCACTGCTTTGGTATGGTGTTGTCGGTTCTGGCATGCGTTAGCGTGGGTGCCAGCATGGTGTTTCCGGGCGAGGCATTCGATCCTGCAGCCACGCTTAAGGCTGCGAGCGATGAGCGATGTACGGCATTGCATGGCGTTCCTACCATGTTTATCGCTGAGTTGGCTTTGCCTGATTTTTCCGAATATGACTTGTCCTCATTGAGGACAGGAATCATGGCCGGAGCACCTTGTCCGATCGAAACAATGAAACGGGTGATTCAGGACATGCACATGCGTGAGGTGACGATTGCATATGGGATGACGGAAACAAGTCCTGTGTCATTTCAAAGTTCTACGAATGATCCGATCGAAAAACGTGTGGCGACAGTGGGACGTGTCATGCCGCATCTGGAAGTCAAAATTGTGGATGAGCAAGGACAGATTGTTCCCGTCGGCGCGAAAGGTGAACTCTGTACCCGTGGATATTCCGTGATGAAAGGTTATTGGGGGGATGCCGAGCGGACTGCGGATGCGATCAAAGATGGTTGGATGCACACGGGAGATTTGGCAACGCTCGATGCAGAGGGCTATTGCAATATCGTTGGACGTGTCAAAGACATGTTGATTCGTGGAGGGGAAAACATCTATCCGCGAGAAATTGAAGAGTTTCTTTTCAGACATCCAAAGGTGGGAGAGGTCCAAGTTTTTGGTGTACCTGATTCGAAGTACGGTGAAGAAATTTGTGCATGGATTGTCACCAAGTCAGGACAGTTGATGACGGAGGATGACGTCAGAAACTTCTGTAAAGGACAGATTGCTCACTACAAAATTCCTCGGTATGTGAAATTTGTAGATGCTTTGCCGATGACAGTCACGGGTAAACCTCAAAAATTCATCATGAGTGAGTTGATGAGCAAAGAACTAGGCTTGAATAAAGCCGTGACAGCATGATGACTCAGTCTGTCAACTGAGTCATGGTGTGGGGTCTCCTCATCGGGGAGCCCCACACATGGCTTACATATTTCGACGGTACTGACCACCCACCTCGAACAGCGCGTTGGTGATCTGGCCGAGCGAGCAGACCCGCACCGCGTCCATTAGCACCTCGAACACGTTGCCGTTGTCGATCACGGCTTGTTGCAGGCGCTTGAGCATGGCGGGTGACTCTTGGGCGTGCAGCGCGTGGAAGTCGTTCAGGCGCTTGAGCTGCGACTGCTTTTCTTCCTCTGTCGAGCGGGCCAGCTCCAGGCTTTCCAGCACTTCGTCGCCCTTGGGGTTGCGGAAGGTGTTGACGCCGATGATGGGCAGCTCGCCGGTGTGCTTGAGCATCTCGTAGTGCATGGACTCGTCTTGAATCTTGCCGCGCTGGTAGCCGGTTTCCATCGCGCCCAGCACACCGCCGCGTTCAGCGATCTTTTCAAACTCGGCCAGCACCATCTCTTCGACCAGTTCGGTGAGTTCGTCGATGATGAATGCGCCCTGGTTCGGGTTTTCGTTCTTGGCCAGGCCCCACTCGCGGTTGATGATCATCTGGATCGCCATGGCGCGGCGCACAGAGTCTTCGGTAGGCGTGGTGATGGCTTCGTCAAACGCGTTGGTGTGCAGGCTGTTGCAGTTGTCGTAGATCGCGATCAGCGCCTGCAGTGTGGTGCGGATGTCGTTGAACTGGATCTCTTGCGCGTGCAGCGAGCGGCCTGAGGTCTGGATGTGGTATTTGAGCTTTTGGCTGCGCTCGTTCGCACCATATTTCTCTTTCATCGCCACGGCCCAGATGCGGCGTGCCACGCGGCCCAGCACGGTGTACTCTGGGTCCATGCCGTTGCTGAAGAAGAAGCTCAGGTTGGGCGCGAAGTCGTCGATGTGCATGCCACGCGCCAGGTACGCTTCCACAAAGGTGAAACCGTTGGAGAGCGTGAAGGCCAGCTGGCTGATCGGGTTGGCGCCGGCTTCTGCGATGTGGTAGCCGCTGATGGACACCGAGTAGAAATTGCGCACGTCGTGATGCACAAAATACTGCGCAATGTCGCCCATGACCTTGAGCGAAAACTCGGTCGAGAAGATGCAGGTGTTCTGGCCCTGGTCTTCTTTCAGGATGTCGGCCTGCACCGTGCCACGCACATTGGCCAGCACCCATTCGCGGATTTTGGCGGCTTCGGTGTCGGTCGGCTCGCGGCCGTTCTCGGCTTTGAACTTGTCGATGTTCTGGTCGATGGCCGTGTTCATGAACATGGCCAAGATCGACGGCGCAGGGCCATTGATGGTCATCGACACCGAGGTGGTGGGGTTGCACAGGTCAAAGCCCGAGTACAGCACCTTCATGTCGTCCAGCGTGGCCACGTTCACGCCCGAGTTGCCGATTTTGCCGTAGATGTCGGGGCGCAGGTCGGGGTCGTTGCCGTACAGCGTGACCGAGTCAAAGGCGGTGGACAAGCGCTTGGCAGGCAGGCCTTCGCTCACCAATTTGAAGCGGCGGTTGGTGCGGAAGGGGTCGCCTTCGCCCGCGAACATGCGGGTCGGATCTTCACCTTCGCGCTTGAAGGCAAAGGTGCCAGCCGTATAGGGGTAGCTGCCGGGCACGTTGTCCAGCATCAACCACTTGAGCACTTCGCCGTCGTCTTCGTACTTGGGCAGTGCGACCTTACGGATGGTGGTGCCTGAGAGGCTCTTGGTGGTGAGCGCGGTGCGGATTTCCTTGTCGCGGATTTTGACCACGTATTCGTCGCCCGCGTAGGCTTTTTGCATGTCAGGCCACTGGGCCAGCAACTTGCGGGCGGTGGGGTCTTGCGTTTGTTCGCGGCTCACGGCCAGGTCAATCGCGGCTTCGGCGGCTTTGGCGCGACCGGACTTACCCACTTCGAGCATGCGGGCGGCAGCACGCAGTTGCTGGATTTCTCGGGCCAGGCGCGACTGGTCGATGGCGCGTTTTTTGTAGCCGCGCACGGTGTCGCTGATCTCGGCCAAGTAGCGGGTGCGCGAGGAGGGCACCACCGGGTTTTGGTGGGTGCTGTAGCGCACCTTGACCACGGGCAAACGGCCTTCGGTGGTCTGCATGCCCAGCTCGGCCAGGCGGGTTTTGAGCGCTTGGTACAGGGCCGTGACGCCGTCGTCGTTGAAGCGGGCGGCCATGGTGCCAAACACCGGCATCTGCTCGGTGGGCACGGTCCAGGCTTCCTTGTTGCGCTGCACCTGCTTGGCCACGTCGCGCAGGGCGTCAGACGCGCCCTTGCGGTCGAATTTGTTGATGGCGACAAACTCGGCAAAGTCCAGCATGTCGATTTTTTCGAGCTGGCTGGCCGCGCCGAACTCGGGCGTCATCACGTACATGGGCACGTCCACATGCGGCACGATGGCCGCGTCGCCCTGGCCAATGCCCGAGGTCTCAACCACGATCACGTCAAAGCCCGCCACCTTGCAGGCCGCGACTACGTCGGGCAGGGCGGCTGAAATTTCACTGCCAAAGTCACGCGTGGCCAGCGAGCGCATGAACACGCGGGGGCCTTGTGACCAAGGTGAGATGGCGTTCATGCGGATACGGTCGCCCAGCAATGCGCCACCGCTTTTGCGGCGGGATGGGTCGATGGAGATCACGGCCACACGCAGCGCGTCGCCCTGGTCCAGGCGCAGTCGGCGGATCAACTCATCCGTCAGCGATGACTTGCCCGCACCGCCGGTGCCGGTGATGCCCAACACGGGCACTTTCTTTTGTGCGGCTTGCTCGCGCACGGCCTTGACCACGCTGGCATCGGCCTTGTCGTTCTCCAAAGCGGTGATCAGTTGTGCCAGTGCACGCCAGTTCATCTCGCCGTGGCCCTGAATCGCGTCCACGGTTTTGGGGGCCAGGGGGCTCACGTCCTGGTCGCAGCGCATGACCATCTCGCCGATCATCCCGGCCAGGCCCATTTTTTGGCCGTCTTCGGGGCTGAAAATGCGCACGCCCTTGTCGGCTAGGTCGCGAATCTCGGCCGGCACGATCACGCCGCCGCCGCCGCCAAACACCTTGATGTGCTCGCCGCCCCGGGCTTTGAGCAGGTCCACCATGTAGCTGAAGTATTCGTTGTGCCCGCCCTGGTAAGAGCTGATGGCGATGCCTTGGGCGTCTTCTTGCAGGGCTGCGGTGACCACCTCGTCGACCGAGCGGTTGTGGCCCAGGTGGATGACTTCGGCGCCCATGCTTTGCAGAATGCGGCGCATGATGTTGATGGCGGCGTCGTGGCCGTCAAACAGAGAAGCGGCGGTGACAAAACGCACCTTGTTCGTGGGGCGGTATTCGGCCAGGGCTTTGAATTCGGCGGACAGGTCGGTCATGGGGTCTCCGTTGGCGGGTAGGTTGACGTTTACGTTTACGTTTACGTTAACGTCAATCAAAACGCGCATCTTATCCGCTGATGGCTTGTCTGTCACTGACGGTCTGGGTTTGTTCGGGGCTATTGATTCGGCCCGATGAAGTTTGAGCCGTGTGTTGCCAGTTGGGAGGATTTTGTGGGATCTTCCAGCCAAGCGAAAAGCCTGTGGTCCACCAGCGTCTGATCGCCAGCAGGGCTAGCTCCCACGAAGTGCAAGTTTGAAGTCACCCTGCAGACTTCACAGGGCCGGATCAATAAGTCAGGGGACGATGCGGCTTTTTGTGGGCACTTGCCCTGCAGGTGATCATCCCAAAACCATAAGCCCCGAATGGCCAGCAGGGCAATGTGTCATGTGCACAAAAAGTTATCATTGCCCCGACACTTTCATACTGCCACCCGTAATGCCTGTAAGCGCCGGAGATTTCCATGAGTCGAATCGTTGATCCTGAAAAGAAAAAAGCCCTGTGCGCCCGTTTGGCACGCATTGAAGGGCAGTTGCGCGGCTTGCAGCGCCTGATTGAGTCGGATGCCGACTGCGAAAAAGTGGCCCAGCAAATGGCCGCCTCGCGCAAGGCGCTGGACAAGTCCTTTTTTGCCATGGTGGGCTGCATGATTGAGCAAGGCGACCAATCGCCCCATCAGGTGGCCGAGATGTTGACCAAATTTGCCTGAGGAGGCTATGCCATGAATCCGATCCAATTGTTTGATCCGGCATCCAGCACTTATACCTACATCCTGTTCGATGACGTGAGCCGCGATGCACTGATCATTGACCCGGTGGATGAGCAGCTGCAGCGCGATCTGGCCGTGCTGAAAGAACACGGCCTGACGCTGCGCTGGTCGGTTGAAACCCATGCGCACGCCGACCATGTGACCAGCGCTGGTCGACTGGCCGAACTGACCGGAGCCCAGACGGCAGCGCCTGCCGGCTGCCATATTGGCACGGCCACCGTGCAACTCGAAGACGGCCAGGTGCTCACGTTTGGTGCGCACAGAGTCAAGGCTCTTCTCACCCCCGGGCACACGGCGGGCAGCATGTGTTTTTATGGGGTTTTTGGCCCGTCTCACCACGTCTTCACGGGCGACACCTTGTTGATCAATGGCTGCGGTCGCACCGATTTCCAGTCGGGCAGTCCCGAGGCGATGTACAACAGTTTGACGAATGTGCTGTTCAAACTGCCTGCACAGACCACCGTCTGGCCCGGCCACGACTACCAGGGCCGCACGCACTCCAGCATTGGGCATGAGATGCTGCACAACGCCCGTGTGGCGGGCAAGACACTGGCGCAATTTGTCGAGACCATGAACAACTTGAATCTGCCCAGACCCCAGCGAATGGATGAAGCCGTGCCCGCCAACTTGACGTCGGGCCTGCGCCACGATGCGGGCGGCGATGCCTTGCTGGCAGTGCGGCCGGTGTCCGGTTATGCGGGCGATGTGAGTCCTCAGCTGGCTTGGGCCTGGGTGCGATCGGGACAAGCGGCGCTGGTCGATGTGCGCACCGATGCCGAACGCGCCTGGGTCGGCTTTGTGCCCGAAGCCCATGCCCTGGCCTGGAAGCAGTGGCCCGGCATGGCGATGAACCCCGAGTTCGATGCGGGTATTCAGGCCCTGGGGGCGGGCGGCAAAAAGCTGGTGCTGCTGTGCCGCAGCGGCGTGCGTTCGATTGCAGCGGCGCAACGTGCCACTGAACTGGGCTTGCAGGCCTACAACATCCTGGAAGGCTTTGAGGGCGATCCAGACAGCCACGCCCACCGTGGCACAAGCGGCGGCTGGCGCTTTCACGGCCTGCCCTGGCGGCAGGCCTGAGCCTATTGATGCGGCGCGCTGAATTCTGAAACGGTTGCGCCAAGTCACCCGTAGGTCGGTGGCTTCAGCCCCGATACGGACCTGCGTCGGAGCCTGCAATGCCGGACCTGAAGGTACGACCTGTCAAAACCTTTGAGCCTTGAATACTTCACAGGGCCTGATCAACAGGGGTCATGCCGGGTAGACCTCGTCAAGGGGACAAAAACTGAGCCCTGTGTGACTGATGCACGCTGGGGGCGGGCGATACACTGCCCCCATGCACTCAGCTGTTGAACACCTCCTTGCCCGTATCGACGCCAAGCGCGACGAAGTCACAGCGCTCACCCAAGATTTGGTGCGCATCCCGACCGTCAACCCGCCGGGTGATGCCTACGAGGCCTGCGCCCATTTCATTGGTGAGCGGCTGGCCAAAAAAGGCTTTGCGGTCGAGTACGTGCGTGCCATCGGTGCCCCCGGCGACAGCGACAGCCACCCGCGCACCAATGTGGTGGCCCGCTGGCAAGGTGGCTCGACGGGTGAATGTGTGCACTTCAACAGCCACATCGACGTGGTCGAGGCGGGTTCGGGCTGGACTTATGAGCCCTTTGGCGGTCATGTGGCCAACGGCCGCGTGTATGGCCGTGGCACCTGCGACATGAAGGGTGGCCTGGCGTCCAGCATCATCGCCTGCGAAGCCCTGATCGAGTCGGGTTTGCCGATACCGGGCGCTTTGGAAATCAGCGGCACGGTGGACGAAGAATCCGGCGGCTTTGCGGGCGTGGGCTATCTGGCCGAGCGTGGTTACTTCAGCAAACCCCGCGTGCACCATGTGATCATCCCAGAGCCGCTGGGGGTGGACCGCATTTGCCTGGGACACCGTGGCGTGTGGTGGGGTGAGGTGGAAACCCGGGGGCGCATCGCGCACGGCTCCATGCCTTTTTTGGGCGACAGTGCCATCAACCACATGAGCGCCTTCATCCATTTGCTGGAGACGCAGTTGCAGCCGCGCCTGCAAGGCCGCAAAACGGCCGAGCCGGTGGAGCCGCCGGGCGCACGCGTGAGCACGCTCAACATCAACAGCATCCACGGCGGGCAGGTGGAGCAACACTATGCCAACGACGAACGCGGCTGGCCCACGGCGCAAACGCCCGCGCCGGTGGTGGCGCACAGCTGCCGCACGGTGCTCGACCGCCGCTTCATTGCCGAAGAAAACCTCGAGGCCGTCAAGCAGGAAATCATTGACATGCTGGACGAGCTCAAGCGCACCCGGCCGGGCTTTGACTACGGCATCCGCGACATCATGAGTTTTGTGCCCACCGCCACGCCCAAAGACGCGCCAGTGGTTGACGCCACAGCCCGCGCCATTGCCCGCGTGCTGGGGCGTGAACCGAGCTACATCGCCAGCCCCGGCACCTACGACCAAAAGCACATCGTGCGCACGGGCAAGCTGCAAGACTGCATCGCCTACGGTCCGGGCATCCTGGACTTGGCGCACCAGCCCGATGAGTATGTGGGCATTCAGGAGCTGGTGGACTCGGCCAAGATCATGGCCTTGGCCTCGCTGGACTTGACCGGCTGGTCACGCAGCTTGGGGGCTTGAGGGCCTGCGTCTTTCTGTTGGCTTCGGCGCAGGCGCCATGTCGGGGCTCAAGCCGCCGACCTACGAAACACCGGGCGGCTTTTGGGCGATCATGGGCTGGTTGGCCATTTCATAGGCGTGGGCCAGTTTGAGCAAGTCCAGGTCGCCCTGAGGTTTGCCAATCAGTGACAGGCCCATGGGCAGGCCATCGGGGCCAAAGCCTGCGGGCACGCTGATGGCGGGCAGGCCCGCAAAGGTGGCGTAAATCACCACTTCCATCCAGCGGTGGTAGGTGTCCATGGAGCGCCCAGCCACGCTTTGCGGCCAGCGCAGCGTCACATCAAACGGCCAGGTTTGCGCCACCGGAATGGCCAGCACATCAAAGCGTTCAAACAACTGCAGCATGCTCTGGAAAAACCGTGTGCGTGTGGCGCTGGCCGACATCAGCTGCGCGCCGGTCAAGGTAAGCGATTGGTCGTGTTCCCACAGCGCTTCGGGTTTGATTTTTTCGCGGTTGGCCGCATTCACCAAAAAAGGCGCCACACGCGGCCCGACCAGGGCCTGGCGCCAGACCAGCCAGGCTTGCCAGACCTGCTCGGGTGGCATGCCCAGCACGGCCTCGTCCACTTGACAGCCCATGTCAGACAGGCTGCCCAGGGCCGACTGGCAAATGTCCAGAATGCCGCTTTCCATGGGCAAATAGCCTTGCAGGTCGCCTAGCCAGCCGATGCGCTTGCCCTTGGGGTCGCTGTCCAGGCTGCCCGCAAACACGGCGGGGTCCTGGCTCAGGCTCAAGGGGCTGGGCGCATGCGTGCCCGCCTGCACCGACAGCAACATGGCCAGGTCGCGCACATGCCGGGCCATGGGGCCTTCGGTGCCCAGTTGCGCAATGAACACGTCTTGCGCGGGCCACATGGGCACACGGCCTTGCGAGGGGCGCAGGCCAAACACATGGTTCCAGCCCGCCGGGTTGCGCAAGCTGCCCATGAAGTCTGAGCCATCGGCCACGCACAGCATGCGTTGGGCCAGCGCCACGGCTGCGCCGCCACTGCTGCCGCCTGCGGATTTGCCGGGGTTCCAGGCGTTGCGTGTGGCCCCAAACACCTCGTTGAAGGTGTGCGAGCCCAGGCCGAATTCGGGTGTGTTGGTTTTGCCGATGACGATGGCGCCTGCGGCTTTCATGCGCTGAGCCATCAAGCCGTCTTCAGCGGCCACAAAGTCCTTCATCAAGGGGCAGCCCAGGCTGGTGCGCAAGCCCTGCACATTGGCCAGGTCCTTGATGGCTTGGGGCAGGCCATGCATCCATCCCAGGGATTGGCCCCTGGCCAGTTGAGCGTCGCGCTCGGCGGCTTGTGACAGCAACAAGTCCTGCTCGACACGGCTGACGATGGCGTTGCTCAGTGGGTTGAGTCGGTCAACTTGCGCCAGTGTCGCCTGCATGACTTCGCGGCATGAGACTTGCTGGGTGTGTATCGCACGCGACAAATCGAGTGCGCTGGATTGGGTAATGTCCTGATAAGTGATTGGCATGTTTGCATTTATAGTGTTTTGGTCAAGTTTGACTTGTCCCCCTATTGACTGGAGTGATTCATGAAGCGTCGTTCTCTTTTTGCTGTTGCGGCTTTGGCTGCAGCGATGTGTGCACCTATGGCCGCTCAGGCCCAAGGCAAAACCCTCAAGGTGGTGCCCCATGCCAACATCACCATCCTCGATCCTGTCTGGACCACGGCCTTCGTGACCCGTAACCACGGCTACATGATTTATGACACTTTGTTCGGCACCGATCTGGCCGGCAAGGTCAAGCCCCAGATGGTGGACAAGTGGAACGTGAGCAAAGACAACCTGACCTGGACGTTCACGCTGCGTGACGGGCTGGAGTTTCACGATGGCAAAGCTGTCAACAGCGAAGACGTGGTGGCGTCCATCAAGCGCTGGACCAGCCGCGACAGCTTTGGCGGCGTGCTGGCCAAGAGTGTTGAGAGCTACGCCACGCCCGATGCCAAGACCTTTGTGATCAAGTTGAACAAGCCTTTTGGCGTGATGCTCGAGGCGCTGGGCAAGCCTTCGTCCAACGTGTTGTTCATCATGCCCGCACGCATCGCGGCCACACCCGGCACCGAGCAGATCAAGGAACACGTGGGTTCCGGTCCTTACAAGTTCGTGCCCGCCGAGTACAAGCCAGGTGAGCGACTGGTTTACACCAAGAACGACAAATACAAGCCACGCGCGGAAGCACCAGATGGCACCACCGGCGGCAAGCAGGTGAATGTGGACCGCGTGGAGTGGGTCATCATCCGCGACCCGCAAACCCAGTTCAATGCGCTGGTGGCCGGTGAGGTCGACATCGTCGAGCAGCCCACCTTTGAGCAATACGCATCGCTCAAGGCGCAAAAAGACATCCATTTGGTGGACGCGCAACCTGCTGGATTGCAGTTCATCTTGCGATTCAACCATCTGCATGCACCGTTCAACAACGTCAAGATCCGCCAGGCCGCCATGGTGGCGCTGGGCCAGGAAGCTCACCTGAAGACCCAGGTGGGTGCCCCCGGCATGTTCACGTTCTGCAAGAGCATGTACCCCTGCGGTACACCCTTGGCCAGCGACAAGACCGGTATCTACACCGGCATGGCTGACCCCAAGAAAGCGGCAGAAATGCTCAAAGAGGCTGGCTATGACGGCACGCCTGTTTTGTTGATGCGTCCGACCGATCTGGCCTCGATTGCCAAGCTGCCCTTGGTGGCCAAGCAGCAGCTCGAAGCCGCTGGCTTCAAAGTGGACATGCAGCAAATGGACTGGGCCACGCTGGTGGCACGCCGCGCCAAGAAAGATGCGCCTGCACAAGGCGGCTGGAATGCCTTCATGACCGCTTGGACGGCTGGTGACATCCTGAACCCGCTGACCATGGCCATGATGAATGCTGCGGGTGACAAAGGCTGGTTTGGCTGGCAAGACGACAAGCAGATCGAAGACCTGAAAGTCAAGTTTGCTCAGGCCACCAACGATGCGCAGAAGAAGCAGATTGCCGAGCAGATTCAGCTGCGCGCCATGGAGACCGCTTCGCATGTGCCATTGGGCCAGTACTTTAACCCTGCGGCTTTGCGCAAGAACGTCACGGGCCTGGTGCCTGGTGGTGCGCAGGTGTACTGGAACATCAAGAAGAACTGATCGGGCAAGCTGGTCGGCCCTGCGGGGTCCGGCCGGTCTTGACTGCATCGACAGCTTTCGGGGCAGGGCCTTGGGTCTGGGCCTCGGCTGGCTGCTCATTCATCGTCATCCTCGGAATCTTTCATGCTGCGTTTTTTGATGCAGCGCCTGCTGGCGCTGATTCCTGTTTTGTTCACGGTGGCCATCATCGTGTTCCTGATCCTGCGGCTCACGCCGGGGGACCCCGCCGCCGTGATTGCGGGCAACAATGCCACCAACGAAGACATTGACCGCATCCGTGAACAGTTGGGGCTGACCAAGCCTTTGTTCACGCAGTTCGGCATCTGGCTTTCGGGTGTTTTGCAGGGCGACCTGGGGTATTCTTTTTACCTCAACAAACCGGTCACCGAGCTGATTGCCCAACGCATTGAGCCCACGTTGTCGCTGGCCGCAGGCACCATGCTGATTGCGGTGTGTCTGGCCGTGCCCCTGGGCACGCTGGCGGCCTGGCGCATGGGAGGCTGGCTGGACCGCATCTTGTCGGGTTTTGCGGTGGCCGGTTTTTCGGTGCCGGTGTTTGTGATCGGCTATGTGCTGATCTATGTTTTTGCCATCGAGTTGCAGTGGCTGCCGGTGCAAGGCTATCGCCGTTTGTTCGGGCCGTCTTCGCAAGGAGTCGGTGCATGGGCCTATCAGCTGGTGTTGCCCTGGATCAGTCTGGCCACGATTTATGTGGCACTGATCGCCCGGGTGACACGCGCCAGTGTGTCCGAAGCCCTGACCGAAGACTACATCCGCACGGCCCGAGCCAAGGGCGTGACCGAGCAGGTGGTCTTGCTGCGCCATGCGCTGGCCAATGCGGCGGTGCCCATCGTCACGGTGATTGGCATCGGCATTGCGCTTTTGATTGGTGGCGTGGTGGTGACTGAGACGGTCTACGCCATTCCCGGGCTGGGCTCGCTCACGGTGGACGCGGTGCTCAACCGTGACTTTCCTGTCATTCAAGGGGTGGTGCTGTTTTTCAGCGTGCTCTATGTGTTGATCAATCTGCTGGTCGATTTGAGCTACCTCTGGCTCGATCCCCGCATCCGTTACTGAACCGCATGAACAAACTTTTTCGCAAACTGATGGCGAACACCTCGATCCGTCTGGGGTCTGGCGTGTTGGTGCTGTTGATTTTGGTCGCCGCCATCGCCCCCTGGCTGGGCACGGTGGACCCGGCCGCCATGGACTCGGGCAACATCAACACCCTCTCGGGCACGGTGGGGCAGTTCGCCTTGCTCGACGGCTCCAGCGTGGCCCACACCTTCTGGATGGGCGCGGATAACTTCGGCCGCGACATTTACAGCCGCGTGCTCTACGGCACACGCGTGTCCTTGCTGGTGGGCTTGTTCACCGCCACGGTGGCCTTGGCCGTTGGGGGCGTGCTGGGCATGCTGGCGGGCTACTTTCGACTCGCTGACGCGGTGCTCATGCGCTTCATGGACGGCCTGATGGCGATTCCCGCCATCTTGCTGGCGATTGCGTTGGTCGCTGCACTGGGCGCGCAGCTGTGGACCGTGGTGGTGGCCATTGCCATTCCTGAAATTCCCCGCGTCACGCGCCTGGTGCGCTCGCTGGTGCTGACCTTGCGCGAAGAGCCCTTTGTGGAGGCGGCCCGCGCTTTGGCCACGCCCACGCCGGTCATTCTGGTGCGCCACATCTTGCCCAATGCGATGGCTCCGCTGATCGTGCAGGGCACCTTCATTGCGGCGAGCGCAGTGTTGACTGAAGCGATCCTCAGCTTCCTCGGCTTGGGTTTGCCCGCCGACATCCCGACCTGGGGCAACATCATGGCCGAGGGCCGGGTGCAGTTCACCCAGTACCCGGGCAATGTGCTGTTTCCCGCGCTGTTTCTGGTGCCTACGGTGCTGGCCATTAACTTGCTGGGTGACGGCCTGCGCGATGTGCTGGACCCCAAATTCGCGAAACGGAGCGGCGCATGAGTACACCCGTTCTGTCCATTCGCGGCCTCTCGGTCGCCTTGCCTGCGGGCGGTGACCGGGCCCATGCCATCACCGGGGTGTCGCTCGACATCCTGCCTGGCCAGACCCTGTGCGTGGTGGGCGAGTCCGGCTCGGGCAAATCGGTCATGGCCACCACGGTGATGGGGCTGCTGCCCAAAGAGCTGGACCCTGTGGCGGGCGACATCGTCCTGCAGGGCGAATCCTTGCTGCAGGCGTCCAAACTGCGGTTGCGTCAGTTGCGCGGCAAGGCCATGGGTATGGTGTTCCAGGAGCCCATGACGGCCCTGAACCCGGTCATGAGCTGCGGCGACCAGGTCGATGAATTGCTGTCCACCCACACCGACTGGCCTGCCGAGCAGCGCCGTGCCGAAATCCTGCGTGTGTTCGAGCGCGTCAAGCTGCCCGACCCGGCACGCATGCTGCGCAGCTTCCCTCACCAACTCAGCGGTGGGCAACGGCAGCGCATCGTGATCGCGATGGCCGTGATCTTGAAGCCCGCGCTCTTGATATGCGACGAGCCGACCACCGCGCTTGACGTGACCACACAAAAAGAAATTTTGCGCTTGATCGCCGACCTGCAGCGCGAGCAGGGCAGCGCGGTGCTTTTCATCACCCACGACATGGGCGTGGTGGCCGAGATCGCCGACCAGGTGCTGGTCATGAACCAGGGTCTGGCGGTCGAAAGCGGCGACTGCGGTCAGGTGCTGCGCCGCCCCCGCGCCGATTACACGCGCCAGTTGCTGGTCGCTGTGCCGGGCATGACGCCACCGCCTGCCAAACCCGAGCCCGAGGGGCCTGCCCTGCTGTCGGGTCAGGGCGTGGGCAAGACCTACACCAGCCACGACTGGCTGGGCCGCAGCCGCCCCACGGCGGCTCTGATGGATGCGGCGGTGGCCGTGCGTGCCGGTGAGACGGTGGGCATCGTGGGCGAGTCGGGGTCGGGCAAGTCGACCTTTGCGCGTTGCCTGATCCGCCTGATCGACCCGACAGAAGGGCAGATTTGGTGGGACGCCGACGACGTGGCCCGCATGCCTGAGGGCCAGTTGCGACCCCTGCGCCACCGCGTGCAGGTGGTCTTTCAGGACCCGAACCGCTCGCTCAATCCCCGCCGTACCGTGGGTCAATCGATGGTCGAAGGCGCGATGAACTTTGGCCAGTCGCGCGAGCAAGCCGAAGCACTCGCGGTTGAATTGATGACGCAAGTGCGCTTGCCAGTCGATGCTTTGAAACGCTATCCCAGCCAGTTCAGCGGTGGCCAGCGTCAACGCCTGGCCATTGCCCGTGCGCTAGCGTGCCGCCCGCAGGTGCTGGTGGCCGATGAGGCCGTGAGTGCGCTGGACGTGAGTGTGCAGGCCCAGATCCTGAACTTGCTGCGCGAAGCGCAGTCGCGTTTGGGCCTGGGGCTGCTCTTCATCACGCACGACCTGCGCGTGGCCGCACAGCTGTGTGACCGCGTCATCGTGATGCACCAAGGCCGCATCGTGGAGCAAGGCCGCACGGTTGATCTCTACGCCAACCCGCAGCAAGACTACACCCGGCGCTTGTTCGATGCCGCGCCAGCGGCACTGCCTCCTCTGGAAAACTGACACCGCATGACCCGCATCCTGATCGCTGGCTACCAGCACGAGACCAACACCTTTGCCCCCAGCCTGGCCGATTGGGCCGCCTTCCAAAGCGGCGAGGCCTTTCCGGCCTATGTGCGCGGGCAGGCCCTGATCGATCAGATGACGGGCGTGAACATCCCGGCGGGCGGCTTCATCGACGCGGCGCGGCGCGAAGGCTGGCAACTGGTGCCCTCTGCCTGGGCCGGGGCCACGCCCTCGTCGTACGTGACCCAAGACGCGTTTGAGCGCATCTGCGCGGCCATTGTCGAAGACGTTCGTGCGGCCCTGGTGCAGGGCCTGGACGGGGTGTACCTCGATCTGCACGGCGCAGCCGTGGCCGAAAACGCCGACGACAGCGAAGGCGAGCTGATCGCCCGCATCCGTGCGGTGGTCGGCCCCAAGCTGCCCATCGTCGCCAGCCTGGACCTGCACGCCAACGTGACCGAGCGCATGCTGCAGCTGTCCGACGGTCTGGTGGCCTACCGCACCTACCCGCACATCGACATGGCCGAGACCGGCGAGCGGGCCGCCCTGCTGCTGCGCGAACATTTGCGCGCAGGCGGCAAGCGCCCGATGCAGGCGCGACGCCTGCCGTTTTTGATTCCCCTCAACGCCCAAAGCACCTGGATGGCCCCGGCCAAAGACCTCTACGACGAGATGATCGCGCTGGAGTCGCAAACGGGTTGCATGCTCAGTTTTTGCATGGGCTTTCCGGCGTCTGATTTTGCCGAGTGCGGCCCTGTGGTCTGGGGCCATGGCCCACAGGCTGATGTGGCGGTGCAGCGCTTGTTTGAGCGCGTGGCCGAACCCGGCCAGTGGCGTCCCGATGTGCTGCCTGCCCGCGAGGCCGTGACGCAAGCCCTGGCCACGGCCGAAGTGTCAGCCGCCCCCGTGGTCATGGCCGATACGCAAGACAACCCGGGCGCAGGCGGTGACAGCAACACCACGGGCATGCTGCACGCATTGCTGCAACAAGGCGCGGGTCAGCGCTGGCCTGGCCAAGTGGCACTGGGCTTGTTGTACGACCCTGAAGCCGCCCACATGGCCCATGCCGCCGGGGTGGGGGCGAGCCTGCAACTGGCTTTGGGCAAAGCGGTGCCCACCTTCACGGGCGAGGCAAGCGACCCGCCCTTGCAGGGGCGCTTCACAGTGCGGGCTTTGGGGCCGGAGTACTGCGAACTCAAAGGCCCGATGATGACCGGCATGAAGGCCCACATCGGCCCTTGTGCGTGCCTTGAAATCGACGGCGTGCTGATCGCCGTGGCCAGCGGCAAGATGCAGATGCTTGACCGCGAACTGTTCCGCGCCGTGGGCATCCACCCCGAGCAAATGAAGCTGCTGGTGGTCAAAAGCTCCAACCATTTTCGGGCCGACTTCACGCCCATCGCCAGCCGCGTGCTGGTGGCCAAAGCGGCCGGTCCCATGGCCGCCGACCCGGGCGACTTGCCCTGGAAAAAACTCAGCCCCCAAACGCGCACAAGGCCTTGACGCGCTTGGCTTGACCTCATTCCCCCCCACGATTGGAGACCCACATGAGCACCACCGACCTGACCCAATGCGCTGCGCACGAATTGATGCAGCTGTACCGCACCGGGCAGGCCAGCCCGGTGGAGGCCACGCAGGCGGTGCTCTCGCGCATTGACCGCGTCAACCCCAAGATCAATGCCTTTTGCCTGGTCGATGCCAAAAGCGCATTGGCCAGCGCCCGAGCCAGTGAAGTGCGTTGGCAGGCGCACCGCAGCACCGGCGCACCCGTGGGCGAGCTCGACGGTGTGCCCACCAGCATCAAGGACCTGATCCTCACCCAAGGCTGGCCCACGCTGCGTGGCAGCCGCACAGTCGACCCGAACCAGCCTTGGGATGTGGACGCCCCGGCCACAGCGCGACTGCGTGAAGCGGGCGCGGTGCTGCTGGGCAAGACCACCACGCCTGAGTTTGGTTGCAAGGGCGAAACCAACTCGCCCGCCACCGGCATCACCCGCAACCCCTGGAATTTGAACCACACACCCGGCGGCTCATCGGGCGGCGCAGCCGCAGCCGTGGCTGCAGGCTTGGGGCCGCTGGCCGTGGGCACCGACGGTGCGGGCAGCGTGCGCATTCCGGCCGCGTTTTGCGGCAACGTGGGCCACAAACCCAGCTTTGGCCGCGTGCCTGCCTACCCCTTGTCGCCCTTCGGCTCGGTGGCCCACCTGGGCCCACACACCCTGAGCGTGCGCGATGCGGCCACGATGATGAACGTGCTCAAACAGCCCGACGCCCGCGACTGGACCTCGCTGCCGCCGGACACCACCGACTACACCGTGGGCCTGGAAGACGGCATCCGTGGCCTGCGCATCGCCTACTCGCCCACGCTGGGTTACGCCAAGAACGTCCACCCCGAAATCGCGGCCTCGGTCGATCAGGCCGTTAAGCAACTCCTGGCCTTGGGTGCGTATGTGGAGCAGGTGGACCCGGGTTTTGAAGACCCCCTCGACATCACCACCGGCCTGTGGTTCCTCGGGGCTTACACCGTCTGGTCGGGTCTCACGGCCGAGCAGCAGGCCTTGGCTGACCCCGACTTCCGGGCTGAAGCGCAATTAGGTGCTCAGCTCAGCGCTCAGCAGGTCCAGCAATTGCACCAGCGCCGGGGCGTGCTGGGCTCGCACATGCGCCAGTTCATGCAGCGCTTTGACCTGCTGGTCACTCCTGCTGTGGCCATCCCGGCTTTTGAGGCGCGTGCGGCCGGCACGGTGGCCATGAACCCGGTGTCCATGCTGGGCTGGACACCCTTCAGCTACCCCTTCAACCTCACTCAGCAGCCCGCCATTACCGTGCCCTGCGGCTTGACCCGCAGCGGCCTGCCCATGGGCCTGCAGATCGTGGGGCCGATGTTTGGCGACGCCTTGGTCTTGCGGGCTGCCCGTGCCTATGAATCTGTGGCACCCATCCAACGGCCCGTCATTTGATTTGTCACTGCGTTCGCAGTGAGTCTGGGGGGGCAGGGGCAATGACTGCGGGTAAATCAGTCATTGAGCCCTTGGGAAATATCCAATTGGGTAATGTTAAATATAACGATTGAAGGTATATTTTTTTGACGATATTGTCTGAGTTGTGGATTTGATGCGTTGATCTCAGGGTTTACGGTGATTGCAGGCCGGTCTGTTTATCCTTTACTCTACAAAGTAGTCAAGATTCTGTTTTTTTCATGACAAATCCATCACTGAGATATTGGTTTTGACTATATTCGTCTAATAAAGTTTCTTTTTGACCTTCAAAATACGAATAGTGTTTGAGGTAAGTTTTTTGATCGTTTGATTGAGGTTTGCAACGCCCAGCAAGGTGTGCCAGCCACAGGAGTTCTCATGCAGTTGATCTGGGTGTCTGCACCTACAGCCAAAGTGGTGACGCTTTCCATCACCGCCCGAACCGTCTTGGTGGGCGTTTTGGCCCTGTCCACGCTCTTGGTCGCCTTGGGTGTGCTTTTTCATTTTGTGGGCCTGCGCGTTGCGGTGGAATACGCGCCAGAATTGGCCACACGCATGGGGGGTGTGACCAGTCAGGGTGAGCAAGACAAAGTCGAGGCCGCTTACCGAGCCAAACTCGAAGAGATCAACCAGCAGTGGGGGGCCGTGTCCGAGCGGCTAGAGCAATTGGAGTCTTCCAAGAACGAGTTGCTGGTGCGCCTGGGTGTTGCGCGCTTGTTAGGTGCGCCCACCGACAAAAAAACGCTTTCACAAGATGGCCGCGGTGGGCCTTTGAAGCTGTTGCCCATCTGGGGCAGCACCCATGCCCAACCCCTGAGCGAACAAATGGCGCAGGCTTCGCAGAAATTGCAGCAATTTGAGCAATCCATGGCTCAAACACAAACGCAATGGCAAAAAGACGCAGAACGTTTTGACAAGCTGCCCACAGCGCTGCCTTTGTCCAACGACTTCATGCTGACCAGCTCCTTTGGCGTGCGCTCTGATCCCATGACCCACTTGCCCAGCATGCATGAAGGCATCGATTTTGTGGCACCTGTGGGCACACCCATTCAAGCCACGGCCAATGGCGTGGTGCTGCGTTCTGAGCGTGCCGGGGCCTATGGCATTCTGGTCGAAGTGGCGCATGCCGATGGTTTTGTGACCCGCTATGCGCACTTGAAAGCCGCCACGGTTCAAGAGGGCGCTGTTGTGCAGCGCGGTGACACCGTGGGCCTGCTGGGCAACACCGGCCGCTCCACGGGCCCTCATTTGCACTATGAGGTGATTTTCAAGGGCCAGGCCATGCATCCAGCCAAGGCCCTGGCCGCATGGGCCAATCAATGAATCATGCCGTTTAAAAAGACAAGGAAACACGATGTTCGGTAGCAAAAAATCCAACAACACCCCATTGGTCATGAGTCAGGAAAAATTCAACACCTTGATCGGTAAAAACTCCGAAATCCACGGCTGCCTGCTGCTCAAGGAAAGCGTGCGGATTGACGGCAAAGTGATCGGCAACATCGAAGCCCCCAGAGATCAAGACATCTCGGTGGTGATCGGCCCGACAGGAGAAATCCTGGGTGATGTGATCGCTGGCCGCATCATCGTGGCGGGTAAGGTGTCCGGCAACATCCACTCTTATGAGCGTGTCGAGTTGTTGTCCAGCGCCCTGGTGCAAGGCGACACCAAATACGCTTCCATTGCCGTGGAGCATGGCGCGCGGTTGCTGGGCTTGCTGCTTCAGGTAGATGGCACGGACGTGCCCGCTCAACCCGAGCGTGACGCCCAAGATGCAATTCGCAAAGCTCAAACATCCGGTGTTGATGAGTCCTGAGTTTCAAGACAATTGAATTCATTAAAATCGGGGCATGACATTTTTAGCCCTTGATGTTGGCAATACCCGTTTGAAATGGGCTTTGTACGACCGCCCCAGCTCACAGGCCCAACTGTTGGCGCATGGCGCGGAATTCCTTGAAAACATCGACCGTTTGTCGGAAGGGGCCTGGGCAGATTTGCCAACGCCCGAGCGCATGTTGGGCTGCGTGGTGGCAGGAGACGCCATCAAGCGCCGGGTTCAGGAACAAATGGAACTGTGGGACTTCACGCCCCAGTGGGTGGTCCCCAGCGCCCAAGAAGCGGGCGTCACCAATGGCTATGACCACCCCTCTCGCTTGGGCTCAGACCGCTGGGTGGCCATGATCGGTGCCCGCCAGCGCATGCTGGCTCAAGGCCCGGCACGGCCTTTGGTGGTGGTCATGGTGGGCACTGCCGTGACGGTGGAGGCCATAGATGCCGAAGGCCGTTTTTTGGGGGGGCTGATCCTGCCCGGACACGGCATCATGCTTCGGGCGCTAGAGTCGGGTACGGCAGGCTTGCATGTGCCCACCGGCGAAGTGCGTCCCTTTCCGACCAACACCAGCGACGCGCTCACCAGCGGAGGTACCTATGCCATTGCGGGCGCTTGCGAACGCATGGTGCAGCATCTGCGCGAGTACACCGGCCAAGAGCCCATCTGCGTCATGACCGGTGGCGCAGGCTGGAAGATGGCACCCAGCATGTCCTTGCAATTTGAGTTGGTCGACAACCTTATTTTTGATGGACTGCTGAGCTTGGCGCAGCAGCGTTTTGCCTGAAGCGGGTGCAGTCAGGCACAGCGGGACTCACTTGGCCGGTGCGCTGTAGGCAGCGGTCAAGGCCTGCAAATGCGCCTTCAATTCAGGGCTGGCCATATAGGGGGTCAGCAAAGCCAGCACATGTCGGGCGCCGCGAGTCAATGCCAAGCCCGCGCTGGCGGGCTCCATGGCTTGGCGCGGGTTGCGCACATATTCATAACTGAGCCAATACGTGACCATGACCGACATGCTGGCCGATAGGGTTTCAATGCTGTCCGGGTTAATCTGCATGAGGCTTGCGGCCGCCAGGGATTCCAGCATCAGCCGAAAAGCATGGTTCTTGCGTTCCAGCACCGCATGGAAATGCGTCTCCAGATGGCGGTTGCCCGACAGCAGGTTGTTCAGGTCGCGGTACAAGAAACGGTGGTTCCAGACCTGCTCGAACAGGGAGTGCAGGAAAAACCATGCGTCTTCAATGTCATGCACATCGGGCGCCGCATCCAAAAGGCCCAGCATGGCGCCCTCGTATTGGTCAAACAGTTGGTTGACCAATGCATCCTTGGACGGGTAGTGGTAGTAAAGATTGCCGGGGCTGATGTTCAGCTCGGCCGAAATCAGCGTGGTCGAGACGTTGGGTTCGCCAAATCGGTTGAACAGATCCAGCGTGACCTCGGCAATGCGCAAGGCGGTGCGGCGGGGGGCTTTTTTGGCCATGGCGTGCGCTGGGCAGCGATGCGCTGATTACTTTGGGGACTTGCGGAAAAGGGTTTTGGTGGCCGGTTTGGTGCCTGGTTTTGCCGCTGGCTTGGATGCAGACGTAGATGTATTGGAGCCTGTTGGCTTTGGCGTCGATACGGCGGTTTTGGCTGTGCGTGGGGGCGTGCGGTCGGCTGCTGGGGCTGCGTTCAGTTGCGCTTCAAGTTGCTCGATGCGTGCCGTTAGCATCTGCATGTCCAGCAAGGTGGGCATGCCCAAGCGGTGCAGGGCTTTGGCCACGCGGTCTTCAAACAGATGCTCCAGCTTGTCCACCCGGACCGAGGCCTGTTGGCCCAGGTCGGTGGCCATGTGGGTCAGGCGTTCTGTGGCTTCTTGCAGTCGTTGCTGGGCTTCGGCCTGGCTTTTGCGTTGCAGGGCCAGTCCGTCGTTGACCAAGGCCTCCATGGCTTTGCTGCCTTGTTCTTGCGCCTTGGCCATGGCGCCCAAACCGGCCAGCCAGATGTTGTGGGCCGATTGAACGCTGAAGTCAGGCATGCTGCTGGATGGGTCAGCCGAGGTCTTGGGGGCTTTGCTGGGCGTTTTGGCCATGGTGAGGTTTCTCCAGAAGGCCTGACTTTAACCGGAAGGCTTTGGCAAAGCTTCTAAAATCCTGAAAAAACGGGCGCTGCATCCCGCTGCGTTCTCAACTCCAAAAAAAAAATGACCATTCTTGTCACCGGCGCGGCCGGATTCATCGGCGCCAATTTCGTGCTCGACTGGCTGGCACTCAGCCAGGAAACCGTCATCAACCTCGACAAACTCACCTACGCAGGCAATCTGGAGACCTTGTCCAGCCTGCAAGGCGATGCGCGGCATGTCTTTGTGCAGGGTGACATCGGTGACGCCGAACGGGTCAGCCGCTTGCTGGCCGAGCACCAACCCCGCGCGGTGGTCAACTTCGCTGCCGAAAGCCATGTGGACCGCTCCATCCATGGCCCGGGTGATTTCATCGAAACCAACATCGTGGGCACCTTCCGCCTGTTGGAGTCTGTGCGCGGTTACTGGTCTCCTTTGCCCGAGCAGGAAAAATCGGCATTCCGCTTTTTGCATGTGTCCACCGACGAGGTGTATGGCTCGCTGTCCAAAGACGATCCGGCATTCGCAGAGACGAACCGCTACGAGCCCAACAGCCCCTACAGCGCCAGCAAGGCCGCTAGCGACCACCTGGTGCGCGCCTGGCACCACACCTATGGCTTGCCGGTGCTGACCACCAACTGCAGCAACAACTATGGGCCTTACCATTTCCCGGAAAAACTGATCCCGCTGATGATCGTCAACGCCCTGGCGGGCAAGCCGCTGCCGGTGTACGGTGACGGCATGCAGATCCGTGACTGGCTCTACGTCAAGGACCACTGCAGCGCGATTCGCCGCGTGCTCGAAGCCGGGCGTCTGGGCGAGACCTACAACGTGGGCGGCTGGAATGAAAAGCCCAACATCGAGATCGTCAACACCGTGTGCAAGCTGCTCGACGAGTTGCGCCCCAAGGCCGACGGCAGCAGCTACGCCACGCAAATCACCTACGTGACCGACCGCCCCGGCCACGACCGGCGCTATGCCATCGACGCTCGCAAGCTCGAAGCCGAGCTGGGCTGGAAGCCTGCTGAGACCTTCGAAACCGGCATCCGCAAAACGGTCGAGTGGTACCTGGCCAACCCGCAATGGGTCAGCAATGTGCAAAGCGGCGCCTACCGCGACTGGGTGAACAAGCAGTACGCATGAATGCGTCATGGCGAGCGAAGGGCGGCCATACATGGATCGCCGCTTTGCTTCGCTCCTCGCGATGACTTTGGGAGCTTTTTTTGAAAATTCTGCTTTTGGGAAAAAACGGCCAAGTCGGCTGGGAGTTGCAGCGCAGCCTGGCCCCCCTGGGCCAAGTGTTGGCGCTGGACCGTCACAGCACCGACTTTTGCGGTGACCTGAGCCAACCTGAACAGCTGGCACAAACTGTGCGCGACTGGCGGCCCGACGTCATCGTCAACGCAGCCGCTCACACGGCGGTCGACAAAGCCGAGTCTGAGCCCGACCTGGCCCGCTGCCTGAACGCCACCGCCGTGCAAGCGCTGGCCCAGGCTGCAGCTGAAGTGGGCGCCTGGCTGGTGCATTACTCGACCGACTACGTGTTCAACGGCCAGGGCCAGCAAGCCTGGCAAGAGAGCGACGCCACAGCGCCGCTGAGCGTTTATGGCCAGACCAAGCTTGAAGGCGAGCAGGCCATTCAGGCCTCGGGCGCCAAGCACCTGATTTTTCGCACCAGCTGGGTCTATGCCGCACGCGGCGGAAACTTTGCCAAAACCATGCTGCGCCTGGCAGCCGAGCGCGAGCGTTTGACCGTCATTGACGACCAACACGGCGCACCCACCGGGGCCGACATGATTGCCGACGTGACCGCGCATGCGCTGCGTCAGGCCCTCCAGAGTCAGGACGCATCCCTCAGCGGCATTTACCACCTGGTGGCTTCGGGCGAGACCAGCTGGCACGGCTACGCCCGCCATGTGATCAGCCAGGCGCAGCAGCTCAGGCCTGAGCAGCTGCTGAAAGTGACCGAGATTGCACCCGTGCCCACCTCGGCATTTCCCACGCCTGCCAAGCGGCCGCTCAACTCCCGACTGGACACGCAAAAACTTCAGCACACCTTCGGTCTGGTGCTGTCTCCCTGGCAGCAAGGGGTGGACCGCATGCTGGCCGAAATCCTCTGAGCGCGCAGACCCCTTGCGGCACAATCACTTCCAAATGTCCCCTTTGAAACCAAGTTTCGCAACATGACCGACACCCTTGCCGCCACAACCGTCTCCCCCCGCGACCAAGCCCAGATCCTGGCGCAGGCCATGCCCTACATCCGCAAGTTCCACGGCAAAACGCTGGTCATCAAATACGGCGGCAACGCCATGACCGATCCGGCCCTGCAGCAGGCCTTTGCCGAAGACGTGGTGCTGCTCAAGCTGGTGGGCATGAACCCGGTGGTGGTGCATGGCGGCGGCCCGCAAATTGAAAATGCCCTGACCCGTTTGGGCAAAAAAGGCGAGTTCGTGCAAGGCATGCGCGTGACCGACGCCGAAACCATGGAAGTGGTTGAGTGGGTGCTGGGCGGCGAAGTGCAGCAAGACATCGTGGGCATGATCAACCGCGCAGGCGGCAAGGCCGTGGGCCTGACGGGCCGCGATGGCGCCATGATCCGCGCCAAGAAACTGCGCCTGATCGACGCGCAAGACCCCAGCAAAGAGCTGGACGTGGGCCAAGTGGGCGACATCCTCAGCATTGACCCGTCCATCTTGAAGGCCCTGCAAGACGATGCCTTCATCCCGGTGGTCAGCCCCATCGGCTTTGGCGAGAACAACGAGAGCTACAACATCAACGCCGACGTGGTGGCCGCCAAACTGGCCACCGTGCTGCAGGCCGAGAAGCTCTTGATGCTGACCAACATCCGGGGCGTGCTCGACAAAGAGGGCAACTTGCTCACCGAGCTGACGCCCAACCGCATCGACGAGCTGTGTGCCGACGGCACCATCAGCGGCGGCATGATCCCCAAAATCGCGGGCGCTTTGGATGCAGCCAAGAGTGGCGTCAATGCCGTGCACATCATCGACGGCCGCGTGCCCCACGCCATGCTGCTCGAAGTTCTGTCCGAGCAGGCCTTCGGCACCATGATCAAAAGCCGTTGATCCATCACAAATAAAAGAACGGGGGAGCACATGTCCGATTTAGACGAAACCAGCGAAGCCACCGCCGAAGCGCCTGCCCGCAAACGCCCACGACCCGGTGAGCGCCGCCTGCAGATCCTGCAAACCCTGGCGTCCATGCTGGAGCAGCCCGGCGCAGAGCGCGTGACCACCGCGTCCTTGGCGGGCAAGATCGGGGTGAGCGAAGCGGCCCTGTACCGGCACTTTGCCAGCAAGGCCCAGATGTTTGAAGGTCTGATTGATTTTGTCGACCAGTCCGTGGTGGGCCTGATCCGTCAGGTCACCGACCGCGAAGCCCCAGGCCCCAACCAAGCTGCACGCATCGTGGCACTGCTGCTGCAGTTCGCCGAAAAAAATCCCGGCATGTGCCGCGTCATGACCGGCGACGCGCTGGTGCTGGAAAACGAACGCCTGCAAGAGCGCATCAACTTGCTGTTCGACAAGATCGAAGCGCAACTGCGCCAGTCACTCAAAGTGTCAGACTCCAACACCCCCACCGCCGATGCCCAGGTGGCCGCGTCGGTGCTGGTGGCCTTCATGCAAGGGCGCTTGCAGCGCTTTGTGCGCTCGGGCTTCAAACGCCAGCCGTCAGAGCATTTGCAGGCTGCGTTGGCCCGCATCCTGTAATCGCCCATTTACTTGCAGGGCCGTACTTCGAGATGACCGTCTTGTAAGTCGGCACTCGAAGAGTCCGACGTTTAGGGTTGATGCCAGACACACCCTGCGAGAGCGTTTAGAGCTTGCAGACGCCATGAATAGTGGCAATAAGTACTGGATTGCCAGCAGATGAGACCATGGATGTACAGGGGTAAATTGCAAGTCATGGCTTGCAATTTAGAATGGTTGCTGCAAAAATGCATGCCATGACTGACAATATCCGCCTTCCCGATGAACTGGGCCGCCAACTGCAAGCCCGCCGAGAAGCGCTGGGCATGAGCAAGTCTGCTCTGGCCGAAAAGGCTGGCAAGGTTCGCGAAGTGATCTATCGGCTGGAAGCGGGAGAAGAGTCCACGGTTTCGTCGCTCCTGGCCGTCATGGGGGCCATGGGGTTGGTGATGCGCATGGAGCGCGCAGGCTTGCCAACAGCCGACGAAGTCGCCGCCAGATTCATGGACGAGGACGTCGATGCTTCCTGAAAAAATCCGTCTGCTGAATGTCTCGATTGGCGACGCAGACAATGCGGAAAAATGCGTGAAATGGGTCTGTCAATTGTGTTGACTTTGGAAATGCCTTACATTAATGTAAGGATAATAAGGAGATATGTAATATGACCATGGCCATGCTCACCAGCAAAGGACAAATCACCATTCCCGCCGATGTTCGTCGCGACTTGAAAGTTGATACGGGTGATCGTGTCGAATTCATCCAAATCGCACCGGGTCGGTACGAATTTGTGGCTGCCACACAGAACGTCACTCAACTCAAAGGGATGTTCGGAAAACCGGCAAAAAAAGTTTCCATCGATGACATGAACAAAGCCGTTGCTCAGCGTGGAGCGGCAGCAAGATGATTGGACTGGACACCAATGTCCTCGTGCGCTACATCATGCAAGACGATGCCAAGCAATCACCCAAGGCCACGGCACTGATCGAGTCATTGGATTCAGACCATCCGGGCTTCATCACCGTGGTTTCTGTGGTGGAGTTGTATTGGGTACTGACCTCTTGTTATGACCTGAGTGCACAGCAGGTCAAACAGGCGCTGGAAGTCCTGCTTCGAACCAAGCAGATCGTCGTGGATCGTGCCGATCAGGTGCTGCGTGCACTGCGGGTTTTTGATGAAGGCAAGGCAGATTTTGCAGATTGCTTGATTGAGCGCACAGCCGCTTCGGCAGGATGTGTGCAGACCATGACTTTTGACGTGGGTGCCGCGAAACACGCGGGGATGGTGTTGATCCGCTGAAGGCGTGTGCAAGGGTGATGCTCACTTGAATGTAGGCAACCGCCACAACAAAGTGTTGCCCTCCAGGCGGCTGGAGTTCCTCGACAAGTCAATCAACAAGCGATCGGTCAGTTGCCTGGCGTAAGTGCCAGCGGGCTCATGTCCACCCAAGACCTGCCCCTGCAAGAGCAGTTCATCACGAATGTCCTGGCTTTGGTAGGCCGTTTCGTTGGGCAGATAACTGTCCAGAAAATCACGCTTGTACCCAACAGGTTGACGCATGGCCTGCGCGGCCGAGTCAACTGGCTTGATGCACCAATAGTTCACGGCACGGGCATGGCCTTCGCGGCGAATCCGATGCTGGGCCATGAGCGCATTGAGCCAACGCTGCAAAGTTCGCCGATTTAGCGCAGATGGCAGGCTTTGTTCGTCGGGATATTGGGTGATGGCATCCTCCTCAGCTTGGTGAGACTGCATCAAAAGGGCATTGGGCAAATGCGCTCTTGTCGCGAAAGGTGGAATGGTGACATGGAGACCGACAAAGTGTCGCAATACTTTTATCGCGACATGGTCGTCCCCTGAAAAGGATTAGAGGAAGTATGGCGTCAGCCAACCCGCTTGCACCCTGTAGCGCATCCACCAAGCCGCGCACCGCAGCATGGAAAAAACCAAAAGCGACCCGCGCGTGCCCAAGGCGCTGCGGGCGCAGATGGCGTAGGCTTGGGAGTCGGGGTACGGCTATGCGAGATAGGTGGAAGTTACTGGGCTTTCTGCCTTTGTGATGCAATGACTGCCGCAGGCTGAAAGCCGACACAGGAATATCCAAAAAACCTGCTGCATATCTGTCATTGGAATCAGATTTATCCAGCAAAAAGCCGAATTAAATCCCTTGGGCCAAGATCATCTGGACCCCTTCAGTTTCGGGATCGCCAAATTTGACGATCCAGGCCTGCTCTGGGCTTTCAAGTTCTGACGGTGAAGAGCCAAGTGGAAATTTGAGGCCGATCTTCACATGATCCCACAGCACACCCTTCAAGTAGCGCGTTTCCTTTTCGATACGCATCCTCGCGGCGGGACGGCGTATCTTTAGATCCTTCACATTTTTTTCATTGAACGGGTTGATGGCGTGGAGGTGCTGACCAGCAGTGTCGTGAATATCTAGTAGTCGCTCCAGAACGGCGTCCTCGGGACCGCTCTCGAAATGTTTGGTTCCGTCCGCTTGCGACAACATGAATCCCAGCGACTTCGGCAGGAAGTGCGGGCTGATTTGACTAAGGTGCTTCAATACCTTCGCCGGCTTACCGTCGACCCGGTAGTCGGCGTTCTTATTCTGCTTCTGGCGAAGCGCGGCGTAACGTTCCTCATCGGCGGCTATTGCTGAGTACGCCACCAACTCGACGATTTGTCGGAGCTGTAGCCACATGAACTCATCATCGAACTCCGCGTTCAACGTCCGGGGCTTCTTGGCACCGAGGATCCTATCGATCGACCTGAAGCGCTGTTTCACTTCGATCATGTGATCTCGATACAGCTTTGGCGAAACGAGATCCATTGCCTATTTGCCTGCTGCGAAAATGAGCGCTAGCACGATGAAGCTGGCGATCCACTTGAAGGTATTTCGCATTTGTTCAACCTGAGCCCCAAGGGAAGCGATGGCAACGGCCATAGGGTCTGGGTTTGGCGGTGTGTCTTCGTATTCGGGCTCTACCGGCTCCGCAGGCTCAGGTTTGCGAAGGTCGCGGGGCGTTGAGGTGAAGTTAATCGATCTCACAAAGCCGGTGGCCATGTCAGGAATAGCGATCGTGTTGTCCTTCCGGTCAGGGCGGATGAACAAGTCACCGCGGTAAGAAAAAGGGTCTGTGGTGTACAGGCCCTGGAGTTTCAAACCCAACCTCATGCTGTAGATATGGCTGTTGCGGATGTCGGCCACCAAGGCATCAATGAAGGCTTTGGGTAGGTAGCAGGTGATCCACCATTCATCATCGACACCAATTTCCCAATCCGCCCGGTTGAATCCGAGCATGGCGCTGCCCAGCTCGTTGGATAGGGTCAGTAGTTCATGTTCGGTCGGTTCGAGCGACTGTGGTTTCCAGTCACCTGCGTCCAGGCTAATCGTCAAGCGCCGCACCTTGGACTTCGGGTCCCCGACAACTGAGATGCTCCAATCCTCCAATCCTCCAATCCTCCAGTGCGACAGTGCCACGCACACCTGTCATAAGCTGTGGCTCCTTACCTTCCTCCCCGAAATTGCTTAGGCTGGTCTGGACTTCCAGCGAATGGACCCCAATCCACATGATGTGACGCTGATAGTACGTGTGTTCCTCGCCTGCGTTGTCGGTGTACAGAATTTCCCCGCGCTCGATGTCTTTGACGTTGACGACCTTTTCATCCCTAAATGCCATAGTAGTTCCTTTGTGTTGTGCGTCATTATCTATGCGCAGCTCACGAGGGGAGCCGCCAGTTACCGAGCGCTGCCGCCACATAGATTCAAATCGATTGTTTGCCGAGGAGCGATTGCCGAAAGAAATCCGCAGTTTTCAATGCCCACTGCTTTTCGTCCGTTGAATTGGCCGTAGTGAATCGCACTTAATTGCCATCAAGAACCTGCCATGCATGAGCGTTGATTGGAAGTCGATTGAATTGCTGCCAAGCTGACGTCCACGATTGGCACCAAACGCTGCAAAGCAGCCCATCCACGTCCAGCGCCCCTCACCAATTCCACAAAGTCCCATCATGCTGCAACCGGTTCACCGGCAAATAAGCCCTTTGATACGGGTACTTCTCAGCCAGCTTTTCATCAATGTCCACCCCGTGGCCGGTTGATTCACCGCAGTGCATCATGCCGCGCTCAAAACGGTAGTCGTGCGGGAAGACCGTGAGCATTTCCTCGCTGTGCGGCATGAACTCTTGCACGCCGAAGTTGGGCACCCAGGTGTCAAAGTGCAGGGCAGCGCCCATGCACACGGGGGACAAATCGATTGCGCCGTGGCAGCCGGTGCGCACTTGGTAGAGGCTGGCCAGGTCGGCGATGCGGCGCAGGTGTGTGATGCCGCCCGCGTGGACCACGGTGGTGCGGATGTAGTCGATCCGCTGTTTTTCGATCAGCGTTTTGCAGTCCCAGATGCTGTTGAAAATCTCGCCCACCGCGATCGGTGTGGTGGTGTGGTGGCGTATCCACTGGAAGGCGTCCTGGTTTTCGGCGGGCGTCGGGTCTTCCATCCAGAACAGGCGCATGGGCTCCAGTGCTTTGCCCAGCTGCCCGGCTTCGATGGGTGTCAGGCGGTGGTGCACGTCGTGCAGCAAATGGATGTCGGGACCTACGGCTTCGCGCACGGCTTCAAACAGGCCAGGGGTGTGACGCAAATACTTCTCGGTGCTCCAGTCGTGCTCGCTGGGCAGGGTGCCGTCGGCGGGTTCGTACAGGCGGTTGGTTCCGCTCACGCCATAGACCTTGTTCAGGCCCGGCACGCCGCTTTGGGCGCGGATGGCCAAGTAGCCTTCTTCTTTGTGGCGCAAGACTTCATCGACCGTCTCGGCCGTGTCGCGGCCATTGGCGTGGCCGTAGACCATGACCCCGGTGCGGCTGCGCCCGCCCAGCAACTGGTACAGCGGCATGTTCGCCATCTTGGCCTTGATGTCCCACAGCGCGGTGTCCACGGCAGCAATCGCGCTCATGGTCACTGGGCCGCGACGCCAGTAGGCGCCTTTGTAGAGGTATTGCCAGATGTCTTCGATCTGCTGCGGGGCGCGCCCGATCAGGCAGGGGATGACATGGTCTTCGAGGTAGCTGACCACGGCCAGCTCGCGGCCGTTGAGCGTGGCGTCGCCGATGCCGTAAACGCCCTGGTCGGTCTCGATCTTGAGGGTGACGAAGTTGCGGCCGGGACTGCAGATGATGACGCGGGCGGCGGTGATTTTCATGGCTTGGTTTGCGGGAGTGATTGCAGTGTCATGCAATGGCGTCAGATTGGATTTTGTAGGTCGGCGGCTTTAGCCCCGACATGAGGCTTGCGCCGATGCGGACAAGCGTCGGAGCTGAAGCTGCCGACTTATGGGGGCGGTGTGTTTGGGCGGTCGGGGGCTTCCGCCTAGACATGAGGCTTTTGCCGAAGCGGGCAAATGTCGGAGCTGAAGCTGCCGACCTACGGGAACCCGTGTCGGGGTTTTGATGCGATGCGGCATTTGTCATGCGGCTGTGCTCAGCAGTTGCTGGACTGCGGCGTCCACGCCGTGTTGCAGAACCTGTTGGTGCCAGTGCGTGACGCGGGCGATCCAGGCTGCGTGTTGGGGCAGGGCGCTGCCCCACAGGTCTTCACGGGCCAGCAGGGCGCGAACGCAGGCTTCGGGTTCGGTGCGCTGAGCAGCGCCCAGGGCCATCAGGCTTTTGGCTTGCGGGTCGTTCAGTGTGTAGGCTTGGCCTTGCTCGTCCACGCCCAGCGTGTAGCGCACAAACACGGCTGCTGCCAGCGCGTGGTGCTCAAACGACGCACCCTTGGCGATTTGCCCGAGCACCGAGGGCGGCCAGCGCTGCGGGATTTTTTGCGAGCTGTCGGTGGCGATCTGGTGCACGCTGTGCTTCAAGTACGGGTTGCCAAAGCGCGCGATCAGCGCGTCGCGGTAATCTGCCCAGTCGGAGCGACTCAGGTGCGGCGCGACTTCTTGGCCCATCAGGCGGTAAACAAACTCACGAATGTCCGGCACACCAATGCAGCTGGCAATGAAGGGCCTGCCCGTGATCGCCCCCATGAGTGCCATGGCCGTGTGGCTGCCGTTGAGCATGCGCAGCTTGGCTTCTTCGTAGCTGTGCACATCGCCCGTCACGCGCACACCTGCGTTGTGCAGCAGGGCGGCGTCAGACGGGTCCGCAAAGCGGTCTTCGATCACCCATTCCCAAAATCCTTCGGTACTGAGTGACGCATCGTCGCGCAGGCCCAGCGCTTGGCTGGCGGCGGCCAGCACTTCGGCGGTGGAGGCGGGCACGATGCGGTCGACCATGCTGCACGGAAAGGCGCAATGCGCATCCATCCAGCGCAGCAGCTCGCCGTCTTGCGCTGTAGCGGTGGCCTTGACCAAGGCCTGCAGCTTGTGGCCATTGCCTTGCAGGTTGTCACACGAGGCCACAGTGATGCCCGGCAAACCGCCTTGCTGGCGCAGGCGCAAGCCGTCCAGCAGCAGTTGGCCTAAAGCGGGGGTGTAGCCTTTTTCTGTGACGGTGAGTGTGACCCAGCGGGTGGCGGGTGCGGCCATCGCCTGCACCACCGCATCGCGCTCGGTGGCGGCCACATTCATGCGCCACAGGGCTCCGGGCACTTGCCACTTCACACCCGTGCCATCGGCCACGCGCACGGCGTACAGGCCGTCTTGCGCCCGCAGCTGGTTCACCAAGTCGGGCCGCGTCATGCCGATGCCGTGAATGCCCCAGCGCGTGTCGCCCGTGGCCAGCAGGTGGTCAAACACCATGGCTTGGTGGGCGCGGTGAAAAGCCCCCAGCCCCAAGTGCACCACGCCGGGGGCGTGGGCTGTACGGTCATAGTTGGGGACTTTCACGTTGGATGGCAGCGATGAAAGGGTGTGGGCAGACAGTGGCATGGTGAATGTGTCTTGAAGAAGGGGTTTCAAACGAATAAGCGCGCCGCTCGTTGTAGGAGCTTGCCTGCAACCGAAAAGCCTGCGGACCGCAAGCGTTCGCATCGCCAGCAGGGCTGGCTCCTATGGGGAACAAGGCATATGCCCGAGGTGATGTGTAGGAGCTTGCCTGCAAGCGAACAGCCTGCGGACCGCAAGCGCTCGTATCGCCAGCAGGGCTGGCTCCTACGGGGAACAAGGCATATGCCCGGGGTGATGTGTAAGAGCTTGCCTGCAAGCGAACAGCCTGCGGACCACCAGCACCCGCATCGCCAGCAGGGCTGGCTCCTACAGGGAACAAGGCATATGCCCGAGGTGATGTGTAGGAGCTTGCCCTGCAAGCGATCAACCTGCGGACCGCAAGCGCTCGCATCGCTAGCAGGGCTGGCTCCTACATGAAATCCAGTCATCTTCAAGTCGCGGATCTTGCTTGGAGTTTCTGTTCAGACGCTTCGATCTCGGCCCAGGTGGCGTCGTCGATCCAGATGCCGTTTTGCTCGCGCTCTGCGCGGGCTGCGCGCTCGGGCTCGCCCGCCATGCGCACGCCATCGCTGCCCGGCGCATCGGGGCTTTGGCGCAGCCAGTCGGCAAAGGCCAGGGCTTCTTGTTCGAACATGGCTTGTGTGCCCAGGCGCACCGGATCGATCAGCATGGTCAGCATGCCGTTCAAGACCGCCCGTTGGTGGTCGGCTTCGCGGTGCCAGGTGCCACTGCCGGTGAGCGCGCCACCCAGCAGCTCGCAGGCCATGGCCATGCCAAAGCCCTTGTGGTCGCCAAAGGTCATCAGTGCGCCAAACAGGCCGTTGGACTGGGGCACCACCACCACACCCGGGTCGGTGGTGGGGTGGCCGTGTTCGTCGATCAAATAACCGGGTGGCACTTGCTCGCCCTTGTTGTGCGCCACGCGCATCTTGCCTTGCGCCACGCGGCTGGTGGCAAAGTCCAGCACAAAGGGCGCACGGTTGCCCATGGGCACGCCGATGCAGCACGGATTGGTGCCAAAGCGCCCGTCGCCACCGCCAAAGGGCGCGACCACGGGGCGCGAGAGCACGTTCACAAAATGCACCGACACCAAACCCTGCGCCACGGCCATCTCGGCAAAGTGGCCAATGCGGCCCAGGTGGTGCGAGCGGCTCAGCGCCACGGTGCACACGCCGTGCTGCTTGGCGCGTTCAATGCCCATCTGCATGGCTTGCACGCCGGTGATTTGGCCGTAACCGCGCTGGCCATCTAGGTTCAGCAAGGGGCCGGTGTCGAGCAGCACCTTCACGCCTGTGTTGGGACTCAGGCCACCTTCGAGCACCGCGTCCACATAGCGCGGCACCATGCCCACGCCGTGCGAATCGTGCCCGCTCAGGTTGGCCATGACCAGGTTGTCGGCCACCTGTGCGGCCTCGGCGGGGTTGCTGCCGGTCATGGCGATGATGTGGGTGATGTGCTGGCGCAGATCGGTGGCTTGGATGAGTTGGCTCATGAGGGGCTTTCAAGACGATGAGGTTGTAGCGGTGCACCGCTGTGCGCGATCGATTTTGGGGCGTGTGCCACGCCCATCGCCCACAGGGTGGGCTCCTACACGGAGGGTGTGGGTCTTTGTAGGAGCGCACCCTGTACGCGATGGTTTTTTTGGGCGTGTGCCACGCCCATCGCCCACAGGGTGGGCTCCTACATGGAGGATGTGGGTCTTTGTAGGAGCGCACCCCGTGCGCGATGTGGGGTGGGCCGCAAGGCGTGCCAAGGGATTCACATCACCGCGCCCACTTGCCAGGGCACAAACTCGTTTTGGCCGTAACCGTGGCGCTCGCTCTTGGTGGGCTCGCCCGATGCGGCGGCGAGGATCATCTCGAAGATGCGCTGGCCCATCTCGGCGATGCTCACGCCGCCGTCCACGATCTCGCCGCAGTTCAGGTCCATGTCTTCTTCCTGCTTTTTCCACAAGGCCGTGTTGGTCGAGAACTTGAGGCTGGGCGAGGGCGCGCAGCCATAGGCGCTGCCGCGTCCGGTGGTGAAGCAAATCAGGTTGGCGCCACCCGCCACCTGGCCCGTGGCGCTCACCGGGTCGTAGCCGGGTGTGTCCATGTAGACAAAGCCTTTGGCGGTGACCGGCTCGGCGTATTCGTACACCGCCTGCAAGTTGCTGGTGCCGCCTTTGGCTACCGCACCCAATGATTTTTCGAGGATGGTGGTCAGGCCACCCGCTTTGTTGCCAGGAGAGGGGTTGTTGTTCATTTCGCCGCCGTTGATGGCGGTGTAGTTTTCCCAGCAGCGGATGCGCTCGATCAGTTTGTGTGCCACCTCGGGCTTCACAGCACGGCGCGTGAGCAAATGCTCGGCACCATAAATCTCGGGGGTTTCGCTCAGGATCGCGGTGCCGCCGTGCTGTACCAGCAAGTCCACCGCCACGCCCAAAGCCGGGTTGGCGCTGATGCCCGAGTAACCGTCCGAGCCGCCGCATTGCAAACCCACGGTGATGTGCTCGGCGCTGCAAGGCTCGCGGGTGATGGCGTTGGCGCGGGGCAGCATCTCTTCGATCAAGGCGATGCCTTTTTCGACCGTGAGGCGCGTGCCGCCCGAGTCCTGGATGTTGAAGACCTTGAGCGTGTCACCCACGCGCAAGCTGCTGTGCGCCAGCCAGGTGCTGAGCTGGTTGGCCTCGCAGCCCAGGCCCACCACCACCACGCCCCAGAAGTTGGCGTGCGTGGCGTAGCCTGCCAGCGTGCGCTCGAGCAACTGGATACCCAGACCTTCGGTGTCCATGCCGCAACCGGTGCCATGCGTCAACGCCACCACGCCGTCGACATTCGGAAAGTTGGCGAGTGCTTGAGGGTTGTTGCGCTTGGAAAAGTGGTCGGCAATGGCGCGTGCTGCGGTAGCCGAGCAGTTCACGCTCGACAGCACCCCGATGTAGTTGCGTGTGGCCACGCGACCATCGCTGCGCTTGTAACCCATGAAGCTGGCTTCTTGGCGGGCGGGCTCGGGCTTGACGTCTTGGCCAATGGCGTAGTCGCGCTCAAAGTTGCCTTTTTCTGCGCCCATGTTCAGGTTGTGGGTGTGCACATGCTCGCCCGGCGCAATGGCTTGGTGCGCAAAGCCAATGATCTGGTTGTAGCGGCGCACCGGCTTACCCACGGCGATGGCGCGGGTGGCCACCTTGTGGCCCGGCGGGATCAGGCCGCGCACGGGCACGCCTTCGACGGCGCTGCCGCTCATGAGTTGAGTGCGAGCAATGACGACATCGTCGGCGGGGTGCAGGCGGATGATGAAATTTTGCATGTGTTGAATAAAAATGGATCCCCACCAGCCATATGCAAAGTTGCCTGGCGATTTGACGGGCTAACGATGAGAGGCCAAAGATTTAAGGGGCATTCGAAAAATCAGGGATAACGTGAATGGGGAAATGGGTCTGACCAGTTGCACAATCATCACATGTTCAAAATTCCAAGGTCAAGTGATTTCGCATGGGCATTTACCCCATTTAGACACAACCGTTCTTGATTAGGTTACTTCTGCAGTAGCTGTTCGTTGTCATTGATGCGGGCTCTTAGACGAGCTTCCAAACGTAATCAAAAAAATTCACACCATGAGACTCAAAGGAAAAACCGCATTGGTCACCGCTGCTGGCCAAGGCATTGGCCAAGCGGCTGCGCTGGCCATGGCCGCCGAGGGCGCAACGGTCTATGCCACCGATGTGAACGCCGAGCTGCTCAAGTCTTACCAAGGCGTGGCCAATGTGCACACCGCCGTGCTCAACGTGCTCGACAAAGCAGCCATCGCCACCCAGGTGGCCAGCTTACCGCGCATCGACATCGTCTTCAATTGCGCAGGCTATGTGCACAACGGCAACATTGAATTGGCCACCGACGAGGACTGGGAGTTCGCTTTCAATCTGAACGTGCGCTCGCAGTTCTGGATGATCCAGGCGGTCATTCCCAAAATGGTGGCGCAGTTTGCACAAACCGGCCACGGCGGCAGCATCATCAACATGGCCAGCGTGTGTTCCAGCGTGCGCGGCTTGCCCAACCGCTTCATCTACGGCACCAGCAAGGCGGCCGTGATTGGCCTGACCAAAAGCGTGGCGGCCGACTACGTGCGCCAAGGCGTGCGGTGCAATTGCATCTGCCCCGGCACCGTGGACACGCCTTCGCTGCAAGACCGCATCAACAGCTATGCCGACCCGGTGCAGGCCAGGCAAGACTTCATCAACCGCCAGCCCATGGGCCGTTTGGCGCAGGCGCACGAAATCGCGCCCATCGTCACCTTCCTCGCTTCCGACGAATCCATCTTCGCCACGGGCAATGCCTACATGGTGGACGGTGGCATGACCATTTGAGGACCTTGCAGGAAATCACCTTTGTAGGAGCTTGCCCTGCAAGCGATTTCTTGCGGTTCGCAAGAACTTTATCGCCAGCAGGGCAAGCTCCTACAAAAAGACATCCAGCGACTTAGTCATTCATTCAGGCTTGATGGGCCTGAACCTTAGAAAGACCGTATGAATTTGCTCGACATGAAAGGCCGTCACGCGGTCATCACCGGTGCGGCCACTGGCCTGGGTTTTGCGATTGCGCAGCGCATGCTGGCCTCGGGCGCACGCGTCACCATCTGGGACCGCGATGCCGCAGGCATGGCCCAAGCTGCTGAACAGTTGCGCCAAGGGCAGTTGGGTGCGGTGGTCAACACCGTGCAGGTCGATGTGGCCGACCACGCCTCGGTGGTGCAAGCCACCGCGCAAACCACGGCGCTGGCGGGGGTGGATGTGCTGGTCAACAGCGCGGGCATCACCGGCCCCAATGTCAAGGTGTGGGACTACCCGGTGGACGCCTGGAAACAGGTGTTCGATGTGAACGTGCACGGCTTGTTCCATTGCTGCCGTGAACTCAGCGCCCACATGAAGGCGCGCAATTACGGGCGCATCGTCAACATCGCCTCGGTGGCGGGCAAGGACGGCAATCCCAACGCCAGCGCTTACAGTGCGAGCAAGGCGGCGGTGATTGGCTTGACCAAGTCGCTGGGCAAAGAGCTGGCCGACACGGGCGTGCGCGTCAACTGTGTCACCCCGGCGGCTGTGAAGACGGCGATCTTTGATCAAATGACGCCCGAGCACATCCAGTTCATGCTCTCCAAAATTCCGATGGCTCGCTTTGGCGAGCCCGAAGAAGTCGCCGCCATGGTGACTTGGCTGAGCACCGAAGAATGTTCCTTCTCCACCGGCGCGGTCTTTGACCTGTCGGGTGGCCGTTCCACCTATTGATTTTTTTCACACAGAGAGGTTTTATGAAACTCGTTCGCTATGGCCAACCCGGCAAAGAAAAACCAGGCCTGATTGACGCCGATGGCCGTTTGCGCGACCTCAGTGCCGTGGTCAAGGACATCACCCCTGATCTTTTGAACGACAAGTCCCTGGCCAAACTGGCCAAGGTCAAGACCGACAAGCTGCCATTGGTGCGCGGCAAAAAACGTTTCGGCACACCCATCTCGTACACCAGCAAGTTCATCGCCATTGGTCTGAACTACGCCGACCACGCGGCCGAGTCGGGCATGCCCATCCCCAAAGAACCCATCGTGTTCACCAAGGCGATCTCTTGCATTCAGGGGGCTAACGATGACGTCATGCTGCCCAAAGGCTCCAAGAAAACCGACTGGGAAGTCGAGTTGGGCATCGTCATCGGCACCCGCACCCGTTATGTCACGCAAAAAGACGCCCTGAACCATGTGGCCGGTTACTGCGTGATCAACGATGTGAGCGAGCGCGAATACCAACTCGAGCGCGGTGCCACCTGGGACAAGGGCAAGGGCTGCGACACCTTCGGCCCCGTCGGACCTTGGTTGGTGACCCGCGACGAAGTGCCCAACCCGCAAGCCCTGGGCATGTGGCTGGACGTGAACGGCGTGCGCTTTCAAACCGGCAACACCAAGACCATGATTTTTGGTGTGGCCAAGCTGGTCAGCTACGTGAGCCAGTTCATGACCCTGGAGCCGGGCGACATCATTACCACGGGCACCCCGCCCGGCGTGGGCATGGGCGTCAAGGTAGACGGCAAGCCTGCACCCGTGTTCTTGAAGCGGGGCGATGTAATGCGCTTGGGCATCGACGGTCTGGGCGAGCAAACCCAGAATGTGGTGGCTTTCAAGGCCTGAACCCCAGTCATCGAAGAAGCTATGTCGGGGCTGAAGCCATCGACCTACAGGGGTCTTGTAGATCGGTGGCTTGCGCTTCGACATCGTGGTTCCTACCGATTTACCCTGATTCCTGCAAAGTTTCGCGGGAATCGCGAAGATTTGGTGCAAAATAGCACGACCGTTCTATTTTGATTGCCATGGCTTCCCGCAAACCCACTTCCAAAGTTGAAACCCTGCCCATGCCAGAAATGGGTCGGCGTGTTTTGATCAAAGGCCAGCAAACCAAAAGCGTGATCATCGACGCTGCGTTGGGCCTCGCTTCTCAGATTGGCCTGGAAGGCCTGTCCATCGGCGCTCTGGCTGAAGTCACCGGCATGAGCAAGTCCGGTGTGTTTGCGCACTTTGGCTCACGCGAAGAGTTGCAAATTTCCGTGATCCGCGAGTACCACACGCGCTTTGAGGCCGAAGTGTTTTATGCGGCCATGCAAAAGCCTCGTGGTGTGCCACGCTTGCAGGCGATGTTTGACAACTGGATGGTGCAAACGTCGGCAGAAATTGACTCGGGCTGCATTTACATCAGTGGTGCGGTGGAGTTTGATGACCGCACTGGCCCCGTGCGTGATGCCTTGGCCTCAACGGTGTCGACTTGGCAAACCGCTTTACGCCGGGCGGTCGAGCTGGCGCAGAATGAAGGGCATTTGAGCCGTGACTCCGATGCCTACCAGATCGCTTTCGAAATTCATGGCCTGATCTTGGCGCTGCACTACGAGGCACGCTTTTTGCGCAACCCGGGTGCAGCAGAGCGTGCCCGCCAAGGGTTTGCGCATGTCCTTGCGCGTCATGCGCAAGCCGCTACGAAACCCGTTGCCACCTTCACCAAAGCCCAACGCTGAAACGTCGCCCGCTTACCCCATTTTTTCCTTGCAGGAGTTTTCATGCCCGTCTACAACCCACCCCTTCGCGACATGCAGTTTGTCTTGCACGAATTGCTCAACGTGAGCGCCGAACTCAAGGCCTTGCCCAAGCACGCCGACACCGACGCCGACACCATCAATGCGGTGCTCGAAGAAGGCGGCAAATTCGCTTCCGAAGTGGTCTTTCCTCTGAACATTTCTGGCGACACCCAAGGCTGCCAGCTCAACCGCGATACACACGAAGTCAAAGCCCCCGACGGTTTCAAGGCCGCTTATGAGCAGTACGTGGCCGGTGGCTGGCCATCGCTCAGCTGCGACCCCGAGTACGGCGGCCAAGGCTTGCCCTTTGTGGTCAACCAGTGCTTTTATGAAATGCTCAACTCGTCCAACCAGGCCTGGACCATGTACCCCGGCTTGAGTCACGGTGCCTACGAGTGCCTGCATGCGCACGGCACGCTCGAACAAAAAGCCCTGTACCTGCCCAAGATGACAAGCGGCGAGTGGACCGGCACCATGTGCCTGACCGAGCCGCATTGCGGCACCGATCTGGGCATGCTCCGCACCAAGGCCGAGCCACAGGCCGACGGCACTTACAAGCTCAGCGGCCAAAAGATTTTCATCAGCGCCGGCGAACACGACTTGGCCCCCAACATCGTGCACCTGGTCTTGGCCCGTCTGCCCGACGCGCCCCCCGGCAGCAAAGGCATCAGCCTCTTCATCGTGCCCAAGTTCAATGTGGCCGCCGATGGCAGCATGGGCGAGCGCAACGGCATTTATTGCGGCGGCCTGGAGCACAAAATGGGCATCCACGGCAACGCCACTTGCCAGATGGTTTTGGACGGTGCGGTGGGCACCCTGGTGGGCCAGCCGCACAAGGGCCTGGCCGCGATGTTTGTGATGATGAACGCCGCCCGTTTGGGCGTGGGCAACCAGTCGCTGGGCCTGACCGAAGTGGCCTACCAAAACGCGCTGGCCTATGCCAAAGACCGCGTGCAAATGCGCTCGCTGACCGGTGTCAAAGCCCCCGGTAAACCCGCCGATCCGATCATCGTGCACCCCGATGTGCGCCGCATGCTGATGACGGCCAAGGCCTATGCCGAAGGTGGCCGTGCCCTGGCCTGCTACTGCGCCTTGCTGCTCGACAAAGAACTCAACCACCCCGACGAGGCCGTGCGCGCCGAAGCCGCCGAAGTCGTGGCCTTGCTCACACCCATCGTGAAAGCCTTCACCACCGACAACGCTTGGGAAGCCACATCGGCCTGCCAGCAGGTGTTTGGTGGCCACGGCTACATCAAGGAGTGGGGCATGGAGCAGTTTGTGCGCGACGCCCGCATCAACATGATTTACGAAGGCACCAACACCATCCAGTCGCTCGACTTGCTGGGCCGCAAAGTGCTGGGCAACCAGGGTGCCACACTCAAGAAGTTTGGCAAACTGGTCGAGCAGTTGGTCAAGGCCGAAATGGCCAACGAGGCCATGGGCGAGTTCATCAAGCCGCTGGCCGATCTGGGCCAAAAACTCACCCAACTCACCGGCGAAGTCGGCATGAAAGCCATTAGCAACGCCGACGAAGTGGGCGCAGCTGCCGTGGACTATTTGCGCGTGGTGGGCCACTTGGTGCTGGGTTACTTCTGGGCCCGCTCGGCGCAGATCGCCCTGGCTAAACTGGCCGAGGCCGAAGAGGAGGCGCAGCGCCCCGATCCGTTCTACCAGGCCAAGCTGCAGACCGCGCGTTTTTACTTCACCCGCCTGATGCCCGAAACTTCGACCCTGATGCGCCGCATCCGCGCCGGCAGCGATGTGCTGATGGACACCGACGCCGCGCTGGCCTGAACCCCCAGCTTCAAATAAGGAAGAACCCCATGATCAAAACCGCTTTGACCCTGAGCCTGGGCTTGCTGAGCCTGGCCGCACACGCCCAAATGAGCCCGGTGGGCCTGTGGCGCAGCATCGACGACGAGAGCAAGCAGCCCAAAGCCGAAATCCGCATCAGCCAGACAGCAGCGGGCACCTTGTCAGGCGTAGTCGAGCGCTCTTTGCTCACCACCCCCAACACCGAGCCGAATTGCAATTTGTGCACCGACGACCGCAAGGGCAAGCCCAAAATCGGCATGGAGATCATCCGAGGCGGTCAACAAAGTGACGGCAAAGCGGTATGGGAGGGTGGGAAAATCCTCGATCCCGAGAACGGCAAAAACTACAGCCTGCGCCTGACCCCGATCGACGGCGGCAAAAAACTCGAAGTCCGTGGTTTCATCGGTGCGCCCATGCTGGGTCGCACCCAAACCTGGATTCGGGTTCAGTAAGCCTTCTTACCCCTAAGACACACCTCAAGGACCCGCATGTCTGACATCCTGACCCACACCGACGCGGGGGTGATGACCATCACCTTCAACCGCCTGGACAAGAAGAACTCCATCACCGCTGCCATGTATGCCGCGATGGCCGACGCCGTGGCCCAGGCGGCGGCCGATCCCGCCGTTCGGGTCGTGGTGTTTCAGGGACACGAAAGCATTTTCAGTGCGGGCAACGACATCGGCGACTTCTTGAACCAGCCGCCCACCACACAAGAGTCGCCCGTGTTCCGTTTCCTGCGCGGCATCGCCACCTTTGAAAAGCCGCTGATCGCCGCTGTGGCCGGGCCTGCGGTGGGCATCGGCACCACCATGCTGTTCCATTGCGACTTGGTCTACGCGGGTGACAACGCGGCGTTTTCCATGCCTTTCGTCAACCTGGGTCTGTGCCCCGAGGCGGCGTCCAGCCTGCTGGCGCCACGCATGTTCGGCTACCACCGCGCCGCCGAAGCGCTGCTCATGGGCGAGCCCTTTTTTGCCGAAGCCGCGCAAGAAGTCGGCTTGGTCAACCGCGTCGTGCCACCCACCGAAGTCAATGGCTATGCGCAGGCCCAGGCCCGCAAACTGGCCGCCAAGCCGCTCACGTCACTCATCGCCACCAAGCGCTTGATGAAGGGTGGCGATCAGCAGGCCGTGCTGCAAAAGATGGACGAAGAAGGCCGAGACTTTGGCCGCATGCTGCGCGAGCCCGCTGCCAAAGAGGCGTTTGGTGCTTTCATGGAAAAGCGCAAGCCTGATTTTTCCAAACTTTGAAGGCTTGTGGCTGCCGAGCGCGGTTCTTCCCTAGAATCGCAGGCATGCCCCACCGTTCACCCGCCCCCGTCGTTCTGGAACCCGAGTACATCGAAGGTTTTCGCCAGATCTACGAAGAAAAAATCGTCTTCAACAAAACCTTGGGCTTGAAGCTCGTCAAGGTCACGCCAGACGGCGTGGAGGCCCGCATCGACATGCGGCCTGAGTTGGTAGGTCATTTTGCCTACAACCGCATCCACGGCGGCGTCATCAGCGCCGTGCTCGATGCGATTGGCAGCGCGGCTGTGATGGCCGCACTGGCCGCCAAACACATGGACGAGCCGCCCGCCAAACGCCTGGAGCGCTTTGCCAAGCTGGGCACCATCGACTTGCGGGTGGACTACCTGCGCCCGGGCATTGGCGAGCACTTCACCATCACCGCCAACGCCTTGCGCGTGGGCTCGCGGGTGGGGTCGTCGCGCATGGAGTTTTGTGGGCCCGACGGCACCTTGATGTCCACAGGTGCTGCGGCGTACATCGTGTCCTGAGCGCCACAAGCCGAATCACTCGGCTGGCACGGGCCTGGGTTTGCCTTGGTCGTCCACCGCCACATAGGTCAGGTTCGCTTCGGTGACCTTGATGTACTGGCCCTGCAACTGAAAGCGTTCGGCAAACACCTCGACCTTGACGGTGACCGAGGTGCGGCCCACGCGCACGATGCGCGAGAAAAACGACAGGATGTCGCCCACCTTGACGGCCTGTTTGAAGATGAACTCGTTCACCGCCACGGTGACCATGCGGCCGCGCACGCGCCGGGCGGGCAACACGGCCCCTGCCAAGTCGACCTGCGCCATGACCCAGCCGCCAAAAATATCGCCGCTCGCATTGCAGTCAGCAGGCATGGGGATGACCTTGAGCACCAGCTCTTGGTCGGTGGGCAAAGACACGGTGTTCGGGTGTGGGGCGTCAGACATGGGCACAATCGGTGGTTAACGTCAAAATCGGATTGTCCCTTATGCGCCACCACGGCGAAACCGCTGCCCCTGCTTCTCCCCATGCCCCTGGTGCCAAGCCCGGCGCTGCGACTCAAGCGCCGCCCGGCAAGGACTGGAAAACCTTGTCGCGCCTCTTGCCCTATTTGTGGCAATACAAATGGCGTGTGGTCATTGCGCTCAGCCTCATGGTGTGCGCCAAGTTGGCCAATGTGAGTGTGCCCCTGCTGCTCAAGGAGCTGGTGGACGCCATGAGCCTCAAGCCCGGCGACCCGCAGGCCGTGCTGGTGGTGCCGGTGGCCTTGTTGGTGGGTTACGGCGCTTTGCGTTTGATGACGTCCGCGTTCACCGAGTTGCGCGAGCTGGTGTTTGCCAAGGCCACGCAAGGCGCGTCGCGCAGCATTGCCTTACAGACCTTTGAGCACCTGCACGCTTTGAGTCTGCGCTTTCATCTGGCCCGGCAAACGGGCGGGATGACGCGCGACATCGAGCGCGGCGTGCGCGGCATCGAGTCGCTGATTTCGTATTCGCTCTACAGCGTCATTCCGACCTTGATCGAGGTGGGGCTGGTGCTGACCATTTTGGCGGTCAAGTTCGACGCCTGGTTTGCGGGCATCACGTTGCTGGCTTTGGCGTTTTATATTTTCTTCACGGTGCGTGTGACCGAGTGGCGCACGCAGTTTCGCAAGCAGGCCAACGAGTTCGATTCGGCGGCCCACACGCGGGCGGTTGACTCGCTGTTGAACTACGAAACCGTCAAGTACTTTGGCAATGAGCGCTTCGAAGCCGGCCGTTACGACGAAAGCTTGGAGCGCCTGCGCTTGTCGCGCCTGAAGGCACAAACCTCGTTGTCCTTGCTCAACACCGGGCAGCAGCTCATCATCGCGTCGGCCTTGGTGGCCATGCTTTGGCGGGCCACCGAAGGCGTGGTGGCCGGGCGCATGACGCTTGGCGATTTGGTCATGATCAACGCCTTCATGATCCAGCTGTACATCCCGCTCAACTTCTTGGGTGTGCTGTACCGCGAGATCAAACAAAGCCTGACCGATCTGGACAAGATGTTTGTGCTGATGGACCGCGAGCGCGAAGTGGCCGATATGCCAGGAGCCCAAGCCTTGGCTTTGCAAGGCGCGCCCGATGTGGTGTTTGACCGCGTGTCATTTGCCTACGAAGGCGACCGCCCGATCCTCAAAGACATCAGCTTCACCATTCCTGCGGGCAAAACGGTGGCGGTGGTCGGGCCTTCGGGTTCGGGCAAGTCCACGCTGGCGCGTTTGATGTTCCGCTTTTACGACGTGCAGCAAGGCTTCATTCGCATCGCGGGGCAGGACATCCGCCAGGTCACGCAAGCGAGTGTGCGCCAGGCCTTGGGCATCGTGCCGCAAGACACGGTGTTGTTCAACGACAGCGTGGCCTACAACATCGCCTATGGCCGCCCCGGGGCCAGTCAGGCTGAGATCGAGGGCGCGGCGCGTTCGGCTCGCATCCACGACTTCATCGCCTCCACGCCCAAGGGTTACCAAACTTCGGTGGGCGAGCGCGGGCTCAAATTGTCGGGCGGTGAAAAGCAGCGCGTGGCCATTGCCCGCACCTTGCTCAAAGACCCACCAATTCTGGTGTTCGACGAAGCCACCTCGGCACTCGACTCGGCCAACGAACGCGCCATCCAGTCTGAGCTGGCCAGCGTGGCGCAAAACAAAACCACCTTGGTGATTGCGCACCGTTTGTCCACGGTGGTCGATGCACACGAAATTCTGGTGATGGACGCAGGCCAGATCATCGAACGTGGTAACCACGCCGATTTGCTGGCCATGCAAGGGCGGTATGCCAGCATGTGGGCTTTGCAACAATCGGCGGATTGATCCAGGCTTGATGTCGGGGTCTTTGACCGCCGACTTACCGGGAGCGCTGTCCTTTGTAGGTCGGCGCTCGCAGAGTCCGACATGGTCGCGTTGCGCAAAGCCATAATCACCTGATGGAAACCAAGTGGCTTGAAGACTTTGTGAGCTTGGCTGAAACCCGCAGTTTCAGCCGATCGGCGCAGTTGCGGCATGTGACGCAACCCGCGTTTTCCCGGCGTATCCAGTCACTGGAGGCCTGGGCCGGGGCCGATCTGGTGGACCGCAGCTCTTACCCCACCAAACTCACGCCAGCAGGCGAGACCTTGTACGCGCAGGCGCTGGAGTTGCTTCAGTCCTTGCAGAGCACCCGGGCCATGCTGCGCGGGCACAACTCGGCAGGACAGGACTTCATCGAATTCGCGGTTCCGCACACCTTGGCCTTCACTTTTTTTCCCGCCTGGGTGGCGAGTTTGCGTGAAGGTTTTGGGTCCATCAAAAGTCGCCTGATTGCCTTGAATGTGCACGATGCGTCCATGCGCTTGGTCGAAGGGGGGTGTGATGTGCTGATCGCCTACCACCACCCCTCGCAGCCCTTGCAGCTGGATGCAGAGCGTTATGAAATGGTGGTTTTGGGTGAGGAAGTGATTGCGCCCTATACCAAGGCGGGGGCGCTGGGGCATCCGGTTGTCAGTTTGCCGGGCACGGCGTCCCGGCCCCTGCCTTATCTGGGTTATGCCCCGGGGGCTTATTTGGGCGGTGTGACGGACTGGATACTCAAGCAAGCCAAAACCCCCATTCACCTGGATCGTGTTTACGAAACCGACATGGCTGAAGGCCTGAAAGTCATGGCGCTGGAGGGGCATGGCATCGCCTTTTTGCCCCAAAGCGCTGTCCGCAAGGAAGTGTTGGCTGGCACACTGATCGAGGTCACCTTGCCGGGTGATGCTTTGATGTCTCTGACCATGGAAGTGCGCGCCTACAGAGAAAAACCCGGTGTTCGTCATACCGGCAAGCGCAGCGCTCTCGAACTTTGGACCTATTTGAGTAGCATCACCAAGTCCTCTTTGGATGGCTCAGGTGATTCATAAGGTTATGCATTTTTTGCATCAAAACTCGGGTACACCCTGAGATTGACCTGACATTAAACTGACTATAGTCACGGCTTATTGAATGACAGGCACGTTTTGTGCTGAATTCGAAGGGTACAGTCAGGGGGCTGACCCTTGAGGCGCACAACTGCTGCAAGCTTGCGGTGGTTGTTTTTTTCGAACTGTGCGATCTTTTCTGGAGAAATGAATGAAAAAACAATTGTTGGCTGTTGCAGTGGCCGCCCTGACTTGCGTAGCCTCACACGCAGACACTCTCGATAAGGTCAAGGCCTCTGGCGCGATCACCATGGGCGTGCGCGACTCTTCGGGCGCTCTGTCCTACACCCTGGGTGATGGCAAGTACGCCGGTTTCCACTACGAGATTTGCCAACGCATCATTGGCAACGTGGAAAAAGCCGTGGGTAAAAAACTGGAAGTGAGGTTCCAGTCCGTCACATCGCAAAACCGCATTCCTCTGGTGCAAAACGGCACCGTGGACATCGAGTGCGGCTCCACCACGAATAACACCGCACGTCAAAAAGACGTGGCTTTTGTTGTTACCACTTATGTGGAAGAAGTGCGCATTGCCACCAAAGTGGCTTCGGGCATCACCTCGATCGGCCAGTTGGCAGGCAAAAATGTGGCCACCACCACCGGCACCACTTCGGTCCAACTGTTGCGCAAACATGAGCGCGCTAATGGCGTTGACTTCAAGGAAGTCTTTGGCAAAGACCACGCCGACAGCTTCTTGCTGCTGGACTCCGGCCGTGCCGACGCATTTGTGATGGACGGCTCCATCCTGGCGGGCAATATTGCCAACGCCAAGAACCCCGCGGACTTCCGCATCGTGGGTGAAGTGCTGGCCGTTGAGCCGATTGCCATCATGATCCGCAAGGACGATGCCGCATTCAAGAAATTGGCCGACGACACCGTGCGTGATTTGATCAAGAGCGGTGATATGGCCAAACTGTGGGACAAATGGTTCCTGCAACCCATCCCTCCCAAGAACGTCAAGATCGGTCTGGCTTTGAGCGACAGCACCAAAGCTGCCTGGGCCAACCCCAACGACAAGCCTGCTGAAGACTACGCCAAGAAGTAATCCTTCCAGGCTCAGCGCAAACCCCGCCGGGGATGACTTGGGCGGGGTTTCTTTATGGGCGATGCCTTTGACTTCGTAGAAAGTTCACACAATGACATGGGATTGGCAGGTCTTTTTGACCGATGACGGCAGCGGCCGAACCTACCTCGAATGGATGCTGGAGGCCTGGCGCTGGACGCTGGCCGTGGCGGCCAGCTCCTGGCTGGTGGCGATGGGGGTGGGCGCGGTGGTGGGCACTTTGCGCACCTTGCCTGGGCGTCCTGTGGTGGCGGCCCTGGCCAACGCGTGGGTGGAGTTGTTCCGCAACATTCCGCTGTTGGTGCAGATTTTCTTGTGGTACTTCGTGGTGCCCAAAGTGTTTCCGGCTTTCCAGCAAGTCCCCGGCTTTTTGCTGGTGGTGTTTGGCTTGGGCTTTTTCACCTCGGCGCGGATTGCTGAACAATTCCGTGCGGGCATACAGGCCTTACCTAAAGGTCAGCGCTATGCGGCCATGGCCATGGGATTCACCACCGCGCAGTCCTACCGCTACGTGATCTTGCCCATGGCGTTTCGCATCATCTTGCCGCCTTTGACCAGCGAGTCGATGAACCTGCTGAAGAACTCTTCGGTGGCTTTTGCAGTCTCGATTGCCGAGCTGACGATGTTCGCCATGCAGGCGCAGGAAGAAACCTCTCGCGGCATCGAGGTGTACCTGGCGGTGACGGCGCTGTATGCCTTGTCAGCCTTTGCGGTGAACCGTGTGTTCGCGCTGATCGAAAAGAAAATGCGCGTGCCCGGCTTCATTGTCTCGGGTGGAACGGGAGGGCACTGAGATGTTGGGACTTGATTTTTCTTACTTCGACCTGGAAGTCCTTCGCAAGTTCGTCTTGGGCGGTCTGCTGTTCAGCGTGCAGCTGACCATCATGGCCACCATTGGCGGTGTGATCTTTGGCACGGTGCTGGCCTTGATGCGCTTGTCGGGCTCCAAGTTGTTGGCAGCGCCTGCCACTTTCTATGTCAACGGCATGCGCTCAGTGCCGCTGGTCATGGTCATCCTGTGGTTCTATTTGCTCATGCCCTTTGTGATCGGCCGACCGATTGGTGCCGAATGGTCGGCCATCATCACCTTCGTGGCGTTTGAGGCGGCGTATTTCAGCGAAATCATGCGCGCTGGCATCCAGTCGATTCCGCGTGGTCAGGTCTTTGCGGGTCAGGCTTTGGGCATGAGCTATGGCCAGAATATGCGCCTGGTGATCTTGCCGCAGGCCTTTCGCAACATGCTGCCTGTGCTGCTCACGCAGACCATCATCTTGTTTCAGGACACCTCGCTGGTGTATGCCATTGGCGCCTATGACCTGCTCAAAGGCTTCACCAATGCGGGCAAGATTTATGGCCGCTCAGAAGAGGCCTACTTTCTGGCCGCCATTGTTTATTTTGTGATTTGTTTTGCACTGTCCTGGAGCGTCAAGCGCCTGCAGGCCAGGATCGCCATCGTGCGCTGAAGCACGCGCTGATATTGGGAAAAGAAAATGATTGAAATCAAAAATGTGTCCAAGTGGTACGGCCCGGTGCAGGTGCTCAATGACTGTTCGGTGAGCATCAACAAAGGCGATGTGGTGGTGGTTTGTGGCCCCTCGGGTTCCGGCAAATCCACCCTCATCAAGACCGTCAACGCGCTGGAGCCCTTCCAGAAAGGCGAGATCACCGTCGATGGCGTGCCCTTGCACGACCCGAGCACCGACCTGCCCAAGCTGCGTTCGCGCGTAGGCATGGTGTTCCAGAGCTTCGAGCTGTTCCCGCACCTGTCGGTCACTGAAAACCTGACGATTGCCCAAGTCAAGGTGCTGGGCCGCAACCTGGACGATGCCAAGGCGCGGGGTCTCAAGATGCTGGATCGCGTGGGCCTCTTGGCCCACAAGGACAAGTTTCCGGGCCAGCTCTCGGGCGGTCAACAGCAGCGCGTGGCCATTGCCCGTGCCTTGTCGATGGACCCGATGGTGATGCTGTTTGACGAGCCCACTTCGGCGCTCGACCCCGAGATGGTGGGCGAGGTGCTGGACGTGATGGTGCAACTGGCCAACGAGGGCATGACCATGATGGTGGTCACGCACGAAATGGGCTTTGCCCGCAAAGTGGCCAACCGCGTGATCTTCATCGACGTGGGCGGCCGCATTCTGGAAGACTGCTCCAAGGACGAGTTCTTTAACCACCCCGAAAACCGCCAACCGCGCACCAAGGATTTCCTCAACAAGATCCTGCAGCACTGATCGTTTTAATTGGGGTCAGATCCCGATTAATTTTTCACTTGCTTCGTTTTAATTGGGGTCGGATCCCGATTAAAGGGTTTGATTAGAAGTCCGTTGACCGGGATTGCGCCCGGCGGCGCACGCACTTTCTTTGATTCGCCAAAGAAAGTCAGCAAAGAAAGGTGAGCCGCAGTCAGGGCCCTTCGGGTGCCTTGCACTGCGCGCACCGGTCGGAGTTGGGTGCAAACTCGCTTAGCTCACACAGGCAGCCGCCCTGGTTCGACCGCTGCTGCGCTGCTTAGCCCTGCCAGAACTGCACGGAGTCCATGCGGGCATTGCTTCGCTCGCTTCACGCTGAATTGGACCTGACCTGCAATGAGCCTGACCCCAATTAAACGTCAGGCGCTACCAAACTGGTTTTGCCAAAGCAAGTATTGTTTGATGCAATCCTTGTATGGAAATCGGGGGTAAACCTTGATGAAGACTGACGACAAGCTGACTATATTCGCCATCACTGGCGTGCAAGTACATTCTCTGCGCATGCCCAGGCTGCTGGCGTTGGGGGGCACCATGGGGTGTACTTCTTAAACAGTTAACCTGTTTGGGCCAAGTCCTTGGGAAGCTCCTAGGCAGTTCACTGTTGGATTTGGCATTTAATCTGCGGGTGGTAATTTGCTACTCACCATTTCACAAGAGGATTCAAACCATGAAGAAAATGACACAAACCTTGATCGGCTCGGTGCTGGCCACGGCCGGCTTGCTGGCGGCCACATCCGCCATGGCGGGTAAAACCCTGGACCAGATCAAGCAGCGCGGTCAAATCGTCTGCGGTGTCAACACCGGTCTGGCCGGTTTTTCAGCCGCTGACTCCAGCGGCAACTGGTCGGGTCTGGATGTGGACCACTGCCGTGCCGTGGCCGCTGCCGTGCTGAGCGATGCGACCAAAGTCAAATACGTCCCCCTGACCGCACAGCAGCGCTTCACTGCCCTGCAGTCTGGCGAAGTCGACGTGCTGGCCCGCAACACCACCAACACCTTGAACCGTGACGGCTCCTTGGGTCTGCACTTCATCGGTGCCAACTACTATGACGGCCAAGGCTTCATGGTGCCCAAAGGCAAGATCACCAGCGCCAAGCAGCTCAAGGGTGCCACCGTGTGCGTGCAATCGGGCACGACCACCGAGAAAAACTTGACCGACTTCTCCCGCGCCAACAAGCTCAACTTGAAGCCTGTCGTGTTTGAAAAAGTCGAGGCCGCTACGGGCGCTTACTTCTCTGGCCGCTGCCAGGCTTACACCACCGACGCATCGGGCCTGGCCTCGGTGCGTGCCAAGGAAGCCAAAGACCCTGCGGCCCACCTGATCTTGTCCGACCTGATCTCCAAAGAGCCCTTGGGCCCGATGGTGCGCCGTGGTGACGACGAGTGGTTTGCCATCAACAAATGGGTGCTGGCCGGCCTGATCGAAGCCGAAGAGTATGGCATCACCCAGGCCAATGTGGACCAGATGAAAACCAGCGACAACCCCCAAGTGGGCCGTTTGCTGGGCGCCACTGAAGATCTGGGCAAGCACCTGGGCCTGGACAAGGAATGGTTGGCCCGCGCCATCAAGACGACCGGTAACTACGGCGAAATGTTCGAGCGCAACGTCGGCCCCAAGACCTCCATCAACCTGCCACGTGGCCTGAACAACCAGTGGAACAAGGGCGGCCTGATGTACGCCGCACCACTGCGTTGATCGCCTGCCTTTTTTGAAGGTTCTGGATACGCCCCTCACGGGGCGTATTTTTTACCACCCCGTCATTTTTCAGGCAGTTCCCATGTCCCACTTTTCCATGATCGAGGCCAGGCCCTTGCCCGGCAAGAAAACCCGATCGATTTCGTGGCGCAGCCGCGAAGGGCGTTCGGTCATTTACCAGATCGTCGCCATCCTCTCAGCGCTGGCCCTGGTGGCCTTGCTGGTGCGCAACACGCTCACCAACATGCGCCTGCGCGGCATTCAAAGCGGCTACGACTTTTTGTTCCAACCGTTTGGCTTTGACATCAGCGAAACGGTGATCGAGTACGCGCACAACAGTTCTTACTTTGTCGCTTTTGCCATTGGCATGCTCAACACACTCAAGGTGGCGGTGATCGGCATCGTGCTGGCCACGGTGCTGGGCGTGCTGGTGGGTGTCGGGCGGTTTTCGGCCAACTTTCTGGTGCGCAAAATCTGCTACGCCTACGTCGAATTTTTCCGCAACGTGCCGGTTTATCTGCAGTTGCTCATCTGGTATCTGGTCTTCGCCGAGATGCTGCCCGACCTGGATAAGGCTTGGCAGGCAGGCCATTTCTTTTTGAGCAAAAACGGGGTCTCCTTCCCTTGGCCCGTGTGGCAGTTGGGTCAAACCCTGGCCTTGGTCGGTGTGGGCTTTGGTCTGGTCTTTGCGGTGGTCTATCGCCGCATGGCGCGGGCGCATTTCGACCGTACAGGCCTGACCCGCCCGGTGTGGGCGGTGTCCTTGGCGGTCACCCTGGTGCTGGCTGTGCTCGGCTGGTTGCTGGGTGGTGCCCCCAACGAATGGGACTTGCCCAAAAAGGGTGACTTCCAGATCGAAGACGGCGGCGCGTTCAGCCCCGAATTCATGGCCCTGCTGTGTGGCCTGGTTTTTTATACCGCGTCCTTCATTGCCGAAGTCGTGCGCTCGGGCATCGCCTCGGTGTCGCTGGGCCAGCACGAGGCCTCGGCCTCTTTGGGTCTGAGCAAAAGCCAATCCATGCGTCTGGTGGTGCTACCCCAGGCCTTGCGGGTGATCATTCCGCCGTTGACCAGCCAATACCTGAACCTGACCAAGAACTCGTCCCTGGCGGTGGCCATTGGCTACCCCGAACTGGTCTCGATCGCCAACACCACCCTCAACCAGACGGGCCGCGCCATTGAGGCCTTGTCGATTGTCATGCTGGTGTACCTCACCCTGTCCCTTCTCACCTCGGCCCTCATGAACTGGTTCAACGCCAGTGCCGCCATCCAGGAGCGCTGACATGAACGTTTTCAAATCCACTGAAGCCCGGCCCATGCCCGGGCGCAGCTCAGGCCCTGTGGCCTGGTTGCGCAGCAACCTCTTCTCCACCCCGGGCAACAGCCTGATGTCGCTGGCGCTGCTGGCTGTGTGCCTGTGGGCGCTGGTCTCCTCGCTCGACTGGGCTGTTTTGCAAGCGGTCTTTGGCAGCAACTTGCAGGCCTGCAACGACGTGCGCGGCGTGGGGGCCTGCTGGGGCGTGATCTCCGAAAAAGGCCGCTTGATCGTGATGGGCCGTTACCCCGAAACAGAGCACTGGCGTCCGGTGATCGCTACCGCCTTGATGTTGGGTGTGGTGGTCATCAGCTGCATGCCGCGTTTTTGGAACAAGGCCTTGCCTTTGGTCTGGCTGGTCATGCTGGCTGTGTACTTCGTGCTCATGAAGGGCGGCTTTTTCGGCCTGACCGAGGTCGACACCGACCAATGGGGCGGTTTGCCGCTCACGGTCATGCTCACCGTGATCTCCATGACGCTGGCCTTTCCGCTGGCCATCTTCGTGGCGCTGGGCCGACGCTCCAACATGCCCGCCATCAAGACCCTGTGCACGCTCTATGTGGAGTTGGTGCGGGGTGTGCCGCTGATCACCGTGCTGTTCATGGCTTCGTTCATGCTGCCGCTGTTCATGCCCGAGGGCGTGAAGATTGACGTGCTGGTGCGCGTGGTGGTGGGCATCACGCTGTTTTCTGGGGCCTACATGGCCGAGGTGATCCGCGGTGGCCTGCAGGCCTTGCCCAAGGGCCAGACCGAAGCGGCCGCCACCTTGGGCCTGAGCTACTGGCAGACCCAGCGCATGATCGTCTTGCCCCAAGCCCTGGCCACCGTGGTGCCGTCCATCATGAACACCTTCATTGGCCTGTTCAAGGACACCTCGCTGGTGACCATCGTGTCCTTGTATGAGCTGACGGGCGCTTTGGGCCTGGCGCTCAACTCGGACGCCGACTGGCGCCCCTTCAAGATCGAAGCCTACCTCTTCATCACCTTCATTTATTTCGCGTTCTGCTTTGCCATGTCGCGCTACAGCCTGTGGATTGAAGAGCGCACGGCCGTGAGCAAAGTCCGCTGAACGAAAGACCCCCTATGACCTCCAACGCTACCCCCCTCATCGAGTTCAAAGGCGTCAACAAGTGGTACGCCAGCAATGGCTACCACGTGCTGCGCGACGTGAACCTGCAATTTGCCAAAGGCGAAAAAGTCGTCATCTGCGGCCCCTCGGGCTCGGGCAAGTCCACCCTGATCCGCTGCATCAACGCCCTGGAGGAATACCAGGAAGGCACGCTCACGGTGGACGGCACCGTGCTGGGCGACGACCTCAAAGGCATCGACAAAGTGCGCCGCGAAGTCGGCATGGTGTTCCAGCAGTTCAACCTGTTTCCGCATCTGACGGTGCTGGAAAACCTGATCTTGTCGCCCACCTGGGTGGCCAAGATGCCGCGCAAGGAAGCCGTGGACAAAGCCATGGTGCAGCTCGAGCGCGTGCGCATTTCCGAGCACGCGAACAAATACCCCTTGCAACTGTCCGGCGGTCAACAGCAGCGCGTGGCGATTGCGCGTGCGCTGTGCCTGACGCCCAAGATCATGCTGTTCGATGAGCCCACTTCGGCGCTCGACCCCGAGATGATCAAGGAAGTGCTGGACGTGATGATCGAGCTGACCAGCCAGGGGATGACCATGCTGTGCGTAACGCACGAAATGGGTTTTGCCAAGGCGGTGGCCGACCGCGTCATCTTCATGGACCAGGGCCAAGTGGTTGAACAAGCACCGCCGCAGCAGTTCTTTGACGCGCCGCAGACGGATCGGGCGCAGGACTTTTTGTCCAAGATCCTTGGGCATTGATTTAATTGGGGTCAGATCCCGCTTGAAAGCTGAGTCTTTTTTGAGCGTCCTTGGCCGGGATTGCGCCCGGCGGCGCACTCACTTTCTTTGCTTCGCCAAAGAAAGTAAGCAAAGAAAGGCGAGCCGCAGTCAGGGCCCTTCGGGTTCCTTGCGCTGCTCGCAGCGGGCGGGGTCGGGTGCAAACTCGCTTCGCTCAAACAAGCACCCGCCCTGATCCACCCGCTGCTGCGCTGCTCAGCCCTGCCAGAACGGCATGGAGTCAATTCGGGGCATTGCTTCGCTCGCCCTGTTGCTTTCTACTCTCTGTACCTTTGAGATCTCCAGAATTTAATTGGGGTCAGATCCCGATTAAATGCGGAGTTCTTTTGAGCGTGCTTGGCCGGGATTGCGCCCGGCGGCGCACTCACTTTCTTTGCTTCGCCAAAGAAAGTAAGCAAAGAAAGGCGAGCCGCAGTCAGGGCCCTTCGGGTTCCTTGCGCTGCTCGCAGCGGGCGGGGTCGGGTGCAAACTCGCTTCGCTCAAACAAGCACCCGCCCTGATCCACCCGCTGCTGCGCTGCTCAGCCCTGCCAGAACGGCATGAAGTCCTTGCGGGGCATTGCTTCGCTCGCCCCGTAAGCTTAATGTTTGAAGTTTTTCGGGTCTTGTAGGTAGGCTTGGCTTCTTTCTATACGTTCACCACCAATGCTCGCACCAGAGTCGGGGCTGCGGGTTGGGGCGATTTGGCGAGCTTGCGAGTATGAGCCCCGGCCCGCAGCCCCGCCTCTGGTTCCACGAGCCGTTTTCCTAGGAGCCCCGACCTGTAACCCACCTTTGGTTCTACGAGCCGTTCTCCCAGGAGCCCTGACCCGTGACACCACCTCTGGGACCAGCAACGTCAAGCCGATGGCAGGTTTGAGACAATACGCCCCATGACCCAAGAACTCACCCTCATTCGCCCCGACGACTGGCACCTGCATGTGCGCGACGGTGCTGCCCTGAACGTGGTGGTGCCGCACACTGCCGCGCAGTTTGGCCGCGCTGTCATCATGCCCAACCTCAAGCCGCCCGTGACCACCGCCGAGCAGGCGCTGGCCTACAAGCAGCGCATCCTGGCCGCCGTGCCAGCGGGCATGGCCTTTGAGCCGCTCATGACGCTTTACTTGACGGACAACCTGGCCCCGTCAGAGATTGCCCGCGCCAAGGCCGCAGGCGTGGTGGCTTGCAAGCTCTACCCGGCTGGCGCCACTACCAACAGCGACGCGGGCGTGACCGATCTGCGCAAGATCTACCCCGTGCTCGAAGCCATGCAGCGCGAAGGCGTGCTGCTGCTGGTGCACGGCGAAGTCACCTCGTCCGACATCGACCTGTTCGACCGCGAAGCCGTGTTCATTGAGCAGCAGCTGATCCCGCTGCGCCGTGATTTCCCAGGCCTGAAAATCGTGATGGAACACATCACCACCAAAGAAGCCGCCGATTACGTGGCCGCTGGTGACGCCAATTTGGGTGCCACCATCACCGCGCACCACCTGCTGTACAACCGCAACGCCCTGTTTTTGGGCGGCATGCGCCCGCATTACTACTGCTTGCCGGTGCTCAAGCGCGAAACCCACCGCCTGGCGCTGGTGCAAGCGGCCACCAGTGGCAACGCCCGGTTCTTCTTGGGCACCGATAGCGCCCCGCACCCGGCGCACCTCAAAGAGCACGCCAGCGGTTGCGCCGGTTGCTACACCGCGCACGCTGCCATCGAGATGTACGCAGAGGCGTTTGATCAGGCGGGCGCACTGGACAAGCTCGAGGGATTTGCCAGCTTCTTTGGGGCCGATTTTTACGGTCTGCCGCGCAACACCGGCACCATCACCCTGCGCCGCGAAAGCTGGACGCCTGCTGAAAGCTTTGCTTTCGGCGAGGCCGAACTCAAGCCCCTGCGTTCGGGAGAAAGTCTGCCGTGGCGTCTGGTGGCGGGCTGAGCCCCAACCGGGCCGGGCAACGCTGCGCGCCCGCCTCCAGCTTGGGCGTGTCCGACATCGATTGGGACGCGCCTTGGCTGGCCGACTGGCGGGCGGTAGGTGAGCCCATCGCACGGCAAGTGGCGGCAGGCGTTCCCCAGCCCGAGGCCTTGAACGCGGCGGGCCGTGCCCCCGTATGTTTTGTGCCACAAGCCGACTTGCCCGAGGGCCAGGCCTATGAAGACTTCATTTTTGCCACGGGCCAGGTGCCCACCCGCGAGGGCTTGCATGACTTCTTCAACGCCCTGTGCTGGATGCAGTTTCCGTTGGCCAAAAAGCGCCTGAACCAGTTGCAGGCCAGCGAAATCGCCCGCGCCGGCGTGGGCCAGGTGCGCGGGCCGGTGCGCGATGCGGCCACAGTGTTTGATGAAAACGCGCTGCTGATCCAGCCTTCAAACGCTTTGTGGGCGGCCCTGACCGAGCACCGTTGGCAGGACGCCCTGCTTGGCCTGCGCCACGAGTGGGCGCACACCCGGCTGTGGGTTTTTGGCCATGCGGCGCTCGAAAAGCTGGTGCAACCCTACAAGTCGATCACGGTGCACCTGTGGCGCGTGCCGCAAACTGTGGCCCCGGCAGACATCGACACCTGGCTGGCGCAGGACCTCTCGCCCGACAAACTGGCCACCAAGCCCTTCAGCCCCTTGCCTGTGCTGGGCGTGCCGGGTTGGTGGTCTGCCAACGCGGCGCCCGCCTTTTACGACGATGCCGAGGTCTTTCGGCCTCGGCGCGTGCGGGCGCAGGTCAAAAAACCGTACGCCAATGCGGACATCGTGCCCTCCGCTTGATTTTGATGGGCCAGCCCCTACCATTCGACTCCACGCGTCCGCGTGTTCCGGACTGAAAGTGAAAACATCATGAAACGTATTTTCCTGTTTGCATTGACCAATATTGCGGTGGTGGTGGTGCTGGGCATTGTGGCCAGCTTGCTGGGCGTCAACCGTTTCCTGACCGCCAACGGCCTCAACCTCGGGGCGCTTTTGGGCTATGCCCTGATCATGGGTTTTGGTGGCGCCATCATTTCCTTGCTGATCAGCAAGCCCATGGCCAAATGGACCTCGGGCGTGAAAGTCATCGACCAGCCTGCCAACGCCGACGAAGCCTGGATCGTCGACACCGTGCGCAAATTTGCCGACAAGGCCGGCATCGGTATGCCCGAAGTGGGTATTTTTGAGGGTGATCCCAACGCCTTCGCCACTGGCGCCTTCCGCGACTCGGCCCTGGTCGCCGTGTCCACCGGTTTGCTGCAAAACATGACGCACGAAGAAATTGAAGCCGTCATCGGTCACGAAGTGGCCCACATCGCCAACGGCGACATGGTCACCATGACCCTGATCCAGGGTGTCATGAACACCTTTGTGGTGTTCATCTCGCGGGTGGTCGGTTACGCGGTGGACAGCTTCTTGCGCAAGGGCGACAGCGAAAACACAGGCCCCGGCATCGGCTACTACGTGACCACCATCGTGATGGACATCGTCCTGGGCTTTGCCGCTGCCATCATCGTGGCCTGGTTCAGTCGGCACCGTGAATTTCGCGCCGATGCGGGGGCTGCCCAACTCATGGGCCGCAAGCAACCCATGATCAACGCCCTGGCCCGTCTGGGTGGCGTGCACACCGCCGAATTGCCCAAGAGCATGGCCGCCATGGGCATTGCCGGGGGCATCGGCCAGCTGTTCAGCACCCACCCGCCCATTGAAGCGCGCATTGCCGCGTTGCAAAACAGCCCCACCTGAGCGGGCCCACTGAAGTTGGCGCGGCCCTTCTCCTGATAGATTCGGCCCTGTGAAGTTTTCAAGGGCTAAGGATGTTGTAGGTCGGCGGCTTCAGCCCCGACATGTGCTCGCGCTCAACCCACACTGTCGCGCTAAACCTGCAGACCTACAAATTTCCACTTGGGTGGACGGCACAAAGAATTTCAAACTTCAGCATGCCGGATCAATGAGAGCGGCGCACCCGCTGCGATAGCCGCCGCAGTGCGCATGGATTCACCCAGGCTTGGTAACCGAAGTGACTGGCGTTTTCGGGGTCGCCCCTATGATCGTGCGGTGATCCATCTTCTTCCTCTTGGGCTTGCATGAAACCGCGCAAGTCTTTCTTGTCTCCCCCTCGTCAACTGGCTGTGGTGCGCCGACGCAGTTTGCGTGCCATGGCCGCTTGGCCTGCGGCCGTGCGGGGCATGGTGTGGATGGTGCTGGGCGGGGTGTTGTTCTCGGTGATGAACGCCCTGTCCCGGCAACTGAGCCTCCAGCTCGATGACCAGCTGGTGCTTTTTTTGCGTTATTTGTTTGGCCTGCTGGTGATCTTGCCCTGGGTGTTTCGCCAAGGCTGGCGCAGCTACAGGCCGGTCAACATGGTCGGGCAGTTCTGGCGCGGCGGTGTGCACACGCTGGGCTGTGTGTTGTGGTTTGCCGCCTTGCCGCACATGCCTCTGGCGGACACCACCGCCATTGGTTTTACCGGGCCGATTTTCATCATGCTGGGGGCCGCCTGGTTTTTGGGGGAGCCCATGCGCCAGGACCGCTGGATCGCGGCCTTCATCGGCTTTGCCGGGGTCATGGTGGTGGTCTTGCCCAAAATGTCGGGCGACGGCGGTTGGTTCAACCTGGTCATGCTGGCCTCTTCGCCGGTGTTTGCCGCATCGTTTCTGATCACCAAAGCCCTCACGCGCTACGAGAAACCCGGCGTGATTGTGCTGTGGCAAGCCCTGACGGTCACCTTGCTCAGTTTGCCCATGGCCTGGTTTCATTGGCAAATGCCCACACCCTTGCAATGGCTGGCTTTTGCCGCCACGGGCGTGTTGGGCACGGTGGCCCACTATTGCCTGACACGGGCCTTTGCGATGGCGGATATTTCGGCCACCCAGTCCTTGCGGTTTCTGGACCTGGTCTGGGCGTCCTTGCTGGGCTGGTTGATTTTTGGCGATGTACCCAGCCGGTCGACCTGGCTGGGGGCTTTTGTGATTTTGTGGGCCACGGTGTGGATTGCCCGTCGCGAAAGCAGGAGAAGGATCACCGTACCCGATTGACGGGGTATATTGCCGCCTCTATGGAGGGAGGGTGTTGTGATCGAGATTGAGCCATTGCGTTACACATGGACCCAAGGGGGGCCTGACACCCTGACGCTGGGGCGCTTGCAGGTGAACCCCGGACAAACCGTTTTCCTGCATGGCCCCAGCGGCAGCGGCAAGAGCACTTTGCTGGGTTTGTTGTCGGGTGTCTTGTCACCCCGCCAAGGCCGTGTGTCCTTGCTGGGACAAGACTGGGCGGCTTTGAAGCCCGGTCAGCGCGACACCTTTCGGGCCGACCATGTGGGCGTGGTGTTCCAGCAGTTCAATTTGCTGCCCTACCTGAGTGTGCTGGACAACGTGACCCTGCCTTGCCGTTTTTCCATGCTGCGCCGCGAGCGCTGCCAGGCCGCTGGTGGCCCCGAGGCCACGGCCCAAAGCTGGTTGCAGCGCATGGGCTTGCCCGAGGCGCTGTGGAGCCGCCGCGCCGACGCCTTGTCGGTGGGCCAGCAGCAGCGCGTGGCCGCTGCCCGCGCCTTGATGGGCCAGCCCGAATTGATCCTGGCCGACGAGCCCACCTCGGCGCTCGACGCCGCCTTGCGCCAGGGCTTCATGGATTTGTTGCTGCAGGCCGCGCGCGACGCGGGCAGCACTTTGGTGTGTGTGAGCCACGACGAGCAGCAGGCGGTGCGCTTTGATGTGCAGTGGTCCTTGCCCGCCTTGCAGCAAGCGGGGGTGAGCGCATGAACAGCCTTTGGCGCATGGCGCGCAGCAGCGCCTGGAACCGGCGCAGCACCCTGGTGTGGGTGGTGGTGTCGCTGGCGCTGGCCACCGCCTTGCTGTGGACGCTGGAGCGTTTGCGCCACGACATCCGCCACAGTTTTTCGCAATCGGTCAGCGGCGTTGATTTGATTGTGGGCGCGCGCAGCAGCCCGGTGCAGCTGATGCTGTTTTCGGTGTTCCACATCGGCAGCGTGCCGCAAAGCATGTCCATGGACAGCGTGCACAAGCTGGCGCAGCACCGCTCGGTGTCGTGGGTCGTTCCCTTGAGTTTGGGTGACTCGCACCGGGGCTTTCCGGTGCTGGGCACCACGCCCGCGTTTTTTCAGCACTTTGCCTATGGCGATAAACAGCCGCTGGTCTTGCAGCAAGGCGCGGCGTTTGCCGACACGCTGGATGGCTTGTACGAGGCCGTGATTGGAGCCGAGGTGGCGCGCAAGTTGGGCTATGGCCTGGGCCAAAGCATCACGCTGGGCCATGGCATGCACGACCATGGTCATGACCACGGAGCTGAGGAGAACAAAGAAGATGAACATGCCGACAAGCCCTTCAAGGTGGTCGGCATTCTGGCCCCCACAGGCACCCCGGTGGACCGTTCGGTGCAAGTGAGCCTCAAGGCCCTCGAAGCTATCCACCTCGACTGGGTCGCGGGCACGCCCATGCCGGGCGGGCAGATCCCGGCCGACCAGGCGCGCAAATTCAACCTGGAGCCCGAAGAAGTCACGGCTGCCCTGGTGGGCCTGAAAAGCCGGGCGGCGGTGTTCAATGTGCAGCGCTTTGTGAATTTTTACGAAGAAGAGGCCCTGATGGGCGTGATGCCCGGCGTGGCCTTGGGTGAGCTGTGGTCGGTGCTGGGCGTGGGCGAAAACGCCTTGCTGGCGGTCTCGGCCCTGGTGGCTTTGGTGAGTGTGGTCTCGCTGGTGGCGGTGGTGTTGGCGGGCCTGAACGAGCGCCGCCGCGAACTGGCCGTGCTGCGCGCCGTGGGGGCCGCGCCGCGCCATGTGCTGGGCTTGCTCACTTTGGAGGGGGTGTGGGTCACCTGCGCCGGGGTGGTGTTGGGCGTGCTGCTGGCGCACGCGGGCATGGCGCTGGCCACGCCCTGGCTGCAGCAGTCGCTGGGCATTCGCTTGCAACTGGCCGCACCTTTGCCCACGCAGCTGGCTTTGGCGGGCGCGGTTTTGCTGGCCGGGTTGCTGGCCAGTTTGGGGCCCGCCTGGCGGGCTTACCGATTGTCCTTGGCCGATGGCTTGTCGCCGCGCGTGTGAGTCCTGCCCGCCCGAATCGTGTATTCGTAGGTCGGCGGTCGAAGACCCCGACATGGGCCTTTGCAAAAAACCCATCATGTCGGACTCTGCGAGTAGCGACCTACGAGAAGTCATTACTCACACATTCAAAACTTCAGCATGCCGGATCAATGGCACGAAAAAAACCAAGCCCTTGAGCCAGCTTGCCGCAGTTGAAGAGACTCAACTGGCTTAAAGTTCCCGTATGGGAGTTCATATGAAAAAAACCATTGTTTTACAACACACCGCGCTGCTGGCAAGCCTGCTGCTGGCGGGCTCCGTCTTGGCGCAAAGCGTGCGAGAGACCGTGCGCGACATGGTGCCGCAAGTCCAGCCGTCTTTGTCGGCCGGGCCAGACCTCCAGGGGGCCAGCACACCCGGCCCGGCCCGCACCATTGGCTGGGAGCAGCTCATTCCGACCGGCTGGGACCCCTACAAAGACCTCAAAGCCTTGAACCTTCAAGGTCTGAAAGACAACGATCCGAGGGCGGATGAGGCGCTGAAAAAAATGCGCCAAATGTGGGACAACGCCCCCATCAACCCCTTGATCCTTGGGCAGAACGTGCGTTTGCCCGGTTTTATCGTGCCGCTGGAAGACTTGCCTGAGGGCATCAAGGAGTTTTTGCTGGTGCCGTACTTTGGCGCCTGTGTGCACTCCCCACCACCGCCCGCCAACCAGATCGTGCATGTGAAATTGGACAAAGCCGTCAAGCGCTTTCGCAGCATGGACACCGTCTGGGTTTCTGGCACCTTGAGCGCCACCAAAACCGACTCGCACATGGGTGTGTCCAGTTACCGTATCGACGCGAAGTTGGTCGAGCCCTATGTCGAGAAAAGGTAAGCCGCGGGCCTTCTCCTTTTGGGCGCGGCGCCCACGCCGTGATACCCCCCGCACAGACTCCCCGCAAAGCCCCCATCCGCGAACGGCTATGCTCAACGCTGGGGCCAAAACCCATGGCCCAACGCGTTCAAACGGAACTGGAGTTCACGATGCCCGTCACACTGGAAGGCCAACTGGTCGTTGCGATTTCTTCGCGGGCCTTGTTCGACTTTGAAGAAGAAAACCACGTCTTTGAGCAAGGCGACGACCGGGCCTATATGCAGTTGCAGCTGGGGCGCCTGGAAGAACCCGCCAAACCGGGCGTGGCGTTTTCGCTGGTGCGCAAGCTGCTGGCCTTCAACGACGCCGATGCCCAGCGCGTCGAGGTCGTGATCCTCTCGCGCAATGACCCGGTCTCGGGCATGCGCGTGTTCCGTTCGGCCCAGCATTACGGTCTGCCCATTCAACGTGGCAGCTTCACGCGGGGCCAGCCGCCTTGGCGTTACCTCAAGCCACTGAACGCCAACCTGTTCCTGTCGGCGCACCTGTCAGATGTGCGTGCTGCGCTGGATGCGGGCGTGCCTGCGGCGCAGGTTTACCCCCACTCTGCCTTGGCCTCAGAAGCGCACCCGCATGAAGTGCGCATTGCCTTTGACGGCGATGCGGTGCTGTTTTCAGACGAAGCCGAGCGCGTGTTCCAGGCCCAGGGCTTGTCGGCTTTTCAGCAGCATGAACGCGACAAAGCCAGCCAGCCCTTGCTGGCGGGGCCTTTCAAACCCTTGCTTGCGGCCTTGCACCGCCTGCAACAAGAAGGCACACCCGCCATGCGCATCCGCACGGCACTGGTCACGGCCCGCAGCGCGCCCGCGCACGAACGCGCCATCCGCACCTTGATGAACTGGAACATCGAAGTCGACGAAGCCATGTTTTTGGGGGGCTTGCCCAAGGGCGAGTTCCTGCGCGAATTCGAGCCCGATTTCTTCTTTGACGACCAGACCGGCCACATCGAATCCGCCGCCAAGCACGTCCCTGCCGGACACGTCGCTTCGGGTGTGTCCAATTCCTATTGATCCTGCCCTGTGAAGTTTGCAGGGTGACTTCAATCTTGCACCTTGTGGGAGCTCGCCCTGCTGGCGATCAGACGCTTGTGGACCACAGGCTTTTCGCTTGGCTGGCAAGCTCCCACAAAATCCTCCCAACTGGAAACACACGGCTCAGACTTCATCGGGCCGAATTTATAAGCAGTGACGGCGCAAAAAATTCAAACTTCAGCGTGCCGAATCAATAGGTTGAAACGCGCAGCGTCCGAGGTTTACAGATCAGGCGCGTACAACCCGTAGGTCGGCACTCGAAGAGTCCGACGATGGTCTGTTCAGTGGTGTAGCCTGTTTGCAGGCCACTCATTTGACAAACTGGTTCATTTCCATGATGGGCATGAGCACGGCCAACACGATCAGCATGACCATGCCGCCCATGCCCACGATCAGCAAAGGCTCCAGGATGGTGGCCAGGGCCATGGCGCGGCGCTGCACTTCAGACGACAGCTGCGTGGCCGCCCTTTGCAGCATCACCGGGAGTTGGCCGGTCTGTTCCCCCAAGCGGGCAAACATGGACAGCAGGCCAGGAAAGCGGGCGTTTTGGGCCAGCGCGGTGCCCAGGGGAGCGCCTTCGCGCACCCGTACCAACGCTTCAAGCGCGTCGGCTCGCAGGGCCTGGTTGGACAGGGTGTCAGCCGCTGCCTGCAAGGCCTTGAGAATGGGCACGCCCGCAGCCGTGAGCATGGCCAAGGTGGAGGCAAAACGCGCGCTGTTGTAGCCCCGGGCCAGCCGCCCGATCAGGGGCAAACGCAGCCAGGCGGCGTCAAAGCGCAGGCGCAGGGCGGGTTGGCGCAGCGCCATGCGGCTGCCTGCTACCGTCAGCACCAGCGTCAAGAGCATGAGCCAGCCCCAGTGGCGCACCACATCGCTGATGGCCAGCATGGCCACCGTGAGCAGAGGCAGTTGGCGCTTGGTGCCTGCAAACACCCCGGCCACCTGCGGCACCACCGAGGTCACCAGAAAAATCACAATCGCCAGCGCCACCAGGCTGACGATGGCCGGATACAGTGCAGCGCCCATCAGTTTGGCGCGCAGCTGCTGCTGGTCTTCCAGGTCGTTGGCCAGTTGGTTGAGCACATCGGCCAGGTGCCCGCTTTGCTCGCCTGCGGCAATCACGGCCAGGTCAATGGCCGGAAACTCGTTCGGGTGCAGGCCCAGCGCCCGGCCCAGGCTGCTGCCCGAGTTGACTTCGGCGCGGATGGCGGCCATCAGCAATCTTTGTTTCTCATCTTCGGCTTCATCGGCCAGGGCCGACAAGGCGCGCTCGACCGGCAGGCCGCTGCCCACCAGGCTGGCCAGCTGGCGCGTCCACACGGCCCGCTCGCTGCTGCTGAAGGCACGCGAGCGGCCCACCGTGCGCTGCCACCAGGGCACATCAGGGCCGCTGGCGCTGCCGCCGGAGGCAATGGCTTCAACGCTCAAGGGCACCAGGGACTGGGCGCGCAGTTGGCTGCGGGCCGATTTTTGGCTGTCAGCCTCGACCACGCCCTTGCGCATGGCGCCATCGGCTTGCAGGGCTTCAAAACGGTAGGCGGGCATGGGTCAAAGGTCTTCAGTGGCTGAAATAAATCACGCCCAGCTGGCCGCCGACAACGGCCGCTTGGCCGCTGGGCAGCATCGGGTTGATGAATTGGCTGGCGCTCAGTTGCGAATAAAACGCCCAGCGCGGCGTCCAGCGGTGGCGGTAAGTGATTTGCGCGCCCCAGCTGCCCAGGCCTGCATCCTGGCGCAGGGCCGAGCCGGGCGCACGCGCCGCCGTGCTTTGCCAGTGCGTTGCAGTGCCCCAGGTGGTGTAGGCGCTCAGCAGCATGGCACTGTCCTCGTCCAGGGGCTGGATGTAGGTCACCGTGGGTGAGACGGTGGTGCCGTCGCCGCGCCCAAGCACGTCTTGCGTCAGGCTCAGGCCCGTTAGCCATTGGCGTGAAAACCGGTAGTCCAGATTGGCCCGCAGGCGCAGGGTTTTGCGGCCACTTTTGAAGGCGTCAAAGTCGGCGTCTTGGTCGAGATTGATCACGCTGGCCGACAGGGCGGTCTGCCAGTTGCTTTTCTTGAGCCAGTCATAGGTCAGGGCGCTGTCTTGCAGGGCTTGGCCAAAGCGGTACCAGTTCGCGCCCTCCACCGTGCCGACACGCCAGCGCCCATAGCGCAGCCCCAGCGTGGGCCGCAGGCTCATTTGGCCAGGCTGGCGCAAGTTGCCCATGTCCACTTTGGCGCCCAGGCTGTAGTCCCAACGGCTTGTCGTGGAAGGGGGCTGAGCCGGTTCTGTGTCTGCGGACAAGGGTTCTGCCGCTGTCGTGACATCCGGTGTCTGTGCGAAAGCCACAGACCCAGCGCCTGGCAGCAAGGCAAGCAGCACAAGCAGGACCAGATTCATGTAGGAGCCAGCCCTGCTGGCGATCGGGCGGTGGTGCAGCGCTGGCCATCGCTTGCAGGGCAAGCTCCTACAAAATGCGGCCAGGGCTGCACATCGCTTTGCGAAAGCGCCAGGCACAGCGCCCAGCAGCACAAGCAGGACCAGATTCATGTAGGAGCCAGCCCTGCTGGCGATGGGGCGGTGGTGCATCGCTGGCAATCGCTTGCAGGGCAAGCTCCTACAAATACCTGTGCCCCAATGGGCATCAGTGCGCTGCAGACGTGCTGGGGCCAAGAACGCCAAGAGGGACGTTGGAGCCAGAAGGGCGGTCAAATCGCGCATCAGTCCCGCGTCACGCGCAGCAGTTCTTCGGCGCTGGTGATGCCTGCATCCACCAGGCGCTGGCCGTCGTCCCGCATGAGCACCATGCCCTGGGCCAGGGCCGTGGTGCGCAGGTCGGCTTCGGCGGCGCGGTTGTGGATTTGTGCCTTGATGTCCTCACTGGCCACCAGCAGCTCAAAAATGCCGGTGCGCCCGGCGTAGCCGGTGTGGCCGCACGCGTCGCAGCCCGCGCCGTGGCAGGCGGTGCAGCGCTTGCGCACCAGGCGCTGGGCCAGCACGCCCAAGAGCGAGGAGCTGAGCAAGAACGGCTCCACGCCCATGTCGATCAGGCGGTTGACGGCGCTGGTCGCGTCGTTGGTGTGCAGCGTGGCCAGCACCAGGTGGCCTGTCAGGGATGCCTGAATGGCGATTTGTGCGGTCTCAAAGTCGCGGATCTCGCCGATCATGATCACGTCCGGGTCTTGCCGCAGGATGGCGCGCAGCGCCTTGGCAAACGTCAGGTCGATCTTGGCATTCACCTGGGTCTGACCTACGCCAGGCAGCTCGTATTCGATGGGGTCTTCCACCGTCATGATGTTGTTGCGCGTGGCGTCCAGGCGCTGCAGCGCGGCATACAGGCTGGTGGTTTTGCCCGAGCCCGTTGGCCCCGTCACCAGCAAAATGCCGTGCGGTTGGTGGATCAACTGGTCAATTTGCTGCAAGACGCGGCCCTGCATGCCCACCGCCTCCAGCGTCAGGCGCGCTTCGCTCTTGTCGAGCAGGCGCAGCACGGCGCGTTCGCCATGGGCGCTGGGCAGGGTGGACACGCGCACATCGACCGCGCGTGAGCCCAGGCGCAGGCTGATGCGGCCGTCTTGCGGCAGTCGTTTTTCGGCAATGTCGAGTTCGGCCATGATTTTCAGGCGCGAGATCAGTGCAGCGTGCAGCGCCCGGTTCGGTTGTACAACCTCGCGCAGCGTTCCGTCGATGCGAAAGCGCACACTCGAATGGCGTTCATAAGGCTCAATGTGGATGTCGCTGGCCCCGTCGCGTGCGGCCTGCGTCAGCAAGGCGTTGAGCATGCGGATGATGGGCGCGTCGTCGCTGGCCTCCAGCAGGTCTTCCACGGCGGGCAGGTCCTGCATCATGCGCGAGAGGTCGGCTTCGGACTCGACCTCGCTGACAACGGCCGCCGCCGTCGAGCCGCTGTGGGCCTGGCCGCCGGAATAGGCCTGGTGGATGCGTCGGCTCACCTCGGACAGCGTGCTGTGCTGCAGCTGCAGGGCCAGCGGTTGGGCAGAGGCGGGGCCGAATTTTCGGGTGACTTCAGACAACGCTTGGCGCTCGCTGTCCGGGCACAGCCACAGGGTCAGGCCTTGTCCGTCGTCTTCGAGCAGCAGCTGGTGCGCGCGGGCAAACGCATAGGGCAGGGGGTAACGCATGCCGACCTCAGGGCTTGGGGGTGGCTGGCGTGGTCGCAGGCAAGGCGGGCAGCACCGCCGCGCCCGATATGGGCAAGGTGGACGTGCCCACCGGTTGCACGCCTTGCTGGTTCAGCCGCATTTGTTCATAGCGGCCCAAGGACAGGGCTTCGGTGGCCGCGCCGTCGCGCACCACCACCGGGCGCAGAAAGACCATCAGATTGGTTTTTTTGCGGCTGCGCGCTTCGGACTTGAACAGGTTGCCCAAAAAGGGCAAATCCCCCAGGCCCGGCACTTTTTCCTGGCTGTTGCTGGTGTCGTCTTGCAGCAAGCCGCCCAGCACGATGATGGAGCCGTCTTCCACCAGCACGTTGGTTTCGATGGAGCGTTTGTTGGTGGTCAGACCATCCTTGGAGCCGATGGATTTGGCGTCTACGTTGCTGACTTCCTGGTAGACCTGCATCTTGACCGTGCCGTTTTCACTGATCTGAGGCTTCACCCTGAGCGTCAGGCCCACATCTTTGCGTTCAATCGTTGTGAATGGATTGGTGGTGCCTGCCGCGGCGGCGGCATAGGAGCCAGTCACAAAAGGCACGTTCTGACCGATCACGATCTTGGCTTCCTCGTTGTCCAGGGTCAGCAAATTGGGCGTGGACAGCACATTGGCATCGCCTTCACTTTGCAGAAAACGGGCCAACGCCCCCAGCGCCAGAGCCCCGTTGCGCTGCTGCCCCACGGCCACGTTCAGCCCGGTGGAGGCGGTGTATCTGCCCGCGGCCGCATTGGCCCCCAGCGTCAGCAAATTGGTGCCCCCCACAGAAAAGTTGGTGCCCAGCAAACCCACGGCGCTGCCATTGGTGCCGGTGCCGCTCATCCACTGCACGCCAAATTCGGCGGCCTTGTCGGCGCTGACTTCGGCGATCAGGCTTTCCACAAACACCTGGGCGCGGCGCTGGTCGAGCATGTCGATGACGCTGCGCAACTGGCGGTATTGCGGCTCGGGCGCGGTGATGATGAGCGCGTTGGTGGCCGGGTCGGCCTGAATCTGGCCGCCGGTAGAGGGCTGGGCGCTGGCGCTGGTGCCTGAACTTGTGCCGGATGCCCCGGGCGTGCCGGCTGGGGCTGAGCCGGGCGCACTGCCTGTCCCGCTGGCGCTGGTGCTGATGGCTGCGCGCAGCGTGGTGGCCAGTTTGGTGGCGTCGGCGTTCTTCAGATACACCACATGGATGTTGCCGCTGGCCGCGTTGGCGCCGCCGGCGTTGGGCTGGTCGAGTTGTTCGATCAGGCTGCGCGTGAGCGCCAAACGCGCCGGGTTGGCCGCCCGCACGATCAAGCTGTTGGTGCGCACTTCGGCCAGCACCGTGGTTTTGAAGCCGGTGTCGGCCTGGCCTGCGGTGGCGGGGGCACCCCCAGGCGCACCCGCTGCGGCGCCCGAGTCGAGCAGGCGCTGCACCAGCGTGGCCACATCCGGGGCGATGCCGTGTTTGAGCCGGATCACCTCAACCCCTGTCGCGTTGGCCACATCGAGCGCGGCAATGATGCGGCCTAAGCGTTGCAGGTTGTCGCCATAGTCGGTGATCACCAGGGCGTTGGTGCCGGGGTTCACGTTGATGGTGTTGTTGGGGCTGATCAGCGGGCGCAGCACCGGCACCAGGTTGTTGGCGTTTTCGTGGTTCAGCCGAAAAATCTGCGTCACGATCTGGCCGCTGCTGGCGGGCACGGTGCCTGCCGACACGCTGGCGCTTTGCAGCTTGGCTTCGGCTTCGGGCAGCACGGTGTAAAGACCGGCCGACTCGACCATGGCAAAGCCCTGGGTGCGCAGCTGGCTGGCAAACAGGCGCAGCGCCTGCGCCGGGGGCACGGGCACGGTGCTCGACAGCGTCATCGTGCCCTTGACACGCGGGTCCAACACCACGTTGTGCCCCGACAAAGTGGCCAAGGTGCGGGCCACGGCGTCGATTTCGGCGTTTTGAAAGTTCAGCGTCACCGGCTCTTTGGGGTTGATCGGCTTGGCGGTTTGCGCCCCGGCGGGCGTGCCCAGGCAAGCGAGGCAGAGGGCCGTGGCCGTCAAAAGATGGGGCAAAACAGGCAGGGTGTGCATTTTGTAAAAGGGTGGCATGTGGAGCATGGGTTTATCCCAGTGAAAGCAGGCTGCGCGTGCCCTGACGGCGGCCGATGATGTTGAGCAAATTGGACAAGGCGGCCTCGCTGCCCTCTTGGGCACTGGCTTCGCCGCTAAAGCGCAGGCGTTGGCCCACCCATTGGCCCTGGCCTTGCAGTTGCAAGGGGCCTTGCAGCGTGCTCAGCTGCAAATCGGGCGTGGCCGAGCCTTCGGGCGTGCCCCGCAGCTGGATGCGGTAACTGCCCATGGGCTGCAAGGTGCTGAGTTTGGAGGACATGTTCAGGGCGTCGAGTTTGGCCAGGCCCTGCAGTTGCAAACGGCCAGCGGCCCAGTTCAGTTGCAGGGCTTCGGTGTGCAGCTGCAGTTGTCCGGCCGCTTGCAAGGTGTTCCAGGGGGCGCCCAGGCCCGACAGCAAAGCGGCAGGCCAGGTCGAGGTGTGGTCGCTCAGCTGCAGTTGCAGCGTGGACAGGCCCGCCTGCAGGCGGGCGCTGGTGCTTTGCTGCATGCAGCAGTCGGCCAAAAACTGAACATTGACCGCCCCCCAGCCGGGGGTGATGTGCCACTGCAAGCGCCCGGGCAGGGCTTGCGCGTCGCGGCTGCCCGCGCCACCACTGAGCACCAGCTGGGCCGAGCCCTGCCAGACCGTGCCCCGTGCCTGGTGCAGCTGAACTTGCCCCTGGCTGGCTTGGCTCACCCCCCAGGCGAGCCAGCGGGCGGGCGCCCACACGAGCAGCGCCAGGCCCAGGCCAAGGCAAGCGCCCCACACAGCCGGGCGCCAGGGGCTGCGCGGCGGGACAGCCGACAGGGGCAGGCCAGTGCGCCGCGTCATGGGTTTCAAATCCAGGCGCTTCAAGTCCGGGCGTGGCGGGGTGGGGTGCATCACGGTGGGGCGCATCAAGGCAGGCTCATCACCAGGGAGCCGCTCCAGCGCACAGCGCTGCTGCTGGCGGCGGCATCGGGGGCCTTGGCCGCTGAAGTCGCCGTTGCCGTGCCGGGCTTGGCCGCTGCGGGCACGCTGACTTGCCGCAGCTGGGCCTGCACGGGCAGGGCCTGGGCGTGTTCGCGGGCTTGCTGCAACCAGGTGGCCAGGCTTTCGGCGGGGGTGGCTTGCAGGTTCAGGGTGGCGCGTTCGCCTTGCAGGCTGAGCTTGGCGTCGGCGCCCAAGGTCAAGAGGTTGCGTTCGAGCCACTGAACGGCATCGGCTCGGGTGATGGCCGAAGGATTTTTCAGGCTTTGGGCCTGTGCTTGCAGCTGTCGCATTTGGGCGCTTTGGCGGTCGAGTGCGGCTTGGCGGGCGGGGGCTTCGTGCCAGGTTTGCAAGGCCGGGGCCAGGGCGATGCGCCAGACAGCGGCCAGGGCCAAGACCACGGCGGCCAGTCCCAGCAGTTGGCGTTCGCGTGCACTGCGCTGTGCCCAGGCGGCGCTCAGTGACGCGCGCAGGGGCGCAGTCACGGCCTGAAGTTGCTTTTGCCAGCTGCTCATGGTTGCCCCTGTTTCGCGGTCATGACCCCGGCTGTGCCGTCGGTGCGCCAGGCATAGCCTTGGGCGTTCAGTCCTTTTTCAAGGGCCTGCTGCGCACTGACGCTCAAGCTCAGTTCCGGCAGGCGCAGCTGGTCGGGCTCAAACTGAAACTGTGAGGGGGCAGCGCTGCCCGCAGGCCAGCTTTGCCCCAGGGCGCCGAGCATGGCTTCCAGGTCGGGCGGGCTCAGCTGGCCCGAGCCTTGGCGCAGCCGGGCCACTTCGCGGGCCATTTGCAAAGGCGCATCCACCACCACCAGGGTTTGCGGAAAAGTCTCGCGCAGCACCTGTGCCCAGCTGCTTTGCTGGGCCTGCCAGTCGGCGCGTGTTTTGTAGGCCCACACATTGAGCCCCAGCAACTGGCTGGCCAGTAACACCCCCAAGCCCCAGCGGGTCGGGCGCCAGTCGCGGCTGTGCCACAGCTGGCTGGCGTTGCGTTGCCAATTTTTCAGGCGCCGCGCACGGGCGTTGGCCTCGAATTCGAACTGTGCCAAATCCCAGCCTGTGTCCAGGGCCCGCAGCCAATGCTGTTTGGGCGCCACCATGGGCGCTTTCAGTCCCAGGCGCTCGCTCACCCAGCTCACCACGCCCGGCTCGGCGCTCAGGTGGGCATTGGCGTTGTCCTCGTCACTGAGCACATCCTGTGCCGTCAGCCCACTGGCCATGGGCATGCCCCACACGCCGCGATCGACCTGCTGCAGCCACAGCCAGCCCTCGTCGGCCGGGCCAACGGCCGTGATGTGCAGCGCAGCGCCCACGGGGGCAAATTCGGGCACGATGCGGTGCACCGTGATGCCGGCCGACTCCAGGGCCTGCAGCTGGGCGCTCAGCCAGGCGCGGTCACAGGCGGCTACCCAGGGCTGTTCGGTGTTTTTCCAGTGGGCTTGCAAGGCCAGGTGCAGCTGGGCCGGGTCGTCAAGCAGGGCGTCTTCCAGCAGGCCCTGCAAGGCGGCCTTCAGGCGGGCCGTCTGTTTGTGCAGCCCGGCGGGCAGAGTCACCCGGTGCCAGGACAAGGCCCCGGCGGGCACCAGGGCCACCACCTCGGTTTGCCGATCGGTGCGTGGCAGCAGGGGGCTTTGTGCCCATTGCACGTTCAGTGAGGCCGCTGGCGTGTCGGTCTGTACCAGCGCATGTGGGTACACCGTGGCCGTGCCAGGCTGGCCAAAGGGCAGTTGAATGATCAGGGTTCGCATCGTTTTTTATTGTAGGGGGGGGGCAGGCGTGAGCTGTGGGCTGCGCACCCGCCAGAGCATGCGCACCTGGTTGCCGTCTCGCCGCACCAAGGCCAGGTCTTGCTGTACCACGTTGTCAATGCGCAGGCGTCCGCGCACCTCGAAATAACGGCTGTTCACGCTGTGCTGTTGGTCGTTGACCAAGGCGCTTGCGGCCCCCAGGGTTTTGCGTACGGCTTCCAGCGATGTCCAGGGCGCCTTGTCGCGCTGCGCCACCAACTGGCGCGCAGCGCCCAGGTCCAGGCCGGGCAGGCTGGCCATCAGCACCTCGGCACTGGCGGTGTTCAGGTTCACCGGTGTGGTCTCGGGCAGCACGCTCACAAAGCCATCGAGTGCCCGTACCGTGGCCGGGCTCAGGCCTAGCCAGACCAGCTGCGCGGTTTGCTGGGGCATGAGGGGTGTTTGGGGGGGGGGGCCTGCTGTGGCAGTGCCTGTGGCGGCTGTTGCGGGKGTGTTTTGCAGCGCCTCTTGCAATTGGCGCGACAGCGTTTGCAGCTCCTCCAGCGGCAGGTTCAGGCGCTCAAACAAGCGCGCAAAACGTGCCAGCTGGGCCTTGGACACCTGGCCGTCCTCGATCAGGTTGCGCACATTCAGGCGCGACTGCCTGCCCCTGCTGCACGACCTGGCCCCCGACGACCAGGCCAGTGTGCGCTGGGTGCTGGGCCACATCACACGCGGGCAGGTGCTGGATGTTCAGCGC
>NZ_CXOO01000041.1 GCF_001269385.1 Limnohabitans sp. DM1 | reverse complement strand
GGGGGSATGGGGGGTGTTTKGGGGGGGGGGGCCTGCTGTGGCAGTGCCTGTGGCGGCTGTTGCGGGTGTGTTTTGCAGCGCCTCTTGCAATTGGCGCGACAGCGTTTGCAGCTCCTCCAGCGGCAGGTTCAGGCGCTCAAACAAGCGCGCAAAACGTGCCAGCTGGGCCTTGGACACCTGGCCGTCCTCGATCAGGTTGCGCACATTCAGGCGCGACTGCGCATCGGTGATCTGGCCCGACAAAAAAACCTCGGCATCGCCTTCTTGCCACTTTTGGTCTTGCGACAGAAAGTTTGACAACTTGGATTCCTGCACCGGCAAGGCCCAGGGCTCGCCCAGGTGGTCCACACTGCCGCTGGACAAACCGTCTTCGCGCAAGATCAATCGGGTCCAGTCCAAGGCGCCGGTCATCATCCAGGCTGTCTGGCTACGCCCGCGTTCGGCCGTTTCGATCTCGACCTGGCGCCACTGCTGCCACAGGGCAGCGCTGGCCAGTGTGGTCACCAGGGCCACGATCAGCATCGCGGTCAGTAAGGCGGCGCCACGTTCCGGTCGGCTTTTCAGCTGGCGAGGTGTTGCGCTCATGGCTGGGCTCCTGACAAGTTCGGGCGTATCCAGTCCAGCGTCAAGGCGCCTGCGCCAGATGGGCCGGGTGGCAGGGTCAGGATCAGGCGCACGCCATCGGGCGGCGTGCTGCTGGCAGCGGCGCCGGTTGCGGGACCGATGGCCGGCGGGGGCGTGCCTGCCGTGCTGCCGGACGAGTTTGTGGATGAACCGGGCGTGACCGCATCACTCGACAGCGGGTTGGTCCAGCTGCCGCCCCGGTGCACAAACAGTTGCCAGCCGCTCAAGGGGTGAATGTTGACCTCGCCTGCCTGCGATGCGGGCGTGGGCGTCTGGCTCCATTCCTGGGCCAGATTCCAGGCGTTTTGCCAGTCGCCGCGCAGGTGCACTGGCGCTGATTGCCAGCGCAGCCAGTCGCCGCCGCCGGGGCGCCCCGGGTTGTTGCGCCAGGTCCAGGCCACCACCTGCACCTGGGCGCCCAGTGCTGCGCGGCGCGTGATCCGCAGCACCTTGCCGTCCCAGTCCCAGCTGGGCGTGTTGCTCAACTCTGCCAGCTGGGCCAAATCGGTTTGCCACTGCGTCAAACCTGCTTGCAGCGTGCGCACCTCGTCCGAGCGTGTTTGCAAGCTGCTTTGCGTGCGCAACATGCCGTCCAGACCGCGCCAGGCCATGAGCGACATCAAAGCCATCACGCTGATGGCCACCAACACCTCAATCAGCGTGAAGCCCCTGCAAGCCCGACGCAGTGCGTGATGGTTACTCAAAGCAAGCCGTGCCATCAGTTGCGCCCCATCACGGTGGACAGCTGTAGCACATACTGCCCCTGGTCCAGCACGCGTGCATCCACGCGCCTGAAATTGGGGTTGGGCGTGGGGCGCACCGACAGGTCCACCATCAACAAGCGGCCCACTTGCGGGCATTCAATTTGGGTGTTGCCAGTGTCGGGCAATTGGCGCAGCAGCCGCAGGCGGATCAATTCGTTCTCGGCGCAGATTTGCCCCAGCATGCTCACGCCTTGGCGCTCGGCGTTCTGGCTGAGCGAGCCGGTGGCTTTGAGCCCCGCCAGCAAAGCCACCGCCACAATGCTCAGCGCCACCAACACCTCGATCAAGGTGAAGCCGGTTTGCCTCGTGGCCCGCTGATGCTGTAACGGTCTATGGGCGCTCGTAGCACCGCGCACGGCCCATGTCGGGGTCTTCGACCGCCGACCTGCGAAAGCATGGCGCACCGGCATGGGGCCACGGCCTGCGTAGGTCGGTACTCGAAGAGTCCGACGTGTCACGCCCAACAAAGCACTCATGGCCCAAGTCCTGTGCGTGTGCCATGCACCTTGAAGGGCCGCAGGCCGTCGGTGACGACCCACAGGGTGCGTGTGGCAGCGGTGGTGCTCAAGGCAATGGCTTGGGGGGCGATCAAGGGCTCGGGGCCCAGCACAATGGGCTGCTCGGTTTGGGAGCGGGTGGTGTCTGATAGCCAACGCTTGGGCAAGCCCGGCGCGGGCAGGCCTTCAAACACAAAGCCCGATCCGTCTGCCCGCCACACCACGGGCAAGCCGCTGGCGCGGGCTTGGGCACGGGCGGTTTCGAGCAAGGCAGCCAGGCGGTCGGCGTCGCGTTCCAAGGCGCTGTCTGCGCTGTCACGCAAACTCAGGCTGACGCCCGCAGTGGCGATGGCGATCAGGGCCACCACGACCAGCAACTCCAGCAAGGTGAAGCCGCCAGCGTGCGCGTGTGCAAGGCGGTGGGGCTTATTGCCAGCTGCCGATGTCGGCATTGTTGCCTTCGCCGCCGGGCTGTCCGTCGGCGCCAAAGGACATCACATCCACCTCGCCCTTGATGCCGGGGTTCATGTATTGGTAAGCGCGGCCCCAGGGGTCATTGGGCAGTTTGTCCAGATAGGGCTTCCAGTTGCCGGGCACGGGCTCGGTGGTGGGCTTGGCGTTCAGGGCCTTGAGGCCTTGTTCCCCGCTGGGATAGCGCTGGTTGTCCAGCTTGTAGAGCTTGAGCGCCTGCATCAAATTGCCCACATCGGTGCGAGCGGCAGTGATGCGTGCATCGTCTGCGCGACTGAGCACATTGGGCACGATGAGCGCGGCCAGCACACCAATGATGGCCAACACCACCATGAGTTCGATCAGGGTGAAGCCGCGTTGACGGCGGGTGCTTTGATTGAGAGGTGTGTAGTCAGTGTGGTGCATGAAGTTGGAAAATAGTTGTGGAACATCAAAACTGCATTTTTATGCCTAAGTTAACACATCAAAATGTCCACCCTCATCCATGATTTCAGCAACAAGTTATCAATTGAAAAAAATGCAAGATGGCTGGGCTTCGTGAGTTCTTAGAACCCCAAAAACCCAGCCATGTAGACATCAACCTAAGCGGTAAAGCTTATTTTGCAAAGTACAAGTTATCCATGTAGACGGTTTTACCAGATGGATTTGAGACCAGTTTGATTTGTTTGATGGATGTTCTATCAATCTTATCGTAGCCGCTCAATGAGATGTCGACGCTTTTCCAAGTTGATGCATTCAATGGAACGTTTTGAAGTTGTTCTGTCGCTTGACCTGTACCTGTATCGGGGTTGATGATGAAAACATCAACCGAAGTGGCATCTGAAGACCAAAGATCGATGTGCAATTTGGTAAAAGTTGAGACGTTTACTGGATTGTTAGCAAAGTCTATGCCTTTGTAGTTGAAGTTCGTATATTTCTGGACCTTGCTGCCGACTACAGTGATCTCAGAGGTTTGGGTGTTTTGTCCCCAATTCGGATTTAAGTCGATCCCAGTGCTGGCAGTGTAGGTATCGCTGTAAATGGAAATAACGTTTGATGGTGAGGCACTGGGTGTAGCCGCTGCCGTAGTTGGAGTACCCGTGATTGGCGCATCGGGACATGACAAGCTGACAGACGAGGAGCCGATGAATTTCAGGTCATCCACATAGAACGTGAGTGGGCTGCCCACCGTAGAGCCAAACTTGGGGAAAACGCTGGCTTTGTTGAAGGTATAAGCGGTGTTCAGTGCAGCTGTTCCAGAAACTTCTTTTGAGAAATCAAAAGTCAACGTTTGCCATGTGTTTGCAGCAGTGACCGTCGCTTCGGTTTCGACACTATGGGTACTGTCAGAAGCGTCTTCAAGCTTCAGGCGAACAGGGACATTTGCTTCAGGAGAGTACACGCGAAGTGACAAAGTCTTGTTGCTGCTGCTCAGAGGTAAGGTGGGGACTGTGCCGATTTTTCCGGTTCCACAAGTGTTGATGGTGGCACCCGCCCAAGTTTCACCGTTGGCAGGCTTGACCAATTGCAAAACTTTGTTTGACGTCAAAGTGGGTTCATCAATCACGGCAGCATCCATATTCCCAAAACCGATGGCCGAAACACCTGTCTCGCTAAATGTAGCAATGATCGTGCTTGGTGTTGTGGGAGTATTAGAGATGGTGACAGTCGCCTCGCTAGACATGACTTCCAAATAGGAGCTGTCTGCCGCTTTTTTCGCACTGATCTTGCAAGTACCTGTTGAGGCGCCTGCGGTTAACGTGGTGCCGCTGATGCTGCAAGAGCCTGAGGTGACGCTGTAGGTGACTGCGCCTGTGCCATTGCCGCCGGTGGTGCTCAAAGCGGTGGTTGCTGATGGGGCCAAAGTGGAAGCCCCAGGAACCACCACAAGTGCGGCTTGTGCCATGGGGGTTGCTGTGTTGCTGACCGTGATGTCCTTGGACACTTGAGTGGCTGCTGCAAACGTGGTGTTACCGGCCTGATCGGCTTTGACGTTGCAGGTGCCTGCGCCGACCAGCGTGAGCGTGGTGCCCGAAACGGTACACACCGTTGCAGGGCTGGATGTGAAGCTCACTGCTAGTTTGGAGCTGGCGGTCGCCTCCAGCGTGATGGGGGTGCCCACGGTGCCTGTCGTGGCGGGCGTGAAGCTGATGGTTTGGGAAGTCAGGGGGGCAGTGGCATCACCGCCGCCGCCGCAGGCTGCGAGTAAAGCGGTGGCTGCAAAGGCGATGGCGTTCATGCTGAATCGCTGCATCAAAAATTTCATGCGTGTCTCCAAAAAAATATCGGGTGATTGAAAACGCTTTCTGAAAGCGCTTTCACGATAATAAAAAGCTTGTAAGTAGTTTGCAAGTATTCATTTCATCGGGACTTACCCTTGGTGTGATTCAGGGTTTGTTGTATTTGAAGATTCGGACGTGCTCAACTGACATAACGGCAGGAAAAATCGTGTCGTCCACAACGCCGCCCAAGTCGCCACCAATGGCGATGTTGAGCAAGAGGTATTGGGGGCGGTCAAATGGCCAGGCCCGCGGATCGTTGTCTTGCGGCTTGGCGTATTCAAAGTAAACGTGGTCGTCCACACCGATGGCGATTTTGTCGGCGGTCCAGCTGAGCTGGTAGTTGTGAAAGGCGGTGCATGCATCTGGCACCAGCGCTTTCAAGGTGGTCGGAGGAATGCCGCCACGCCAGTTGTATTTGGCGTTGTGCACGGTGGCCGAAACGTGTGTGGGATCGCTGCCGACGAATTCCATGATGTCGATTTCGCCATCGTCGGGCCAGACCATGCCATTGGCACCCCCCACGCCCAAAGTCCAGATGGCAGGCCAGGTGCCCGCGCCGCAAGGCATCTTGGCGCGGATTTCAAAAAATCCATAAGTCCAGCTGGCCAGTCCGCGTGTGAAGAGCCTAGCCGAGGTGTAGTTTTGTCCCCCGAAATCTGGGGCTGAACTCAGCCGTTCTTTGCGGGCCGTGATGAGCAAGCGGCCGTCTTCAATGCGGGCGTTTTCAAGGCGGTTGGCCGCGTAGTATTGCTTTTCGTTGTTGTACCAACCCCATCGGTTGCGCTCGGTGTCATACGCCCATTTGCGGGGGTCGGGCAAGCCGTTGGTGGTGAATTCATCCGACCAGATCAATGTCATGCCCGGCTTGTCTGCAGGCGAGGTTGACGAGGATGCGGCTGAAGATGCGGCAGAAGATGCTGCAGATGATGCGGCAGATGATGCGGCAGATGATGCTGCGGTGCCCGTGGAGGCACTGGACGGCGTCATGGAAGCGCTGGGGTTGGTGTTCGTCATGCTGGAATCACCACCACCACCACCACCACAACCGAGCATTGCGACAGTGCACAGGCACAACAGGGAAGGGCATGGCTTACTGTTCACGGGTGAGTGCGCCGGGTGCAACGCGTAGTTGTTTGCCATCGCTGAAGACCACATCAATAGGCGTTTTGCCTGCATTGAAGGCCAGGTAGGTTTTTTGGCCTTGGGCAGTCTTGAACACGGAATAAAAAGTGGTGTTGGCAGTGACCGTGGGGTCGGGTGTGCCCATGGCTTGCAAACTCAGCATCCAGTGCAGGGCATGCGAACGTGTGTCGCCCAATTCAAACGAGCCCCAGCGCTTCCACTGCGCCAATGCGTCACTGGGCTTGGCCAGTGCCAGGTATTTGGCAAAGATGTCCTGCCAGATGTCGGGCGGGTTGGCGTATTTGCCACGGCTGGCATACAAAGCCATTTCGGGGGCCAGTGCAGCCATGTTGCGCTCGATGTAACGCGGATGCCTGCCCAGATAGGTGGACGCCGTGGTGATGGGCAGCAAGTTGATGCCTTTGATCTGACGAGGCTCGTCGGTCCACCAAGTGTTGTGCGCCATCTTGCCGCCAAACACCATGCTGACTTCGACGTTCTTGTACTCGGGTGGGAAAACCAGCCCATGCACGTCAAACCAATAGTGTTCAATGGCTTCAATTTCGGTGGTGTACAAGTAAATGCCCAGGTCGCGCAAACGTGTGTTGCCCGTGATCTCGCCCCACTGAATCAAGCCCGCCCATGCATTGATGGCTTCAGACGATGACTCCTGGTTGTTGCCATGCGCGCCCAGGCCCACGCCCGACGCCCAGGAGTGGCCTTCGTAGGGGTCAAAATTGCGCAGGAAGGGGAAGTTTTTGCCCCCACGTTCCGGGCTGGCAATGTCGGCAATCAAGGCTTCGACCATGCCGCCCCATTTGGCCTGGCTGGCCCATTCAGGGTCGCGCAGCGCGATGTCAGCCATGGCCCGAATCCAGTAGCCGTAGTGAAAATGGTGGTCGTTCATTTGCTCGACACTGAAATATTCCTCAGGGTACGAGGTGATGGTGCCCAGTTGCTTGTCGAGGTGGAAATAGGTTTTGCGGTCCTTGCCAGAAAACCATTGTTCGATGCGCGACTTGAGCAAGGCCAGCAGTTGGTCGCGTGCCGCCAGGTCGCCTTGTTGCTCTACCACGTCCATGAGTTTGGTGATGCGCTGCAGGCCTTTGCCTTGCCAATAGGGGCCTTGCCCAATTTCCAGCATCATGCGGCGTGCATTGCGCACATCGGTTTTGATCAGGTCTTGCAGTTCTGCGGCTTTGTCTTTAGCCGTGATGCCCGGCCAGAACGGCACAAAGCCCTGGTAGGTGGATTGGGTGCTGAAGGTTTTACCAGCCAGCAATTTGATGGGGCCGCGCAAACTGGGGTATTGCAAACCGGTTAATGGGGGCAGACTGGCATTGGCATGCCACTGGTGCGGGTACAGCCCAATCAGTGGTGTGTCGCTGGTGCCTTCCATGGCTTGGGTCTCGACGGTGAATTCAGTCTGAACCTGGCTACTTTGCGGGTTGTAACGCCATTGCACGCGTGTGTCGGTGATGAAGACGTAGGCATGGCGGGCCAACAACTCCAGGGTGCCAGGTGCAGTGTCGGGCATACCGGCGACAGAAAAATAGCCCCTTCCTTCGGGCATGTGGGCACGCCACTGGGTGTCAGACAGTTTTTCCCAGCGCACACCCGTGGGGCCAAAGATGGCGTAGGACCGGTCTTTGAATTGCAGCGCCAAAATTCTGGGGTCCGCGCTGGCGATCCTTTGCATGGCCGCTTCTGGCAAATCGAGCACCACATCGCCCGACACGCGCAACGATGCATAGGGGCTACCGTGGGCGATTGTGGCCTTCCATTGTTGTTGGCCAGCTGACATGTCAATGTCAATGGCCCAATCCGATGCCTTGTTCAAAACCGCTTTGGAAGGGGTGAAGCCCGCTGGTGAAAACTTGATCGGTGATTGGTGTTCGTGATGGATTTCGACATCCTTGCGCTCTGTGGGCACCACAGATTTCACGGGCAAAGACACCTCAAAACCAGACGCTGTGGGCCGTGCCGTCAAGGGGTGGGCATAGATAGGAAAGGGCGTGGCATGAAACAGCAATGTGGAATACCACTGGTTGGTCTGCGCGGCGGTGGTTTTCAGGGCGTCGGATCGGTAGGGGGCCTGAGGGGGCGATTTGTCACCGCCTTGGGGCGCCAAGTGCAAAGCGCCAGCGCCCACAGGCAGGGTCTGTGCAGAGGCCTGAAGCCAAGTGAACGTGAGAACAAAGGCGAAATGAGCAAGGGAGGGTTTCATAGCAAAAGATAAAGGCAGGCTTCGTAATGTATGAAAGCGCTTTCAAAAAATCCATGAGGGTTTCCCCTTGAAAAAGAGAACTAGGGTAAACGATGTGTTGAAACCATTGAATTCGTTCGTAGCATCTCCTATGATTCCATGAAAGCGCTTTCAAGAGGATACAAATGAACCGTTCATATATCGACAACAAAAACTCGACACGCCAGAAGGGCGTTGTGTGGCAACCTTGGGCCAGGGCCGCAGGTGCAGGTGTGCTGGCGGTGCTGAGTGTGCAACCGGTCTGGGCCATAGACTTTGGGCCTGATGGCATGTTCAGCCTGACGGGTTTTGCAAAGGCTGAAGTGCAACGGGGCAGCAACCATTGCACCAATTGCCAGCAGTTTCCTGCCGAAGACAAGCAACGTGTTTGGGCCGATGATTTGGTGGCAGGTCGCCCTTACAAAACCACAAACACCAACGTGACATTGGTCCAGCCATGGGTGGGCATGAAATACGACTTGGGTGGTGGCTACAGATTCAATGCCCTGTTGAGCCAACGCTGGAGAGATGGCAGCGAAGACATTCCAGGCTATTGGTACGAAAAAAATGCAGCCATCAGTCATGAAAATTATGGCTCGGTGCGGTTCGGTGCCATGACCACGCGCACCTGGAGCATTGCCGACTTCCCCTATGGCACCAATTTGGGGGTGGCCGATGTCTGGGGCTCCAGTGGCGCAGGCTATGGCTTGTTGACGCGTGCTTTGCGTTACACCGCACCCGTGATCGATGTGGCCCAGGGTGACCTTGTGCTGGAGGCTACTTATGACCAAGGTAATACCGATTTCAAAATCCACAAACCACGTTTTCTGGAGTTGTACGCGCAGTACCACAAGGGTGATTTGGTCATTGATGCCATGCATCAAGACACCCGCAATGGCAACCCACAGGCCTGGAGCCATGGCCCCTTTTATGCATTGACGCCAAACGCGGCAGACGACAGCAAACTCGGTGGTTCAGGCCAAGCCATCACCATGGTCATGGCCCGCTACCAGTGGAATTCACAACTTGAGATGTCGGGAGGTGTCAGGGCCAACCGCTGGAGTGGTGCGTATGCCGTCATCACGCAAGCGGGCACGGCCGCGCAATGGAACAACATGTTCAACGTGGATTGGAACGGCTCGCTCAATGGGGTGAGCAACCCCGGATATGCCGCCACATCCACAGACTGGATGCTGGGCGCACGCTACAAGATGGGGCAATGGACGGCGTCCACAGGCATGGTGCATCTGGGCAAAGCCAGCACGGCCAACCCCAGCGAACGCGGACAAAGCAATGCAGCCGAAGTGAACACTGTGGGCCTGAACTACAACTTCAACAACGGCTTCCAGGTGTATGGCTTTGCAGGCATGGTGCGTTATGCACGTCTGGGCCTGTCGCCCATGTCGATGCCCGGCAACGCGGCCTTTACCAATGTGGATTCACGCGTGACCAAAACCGGCAACTGGGCCGGTGTGGGCGCTGTGTACGTGTTCTAAAACCAGGCAGAACACACCATGACAACCAATGAATTGAACCCTATGAAAAAAACCATTGAGAGCGTTTTTGCAGGCCTGATCGCGACCCTCATGGCCCTGGTCCTGGCCGCCTGCGGCGGCGGCGGCGTGGTGCCATCGGGGGGCCTGACGTTGCGGTCTTTGAGCCCTGAATTCACCAGTCGAAAGGCTGTTTCCTATTCCCCATTTCGCACAGCCAATCGTGACACGGAAACCGTCACAGATGCCAATGTGGAAGCAGACTTGAACCTGTTGGTGGCGGGCAACTTCAAGTTGATCCGATTGTTTGACAGCTCGGACAAAGTCGCTGCCCGAGTGATCAAGATCATCCATGACAAAAAGCTGGACATCAAAGTTCAATTGGGCGTGTGGATTCAAAACGGCCAAGATGATTTGAACAAAGCCGAGATTGCGCGTGGCGTGAAGTTGGCTAACACCTACAAAGACATAGTGCTGGCCGTCAGCGTCGGCAATGAAACCATGGTCAGCTGGGCGTTCAATCCTGTGACGCCTGCACTCATGGGGGGCTACATCAAATCGGTGCGTGATCAAATCACGCAACCGGTGACGACCAATGACAACTGGGCATTTTTTGCCAAGTCCACGGGCGAGCCCAACAACCCCAAATCCATTGTGCTGGCCATTGACTATGTTTCCATGCACACCTATCCCTTGGCCGACAGCATCCACAGCGCGACCAAATGGAATTGGAAGCAAGCCGACGTGGCCGCCAATCTGCGGGCCACAGCCATGATGGATGCGGCCATTGCGGCGGCCAAGTCAGACTTTTCTGCAGTGCGCAGCTACCTGGACGGCATTGGCATGACCAGCCTACCCATTGTGATTGGCGAGACCGGCTGGAAAAGCGTGGCTTCAAACAACGAAACCAGCCGAGCACATCCGGTCAATCAGAAGATGTTTTATGAACGGCTCAATGCTTGGATGAGCAGCTCAGCCACCAGCAAACCAGCTGTCATTTTTTACTTTGAAGCCTTTGATGAACCCTGGAAAGGATCGGATGACAAGTGGGGCCTGTTCAACGTTGAGCGCAAAGCCAAATTTGTGATTCAGGACCTCTACCCTTCCGCTATCTGGGAGACTGGGACCTATACGGCGGTTGATGCGCTGTACTACATCCCGACAGCCACCAACTCGACCATCACGGCCAGCAGATATACCGTCTACGCAGATGTGGCCGTCGCGGGTGAGGCAAAAACAGCTGTGGAGCCATTGTGGGTGGGATGGAATTCACCAGCCACGGCCTATTCGGGTTCAGGTCCAAGCGGTTCTGCGCCAGATGGCAGCAACATCAGAGAAATCACGCCAGCGCCTAAAGATTGGGGTTGGGGCATGATTGCGGCATTGGTGGGGTCGTCTGACGATTTGTCCAGCTTTGCAGCCACAGGCAAGCTCAATTTCAGCATCATGACCACATATCCCGGCAGCATCGAAGTCGGCTTCCTGACCGGCACTGCCGATGAGCGCTCTGCCTACGATGTGTACAAAGTGCTGACGCCAGGCAGCTATGGCTACAACAACAACGGCGCATGGCATCAGGTATCGATCCCGATCAGCGACATCATTCCCAGTGGTAGCGTGGGTTACGACATGGACACGACAAAGTCCAAGCTGGATTTGAGCAAGGTGACCAATCCATTTGTGATTGCTGATCGCTACGCCAAAACAGGAAAGCCAGCCAACACCAACAGCACGGTCAAAATTTACATTGACAACGTGTACTGGTCGAAGTGATGGCCTAAGTTGAGGTGAAAGTGCAGACGGGAAGCGATGGACTTCCCGTCTGCTCATGCCAAGGCAGCAGGTGATGTTGCCAGCGCTTTATTGACCGATACCCATAGCTTCTTTTTGATACGGCTCTGAACAGTTTTCCGTTTTCACGGTTGTTGTAGGTCGGCGGCTTCAGGTCCGACAGTGTTCGCTTCGGCTTATTGATCCGGCCCTGTGAAGTTTGCAGGGTGACTTCAATCTTGCATCGTCTGGGAGCTAGCCTTGATGGCAATCAGACTCTTGTGAACCACAGGCTTTTCGCTTGCAGGGCTAGCTCCTACAAAAGTCGCGTGTCCGCAAATCGCTGCTGCCCCCCAAGCCACGGCCTTTGTAGGAGCCAGCCCTGCTGGCGATGGGCGCTTGTGGACCACAGGCTTTTCGCTTGCAGGGCAAGCTCCTACAAAAGTTCCGTGTCCGCAAATCGCTGCTGAACCCCCCAAGTCACGGCCTTTGTAGGAGCCAGCCCTGCTGGGGATGGGCGCTTGTGGACCACAGGCTTTTCGCTTGCAGGGCAAGCTCCTACAAAAGTTCCGTGTCTGCAAATCGCTGCTGACCCCCCCAAGTCACGGCCTTTGTAGGAGCCAGCCCTGCTGGCGATGGGCGCGTGTGCGCCACAGGTGATCGCTTGCAGGGCAAGCTCCTACAAAAGTCCTCCGAAGGTCGGCACCTTCAGGACCGACGTTGCGGGCTTTGGCGCAGGCTGCACGTCGGCTCAGTTGCCATCGACCGGCGGGGTAACGGTGCAAGCATTTCAAAATTCAGCGTGCTGAATCAATCAGCAAAAAAAAGCCCCGCGATGCCTGAGCAACGTGGGGCTTTCTTGTGAGGGTCGTGGCGTCAGATACAGCGCTTACCCTGTTCATCAAACGACAAAAGGTGTGAGAAGTCCGCCATCAGACTCACCATCTGACCGTGGCTCAGGTTTTCATGACCGAAGGGTAATTTGGCTCTGACCAACTCTTCAGATCCTTGAACACGCAAATGAGCGATGGTGCAGTCACCCAAGTGCTCGGCCAAAACAAGTTCTGCTGGAATGCCGCGCCCAGAGGTATCCAGTTGAACATGCTCAGGGCGAAGCCCCAGGCTGTGTGCTCCAGCACTGGCATAGATAGACCATTGATCCCAAAGGTACTGCGGCATGGCGTTCTGCGCTGAAGGGCGAGACACCAGATTGATTTTGGGAGAGCCCAGAAAGCCAGCGACAAAATGATTGGCCGGCTTGTGATACAGCGTCATGGGCGATCCGAGTTGTTCAATGATCCCTTGGTTGAAGACCGCAATGCGGTCACCCATGGTCATGGCTTCGACCTGGTCGTGGGTCACATAGATCATGGTGGTCCCCAGCTCTTTGTGCAGACGGGTCAATTCAATGCGCATGTTCACACGCAATGCCGCATCCAGGTTGGACAAGGGTTCATCGAACAAGAAAACCTTGGGTTGCCGCACGATGGCCCGGCCAATGGCCACGCGTTGACGTTCGCCGCCAGACAGTTCTTTGGGGTAACGCTGAAGCATGTGTTCAATGCGCAGGACATCTGCGGCCCGGCGCACTTGGGCTTCGCGCTCTTTGGTGGGGATGCCGGACATCTTCAAGGCGAAGCCCATGTTTTCGCTCACCGTCATGTGCGGATAGAGCGCATAACTTTGGAACACCATGGCTGCACCACGCTGTGCGGGGTGCCGGTCGTTGACGCGTTGACCATCGATGAGCAAATCACCTTCCGAGATGTTCTCCAGGCCAGCAATCATGCGCAGGGTGGTCGATTTGCCGCAACCTGAGGGTCCGACAAAGACCAAGAATTCGCCGTCCTTGACGTCCAGGTCGATGCCCTTGATGACCGCATGGCCATCGTAATTTTTATGGATATTCTTGAGTGTGACTTGGCCCATCTCAGACGACTCCCGTGACTGTTGTGGATTCAGTTGCACAAACACTTTCTGGCTTGCTCAATTGCTTTTGATGCGCGAGGAAATTTTTGTACCAGTGGGCACTGTCTTTGTAGGTGCGCTGTTGTGTGTCGTAATCCACATGGATGATGCCAAAGCGCTTGGCATAGCCTGAAGACCATTCAAAGTTGTCCAACAGGCTCCACACCATGTAGCCGTGGACCGGCACACCTTGCGCCATGGCATCACCCAAGGCGGCGATGTGTTGATCGATGTATTGCACGCGATCGTGGTCATGCACGCCCGTTGCGGTCAAAGGATCGGGAAATGCGCCCCCGTTTTCAGTGATGTAAACAGGGGGTATCGCATAGTCGCGCTTCATGCGCACCAACAACTGCGTCAAGCCTTGTGGATAAATTTCCCAGTCCATGTCGTTCAAGGGCAAGCCACTTTTCTTGGGTGACCAGCTGCCATCTGCGCTCACCACGGATCGGGTGTAGTAGTTCACACCCAAGTAGTCCATGGGGGTGGCAATCGCGTCCAGATCGCCGGGCAGTATGTGGGGTGCATCTTCGCCCAAAGCATCCAGCACATCCTGCGGATAAGACTTGTTGAAAAGCGGGTCCATGTACCAGCGCAACAAGCGGCCGTCTTCCAGGCGTGCTTTGGCCACGTCCTCAGCGCTGTCCGTGGCGGGCACAGTAGGCGACAAATTCAGCACGATGCCCAGCGGCTGGGTGCAGCCTTTGTCGCGCATTGCTTGCAGCGCCAAGCCGTGGCTGAGCAAAAGGTGATGTGAGACCTGCATGGCGGTGGCGCGGGACTTGATGCCGGGTGCGAAGATGCCGCTTTCGTTGCCCAAGATGGCGATGACCCAAGGCTCGTTGTGTGTGGTGTAGGCGCCGACCTTGTTGCCCAAACGCGCAAAAATGGCCAGCGCGTAGTCCACAAAGCGGTGCACGGTGTCGCGGTTTTCCCACCCACCTTGGTCCTGAAGGGCTTGTGGCAAGTCCCAATGGTTGAGCGTGACAAAGGGTGTGATGCCTTTGGCCAGCAGACCATCGACCAAGCGCTCGTAAAAGGCCAATCCCGCTTCATTGAATGCACCGCTGCCCAAGGGTTGCACGCGGGGCCAGGAAATGGAAAACCTGTAAGCATTGACCCCCAGGCTGGCGATCAGGTCAATGTCTTGCTGGTAACGGTCGTAGTGTTCGCAAGCAATCAGGCCGTTGCTGCCGTCGGTGATGTTGCCGGGTGTTTCGCAAAAAGTGTCCCAAATGGAGGGACCTTTGCCGTCTTTTTGCGCTGCGCCTTCAATCTGGAATGAACTGGTGGCAACGCCCCAAATGAAGTCTGCGGGGAATGGATGTTCGTAAGAAAGGGTGTTGTTGCTGCTCATGTTCGACGGTGGTTTTTTGTTTTATTTGACGGCGCCAGTGGTCAGTCCGTCGATCAATCGACGCGATGACAAGGCAAAAAGAATCAACAAGGGCACAGTGGCGATGGCCGAGCCGGTCATCAAGGCGCCCCACTCGGTGTTCACTGGGCTTTGCATGCTGCGCAGGGCCAAAGGCAGTGTGTACATTTCGGGCGAACGCATCACGATCAGTGGGCCAATGAAGTTGTTCCACGATGCAATGAAGGTGATCAGGCCCAAGGTGCCCAAGGCCGGTTGCAGCAAGGGCAGCACGATGCGCCAATAGATGCCCAATTCACTGCAGCCATCCATGCGGGCCGCTTCAATCAAGTCTTTGGGGATGGATGCGCCGATGAATTGGCGCATCAGAAAAATACCAAACGCGCTGGCTGCACCTGGAATGTAAAGAGCCCTCGGTTGGTCAATCCAGCCGAGCGCGTCCATGACCATGAAAGTTGGAATCATGCTCAGGAATGAGGGAATGAGCATGGTGCCCATGACCACCAAGAACAAGGCTTTCTTGAACTTGAATTCGAACATGGCAAAGGCGTAGCCACCCATGGAACAAAACACCAAGGTGAGCGCTGTCGAGGCCAGACCCACATACAGACTCCAGCCCAGGCTTTTCCAGAAAGCAATTTTTTCAGTGAGGATGGCCAGGTTCAACTCAAAGTGGTGACCCGGCAAAAGCGGTGGTGGCAGGTTGAAGATTTCAGTGCGTGAATGCGTGGCAAACACGAACATGAAATAAAACGGGGCCAGCATGATCAAGGCACCCAGGCCGACAAACACATACGCGACAAAGGGCGTGAGGCGGTCCTGAAACAGTCGCTGGGTGCTCATACATTCCCTCCGCGTGGTTTGAAGGCGCGGTTGGTCACCCAGGTCAAGAGCGCCACCACCACAAACAACAACCACGACAGTGCACTGGCGGTGCCAAAGTCATTGAATTCAAAAGCGGTTCTGTACATGTACATGGCGGTGGTCATGCCTGCCTGATCGGTGCCCCCGCGACCGCCTGTCAGGATGAAAGGTTCTTCAAACAATTGAAGGCCGCCGATGATGGTCAGCGTCACCCCAAAAAAGATCATGGGTTTGAGGCTGGGCAAGGTGATATAGAAAAACTGATTGAGCGTGCTGGCACCATCCATGGTAGCGGCTTCGTACAGGTCTTTGGGAATGGTTTGCAAGGCCGCCAGGTACAACACTGTGTTGAAGCCGACGTATCGCCAAAACACCACAAAGGACACCGCAGGCTTGATGTTTTCTGCCTGACCCAACCAGTCAATGGGGGCCTGAGGCGTTCCCAAACCCAAGGCTTGTTGCAAGGCCGCCAAGCCTTGGTTGACCAGCCCGTAATCGGTGGATAACAAACTGCTGAACATCATGGCGATCGCCACGGTGGAGGTGATGTAGGGCAAGAAGTAAGCGCCAATCACCACATTGCGCCAGCGCTTGAAGGCGTTGTGGATGAAACAGGCCAAAGGAATGGCCACCAGATGCTGCGGCACCCCCGAGGCCAAAGCCAGCCAGGCTGTGTTGCTGAGCGACTTCCAGAACCAGGGGTCTTCCAGGGCAAATACAAAATTTTCAAGCCCCACAAATTTCATGGACGTCAGACCCGCTGAGGGTTCCCACACCTGAAAGGCCAGAAAAAAAGAAAACCCCAATGGGAAAAGTCCGAACACCAGAAACAAAATGATGAAGGGTGCCAACAGTACATAAGGCACGGACTGCGCTGACAGCCTGAATGAGCGAAGAGCTTTCATGTGAGTCCCTCTTTATGACCTTCTGGCCCGGCGCTCAAGCAGGCTTTGCGCATCTTGCAAAGCTTGGCGAATGTTCTTGCCCTGATCGAGCACCTTGTCCAGTTCGGTGTTCACAATCTCCTCTGCAATAGGGTCCAGCTTGTGCACATCAATGGCGGCGGTTTTTTGCGCAGCTTCGCGCCACAACAAACGTGCTTTTTGCCCCCCCAAAAATTCGATGGGCTGGTCCATGAAGGCATCCTTGTGCACTTCCTGAAGTGCAGGAAAAGCGTCTTCAGCTTTGAACGCCTTCAGTTGCAGATCGGCTTGCATCGTCATCATCTGGATGAAGTCCCATGCCAAGGGTTTGTGGGCCGCGCCTTTGGGAATGGCATAGAAACTGCCGCCCCAGGATGCCCAGGACTTTTCGGGCAACTGTGCAGCGCGCCACAGGCCTTTGGTTTGCGGTGCAATCCAGTTGTTCAAGTGACCGGCCAGCCAGGCACCTGACATTTGCGTGGCGATTTGCCCGCGTTTGAAGCCTTCGGTCCATTCGGTGGACCACGCGTTGATCTTGCCGTCCAGCTTTTGCGTGCGCACCTCCCGCGCCAGCGAGAAGGCCCGCTCAAAGCGTGGGGTGTTGATGAGCGGTTTGCCCTTGTTGTCAAAGTACAGACCTTCACCCGCTTGCAAATTGCTGCGGATGATGATGTCTTTCATGTCGCGAGCATGGGGCATCAGATAGGCATTGGTTTGCGCCTTGATCTGAACGCCTGCCTTGACGTAGTTGTCCCAGCTGCTGGTCAGTTGCGATTCCGAGATGCCCGCTTTTTTCAGCAAATCAGCTCTGTAGAGCAAGGTGCCCGGACCGATGTCGGTCGGCACCGCCACCACAGCGCCCGAGCTGGCTGTAGCTTGCTTGAAGGCATAGGGCACAAATTTGGCTTGATGCGCCCTGATGTCAAACGGGGCTTGCGACAAGTCTTGCAAGCCACCGTTTTCCGCAAAGCGGGCCACATAACCCACTTCGAGCACCATCACATCCGGCAAGTTCGATGTTGTGGACAAGGCGGTGGTCATGGCTGTGTGGTGGTCCGCAAAGGAACGACTCACGATTTTGATGTCGGCGCCCGGATGTTTCTTTTTCCATTCAGTGGCGGCCGACTTCGCGATGCTGTCCACCGCTGGATAGGCAGCAATGGTCAGCGTTTGTGCTTGCAGCGTTCCACAAGATGCCAGTGCCAGGGCAGCTGCGCCGAGCTGGCGTCCGAGCAGGCCGCTTGAAAACGAGAGGGTTGACATCATGAATTCCTGAATAAATTCGTGGATCATGCCAACAAGATCAGGACTCAAACCGTGTTCTTGAAAGCGCTTTCAAGAATTATATAAAGAAATTTCAGAGCGAATGCGAGGGTAATCCCGATCTCAGGAGCGCCAGCGGCGCGTGGAGTCCCGAGAGATCAACACAGGGGCTGGCATTACCGCTTCGGGATTTTGGCCAGCCAAGAGCTGGAGCATGGCTGATGCTGCAAGACGGCCCAGTTCGTAAGCGGGCTGGTGGATGGTGCTCAGTGGTGGAATGCAATAAAGCGAATTGGCCAAATCGTCAAAGCCCATGAGGGACACATCATCTGGAATGCGCAGTGAATGGCGGTGCAAACTCAAGGCAGCGCCAAAGGCCATTTGATCGTTGGAGGCAAATATGGCGGTGAACTGCCGATTGCTCGACAACAGTCGGTCTGTGGCCAGCATGCCACTGACTTCGTGGTATTCACCGGGTACAACCAGATCAGGATCGAAAGGGATGTTGGCCGCTTCCAGCGCGCTTTTGTAGCCCTTGAAACGTTCATTCGCATCGGGGTGTTCCATGTCGCCCGAGATGAACGCAATTTTTCGATGCCCCAATTGAATCAAGTGCTGCGTAGCCTTGAGCCCACCGGTAAAGTTGTCAAAATTGAGCGCAAACAATCCTGTGGATTTGATGTTTCGGCCAGTGACCACAAGGGGCAGATTTTTGGCGGTGGCTTTCAGAGATGCATCTGACATCCGACCGTTTAAAACAATCAGTCCATCCACACGTCGTGCTCGAAGCATGTCGATGCAACGGGTCTCGGTGGTAATGTTCCAATGTGCGCTGACAAACAAAGGGCTGTAACCTGCGGGATCGAGTTCATCTTCAATGCCGCGCAGGGCTGCGCCATAAAACGGGCTGTCCAGTGCCTGCGTCACAACCCCAATGCTCAAGGTTCGCCCTCCTGCAAGGCCGCGCGCAACCGGGTTGGGGACAAAGCCAAGTTTGGCAATGGCGTCATCAACAGCTTTCTTTTTGTCTTCGCTGACGGTTGCTGTGCCGTTGAGAATGCGAGAAACGGTGCTGGGAGATACGCCAGACTCTTTGGCGACCATGTCGAGTGTGACAATAAGCGACTTGTTTTTGACAGCTGATTTTGTTTTCATGCTTTCCCACCTGAAATTATTGTTGTGAATGCGGTTTCAAAAAACGTACATTAACATGGCTCGCGAGTTGTCATCAATGGCACTTGCGGTAGAAAGGTGTCCTTTGCGTCACCTGTGCATCTGACTCAGAGAATTGAAAATGAAGTTGCTCAAGCAAAATTTTCCAACATCGCCCACTTTCACTCGCTCCTTCAGTGCCTTATTCGTCTGGATGTTGGCTGGTGCTGGCGTGGTTTTTTGGTTTTTGCAGTTCCCGGTGCAAGACGGCATGCTTCCAGCGTCTGAAACACTGACGTTGAGCCATCGCACACAAGCGCCAAGCGATGCCGGTCTGGGGCGGGCCCTGGGCGTGGTCACGACAACAGCCGCAGCGCCCACGCCACTAGCAACGCGCTTTCAGCTCATGGGCGTGATCGCCGCCAGTTCAGGCCAGGGCAGCGCACTCATTGGCTCCGACGGTCAGCCGCCCAAGGCCTATCGGGAGGGGCAGGTGGTGGCTGATGGATTGACCTTGGCAGACCTGTCGCCACGGCAGGTCAAGCTGAAATCAGCTGGCACCGAGCTGCTGCTGGAGTTGGCTGGCCCCCCGGAAAAGCCATAACCTTTGTTGTTGTTTTTTTGCGTGCAGGGTAAATACCAGTAAATATATCCTTCTAAAAATTACCATTTAAGATCAAAATAGACCGATCAGTTTTTTTTCTGTCTAAAAGGTCTTATATGTTCAAGCAAACGATGAAATGGGCTTTGCTGCCTGCCGCCGCTGCGGTGTTGGTGGCATGTGGTGGGGGCGGGGGTGGGAGTCCTTCAGTCAGTCTGCCTCAAACGCTGACTGGTACCGCCGCCATTGGTGCACCTATGAGTGGCGCCAATGTTTACCTGACAGACTCAACAGGACGTACAGCTGAGACGACAGCTGACTCTGCGGGCACCTACTTATTTACAGCTTCGCAGCTTGAAGGCATGCGAGCACCTTTGATTCTGGCGGCTTCAGTCCAACTTGGTGAGCGAAAGATCAACCATTATTCCTTGGTGAACTCTATCGAAGGGAATGTAATTGCCAATGTGACACCACTCAGTTCTGCGGTCGTGGCTTTGCTAAGCGAATCCCCTATTTTGTCCCCTTTAACTGTTCAGCAGTTGTCCAACTTGACCGCTTCGCAGCTGGAAAACGCAAAAAACAAGGTGAAGGCTGCAGTTAAGCCCTTGAGTGATCAGATGGTCCAGGGTTCTTTCGATCCAATCACTACACCAATCCAGTCAATTGGTGAAGGTGTGGATGAGCTCCTGGATCACGTTGACTTGGCGGTCGACCAAAGATCTATATCGTTGATGAACAAGATGAAGGTGGTTTCAGATTCTTCATCGAGTGCAGGAGCGAGTGCCGTAGCGATTCAAAAAGCCAGCACGCAAATGCCTGATCCCCTGCCTGCTGATCGGCAACCTACGGCCTCTATCGGAGAGCTCTACAGCCAGTTTGTCAGATGCTTTGCTACGCCTTCTGCAGAACGCATGGTCGTCCAATCAGCAACTGACGCCACTCTCAGCGAAAATTGCTCAGACATAGCAGTTGCAGAATACAAAAATAATGGGCTTGATTTCAAAGCTCGCTGGGCGAGGGCTCTGAAATCAAATACGATAAAAATAGGAGATGGAGCAGTTTTTTACATGCCGGAGGTGAGGCTTGCTTTAAGCAGTCAACCTCTGCGGTTGGCTGTGAACTTCAATTTCCTTGACAATACGGGTAACGGATTTACAGTACCGGAAATTATAGAGTTTTCAGCGACTGATAGGAAGTGGCGTCTTTATGGAAATAGGCGGTCTGTCAATATGTTCATTGATGCAAATGCTAATTACTATGCAGATATGTCTAAATATCCAAACTATGTCAACCTAAATACAAGCAAAATAGAAACGGGTATTCAGCTGACCTTTGATCCTAGAGTTATATTTGATCAAGATGGAAAACCTGAATACAATTTCACAGATTACACTACCAGTTCAGGATTGAAAGATCCCTCTCCGACCTTTAGAGAACTCAGAAACATTTTGCCTGCTGGTAAATCCATGGTGGGTTGTGTGGTAGTTAGTGGGCCGGGACGATTTACCACGAACAATCAGACTCGCTGGATGGGTATGTATCCGTATGGCACGGTCATGAAACGACCATCTGGATCGACACGTCAAGATTACATGGCATTTTCTTCGAGAATGTCCGAGAGTCAATACCAACAACTGAGTAGTGCTCAATTGCAAAGTTCGGTTGATTCTAATATTTGTGGTAATGGAGTTACAGATGATGCTGCTAGTTTTTACGCATTCGATATTGAAACTCTGACCAATCAAATAAATCCAATGACTGGACAGGTGGATCCTGGGATAAATGGTCGTCCTGTAGCTTGGAATTTAGGTGCCCGTTACGCCAGAACTGCCCCCGACGCCGACATGAAGACTGAATTGGATTCCAAGCCAATGTTTACTGTTTACGTGATTGATACCAACAACAAGCTTCGGATGAAGCTGAATACAAGGTATTTGGGTGATATTCCATCTGCCCAAGCGGTGAAGGCGTGGCATGACAACGGGTTCATGGCCAAATTTAAACCTGAAACCATTTCAGCTTATTTGTCATTCGACGCCTCCAAACCAACGTCCAACGAACTAACCAGCGTATCTTCGGCAGAGTGGGTAACAAACGCTTTGGGTTTTGCTCCCGATCTTGTCGGATTTTATTCACAGATTTTTCAGGGCATGCCCGGCGATGGATTGCACCCTACTGATCCATTGCGCACCACTGATCCGGATTTGGTGGAGCAACTGACTGGAAACAATTTTTGGCATCGTAATGCGCGATTTGCGAAATCGAAAGTAGGCGGTACATGCTCACTAGACTCTAAGTCACTCGTTTCTACTAACAGCTTTCTGGTCCGGAGATCTGACCGTTCCTTTACCTCAATTAGAGGACTGGGACAAGGCAATCCATACTATGGCTTGGACAGTCTTGACAATGCTTGTCTGACCAATCCTACATTTACTAATGGTGCTTTGACTGCACTTGCCCCGGCCACTTACAGAATCGAGTCCTACGTTTACAGGGAAGTTTGGAATAGGACTTACACTGGTAACAACATTCGTCTGTATTATTTGGCTGCTAATCGCAAGCTGAAGGAATGAAGAAAGGGGGCGTTTTGCCCCCTTTTCTCAGTTTGTCAGGCTCTTACAATTTAACCCCGCAAAAACAGCCGATAAACCGGGTTATCCGTCTCTTCCGCATACGGATAACCCAGCGTTGTGAGGAACTTATCAAACGCCTTGCCGTCTTTGGTGGGCACCTGGATGCCCACCAGAATGCGGCCGTAGTCGGCGCCCTGGTTGCGGTAGTGGAATAAAGAGATGTTCCAGCCCGGGCGCATCAGGCTCAGGAACTTGAGCAAGGCGCCGGGGCGTTCGGGAAACTCGAAGCGTAGCAGGCGCTCATCTTGTGACAGGGCCGAGTGCCCGCCCACCATGTGGCGGATGTGTTCTTTGGCCAGTTCGTCGTGCGTCAGGTCCAGCGCCTTGAACTTGTGCTTGTTGAAGTTGGCCGTGATCTTGCTGCTCTCGCCTTTGCCCTGCGTGCTCAGGCCCAAAAACACATGGGCCTGGTCCGAGTCACTCATGCGGTAGTTGAACTCGGTCACATTGCGCGGCCCGCCGGGCAGGCTGCCGATCAGCTCCAAAAAACGCTTGAAGCTGCCGCGCTCTTCGGGAATGGTGACGGCAAACAGGGCTTCTTTTTCTTCGCCCACGTCGGCGCGTTCGGCCACAAAGCGCAGGCGGTCAAAGTTCATGTTGGCGCCGCACAAAATGGCCGTAAAGGTCTGGCCCTTGCATTTGTGCGCGGCCACATACTGCTTGATGGCGGCCACGGCCAGTGCGCCTGCGGGTTCCACAATCGAGCGCGTGTCCACAAAAATGTCCTTGATGGCCGCGCACACCGCATCGGTGTCCACCGTCATGAACTCGTCCACCAGCCCACTCGCCACGCGAAAGGTTTCTTCGCCCACCAGCTTCACGGCCGTGCCGTCCGAAAACAAGCCCACATCGGGCAAAGTCACGCGCTTTTGGGCGGCCACCGATTGCATCATCGCGTTGGAGTCATTCATTTGCACGCCAATCACCTTCACTCCCGGGCGCACCGCCTTGATGTAGTTGGCCACGCCACTGATCAAACCGCCGCCGCCAATGGCCACAAACACCGCATCCAGCGGTCCCTGGTGCTGGCGCAGCATTTCCATGGCGATCGTGCCCTGGCCTGCGATCACGTCCGGATCGTCAAAAGGGTGCACAAAAGTCAGGCCCTGCTTTTTTTCCAGCGCCACCGAATGGTTGTAGGCATCGGAGTAGCTCTCGCCAAACAGCACCACTTCCCCCCCTAGGCTCTTGACGGCATCGACCTTGACTTGCGGCGTGGTGGTGGGCATGACGATCACGGCCCGCGTGCCCAATTTGCTGGCACTCAGCGCCACGCCTTGGGCATGGTTGCCGGCCGAAGCGCAAATCACTCCTTTTTTGAGCTGCGCCGGCGTCAGCTGCGCCATCTTGTTGTAAGCCCCGCGCAGCTTGAAGCTGTGCACCGGTTGCTGGTCTTCGCGCTTGAGCAGCACTTGGTTGTTCAGCCGCCGAGACAGGTTTTTGGCCAACTCCAAATCCGACTCGGTGGCCACGTCATACACGCGGGCGTTGAGGATCTTGATCAGGTAGTCGGCGGGTGTGAGGTGTGGGGAGGTCATGCGCTGGCAATTGCCTTGGGGGCAAGAAACAAAAAAGGTGAGCGCCAATGATACCGGCCCAAAAAAAATGCCCCGAGCCTTGCGGTTCGGGGCAAATCCACCTTTTCAGAGGGTGGAGGAGACAAACGGTTCGTACAAAAAAAGCACGACTGTTCGCAATTGTAGCGGGCTTTTTGCTGCATTGCAGCAACCGGAAGTTTCAAAAAAGCAAAATATTCTAAAAATGAAGGTGTCCCTACTTGTGTAGCTGGGTACGCCAATTGTTCGGCAATTCCCCGCCCACCACGCAGCGGTGCACCACCGATGCATCCGCCATGACCTTGACACCGTCCAAACCTTGAGTCTTCATAAAAATGTGTAAAAGGTGCCTATTTCTATAACAACATAAAACGCATAAATTGAAGAATTATTTCTTTTTGGATGTTAATTGGGTTCTTTTATTAAACTTATTTAAGTATATAAAATTAGCAAATAGACTAGAATTTATGCAGTGAATCGTGAATTTTGTTACTAAAAATTGCAATAATTTGCAATTGTTGGTACTTTTCAATTGATACGCTTGTCAAATGCAATAAAAAAATTCTTGGTGACAAGAAAGAGTCAAAAAGGCATGTTTGCCTGTCAACAGACATTTGGCATACACATGAATAAATTCATCAAGTTACCGCCATGAACGCCAATTGCTATAAAACAGTCATCTCCAAACGCCTGGGTGCCCTTGTGGCCGTGGGAGAGCACGCGGCAAGCCAAGGCAAAGCCACGGGTAGTTGCACAGGCAGTTTTGCCGGTGCGGGCTTTGTGAAAGGCATCGCTGATGCAGGCGTCTACTACATCGGCGCGCTGACCTTGAGCTTTGCGTTGGTCACCATGGCCTATGCAGCCCCGGCCAACAACGCACTGCCCACCGGCGGCCAAGTGGCCCAAGGTGCAGCGGCCATCAGCCAAAGCGGCGCCAACATGGGCATCTACCAAAGCACGGCCCGAGCGGTGGTCAACTGGCAAAGTTTTGACATCGGCAAAGACGCCAAAGTCAACATCGTGCAGCCCAACGCACAGGCTGTGCTGCTCAACCGCGTCAACGGCCCCGCGCCCAGCCAAATCTTTGGTCAGATGACCGCCAACGGTCAGGTGGTGCTGGTCAACCCCAATGGCGTGACCTTTGGCAAAGACGGCTCCGTCAGCGCCGCAGGCCTGACAGCCAGCACACTCAACACCACCGATGCCGACTTCATGGCCGGGCGCAACCGCTTCACCCGCGACGGCGCCACCGGACAAGTGATCAACCAGGGCACCCTCACATCCGCCCCCGGCGGCTATGTGGCCCTGCTGGGCGCCAGCGTCAGCAACGAAGGCAAGATCGTGGCCCCCCAAGGCAACGTTGCCCTGGGCGCAGCCGAAACCATCACCTTACCCGTGTATGGCAGCCGCCGCATCAAGATGGAGCTGACCCCTTCGGCCATCAACGCCGCTGTGGCCAACCAAAAAGGCGGCAGCATCGTCACCGAAGGCGGACAGGTCTACATGCAAGCCGCCGCCGTAGGTAGCGCCATGGCCAGCGTCATGCAGTCTGGCGGCATTGACACATCAGGCGCACAAGGCGGCGCGGTGCACCTGCTGGCCGATGGCGGGCACATCCGGGTAGATGGCAGCATCAAGGCCAACAGCACCCAAGGCACAGCTGGCGGCGATCTTTACATTGGCCGGGACAAAGACACGAATGTGTTGGCGGCGGTGGGCGATGTGAGTGGGGCGCGACTGGAATCCAAGGGTGGCTTCGTGGAGACTTCAGGGCAATACCTAGTGACCACGGGCACCCGTGTTTTGGCCAAAGACTGGTTGCTGGACCCCTACAACATCACTATTGCGCCCAGTGGCCCATCGGGTACAGCTTATTCAAGCACTTACAACCCGGGCGCGGACTCGGTCATTCTGGCCAGTGACATCGCGGCCAACCTGAACTCGGGCACCAGCGTCAACATCCAAACCGGTCTTGCCGGCTCACCAGGCTTGAGCGACGGGAACATTGTGGTGAATGCAGCAATTGTCAAGTCAGGCAGCAGCGACGCCAGTTTGACCTTGACCGCCAACAACGGCATCACGGTGAACCAACGCATCGGCCGTGCTGCTACAGACGCCACTTCAAGCGGCAAGTTGAACGTCGTCATGACCGCCAACGGCGACGCTACCAGTACCTCGAACAGCCAGGGTATTGCTCTGAATAACGTGATTGACGCCAACGGCGGCCAAGTGACGCTGTCGGGCACGTCAAAGAACACCTCTGGCGTTCAACTGGGACCCACCTACGTATACGGCGTTAACAACAACAGTCGAAGCGGCGTGGTGTTCAACGGTGGCTCGGGCATCACCGCAGACAATTACCAAGTCACTGGCACGCACACGGTTGCGGCGGGCAATTCGTTTGGTGTCAGCGGCGTTTACTTGGATGGTTCTGTCAACTTCAAAGCCACGGGCAACACCGACAGCAACATCACCGGCAACAGCAACGCACAAGGCAATTTTGGTCCGGGTGTCATGGTGATGGACAACGCGACGATCCGACTGGATAACCAAGGCACAGGTGTCACCACACTCAAAGGCTCGAACACCAACACAGGCGGCGGCAACGGCGTTCGGATAGGGGCTGGCACTAATTCTGCCGTGATCAACGCGATTGGACGCGTGACCCTTGGTCAACAATCAGCTAACTTGAACGCCCCCATCTTTGTTCGCGGCACCATCAACGCCAGTCAAAACTCAGCCAGTCAGAGTGGCTTGAGTATCCTGGGGCAAACGGGATTGAACACATCGGCGGTTCAAATATGGGACACCACCATCAACGCTACCGGAATTGACGTGGTCGTTGACGGCATCACCGCCAATGCGGCTGGTGTGTATATTCAAAATGCCGTAAACACAACTTGGACGACCAAGAACCTCACGGTCATAGGTGTGGCCAACACCACAGCGGGATCCAGCGGCACGGGTGTCCAAGTGCAACGCTACTCTAATGTGTTGACAGTGAACGCCAGCGGCAACATTGCCGTCCAAGGCACGGTCCAAGGCACGGGCACGGGTAGTGGTCTTTACTTTGCCCAGAGCGGATGGGGCGCCCAAGCGCCCAGGATGACGGCCGGGGGCAACATCACCTTGCGTGGCAATAACCGCGCATCGGAAACCAACGGGACTGAAGCTGTCTACATCGGCTCCGGTGTTCAAGCGACTGCGGGGGGCAATATCGTCTTGCAGGGTGAAACGAACAATGCAGCGGTCAACGCAATTAACTTTTATTCGGCTGCAACAAGTTTCACTGCCTGGAATACAGTGGGCGCCAGCGCTTTGCAAGGCAACACCACGCTGCAGGCGACAGGTAATGTATTGGTTCAGTCGAATCAGGGTGGCATTTACTTGACTAATCAACTGTCAAGCACCTTGAACAATGGCGGCACGCCTTTGTTGACGTCGGACACCAAAATCACGGGCAAGAACATCACCTTTGACAACACCGGTGCGGGTATGACCACAGGAGCCAGCAACACCGTGGGTTCGGGCAGCATTGATGCAACCACAGGGGCGATCACGGCAGGCTCTGGCAAGGCCACAGGAACAAGAACAACAGATATCAACCCGGCATCACTTGCAAACGCTCATGGTGTCAATTTCGGTGATAACCGCGATATCAAAGCCACCGGCAACCTGCACATCATGGGCGCATCGACAGCGGGCGATGGTGTCCGATCCATTGCCAAGATGGAGGCTGGTGAGAGCCTCACCATCGCGGGTCAAACCCAATCAGCTGCCCAGCGGGCCGTCGTCATCACCAACAATGGTGCTTTAAATGGCATCCTGAAAGTGACTGACGGCAAAACCATCAACATCCATGCCAACACCTTGACCTTGGGGGGCGCTGCCACTGCTGTGGATGCAGGTACAACAAGCACCGTCAACATCAAAACGCTGACTTCGGGCAACGAGATTGTGATTAGCGCCGCTGATACGCCAAGCACCACACTTGCGAGCCAAAAGCTGGGCATCGATCAAAGCGAACTCAACCGCATCAACGCAGGCCATCTGGTGATCGGTGACACCGCAAGCACAGGAAAAATCACTGTCTCAGGTGCTACAACGACCGCAGCAACGACAGGCAACATCACCTTGCAAACGGGTGGCAACATCGAAGTGAATGCGGCCTTGACTGTGGGTGATGACCCTGGGACTACAGCTACGGTTGAGGCCTCCAAAACCCTGACCTTGAACGCCGCAGGCGCCAACAGCGCGGTGTCGCAGACGGCCACGGCCGCCATCAAGGCCACAGGACTGGAACTGCTGGGCACCAACGCGACGCACACGCTCACGAACGTGAACAACCAAGTCGCAACGCTGGCTGTTAACAGCAAAGCGATTAATTATGTGAACAGTTCTGCATTGACCTTGGGCGTAGTTAACGCAACCACAGGTATCAATGCAACAGGTGATGTCAGCATTGCAACGCAAACTGGCAATTTGACGATCTCTGAAAATGTCAACACAACCGCATCATCTGCAACCGCCTTGGTACTCAATGCAGGCAAGTCGTCTGGTGTTGGGGCGGCAGTTGGCGCTGATGTAGGTGGCAATATCGTTGTCGGTTCGGGCAAAACAGTCGGCGTAGACTCAGGCGGCGTTGCGCAGTTAATGACGGGCTCGATCACGGGTGATACCTCGGCGGCAGGATTGGCAGCAGCAGGCAAATTCCGTTACAACAGTGATGAAAGCAGCACCAACTACAACACCGCACTCAGCAGCGGTGTCAACGTGATTTACCGAGAAAAACCAACGGTGACTGTGAATGTCAATAGCGTCTCGAAAACGTACGACGGCATAACTTTTACAGGCGGAAATGGGTTTACAGAAGTCACGCCGAGCGGCTTGAAAAATGGTGATGCACTGACAGGTGCTACTGCCACAGCCATATTTGGTGGCACCGCTCAAAACGCAAAAAATGCATCGTCTACGCCATATACGCTCAGCGCGAGCGAAAGTAATGCGGGTAAAAGTGCCTTGGGTTATGGGGTGACTTATAACAGCGGGACGTTGACGGTTGCCAAAAAGGATGTGACGCTGACCAGCATCACGGCGGCCAACAAAACCTACGACGGCAACACCAACGCCACCATCACCGCTGGCACCTTCGGCGGCACCGTGGGCACAGAGACCTTGGTCATCAGCGGCTCGGGCAGCTTTGACACCAAGAACGCCGGCTCCAACAAGACGGTCACTGTCTCTGACGTCACCAGCTTGACCAAAGCCAACGGCACCAACGGCGGCGACTGGGACAACTACAACCTGACCACCACCGGCATCAAAACCACCACCGCCAACATCGCCAAGAAGGATGTGACGCTGACCAGCATCACGGCGGCCAACAAAACCTACGACGGCAACACCAACGCCACCATCACCGCTGGCACCTTCGGCGGCACCGTGGGCACAGAGACCTTGGTCATCAGCGGCTCGGGCAGCTTTGACACCAAGAACGCAGGCACCGGCAAGACCGTCACCGTCTCTGACGTCACCAGCTTGACCAAAGCCAACGGCACTGGCGACTGGGACAACTACAACCTGACCACCACCGGCAGCAAGACCACCACCGCCAACATCGCCAAGAAGGATGTGACGCTGGACAGTCTCACCGCTGCCAACAAAACCTACGACGGCAACACCAACGCCACCATCACCGCTGGCGCCATCAGCGGCACCGTGGGCACAGAGACCTTGGTCATCAGCGGCTCGGGCACTTTTCACACCAAGAACGCCGGCACCGGCAAGACCGTCACCGTCTCTGACGTCATCAGCTTGACCAAAGCCAACGGCACCAACGGTGGCGACTGGGACAACTACAACCTGACCACCACCGGCATCAAAACCACCACCGCCAACATCGCCAAAAAGGATGTGACGCTGGACAGTCTCACCGCTGCCAACAAAACCTACGACGCCAACACCAACGCCACCATCACCGCTGGCACCTTCGGCGGCACCGTGGGCACAGAAACCCTGGCCGTCAGTGGCTCGGGCAGCTTTGACACCAAGAACGCCGGCACCGGCAAGACGGTCACTGTCTCTGACGTCATCAGCTTGACCAAAGCCAACGGCACCAACGGCGGCGACTGGAACAACTACAACCTGACCACCACCAGCAAAACCACCACCGCCAACATCGCCAAAGCCACCCTCACAGTCACCTTAGCCGACCAAACCAAAACCTACGACGGCACCACAGCCGCCACTCTGGTCCCCACCGCCTTCACCGTCAAAGGTGTGACCGTTGCGGGCCAGACCGAAACCGCCAGCGTGAACCAAACAGTCGCCTTGTACAACGACAAGAATGTGTTGGGCGCGAGCAGCGTCACGGCCAATCTGGCGGCGGGCAACTTTGCGGCAGCCACGGGTACCGATCTGAACAACTACAACTTGCCGACTTCGGTGACTGGCAAAGGCGCGATCACGCCCAAGGACGCGGCCGTGACGGGCACCGCCACCACGGTGCAGGCCAATGGCACGCAGCAAACGCAGTTGCCAGCGACCAAGTCGGGCTTTGTGGCGGGTGAAGACGTGACGGTGTCAGGCTTGGCCACGGGCTTGATTGCGGGCACGTACAACTCCAACCTGAACGCAGCACCGGCCAATGCCGCCACGTTGTTGAGCAACTACAAAATTGCTTACACCAATGCGCCGTTGCAGATCACCCCGGCCGTGGTGACCAACAACACCGTGACTGTGGCCCTGGCCCGCCCCACAACGCCGACCAGCCGTTTGAACTTCTCGGGCTTTTCTAATGCGGGTGGTGTGGGTGCCGCTGTGGCCGGTGCCGTGGATTCGGGCGCCGACAGCAGGGAGCCCTTGGGCGCAACAGCCTTGCCGCCACAAGCTTGCTCACCCGAGAGCTTGCAAGAGTGCGATTGTGAAGAGCGCGGTGATGACAACATTGAGCTGTGCTTGGTCCCAGGCGCCAGGATTTGAGCGTGCAGGGCCTGTTTGACCGGTGAACGTCGGGGTCCTTGGCCCCGACCGCCAGAGGGGTGACTGGCATTTGTCGGGGTCTTCGACCGCCGACCTACGGGGCGGTGGTCTTGTAGGTCGGCAGCTTTATGGATTCGGCACGCTGAAGTTTGAATTTTTTGAGCCGTCACTGCTTATAGATTTGGCCCGATGAAGTCTGAGCCGTGTGTTGCCCGTTGGGAGGATTTTGTGGGAGCTTGCCAGCCAAGCGAAAAGCCTGTGGTCCACAAGCGTCTGATCGCCAGCAGGGCTAGCGCCCACAAGGTGCAAGGTTGAAGTCACCCTGCAAACTTCACAGGGCCAGATCAATACGAATGGATGTCTAGCAGGCTGCTGAAATACTGACTCACTGAAAGCGTCAATTCAGCTGCGCGTTCGAGAATTCAGGCATCACAAAAAAACAGTTTGACATGCGCGGCGCAGACACCTTTACCGAGAGCTTGTTTCTGATGAAACGGCTGGATGATTTCGTACCTGCTGGACACCCTTTGCGAGCCATCCGTGAGATGGTCAATAAAGCACTGGTGGCCATGGACGGCTTGTTTGCGGACATGTATGAAGCTGACATCAAAGGCGGCCGCCCTAGCGTTGACCCCG
>NZ_CXOO01000040.1 GCF_001269385.1 Limnohabitans sp. DM1 | reverse complement strand
AAGAGCATGTTGTACTGAATTTGCTCCATGAGCATGCGCTCCGAGCGCACGCTGTAGAGCACCTGCAGCAGCATGGCGCGCAATAGCTTCTCGGGGGCAACGCTAGGGCGACCGCCTTTGATGTCAGCTTCATACATGTCCGCAAACAAGCCGTCCATGGCCACCAGTGCTTTATTGACCATCTCACGGATGGCTCGCAAAGGGTGTCCAGCAGGTACGAAATCATCCAGCCGTTTCATCAGAAACAAGCTCTCGGTAAAGGTGTCTGCGCCGCGCATGTCAAACTGTTTTTTTGTGATGCCTGAATTCTCGAACGCGCAGCTGAATTGACGCTTTCAGTGAGTCAGTATTTCAGCAGCCTGTTAAGGGTTGATTGTGCAACGTCAATTGCAGCTGCCTGGCCACGTCCCAGATGGGCTGATTGCGAAAAAGAGCCAATCCGATGACCAGCCAAATAACGTGTTCGGCAGGCAGCTTGCGTCGTCGTATGGAGGCTTTGCCTGTGGTGCTCAGGACTTGGGTAATCCACTGAGGGTCGATAAGGCTGCTGAGTTGATCCAGCCGCTTGGGGGTGCGTTGAAGTGTTTGGGAAAGATCGTTTTGCAGCCAGCTCATGAAAAAGGGAACCGTGTTTGAACAGGGTTCCCTTTTTAAATTAAAACCGGTCAGCTCTTAACTGACTGGCATTAGCCCGAGGGCCGTTTTTTATTGATGCAACATAAACGTCATTCTTGTCGCTTTCAATGACTGCTCACGTTAGGCAGCCACAGATCGTTCATATAAGGTTTCTGGGGCAATGTCGATGTTGCCAGGCCAGTTCACCGTGCCCGCAAACACATAAACTTGTTCAAAAACATGCCATTGCTGTAACGGTTCAAAGGGCTTTTTGGTCAGCAGGGGTTTGACATCGAACAAACGGTTTTCGCCATTTTCAAATGACAAGGCCAACCAATAGCCTTGCATGGGCTTGACCAAGATCACGTCCAACAAGTCTTGCATGGTCCTGCTCCTCAACGCAAAGGGTCAATCGGATAGGGCTGCTCACCAGCCTTGGCAAGTTCCCAGTCGGCCAGCAGTTCATCTTTGTGGATTTCGATCCAAGCTTGAACCATTTTCAATTGCTTGGGTGGAAAGCCTCCAGCCAACACGCGGCCATCGTCAATAGCAATGGCCGCTTTATCGCCTGCGTAGCGCACATGGATGTGGGCGAGGTGATGCCTGTCCGTGTCCTCAAAGAACATGGAGACCAGGATTCCGTAAAACATGCTGATGGTGGGCATGGGCGGATTGTATGGGTTGAATTGCAGTTGGTCACGATGAATGCGTCAGCAACGCAGCCTTGGCGCGGGCGCCTGCCGGACTCGCCGATTTGGCGAGCGAAGCGAGTTATGAGGCGAGCCGGCAGGCGCCCGCACCGGGGCGGAAAACACCACCAAACCAAGCAAGACAACAAAAAACGGCCCGAAGGCCGTTTTCACTGAAGCATCAAAGCATCATTTCTTACCGCTGCCATCCAACTTGTAGATGTGCGGGCCTTCGCCCACTGACAACAAGCCTGTGTGGGCGTAGATGCCCAGCTTGGCGCGGGTGTCCACGATGTCGAGGTTGCGCATGGTCAGCTGTCCGATGCGGTCCAGAGGGCTGAACGGCGCGTCTTCCACTTTTTCCATCGACAAACGCTCTGGGGCGTAAGTCAGGTTGGCCGACTCGGTGTTCAGGATGCTGTAGTCGTTGCCGCGGCGCAGCTCCAGTGTCACAGTGCCCGTCACGGCGCGTGCCACCCAGCGCTGGGCGGTTTCGCGCAGCATGATGGACTGTGGGTCGAACCAGCGGCCTTGGTACAACAGGCGGCCCAAGCGCAGGCCGTTGATGCGGTACTGCTCGATGGTGTCTTCGTTGTGGATGCCGGTGACCAAACGCTCGTAGGCGATGTGCAGCAGCGCCATGCCGGGGGCTTCGTAGATGCCGCGGCTCTTGGCTTCGATGATGCGGTTTTCGATCTGGTCGCTCATGCCCAGGCCGTGGCGGCCACCGATTTCGTTGGCTTTGAGGAACAGCTCGACCGGGTCGGCGTATTCCACGCCGTTCAGGGCCACGGGCATGCCTTCTTCAAAGCGCACGCTCACTTCTTCGGCCTTGACCTCGACTTCGGGCTTCCAGAACGCCACGCCCATGATGGGGTTGACGATCTTCATGCCGCTTTGCAGGCTTTCCAGGTCTTTGGCTTCGTGGGTCGCGCCCAGCATGTTGCTGTCAGTGGAGTAGGCCTTTTCGGCGCTCATCTTGTAGCCAAAACCGTTGGCGGTCATGAAGGCGCTCATCTCGGCGCGGCCACCCAACTCATCAATGAACAGCTGGTCCAGCCAAGGCTTGTAAATCTTGAGGCTCGGGTTGGTCAGCAAACCGTAGCGGTAAAAACGCTCGATGTCGTTGCCCTTGAAAGTGCTGCCGTCGCCCCAGATGTTGACGTCGTCTTCCTTCATGGCGGCCACCAGCATGGTGCCGGTCACTGCGCGGCCCAGCGGGGTGGTGTTGAAGTAGGTGATGCCGCCTGTGGAGATGTGGAAAGCGCCGCTCTGGATGGCGGCGATGCCTTCGTGGGCCAGCTGGGTGCGGCAGTCGACCAGACGGGCTTTTTCAGCGCCGTACTCCATCGCTTTGCGGGGAATCTCGTTGTAGTCCGACTCGTCAGGCTGGCCCAGGTTGGCGGTGTAGGCGTAGGGCAGGGCGCCCTTTTGCTTCATCCACAACAGGGCGGCAGAGGTGTCCAGACCGCCCGAGAAGGCGATACCGACTTTTTGCCCTTTGGGCAGGTTTTGCAGGATGGTGCTCATGGCGGGTTCAACCGAAGTGGCAGATGTAGTGGTAGGGCTCGGTCACGCGTATCTCGAACTTGGAGTTGCCGGGGATGCTGAACTCTTCGCCCGCGCTGGACTTGACCCATTCGCTGCTCCCGTCGAGCTTGTATTCGCAGGAGCCGCCCACGCATTCCATGATCTCGGGTGCGCCGGTGTTGAAGGTCAGGGTGGCGGGCAAGATCACGCCCACCGACAGTTTGGTGCCATCGGGCAGGGTCAGACCGTGGCTGACGCATTTGCCGTCAAAGTAAACATTGGCTTGGGTGTTGACGGAGACGCCGTCGATGGTTTGGGTGGTCATGGTGTGCTGGATAAAGCGTAGGGGGCTGCAAATGAAACAGGGGCCTGATGTGGCCCCTGCGCTTGGGTCAAACAAACAACCCGCGATTTTAGGTCAGTTGAGGGGCTTTGCCCCTGCTGTGCTCAGCGCCAGTGGCCATGGCGGTGACCACTGCTCCAGCCCCAGCCCAGGTTGACGTGGGTGTAAACGGGCGGGTAAATGGTCGGATAAGTGCGGTAAACCGGAGCTGGGACATACACCACAGGGGCTTGTGTGTAAACGGTGGTTGTAGGCGCACTGACCACGGTTGGCCCGACAACGGGTGCATCTGACCGTGGAGCACTCAGGGGCGTGACTTGCAACTGGATAGTGGGGCCGGGGTCTTGCGGCAATTGCACGTTGTATTGTTTGCCCGCATATTCATATACCACGTTGTAGCCCACCAAGCGGTTTTCATACACGTTTTGTGTGGTGCAAGTGGTCTGGTTTTGCAGTTGGCTGCCAGGGTTTTCGATTTTGTCACCCATCACGGCGCCACCAATGAAGCCCACCATGGTGGCCAGGGCCTGGCCAGATCCGCCGCCAAATTGGCTGCCAACAGCCCCCCCGGCAATGGCGCCCATCAGGGCACCTGCACCGGAGGACGGGTTTTGCACGGCCACCTGGGCCTGGCTGCAGGTCTGACGCGGGACGGCCACTTGTTGGTAAACCGCTGTGCGCGATATCACTTGGCCGACCTCCTGAGCTTGTGCCCAGGAGGCGGTGACCAGCAAAAGGGTGCTTGCCCAGGTTTTCATGATGAGGATCTCCGTCAAATCTGGCCGAAGTTTAACTGGGGCTTCGGCGCTGGCGCATGACGGGCAGGTAAAGATCCGTTACAAAAAATTCATGCGGGCCATTGGTCAGGAACGTGACCGACGGTGACGCGCCCCGAGGGCCAGGCGATCACCGGGCGTTTGATGGTGCTGGCGTGTTCCTGCATCACTTGCTGGGCGCTGGTGCTGTCGGTCACGCCGCTTTGCACCGAAGCGTCGAGTTTGCGCCAGGTCGTGCCTTTACGGTTGAGCACGGTTTCCCAGCCCGCAGCAGCCACCCAGGCGGCCAGTTCGGCAGCGGGAACGCCTTGTTTTTTGAAATCGTGGAAGGTGTAGCTCAGGCCGTGGTCGGTGAGCCAGGTGCGTGCTTTTTTCACGCTGTCGCAGTTGGGGATGCCGTAAACAGTCAGTTCCATGGGGGCTTTGTTCAAGATGAAAGTATCGGGAGTGGGCGACAATCGCCGCCTATGAAGACTCTACAGGAATGGCTCGACTGGTGCGAGCAACTACACCCCGTGGCCATCGACATGGGGCTGGACCGCGTGAAAACCGTGGCCGACCGCATGGCTTTGAAGTTCGAGTGCCCGGTCATCACCGTGGCGGGCACCAACGGCAAGGGCTCGACTTGCGCCATGCTTGAAGCCATATTGTTGCAAGCGGGTTACCGCACGGGCGTCTACACCTCGCCGCATTTGGTGCATTTTGAAGAGCGTTGCCGCTTGCACGGCGAGTCCGCGTCTGCCCAGGCGCTGGCTGAGGCTTTTGCGGCAGTCGATGCGGTGCGTGGCAATGTCAGCCTGACTTATTTCGAGTTCAGCACCCTGGCCATCTTGCATCTCATGGCCCGCTCCCATCTGGATGTGGCCATTTTGGAAGTGGGTCTGGGTGGGCGTCTGGATGCGGTCAATATCATCGACGCCGATTGCGCGGTGATCACCAGCATCGACATTGACCACACCGCCATTTTGGGCAAAGACCGCGAAAGCATTGGTTTTGAGAAGGCCGGCATCATGCGCACCGGGCGCCCCGTGGTGGTCAGCGACCCGGTGCCGCCGCAAAGCGTGCTGGACCATGCCGCGGCTATGGGTGCTGATCTGTGGCGTTTTGGGCAGGATTTCAATTTCTCGGGTGACAAGTTGCAATGGTCTTGGGCCGGGCGCGGGCGTCGGTACAGCGGCATGGCTTATCCGGCCTTGCGCGGGGCCAACCAGCTGGTCAATGCCTCAGGCGTGCTGGCGGCGCTGGACGCCCTGCGCCCGCGCATTCCCGTCACGGCCCAGGCCGTGCGCAACGGGTTGGCCATGGTCGAGTTGCCCGGGCGCTTTCAGATCGTGCCTGGTGAGCCGGTACTGGTGCTGGATGTGGCGCACAACCCCCATTCGGTGGCGGCGCTGGCCGTCAATCTGGACGCCATGGGTTTTTATCCCACGACCCATGCGGTGGTGGGGGCCATGGCCGACAAGGACTTGCTGCCGATGTTGCAGCGGGTCAATCCCATGATTGACCGCTGGTATTTCACCGACTTGCCCTTGCCCAGGGCGGCCAAGGCGGTCGATTTGCAGCAGATCTGGGGGGCGCAAAACCAGCGTGCGGATGCCTCGTCCAGCGTTCATCCGGACCCCATGACAGCACTGCGATCGGCCATGGAGGCAGCCAACCCGGCTGATAGAATCGTCGTCTTTGGCTCCTTCTATACCGTGGGCGGTGTTTTGCAAGAGGGAATTCCCCGTCTTCAAGCCAAACACCTCAGCCCCTGAGCACACAGCCATGGCCTTTTTCAAGTTCCGTTTGCCCGGTCAAGCCGCTTCTGCTTCGGTCGATGCGGTTCCCTCCGGGCCGAGTCAAAACATCGACATCGTTCGCAGGCGTGCACGGCATCGCCTGATGGGCGCCGTGGTGCTGGTGTTGGTGGCGGTGGTGGGCTTTCCCTTGTTGTTTGACACCCAGCCCAGGCCGGTGGCGGTGGACACGCCCATCGTGATTCCTGATCGCCAGACGGCCTCGCCTTTGACCAGCCCTCAAGCGGTGCCCTCTGCTCAAGCCCCGGCCAAACCGCTGTTGCCTGCGTCTGATTCTGTGCCTGCCCATGCCAGCCTCGATGCGCGTGAGGAAGTCGTCTTGCCGGTGCCTGAGCCTGCTGCCGTGATGGCGCAAGCGGGCAAGCCCGCCGCCCCTAAAGCACAGTCCACGGTGCCCGCCGCCGAGGTGCCTGCCGACAAGGCCAAAGACGCAGCGTCCAAGCCAGAGCTCAAATCCGCCGACCCTGCAAAAGCCGACAAACCTGCCCCGGCACCTGTGGCCAAGCCACAGGATGATGGCAGCAAGGCGCATGCCTTGCTGGAGGGTAAGCCCGTCAAGCCAGCAGTTGAGCGGGTGGTCATTCAAGTCGGGGCCTTCACCGATGCTGACAAAGTGCACGATGCGCGCCGCAAACTGGAGCAGTCCGGCTTCAAGACTTACACCCAGGTGGTGGATGGCAAAGAGGGCAAGAAAACCACGCGTGTTCGCGTGGGCCCTTTTGACAACCGTGACGATGCAGAGAAGGCGGCTGCCCGCATTCGCAAACTTGACTTTACGCCTTCGATTCTGAAGATTTGACGATGGAGATGGTGCTCACCGACTGGATGCTGCTGGGCGTGCTGGCCCTGTCCATGGTGCTTGGGTTTTGGCGGGGCTTTGTGTTTGAGATTTTGTCCCTGGCGGGCTGGGTGGCGGCGTTTGTGGGGGCGCAGTGGCTGGCCGTTGATGTGATTGACTGGTTGCCTTTTGTCCAAGGTGCGCCCGGCGCGGTGCAATACGCCGTGGCCTTTGTGGTGGTTTTTGTGCTCATTTTGCTGGCTGTGGGTGTGCTGACCTGGTTGATCAAAAAACTGGTGGAAAGTGTGGGTTTGCGCCCTGTTGACCGCGCATTGGGGGCCGGTTTTGGTTTGGCCCGTGGCGTGGTGCTGTTGCTGGCGTTGACCGTGGTGGTGCAACTGACCGGGCTGTCGCGGGGGGATTGGTGGCAGTCTGCCAGGGGGCCGGCCTGGCTGGACATGACGCTGGTGGGCCTGAAGCCTTTGTTGCCCGCAGCCTTTGTGAAATATTTGCCCTGAGTGTTTCGGGGTGGTTCGATTTTTGAACGGAAGTAAGTATGTGTGGAATTGTTGGCGTTGTGAGCAGCGCACCGGTCAATCAGCTGATTTATGACGCTTTGCTGCTTTTGCAGCATCGCGGGCAGGATGCGGCAGGCATCGTCACCCAGCTGGACCGCAAGTTTTTCATGCACAAGGCCAAAGGCATGGTGCGTGACGTGTTTCGCACCCGCAACATGCGGGCGCTGCCCGGCAACTGCGGCCTGGGTCAGGTGCGTTACCCCACATCGGGCAATGCCTTCAGCGAAGAAGAGGCGCAGCCTTTTTATGTGAACGCCCCATTTGGCCTGGTGCTGGTGCACAACGGCAACTTGACCAATGCGCATGCGCTCAAGGCCGAGTTGTTTTCCAACGACCACCGCCACATCAACACCGAGAGCGACTCCGAGGTGCTGCTCAACGTGCTGGCGCACGAGCTTGAAAAAACCACGCGTGGTTTGCCTCTGAAGCCCAGCGATGTGTTTGAAGCGGTGCGCGGTGTGAACCGCCGCGTCAAAGGCTCTTATGCCGTGATCGCCCTGATTGCAGGGCACGGACTGTTGGCGTTTCGTGACCCTCACGGCATCCGCCCTCTGTGTCTGGGCCGAGGCGCTGACGGCAGCATCATGCTGGCCAGCGAGTCGGTGGCGCTTGACGGCACCACGCACCAGTTTGAGCGAGACGTGGCCCCGGGCGAAGCGATTTTTGTGGACCTGCAAGGCCAGTTGCACAGCCAAGCCTGTTCGGACAAGGCGCAGTTGAGCCCCTGCATTTTTGAATACGTGTACCTGGCCCGCCCAGACTCGACCATGGACGGCATTTCGGTTTATCAGGCCCGTCTGAATCTGGGCGAGACACTGGCCAAGCGCGTGATCTCCACCGTGCCGCCCAACGACATCGATGTGGTGATCCCGATCCCCGAGTCCAGCCGCCCCAGTGCCACGCAATTGGCGCATCTGCTGGGCATCCCGTACCGTGAAGGCTTTGTGAAAAACCGTTACGTGGGCCGCACCTTCATCATGCCGGGCCAGTCAGTGCGCAAAAAGTCTGTGCGCCAGAAGCTCAACACCATCGTCAGTGAGTTCAAGGGTCGCAATGTCTTGTTGGTGGATGACTCCATCGTGCGTGGCACCACCAGCCGCGAAATCGTGCAAATGGCGCGTGACGCCGGTGCACGCAAGGTCTACATGGCCAGCGCTGCGCCGCCTGTGCGTTACCCCAATGTGTACGGCATCGACATGCCCACCAAGGAAGAGCTGGTGGCCCATGGCCGCAGCATCGAAGAAATTCGTCAGATCATTGGCTGCGACGCCCTGATTTATCAGGACGTGGATGCGATGAAAGCAGCCGTGGCCCAGGCCCGTTTCTCGGGTGCCGGTGCTTTGTCGGCCTTTGATGCCTCGTGTTTTGACGGCGTGTATGTGACCGGCGACATCTCGGCGGACGACATCAGCCGTCTGAACGAGTCGCGCCCGCAGACCGAAGAGGGCGCCGAAGACAATTCGCGTTTGGCTTTGCCCAACGCCAGCGAGTGAGGACCCGCATGACCGCAAACACACGATTGGACGATCTGCACATTGAAACCCTGGCTGTGCGCGCCGCTGTGGAGCGCAGCCAATACGGCGAAAACTCCGAAGCCCTGTACCTGACCAGCGGTTATGTGCAACCCACAGCCGCCGCCGCCGCTGCCCGCTTTGCAGGCGATGAAGAAGGCTACACCTACGGCCGCTATGGCAACCCCACCGTGAGCAGCATGGAAATGCGCCTGGCCGCACTTGAAGGCACCGAAGCCGCCATGGGCACGGCGTCGGGCATGTCCGCCATCTTGATGATGTGCATGGGCCTCTTGAAGGCGGGCGACCATGTGGTCTGCTCGCGCTCCATGTTCGGCTCGACCATTAAGCTCATTGGCTCTGATCTGGCCAAGTTCGGCGTGGAGTCCAGTTTTGTTTCGCAAACTGACTTGAAAGAATGGCAAACGGCAGTCCGCCCCAACACCCGTTTGCTGTTTGCCGAAACGCCGACAAACCCCCTGACCGAGGTGTGCGACATCCAGGCCTTGGCCGACATTGCCCACAACGCGGGTGCTTTGTTTGCCGTGGACAACTGCTTTGCCACGCCTGCGCTGCAGCGGCCTGCCGTCATGGGAGCCGACATCATCATGCACTCAGGCACCAAATACCTGGACGGGCAGGGCCGCGTGATGGCAGGGGCGCTGTGCGCCTCGCAGCAAATGATCACCGAGAAGTTTTTGCCTGTGCTCAAAAGCGGCGGCATGACGCTCGCGCCTTTCAATGCTTGGGTGGTGCTCAAGGGGCTGGAAACATTGGACTTGCGCATGCGTGCCCAAACGGCCCGTGCGCAAATTTTGGCCGAATGGCTGGAAAAGCACCCCGCCGTGGCGCGTGTGCACTACCCCGGTTTGGCCAGCCACCCGCAGCACGACTTGGCCATGCGCCAGATGTCGGGGCTGGGCGGCGCTGTCTTGTCCTTTGATGTGAAAGCCGAGGGCCCCGAGCAATCGCGCCAACGTGCTTTCCATGTGATGGACCAAATGCAAATGCTGTCCCTGGCCACCAACCTGGGTGACACCAAAACCATGGTGGCGCACCCGGCCAGCACCTCTCACGGCCGACTGACAGAGGCGCAGCGCCAAGCCGCTGGCATTGGGCAAGGCCTGATCCGCGTGGCCGTGGGTCTGGAGTACCCGCAAGACGTCCAGGCCGATCTGGCCCGTGGCCTCGACACTTTTTAATATCCGAATAAGGGGCCGTTGGCGTCCCCTTCCTGAGCTGAAACCATGACCAAAATCCGCACCCGCATCGCCCCGTCCCCCACGGGGTTTCTGCATTTGGGCACCGCCCGCACCGCTTTGTATTCCTGGGCCTACGCTCGCCACTACGGCGGCGAGTTCGTGCTGCGCATTGAAGACACCGATGTGGCCCGCTCCACACAAGACTCGGTCGATCAGATTCTTCAATCCATGCATTGGCTGGGCCTGAACTACGACGAAGGCCCGATCTACCAAATGCAGCGCCTGGACCGCTACCAGGCTGTGATTGATCAGATGCTGGCCGCAGGCACGGCTTACCGCTGCTATTGCACGCCCGAAGACCTGGAGGCCATGAAAGCCGCGCAGGAAGCGCGCGGTGAAAAACGTTTGTACGACCGCACCTGGCGCCCCGCACCGGGCAAGGTGCTGCCGCCAGTGCCTGCGGGTGTGAAGCCCGTGATCCGCTTTGCCAACCCGGTCGACGGCGTCGTGAGCTGGGACGATCTGGTCAAAGGCCCGATCAGCATCAGCAACACAGAAATCGACGACCTGATCATCCAGCGTGCGCCGGAAGAGGGGGCTCCTGAAGGTTCGTTCGGCGTACCCACCTACAACTTCGCGGTGGTGGTGGACGATTGGGACATGGCCATCAGCCATGTGTTCCGAGGCGACGAGCACATCAACAACACGCCTTGGCAGATCAATATGTACCGCGCTCTGGGCGCTGCGCTGCCGCAGTTCGGTCACCTGCCCGTCATCTTGGGCGACGATGGCCAGAAGCTGTCCAAGCGCCGCGGTGCCGTGGCCGTGTCCAACTACGACGAAGCGGGCTACCTGCCCGAAGCCATGAACAACTACCTGGCCCGCCTGGGCTGGAGCCATGGCGATGACGAGTTGTTCAGCCTCGATCAGATGGTGCAGTGGTTTGACGGCACCCACTTGTCCAAGAGCCCGGCGCAGTGGGATGCGGCTAAGTTGGCCTGGGTCAATGCCCAGCATCTCAAAGGCTTGGACGACGCTGCGCTGGCCACGCGGGTGCAACCCTTTCTGGCAAAGCTCGGTGTAACAGCCGACGAGCGCCTGACGTCCATCTGTGGATTGTTCAAGGATCGCTGTGACACCTTGGTGGTGCTGGCCAAATGGGTCAGTGCTTTCTATACCGATGTGGTGCCCAATGCGGAAGAAAAAGCGCAACATGTGACCGATGCGGTCAAGCCTGCGCTGGCGCTGCTGGCCGACAAGCTGGCCGTATGTGTTTGGGATAAAGCATCCATCTCGGCTGCGATCAAAGAAGTGCTGGCGGCTACCGGCCTCAAAATGCCGCACTTGGCCATGCCTGTGCGCGTGATGGTCATGGGCACAGCCCAAACCCCATCGCTCGATGCGGTACTTTTTTTGAATAAAAGAGAAAAAATTCTGGCCTGTTTGCAAAACGCCTAAAAACCTGTCTATAATTCAAGTCTCGACACCAACGAGGCATAACGGTAAAGCAGAAATGCTAAACGTTGTACCAAAGGGGGTATAGCTCAGCTGGGAGAGCGCTTGCATGGCATGCAAGAGGTCAGCGGTTCGATCCCGCTTACCTCCACCAAAGTGTCGAGAAGATTCGAAAGAATCAGTCCAGGTTATGACCCTATCGTCTAGAGGCCTAGGACATCACCCTTTCACGGTGAGTACCGGGGTTCGAATCCCCGTAGGGTCGCCAAGTTTGTAGCACTTGGCTTTAACGAAAGTTAGAGTAAAGCTATCTACCAGGAGTGGTAGTTCAGTTGGTTAGAATACCGGCCTGTCACGCCGGGGGTCGCGGGTTCGAGTCCCGTCCACTCCGCCAAAAAGTAAAAAACCGCTGTAGGTCTATGACTTGCAGCGGTTTTTTCATGGGCGCTCGGTATTTTGCATTGGCTCTCACTGCCGGTGGTGAATACGGCCCTTTTTGTGTGCTTATTGGTTCGGCCCTGTGAAGTTTTCAATGCTCAAAGATCTTGTAGGTCGGCGGTCGAAGACCCAGACATGGGCCTGCGCCAAAACCCATCAAGTCGGACACTGCGAGTGGCGACCTATGCGATGACATGTCTCACGCATTTCAAACTTCAGCCTGCCGGATCAATAGGCTCCGGGTTTAGTCGTGGAACACGTCCTCCAAAGCATCAATAACTGGAGGCTACAGCTTCCGTTGAAGTGACGAGGTTGAAAGTCACACGAAAAAAATCAAACCTCAGCCCTCGATCAATAAGGGAAACAGCGCATGGTCCATCGGCACTCCGGCGGGCAGTTCCTGGTCCAGCCCGGGAAAGGGCGGCGAGGTGACCCAAGGCCGTGGGGCGTGGGTCATGTCGTCGCCCAAAAAGCGCACCGAGTACACGCGCCTGCGCTGCGTGCCGTCCACCCCGGCTGAGGCGTGCAGGCTGAGCATGTGAAAACACACCAAATCGCCCGGCTGCAAGTCCCATCCGAGGATGGGGAAATCTTCGCGGTGGTTGTCGATGTCGGGCAACTCGGCCAGCGAGCCTTCGGGGAACCATTTGGCCTGGTTCGTCATGAAGGTGCGCGGCATGAGCCAGGGGCCACGGTGAGAGCCCGCGACGAACTCCAGCGTGGAGGGGCGAGACACCGGGTCCACCGGAATCCAGAAGCTGATGTTTTGCAGGCCGTCCACGTTGTAATAAGGCTGGTCTTGGTGCCAGGGCGTGCGCTGGCGCGTGCCGGGCTCCTTGACCAACAGGTGGTCGTGGTACAGGCGCACAGTCTGGCTTTGCATGAGGCGCTGGGCTAGGGCGGCCAGGGGCGTGTCGAAGATGAAGCGCTTGTACTGCGGGATGTCTTGCCAGTTGCAAAAGTCCTCAAAAAAGCGCCCCGGATCGTCCGGCCGGCTGGCCACCATGCCGCGTGGGCTGGGGTGGGCCAGGTTGGCCTCGATGCCGTCCCGCAGCAGAGCCACTTCTTCGGGCGTGAACAAGTTGCGGATGCACACCGCGCCGTCGCGCTGGTAGTCGGCCACGTCCTGGTCGGTGGTGCAGGCCTGCACGCGCTGGCGCAGGGTGTCAAGGTCAGGTGCGGTCATAACGTTCAAGCTCGGACCTTGGCGGCGGGCACAAACGGCGAAGCCAACTCAGAATTTTGCCTGCGTGCAACGATGAGATCGCGAACAAAAGCAGTTGGTAAATCTGGGTTGTCGAGCCCAGCTTTACCTACCATGGCCCAGAGATTGATCTGTTCAGCGATGGTTTGACGCTCAGCCACGGCATAGTCCTTGGCTTGGCTGTAAAGCCCATCGTGGATGTTCACTGGTTTGTCCATGGCGTTCACCTTGAAATGAATTTCAAAAAATGGCGTGGCGCTGAAGTTGAAAAGTTAAGCGTGTTTTCTCAAGGTGCGTAAGCACCTTCAGATTCAAGCCAACAAATCCAGCAGCGTCCGCGCCACCACCTTGGTCGCGCGGCGCAGGTCATCGAGCTGCACATGCTCATCGGCGCGTTTGGCGTTGGACTCGAGCACGGTGCGCGGCCCTGCGCCGTAGATCACGCCGGGGATGCCGCGCTCCACGTAAAGGCGCACGTCGGTGTAGAGCGGGGTGCCCAAGGCAGGGATGGCTTCTCCGAAGACTTGTTCGCCGTGTTTCTGGATGGCGCTCACCAGCGGTTGGTTGCCCGCCAGTGGTTTCATGGCGTTGGCCAGCAGCATGCGGCGCACATCCACTTTCAGCACATGGCCACCGCGTGGGGGCTTGAAGCTGGCAGCGGCGTCGGCAATGGTTTGGCGGATGCTGGCTTCCACTTCGGCCGGGTTCTCTTCGGGGATCATGCGGCGGTCGAGCTTGAAGCTGACTTTGCCGGGCACCACGTTGGTGTTGGTGCCGCCTTCGATCAGGCCCACGTTCAGATAGGGGTGGGTGATGCCCTCGACCTTGGACGTGACCTTCAGGTATTGCGTGTTGAGCGAGAGCAGGGCGCTCAGAATGTGCACCGCGCCTTGCAGTGCGTCGGTGCCACTGTCGGGGATGGCGGCGTGCGACATCTCGCCTTGCACGGTGACTTCCATTTGCAGGCAGCCGTTGTGTGCGGTGACGACCTGGTAGCTGAAGCCTGCCGCGATCATCAGGTCGGGCTTGGTCAGGCCCTTGGCCAGCAGCCAGCCGGGACCCATTTCGCCGCCAAACTCTTCGTCGTAGGTGAAGTGCAGTTCCACGCCGCCTTTGAGCGGAGCCTTGAGTGATTCGAGCGCACGCGTGGCAAAGGTGAAAGTGGAAAAGTCGCACTTGCTCACGGCGGTGGCGCGGCCGTACATGGCGCCCCCATGGATTTCGCCGCCGTAGGGTGGGTGTGTCCAGCCTTCGCCGGGGGGCACCACGTCGCCGTGGGCGTTCAGGGCAATGGTTTTGCCTTCGCCGTATTTGCGGCGCACGATCAGGTTGGTGATCGACTCCAGACCATAGGCCTTGACTTCGGAAGCAGGCACAGGGTGTTTTTCAGCCTCAAAGCCCATGGGTGCGAGCAGCTCGGCAGTGCGCTCGGCGTGCGGCGCATTGTTGCCCGGTGGCGTGTCGGTGGGCACTTGCACCAGAGCCTGCAAAAACTTGACCTGTTCGTCAAAGTGCGCATCGATCCAGGCGTCGAGTTGTTGGTATTGTTGTTCGTGGTTGACGTGGGTAGCGCTCATGACAATTCCTGAGAGAGTTGGTTCAAAACATGGGTGAAAGCGTCGACGCACAGCTGCATGTCGTCGCTGGTGGTGGATTCGCGTGGGTTGTGGCTGATGCCCCCGTTTTCGCCGCGCACAAACAGCATGGCTTGTGGCATGACTTCGTGCAGCTTCATGGCGTCGTGGCCTGCGCCGCTGGGCAATTTGAAGAGCGGCACACCCAAGGCGCTCACGGCGCGTTCCCAGCGGGCTTGCCACTCGGGGGCGCTGGGCGCGGCGGCGGCGCTCATGGTGAGTTCGGCTTTGACGCGCACACCTCGGCGCTCGGCAATTTGGTCGAGTTGCGCCATCACGTCGGCCACCAGCGCGTCGCGCTGCGCATCGGTGGGCGCACGCATGTCCAGGCTGAACAGGCAGCGCCCGGGCACCACGTTGATGGAGCCGTTGGGCACTTGCAGCTGGCCAATCGTCGCCACGCTGTCGCCGTCTTTCGCGGCACGTTGCTCCATGTACAGCGCCAGTTCGGCCACGGCGCAGGCCGCGTCGCGGCGGCGGTCCATGGGTGTGGTGCCCGCGTGGCTGGCCGTGCCCATGACTTCGCACAGGTAGCGCACGCTGCCGTTGATGGAGGTGACCACGCCCAGCGGGATGTTCACTTCGTTGAGCACCGGGCCTTGCTCGATGTGCACTTCGATAAAGCCCAGATACTGCGCCGGGTCGCGCTGGATGTTGGGGATGTCGTCGATGTTCAAGCCCGCGTGCTGCATGGCCGCGCGCATGGTGATGCCGTCGGCGTCTTGCTGGTCCAACCAGGCGGGGTTGAACTGGCCGATGAGTGCGCCAGAGCCCAAGAAGGTGGCTTTGTAGCGCTGGCCTTCTTCTTCGGCAAAGGCCACGACCTCAATGCCAAAGGGCAGTCGTTGGCCGTGTTGGTGCAGCTGCTGCACACAGGCCATGGGCACAAAGATGCCCAAGCGGCCGTCGTACTTGCCGCCGTTGCGCACGGTGTCGTAGTGGCTGCCCGTCATCAGGTATTTGCCGCCTGCGGTAGCCGGGTGGTAACGGCCCACCACGTTGCCCACCGCGTCCGTGTAGACCTCGTCAAAACCGCAGTCGCGCATGTTTTGCGTGATGCGCTGGGCGCAAGCGCGGTGCGCGTCGGTGAGGTATGTGACGGTGAGTTGACCCAGTTCGGCAAAGCCGGGGTCGGAGTGTTGCGCGAGTTGTTCTTGCCAGTCCCAGACCTGGTGGCCCAGCGTGGGTTCCACACCAAACTTGTCGTTCAGCCGGATCTCGACGATGCGGTGGATGTGGCGCAGGCACTCGGCCAACTCCATGTCGGGGTGGCCGAACAGGCGGCGCTCGAAGGCATCGATGATCTGTTTTTTGTTCAAGCCCACGCCACGCGGGCCACGCACCGCCAGGATGAAGGGCCAGCCGAACTTGGCGTTGTAGTCGGCGTTGAGCTTTTGGATCTTGGCGAACTCTTCTGGCGTGCAGTCGGTCAGGCCTGCCTTGGTTTGCTCGTTGGTGGATTCGGCCGTGAGCGACTTGCTCACCATGGCCTTGCCTGCCAATTCGGGGTGGGCGCGGATCAGGCCCAGCTGCGCGTCGCGCCCAGCGTGTGCCAGCACTTCGCACATGGCGTGTTTCAGGTGCGCCAGCGAGGTGAAAGGGCGTTGCGCCAGCGCTTGCTCGGCGATCCAGGGCGAATGCTCGTACAGGCCGTCGAGCATCTGCGCCGCCTCTGCGGCGGATGCGTGGTTGAGTTGGTCGAGGGTCAGGGCCATGTTCAATCCTTGTAGGGGTGTACGGTCTTCCAATGCCGCGCAATGTCGATGCGCCGCGCCACCCAGACCTTGTCGTGCGACTGGATGTGGTCCAAAAAGCGCTGCAGCGCGGTGATGCGGCCCGGGCGTCCCAGCAGGCGGCAGTGCATGCCGATGCTCATCATCTTGGGGGCGTTGTCGCCTTCTGGATTGCCTTCGGCATACAGCGCGTCAAAGGTGTCCTTCATGTACTGAAAGAACGGGTCGGCGTGCGAATAGCCTTGGGGCAGCGCAAAGCGCATGTCGTTGCAGTCCAGCGTGTAGGGCACGATGAGTTGGGGCGCATCGGTGCCGTCTGACTTGCGCACTTTCATCCAGAAGGGCAGGTCGTCGCCGTAGTAGTCGCTGTCGTATTCAAAGCCGCCAAAGTCGGCCACGAGACGGCGCGTGTTGGGGCTGTCGCGCCCTGTGTACCAGCCCAAGGGCCGCTCGCCCGTGAGCTTTTGCAAAATGTCCATCGCTTCGGCCATGTGGGCACGCTCGGTGGCTTCGTCGACATTTTGGTAATGGATCCACTTGAGGCCATGGCAGGCGATGTCGTAGCCCAATTCTTTGAACGCGGCGGTCACATCGTCGTGCTTTTGCAGCGCAGTGGCCACGCCAAACACCGTGAGCGGCAGGCCGCGTTTTTCAAACTCGCGCAACAAGCGCCACACGCCAGCCCGGGAGCCGTATTCATAAATGCCTTCCATGCTGATGTGTCGCTCGGGGTAGGACGCAGGGTTGAACATTTCAGACAAGAACTGCTCGGAGCCCGCATCGCCGTGCAGCACCGAGTTTTCGCCGCCTTCTTCGTAGTTCAAGACAAACTGCACCGCCACCCGGGCGCCGCCGGGCCACTGCGCGTGTGGCACATGGCGGCCGTAACCCTTCAAGTCACGGGGGTAGGGGAGGGTGCTGTCGTAAATGCTCATGGGTCTTGCTCGGTGGTGTTCAGGCCAAGGCCAGGGAAATGTCGTGGGTGGGGACTTTGCGGTCAAAGGTCAGGCTGGCTTCGACGTGCAACAGGTGTTCGTGCATCAGGCGCACGGCCAGGTCCGAGTCCTTCGCCTCCAGAGCGGCCACCAAGGCCACATGCTCGTCGGTGGAGTGCTCGGCCTCGTTGCGCGACTGGTACATCAGCGTGATCAGGGCGCAGCGCGAGATCAACTCGCCCAGCACTTGGGCCAGCACGTCGTTGTTCATGAGCTCGGCCATGCGCACATGGAAGTCGCCCAGCAGCTCGGTGCGCCCCGTGATGTCGCCCTGCGTCACGGCTTCTCGCTCTTGTTTGATGTGTTCTCTCAGTGCCACGATTTGTTCAGGCGTGACCTGCTGTACAAAAGCGCGGGTCATCTCGGCTTCGAGCATGCGGCGCACGGCAAAGACCTGTTGCGCCTCCTCAACCGAGGGGGCGGCCACAAATGCGCCGCGTGCGGGCTCCAGCCGGATCAGGCGGTTTTGCGACAACTGAAACAGCGCCTGGCGCACCAGCGTGCGCGACACGCCAAAGTGGTCGGCCAGCTTTTGCTCAGCCAGTTTGGAGCCGGGCAAAAGCCGGTGCTCCACGATGGCGCGGGTCAGCGATTCGACGATGTGGTGCGTGGTGGAAGTTTCCATGTCTCGCGGTCCCTTGGGGCTCTTGGCCCGGGTGTTTTTGTGTCGGTGGCGCAAATCATAGCCACCAAAAGCAAAATTGTATACACTTCGGTCGACCGGTTTTAAGGGCTTTTGAAAGCCTTGCCAAAACCACCCTTTTTTGACCCACATTCAAGACAAGCGAGCACACCATGGGATTGAGCACACACGTTCTGGACACCATGCACGGCTGCCCCGCGGCAGGCATGCAGGTGGCCCTGTACACCACACAAGGCGATCAGGCCACTTTGGTCAAAAGCTTCACCCTCAACCACGACGGCCGCAACCCCGACGGCATGCTCTACGACCACGCCAGCCTGCGCAAAGGCACCTATCGCCTGGTCTTCAATGTGAGCGACTACTTCAAAGCCAAAGGCGTAGAACTGCCCGAGCCCAACTTCCTGAACAAAGTCAGTCTCGATTTTGGTGTGGCCCATGAAGACCAGCACTACCATGTTCCGTTGCTGGCCAGCCCCTGGAGTTACTCGACTTATCGGGGGTCTTGATTGGATTGGGCCTGTAGATCCCAATTTTTGAACTTGAGTTACACCTGAAGGAAATTCAAGATGCATGGAATCACCACTTCGGCGGCTGAAGTCACCAATGTGTCCAAACATGGCTTTTGGCTGTTGTTGGGCGATGAGGAACTGCTTCTGCCTTTTGATCAATTTCCATGGTTCAAGCAGGCCACCGTTGAGCAGTTGACAACTGTGGAATGGCCAACACCGGACCACTTGTGTTGGCCGCAGCTGGATGTGGACTTGACTGTGAGCTCTATTCGCAGGCCGCAAGATTTTCCATTGGTTTCGCAGCACTAGCCTGCGCAATTCCATTGAAGTTTGGACGAACCGAATTTTGAGGCTTCGTTCCCCCGCCTCGCTCGGCTAAGCTGCTGCCATGATGCGGGTTTTTTTGTTGATTTTGACCTTGGCCCTGTCGGCATGCGGCGGCGGGGACGGTGCGAGTTTTGCGCCTGCAGCGGGCAACACGCTTTGCGGCGTGAGCGTTGGCAAGCAGCGCATCACTGGCACGGTCACATCGGTGCATGATGGCGACACGATCACCGTGGGCGGTGAGTCGATCCGGCTGGCCAGCATCGACGCCCCCGAGTTGGATCAAGCCTATGGCCCATCGTCACGGGCGCATTTGGCCGCCATGGTCTTGGGCCAGAGCGTCACCGTCACCTACGCGCAAACAGACCGGTACGAACGGGTATTGGGAACCGTTTTCAAGCCCGATTGCAGCCCAGTCAATTTGAACCAGGTTGCGGCAGGTGCGGCTTGGTATTACGAGGCCTACCAATGCGAAATCGACATCCGGCAACGCCAGGCCTATGCAGCAGCTCACGCATCGGCCCGCACCGCCAAAAAAGGTTTGTGGGCCAACGCTGCCGTGGCCCCTTGGGTGCACCGCAACGGGGTGGAGGCCAAAGTGCCCGCTTCTTGCCCCAATGGGGATGCGGCTTCGGATTAATTGGGATCTGACCCCAATTAATCCGTCGAAAAAGCCAGCCATGCTGGCGATGCTTATTTAGAATCGCAGTCTTACCGTTTATTTACCTCCCCCGCACCATGACCCAAGTCACCAACACCGTGCGCTTTGTGCTCGACGGCCGCATCGTCGAAGCCCAAGGCGAGCGCCGCACCACCACTGTTCTGGACTATTTGCGTGAGCAAATGCACCGCACCGGCACCAAAGAGGGCTGCGCTGAAGGCGATTGCGGCGCTTGTGTGGTCATGGTGGGTGAGCTCAATGCCGCAGGCACGGGCGTGGACTACGTGGCCACCAATGCCTGCATCCAGTTGCTGCCTTCGCTGGACGGCAAATCGGTCAAGACGGTCGAGAGCCTGAAAAAAGCCGACGGCACGCTGCACCCGGTGCAGGAAGAAATGATCAAGTGCCACGGTTCGCAGTGCGGCTTCTGCACGCCCGGCATCGTGATGAGCCTGGTGAACCTGGTGCAGGTTTTGCCCATGCCCAACCGCCAGCAGATCACCGATTCGCTCAGCGGTAACCTGTGCCGCTGCACCGGCTACAAGCCGATCATCGATTCGGCCACCAAGGCTTGCGCCAAGCCCGAGGCCTTGAAGCTGGACGACAGCGCCGATGTGCCTTTGCTCAAAGAAATCAAACGCGCCAGCGTGCCCACACTGAGCTTGGACGGTGACATCATCGTGCAGCCCGTGGTGCGCACCCGCAAAGGCAACGAGTTTGTGTCGCCCGCCACCATCGCCGAGGTGGCCGACTATTTGGTCAAAAACCCCACCACCACCCTGTTGGCAGGCAGTACCGAAATCGGTCTGCAGGTGAACAAGCAGTTCTCACGCCCAGATCACATCATGTATTTGGGCAACGTCAAAGAACTGCGCCAAGTGACCGAGACCGCCAGCGCCTGGCGCATTGGCGCGGCCGTGTCGCTCACGCAGGTCGAAGCGCTCGTGGCCCAGGCTTACCCCGACTTCACCGAAGTGCTGCGCCGCTTTGGCTCGCCCCCCATCCGCTCGACGGCCACGTTGGCGGGCAACATCGCCAACGGCTCGCCGATTGGCGACACCATGCCTTGCCTGATGGCGCTGGGTGCCAGCTTGGTGCTGCGCCGTGGCGACAAGACCCGCAAGGTGCTGCTGGACAACTTCTACACGGGCATGAAGAAAAACGTGATGGAGCCCGGTGAGTTCATCGAAGCTGTCGAATTGCCCAAGCCCGTGGCCGGCCAGGTGTTCCGCGCCCACAAGGTGAGCAAGCGTTTTGAACAAGACATCTCGGCCACTTGCGCCGCCATCAGCTACACGCTGCAAGGCGGCAAGCTGAGCGGCGTGAAACTGGCCTACAACGGCCTGGCCCCATCGCCTTGCCGCGCCCCCAAGCTCGAAGCCGTGCTGGAGGGCCGTACGCCTGCCGACGTGAAATCGGCCGACCTGGACGCCGCCATTGCCGCCAGCTTCACCGCCCGCGACGGTCTGCGTGCCACTTGGGCCTACCGCGCCCTGGTCGCCCGCAACCTGGTGCTCGAATTCATTGAAGAACAGAAAGAGGTGGCTTGAATGAACGCTCCTACCCCCATCAAAAACCTGTTGCCCGCATCGGGCGTTCAGCAAGGCACCGACATCGTTCACGAATCGGCGCACCTGCACGTCACGGGTTCGGCCACCTACATCGACGACATCCCTGAGCACGCGGGCACTTTGTATGCTGCGCTCATCTTGTCGCCCGTGGCGCATGGCGAGTTGATTGGTGACGGCATCGACCGCGCAGCCATCCTCAAGGAGCACGGCGTTGTCGCGGTTTACACCGCCAAAGACATTCCCGGCGAAAACAACTGCGGCCCCATCATCCACGACGATCCATTCCTGGCCGCAGGCAAGGTCGAGTTTGTGGGCCAGGCCGTGGCCGTGGTTGTGGCGCGTGAAATGCTCTACGCCCGCGAAGCCGCCAAAAAAGCCAAGGTGCTGGTGAAAGAACTCACGCCCATCTTGACCATCGAAGAAGCGATGGCGGCGGGCAGCTTCATCATGCCGCCCAAAGGCATCACGCGTGGTGACGCCGCTTCGGCAATTGCCAACGCGCCCCACAAAATCAAGGGCAGCACCAACACCGGTCAGCAAGAACAGTTCTATCTGGAAGGCCAGATCACTTACGCGGTGCCCAAGGAAGACGGTCAGCTGACGCTGTACGTGTCGACCCAGCACCCTGACGGCAACCAGCGCGAAGCCGCGCACGCCCTGAACCTGCACACCAACGATGTGGAGGTGATTTGCCGCCGCATGGGTGGCGGCTTTGGCGGCAAAGAGGGCAACGCCAGCATCTTCAGCCAAAGCGCCGCGCTGGCTGCGCACAAGCTGCAAAAGCCCGTCAAGCTGCGTGTGAACCGCGACGACGATATGACCATCACCGGCAAGCGCCACGACTTCCGCATCGACTACGAAGTGGGCTTTGACGACAATGGCCGCGTGCTGGGTGCCAACATCACGCTCATGTCGCGCTGCGGTTACAGCACCGATTACTCCGGCCCCGTGAACGACCGTGCTTGCCTGCACATCGACAACACCTACCACCTGCCCGCGCTCAAGTTGGTCAGCCACCGCTGCAAAACCAACACCCAAAGCGCGACCGCTTTCCGGGGTTTCGGCGGCCCACAAGGCATGTTCGGCATCGAGACGGTGATGGACGAGATCGCCATGACTTTGGGCAAAGACCCCTTGGAAGTGCGCAAGCTCAACCTTTACAAAGACCCGGCCATCAGCGGCACGCCCGACACCATGACCACCCAATACAACCAGCTCATTGAAGACTGGGTGGGTGACAAGGTCATCGACCAGGTGGAGCAGGAATCCAAATACGCCGAGCGCCGTGCCGCCGTGCATGCTTTCAACGCCAAGAGCAAAACCCGCAAGCGTGGTTTGGCCTTGGTGCCCCTGAAGTTCGGCATCAGCTTCACCGCCACGCACCTGAACCAGGGCGGCGCATTGCTGGTGGTCTACATGGACGGCTCGGTCAGCTGCAACCATGGCGGCACCGAAATGGGCCAGGGCCTCAACACCAAGATGGCGCAGGTGTGTGCCGATGGTTTAGGCATCAGCGTGGACCATGTGCGCATCACCGCGACCGACTCGCAAAAAGTGCCCAACGCGTCGGCCACCTCCGCTTCGAGTGGTGCCGACATCAACGGCGCGGCCATCATGAACGCCACAGCGCAAATGCGCGAACGCTTGAAGCCCGTGGCGGCCCGCATGCTCGGTTGCACCGCCGAAGAGGTGAGCTTCTCCAACAACGAGCTGCACGGCGGCGGCAAGTCCGTCAAGTGGGCCGATGTGACCAAGCAAGCGTACATGGAACGTGTGGGCTTGTCGGTAACGGGCTTTTATATGACGCCCGAAATCAAATACGACTTCGCGACCCTCAATGGCCGTGCGTTCTATTACTACTGCTATGGCGCTGCTGTGAGCGAAGTGGAAATCGACACCCGCACCGGCGAGTGGTGGCTGAAAGCCGTGGACATCGTGCACGACGTGGGCCGCAGCATCAACCCCGCATTGGACAAAGGCCAAATCGAAGGCGCCTATGTGCAAGGCATGGGCTGGCTGACCATGGAAGAGTGCATTTGGGACAAGAAGGGCAAGCTGCTCACACACGGCCCGAGCACCTACAAAATCCCGGTGGCGGGCGACATCCCAGAGCACTTCAAGGTGTCCTTGTTCGACAACGCCAACATCAAACCCACGCCTTTCAACAGCAAGGCCACAGGCGAGCCGCCTTTGATGCTGGGCTTGTCGGCCTTCTTTGCCTTGCGCGATGCGGTGGCCGCCAGTGCCAACCACAAGGCGGTGGTCTACATGGACGCTCCGGCGACGCCCGAGCGCATCCTGATGGCGTGCGAAAAAGCCAAGGCCACAGCGGGCCTGTGATGGCTTGAGCCGGATGCCTGAAATGGTTTCAGGCATCCTGTCACTTTGATTCCAACAGCCCACAGGAGCAGGCCCATGTCAGACGATCCACGGTGCTGCGGCACCGGCACTTGCATCATCAACGCCGAAGGCCTGTGCTGGTGCGGCCAGCGCTGGGACGGCGAGAAGATGTGTTTCATGCCAGAGCCTGCGGCGCAGCCAGACCGCCTTGCCAAAAACGACGCCACCCCGCAGTCGCCTCGCGCCGGGCAGGATTGAGCGCATGAGCGCCATGCGCCCGCGCCCTTGCCGCCGTGCGCTGTTTCCCCTCACTTTGCGCTGCACAGGACCACGGCCATGAGCCAGGGGGTGCCGACGGCTGACACAACACCCGCCATGCACTGGCGCGACCCGTTTCGGGTCAGGAGTTTCCGCTTTCAGTGGCCGGCCGATCTGGCCACCTCCTGGGCCTTCGAGATGGAGTCCATCGTGCTGGGCTGGTTCATCCTGGTTGAGTCGGGCTCGGTGATGATGCTGGTGGTGTTTGGCTCTTTGCAGTACCTGGGTTCTTTGGTCTCGCCCATGTTTGGCGTGGTGGGTGACCGTTTGGGGTATCGGCGCATGCTGGTCCTGTCGCGAGCGCTCTATGCAGCGCTGGCCGCCACCTTCATGCTGCTGGCCTGGCTGCAAGCGCTCACGCCCTTGATCGTGTTGTGCATGGCGGCTTTGGCGGGCTTGGTGCGGCCGTCGGACATGATGATGCGCAACGCGTTGATCGCCCAGACTTTGCCGCCCCGGCATTTGCTGGGTGCCTTGGGCATTTCGCGCATCACCTCGGATTCGGCCCGCATTGCGGGTGCTTTGGCGGGGGCAGGCGTGGTCGCCTGGCTGGGCATGACCTGGGCTTACGCGCTGATCACCGCGCTCTACACCCTCAGTTTTGTGCTGTCGCGAGGCGTGTCCGATGGGCCTGCGCCAACAGCCAACAAAGATGCGCCACCCCTGTCGTCCGTGTCGCCTGTGCGCGATTTGCAGCTGGCTTTTGGCTATGTGTGGACGCGCCCGGTGCTGATGGCGGCCATGGCCCTCGCCTTCTTGGTCAACCTGCTGGCCTTTCCCTTTTCTTTGGGCTTGCTGCCTTATGTGGCCAAAAACATTTACCTGACCGACCAGACGGGCCTGGGTTGGCTGGGCGCGAGCTTTGCCTTTGGGGGGCTGGTGGGTTCGGTGGTGCTCAGTTCGCACCGTTTTGCGTTTCGCGCAGCGCAAACCATGGTGCTGGCGGGGGCGGTGTGGTTTGCGGTGGATGTGCTGTTCGCCTTCAACACCCATTTGGGGGTGGGCATGGCCTTGCTGTGGGTAGCGGGCCTGGCGCAAAGCCTGAGCATGACGCCGCTGGCGGCCGTGATGCTGCGCGTGACCGAGCCGGCCTATCGCGGCCGTGTGATGGGCATGCGCATGCTGGCCATCTGGGGCCTGCCTTTGGGTTTGCTGCTGTCAGGCCCCATGATTGACCGCTGGGGCTATGCCGCCACGGCGGGGGCGTATTCGACCCTGGGCCTGCTGCTCACGGGGGTCATGGCGGTGTATTGGCGGGCGCACATCCGGGACGCCAAAGCACCGGCCAACGCGCCTTTGTGAGTGCAATGCATCCCCGCTGTGACCAAAGCGACAGCGTTCAAATGGCCTTGGGCGCACAGTGTTGGTGCCTGTTGGTCGAGGTAAACACTTGGCCTGAAAATTGAAATTGACCATGACGACCTTGATCCCTTCTGCCGCCCCCGTGCTCGAACAAGCCGCCGACCACCCCCGCATGGTGCGCGGCCTGCTCAACATCGCGCACGCGCTGGACCATTTGTTTTTGCTGATTTTTGCGGCGGCGGTCAGCACCATCGCCCTTGACATGGGCCTGGCCCAATGGCAAGACCTGATGCCTTACGGTGCGGGTGCGTTTTTCATGTTCGGTCTGGGTTCTCTGCCCGCAGGGCGTTTGGGCGATCTGTGGGGCCGCCGCAGCATGATGCTGGTTTTCTTTTTTGGCATTGGCACGGCCTCCATCCTCACTGCCTTCGCACAAACACCTTGGCAGCTGGCCGGGTGCTTGACGCTGATCGGCGTGTTCGCCTCCATTTACCATCCGGTGGGCATTCCCATGCTGCTCGAGCGCTCCTCCAACCCGGGTGCCACCATTGGCTTCAATGGTCTGTCGGGTAATTTGGGTGTGGCGGTGGCCGCTTTGCTCACGGGGTTTCTGATCCAGTGGCAAGGCTGGCGGGCAGCTTTTATTCTCCCCGGTGTGGCGGCCCTGGTGTGTGGTTGGCTGTTTGCCCGCACTTGCCCGCAAGAGGTCTCCTCGCCCGCCAAACGCAAGGGCGGGGCCAAGGTGAGCCTGCCTGCGCCCCTGCTGATGCGGGCCATGGTGGTCATGACGGCAGCGGCGGTGACCAGCAGTGTGTTGTTCAACTTCACCACCAACGGCAATGGGCCTTTGATCACCGAGCGTTTCAAGGGGGTCATGGAAGACCCAGCCAGTTTGGGCTTGTTGCTGGCTCTGGTCTACGCCGTGGCCTCAGTCGCCCAGGTGGTGGTGGGGCACCTCATCAACCGTTTCCCGCTCAAGCGTTTTTTCATGTTCATGGTCTTGGCGCAGATTCCCATGCTGGTGCTGGCCTCGCAGGCGCAGGGCTGGTGGCTGTTTGCGGCGCTGATCGGGGTGATGGTGTTCATCTTCGGGGCCATCCCGTTCACCGATTTCATGATCGCCCGCTATGTGGACGACCGCTTGCGCTCGCGCGTGTCGGGCATGCGCCTGGGCGTGTCGTTTGCGGTCAGTTCCTTGTCGGTCTGGGCCCTGGGGCCGGTCGTCAAGGCCATGGGCTTTGGCAACTCGCTCTTGCTGCTGGCGGGGTTTTCGGTGGCCACCACGCTCATTTTGACCATGCTGCCCGGCGCAGCCCACGAGCAGCAAACACCTGCTTGACCGAGGGTTTTGGATCAGGGAAAACACCCTTATTTGAGGCGGTGTTTCAGGGTTTTTTCAGTCCGATCACGTCAATAATGGCCGCTCTCTCAGTTCGGCCTTTTTTTGCGGGTGTCGCACCCGTACTCAGTGGCGCATCGAGTCTCTCTCTGCAGCGACCGCTGAACCGCCTTGACCATCCCTACTGTTTCATCTCTGCCCCCAAGGACCTTCATGAGCTTGACTCCAGACCCCACGAGCGCCTTGCGCCCGTGGCAAGCGGTTTACCCCCAAGTGGGCATCGCCCCCGATTTGCCCGCGCCCGAGCACCAGAGCCTGGCGCATTTGATCCACGACCACTGCACCCGCTGGGCGCGTGACAGCCAGGCCAAGGCAGCCTTCACCTGCGTGGTGCCCAACGGCATGAACGGCAGTTTGAGTTTTGCGCAAGTCGATGACTTGTCGGACGCGTTTGCTGGTTACCTGCGCGGTACCTTGGGCCTGGCCCGGGGCGACCGTGTGGCGGTGCAGTTGCCCAACAGCCTGCCCTACCCGGTGGTGGCTTTTGGTGTGCTCAAGGCCGGGTGCGTGCTGGTCAACACCAACCCGCTCTACACCGTGAGCGAAATGGTGCACCAGTTCAACAACTGTCAGGCCAAGGCGCTGGTTGTAATCGACATGTTTGCCGACAAACTGCCCGAGGTGCTGGCGCAAACCGGTGTGAAACACATCGTGCTGGCGGGCGTGCCAGAGTTCTTCCCGGCAATTCCTCGCGGCATCATCCGGGGCGTGCAAAAGGTCTGGAGCAAGGTGCTGCCGCCCGTGACCGTGCCGCATGTGCGCCTGCAGGCTGCGCTGGCCCAGGGCCGGGCCAGCTTGGCCCAGCAGCCCGCCAAAAACTATTGGCAGGACTTGCAGCCCCACGATCTGGCCTTGCTGCAATACACCGGGGGCACCACGGGCGTGAGCAAGGGCGCAATGATCAGCCACGGCAATTTGCTGCACAACGTGCAGCAAATGCTGGCCATGGGCGCGACCCACATGAACCCCGGCCAAGAGTGCGTGCTGACGGCGCTGCCGCTGTACCACATCTTTGCGTTCACGGCCAATTTGCTGGGCTTCCTAGCCATCGGTGCGCACAACATTCTGGTGCCCAGCCCGCGCCCGGTGCAGAACCTGCAACGCGCTGTCGAAAATTACCCGCTCACTTGGATGACGGGCGTGAACACCTTGTTCAATGGCCTGCTCAATGAAGAATGGTTTTTGGCTTACCCGCCCAAGCACCTGAAGGCCTCGATCGCAGGCGGCACCGCTTTGCACAGCGCCGTGGCGCAGCGCTGGCGCGAAGTCACCGGCACCCCCATCGCCGAAGGTTATGGCCTGACCGAAACATCGCCCGTGGTGAGCTTCAACCCACTCAGCGGCGAGCCGCGTGTAGGCAGCATCGGCATCCCGGCCCCCGGCACCGATGTGCGTTTGGTGTCTGAAGCTGGGCAAGACGTGCCTGTGGGCGAGCCTGGTGAGATCTGGGTGCGCGGCCCGCAGGTCATGCAAGGCTATTGGCAAAACGAGGCCGAAACCGCCAACGTGATGCATGACGGCTGGTTCGCCACGGGCGACATCGCGGTGATGGACGCGACCGGCTTTTTGCGCATCGTGGACCGCAAGAAAGACATGGTGCTGGTCTCCGGCTTCAACGTCTACCCCAACGAGGTGGAAGACGTGATCGCGCAGATGGATGCGGTGCTGGAAGTGGCGGTGGTCGGCACCCCCGACGAACGCACAGGCGAGGCGGTACGGGCCTATGTGGTGCCGAACCCCGACCATGCAGGACAGTTGCGCGCCGAAGACGTGCTCGCGCATTGCAAGCAACACCTGGCTGCTTACAAGCGGCCCAGTTCGGTGGTGCTGCGCGACGAGCTGCCCAAGTCACCGATTGGCAAGGTGCTGCGCAAGGACCTGAAAGCCGAAGTCAAAAATGAATTCAAACGCGCTTGAGCGCCACAGCGGAGTTAGATATGGTCACCGAATTTGAAACCAAACTGCTGGGCGTGATGATGATGGTCATCATGATGGGCATGGGCGCATCGCTCACCTGGCGCGACTTTTTGATCGCCTTTCGCAAGCCCAAGGGTGTGCTGGTGGGCGTGCTGTGCCAGTACGGCATCATGCCCTTCCTGGGCTTTGCCATGGCCATGCTGCTGGACTTGCCACCCGCGTTGGCGGTGGGCCTGATCCTGATGGCCTGCATGCCCGGCGGCACCACCTCCAACATCTTTGCCTACTTCAGCAAAGGGGTGCTGGCGCTGTCCATCATGATGACCAGTGTGTCCACCTTGGTGGCGCTGGTCATGGTGCCCGCCTTGCTGGAGTTTTATTCGCAAGCCGCTGGCATCGGCGGTGACTTCAAGATCCCGGCCAGCAACGTGGCGCAGGTTTTGGTGGTGCTTTTGGTGCCCACCTTAATTGGCATGGCGCTGCGCAAAATGAGCCCCAACATCGGCGCCACCATCGAGTTGCTGGGCGGCTTTTTGGGCATTCTGGTGATTTTGTTTTTGGTGGTGACCTGGATCCCGCGCAACCACCAGCTGCTGGCCACCACACCGTTGACGGTGTATTTCGCGGCCATTGGCCTGGGCCTCATCGGCATGCTTTTGGGTTACGGCCTGTCTCGACTGCTGCGCCAGGACGCCAATCGCAGCCGCACCATCGCGCTGGAGACCGGCATTCAGAACGGCCCCTTGGCGGTGCTGATCGTGACGCTCAGCTTTGCCGGGGCCATGCAGCAAGACATCTTGCTGATCCCGGTGCTGTACTCGCTGTTCATCGTGATCAGCAGCAGCTTTGTGACGCTGGTCTTTCGCCGCCGCAGTGACCGCGAGGCCTTGGCTCGCGACAAGGCCAAGGCGGGGCAGTTGGTTTCGGCTTGAGGCACTCTTGAAATGGGGGGCAGCGCCCCCCTGAGGGGTGACCGGTTTGGGCCGTTCAGTCCTGACCTTCTGTCAAAGTGTCGAGCTGGAATTTGCCGCTTTGGTGCCACAGCCACACATCGGTGTAGGTGACCTGGCTCATGTTTTTTGGGGTGGGGTAGGGTGCGGCGGCTTTGACCATGCGTTCAATCTCGGCCATGACTTGCGGTGCATGCTTGGGGGCACGTTTCCACTGGAGTGCTTTGACCTTGCCTTGTGGGTCAATGTCCACATCCAGCACCCCCACGGCCAACAGCATGGGGGGCAGTCGACCTTTGTAAATGCGTTGCTTGTTCAGCCCATACAAATGACTGGCGGCGTCCACTCGGTATGCTTTGGCGCTGTGGGCAACCGACGATACAGCTGCGCCCGATGGCAGAGTGTCTCGTTCTTGCGCAGCGCTGGTTGGCGTTTGGGCGGGCGCGTGTGGCTCAGACTTGGGTGTGGGCGCCACACAGGCGCTCAGCCAGGACAAGGCACCCGCCCCTAAAGCCATGCAGCCCAGGCGGTAATGGTTGGACAGCGTGCGGCGCAGAGTTTGCAGAGGTGAATTCATGGCTGGCAAATGGAGCGGTGATTTTCGAAGGCATACTCGGAATTTGCTCGCCATTGTGGCATTGAGATGGGGCAGCGCCCAGCACGCCCTCGCATCAAATCGGAACGGAACAACAGTGAATTGGACAGAACACGCGCTTGAACGTTTGAGTGCAGAAAACGCGGTGGTTGTGAGCGTGCACGCCACCCAGGGCTCGGTGCCGCGTGGGCCGGGCACCCACATGCTGGTGTTTGCGCTCGGTGAAGCGGGCACGATTGGCGGTGGACATCTGGAGTTTCAGGCTTTGGCGCATGCGCGGCGCTTGTTGGCTGGGCAGACCGAGCAAACGACCTTGCGCCAAGTGCTGGGCCCCAGTTTGGGGCAGTGCTGCGGCGGGGTGGTCGAATTGACCATGGAGCGGGTGGACGCGGGCGACGTGGCGCGTTTACGCACCGTGTTGATGCCCCCGCGCACACCGCTGGCGCTGTTTGGCGGCGGCCATGTGGGCCGGGCGATTGTGAACACGCTGGCGCCTTTGCCTTTCGCGGTGCGCTGGATCGACAGCCGCGACGAGATTTTCCCGGACGATGTGCCCCCAGATGTGGATTGCGAGCATTCCAACCCGGTGCAAGCGGCGGTGGCCGATCTGGCCCCGGGCAGCCGGGTGCTGATCATGAGTTTCAGCCACGCCGAAGACCTGGACATTGTGGTGGCCTGCCTCAAACGCCTGCGCACACAAGACGATTTGCCTTTTGTGGGCCTGATCGGCAGCCAGACCAAGTGGGCCACCTTCAGGCACCGACTGGAGGACCGGGGTTTCACGGCCGAAGAGATTGAGCGCATCACCTGCCCGATTGGGGTGCCTGGCATCACGGGCAAAGAGCCCGAAGTCATTGCCGTGGCGGTGGCGGCACAACTCTTGCAAACCCTTTGAAGACGGATGATGGTTTTCCCTAGGCGAACAAGCCCGGGGAAGGCTGGATTCAGAGGGTTAAACTGTATACACTTCAGTGCACTGGTCGCAGCGGCGCAGGTTTCTCCGGGAACATGTTCGCGACCGAATACCCGCTCACAGGGCCCGCGGTGGTGAGCAGGTTGGAGACTCCTTCATGGAAACGTATCTGCTGGAATGGGCCAATTTGTTGCTGCGATGGGTGCATGTCATCACCGCCATCGCCTGGATTGGCTCCTCGTTCTACTTTGTCTTTCTGGACAACAACCTGCAAAAACCCAACTCGCCCGACCTGCTCGAAAAAGGCGTGGGCGGTGCCATGTGGGCTGTGCACGGCGGCGGTTTTTACAACCCCCAAAAATACATGGTGGCCCCTCAAAAGATCCACACCAAGCTCCATTGGTTCTATTGGGAAAGTTACTCCACCTGGCTGAGTGGCTTTGCGCTGTTCACGGTGCTCTACCTCTACAACGCGGGCACCTTCCTGATCGACAAATCGCTCATGGACTGGACCCCCGTGATGGCCGGTTCGGCCGCCGTGGGCATGCTGGTGGCCTTTTGGTTTGTTTACGACCTCATTTGCCGTGTCTTTGGCTTCCGAAAGAATGGTGAGCTGATCGTTGCGGGCCTGATGATCGTGGTGGTGGCGTTTTGTTCCTGGCTGGCCAATGAGCTGTTTGCAGGCCGTGCCGCTTTCTTGCTGGTGGGCGCGATGATCGCCACCGCCATGAGCGCCAACGTGTTTTTCTGGATCATCCCTGGCCAGCGCAAAGTGGTGGCGGCCATGACCAGCGGCGAAACCTATGACGCCAACGCCCTGGCCATCCACGGCAAGCGCGGCAAGCAGCGCAGTGTGCACAACACCTACTTCACGCTGCCCGTCATCTTTGCGATGCTGAGCAACCACTACAGCTTTTTGTACACGCACGAGCAGCGCTGGGTGCTGCTGTTTGTGATGATGCTGGCCGGTGCCCTGATTCGTCAGTTCTTTGTGCAGCGCCACGCCTTTCACCTGGGCCGCGCGGCCAACCCCTGGCCCTTTGCGGCCGTCGGTGTGATGATGATTTTGGGGGTGATTGTGGCCTTGAAGCCTGCCGCGCCCCAAGTGTTGGCTGTGCCTGCTGCGCCTGTGAATTTTGCTCAGGTGCAAAGTCTAGTCAGTCAGCACTGCATCAGCTGCCATGGTTCACAGGTGCAGATGAAGAACGTGCGCCTGGACAGCCCCGAACTGATGAAGCAGCACGCCCAAAACATCTACCAGCAAGTGGTGGTGACCAAGCAAATGCCCATGGGCAACGCCACGGGCCTGAGTGAAGAAGACCGTGCCATGCTGGGGCGCTGGTTCCAGGCGGGTGCCAAGACAGATTGAGTGTGCAGTGGGTGTGGCCCTTAGCGGGTCATGTCGACCAAGCAACCTATGCCCAGGCCGATAAAGGGTGTGAGCTTGTGAGACTTAAGGGTTCTCTGGCGGCGTTTCAAACTGGTCTGCGTTTTTGCCCTTGAAAGGCGCATAAAACGCCTTGATGACCACCATGTCCTTGTTGATGTCGCCAGACGGGACAAACAAAGGGCCCAGACCACTGACCTTGCGTGAATAGTCCATATAGGCCATCACGATGGGCACTTGCGCTTGCAGGGCGATGTAATAAAAGCCGGTTTTCCAGTAACGGGTTTTGCTGCGCGTGCCTTCAGGCGGCACCACCAGGTGCACCGAGCCTTCGGCTTTGACCAATTCTTGCGCGCAAGAGTCCACCAGGTTGGAAGCTTGTGAGCGGTTGACCGCAATGCCGCCCAGCCAGCGCATGACTGGACCAAACGGAAACGAGAAGATGCTGCTTTTGCCCATCCAGTAAATCTGCAAACGCAAGGCAAACGCCACCATCAAGGTGTAGGGCAGATCCCAGTTGCTCGTGTGGGGCGCGGCAATCAGCACGCACTTGGTCATCCCCTCAGGCAGTTGGCCCTCAATTTTCCAGCCCGTGACTTTGAGAAACCACAGCGATATGCCGCGAAGGGTGGTGTTGACTATGGGGGTGTCAAAAATGGTGCGGTGCATGGCGCTGTTCGGTCATCGGAAATCGGCGAGGGCGACACGCTTGCGCGCATGGCTCGGGGGAGCACCGATTATGTCTTTCAAATTAACCTAAATGACTAAATTGCCCAATTTGCCACCGCGCTCAAAACCACCAAGCCACCGCATAGGGAATCAGCATCGCCCCCGAAATGCCATGCAGCCCCATACCCAAGCTGGCATAAGCCCCGGCCTCGGCGTTCACGCTGAATGCGCGTGAGGTGCCAATGCCATGCGCGGCCACGCCCAGGGCAAAGCCGCGTTGCCACCAGGCCGTGACGCGCAGGGCGTCGAGCACATAGCGGCCCAGCACCGCGCCCAGGATGCCGGTGCTGACGGCAAAGATGGCGGTCAGGGTGGGTGAGGCCTGTACGCGTTCGGCAATGCCCATGGCAATGGGCGCGGTGACCGACTTGGCGACCAGGCCACGCACCAGCGCTTCGTCCACCCCCAGCCACCGCGCCACGCCCACGGCCGTCAGCACCGAGGTGATGCCCCCCGCCATGAGCGACAGCAGCAACACCCCCATGCGCCCTTTGAGCGAGGCAAAGCCTTTGTAAATCGGAATGGCCAGCGACACCGTGGCCGTGCCCAGCAAGAAGTGCACAAACTGCGCGCCTTCAAAGTATTGGGCATAGGGCATGTCGATCACGCTGATGCCGATGCACACCACCACCACCGCAATCAGCACCGGGTTGGCCAGCGGGTTGCGTTGGCTGCGTTCGTACACGGTCAGGCCCAACAAGTAAGCGCTGAGTGTCAGCACCAAAGCCAGCAGCGGACTGCCCGAGAGGTAGACCCAAATGTCGGAAATCGGCGGCAGTGTGTTGTTCATGGCGCGCTGTCCTTTTTGGCGAACAGTTTGAGCACCAGGGCGGTCACTGCCACCGTGGCCACCACGCTCAGCACCAGCGCCGCCGTGATGGCCCAGGCGTTGGCCTGCAGCACCGGCAAATACAGCACCACGCCTACCGATGCGGGAATGAACAAGAGCCCCAGGTGCTGCAAGATGCTGCTGCCCACCAAGTCCATGGACGCGGGCACGTGGCCGCGCAAGGCCAAAAACGCCAACAGCAAGACCAGACCCAGCACGGGCCCGGGGATGAAGGGCAGGGCGAACTTGGAAAGCAGTTCGCCCAGAGCCTGGAAGAGGAAGAGTTGAACGAGGCCTTGGATCATGGCCTCAGTTTAGACAACTCGGCGGGCGGATCATCAGCCCCTTGGTCAGTTCTGTTGTTACCCCAACAAGGCATTCCAGAAAATGCGCGGCATCTTCAGCAAGCTGGGGCGGTGCTGAAACGCCACCAGCAACTTGCCCAGAATGGCCCCTTTGCGGTTGGTCACAAACCAGGGTGGGCGTGGCAGCAGGGTGAACGAAAAACTCAGCAGGTTGCGGGGGAAGGGGCGAAACGGGGCTTCGACCACGGCGCGTTCGGTCTTGTCGAACAGCATGGTGTTGTGCACCACGCCGATACCGCTTTGCACATCGTCCAGCGTGTGCCCCGGAAACGCGCCCCAGGGCGACTGCGCCGACAAAAATCCTAAGCCTGTCCAGGCGTTGATGGCGATGGTGCCGTAGCGCAAGTCGGCCAGAATTTCTTCAAACCGCTGGCGTCCTATCTGGGCGATGGTTTGCGGGTGGATCACGATGTTCGCGCCCAAGGTGCCATAGAGCTGGCTGTTGGCCAGTGCAATTGCAGTGGTCAAATAGGTCTCGGCGTCTTGCCCGCCGATTTCGACCACGTTGAGCGCCGGCGCAAACACCTCAGTGTTGCGTGCTTTGGCGTTGCCCAAGTCCAGCGTGGACATGACCAAGTCTTGCGCGCCGGGGCGCTTGACGGTTTTGAAGGTCGGGTTGTTGGTGCAGAACTCGGCCAGGCGCTCGGGTGCGCCGGGGTAGTACAGGCCGCGCGGCAGGGCGTTGCCGATCACGTTTTCCAGCGCCTGCACAAAGGCGGATTTCTGGTCCCAGTCTTTGGGCAAGACCAGCACCTGGCAGGCCACGCAATTGAAGCCCGAGTTGTGCAGCTTTTGTGTGGCCACCTGTTCGGCCTGAAACCGGATGTCGGCCGCTGACCACGGGCCGGGCACCACGATGGTGGGGCACACCGCGCCCAGCTCCGAGGTGATCTGGCGGGTGTTGATGGGCGTTTTGGCCGCTTTGTTGGCCACGCCTTTTTCGCCGGTTCCCCACACGATGGCGTCGTGCGATGCACCCGCGCCCGTGATGTGCAGCGTCTCCACCAACGGGTGATTGCACAGGTATTGCCCCACATCGGTGCCGCCGCGCACGATGCGCACAAAGCCCCGGTCGATCAGCGGCTTGAGCGCGGCATCCAGAAACTCGATCAGGTAATCGTTGACCGGGTTCATCTTGAGCATGGCCACTTCGTTTTCAGCAAACAGCTTGTGGAACACATCGAGCGGCGCGATGGCCGCGATGTTGCCCGCGCCCAGCACGAGCGAGACTTTGCCAGTCTTGTGCTGCGGGATGGCGCTGTCGTAAATGGCGGCCGTGTGCTGGGCCAGGTTGGCGCGGTTCACGCCCGGCTGCATCCACACGTCGAGGGTCACACCGCTCAGCAGCAAGTGGTCCCACAGCGAATGCGGCAGCACGCGTGCGGCCAGTTGCCCATTGGGCAGCTCGCGCAGGGGCAGGCCGCTCAGGTGCAGCTTGCCCTGTACCTTGGACAGCGTGGCCATCATCTGGTTGCAATACGCCATGACGGTGTAGGGCCCGGACAGCCACTCCTCGCCTTCGAGCGGCGAGCCGACTGGAATGCCTTTGTGGCGCGAAGCCGTCTCGGACCAGTTTTTGGCCACAGGCAGCAAAGCATCCTTGATTTCGTTCAGGATGGCGATGCGCTCGGCCACCGAGGTCTGCACCCAGCGGCTGCGGTGCTCGGCCAATGTTTGCAGGTCGTGGTCCAGGCTGGATTGGCACTCGGCCAGGGTAGGGAGTTGGGGCATGGGATTCTTCGTGCTGAAAGGGTTGAAAGGTGAGCGTGATCAGGCCAGGTGGTTCAGGCGCAGAACAGACTCTGCGATGTCTTTGCCGCAATACTCTTCGATGAAATGACCGATGTTCGGATGGCGATGCATGTGTGGGACTGATTGAGGCAAAGCGGTTGTCCACTGCTGGATCACCGATGTTTTGCCGCAGGCGTCCCAATCGCCAAAATGGCCTGCAACGCCAATGGCCTGCGGGCCAGCCCCCCAAACTTGCGGCAGTTTGCTCTGAATGTTTTGGTAAAAAGCATGGTTGTCTTGCACGCCATGGCGGGCGTCGACGTAGCGGTATCCATGACCCCAAAACGGTGTTTGCCTGACAAATCGTTTGGAACTCAAGGCATTGGTTTTGCTGCGAAAAGATTCCGACCAAACGTATTCGGCTTCATCTTTAGAGATCCGTCGCGTGGCATGACGCCACATAAAACGTGCCACGCCCGCGACGAAGGTCGGCAGTGATTGTGGTCGGCCATGAGACACCACATAAGCTGCCAATCCGCCCCAAAGAAAGTTGGGCACGATGCGTGGCGTGATGCACCACGGAAGCACGGGGAAAGGAAAATTTTGATAGGTGTAACCATCGGCAGGCATGGGGAAAACGGTGCTGTTCATCACCACCAAATTTCGTACACGCCAGGGCTCTTCGATGAATGCGCCGACACCAATAGGGCCGCCCCAGTCATGGATGGCCAAGGTGACTTGCTGCAAATCCAGGTGCCGCACCAGTTGCAGCAGGTTGTCAGCATGGTGCATTTCCACCATCTCAAAGTCTGCATCGTCCGAGAGGCCAAAACCGATGTGGTCCATCGCCACAATCCGGATGCAGTGCTTGGATGAACGCAGGTGTTCAATGACGTGGCGGTAGGTGTAAGACGATTCCGGATTGCCGTGAACGAATACCACCGTGGCCTGTGGGGTGCCTGCTCGGGTTTGAAAGTCCAGATAGAAAAGCGACTTGCCTTTGTCGAATCCCTCCTGAATTTCAAACCACTTGGGTGGGCTGCCGTGGCAGTAATCGACAGGAAAATGCGCAACACTTTTTTTCATGGGCTCACCGTGCCTTAATTGGCATCGCGCAATTCACGACGCAAAATTTTGCCGACCGTGGACTTGGGCAGTGCGTCGACAAAGGCCACCAATTTGGGCACTTTGTAAGCGGTCAGGCCCGCGCGGCAGTGGGCGACCAGTTCATCGCTGGTGAGGCTGGCACCCGGTGCTCGGACCACAAACAGCTTCAGGGCTTCGCCTGTTTTTTCGTCGGGCACGCCCACGCATGCGCATTCGGCCACGCCGGGGCAGGCGGTGGCCACGGCCTCGATTTCGTTGGGAAACACATTGAAGCCCGAGACGATGACCATGTCCTTCTTGCGGTCGACGATGCGCAAAAACCCCTCCGGGGTGATCACGCCCACATCGCCCGTGCGGAAGTAACCGTCTGGCGTGAAGGCGGCGGCGTTGGCCTCGGGCTGGTTCCAATACCCTTGCATGACCTGTGGGCCTTTGACGCAGACTTCGCCCGATTCGCCCAACGCCACCGCTTGGCCCGATTCGTCCAGCAGTTTCACGTCCGTGTCCGGCAAGGGCAGGCCTGTGGTGCCGCTGAAATCCTGAATGCTGGCGGGGTTGAAAGACACGACCGGGCTGGTCTCGGACAGGCCGTAGCCTTCGCGGATGAAGGTGCCGGTGATGGCTTTCCAGCGATCAGAGGTGGCCCCCAGCACGGCTGCGCCACCGCCGCCGGACAGGCGCAAATTGGAGAAATCCACCTCGCCAATGCGGGGGTGCATGCTCAGGCCGGCGTACAAGGTGTTCACGCCCATGAAGACGCTGGGCCTTGATTGCTTGAGCACCTCGACAAAACCGTCCATGTCGCGTGGATTGGCCACCAGCCAGTTTTTGGCGCCGACGGTGAAGTAGGTCAGGAAGTTCACCATCAAAGCGAAGATGTGGTACAGCGGAATGGCGGTGACCACCACCTCCTGCCCGGGCCGCACGGCCGAGGGCACGATGGCCTTGTACTGCGCCACGTTGGCCACCAGGTTGCGGTGCGTCAGCGCAGCGCCTTTGGACAGACCCGTGGTGCCTCCGGTGTATTGCAAAAAAAGCAAGTCCTGACCCGTCAAGCTGACGGGCGTGCGTTGCAGGCTGGCGCCTTGGGCGAGGGCATCGGCCAGTGTGATGGTGTGCGTCAAACGCGCATCCACAGCCGGTGAGGGCAGCGCCGCTGGGGTGCCGTCGCCTGGGGACACGGTGACCACGTTGCGGATGTCGGTCGCGCTCAATGCTTCGGCCAGCGTGGGCGTGGCCCCGGTGAAGATGACGATGGTTTCGCTGCCCGAGTCCTTGAGTTGGTGGGCCAGCTCACGCGGCGTGTAGAGCGGGTTGACGTTGACTTGCACCGCCCCGGCCCGCGCAATGCCCAGAAACACAATGGGAAAGGCGATGAAGTTGGGCACCATGACCGCGATGCGGTCGCCTTTTTTGACGTCCAGGTGCTGTTGCAGCCAGGCGGCGAAGGCGGCCGATTGGCGGTCCACATCGGCATAACTCAGGGTCTGGCCAAAGGCGCAGAAGGCGGGCTGATCGGCATATTGCGCCATGGCCTCTTCCATCATGTGCATGACCGAGGGGTAAGCGTCGGCGTTGATGGAGGCGGGGATGTTGTTGGCGGCGTAGGTGGCTAGCCAGGGTTTCGTGCTCATGGGTTCTTGATTTCAGTTTGCGAGAAGCGGATCGCAGGACCGCTTGGCCCTGCGTGCGTGGAGCTGGGCGCTGTGTTCAGGCCTGACGAATCAGATCGGCCCCTTTTTCACCAATCATGATGGTGGGTGCGTTGGTGTTGCCACCACACAGGGTGGGCATGATGGAGGCGTCCACCACGCGCAGGCCTTGCAGGCCGTGCACGCGCAGCTGGGCATCGACCACGGCCATCGGGTCGCTGGCAGGGCCCATCTTGCAGGTGCCCACTGGGTGGTATTGCGTGTCGGCACGGCGGCGGATGTCGGCCGCGATGGCGGCTTTGTCGTTCTTGTCCACCGGGTAGAGCATCTTGCCGCGAATGGCGTCAAAGGGCTTGGACTCGATGATGGTTTGCTGGATCTGAACGCCTTTGACCAGCAGGTCCAGGTCGCGCTCGTCGCCCAGAAAGTTCGGGTCGATCAGCGGCGCGGTGCGCACATCGGGGCCGGCCAGCGTGACGCTGCCCCGGCTGTGCGGGCGGATCACGTCGACGTGGCAAGAAAAGCCGTGCCCCAGGTGCATCTTGCGGCTGTGGTCGTCCACGATGCCGACCACAAACACCAGCTGCAGGTCGGGCGTTTCCACCTCGGGTGAGGACCGGAAAAACGCGCCCGATTCGGCAAAGGTGCTGGTCACCAGGCCCGTGCGCTTTTTCTTCCACTCGCCAATGGCCTTTGTGATTTTGACGGTGCCCGTGGCCGACACGCCAAAGGTCTCGGAGCTGCTGGGTGCGCGCCAGGTCTGCACCTGGTCGATGTGGTCTTGCAGGTTTTTGCCCACGCCTTCGAGCGCGTGCACCACCGGGATGCCGTGGCGCTGCAGCTCGGCCGCAGGCCCCACGCCTGAGACCATGAGCAGCTGCGGCGAGCCAAAGGCTCCCGCCGAGACGATGACCTCTTTGTTCGCACGCAGCTCCTGCGTCTGGCCGCCTTCTTGCACGCGCACCCCCACGGCACGTTTCCCTTCAAACAGGATCTGGCTGGTGATGGTGTTCGTCTTGACCGTGAGGTTGGGGCGCGACAGATGGGGCGTGATGTAGGCCTTGGCCGCGCTGTGGCGCTCGCCGTTTTTGTGGAAGACCTGGTACATGAAGGCGCCAAATTGTTCGGCTCCGTTGTAGTCAGGGTTGTAGGGAATGCCATGCAGGGCGCATGCATCGAGGAACATTTTGTTGACCGCGCTGGGGCTGCGCAGCTCGGCCACGTTTTGTGGGCCGCCCGTGCCGTGGTATTCGCTGTTGGTGTGGGTCTCGTTGTGCTCGGCTTTCTTGAAGTAGGGCAGCACGTCCTGGTAAGACCAGCCGCTGTTGCCCAGCGACGCCCAGTGGTCGTAGTCGTACTGGTGGCCGCGCACATAGAGCATGGCGTTGATCGAGCTGGAGCCGCCCAGCACCTTGCCCCGGGGCTGGTAGCCCTGGCGGCCGTTCAGGCCTTTTTGTGGCACGGTCTTGTACGCCCAGTTGTTGAAAGGGATGGGCAGCATGGTCACCACACCCGCCGGGGCGTGGATGAACACGCTTTTGTCTGGGCCGCCCACTTCGATCAGGCACACGCTCACGCCCGGGTCTTCGCTCAGACGCGAGGCCACCACGCAACCGGCCGAACCGCCACCCACCACGATGTAATCAAATGCTTGGCTCATGTTGTCTCCTTCGTTGTTGTGTTGAATGGGGCCAGTCTAAAAACCGCCCGGCTGGGCGACTATCCAGATTTCTGCAAAGGGGCCTCAGATCCACTAGGGATAACCCTGCGAATTGACAGAGCGCACCCCAAAGGGTTCAATTCCGGGCCAGCATTCATACCCATGCACCCATCCACAGCCACTTCTGCGACTTCGGTCACCCGACTCGACGCCTTCGATCCGCAGGCGCTGGTGTTGGCTTTGCAAGAGGGCTTTTTGGAGCATGTGCAGTTGGAAAAAGGCCGCTTTGGCGGGCAGATCGTGCACAGCGTCAGCCCGCAGTGCCGCACCGATTGGGGGCAGTACAACCTGGCCCTGCTGGCGCAGGGTGACCTCTCGCCCGAGTGGCTTTCGGTGGGCATCTTTTTGCACGGCCAAGGCGTGTGGCGCGTGCAAGGTCAGGCGCTGCGCAACGGCGACCTGGTGGTCTATGCGCCAGGGCGTGACATGTGCATCAGCCTGCCGCCGCAGGCGCAGTGGGTGGGCGTGCAAATGCCGCCGCACAAATTGCAAGCCCTGGGCCTGCACATGGCCCCGGGCGTGAGCGCCTTGCACCTGCCCGGACAACTGCCGCCGCAGGCGCAGCAGCAACTGTTGGATTTGTCGAGCGTGTTGGGCCCCAACCGGCAGCACGACCTGGACGCGGCCTTGGTGGACCAGGCGCACGAGCAGCTGCAGCACATCCTGTGGAGCGAGTTGGCACGGCGCTGGCGACAGCCCAGCAGCAGCGCTGCGCTGAGCCTGCAAACCCGCGAGCGCTTGTTAGAGTCGGTGGACCAGTGGGCCCAGGACAACAGCACCACACCGCTGCGCATCGACGCGCTGTGCGAGGCGCTGGAGGTGCCCATCTGGCAGCTGGAGCGGGCCTTCTTGCAAACCTACGGCATGGCCCCGCAGCGCCTGATCACCCTGCGCCGTCTGGCCAAAGCCCGCCGGGCGCTGCAGCTGCAAACCGGCAGCGTGACCGAAGTCGCCATGGGCCACGGCTTCTGGCACCTGGGGCGCTTTGCAGGGCTGTACAAAAACTACTATGGCGAAAGTCCGTCGGAGACGGTGCGGGCGATGGGGTGAGGTGAGGGGCTTTGGGGTTAAGGGGCCCTTGACTGCAAAACATCGCGCACGGGGTGCGCTCCTGTAATCGCCATCATTGGCATCTTCTGCATGTGCATTGGCGCGATCCGATGGTGACGCTTCGCGCCCCAGCGGCGACCATCACTCTATTCGCAACACAAGCACGAACGGAGTTTTTTTCATGGCATTCACATCCCCCACAAAACAAGTGGCGCTCGTCACCGGCGCATCGTCCGGCATGGGCAAAGAGACGGCCAAGCGGCTGCTGCAAGAGGGCTTGGTGGTTTACGTCGCGGCCCGGCGTATGGCGCAAATGGAAGACCTGCGGGCCATGGGCGCGATACCGCTGCAGATGGACATTTCGGTGGACGCTGACATCGTCGCGGCCGTGAACACCATCACCCAAGGCCATGGCGGAATCGATGTGCTGGTGAACAACGCGGGCTTTGGCATGTACGGCGCGATGGAAGATTCGACCTTGGCCGATGCCCGTTACCAGTTTGAAGTCAACCTGTTTGGCATGGCGCGGCTCACGCAGTTGGCGCTGCCGCACATGCGCCGCCAAGGGGCGGGCAAGGTCATCAACATCTCGTCCATGGGCGGCAAGATGTACACCCCGCTGGGCTCGTGGTACCACGCCACCAAGCACGCGGTGGAAGGCTGGAGCGATTGCTTGCGCCTCGAATTAGCGCCCTTCGGCATTCAGGTGGTGATCATCGAGCCCGGTGTGATTGCCACCGAGTGGGGCGGCGTGATGCTCGAGCCCATGCTGGCGCGTTCGGGCAAAGGCCCTTACCACGCCATGGCCCACGGCATGGCCAAGGCGATGCGCAGCACTTACGCCAAAGCGGGCGCCGCTTCGCCGCCGTCGGTGGTGGCCGATGCCATACTGCAGGCTGTGCGTTCGCGCCGACCCAAAACCCGTTACGTCATCGGCAAAATGGCCAAGCCCCTGATGTTCATCCGCAAGTATTTCGGGGACCGCCTCTTTGACATGGCCATCATGAGCCAAGCCAAATAGTCCTTGTCCACGCCGAATTGCCAGAAAGACCCACACCGTGAAACAGGCCACGCGCTTTGCCGTGCAGATGAGCTGGAAACTGCTCATCCTCGATATGGGTTATGCCCCTGCTGATGTGCTGAGCTTGGCCCGGCTGCCGGGCGACCTGTTTGCGCGCTCGGGTGCGAGTTTGTCACCTTCGCAGTACTTTGACCTCTGGCGTGGACTGGAGCAAGCCGCAGGCCATGACGAACTCGCCCTGAAGCTCGCACAGGCCATGTCGGTGGAGGCTTTTGACCCGGCCCTGTTCGCCTGCCTGTGCAGCCCCGACCTGAACACCGCGCTGCAGCGGCTGGCGCATTACAAACGCTTGATCGGACCCTTGCACATGGCGGTCGACATCCGCGCAGACCGCACGCAGGTCACACTCCGCTGCTACGGGAGCACCGCACCGATTCCCCGCAGTCTGGGTGTCTCGGAGCTGGTGTTCTTTACGCAACTGGCCCGGCTGGCCACGCGCGAGCGGATCGAGCCCTTGGCGGCTTCTGTGCCGGATTTGCCTTTGAAACTTGCACCCTATCAAGCCTATCTGGGCTGCGCCTTGGGGGCCTCTGAACAGATCCAGATCGCCTTTTCAGCGCACGATGCGCGTCGGCCTTTCTTGACCGACAACATGGCCATGTGGGCCGCGTTTGAGCCTGCCCTCAACAGTCGGCTCTCTGAGTTGGATGCACAAGCGAGCCTGCGCGAGCGGGTGCGGGCCGTGTTGCTGGAGACGCTGCCCGCTGGCATCAGCAGCATCGACGCCGTGGCCCAGCGCTTGGCCATCAGCAAACGCTCCTTGCAGCGGCAGTTGGCCGACGAGTCGGTGGGTTTTCAGGAACTGCTGAGTGAGGTGCGCCATGAACTGGCGCGGCATTACCTGAGCCGCACCGACATTTCAGCCGGCGAGATTTCGTGGCTGCTGGGCTTTCAGGAAAGCAACTCCTTCATCCGCGCCTTCAGAAGCTGGACCGGCACCACGCCGGCAGCCTATCGGCAGGGGCGTGCGGGCATGGATGCCCAGTGGCATTGAGGGGCACAGAACATGAACACAGGAGACCTGCAAATGGTGAAAGACATGACGGATTATTTTGTCGGGGAGAAGCAGGAAAGCGTGCTCTTCATCTTGGCGGCCTTGATGGCGATAGGCCTGGCGCTTTGGCTGTGGACCCACGGCCACCGCCTTCGCTGGATGGCGCTGCCTTTGGTGGTGGTGGCGCTGATGCAGCTGGTGGTGGGCGTCACCATTTTTGCGCGCACCGATGCACAACTGGCCAAGCTCAGCACGCAACTCGTGAGCGCACCAGCCGAGTTCAAACAAGCCGAAACCGCGCGCATGCAAACGGTGATGGCCAATTTCAAGCTGTACAAAAGCGTCGAGCTGGCGCTGCTCGTGCTCGGGGCCTGCCTGATCGCGTTCTTCTCCAAATGGGACGCAGCCACCGCAATCGGCATCGGCTTGGTGGTCCAGGCGGGCTTCACGCTGGCGCTGGACTTGTTTGCCGAGGCGCGTGGGGAGGCTTATTTGAGGGCGCTGGCGGGTATGGCCACATAGTTCTATCGCGTACAGGGTACGCTCCCACAAAAAACAATACATCTCCCCTGTAGGAGCCCACCCCGTGGGCGATTGGCGTGGCACACGCCCCCATAAACCATCGCGCACGGGGTGCGCTCCTACTGAGATGAGACCCATGCTGTCACTGACGATGAAATGACAACATCAAACACCATGGCACCGAATCAATGATGTTTCAAAGCCAATTGCAAAGCCAACTGGTTGTGCCGCTCGATCAGCGGCCCCATGTCCACGGTGGTGATCTGGCCTTGCCGCACCACCACGCGGCCATTCACGATGGTGTAGTCGGCGTTGTCGCTGGCGCATAGCAAAAGCGCCCCCACCGGGTCGTGCACCGCGCCGCCCGCCATGCTCAGCGTGTCGGTGCGGAACATCGCGATGTCGGCGCAATAGCCCGCTTTGATCTGCCCCAGCTCGTGGGCGCGGCCCAGCACTTCAGCCCCACCGCGAGTGGCCAGGCGCAGGGCGTCGCGGGGTGTCAAGTCTGACGGACCCAAGTCACAGCCAAACACAGTGCGCCCGTTTTCGACGCGCGGTGGCGCCATCGCTCTGCCCACACGCGCCAACAGCATGGCTTGGCGGGCTTCGTTCAGCAAATGCGCCGCGTCGTTGCTGGCGCTGCCGTCCACACCCAGGCCAATGGGCACACCCGCGTCGAGCATTTTGCGCAGGGGCAAGATGCCGCTGGCCAAGCGCATGTTGCTGCACGGGCAGTGGGCAATGCCGGTGCGGGTTTTGGCGAACAGGTACGTGCCTTCTTCGTCGAGCTTGACGCCGTGGGCGTGCCACACATCGTGGCCCACCCAGCCCAAGTCTTCGGCGTATTGAGCGGGTGTGCAGTTGAACTTCTCGCGGGTGTAAGCGATGTCGTGGTCGTTTTCGGCCAGGTGCGTGTGCAGGCGCACGCCGTGGGCGCGGGCCAGCTTGGCTGATTCCTGCATCAAGTCTTGGCTGACGCTGAAGGGCGAGCAGGGGGCCACGGCCACATGTGTCATCGACCCGTAGCTCGCGTCATGCCAAGTCTCGATCAGGCGCTGGGTTTCTTTCAGGATGGCGGGTTCTTGCTCGACCACGCTGTCGGGCGGCAAGCCGCCTTGGCTTTCGCCCACGCTCATGCTGCCGCGAGTGGCGGTGAAGCGCATGCCGATGGTGTGCGCCGCTTCAATGCTGTCGTCCAGCCGCACGCCGTTGGGATAAATGTAAAGATGGTCACTGCTGGTGGTGCAGCCGCTGAGCAGCAGCTCGGCCATGGCCACCTGGCCCGACACACGCACCATCTCGGGCGTGAGGCCCACCCAGATCGGGTACAGGCCCTGGAGCCAAGAAAACAGCTCGGCGTTTTGCACCGACGGAATCGCCCGCGTAAGCGACTGATACATGTGGTGGTGCGTGTTGATCAGGCCCGGCACCACCACATGGCGGCGGGCGTCGATCACTTCGTCGACTTGCGTGAGCAGTTCGTCGGTGTTTTCGTCAGCCGCAATGATGCGTTCGATGCGGCCGTCGCGGATCAGGAGCGAGGCGCCCTGCAGTTCGGTGTTGGCATCGTCCATAGTGGCGATGCAGCGGGCGCGGTGGATGAGCAGCGTGGTCATGGACTTGTCCTGGGCAAGGGGTGAAACAAGTCGCGGCCGAATCCCCTGGTGTCCGCAAAAAGCGGGGAGGGCGAGCACCACGTTGCCGCGCGTCCCGGGCTGTGCAGTGGGGCGATTTTAAGCAGACGGCTTGATCGCTTCAAACCTTGGCAAGCCAGCGTTCCACCAGTTTGACCCAGTAAGTGGCACCGGTCGACAAAATGCGGTCGTTGAAGTCATAACCTGCGTTGTGCACCATGCAGCCGCCCACACTGCCCACGCCGTTGCCGATGTTGATGAAGCAGCCGGGCACCTTTTCGAGGAAATAGGCGAAGTCTTCGCTGGCAGGTACGGGTTCTGGGTTGGGCACCAGGCCAGTCTCGCCCAGCCAGTCGCGCACCAGGTCCAGACAGAAGGCGGTTTGGGTGGGGTCGTTCATGAGGACCGGGTAGCGGCGCATGTAATTGACCTCGACCATAGCACCGTAAGTTTGTGCCTGGGCAGTGGCGATCTCGTGGATGCGCCGCTCCAGGAGGTCGCGAATTTCGGGTTGCATGGCCCGCACGCTCAGCCGCAGTTCTGCTGTGCCCGGGATCACGTTGGGTGCGTCGCCTGCCAAAAATGCCCCCAAGGAAATGATGCCGGTTTGCAGGGGCGGCACGTTGCGCGAGACCACACTTTGCAAGGCCATGACAATGGCCGAGCCCACGAGGATGGGGTCGACCGCGTTGTGCGGAAAGGCTGCATGGCCGCCCACCCCCTTGACGGTGATGATGCAGGTGTCTGCGCTGGCCATGGCACAACCGGGCACGGCCATGAATTGGCCTTCAGGAATGCCGGGGCCGTTGTGCATGCCAAACATGGCATCGCAGGGAAACAAGTCCAGAAAACCGTCTTCGAGCATCTTGCGGGCACCGCCCATGCCCTCTTCGGCGGGCTGGAACACGGCGTGCACGATGCCGTCGAAGTGGCGGGTGGCCGCCAGATGGCGTGCCGCAGACAGGAGCATGGCGGTGTGGCCGTCATGGCCACAGGCGTGCATCTTGCCAAACACCTTGCTGGCCCAGGCCTTGCCCGAGGTTTCGGCAATCGGCAGGGCGTCCATGTCGGCACGCAGGCCGATGCGGCGTGTGCTGGTGCCCGCACGCAAGGTGCCGACCACACCCGTGCCGCCCAAACCCCGGTGCACCTCCCAGCCCCAGCGTTCAAGCCGTGCGGCCACCAGATCACTGGTGTCGTTTTCTTGAAATCCCAGCTCGGGGTTGGCGTGGATCTGGTGGCGGATGTCCACCATCTCGGCTTCGTGCGCACGGATGGCTTCTAGGGCAGGTGGGAGGAGGGCGGTGTCGTTCATGGCGTGTCCTGGTCGTGGGCATCGGTGAGAGGGTCAGGTGCTACTTTGCCTTGTTCAGAGTTTCGTGGCTGTCATGTTTGCGCCTTGGAGTGCACCACACAGTGGCCATCCATCGAGTCGGCATTGTGTGGGTTGAACCCGACTTTGCCTCAGACAATGAGTGCGACGGATTTCACCTGGCACCAAACCGAAGCACCTTGTCGAAGCGCCAGATGGCGCAGCGATCTGCGTGTGACACGTCCAAGAATCAATGCTTGACCGCAACGCACGCGCACGACAACTTGCGAAGGATGGGCGTCTGAATCTATCGATTCGATGAGGCCCTGCAGACGGTTTTGTATGGTGGAGTCCTCGTGATTGGAGAGTGCGAGGCTGACATCGCGGGCCAGGATGCGGACACGAACGGTTTGACCCACTGCAACGCCCTGGTCGCGCACCCAAAGGATTCCGCCACCCCATTGAATTTGTGCCATCTGGTCCTCTGGGTTGCGCTCCATGACCCGGCCCAAGGTCACCATACCCGCCTCTTCGCCGATGGCCAGGGCCATGTCCTGCGACACCATGGCTTCGGTCATCGGTGCGCAAGATCGGACGTTGCCACCATCGAGCATGACCACTTGATCGGCCAAGCGAGCGAGTTCGTCCACCGAGTGGGTGACATACAGCATCGGGATCTTCAGTTCTGCGTGCAACCTTTCCAGCCAAGGCAAGACTTCTTTGCGCCGAGCGACATCCAGTGAGGCCAGCGGTTCGTCCAGCAAGAGCAGCTGAGGTTGTGTGGCCAAGGCCCTGGCGATTGCCACACGCTGACGCTCACCGCCTGACAGCGTGGTGACGCCACGCTCGAGCAGGTGGCCAATGCCCAGCAGCTCCAACGCCGCGTCAAGAACCTGCGATTGTTTGGTTTTACCAGCCCTGCGCAGACCAAAGTGCAGGTTTTGCTTGACATTCAGGTGTTCAAAAAGGCTGGCTTCCTGAAAGACATAGCCCATTTGACGCTGCCATGTGGGCTTGAAAAGTCGTTTTTCACTGTCTTGCCATATTTCATGGCCGAATGAGATGAGACCCTGGGCCTTCTCCAAACCGGCCACACAGCGCAACAGGGTGGTTTTGCCTGAACCGGACGGCCCAAACAAGACCGTGATGCCGTTGACTGGCAGGGTGAGGTCCACCTTCAGTGCGAAGTCGCTGCGGTCGAGCTGAACTTGGATGCGAAGCTGGGGTGAAGTGGTCATGACAGGACTTTGTCACTGCGTCTTTTCAGTCGCGCCAATGTGATCAAAACGGCAAATGAAAAGACGACCATGCCCGCAGCCAAGCCATGAGCTTGGGCATATTCCATCGCTTCAACATGGCCGTAGATTTGTGTGGACACCACGCGGGTTTGCCCCGGAATGTTGCCGCCGATCATCAGCACCACCCCAAACTCGCCAACCGTGTGCGCAAAGCTCAGCACAGTCGCGGTCAACAGACCGGGCTTTGCCAATGGCAGCGCCACTGAAAAAAAGGCGTCGATGGGTCTGGCCCGCAGTGTGGCTGCAACCTCCATGGGTCTTGTGCCCATGGCTTCAAATGCAGACTGAATGGGCTGCACCGCAAAGGGCAGAGAAAAGATGATCGAGCCGATCAGCAGTCCGGTGAATGAAAACGACAGAAGGCCCCAACCCACCGCTTGTGTGAGCTGTCCCACCCAACCGTGTGGACCCAGCAGCACCAAGATGTAAAACCCCAGCACGGTAGGCGGCAACACCAAGGGGAGCATGACCAAGGCGCTGATCGGGGCGCGCCAGCGCGACGGTGTCTGGTACAACCACCAGGCCAGTGGCGTGGCGATCAACAGCAGCAGAGCCGAGGACAGCGCTGCCAGTTTGAGCGTCAAACCGATGGCCTGCCAAGCTTCAGGGGTGAGGGCACCGTTCATTGGCTTGAGGGCTTCATGGATGATTGAAGTTCGTACCCGAATGAACGGATGACCGCCTTGGCCTGATCGCCCTGGAGGTATTGGAGGAGTGCGGCGGCAGCGGCATTGTTCTTGCCTGGGTTCAGCAAAACAGCATCCTGCTGGATCGGGGCATGCATGGAAGATGGCACCACCCACCCAGAGCCTTCCTTGATCCTGCCGTTTTCGTAAACCTGAGACAGGGCGATGAATCCCAGTTGCGCATTCTCAGACGAGACGAATTGGAAGGTCTGGGTGATGTTGGACCCCTCTGCGATCTTGGGTGCGATGCGCTCGCGCAAGCCCATCTTGTCCAGTGCCGCGATGGCCGCTGCGCCATAAGGAGCAAGTTTGGGGTTGGATATGGCGATTTTGTCGAACCGCCCGCTGCGAAGCACCTCCCCATGGGCATCGACGAATCCCGGCTTTTTGCTCCACAAGACCAACTTGCCAATGGCATAGGTGAACCGCGCGCCTGGCACCCCCAGCCCTTCCTTCTCCAGTTTGAGAGGCGTCGTGTCGTCGGCCGACAGCAGGATCGAAAACGGTGCACCATTCCGGATTTGCGTGTAGAACAGGCCTGTGGCCCCAAATGCCAATGTCAGCTTGTGGCCCGTGTCACGCTCAAAGTCTTGCGCGATCCGCTTCATGGGGGCTGTAAAGTTCGCCGCGACCGCCACACTGGCTTCGGCGGCCAGAAGGGTCACAGGGATGACCATTGCGATCAGGGCGATCACGAGTCGCTCCCATTCTTGTTTTTTCATGATGCCCTTCGCTATGGGAAAATATGAAAGCAATTGCGTTTCGTTATTCTACATAGGAATAGCGGTGCCATCATCTTGAGGGACTGAGCATGTCTGCTCCAAAAATTCAATTTGACGACGTCCTGGGAGCCCCTGCTGTAGACAAGCGCCTGGAAGTGTTGAGATCCATGCACCATGCGGGGTCCATTTCTGAGGCTGCACGAGCCAATGGCGTGAGCTACAAAGCGGCTTGGCAAGCCCTTGAGACGCTGAGTAATCTGGCCGGGGTTCCTCTGGTGGAGAAAGCCGTGGGCGGTTCGGGCGGGGGAGGTGCCAAACTCACGCCTGCCGGCCTTCAGGTGTTGGAGGCTGCTGACCTGCTGAGTTCGGCTCGCGAAAATGCGCTCGCCCAATTTGTTCGCTCTGCCGACGGCTTGGGACTGAATCTGCGCGGTATCGCTGGCATGGGCCTTCGAACCAGCATGCGCAACCAGATGCCGTGTCAGGTTCAGGACATACGTGCGTCAAAAGGCGCAGCAACCGTCGTTCTTGAACTGCCCGATGGGCAAGGATTGACGTCGAAAATCACGCTGGAGAGTCTGCAACTGCTGAGTCTTCAACCCGGGCAGAAGGTGTTGGCCATGTTCAAGGCCACTGCCGTGACGGTGGCACCCACCATCGTGGGCGCTGGGGAAGTCAACCTGCTGCGTGGCAAAGTGGTGCGCCGAGGAACGGGTGCTGCAGGGCTAGAGGTCTCATTGCAACTCACGCCAGGATTGGTCCTGGTGGGGTTCGCTGATGCCGAGTCACCCCTCAAACTTCGGCAAAACGCGATGGCCGCTCTAGAGCCCAATGCGGTGGTGATCGGGCTTGCAGGGTGATGTTTTGAATTCGTCCGGAAAGGAAGAAATCAAAACACCAGGCTATTTTTCAGGCAAAAAGCAAACAGCTTCTGATCGAGGGCTGGGCAGCAGTTGTTCTTTGGCGGGCCCCACTTGCATATCGCGTGGCAGTGCCACCGCATTTTTCACGGCCAGCACTTCCGCCATCACGCTGACTGCAATTTCAGGCGGTGTTTTGCTGCCAATGAAAATGCCAATCGGTCCGCGCAGTGGCGCAAGACTTTCCTGAGTTTGATCAAAGTGTTCAACCATGCGTGAGCGCCTGGCCTCATCGTTGCGTCGAGAGCCAATCGCGCCAACGTACAGTGCATCACAGCTCAAAGCTTCCAACAAGGCCAGATCATCCAGCTTGGGGTCGTGTGTCAAAGCAATCACGCAAGTGCGTTTGTCGACGTGGAAGGCTTTGACCACATCGTCGGGCATGTCAGACAGCAGAGTCACCCCGGCCACCTGCCAGCCACTGCGGTACTCTTCGCGGGGATCACAGACCGTCACTGCAAAGCCGCAGAACAAGGCCATCGTCGCCAAGTATTCCGTCAATTGACCGGCGCCAATCAGCAACATGCGGTATTCAGGGCCGAAACAATTGCAAAGGTCCTTGCCATCGTCACTCAACGCTTGGGGTTGCAACGCCCGCAACAAGGTCACCTTTCCGGTTGACATGTCGGTGCGCCGATGAACCATTTGACCTTGGGTGAGCATGTCCACCAATTGTTGGAGTTCAGCCACTTCGGGATTGAATTCGAGCACAAGCTCCAGCGTTCCGCCACAGGGCAAACCAAAACGGTGCGCTTCATCAGCGCTGACACCGTAGGTCACCCGCTCAGGGGGACTGTCAGGGATCTCATGTGTCAGATTTTCTGAGGGATGGGCAGCGGTCGGCTGACTGATGCGCTTGTAGCGATAAATCAGATCGTCTTCGATGCAACCACCAGAAACAGAGCCCACCACGGACCCGGTTTCACAAAGCGCCATGATGGAGCCCACGGGGCGAGGTGAAGAGCCCCATGTTCGCACCACGGTGGCCAACAATGCTTTTTGGCCCTGTGCACGCCAGCCCAGCAGCTGGTTCAACACCGTGAGGTCGAGATTTTCCATCGTCTGGGGCTGTCAATCAGCGGGTCACCATGACCACCACGGCCAGGGCAACAGCTGCGCCCGCAGCCCACATCCAAACAGGAACGCCAGCGGATGTCTGTGCAGGCGCAGATTCTTGGGGAACCGGTTCTTCGGCGGGCGGGTAGCGTTTTTCGAGTTCAGCTTCAAACCGTTTGAAAAAGTCTTCGGCCATGTTTTTGGCCACGCCATCGATCAAGCGTTGGCCCAACTGTGCGATTTTTCCACCCACCGAGGAGTGCACGGTGAAATGCAATTCGCAGCCCTTTTCCAGTGGCTTGATTTCGACGGAAGACTCCCCTTTGCCAAAACCGGCCACCCCACCTTGGGCATCGAAGTTGAGTTTGTAACTTTGGGGGGCCACGATGTCCGTGAGCTGGACACTGCCATTGAACATGGCCGAGACCGGACCCATTTTGATGCCTGCTGCGACGGCGAATTTTTGATCACCCGAGGGCTCGAATCTTTGACAGCCGGGAATGCAGGCCTTCAGTATGTCGGGGTCATTCAGCGCCTCCCAGGCTTGCTGCTGTGTCACTTGTAAGGTGCGTTGTCCAGTCATGTCCATGATGAGTTTCTCCTGTCAAATGAAATGGGGGAATGGCTTGAACGTTTCATGAGCTTGCTGATGGCTTGTGCAAGGTCTTCAAGTTTGGTTCTCTTGAAATTTGAGTGGGTAAGCTTCTGCCATATTGATCAACTTTTGAGCGTGAATTGATGACTGCCAAGCTGTTTGAATCTGCCCTGGGCATCACTGACCCGTGGTGCGTTGCCTCGGTTGAGTTCGACGAAGGTGCCAAGACCTTGACGATATTGATTGACTTCAAAGTCGGCAGTCGCTTTGCAGTCTCGGGTCACGATGGGCTGCATGGTGTGCACGACACGGTGGCCAAGACGTATCGGCACCTGAACTTCTTTCAACACGAGTGCCATCTGCAAGTTCGCACGCCTCGCGTGAAACTTCCCAACGGTTCGGTGCGGTTGGTCGAGCCTGATTTTGCCGGGCGACTTAATGGCTTCACCTTGCTGTTTGAAGCCTTCATTCTGATGCTGTCTGGCCAGATGCCATTTGCCGCCGTCTCGCGTCTTGTCGGGGAGTCGCCGCACAAGGTTCTGGCCGTGTGCGAAAAGTATGTTGAGATGGCCTGTGGCTTGGCAGATCACTCGGATGTCACGGCACTGGCGATTGATGAGACTTCGCGTGCCAGGGGACACAGCTAC
>NZ_CXOO01000039.1 GCF_001269385.1 Limnohabitans sp. DM1 | reverse complement strand
AAAATCAGGCTCGACCAACCGCACCGAACCGTTGGGAAGTTTCACGCGAGGCGTGCGAACTTGCAGATGGCACTCGTGTTGAAAGAAGTTCAGGTGCCGATACGTCTTGGCCACCGTGTCGTGCACACCATGCAGCCCATCGTGACCCGAGACTGCAAAGCGACTGCCGACTTTGAAGTCAATCAATATCGTCAAGGTCTTGGCACCTTCGTCGAACTCAACCGAGGCAACGCACCACGGGTCAGTGATGCCCAGGGCAGATTCAAACAGCTTGGCAGTCATCAATTCACGCTCAAAAGTTGATCAATATGGCAGAAGCTTACCCACTCAAATTTCAAGAGAACCGCTTTTTTAATGGAGTGAATCCAATGAAATTGCACACAACGATGGTTTGTTTGATGGCCGGAACATTTTCCGTGTTGGCCCAGGCTCAGCCCGCCATCTTCAAGGATGCGGACTACAAGCAGGGCGAAAAATTGATCGCAGAGAGCAAATGCGTGGCCTGCCATGTTTCGAAAGTGGGCGGTAACGGCAGCGCCATCTACAAGTCCCAAGGGCGCATCAACAACGCATCTTTGCTGCGTGGCATGGTGGAGCAGTGCAACACCGAACTGAATCTGGGCATGTTCCCTGAGGATGTGACATCGGTGGCAGCTGTTTTGAATCGGGATCACTACAAATTCAAGTGAGACCATGAGGAAACCAGCCCATTGCGGCTGACAGATTGCTTACCCCATAGGGTATAGGGTATCTGCCAATACCCGAGTCTTCTCCTGTCATGGATGATCAACGTCACTCCAGTTAGAAACGCTATGTGTTTGCCTGGATCTCATCAATGCATGTCCACAGGAGAAAACAATGCGCAAATCTTTCACATGGCTGAAATGGGCCGTTTTGGCCAGCTCGATTGGATTGACCGGTTGCGGCACCATCAGCACCCTGGGCAAACTTGAATCTGGCGCTGGCTCAGAAGCTAGCCGCATGTGGGATCGCTGGGTCGAGGGCGAAGGCGACATTGCCGTGGCCACCACCTGGGAGCGCAAGGTCAAGGCGGGTGTGACTGCCCAAGAGGTGGAGCAAGTCCTCAAACAAGTGGCCACCGAGCGCAACATGCGTGATGTGGGCACGCTGCCCCTGTCCAAAGAACTCGAAGCCCGTTCGGGCAAAAAAGAAAAACTGCTGACCGTTTACTCGTTCTGCTCGCCCGCCACAGCCCGCCGTATGGTGGACTTCAGCCCTCACATGGCCGCTTACCTGCCTTGCCGCGTGTCCATGGTTGAAAAAGAGGATGGCCTGTGGCTCTACACCCTCAACATGGACATGATGGTCAAGATGGGCCGCAAGCTGCCATCACCCTTGAAAGAAGAAGCCAAAGCCGTGCGCGACACCATCTGGGAAATGATGGAACGCGGCAGCAAAGGTGAGTTTTGATCTGTCATAACGAGGAGACATCGATGAAAAAAATTAACACTTTGCGTGCCACCGTCGTGGCAGCTGTTTTGGCCACAGGTTCTGCAGCGTGGGCGACAGACGGCTATTTTCCCCATGGCTTTGGCATGAAATCCAAAGGCATGGGCGGGGCTGCAGTGGCCGTCACCGACAACGCCTTTGCAGGCATCAACAACCCGGCCGCTTCGGTGTGGGCGGGTAACCGGGCTGAGATGGGTGTGGATATTTTCATGCCTAAGCGCAGTGCTGCGCGCTCGGCGCCTGGCTTTGGCGGCATGCTGGAGGGCGACGTCGAAAGTGATGGCAGTGCTTTTGCGGTCCCGGAATTTGCTTACAACAAAAAGATTGATGACCGCATGAGTTGGGGTGTCACGGTTTACGGCAATGGCGGTATGAATACCGAATACCCAGGGGGTAACGTGAACTGCATGAACCAAGGCCAGCAATTTAAGGGTAACTTGTTGTGTGGCCAGGGCAAACTGGGTGTGGATTTGATGCAGTTAATCGTCGCCCCCACACTGGCGTACAAACTCAATGACCAGCACTCAATTGGCGTGTCGCCACTGTTGGTGATGCAACAGTTCAAAGCCACAGGCCTTCAGGCTTTCACATCAACAGCGCCTGGTCAGCAAATGTCCATGAATCCAGGCAACGTCACTGACAAGGGTACTGACCGTTCGACAGGTGTTGGCGTGCGTCTGGGCTATCTGGGGCAGCTGTCAGATACCCTGAAATTCGGTGCAAGCTATTCACCGAAAATCAAGATGGGCAAATTTGATAAGTACTCGGGTTTGTTTGCAGATGAAGGATCTTTCGATATTCCTGAAAACTACGCCTTGGGCATCAATGTGCAGGTCACGCCCGCCGTGTCCGTGGCAGCGGACTACAGTCGCATCAACTACAGCGGTGTTCAGTCCATTGGCAATCCGATGAGTAATCTATCTCCCACATCACCCATGGGTTCGGCTAATGGCCCTGGATTTGGCTGGTCTGACATCAATGTATTGAAGTTGGGTGTTCAGTGGCAGGCCACATCCACCATGGTCTTACGTGCGGGCTACAACCAGTCGACCAACCCAGTCAAGGCTGAGAACGTGACCTTCAACATCCTGGCACCCGGTGTGATCACCCAGCATTTCACCGTGGGCGGCACCTATGCCTTGTCCAAAGACTCGGAGTTCACATGGGCGTACATGTACGCACCTAAAAACACGGTCACTGGTCCTTCGATGTACAACGCAATGATGCCCGGTGCATCTGGCATCACTGAAACCATCCGCATGTCCCAGCAATCGTTGGGTGTGCAGTACGGCTGGAAATTCTGAACCAAGTGCAAGTGTGTTCCTGATCAGGGTTTGTCCTGATCAGGAAGTTCGTTGGGTGTAATCCCTGATTCAGATTTATCGCTTATCCTTTATATTCGAACATCCGAATATACAAACCTAATGGCAAGTACAGCATGGCTGATGAAATTGATGAAGTGTTTGACAGGGCTGCAGAGTTGTTTGCCGTACTGTCAACGCCCATTCGTTTGCGCATCATCAGTGAGTTGTGCCAAGGGGAAAAAAATGTAGGGCAGTTGCTGGACCAAATTGGCGTGGCGCAACCCAACATGTCGCAGCACCTGAACATCATGTACAGGTCGGGCATTTTGGGAAAGCGCCGCCAGGGGGCCCAAATGTTTTACCGGATTGCAGACGAAACCGCCGTGGTGGTGTGCCGTGCCATGTGCACGCAAGTCGCCATCGACACTGCCGTGAATTGACAATTCAAAACAAGGAGTTTGTGTGAAAGAAGACAGCATCAATTCAGGAAGGGTGCAAAAAGCACCTGAAAACTTCCTGACCCAAAGTGGCATCAAGGAGGTCTTTGCCGAAGGCAAAAAAGGCCGCCGTGATTTCATCCGCAACGCCTTTGCAGCAGCGGCTGCAGGCGCCGCCGCCCCCATGGCCATGGCCCAGGGCAACCCGGTGCCCGTTGAAGGCGGTGACCCCAACATCTTGACATTGCCTGAGCACGCTGTGGGCTTGGGTCAAGGCGTGGCCGTTGAGGGCTACGGCAAGCCCTCCAAGTTCGAAGCGAACTTGCAGCGTCGTCAAAGCCCGGGTCTGACACAAACCACCCAAGCCTCGGTGTCGTTTGCGCCACTGCAGTCTTTGTTCGGAATCGTCACACCCAGCGGTTTGCACTTTGAGCGGCATCACCAGGGTTGGTGGGACATCGACCCGTCCAAGCACCGCTTCATGATCAACGGCATGGTCAAAAAGAACATGGTGTTCACCATGGACGAGATCATGCGATTGCCATCTGTCTCGCGTTTTCACTTCATTGAATGTGGTGCCAACAGCGCCACCGAATGGGGCAATGTGGCCGTGCCCACGGTGCAATACACCCACGGCATGTTGTCGTGCAGTGAATTCACGGGTGTGCCTTTGATCACCTTGCTCGAGCTGGCCGGTGCTGATCTGAAAAATGGCAAGTTTGTGCTGGCCGAAGGCGGTGACGGTTCTTCCATGACCCGCACCATCCCCATGAGTCTGATCACCTCCGGCGAGGTCATCGTGGCCTATGGTCAAAACGGTGAAATGCTGCGCCCTGAAAACGGCTACCCGCTGCGTTTGGTGGTGCCCGGCGTGCAAGGTGTGAGCTGGGTCAAGTACCTGCGTCGTGTGGAGGTGGGTGACAAGCCTTACGCAGCCAAAGACGAAGCGATTCACTACATCGACTTGCAGCCCGGTGGCCTGCACCGTCAATACACAAACTTGCAGGAAGTCAAAAGCGTGGTGACCACACCTTCTGGCGGTCAAGTGCTGCTGGACAAAGGTTTTTACAACATCACCGGACTGGCCTGGTCAGGTAAAGGCAAGATCAAGCGGGTGGATGTGTCCACCGATGGTGGTCGCAACTGGCGTCAAGCCCGTTTGGAAACGCCCGTTTTGTCCAAAGCCCTGTCGCGCTTCAATCTGGACTGGGTGTGGGATGGCAAGCCAGCCATCATCCAAAGTCGTGCGCAAGACGACACGGGTCATGTGCAGCCCACATACCAGCAGGTGCGCGGTGTTCGTGGCACGCGATCGATCTATCACAACAATGCCATCCAGTCGTGGTTGGTGCAGGAAAACGGTGAGGTGAAAAATGTCCAGGTTTCGTAATGCCGTTTTGACGGTCGCGTTGTTGGCTGTGGCTGGTGTGGCTGCAGCTCAAAGCGCCCAGTACCCAGGTGTTGGCCGCATGGCTACCCCCAAAGAAGTCGCCAAGTGGGATATTGATGTGCGCCCTGACTTCAAGGGTTTGCCTGCGGGCTCTGGCTCTGTGGCCAAAGGTCAGGATGTGTGGGAGGGCAAGTGTGCCCACTGCCACGGCGTGTTTGGTGAGTCGGGCGAAGTGTTCAGCCCCTTGATTGGCGGCACCACAGCTGAAGACGTCAAGACGGGTCGCGTGGCCAATTTGAACCGCTCGGACTATCCAGGCCGCACCACCATCATGAAGGTGGCCACGGTGTCCACATTGTGGGATTACATCAACCGTGCCATGCCTTGGACCAACCCCAAGTCGCTGACCACGGAAGAGGTGTATTCGGTCACAGCGTTCCTGTTGAATTTGGCCAATATCGTGCCTGACAACTATGTGTTGTCAGACAAGAACATTGCCGAAGTGCAAGCGCGCATGCCCAACCGCAACGGCATGAGCACGGCGCATGCCATGTGGCCAGGCAAGGAGTTTGGGGGTGTTAAAAACCCCGACACCGCCAACAAGGTGTGCATGAAAGACTGCACGCCTGATCCGAAGGTGGCGTCGTTCTTGCCAGACTTTGCGCGCAATGCACACGGCAACTTGCAAGAGCAAAACCGCAGCGTGGGCCAGCAGCGTGGTGTTGACACCACCAAGCCTGAACCCAAAGCCGGTATGCCGGTGGCTGCAGCAGCCCCTGTGGTCGCAGCCAAGCCTGAAAACAACGAGGCCAAGGCCACAATCGCTCTTTTGAACAAACACAGTTGCACAGCTTGTCACGGTGTTGACAAGAAAATCGTGGGTCCCGGCTTCAATGAAGTGGCCAAAAAACAAGCTGGCAAAGTGGATTATTTGGTTGGCAAAATCAAAGCAGGTGGTGTCGGTGTGTATGGTCAAATCCCCATGCCACCCCAGTCGCTGCCTGATGCCGACGCCAAACAAATTGCCGAATGGATTTCCAAGGGGGCCAGCAAGTAATTCGGGATACACCCGTTGCACTGCTGAACCTGTTTCAATAGCATCACTCAACCATCAAGGAGATATCAGATGCAAACCCGTCGCGAGACACTCAAGCAAAGCGCAGTTGTGGCTGGCCTCTTGGCCTCCGCTGGCTTCCCCCAGTTCGCCCACGCCGCCTTCAACAAAGCCGCATTCGACGCCAAGTCGGTGCAAGACGCAGCCAAAGCCGCTGGTGCTGCCAGCATGGCCGAAAGCAAAGATGTGACCATCACGGGTCCTGACATTGCTGAAAACGGTGCAGTGGTGCCTTTGGGTGCCAGCACTTCGCTGTCTGGCGTCAAGCAATTGCTGATCATGGTTGAAAAGAACCCAGCCGCTCTGGTGGCACTGTTCCATGTCAGCGATGCTGTGGACGCCAACTTCACGACCCGCGCCAAAATGGGCCAGTCCTCCGATGTCTACGCCGTGGCCATCATGAACGACGGCAAGGCTTTGTGGGCCAAAAAAGAAGTCAAAGTCACGCTGGGTGGTTGCGGCGGCTAAGCCCCTGCATGCACCGCCCTTACATTGATTCATTGAAAGATTTAGGAGAGAAAAATGGCAGATCCAATGCGCATCCGTGCCCAGGCCTCTGGCGACAAAGCAACTGTTCGTGTGCTCATGAGCCACGAAATGGAATCCGGTCAGCGCAAAGACGCTTCCGGCAAAACCGTGCCGGCCTGGTTCATTCAGGAAGTCACAGCCAGCCTCAACGGCAAGCAAGTGCTGGCCGCTGAGTGGGGCCCCGCAGTGTCCAAAAATCCGTTTTTGCAATTTGCTGTCAAAGGCGCCAAAGCCGGTGACAAGATTGCGGTGACCTGGAAAGACAACAAGGGAGACACCCGCACCGACGAAGCCACGGTGTCGTGATCTTCCGCTGAGTTGGAAAAGGGTGGAGCCACAACCTCCCCCTTTTTGCTTTTTTAAATCACCCGAGGTGAGCATGAATAAAAAAACAACCCTGGCCATGGCTGCAGCCTTGGCCTTGAGTGCACTGCCAGCATTGGCCCAAAAAACCGCCAGCCAAGGCATTGACGAATACCGTGCCATGCTGCAAGACGGCAATCCGGCTGATCTTTTTGAAGCCAAAGGGGAAGACCTTTGGAAAAAAGCCCGTGGCCCCAAAAATGCTTCGCTTGAAAAATGCGATTTGGGTCAAGGCCCAGGTGTGGTGAAAGGCGCTTTTGTGACCTTGCCTCGCTATTTTGCAGACACGCAACGCATGCAAGACTTGGAGTCGCGCCTGCTCACTTGCATGGAAACCCTGCAGGGTTTCAATGCCGCAGACATTGCAAAGACCCCGTTTGGTCGCGGTGAAATGGCCAACGTCACCGCTTTGGCCACCTGGGTTGCGGCTGAGTCCAAGGGTATGAAGTTCAACCTGTCTCAGTCACACACCCAGGAAAAAACTGGTTCTCTTGAAATTTGAGTGGGTAAGCTTCTGCCATATTGATCAACTTTTGAGCGTGAATTGATGACTGCCAAGCTGTTTGAATCTGCCCTGGGCATCACTGACCCGTGGTGCGTTGCCTCGGTTGAGTTCGACGAAGGTGCCAAGACCTTGACGATATTGATTGACTTCAAAGTCGGCAGTCGCTTTGCAGTCTCGGGTCACGATGGGCTGCATGGTGTGCACGACACGGTGGCCAAGACGTATCGGCACCTGAACTTCTTTCAACACGAGTGCCATCTGCAAGTTCGCACGCCTCGCGTGAAACTTCCCAACGGTTCGGTGCGGTTGGTCGAGCCTGATTTTGCCGGGCGACTTAATGGCTTCACCTTGCTGTTTGAAGCCTTCATTCTGATGCTGTCTGGCCAG
>NZ_CXOO01000038.1 GCF_001269385.1 Limnohabitans sp. DM1 | reverse complement strand
CCGAGTGATCTGCCAAGCCACAGGCCATCTCAACATACTTTTCGCACACGGCCAGAACCTTGTGCGGCGACTCCCCGACAAGACGCGAGACGGCGGCAAATGGCATCTGGCCAGACAGCATCAGAATGAAGGCTTCAAACAGCAAGGTGAAGCCATTAAGTCGCCCGGCAAAATCAGGCTCGACCAACCGCACCGAACCGTTGGGAAGTTTCACGCGAGGCGTGCGAACTTGCAGATGGCACTCGTGTTGAAAGAAGTTCAGGTGCCGATACGTCTTGGCCACCGTGTCGTGCACACCATGCAGCCCATCGTGACCCGAGACTGCAAAGCGACTGCCGACTTTGAAGTCAATCAATATCGTCAAGGTCTTGGCACCTTCGTCGAACTCAACCGAGGCAACGCACCACGGGTCAGTGATGCCCAGGGCAGATTCAAACAGCTTGGCAGTCATCAATTCACGCTCAAAAGTTGATCAATATGGCAGAAGCTTACCCACTCAAATTTCAAGAGAACCCAAAAAGACTTCAACGACATCAAAGACCGCCTGCTGCAGTCGCCAGAAGTGCGCGATTTTCTGGGCACGGTCTGGATGGATGTGAAAGCGCGGCTCGTGGCCGATCTGGCCTCAGACAATTCCAGCCTGGCTGGGCATGCCGAACGCGCCTTACAAGGCCTGGGCCAACGGCTCGCCAGTGATGAAGGACTGCGCCAATCGGTCAACCATTATTTTGAGCAAGTGGCCGGGCAATTGGCTGACCAGCTGAACCAGGGCATTCCCAAGCACATTGCCGACACGATCAAGGCCTGGGACGACAAGCAGCTGGTTCAAGAACTGGAACGCAGCGTGGGCCGTGATTTGCAGTTCATCCGCATCAATGGCACCTTGGTGGGGGCGGCGCTTGGGCTGGGGTTTCATGGGCTGCACTGGCTGGGTGCTTTCGCGTAGCATCCAGTTCTTGATTTCGTGCCTATATGCAAGCTATTGATGCCGATGTGGTGATCAGCATGTCCGAGTTCAAGAAAAACCCGGCCGCTGTGCTGCGCGATGCCAAAAGCAGACCCGTTGTGGTGCTGAGCCACAACAAAGCCGCTTTTTACAGGGTTAAACCTGCCTTGTTTGAAGCCTTGCTCGAAGAATTGGCTGATCAGGATTTGCACCGCACGGTGTTGTCTCGCATGGGTGAGCGGTCTCTCGCCCTTGAGGTGGACATTGACGCCATCTGACCCATTTCGGCCAAAATGGTGGCCGACTTGACCCAAAACGCCAACAACCGCCACTGAGCAAGCTGATCTGCTGAAAAATCAGGCAGCCCTGAACCGAGTAGAATCAGCCACCGGGCCCAAGATTCTTGCGCCCGGTTTTTTTTGCCCTGAACCTGCAAGGGGTTCGCTGTAAGGGGACAGAAAACCGGCCAAGCCAAGCGCTCACTCGTTCTTTCAACGATCCTTTTTGGAGCTTGGTTTTCTCATGGAAATTTTTGACTACGACAACATCCTGTTGCTGCCACGCAAATGTCGCGTGGAAAGCCGTTCTGAGTGCGACGCGGGCGTCACGCTGGGCCAGCGCACCTTCCGCCTGCCGGTGGTGCCTGCCAACATGAAGACGGTGGTGGATGAAAACATCTGCCTGTGGATGGCGCAAAACGATTACTTCTACGTCATGCACCGTTTTGACCTGGACAACGTTCAGTTTGTGCGCGACATGCACGGCAAGGGCGTTTACGCCTCGATCTCGCTGGGCGTCAAGGCCCCCGACCGCGCCACCGTGGACCAGCTGGCTGCTGAAAAACTGGTGCCCGAGTACATCACCATCGACATCGCCCACGGCCATGCCGACAGCGTGCGCGACATGATCGCCTACATCAAGGCCAAACTGCCTACAAGCTTTGTGATCGCGGGCAACGTGGCCACGCCCGAGGCCGTGATCGACCTGGAAAACTGGGGTGCTGACGCGACCAAAGTGGGCGTGGGCCCCGGCAAGGTCTGTATCACCAAGCTCAAGACCGGTTTTGGCACGGGTGGCTGGCAGTTGTCGGCGCTCAAGTGGTGCGCCCGAGTGGCGACCAAGCCCATCATTGCCGACGGCGGCATCCGCAGCCACGGTGACATCGCCAAGAGCATCCGCTTTGGTGCAAGCATGGTCATGATCGGTTCGCTGTTTGCAGGCCACGAAGAGTCGCCCGGCAAGACGGTCGAAGTCGATGGCGAGCTGTTCAAGGAGTACTACGGCTCAGCATCTGACTTCAACAAGGGCGAGTACAAGCACGTTGAAGGCAAGCGCATTCTGGAGCCGATCAAGGGCAAGCTGGCCAACACGCTGATTGAAATGGAGCAGGACGTGCAAAGCTCGATCAGCTACGCCGGTGGCACCAAGCTGATGGACATCCGCAAGGTGAACTACGTGATCCTGGGAGGCGACAACGCGGGTGAACACCTGTTGATGTGAGCCTTTCAAAGCGCAGAAAAAAGGGGAGCCAAGGGCTCCCCTTTTTGATTTCAGAAAGCCATTGACTTTGAGCACCCCCGATGGCGCTTGCCGTTGATGATCTTGAACTGTGATGCACTGAACGCCTCATCTTCGTCATCGAGTGGGCTGTCCATGCGTATCTGCGGGCGTTGCGTGGGCGTGTTGCAAGTGATGACCTGTGCTGTGCTGGCGCCCTATTGCCAGCAGGGCTGGCTCCCACAGCATGAAAGCCGCTATTTTTGTAGGAGCACACCCCGTGGGCGATTTCACGCGTACCAACACCTCACGCCATCGCCCACGGGGGTGGGATCCGCAAAAGAGAATTTCCACTTACATCGTCACCGTCAAGTTTCGTCAGCTTGGCAGACCTCCACAAAACCCCAATCAAGGCGGCGCGCCAAGGCCCCGGACAAACCCTGACAAGGGTGATGCCATCGCTGGATTGAAAGTGGCCGTTGAGGCTCGGGCATCCTTGTGTTTACAGAGTGAAACAGTGTACTTTTTGGCTCGTCTGGTAAGCCCAATGGGTGCGCCATCAACGCCCAAACTGGCCCTGAAAAAGGCCATCAACTGGCTCTAGTTTCTGCCTTGAGACAGCCCCAAACTGGACGACAGCAAATGCCTTGATCGGCGTTTGCAAAGACGCCCACACGTTTGAAAAACCCATAAGGAGACAAAGCATGACAACACGTCGATCCCTTCTTTCAGCCACGCCCGCGCTGGGCTTGTCGCTGATGCTCTGCGGCCTGGCCCATGCGCAAGCGGCCAAGGAAGTCACTTTCGCCCACCAGGACATGCTGGTGCCTTTGCGCACCGTGATGGAGTCGGGCGAGCTGGAAAAAGCCACCGGCTACAAAATCAACTGGCGCATGTTTGGCGGTGGCGGCGATGTGATCAAGGCCATGGCTTCGGGCGGCGTGCAAATCGGCGAAGCAGGCTCCAGCCCCTTCACCGCGGCGGCCAGTCAGGGCCAGGACCTCAAGCTGTTCTGGATTCTGGACGACATCGCCGATGCCGAAGCCCTGATTGCGCGCAACGGCTCGGGCATCAACAGCATCAAAGACTTGGTGGGCAAGAAAGTGGCCACGCCCTTTGTCTCCACGGCGCACTACCAGTTGATGGTGGGCATGAAGCTCGAAGGTGTGGACAGCAAAAAGGTCAACGTGATGAACCTGCGCCCACCGGAAATCGCAGCCGCCTGGGAGCGCGGCGACATTGATGCGGCCTTCATCTGGGACCCGATCCTGAGCAAAATCAAGGGCAACGGCAAAGCGATTGCCTCCTCGGCCAGCATCGGTCAAAAGGGCTACCCCACCTTTGATGGGCTGGTGGTCGATGCCAAATGGGCCGCGCAAAACGAAGGCTTCATGGTCGCGCTGGTCAAAGCCCTGATCAAGGCCGACGAGGCCTACCGCGCCAACAAGGCTCAATGGACTGCTGACTCAACCCAAGTGAAAGCTGTGGCCAAGTGGACCAAGGCCAATGCCGCCGACGTGCCTGCAGCCATGGCGCTTTACAAATTTCCCACGGCTCAGGAGCAAATTTCGGCCACCTGGCTCGGTGGTGGCGCCGCCAAGGCCATGACGAACACGGCGGTCTTCCTCAAAGAGCAAGGGCGCATTCAGGAAGTCAAGCCGAACTACTCGGCTTTTGTGACCGACGCCTACGTCAAGAAAGCCATGCAGTAAGGCTGCCGGCCTGTGTCAGCCCCCTGCGGCCCAGGCTGCAGGGGGATTGTTTGTTTACTGTGACTACGCAATCCATGCCTTTACTTGAAGTCAAAGACCTGACGGTCAACTACGCCATCCAGGGCGGCACCTTGCAAGCCTTGGCCCCTGTACAATTGCAAATGCGCGATGGCGATTTTGTGGTCGCCCTGGGCGCCTCGGGCTGCGGCAAGACCACCTTGCTCAATTGCCTGGCCGGTTTTCTGCCGCCTTCCAGCGGCGACATCCTGCTGGACGGCCGCCCCATCAGCGGGCCAGGCGCCGACCGGGGTGTGGTGTTTCAAAAGCACGCCTTGATGCCCTGGCTCAATGTGCTGGACAACGTGGCCCTGGGCTTGCGCCTGCGCGGCGTACCTGCCGCCGAACGTGCCCGCGTGGCCATGGACAAACTGGCCCTGGTGGGCCTTGAAAAATACGCCGAGCGCGGCGTCTACGAATTGTCGGGTGGCATGCAGCAGCGCGTGGGCATTGCCCGCGCCCTGGCCAACGACCCGGCCGTGCTGCTGATGGACGAACCCATGGGCGCACTGGACGCCTTCACCCGAGAGACGGTGCAAGAAATCCTGCTCAAGGCCTGGGCACAAACCCACAAAATGGTGTTCTTCATCACCCACTCGGTCGAAGAAGCGCTGTTTCTGGCCACCCGCCTGATCGTCATGAGCCCCAGCCCCGGACGCATCACCCACACCTTTGAAGACCTGCCTTTCTCACGCGCCTTTTTGAGCCACGGCGATGCCCGCCGGGTCAAGTCCGATCCCGAATTCATCCGCATGCGCGAAGAAGTCCTGTCCATCATCCACCACCGGGAGGCAGCCCATGACTGAGCACAACAATGCGAGCGCGCCCTTGAAAACCAGCGCCTTCAAAATCCCCGGCGAAGGCTCCAGCTTGACCATCAGTGTGGTCACCCTGCTGGTGCTGCTGGGCCTGTGGACGCTGACCACGTCCATGGGCTGGATCAAACCCTTGTTCCTGCCTTCACCGCAGGCGGTGTTCACGCAGTTTTACGAATACATCACCGGCACGGCCAACGACAAGCCCTTGTGGGAACACTTCGTCGCCAGCATGCTGCGCGTGTTTGGTGCCTTTTTACTGGCCAGCCTGGTAGCCATTCCGGTGGGCATCGCCATGGGCATGTCGCGGTTCTGGCGCGGCATTTTCGACCCGCCCATCGAGCTGTACCGGCCCCTGCCACCCCTGGCCTATTTGCCGCTGATCATCATCTGGTTCGGTATTGACGAGTTACCCAAGGTCTTGCTGATCTTCTTGAGCTGTTTTGCCCCGCTGGCCATGGCCGCACGCTCGGGCATGCGCAGCGCCTCGCAAGAACAAATGAATGCGGCCTACTCTATGGGCGCAAGCTATGCACAGGTGATCCGCCACGTCGTGCTGCCCGCCGCCTTGCCGGAAATTCTGGTAGGTATGCGGGTGGCCATCGGCTTTGGCTGGAGCACCCTGGTGGCCGCTGAAATGGTGGCCGCCAATGTGGGCCTAGGCCAGATGGTGCTGAACGCCTCGAACTTCCTGCGCACCGACATCGTGATCATGGGCATCATCGTCATCGGCGTGGTGGCCTATGGTTTTGACCTGCTCATGCGCGCCGTCGAACGCCGCCTGGTGCCCTGGAAAGGCCGGATGTAAAACGCACCAAACCCGGGGCAGCAGCCCATCGCCAGCAGGGCTGGCTCCTACAGCAAACCAAAGGCATTTTGTAGGTGCTTGCCCTGCAAGCGAACACCCGCAAACCTCAAACGCACGCATCGCCAGCAGGGCTGGCTCCTAAAGCAAGCCAAAGGCATTTTGTAGGAGCTTGCCCTGCAAGCGATCACCCGCAAACCTCAAGCGCACGCATCGCCAGCAGGGCTGGCTCCTAAAGCAAGCCAAAGGCATTTTGTAGGAGCTTGCCCTGCAAGCGATAAGCCCTAGCAAACCCTCAACCGTCACCATCGCCAGCAGGGCTGGCTCCTACAAAAAACCGGCAGGCAAACTCAATGCAATCGCGCCAGCACGCGCGGCACGCCGCGTGCCTGGGCCAGTGCGTGCACCGCCACGGCGAGGGCACGGATGCCGGGGCCAATTTGGTCCACTCCGATGGACGACAAGCGCAGGCGAAAGAAGGGGCAAGGATAAAGCGGGTGCATGAAAAACACCTCGCCCGCTTCGATCAGCACGCCTTGTTCACGCGCCATGAGGGCCAGCTCGGCGGTGTCCACCCAGTCAGGGGCACGCACCCACACCGAGGCGCCGCCCGTGGGTAACTCGAACTGAAAATCCGGCAGCTCGCGGTGCAGAGCCTCGCCCACGGCCTGCATGCGGGCCTGCAAGGCCTGGTTCACGCGCCGGGCATGTGGCTCGTGGTGTCCAAGGGACAGGAAATGCGCAAACGCGTGCTGCAAAAAAGCACTGGGGTGGCGCACCATGGCGTGGCGCAGCACCCGCAACTCGGTAGTCAGGGCACGCGGCGCCACGATGTAGCCCAGGCGCAAGGATGGTGACAGGCTCTTGGAGATCGAGCCCACATAAATCACACGCCCGACCTTGTCCAGACTTTTGAGCGCGGGCATGGGCTCGCCCACATAGAGGTTCTCGGCCTCGTAGTCGTCTTCAATGACCACAAAGTCGCGCTGCTCGGCCAGGGCCAGCAAACGCTTGCGCCGCTCCAGCGAAAGGGTGCGCGTCGTCGGGCTCTGGTGCGAGGGCGTCACATACACATAGTCCAAGGGTGGCAAGTGATCCACCACCAGCCCCTGATCGTCCACCGCCAGGGCTTGCCACTGTGGCTGACGTGAGGCGAAACTGTTGCGTGCATGCGGGTGCCCCGGCTCCTCCAGGCCCACGCGGGATTGCGCATCGAACAAGGCCTCGCCCAGCATGTAATAGGCGTGCTGCGCCCCCACGGTGATGAGGATTTCCTCGGGCAGCGCAAACACCCCCCGTTTGGGCAAGAGGCGCAGGCGGATCTGCTCGATCAGTTCGGGCACATCACTCAGCTCAAAGTCGGGCGTCCACTGCGGCAAATGAACCCGCGCCAGGCTGTGCACACAACACTCGCGAAACGCTTCGGTCGGAAACAGCTGCGGATCAAAGGTGCCGTAAACAAAGGGGTAAGGGTACTGGCGCCACTGGTCGGGCTTGGCCAAGGTGCGGCGGTCGCTCAGTGAACGGATCAGTCGTGCAGACCAGTCCGGCGAAATCGGCTGGGCCATCGCTGGCGCCTCACGCTCAGGCTGATTTTGTGGCGTGCGCACAGCCTCGGGCAAGGGCTTTGCGCGCCAATCGGCTTTGGGCAAACCCGATGGGCGTGGATCGCCATGCACTTTCACAAACACTCCGCTGCGTGGATGCGCCTCGAGAAAACCGTCATCGATCAGCCGCATATAGGCCGATGTGACGGTGTTGCGGCTCAGGCCCAGCGCCTTGGCCAATTCACGCGATGACGGCAAGGTGGCGCCGGGTGGCAAACGCCCTTCCAGAATGGCCTCGACAGCGGCCATGCGCAGGCGTTGCTGCAAGGGCATGGCGGGCTTGTCCTGCAAGGCAAAAAGGCTCTCCCACTGAACATCTTTGGTGCGGTGTCGACTGGTCATGCAACTCAGTATAAGCAAGCCCGCTGGCACACGCGATTTACCCCATCTGGCTCTATGCACTCCACAAGGATTGGCTATTCTCAAAGCCATTGACCACCCTCTGGAGAGCCCCTTGTCAGCCCCTGTCACCATTGCCACCCTCGAAGCTTTCACCGACGCCTGGAACCGCCACGATGTGGATGGGCTGCTGAGCTTCATGCACCCCGATGGTGTCTTCATGACAGCGGGTGGCCCGCAAGCTTGCGGCTCGCGCCACCAAGGCCATGAGGCCTTGCGCAAGGCCTTTCCGGGCGCATGGGCCACGGTGCCCGACGCGCAATGGATCAACGGCAAACATTTTGTGCAAGGTGACTTTGGCGTGTCCGAATGGACCTATGTCGGTACGTCAACAGACGGCTCGCGCATCGAAACCGACGGCGTGGACATCTTTGCCTTCAAGGACGGCAAGATCCTCTCCAAAAGCGCTTTCCGCAAAAACCGCCCCAACCTGCCCGCCGCGAAATAAGTGCACCCGCTGCCAGGCCCCGCCGCGCAGCCTGTGAATCAGACTTGCCCCCTTTAGAGAGCCCGCTCATGACGCCCCACGACGCAGCACGCAGCGACACCCGATACGACCCCCAATACGATCCGCTGGTGCATGCCACCCCCGGTGCAGGCCGCGACTACGCGCCCAGCTACTGGGTCGCCAGCGCGGGCACGCCGCCGCCAGACGACGGCCCGGTGCAGCACGACATGGATGTGGATGTGGTGGTCATCGGTGCGGGCTCGACCGGCATCTCGACCGCCTTGTATCTGGCGCAAGAACACGGCATTCAGGCGGTGGTGCTGGAAGCCAACCAGAGCGCCTGGGGCTGTTCAAGCCGCAGCGGCGGCCAGGGTCAAAACGCCAGTGGACGCCTCACCCGTGCGCAATGGATTGAGCGCTGGGGCCTGGACGTGGCCAAAAAGCTGGATGCCGAAATCCGCACGGGCTTCGAGAACTTCAAAAACCTGGCTTTCGAGGTCGATTGCGACGCCTCCGATGGCGGCCACCTGTACGTGGCGCACCGCCCCGAAAAAGTCGCCTACCTCAAAGAGCAGGCCCGGGTGCGCAACGAGATTTTTGGCTACAAGACCCAAATCCTCTCGGCCGACGAGCTGCGTCAAAACCACTTCAACGATCACGATGCCGCAGGCGCCATGTGGGAGCAAGAAGGCGTGGGCGTGCACCCGCTCAAGTTCACCTTTGGCCTGATCCGCAAGGCCCGCGCACTGGGTGTGAAACTGCACACCGCCAGCCCCGTGCAAGGCTGGGAAACCATCCATGGCGTGCACCACCTGCGCACCCCGGGCGGCACCGTGCGCGCCAAACGCGTGGCCGTGTGCACCGGTGGCTACACCGGACAGGCCTTGAGCCCGCTCACCAAAAACAAGCTGCTGCCCATCTTGTCCAACAACATGGTCACCCAGCCCCTGACGCCAGCGCAAATTGAGGCCGCTGGCCTCAAAACCCGTGTCTTTCTGACCGACACGCGTACCCTGCGTTTTTACTACCGGCTGCTGCCTGACAACCGCCTGCAAATCGGCAGCCGCAGCGCCGTGACCGGGGCCGAGTCGCCCGAGCCCAAACACCTGAAACTGTTGACCGACGGCATTGCACGCAAATTCCCGACTTTGGCGGGCATCCCCATCGAGCACTCTTGGTGGGGCTGGGTCGACGTGAGCCACGACATGATGCCGCGCATAACCCAACCCGACCCCAGCCAAAGCGTCTGGTACGCGCTGGGCTATGGCGGCAACGGCGTGTCGTTTTCCACCTGGGCCGGCAAACGTCTGGCCGAACGCGTGGCCGGCAAAGACGCAGGCCAGGAAGTCTTCCAGCTGCCGATCTACAACAGCGAGCTGACCTACCCGCACTTTTTGCACCTGTTCCGCTCGCAAGCCCTGGCCCCCTTCCGCCGCTTGGGCCAGAGGTTTTTATACAAGTGGTACTGGTGGCAAGACGAGATGTGATGACCCGGGCAAGCCTCAGCCGCCGCCGCGCTGGGTGTACAGGTCAAAGTGGCGCATGAAGGTGTAGCGTTCTGGGTCGCTCAAGCCCTCAAACTGGAAGTGCATGCGCAGCACGGGTAGGCGAATTTGTGCAATGACGCGTGGGGGCATGACTTGCCAGCGCAATTGCAGATGCCCCGCACCGATGGTGATGCGTGCGCTGCTGGCCTGGCATTGCATGGGGTGCTGGCCCACAGCACGGGGCAGCCACCCCAGCCATTCGGCTTCGGTACAGCCCATGTCGCGCTGAAAAGTTTCGGCGTAGCTTGCTTGCATCGAGGACTTCAGCCGCCTGCAACAGGCGGCCAGATGGCCAGCACATCGCCCTCAACCAGGGCGTGCGTGCCTCGGTCTTCGGGGGCGATGTATTTGCCATTGACCAAGACCAGATGCACCAGCTTGGGGGGCAGACTGAAGGAGTCGATGACTTGCATGATGGTGGTGCCAGATGCCACGTCCATGACGATCTGATTGCTGCGGCGAACCTCGGCAGGCAGATAGTCGGTGAGCGTGGCAAACAGTTTGAAGGTGATGTTCATGCGTGGATTGTCACTTCTATCTGCGACGCGCATCGGCCGCACCACTCCATTGACCCTGGCCTTGCGCGCAGGCCAGATAGGCGTCCATGAGGCGTGTGGGGTCTTGAATCAGGCGGTCTTTCCAGTCGCCCAAACGCACTTGGCCTTCGACCAGCCCACGCATGACGCCCACATGCTCGGTCCAGCCCACAGAGTTGCAGCCCACCATGACATCGTCCTTGAACTGCAGACTCAGGTGTTTGCCTGCGGCTTGGTCGGTCAGCTGGGCTTGTTCGCCACCTTCAACACCTTGCCAGTTGCCAAAGCTGGTGGAAATCAGGCCCAGGGTGTCGAGCACGTTGATCTGGGTCACGCCCTTGAGGGTGGTGTGCTGACCGGCCATGTTGAGCGCGGCCACGCGGGCTTGTTCAGCCGCGTTGGGCTGGATGGCACTGACGATGGTCTGGCCACTCACGTTGTCAAAAGCCTCGGCGCAGTCACCGGCGGCATAAATGCCTGGCACATTGGTTTGCAGGCACTGATCGGTCAAGATGCCCTGCAAGCAAGTGATGCCGCTGTCTTTGAGGAAGCCGATGGCCGGGCGCACGCCGGTGGCGCTGATGACCAAATCGGCCTCGACGGTTTGACCGTTGGACAGGCGCACTTGCAAGCCTTGGCCTGCGGGCGCAGAGCCGCCCAAGCCAATGGCGCTGGCCAATTTGCCCAAGATGCCGCTCGGTGTACCGGCAGGCTCAATGGATTCAACACGGGTGCCCACATAGACCTTAACGCCTTTGGTTTCGCACCAGTCGCGGATCATGCCGCCCGCCATGGGACCCATCATGCGGGGCACCATGCGGTCACCCATCTCGACCACCGACAGTTCGACGCCGCGCTGCTTGAGCGCTTCCATGATGATGCAGCCAATGAAGCCCGCGCCCATTTGCAAGACTTTGGCGCCAGGCTTGGCCAGTGCGGCAATGGCGCGGGCGTCGGCCAGCGTCCAGCAAGGGTGCACACCGGGCAGGTCCATGCCTGCAATAGGCGGACGCACGGGCTGCGAGCCGGTGGCGATCAGCAATTTGTCAAAGGCCAGCTTTTGGCCGTTGTCCAGCACCACTTGCCGCGCCACGGTGTCCACCTGGGTGGCGCGTGCGTTCATGATGTCGATGCGCAAGTCGGCAAAGTGGGTGTCGCCCTTGCGCAGCCAAGTGCCTTTTTCTTCGACGTTGCCGATCAGCAAATAAGGAATCGCCATGCGCGAATAAGGCGCTTCTTTTTCGTCACCGACGATGGTGATGCGGTCTTGGGGGCAGTGCTTGCGCAAGGTTTCGGCGGCGATGACGCCTGCAGGGCCTGCGCCCAGAATGATGTGATGGGTCATGGGGTTTTCTCCAGAAACAGACAGCGGCCCCTCGGGGCCGCTGTGGTTCCTGTAGAAGCGCGCGCCTGCAGCGAAGGCTTCGCGAGCAGGGCTCGCTCCTACAGGGGCAAGGTCACAGGCCCAGACGTTCCCGTGTGGCCGATGTGGGTCGGCCTTCGCCGTCCCAGCCACGCGCGTCGTAGTACTTGGGCAGCATCTCGTCCAACTTGCTGACCATGCCTTTGCCGGGGCCGGTTTTGGCGGCTTCGGTCATCAGGCGTTTGGGCAGGTTGTCGTCGGCTTTGGTAAAGCCTGCTGCGTTGTTGAAATCGCGCTCCATGTTCCAGATGCGCTCACCGATGTGGGCCAAGTGTTCCATGGTGAACTCTTCGCCGCATGCGGCTTGCACCTGAGGGGCCACGTCAGCCAGTGTCCAGGCAAAGCTGGTGAACACGCAAATGCCGGCCGAGTCAAAAGCGGCTGTCGCATCTTGGAAAGCCTTGACCAGTTCTGGTTTGCCTTCGTGCTCGGTGGGCTCGGTCTTGACCGGGATGCCCAGCACTTCAGACGCGATGGTGTAACCACGCAGGTGGCAAGCACCACGGTTGGACGTGGCGTAAGCCAGGCCAATGCCCTGGATCACACGGCCGTCGTAGGCTGGGAATTCCTGGCCCTTGACGCTCATGGACAGGTCGGGGTGGCCGTACTTGGCGGTCAGGCGTTTGGAGCCCAGGCCAATTTCCTTGCCAAAACCAATGCCCTTGGCGGTCATGTCGACAAATTCACACAAGGCTTCGGCAGAGCCGAATGGCGCTTCCACACCAATTTGCTCTTTGGTCAGCACACCCATTTCATACAGCTCCATGACGGCGCCGATGGTGGCACCGAAGCTGATCGGGTCAAAGCCTTCTTCGTTGCAGATCATGTTGGCGTATTGCAGGGCTTCGAGGTCTTTGACGCCGTTGGCCGCACCCAGCGCCCAAGCCGCTTCGTATTCCAGGCCGCCATTGGCGCCCCAATACTCAGGCTTGTTCTTGACCGAGAAGTGGCCTTCGTCCATTTTGCTGATGCGACCGCAGGCGATGGTGCAACCAAAGCAAGCCTGGTTGGTCACCAGGTGCTTTTTGCCGTCGGTCTCGCGGGGCGTGACCATGGCTTCGGCCGAGATGTCCTTGGCGCTTTCGAACTGCACGTCGCGGTGGTTGCGGGTAGGCAAAGCACCGACTTCGTTGATCACGTTCATCAGCACCTGGGTGCCGTAGGCGGGCAAGCCCTGGCCGGTGACGCCGTTGTCGGCCAACACCTTTTTGGCGGCCTTGGTCGCCGCCATGAAGGCCTTGGGGTTTTGCACGTTACCCACACCAATCGTGCCGCGCACGGCGATGGCCTTGAGGTTTTTGCTGCCCATGACGGTGCCCACGCCCGAGCGGCCAGCCGCACGGTGCAGGTCGTTCACCACGGCGGCATACAGCACGCCGTTTTCACCGGCCTTGCCAATGCTGGACACGCGCAGCAGCGGGTCTTGCAGGCTGGACTTGAGGATCTCCTCAGTCTTCCAGACGCTTTGGCCCCACAGGTGACCGGCGTCGCGCAGCTCGACTTCGTCGTCGTTGATGTAGAGGTACACCGGCTTGGCCGATGCGCCTTCAAAAATGATCATGTCCCAACCGGCCATTTTCAGCTCGGCCCCCCAGTAGCCGCCCGAGTTGGAGCAGGCAATGGCGCCAGTCAGTGGGCCTTTGGTGATGACGGTGTAGCGGCCACCGGTAGAGGCCATGGTGCCGGTCAGCGGGCCGGTGGCCCAGATGATTTTGTTGTCGGCCGACAGCGGATCGACTTTGGGGTCGACTTCGCTGATCAGGTATTTGCTGCCCAGACCGCGTGAACCCAGATAGGCCTTGGCCCATTCCATGTTCAACGGTTCGGATTTGACGGTGCCCGCAGTCAGGTTGACGCGGAGAATTTTTCCAGCCCAAGACATGTTGATGCTCCTTAAGGGTGGGGGGTTTAAGCCGCAGAGGGCTGATTGCCCAACTTGTCGGCCCACTGTTTCATTTTGTCCATGCCGGTCCAGTTGGCATCAACAAAGGTGATGGCGCCGGTGGGGCAGGCGTCGGCACAAGCCGGATCGCCACCGCACAGGTCGCACTTTTGCACCTTGCCAGTTTCTTGCACATAGTTGATCGTGCCAAATGGGCAGGCGATGGTGCAAACCTTGCAGCCCACGCAGGTGGACTCATTGACCACCTTGGCGCCCGTGGCTTTGTCCACGGTGATGGCTTCCACTGGGCAGGCGTGCAGGCACCAGGCTTCGTCGCACTGGGTGCAGGTGTAAGGCACTTTTTTACCGGTGTGGTGGAAATCGAACACCTTGATGCGCGACTTGGATGTGGCGTATGTGCCGTAGTTCTCGAAAGAACAGGCCATTTCGCACTGCAAGCAGCCGGTACATTTGTCCGGATTGATGTGCAGGACTTTCTGCATGTGGATCTCCTGTGAAGTGGCGGGCTGTTCAAGCTCGCGCTTATGAATCAGAATGCATAGCGATTGTTGGCGCATACACCTGTAAACCGATACGGATTAACCCTAGGTTTAACAGGGTTGCACTCATAAATTCTCAGCTTGATACACATCTGACATGTCCCTGACTGCCCTCAACAGCGACCGCTTGCAGCGGATAGAACAAGCCCGTGAACTGGTGTTTCAAGGGCGCTCTGGCCACTTGCGCCCCGGCGAATCGCAGGCAGGTGTGTCGCCTTGGCTGACCCAGTCCTGGAAACGTTGCCTGGCCATGGGCCTGCAGCCGCAGCAAAGCGTAGGGTTTGACACCGTTTCGGCTCAGCAAATGCGCCGCGTGCAAGAAAACAGCCGCCCACTGGTGCAGGCGGCCCAGCCTGTGCTGGTGGAGCTGGCCCGTGCGATTGCCGACATCCGCTATTTCGCCATCTTGACCAATGCACAGGGCATCGTGGTCGATGTGCACGGCCCGGTGGACCGCCAAGACCGCCGCGCCGACGCCATTGCCCGTGTGGGTGTGGACCTGTCAGAGCGCTCGGTGGGCACCACGTCCATCAGCGCAGCCTTGACCGAACTGCAACCGGTCTGGCTGCACCGGGGCGAGCATTTTTTCCAAGACAACAGCGTCTACAGCTGCGCCGGGGCACCGGTTTTTGGTCCTGACGGCTTGTGCGCGGGCATGCTGGACCTGACAGGCATCGAAACCACCGAACGCCCGGCCCTGAAACATCTGGTGCGGCGCTCGGCCCGCAGCATCGAAAACAGCTGGCTGCTGTCCACCGGACACGCGCTGGTGCTGCGCCTGAACTGGCCCGGCAACCAAGCCGGCGACGACAGCGACGGCTTGATCACCTTGGGCCCGAACGGCCACATCTTGGGTGCCAACCCAACCGCGCGGCAAATGTTGTCTTTGTCGCCCACCCCGGAAGGCGAGTCCTTGCACGCCAGCGATGTGTTTGCCTCTGCCTGGGAAAACCTGTTCGACGCGGCCCGGCGAAACAGCAAAGGCGCAGCGCAGACCCAAGAGTTGCCCCTGTGGTCAGGGCTGCGCTTGCAAACGCAGGCTTGGCTGGCAGGGTCTTCGGCGCAGGCGTTTCACGCTGCACCGTCGGGCCATGGCGCCCACACCGCGCCACCCGAGCCCCCAATTGCGGCCATGGCCCAGGCACCCAAAGGCCTGAAAGACGCACAAACCGAGATGATCCGCGAAGCCGTCAAACAGGCGCGAGGCAATGTGGCCGAAGCGGCCCGTGCCTTGGGCATCAGCCGCGCCACGGTGTACCGCAAACTGGGCAGCGGCAAGGCTTGAATATCGCCCCAGCCGCGAGTCACTCAACGCGTTGCGTTCGGGAAAAACAACTGCTCACCGCCGATTTTGTAGTCGGCAATCACACCCTGACCAGCGGCCGAGGTGATCCAGTCCACAAACTTTTGCGCATCGACCTGCTTAACATGCGCATGTTTGGCCGGGTTGACCACCATCACGCCGTATTGGTTGAACAGGCGTTGATCACCCTCCACCAAAATGGCCAGATCGGCGCGGTTTTTGAAGTTCAGCCAAGTGGCGCGGTCGGCCAACAAATAGGCCCCCGAAGATGCCGCAATGTTCAAAGCCGGGCCCATGCCGCAGCCACACTCTTTGTAGCCACTGCCCTTTTTGTCGTCTAAATTGGCCATCTTCCAAAAACGCAATTCGGCCGCGTGTGTGCCGCTCTTGTCACCGCGAGACACAAAGGCAGCATTGCCGGCCGACAACTTGGCCAAGGCCGCCACAATGTCTTTGCCTTTGGTGGCTGCCGGGTCGGCCTTGGGGCCGATCAGCACAAAGTCGTTGTACATCACAGGCAAGCGCTTGATGCCAAAGCCATCGGCCACAAATTTCTCTTCGGCCACCTGGTCGTGCACAAACACCACATCGGCGTCACCGCGCCGCGCCATGTCCAGCGCCTGGCCCGTGCCCAGGGCCACCACTTTCACATCCAGCCCACTGGCCTTTTTGAAGGCAGGCAAGAGGTGCGCAAACAAGCCCGACTGCTCAGTCGATGTGGTGGACGACATGACGATGGACTGGGCTTGTGCCCAGACCGAGGTGCTGGCCAAAACCGCACACACCAAGGCGCGACGGGTGAGAGAAAAGGGGTAGGTCATGAAAGTTCTCCTTGCACAAAAGCATGGGCTGCCGGGCTGCATTGGGCCAGCACGGCAGGGTTGAAAAAATCGGCCACGGGCAAGTCGGCCATCACTTGCCCGAACTCCAGATAAACGACACGGGTGGCCAAGCGTTTGACTTGGCCCAAGTTGTGGCTGGCCCAGACCAAGGTCAAAGGGCGATCTTGAGCGCCAGCGAAGTCGGCCATCAGAGCTTCGACTTCGCGTTTGGCATGCGGGTCCAGACTGGCCGTGGGTTCATCCAGCAGCAGCACATCGGGCTGGCATGCCCAAGCGCGGGCCAAGGCCAGGCGCTGTTGCTGCCCGCCAGACAACTGGCGGCCGTTTTGCTGCGCCACAGACTGCAGGCCCACGCGCTGCAAAGCCTGCTGCGCCAGCGCTTGGGCGGCCGACCAACGCAGTCCGCGTGCGCGGTCCAGCCACAGGCCCAGCGCCACATTGTTCAAGGCCGACAGACGCAGCAAATGCGGCCTTTGGAACAGCATGGCCTGACGAACACCCGGCGCTTGTTGCACCTGGCCTTGCGTGGGCCGCACCAGCCCGTGCAAGGTGCGCAGCAAAGTGCTTTTGCCCGAACCATTGGCCCCCACCAGCGCCACGCGCTCACCCGCCTCGATGCGCAAGCTCACGCCCATCAAGGCCGTTTGTGCGCCCAGCTGCACGCTCACCGCGTCCAGACCGATCTGCGCGGCGCTCATGGCTGCACCCCTAGGGTTCTGCCCTCAGGCGCGGGTCGCGCGTTGCGCCGCTCACCCCACAGGCGAAGCCCCGCCACCAGCGCATTGAGCAGCAGCACCACCGCCAGCAAGACCATGCCCAACCCCAGCGCCAGCGGCAAATCGCCTTTGCTGGTCTCCAATGCAATGGCGGTGGTCATGACCCGCGTGAAGCCATCGATGTTGCCGCCCACGATCATCACCGCGCCCACCTCCGAAATGGCGCGGCCGAAGGCGGTGACGCCAATGGTCAGCAAGGCCAGGCGTTCGTCCCAGGCCAGCAGCAAGCTGCGCACCCAAGGCCCTGCGCCCAGCGATGCCCACTGCTCGCCATGCTGGCGCTCCACGTCTTCGACCACTTGGCGCGTGAGCGCGGCCACCACCGGCACCACCAAAATGAACTGGGCCAACACCATGGCCTTGAAACTGAACAACCAGCCCAAAAAGCCCAAAGGCCCTGTGCGGGACAGCAGCAAATACACCACCAGGCCCACCACCACAGAAGGCAGCGCCAGCAAGGTGCTCAAGCCCACCAGCACCGCCCCCCGTCCCCGAAAGCGCGACACCGCGAGCCATGCCCCCAGCACCACGCCCACGCCGTAGGCCAGCAGGCAGGCCGTGGCACTCACGGCCAAAGACCGGGTGACGACCACCCACAGGGCAGGATCGAAAGAAGTGACAAGGTTCAGCGCCGTCAGGACGCTGTCGGAGAAGGTGTTCATACAGCGCTGTGGATGCTAAGGCACAAGCCCTAAATAAGGCATGAGGGGTGTCCACTATGAACCCGTTTGCATAGGTCGATCTCCATGAAAAAAGCCCGGCGAACCGGGCTCTTCGTGGGGCGACAGGAATTTACTTCTTGCCCGCCTTCATCTCGGCTTCCAAGGCCTTGGCTGGGTCCTCTTCGGCCGGCGCATCTGTCGCAGGCTTCATGTCGTCCAAAGACACTTCGTCGTCCTTGTCGCTGTCTTCACCGGCGCGGTCGAGCATCTGCTCGAAAGCCGCATCGGCATCGATCTTGACGCCTTCCTTCAGGCCGCCTGTCACTAGGCTGGGGAAGACGATGATGGACGCTACCATGATCAACTGCAAGACGATGAAGGCGATCGAGCCTTTATAGATCTCCGAAGTTTTGACTGCACGGATGTTTTCACCCGTGATCCGGTCCTTGTAATCGTTTTTAGGCGCCACGCTGCGCAAATAGAACAGCGCAAATCCAAAAGGCGGCGTCAAAAACGAGGTCTGCAGGTTCATCGCCACGATCACGCCAAACCAGATCATGGCTTGGTCGGCGGTCATGCCGGGCACCAGCCCAGGCAAAATCTTTTCAGCCACGGGGGCCAGGATCGGGATCACGATGAAGGCGATCTCGAAGAAATCAATGAAACAACCCAGAATAAAAATCAGGATGTTCACCACGATCAGGAAACCGATCGCACCGCCGGGCATGTCAATGAACAAGTGCTCCACCCAGATGTGGCCATCGGCGGCATTGAAGGTGAAACTGAAGACAGTGGAGCCGATCAGGATGAACAGCACAAACGACGCCAGTTTGGCCGTATTTTCGAGCGCCTGATTCATTAATTTTTTGTCCAGGCGTTTTCTGCTCACGGCCAGGATCAGAGCGCCCAAAGCGCCCATCGCGCCGCCTTCTGTGGGTGTCGCGACACCCAAGAAAATCGTACCCAGAACCAAAAAGATCAGGATCAGGGGTGGCATTAGCACAAAGGTCACTTGCTCGGCCAAGCGCGACAACAAGCCTAGGCCCATGAGCCGGTTCACGATGGCCAAAGCCAAGGCCACCAGAGAAGCCACCGTCATCGACATGATCACGATTTCGTCATCGGGAGAGGGCAGGGTACGTTCGAGCCAAGCGGTCATGATCCCATCGTGGACAGTCGCCCAGACGTAGCCCACCACAGTGCACAAAATCAAGAGCAAGAACAAAGACACATGGCCAGATTTGCCATTGGCTTCGCGGTAAATGCGGGCTTCTACCGGCAGCGCGGGCACCATGGCCGGCTTGAAAATCGCCACCACGACAATGAACAGGACGTACAAACCCACCAACAACAGGCCGGGCAACAAAGCACCGGCGTACATATCACCCACCGAACGGCCCAATTGGTCGGCCAAGACAATCAACACCAAAGAAGGTGGGATGGCTTGCGCCAAGGTGCCCGAAGCCGTGATGGCCCCGGTAGCGATCACACGGCTGTAACCGTAACGCAGCATGATGGGCAATGAGATCAGGCCCATGGAGATGACGGCAGCTGCCACCACACCCGTGGTCGCAGCCAACAAGGCACCCACCAAAATCACGGCAATGGCCACGCCACCGCGCACCGGACCAAACACCTGGCCCACCGTCTCCAGCAAATCTTCGGCCATACCGGATTTTTGCAAGATGATGCCCATGAAGGTGAAAAACGGAATGGCCAGCAAGGTATCGTTTTGCATGATGCCGAAAATGCGCAGCGGCAAAGCTTGGAACAAGGAGGGCGGGAACAGCCCGGCTTCCATGCCAATGAAGCCAAAGCCCAAGCCGCAAGCTGCCAAGGCGAAAGCCACAGGAAAACCGGTCAGCAGCAGTACAAACAAACCGGCGAACATGATGGGCACAAAGTTCTGTGCCAAGAAAGTCGCTTCCATCAACGTGCTCCCTGCGCTTGTTGCGCGATTTTTTCAAGTTCCAGCATTTCTTTTTCTTCGTCTGACATGGTGCTTTCGGAAGACAAAGGGTCTTCTCCGGCCCCGGTTAAAAACGACAAGCGCTTGATCAACTCCGACACACCTTGAAGCAAGAGCAATCCAAAACCGAGCGGCACCAAAGCATAAACAGGCCACCGAATCAGGCCGCCCGCGTTAGAAGACATCTCTCCCGTGTTGTATGCCTGAATGAACAAAGGCCATGAGAGGTAAATGCACATGAAACAAAACGGAAACAGGGCCAGCAAGATGCCCCCCACATCGATCCAGTTGCGGGCACGCGCCGTCAACATGGCCGAAATAAAGTCAATCCGCACATGGGAATTTCTCAGCAAACCGTAACCTGCGCCTAACAAGAAAACGCCAGCAAACAAGTACCACTGGATCTCCAGCAGCCCGTTCGAACTCACATTGAAAGCCTTGCGAACGATGGCATTGCCTGCACTGATGAGGGTCACGATCAAAATCATCCAAGTGGTGCATTTGCCCACGGACTCGTTCAAACGGTCAATGCCGGATGATATTTTCAATAAAAAAGACATTTAGCCTCCTGCAAAACTGGCGCGATTGTAATTCTGTGTTGGCGCGTTCCCGAATCAAGCCCCCGAAAACCCGAGTTGATATTTTCGGCGCTCGGCTTGAAAGCCTTTCAAACCTTTGGGCAGATACGATTCAAGCGCCTGAGTGGGGCCTTGAAGACCTGAATTGCCACCAAGGAAGCATGCTGCGCAAGGATTGCACCTGGCCGGTTTGGAGTGTCGGGCTGTAGCCGCCCAGGCCCTGCAGCTTGGCTTGCCAGGCTGAACTGCTCAGCAAACGCCGCAATTGCAAGACGGGCGGGGTATCGAGCGCCGAGGCCAAGCACACCAGCCAATAATGCTCCTGGTGCAGAGGCACAAAATCGAGGCCATGGACATGGGCGGCGTGGGCGATGCCCAGCCCCACATCGGCCTGACCCGACGCGATGCGCGCGGCCACGGCAGCGTGTGAGTTTTCCTCCTGCGCATAGCCACTGAGCGCCGTGGGCAATAAGCCTCTTTCTTCCAAACACTGGTCCAGCAACAAACGGGTACCGGTTCCGCTGCTGCGGTTGACAAAGCGCACACCCGCTTGGTACAGATCGGCCCAATCCCGCAAGCCCAGGGGGTTCCCCTTGGCGACCATCAGCCCTTGCGAGCGCTGGGCAAAACCGATCAATTTGTGCTGACCCGTTTTGAGCAAGGGCTTGTAGGTGCGGGCGACCAAGGACTCGGCGTCGGGTTGCCAAGGGGCATGAAAACCGGCCACATGGCATCGCCCCTCGTTCAAAGCGCGAATCGCATCCACGCTGCCACAAAACCGCAGGTCCAAATGCAACGCTTGGGATGCGGCCTCTTCGCGCAGCAGGTCCATTGCCGCGTCATGGCTGGCAAACACCGGCAGGGCCAAGTGGGCGGGGTCAAATGCCACCGCAAATGTTCTTTCCAGGTCGGCATGCAAGGCACTGATTTGCGGCAATAGCCGAGCCTGCGCCTGGCGCTCTGCCCAGAGCAACTTGTCGGCAAAACCGGTGAGTCTGGCCGCCTGGCCCTTTTCCCAAAAAATCAGGGCCTGACCCAAACTTTGCTCCCAGCGCTTGAGTTCACCCCAGACGTGGCGGTAAGACAAGCCCATGGCCTTGGCGGCCCCGCCAATCGAGCCGGCATCGCGCACCGCCTGCAACAAGTCCATGAGCGGGTTGCGCAGCGGACTTTGGCGGTTGCGCACCAGTTCAGCGCCCAGGGATGCCCATTTGTAAGAAAGCTCGATGTGTTGCATGGTGGCGAGTTTGCACCACGACACGACCCATTTGAGAAACTCATGGAAAAAGGCCCCGAAGGGTAATGCCAGTCAGTTAAGAGCTGACTGGCATTTTTGCTGGGTATTTGGCTGCCTTTGTTTTTACAACCCGAGGGTATGAACGTTTACGCCTTGGCGGCAAAACAAATAAATGTGCCTGGTCAAACAACAGCTGCAACCGTTTGGGCACCGTCCCAGCCGACTCCAGTGGCGCAAAACGCAACAGATCAATGATGGCCATACTCGCAACGTGAAAGCCCATACGCAATGGCTCCACCTTCACGTGTGCAGCCATCTGGCGCATCAGTCTGCGCAACAACGTATATGCAATCAGTACGCCCCACAGCTCCTGTCGCACCAGCTGCGGCTGTTTGCTGCGCAGTGTCCATTGCGAACTTTGCAATGAGTGCTTGATCTCCCGAAATCCCAACTCAATCTCCCAGCGCTGCATGTACAGCTTGGCCAGTTCTTTGGCCGGATAGCGACTCGCATCCGTCAGCGATGTGATGAACCGGCGCTTGCGCCCACCCAGCTGCACCTCAATCAAACGGGCTTGCCAATGGCTTGGCAATTGCGGATCGATCTTTCTGGCAGTCGGCGACACTGGCATGCTGACCAAACAGTCATGCTCATCGTATTGGACGATAACTTCGTGGCGCAAGTTGTCTTTGGCTCGCATCAGCCAGTGCCTGTCTTGTCCCTGCGACTGCCAGTTGAGCAAAAAGGCTGCCGAGAAGTAGGCCCGATCAAACACGGTCAGGGACTGATCGATGTTTTGTAAATCTGCTGCCAGCGTCAGCTCGCCCTGACTCATGGCGCCCATGCGTGCATCGAGCAACTCATGACTGTACGTATCCATCAGGCAGACTGCTCGAATTTGAGGCCACCCACCCGAGCCATGTTGATTGCTGCTGCTGCCCAAGGCCAAACGGTTGTCTGGGGTATCGGGTGTCGCCCAGACAACGCCATCAACGGCCAGAAGGCGCAGGCCCAGCACGCGCTGACAGACGCACTCGCAGGCTGTCCACCCCTGACAAAGCAGGCGAAACAAATGTGCCAAAGGCTCTTCGCCCAAACGCTGACGTCCGTCAACGGCAGCGCTGGGCACGCTTAAGGGTTGATTGTGCAACGTCAATTGCAGCTGCCTGGCCACGTCCCAGATGGGCTGATTGCGAAAAAGAGCCAATCCGATGACCAGCCAAATAACGTGTTCGGCAGGCAGCTTGCGTCGTCGTATGGAGGCTTTGCCTGTGGTGCTCAGGACTTGGGTAATCCACTGAGGGTCGATAAGGCTGCTGAGTTGATCCAGCCGCTGGGGGGTGCGTTGAAGTGTTTGGGAAAGATCGTTTTGCAGCCAGCTCATGAAAAAGGGAACCGTGTTTGAACAGGGTTCCCTTTTTAAATTAAAACCGGTCAGCTCTTAACTGACTGGCATTACCCCGAAGGGCCTCTTTTATTCGATCGCGCCCGCAGATTACAGCTTGGCCGATTGCATGTAGCGATCGAACGTGGCTTCCGTGAAACGGAACCACTGGTTCTGGTCCTTGCGGAAAGCCGAGTAGTCGTCGTAAATCTTCTTCCAGTTCGGGTTGGACTGGCGCAGCTCTTCGTACAGGGCCATGGACTGCTTGAAAGCCTCGTCCATCACCACCTTGGGGAAAGGCTTGAGCTTGACACCACCGGCCACCAAGCGCTTGAGGGCCGCAGGGTTACGATTGTCGTAACGCGCTTGCATTTCGGTGTGAGCGTAAGACGCAGCAGCTTCCACAATGGCCTGGTTCTCTTTGGACAGGGCGTTGAAAGCGGCCTTGTTGATGTAGAAATCCAGCTGAGCGCCACCTTCCCAAAAACCTGGATAGTAGTAATTCTTGACCACTTTTTGGAAACCGAGCTTCTCGTCGTCGTAAGGACCCACCCACTCCACGGCGTCGATCGTGCCCTTTTCCAAAGCTTGGTAAATCTCGCCACCGGGGATGTTTTGGGGCACAGCGCCCATTCGGGTCAAGACCTTGCCTGCGAAACCGCCCACGCGGAATTTCAAACCCTTGATGTCCGCCAGGGTCTTGATTTCCTTGCGGTACCAGCCACCCATTTGGGCACCTGTGTTACCACCGGGGAAATTCACGATGTTGTACTTGTCGTAGAACTCGCGGAACAGTTTCATGCCATTGCCGTCGTAGTACCAAGAGGTGAGCTGTCGGCTGTTCAAACCAAAAGGAATGGCTGTGCCCAAGGCGAAGGTGTCGTCCTTGCCAAAGAAGTAGTAAGGGGCTGTGTGAGCAGCCTCGACTGTGCCTTGCTGAACACCGTCCACCACACCGAAAGCGGGCATCAATTCGCCAGCAGCGTGCACGGTGACGACAAACTTGCCGCCAGACATGGCATTGACTTTTTCAGCAAAAACTTCGGCAGCACCAAAAATGGTGTCCAAGGCCTTGGGGAAGCTGGAGGCAAGACGCCAGCGAATGGCGGTCTGCGCTTGGACAGCAGGTGCAGCACCAGCAGCCAAAACGCCAACAATGCCGGCGTTTTTAATGACGGAACGACGATCCATGAGGAACTCCTTGTGATGAATACTCAAACCCGCTTGTAAGGGGTCGCTTGACAAAGCAGGGCGTATTGTAGAAAGCCCCAAGGCTCAAAACCGTGGGGGTTTACCCTTTTTTAAATCATTAAATTGAAAGGGCTTTAGCAATACCGCCAATCTCATAAAAACGAGACTGACCTGTGATGGGCTCAAAGCCAGCGCTGCCGAATCGACGCCTCGATGCCGGCCGCATCCAACCCCTGCAAAGCCAACAGCTTGGCCGGGTCGCCATGCTCAATAAATTCGTCGGGCAAGCCCAGGTGCAAAACGGGTCGGTTGATCTGCAAGGTCTGCAGGGCTTCACCTACCGCGCTGCCCGCACCGCCCATGATGCAGCCCTCTTCCACCGTCACCAGGCGCTCATGGGTTTGGGCGATTTGGGCCAGCAAATCCACATCCAGCGGTTTGACCCAGCGCATGTTGACCACCGTGGCGTTGAGCTTTTCAGCGGCCTGCAATGCGGGCGCCAACAAAGTGCCAAAGGCCAAGATGGCCAGTTTTTCGCCTTGGCGGCGCACTTCGCCTTTGCCAAAAGGCAAGGTGTCCAGATCTCGTCCGGGCTCGGCCCCCACGCCCGCACCGCGTGGGTACCGCACGGCCACCGGGTGGTTCTGCGCGTAAGCGGTGCTCAGCAGCTGGCGGCATTCGCGCTCGTCGGCCGGGCAGGCCAGACTCATGTTGGGGATGCAGCGGATGTAGGCAATGTCATAAGCCCCCGCGTGGGTGGCACCATCGGCCCCCACCAAACCGGCACGGTCCAAGGCGAACACCACGGGCAGGTTTTGCAGCGCCACGTCGTGGATCAGCTGGTCGTAACCCCGCTGCAAAAAGGTCGAGTAGATGGCCACCACGGGTTTCAGGCCTTCGCAGGCCATGCCCGCGGCAAAGGTCACGGCGTGCTGCTCGGCGATGCCCACGTCGTAATAGCGCTTGGGAAAACGCTGGTGGAATGCCACCATGCCCGAGCCCTCGCGCATGGCGGGCGTGATGCCGACCAGGCGCATGTCTTTCTCGGCCATGTCGCACAGCCACTGCCCAAACACCTGGGTGAAGGTGGTTTTGGCGGGCGTGGCCGCAGGCACCAGGCCAACACTTGGGTCGAACTTGCCGGGGCCGTGATAGGCCACCGGATCGGCCTCGGCCTTCTCGTAACCTTGGCCCTTTTTGGTGACCACATGCAAGAACTGCGGGCCTTCCAGGTGTTTGATGTTCTCCAGCGTCGGGATCAGCGAATCCAGGTCGTGACCGTCAATCGGGCCGATGTAGTTGAAGCCGAATTTCTCAAACAGCGTGGCGGGTACGACCATGCCTTTGGCGTGTTCTTCCAGGCGCTTGGCCAGCTCAAACAGGGGGGGCGCGTTTTTGAGCACATTTTTGGCACCTGCCTTGGCCGCCGAATAAAAACGCCCGCTCATGAGCTGTGCCAAGTAGCGGTTGAGCGCCCCCACGGGTGGGCTGATCGACATGTCGTTGTCGTTCAGGATGACCAGCAGTTTGCAGTCTTCCACCCCTGCATTGTTCAGGGCCTCAAAGGCCATGCCAGCGGTCATGGCCCCGTCGCCGATCACGGCAATCGAATGGCGTGACTCGCCTTTTTGGCGGGCCGCCACGGCCATGCCTAAAGCGGCCGAGATGCTGGTGGACGAGTGCGCCGTGCCAAAGGTGTCGTATTCGCTCTCATCGCGGCGCGGAAATCCCGACAAACCGCCAAACTGGCGCAGCGTGGGCATGCGTTCTCGGCGGCCCGTGAGGATTTTGTGCGGGTAGGTCTGGTGCCCCACGTCCCAGACGATGCGGTCTTCGGGGGTGTTGAAGACGTAGTGCAAAGCCACCGTCAACTCCACCGTGCCCAGGTTGGAACTCAGGTGACCGCCGGTTTTGGAGACATTGTCGAGCACACAGTGCCGCAGCTCGTCGGCCAGGCGCGGCAAGTCCGAGCGTGCCAAATGGCGCAAGTCAGCGGGGGATTGGATGGAGTGGAGGATTGATGTCATGACTTAATGGGTGCGTTGTACCACCATGGCGGCCAAGGCGCGCAAGGGCATCAGGCGGTCAGAGGGCAAGCCACTGTCCAGCAAGGCTTGCGCGGCCTCCTCGGCCAATTGATCGGCCAGGCGCTGTGCAGGCGCCAGGCCCATCAGCGCCACGTATGTGGGTTTGTCGGCAGCGGCGTCTTTGCCCGCTGTTTTGCCAAGGGTGGCAGAGTCGGTGGTGACATCCAAAATGTCATCCACCACCTGAAACGCCAGGCCCAAAACTTCTCCGAATCGGCTCAAGGCGGCCGATGTCTCATGTGATAGCGCCGGACCACAGGCTGCCCCCATCTGCACACCGCACAACAAGAGCGCGCCGGTTTTGAGGCGGTGCATCTGGCGCAACTGCGCTTCATCCAGGCGATGGCCCACGCTGGCCAAGTCAATCGCCTGTCCGCCGGCCATGCCAAAGTAACCGCTGGCACGCGCCAGCAAACCCACACACGCCGCTTGCACTGCGGCGGGCACATCGGTGATGGGGGGCGTCAAAAATTCAAACGCCAAGGCTTGCAGCGCATCCCCAGCCAGTAAAGCCTGCGCCTGGCCAAACTGCACATGCACTGTGGGTTTGCCGCGCCTGAGCACGTCGTTGTCCATGCAAGGCATGTCGTCGTGCACCAGCGAATAGGCATGGATCAGCTCCAGCGCGCAGGCCGCACGCAGGGCTGCTTGACTGTCAGTGGGTGCACCCACCGCCTCGGCCGCAGCAAGCACCAGCAGGGGGCGAAGACGTTTGCCACCATCCAGAACGGCATAGCGCATAGCCTGGCCCAACTCCCCCGGGGCCTGAGCGTCCACCCATTGAGACAAGGCATCTTCAACGCGGTCCAAGTGGGCTTGCATCCAAGCCTTGAAATCCAATGCCTCGTTCATGTGCCATTCCAGGGTTTGAGTTGCACGCCGTCCAACACTTTGATCTGGTCTTCCACGGCCTGGAGTTTGTCACGGCAAAAGGCCAACAAGGCAGCGCCCCGCTGGTAACCCGACAAAAGCAGATCCAGGGGCATTTGTCCAGACTCCAATTGGATCACCAACTGCTCCAACTCCGACAAGGCACCTTCGTAAGTGGCTGGCAAGGGGGGTGCGAGTTCTGAAGTCTCTGTTGGGGAAGCCTTGGGCATGGGGTATTCCGTGAAAAATCTGATTTTAGGCGCTACAAAGGCCACGGATGTATGCCAGAAGCCTCACATTTTTTGAAAAAAGGGCGTATCTGCCCTCAAAACACCCGTGCTTGCACTCTATAGACTCAACACTCAAGCCAGCCCCCCCCCCTGCGGGGTACAATCAACGGTTCATCGACAGGGTGTTCCCTGTCATTTTTTTGCGCCAGTCTCTTCGGATTCAGCGCTTTGTCCCTGCCCCTTCATAGGGGGAGTCTCTAGGTCAGGTCACCCATGTCTGATTTAAGTCTTCAACTGCAGCAGGCCGAAAGCCAACTACCAGTTTCAACTTATTTCGATGAGGCGCTGTTTCAGCGCGAATTGAACACGCTCTTCCGGCAAGGCCCGCGCTACGTGGGTCACCAGCTGGCCGTGCCCCACCCGGGCGACTATTACGCACTGCCCCACGAGGCCGAAGGCCGCGCCCTGGTGCGCAACGCCCAAGGCGGTGTCGAGCTTGTCTCCAACGTCTGCCGCCACCGCCAAGCCATCATGCTCAGCGGCCGGGGCAACCTGCAAACCCAGAAAAAGGGCAGCGCAGGCGGCAACATTGTGTGCCCGCTGCACCGCTGGACCTATTCGCCCAGCGGCCAGTTGTTGGGCGCACCCCACTTTGCGCACGACCCCTGCCTGAACCTGAACAACTACAAGCTGCAGGAATGGAACGGCCTGTTGTTCGAGGACAACGGCCGCAACATTGACGCCGATTTGTCGGGCATGGGGCCCCGCTCACAACTCGATTTTTCAGGCTACGCGCTGGACCGGGTCGAGCTGCACGAGTGCAACTACAACTGGAAAACCTTCATCGAGGTTTACCTGGAGGACTACCACGTCGGCCCCTTCCACCCGGGGCTGGGCCAGTTCGTCACCTGCGACGACCTGAGCTGGGAGTTCAAAGAGCACTATTCGGTGCAGACTGTGGGCGTGTCGGGCGGCTTTGGCAAGCCGGGTTCTGACACTTACAAAAAATGGCATGAGGTGCTGCTGAAATACCGCAACGGCCAACTGCCCGAGCGCGGCGCCATCTGGCTGACCTATTACCCGCACATCATGGTCGAGTGGTATCCGCATGTGCTGACGGTGTCCACCCTGCACCCGATCAGCCCGAACAAGACACTCAACATGGTGGAGTTTTACTACCCCGAAGAAATCGTCGCCTTTGAGCGCGAATTTGTCGAAGCCCAGCAGGCGGCCTACATGGAGACTTGCGTCGAGGACGACGAGATTGCCGAGCGCATGGACGCTGGGCGCAAAGCCCTGCTGGCCCGAGGCGACAACGAAGCGGGCCCTTACCAAAGCCCCATGGAAGACGGCATGCAGCACTTTCATGAGTGGTACCGCCGTCAGATAAACACCCTCTGAGCAGAAAGCGCCGATGCAAGCCTCCTGGATGATTCTTGCGTCGCTGTTTTTTGCATCGATGAGTGTGTGCATCAAATTCGCGGCCACACACTTTCACACCTTTGAGCTGGTTTTCTACAGGGGCTTGATTGGCATGGCCTTCATGGCCACTCTGTGCAAAATGCAAAAGGTGTCGCTGCGCACAGCCATCCCCATGATGCACGTCTGGCGCTCCATCATTGGCGTCGCCTCCTTGTCAGCCTGGTTTTATGCCATTGCCCATTTGCCGCTGGCCACGGCCATGACGCTCAACTACATGAGTGGTGTATGGGTTGCGGCCTTTTTGATCGGTGGCACCTTGGTCTTGGGGCGTTTGCAGGACGCGAGCAAACAAGGACCTGTCGTGCTGACCGTGATCGCTGGCTTCAGCGGTGTCGTCATGATCTTGCGCCCGACCATTGAACAAAATCAGTTATTTGCAGGTGTCATTGGGCTGCTCTCGGGGCTTGGAGCTGCCCTGGCCTACATGCAAGTGGCCGCTCTGGGTCGCTTAGGAGAACCCGAATCTCGGACCGTTTTTTATTTCTCAATGGGCAGCACCCTTGTGGGGGCCATCGCCATCGTGTTTACAGGTGCGAGTGCATGGACCTGGCCTGAAGCCTTGTGGTTGCTGCCCATTGGCATACTGGCAGCCTTGGGCCAGTTGAGCATGACCAAGGCCTACACCAGCGGCGCCACCTTGGTGGTGGCCAACTTGCAGTATTCAGGCATCGTCTTCGCGGCCTTGTATGGCTTGTTTTTGTTTGGTGACCAGATTCCCCTCATGGGCTGGGCAGGCATGGGGCTGATCATCGCCAGCGGGATTGCAGCCACCGCCTTGAGAAACCGTGCCCTGCCACAGGCGCCCGCAGAAGAACACTGAACCAGGAGAAACTTCATGTACAACTTGTTGATCACAGCCCAACAGCTTCAGGCCTTACTGCAACAAGATGCCAAGATTGCCGTGCTCGATGGCAGTTTCGACCTGATGAACCCGCAAGCGGCTGAACACTGCTTTCAGGCGGAGCACATTGAAGGAGCCTTTCAGGCGCATCTGGATCAGCACCTGAGCACGCACGAGGCGAGTCAGGCAGTCAATGGAGGACGCCATCCCTTGCCTCAGCGCGAACAGGTTGCCCAATGGCTGGGTCAACTGGGCATAGACAACTCTACGCAAATCGTGGTCTATGACCGCAATGCCAGCCAATACTGTGGACGGGCCTGGTGGATGATCAAATGGCTCGGCCACGACGCCGTGGCCGTCCTTGACGGGGGTTTGCAAGCCTGGAAGGCGTTGGGCGGCCCTTTGGCTTCAGGCCCCGCCACACACGGACAAGCCAGATCATTTGCACTCAAACCGCCCTTGCGCCAACTGGTCAGCACTGAAACCGTGCTCGAACAATTGGGCCGCCCTACTCAAACCATCGTAGATGCCCGGGCAGCCGCACGCTACCGTGGCGAGGTGGAACCCCTGGACCCCATTGCCGGGCACATCCCGGGCGCATTGAACCGGCCATTTGCGGATAATTTCACACCTGACGGGCACTTTAAACCTGCCGATGTGCTCAAGGCTGAGTGGGAACACGTGCTGGCCGGACGTGACGCCAGCACGGTGGTGCACCACTGCGGCAGCGGCGTGACCGCAGTCCCCAACCTGCTGGCCATGGAACTGGCTGGTTACAGCCCCACCGCCCTGTATGCAGGCAGCTGGAGCGAATGGTCACGCACAGCAGGCTTGCCCTGCGCGCAGGGCTGAAAAGCAAAAGCCCATAAAAAAACCGCCCTGGGCTTGCACCCGGGCGGTTTTTTTTACCTTGGAAAAGGCTTTACGCAGCAGCCACTGGAGCTGCTTTGCGCTGTGGCAACTTTTCCTTGATACGTGCCGACTTGCCGCTGCGGTCACGCAGGTAGTACAGCTTGGCGCGGCGAACATCACCACGACGCTTGACTTCGATGCTGGCGATCAAGGGGCTGTAGGTTTGGAACGTACGTTCCACGCCTTCACCGCTGGAGATCTTGCGCACTGTGAAGCCGCTGTTCAGACCGCGATTGCGCTTGGCAATCACAACACCTTCGTAAGCCTGAACGCGCTTGCGGGTACCTTCGACCACATTCACGCTCACGATCACGGTGTCGCCTGGGGCAAATTCAGGAATCACTTTACCCAAACGGGCAATTTCTTCCTGCTCAAGAGTTTGAATCAAATTCATTTTTTTGAACTCCGTCCGATCATGCCTCGCTACACAAGGGGCGTTCTGTGCTGTAAGGGCCATGCATTTACATGACTGAACCAGATCGCGGCGGGTAGAGGATCGAAAAGCCATTGATTATAGCTTTTTCGCGGACTGGGGCTGGTCCGCAGTTGGCCCGCTACTACAGGCCTGCTTGAGAAAGGCCTCGTCCTGGCGGCTGAGCCCCTTGGCCTCGCGGGCTTGTTCCAGCAACTCGGGGCGGTGCAATGCCGTCAAGCGCAGGCTTTGCTCGCGCCGCCAACGCGCGATGTGCGCATGGTGGCCCGACATCAATTCAGGCGGCACCGCCTGACCCTGCCAGACTTCAGGGCGGGTGTAGTGCGGGCTGTCCAGCAAACCATCAAGCGCCGGGTTGAAGCTGTCGAGCTGGTGGCTGCCTTCATCGTTCAGCACACCTGGCTGCAACCGAGCAACCGCATCGAGCAAGGCCATGGCCGCGATTTCGCCACCCGATAGCACAAAGTCGCCCAAACTGATTTGCTGGTCAACATACTGGTCAATGAAACGCTGGTCCACGCCTTCATAGCGGCCACACAGCAGCACAGCGCCCGCGCTGGCAGACCATTGGGCCACCGCGCTGTGGTTCAGGGCCCGGCCTATCGGGGAAAACAACACCAAGGGTGCGGGCGTTTCTTCTTGCCGATCGGCGCGAATGGCCGTCAGGCACTTGAACAAGGGCTCGGCCAGCATGACCATGCCGGGGCCACCGCCAAAAGAGCGGTCATCCACCCGGCGGTAATTGCCTTCGGCATGGTCGCGTGGATTCCAGAAATGAACGTCGACCAAACCGCTTTCGTAGGCACGGCGCGTGATGCCACTGGTCAACAGCGGCGCAAACAGCTCGGGAAACAGGGTAATGATGTCAAAGCGCATGGGGATGGCCCTCCACGGCCGAGGCGGCTCAGTAGTCGGGTTGCCAGTCGACCGTGATGCGCTTGCCTGGCAAATCAACCCCGTCGACGAAAGCAGCCACAAAAGGGATCATGCGCTCAACAGGTTTAACGCCTTCAACTTCAGACTGAGCTTCGATGACCAGCACCGTTTGCGGTCCGGTGGACATGAGGTCGCGCACCTGACCCAGATCCACACCTTCGCGGTTGAACACTTGCAGGCCGATCAGGTCAACCCAGTAGTACTCGCCGTCGGCCGCAGCAGGAAAGCTCGAGCGAGGCACAAAAATTCGGCCACCGCGCAAGGATTCGGACGCGTTGCGGTCGTCAATGCCTTGAGCACGCGCCACCACGGTGTCGGAATGGTCTTTGACTTCGAGGATGTTGAGCAGCAAGGGCTCTCGCCAGGCCTGTTGTGCAGAGGCTGCTGCCTCTTGGCCACGCTGGGGTTTCATGGGCCGATCGGGCGGCAACAAAAACCAGCTTTTGGCAGAAAAAAGCGCCTCGGGCGAGGCGCTGTGGGGCAAGACCTTGAACCAGCCTTTGATGCCCCAGGCATCGGTGATGCGCCCGATTTCGATGGCGTCAGCCGGCAGTGCGGCTGTTTCCAAAGGCGGGCGCATAACCTGTGCGAACCGATCAGGCGGCGGCTTTGCCGGCTTGACGGATCAGACGTTCCACGGTGGGGGAAGCCTGGGCGCCAACGCCCTTCCAATAGGTCAGACGGTCTTGAGCAATGCGCAGACCTTCTTCGCCGCCTTTGGCTGTGGGGTTGTAGAAACCGATGCGCTCGAGGAAGCGACCATCGCGACGCACGCGCTTGTCGGCGACGACGATGTTGAAGAAAGGACGTGCTTTAGAGCCGCCGCGGTTCAAACGTATAACAACCATGATTTATCCTTGGGTGGTTGGGCTTCTTGGGAACAATTGCCCAGATGCCCGGTATCCTTCAGCGTTTGAGACACGCAACTGGCCACCCGGCCAGTGACACACTGAAAAGCCGACCATTATACAACGGGAGCCCCGCCTTGCCTCTGATCAGACCCAGCCGCGACGAAGATGTCGCTGCCATCACCGCCATTTACCGCCACCACGTGCTGACAGGCACTGGCACCTTCGAGATCGACCCACCGACCGAGGCCGACATGGTCAGCCGCCGGGCCGATGTACTGTCCAAGGGCTTGCCTTATCTTGTGGTCGAAGACGAAGGCCGCGTGATGGGCTTTGCCTATTGCAACTGGTTCAAGCCCCGCCCGGCTTACCGCTTTTCTGCCGAAGATTCGATTTACATGTCACCAGACGCCCACCGCAAGGGCATGGGCCGAGCGCTCTTGGCCGAGTTGTGCGCCCAAGCCGAACGCGCAGGCGTACGCAAATTTCTGGCCGTCATCGGTGACTCGGCCAATGCGGGGTCCATCGGCGTACACACCGCCTTGGGCTTCAGCCATGTCGGCGTGCTCAAGTCCTGCGGTTGGAAGTTCGACCGTTGGCTCGATGTCGTGATGATGGAAAAGCCTTTGGGTGCAGGTGACAGCAGCCCTCCGCAATAATCGCCCCATGAAAAACAAAACTCTTGCGACCTGGCTGGCTTTCTGGACGGGACCCTTGGGCCTGCACCGCTTTTATCTGCATGGGTTCACTGACACTCTGGGCTGGCTGCTACCGATTCCAACAGCGCTCGGTTTTTACGGTTTGGAGCGTGTTCAGCGATTTGGGCAGGACGACACGCTGAGCTGGATGCTGATTCCTTTGCTGGGGTTCACCATGGCGGGCTGCGCTTTGAACGCCATTGTTTATGGCCTGACTTCTGTTGAAAAATGGAATGCCAAATTCAACCCCAAAAGCGAAGGACTCCATCCAGCAGGCCGCACCCACTGGGGCACGGTCATTGGCATCGCGGTGGCATTGCTGTTGGGCACCACCGTGTTGATGTCCAGCCTGGTGTTCAGCTTTCAGCGGTATTTTGAATACCAGATCGAAGCGGCACGTCTGATCAGCCAATGAAAAAATCCGCCCGATGAGTTCATTCAGGCGGTGTTCTCAAAAAGAGCCCATTGGCGAAGCCACGGCCGCTCGGTCGTGCGATCAGTCAAATATCTGGAAACTGACCCAATAGGCCAAGGCGGCCACAAAAGCACTGGCCGGAATGGTCAACACCCATGCCCACACAATGTTGCCCGCCACACCCCAACGCACGGCGCTGGCACGCTGGGTAGAGCCGACACCCACAATGGCCCCTGTGATGGTGTGCGTGGTCGACACCGGAATACCCAGAGTGGTGGCCAAAAACAAGGTCATGGCACCGCCCGTTTCGGCGCAAAAGCCGCCGACAGGTTTGAGCTTGGTGATTTTCTGGCCCATGGTCTTGACGATGCGCCAGCCGCCAAACATGGTGCCCAAGCCAATTGCCAAGTAGCAGCTCACGATGACCCAGCCGGGAGGCGAGGCGTCGGCCGTGGTGGCATAGCCCGTGGCAATCAACAACAACCAGATGATGCCGATGGTTTTTTGCGCATCGTTGCCGCCGTGCCCCAAGCTGTAAGCCCCCGCCGAGACCAACTGCAAGCGACGGAACCACTTATCCACTTTCGAGGGCCTGGACCGTCTGAAAATATGCGCCACGGCCACCATCATCAAGGAGCCCAGCAAAAAACCGAGCAAAGGTGATACAAAAATGAAGGCCACGGTTTTCATGATGCCCGTCGAGATCAAGGCACCTGCACCGGCTTTGGCGATGACCGCGCCCACAATGCCGCCGATCAAGGCATGCGAGGAACTGCTGGGGATGCCGTAGTACCAGGTGATGACGTTCCAGGTGATGGCCCCCACCAGCGCACCGAACACCACATGCGTGTCGACCACACCGGGCTGCACGATGCCTTTGCCCACAGTGGCGGCCACGCTCAGGTGAAAAACAAAAATGGCGATGAAGTTGAAGAAGGCGGCAAACACCACCGCCTGACCCGGCTTGAGCACGCCCGTGGAGACCACGGTTGCAATCGAATTGGCCGCATCATGAAACCCGTTCATGAAGTCAAAAATCAGGGCCAGGGCAACCAGCAAGATCACCACCCACAATGCCGCTTGTACGGTTTCCATAGTCAGGATTCCCGCTTCAGATCAGGAATTTTCGAGGACGATGCCCTCGATCTGGTTGGCCACGTCTTCACACTTGTCGGTGATGGTTTCCAGCAGTTCGTAAATGGCCTTGAGCTTGATGATTTCGCGCACATCGGCTTCTTCACGAAAGAGTTTGCTCATGGCGCTGCGCATCACGCGGTCGGCGTCCGACTCCAGGCGGTCAATTTCTTCGCAGGTTTTCAAGGCGGCCTCAGCCACTGAGGGGTCACCAATTTTGGCCAGCAGCTTGACCGCATCTTGCACACGCTCGCAGCAGCGAACCGACAAATCTGTCAGGCGGCTGATTTCTTCGGTCATGTGGCGCACGTCATACAGTGCCATGGTCTCTGCCGAGTCTTGAATCAGATCGGCCACATCATCCATGAGGTTGATCAGCGCGTGGATTTGCTCACGATCAATCGGGGTGATGAAGGTGGTGTGGATCAGTCGGTTGACTTCCTGAGTCACGCGGTCAGCGGCGTGCTCTGCATTGTCGACATCACGGTTGTACTTTTCGCGCAAGTGAACATCGTTGTAATTGGCCACCAAATTGGAGAAGGCCCGAGCCGCTTCAACAATGCGTTCTGCATGTTGGTTGAAGAGTTCAAAAAAATTGCCTTCTTTGGGCAGCAACTTACCAAACAGCATGAAAAACTCCAAGTGACTTGAAAAAGCAAATATGACATTCGCATGACAAAGAAGAGTTTAACCGCTGGGTAGGGCCAGGCGACTCAACAAGAGCTCAGCCGCTTATGTAAATGAAATACACCGCACCCACCATGCACAAAGCGGCTGCAACTTAACAAGGCGCTGCCGACATATTGCGTAAATGGCTAGACCAGGCAAACGTCATGTGCACCTTGTTGGCCAGCAGCATCACGGTTTGCAGAGACACAGGCCATGTGGTCCAGAACATCACGGGGAGACCTCATTCAAGGCTTCAATGGCCTGCCCCTCCACAACGGCCCAGTGCTCGGGCTTCACCCGATCAGGGGCAACATCCGCCAAGGGATACAACACAAAGGCCCTGCCCCACAAGCGTGGGTGTGGCACCGTCAAACGCGGGCTGTCGATCCGGGCATCGCCGTAGAGCAACACATCCAGATCCAGGGTGCGCGGCGCGTTGGGATAAGGACGAAGACGCCCGGCATCCTTTTCAAGGGCTTGCAACGCATCCAGCAAATCAGGTGCGCTCAATCGGGTGCTCAGCCTGGCCACAGCATTGATGAAATCAGGCCCTTGCGCCTCATGGGGTGCCGTGCGGTACAGGCGGGACTGACCTGTGCACTCGGTGCCTGGCAACCGCCCAAGCGCCAACAGGCTGTCTTTCACGGTTTGCCGGGCATCCCCCAGGTTGGCGCCCAGCGCCACATACGCGGTCACGGGGTCTGGCTTCAAGTCGGGCATGGCACTTATGCTGCGCCGCCGCTGTGACCGCCTGCCTCTGCGTCTGGCTTACGACGGCGGCGACGGCGCTTCTTGGCAGCACCTTCGCCATCCGCTGTCTCAGCCTGTTCTGGCAAGGAAACCGATGCGGCTTTGGGCGCGGGGGCGCAGGTGGCCACACCCTCGGGTCGGGGCGCACGGCGCGCTTTGGGCTTGGCCAATTGCTCGGCTTTGGCGGCATTGACCAGATCTTCACGTTCCGCATCACTGGCCATGCTGAACTCTTGCCACCAGTCGGCCAACATGATCTCCACCTCCTGCACATCGGCACGCAGGCGCAAAAAGTCAAAGCCTGCCCGAAAGCGCGGCTGTTCCACCAGGCTGAACGGGGTGGCCCCGACACGCTTTTCAAAGCGCGGCTGCATCATCCAGATTTCGCGCATGTCGGCGGCCAGCTTGCCGCGACCCGACACATCGCCAATGCGGGCGTCAAACACCTCGTCAATCGCTTCTTGCAGCGCAGGATAGAGGTGCTCCTTGCGCGCCAGCCGTTGCGCCCAGCCATCGCGCACATCGGCCCACAGCACGCAAGCAAGCAAAAAGCTCGGCGCCACCGGTTTGCCCTCGCCCACACGCCGATCGGTGTCGGCCAGGGCGCCTTTGACAAACGCACTTTCAGCGCGCTCGACCACCACATCCAGCAGCGGGTAAATGCCTTTGGCAAGCCCCAAATGCTGGAGCTGCGCAATCGAGGCCAGAGCGTGGCCGGTTTGCAGCAACTTGAGCATTTCGTCAAACAAGCGACTTTGCGGCACATCGGCCAGCAAGGCTTTGGCCTCAACCAGCGGCTTGGCCGTCTTGCTCTCCAGCTTGAAGCCCAGGGGGCTGAGCTTGGCCGCAAAACGCACGGCGCGGATGATGCGCACCGGGTCTTCGCGATAGCGCGCTGCCGGGTCCCCGATCATGCGCAGTATGTGCTTTTTCGCATCCTGGATACCGCCGTGGTAGTCCACCACAATTTGTGACTGCGGGTCGTAATACATGGCGTTCACCGTGAAGTCACGGCGCGTGGCGTCTTCGTCTTGCGGCCCCCAAACGTTGTCACGCAGCACACGGCCACTCGAATCCACCGCGTGCTTCATGCCCTCGAGCTGACGCTTGCTGGTGCGCTCATTGCCTTTGACCTGCTCGGCAGCCGCATTGTCCATATGGGCTCGGAAAGTCGAGACCTCGATCACCTCGTGTTCACGGCCACGGCCATACACGACGTGCACGATGCGAAAGCGCCGCCCAATGATGAACGCACGGCGAAACAAGCCTTTGACCTCTTCGGGGGTGGCGTCAGTGGCCACGTCAAAATCCTTGGGGCGCAGGCCCAGCAGCAGATCACGCACAGCACCGCCCACGATGTAGGCCTCAAACCCGGCTTGCTGCAAGGTGCTGACCACGTTTACAGCGCGTTCATCCACCAGTTGGGGGTCGATGCCGTGGACCGATGCGGGCACTTCGGTGCGGCGACCAAAATGGGGTTTGCTGCCGCCAGCCGGTTTGCCCAGCAGCTTGGTGATGAATTTTTTGATCATTCTTGAAACAGTTCGAGGATGCGCCAGCCACGCTCTGTGGCCAGTTGACGCAACCGAGCGTCAGGGTTCGTTGCCACCGGATGGTGGGCTTTTTCCAGAAGCGGCAAGTCGTTCATGGAGTCCGAATAAAAGCTCATCTCCACATCGCCCCAGTTCAACCCTTGCTGGGCCAGCCATTGCGCGACGCGGGTGACTTTGCCCTCCCGAAATGAGGGCGTGCCCTGGATCTCGCCTGTGATCCAGCCCGTGCTGTCACGCGCCAGCTCCACCGCAATCAACTCGCTCACGCCAAAAGCCTGGGCAATCGGGCGAGTCACGAATTCGTTGGTGGCCGTCACGATCATCACCGTGTCGCCCACTCGCTGGTGCGACTGTACCAGCGCCAGTGCTTCGGGGGTGATGCGAGGGCGGATCACTTCGTCCATGTAACGGTCGTGCGCACGGGCCGCTTCCACCGCCCCGCGCTCTCGCGCAGCCTGGGTGGCAAAGCGCACGTAGTCATGGATATCGAGCGTGCCCGCCTGGTAGTGGGCATAAAACTCGTCATTGCGTTGGCTGAAGAGGTCCGGGTCGTTCCAGCCCAGCTCGGTGGTGAAGACACCCCAGGTGTGATCCGAATCGATCGGCAGCAAAGTGTGATCGAGGTCAAACAAGGCGAGTTTCATTCGTTCTCCAGCATGGCGCGCACCAAGGGAATGGTCAGGGCGCGCTGCGCTTGCAAAGCATATTGATCCAGATGATCGAGCAGCTGCATCAAGCTGCCCAGATCGCGCGAAAAACGCTTGAGCATGTAAGACATGAGCTCATCGCTCAAAAACAGGCCCCGTGCGTCCGCCTCTTGGCGCAGCACGGCACGGCGCTCGGGCTCATCCAGAACATGCAGGGCATACACATGCCCCCAGCCCAGACGGGTGCGCAAATCGTCCCGCAGCTGCAGATCGGCTGGCGGCAAACTGCCGGCGGCCAGCACCCAGCGTGGGGTGCCACTGCGGGGGGTCAGCGCGTTCACAAACCAGTTGAAGGCCGTGTGCTGCTGGTCCAAGTTGTACAAATGCACATCGTCCATGAGCACCGCCGTCCAGGCCTCATTGAACTCAGGCGAGTTCATGGCATTGGCATCCAGCCAGCCCACTTGTGCGCCCTGCTCTTTGAGCGCATGGTGCACCGCCTGCAGCAAATGGGTTTTGCCCGAACCGCTCTCGCCCCACAGGTAGCTGGGCACAGGTGCCCGCGTTCCCCCCGAAGTCCACAAGCGCAAATGATCCAGCGCAGCTGCGTTGGGGCCCGCAAAAAAACTGTCCAGGGTGGGTACGGACGCCAGACCAATGTCCAAAGCCAGCTGCTTCATGCTTGACCAACACCTTCCTCGTTTTGGCCCGTGCCGCTTTTTTGATACAGGGCACTTTTCAAGTATTGCTGACGCAAACGGCGCAGGGCCACCAAGAGCACGGCACTGGCGGGCAAGGCAATCAGCACCCCGACAAAGCCCATCAGCTGGCCAAACGCCATCAAAGCCAAAATAACCGCCAGCGGGTGCAAACCAATGCGCTCACCCACCAAACGCGGCGTGAGCACAAAACTCTCAATCAATTGCCCCAGACCAAACACCACAGCCACCATGATCAAGGCCTGTGAAGGCGCCATCTGGAGCAAACCCGCCATCATGGCCAGCACCAGACCCAAACCAAAACCCAAATAAGGCACGAACACGGCAAGCCCCGTGAAAATGCCAATCGGTATGGCCAACTCCAGGCCAAACAAGCGCAAACCTACCGCGTAATAAACCGCCAAGCACAACATGACCAGCAATTGGCCGCGCAGATATTCCCCCAGAACCGTATCGCAGTCATCCATGAAACGGTCAAACACAGGGCGCCATGCGGGGGGGACCAAACGGGTCACAGAATCCATCAGACGCGTCCAGTCCTTGAGCAGGTAAAACAAGGCCACCGGCACCAGCACCACAAAGCCCGCCAAAGCCAAGGCGGCGCTGCCCCCCATCTTGAGCGAGGACATCAGCGGCGCCCACCAGTCCTCCCGGTTGGCGCTCAAATAATCCATGAGCTGAGTTTTCAGCTCGGTCAAATCCAGTGAAACCGAGATGCCCATTTGTGCCATCAAGGGCTGAAAGGAGGCGTCCAACTTGTCCAACAACAAAGGAATTTGTTGCTGCAGCATGGGGACCTCGCGCATGAAAATCGGCACCAAAAGCAGCACCAAGCCCATCAAGGCAAACAACGCCACGCATTCCACCATCACCACCGCCAACAGGTGTGGCAAGCGACCGCCCGTCACCCGAACCAATTTGTGCACCAAGGGGTTGAGCACGTACGCCATCACAGCGGCCACCACAAACGGCGCCAGCACCGGGGCCAACCACCAGAAAACAAGGACCGCCAGCAGGGCAACACCCAGCCAGGCTGCCAAACGGGTCATCAAAAATGGAGGGGGAGCTTGCAAGGTGGTCTCGGTTTTTGTGGAAGTTTTGTTCGAAAGTCTAGGGTCAACCCTTAAAATAAGCCCTGATTTTAGTCTGCCAGCCCGTTTATTGGCCCCCCCGTTATCCAATTACATGCCCCATCCGGGCCAAAACCATGAGCCAAACACCCCTTTCCTACAAAGACGCCGGCGTGGACATCATTGCCGGTGACGCGCTGGTCGAGCGCATCAAGCCCCTGGCCAAGAAAACCATGCGCGAAGGCGTGCTGGCCGGCATCGGCGGTTTTGGCGCGCTGTTTGAAGTGCCCAAGCGATACAAGGAACCCGTGCTGGTCAGCGGCACCGATGGCGTGGGCACCAAACTCAAACTCGCTTTTGAATGGAACATGCACGACACCGTGGGCATCGACCTGGTGGCCATGAGCGTGAATGACGTGCTGGTGCAAGGTGCCGAGCCCTTGTTCTTTCTCGATTACTTTGCCTGCGGCAAGCTGGATGTGGACACGGCAGCGGCCGTGGTCGGCGGCATTGCCAAAGGCTGCGAGCTGTCGGGCTGCGCCTTGATCGGCGGTGAAACCGCCGAGATGCCCGGCATGTACCCCGCTGGCGAATACGACCTGGCCGGTTTTGCGGTCGGTGCGGTTGAAAAGTCAAAAATCCTCACGGGTCAGAACGTCAAAGCCGGTGATGTGGTGCTGGGCCTGGCTTCGAGCGGCGTGCACTCCAACGGTTTCAGTCTGGTGCGCAAATGCATCGAGCGCGCGGGCAGCAACGCCCCTGCAACCCTGGACGGCAAGCCCTTCAAGCAAGCCCTGATGGAGCCCACCCGCCTTTATGTGCTGAATGTCCTGGCGGCGCTGGCCAAACACCCCATCAAGGCCCTGGCCCACATCACAGGCGGCGGCTTGCTGGAAAACATTCCCCGCGTACTGCCCGACGGTCTTGCCGCTCACCTGCAAAAAGACAGCTGGCCGCAGACCGAGCTGTTTGCCTGGTTGCAAGCCACCGCAGGCATCGACGACATCGAGATGAACCGCACCTTCAACAACGGCATCGGCATGGTGGTGGTGGTGGACGCGGCCGAGGCGGAAAGCTGCGCGGAGACCTTGCGAGCTGCCGGTGAGCAGGTTTACACGATTGGCCTGATTACGGCGCAAGACAACGGCGCCCAGGTGGTGGTGGCCTGAGGGCCACTCTGCCCCGTAACCCCCCCAAAAAAACGATCAACCGCCTGAGAGTTCGCTGATGCGGTGTCTCAGCGCAGCCTGGTCGGGCGCCAAAGGTTCGGCGTCCAGATAGGTCTGTAAATCCAGTCTGGCAGCCTGAGCGTCGCCCAATTCGGCATGCACCAGGCCCCGGTCGCGCCGCTCCGTCCAGGATTCAGGCAACAAAATCACCAGCCGGTTGAGCACCTGCAACATGCGCGGCCAGTCTTCCTGCGCCCGAAAAATCTCTTTCAGGTTGCGCAACATGCGGGCCAGCAAATCACGCGCCGGGCAGGCCTGCAAATAAAGGCCTAAAGGAGTTTCACCATCATCCAAGTCTGCCCCCGCAGCCCAATCCATGTCGTCGCGATAAGGTCCCAGGCGCTCGGCCAGGTTGTCAATGCCCAAAGATTCGCCGGTGAGCGGGTCCAGCACCACCAGCCCCCCCATGAGCGTGATCTTGACCAGGAAGTGACCCGGAAACGATATGCCCTGGGCGTTCAAATTCAAGCCTAGCGCCAGCTCCAGCCAGATCACCGCCAGCGAAATCGGGATGCCCCGGCGTGTGCGCAGCACCTCGTGCAAATAGCTGTTTTCGGGGGCGTAGTAATCATTGGCATTGGGGCCAAAGCTCAGGTCTTTGTAAAAAACCTGCGACAAAATGGCCAGCCGAGTCAGGTCATCGGCATCTTCGGGCAGTCGGGCCTTGACCCTTTTGAGCAGGCGTGCCACATCGTCCAGCACATGCTGCACATCCAGCTCTGGCTCCTCGTCTTGCCCCAGACTGGCTGCCGCCTCCAGGAGCGGAAAATGCGCATCGCTTTGCACCAAGCTGGCAAAGTAATCCAGCGGCGAAACGGGTTCAAAGATCATGTCCATACTTTGCCGGATACTCACTCAACGCTTAAGAAACGACTTCAAGCGCACACCTGAAGCCCATAAAACACCAAAGTACAAAATCGCGGACATGGCGAGCACAAGCACCATCCAGCCAATGCGCTGCCATGGCGCAGCACGCATCCCCACCCAATCCAGATGGTGCGCTGCGGCCCACAGCAGCCCCGCCAGCAAAGCGGTGGCCACCACCACCTGAAGCGCAAAACGCGCCCAGCCTGGCTGCGGTTTGTAACTGCCTCGGCGCAGCAAACCGACCAGCAACCACAGGGCGTTGACCAAGGCCCCCAGACCGATGGACAGGGCCAGTCCGGCATGCGCCAAATAGGGCACCAGCAGCACATTGAACAGCTGAGTGATCACCAGCACCACCACCGCGATCTTGACCGGCGTGCGGATGTCCTGGCTGGCGTAATACCCCGGAGCCAAAACCTTGATGGCCACCAGGCCCAAAAGCCCCACGCCGTAGCCGGTGAGCGACAAGGTGGTCTGCTGCACATCCCGGTCGGTGAAAGCGCCGTAGTGGTAGAGCACCGACACCAGCGGCTGCGAAAACACCAGCAAGGCCGCCGCACAAGGCAGCGCCAGCAACAAGACCAGACGCAACCCCCAGTCCAGCATGGCGGCATAGCGCTCGCTGTCGCCCGTGGCTTTGGCCGCCGCCAGCTGCGGCATCAACACCACCCCCAAGGCCACGCCCAAAATGGCCGTCGGAAACTCCATCAAACGGTCGGCATAGGTCAGCCAGCTGACGCTGCCCGGCGCTAAATGAGAGGCAATCTGGGTGTTGATGAGCAAGGAAATTTGCGCCACACCCACGCCCAGCAGCGCGGGCGCCATCAAGCGCAAGATATTGCGAGTGGCGGGGTTGGTCCAGGCCTTTTTGACGGCACTGGGCCGCACGCCCAAACGAGGCCACAAACCCAGTCGGGCCAAGGCTGGAATCTGCACCGCCAATTGCAAAAAGCCGCCCAACATCACGCCTACGGGCAAGGCGTAGATGGCCTCCACACCTTGTTTTTCCAGCCACGGGGACAACCACCACGCCGCCGCAATCACGCTCACATTCAGCAGCACGGGCGTGGCCGCAGGCACGGCAAAACGCTTCCAGGTGTTCAAAATGCCCGCAGACAAGGCCACCATGGACATGAATGCGATGTAAGGAAACATCCACCGGGTCATTTGCACCGCCGACTGGTAACCCCGCGCGTCTTGCTGCAAACCGCTGGCCAAGGCCCACACCAGCCAGGGTGAGGCCAAAACCCCCAGCACAGACAAGGCCAACACCGACCAGGCCAAAGCTGTGGCCACGTTGTCAATCACCTCTTTTGTGGCGTCATCACCGTGCTGAGCGCGGCTGGCAGCCAAGACCGGCACAAAAGCCTGACTGAAGGCCCCTTCTGCAAACAAGCGGCGAAACAAATTGGGAATGCGAAAAGCCACATTGAACGCATCGGTCAAGGCGCTGGCGCCAAACGCCGAAGCAATCAACAACTCACGCACCAGACCTGTGACCCGCGAGGCCAGGGTAAAGAGGGAAACGACGGAAGCAGAACGGAGCAAACTCATGGTGGCGAGAGTGTAGCGACCCCTACTGAGCACTTCATGCAAACAGGCAAGCTTTTGTGCAGCCAACTTTCCTGCAAGCGTCACACATCAGTGCGCTCTGTACGGGGCACGCAATGGCCCCGGGCTCTGCTAGAATGCCGGGTTCGCCGACAACATCCTCAGACCTCCAAAGGAAAAATATCATGGCATCAGCCAAGCCCAAGAAAAAGAACCCCCGTCTTGCATCCGGCCGTAAACGCGTCCGCCAAGACATCAAGATCAACGCCGCGAATTCCTCGCTGCGTTCCAAATACCGTACCGCTGTCAAGAACGTTGAAAAAGCTGTTCTGGCTGGCGACAAGACCAAAGCCACTGAATTATTTGCCAAGATGCAAGCTGTGGTGGACACGATTGCCGACAAGGGCATCTTCCACAAAAACAAGGCAGCTCGCGATAAGAGCCGCCTGAGCGCCAAAGTCAAGGGCCTGGCCCTGGCTGCAGCCTGATCCGCTTTTAAAGATCAACAGCCCGGCCAGAATCTTCTGGCCGCCGTTTGAAACGGGTGCGCTGTCAGCGAAACAAAAACCGCCTTCGGGCGGTTTTTTTTATGGTTTATTTGAATGGGGGTGGGTCCGGCAACAGACAGGCCTCGGCCAACTGCAAGCCGTTGTCCCGGGCAAAGTTCATCACAAAGTCCCAAGCCATGACGTCATAATCGCGCAAATCGCGGTGCACGACCACACACTTGATGCCTCCCAAGGTGGTGGGAATGCACCAAGGCGAATAACTCAAGTGACTGCCTGGTGTTGCGCCGCCGGGGCGAAAGGGGCTCATGACGCCTGCCAAACGCTCGGCCCAATCGCTGGGACGAAAGGCCTTGCCGTCCTCGGTGAGACCTTGGATAAAGACTTCTTTGGCAGAGTTGGAAACCATCGGATAGAGGTGTGAATCAGTGGGATCCAGAGTCCGGGATCACCGTCCTCTGGTTTACCCGAATATTCTATCTTATATAAGACTTGAAACCCTTTTGTCACCCTGGCAAGACAAGCGATCATTGCGACAATGAAGCGGGTATTTCTGCCTCTAAAATCTGCTTTCAGCGGCCCTCATCGTTGGGCCGATTTTTATTTCAGGAGTTCTCGCATGTCCGCTTTCATTGAAGCCGCCTCACCGCACACCATGAACACCTATGGCCGACTGCCGATCGCACTCAGCCATGGTCAGGGTTGCCGAGTTTGGGACGTCAATGGCAAGCCGTACCTGGATGCGCTGGCCGGTATTGCGGTGAACACCTTGGGCCACAACCACCCTGATCTGGTGCCCGCGCTGCAAGACCAGCTGGCCAAGATGATCCACAGCTGCAATTACTTCCATGTGCCCAATGCGGAAGTGCTGGCGGCCAAGCTGGTCGAGCTGTCGGGCATGACCAATGTGTTTTTCTGCTGCACGGGCCTGGAAGCCAACGAAGCGGCCATCAAGCTGGCACGCAAATACGGCCACGACAAGGGCATCGACAAACCCGAGATCGTGGTGTACGAAAAAGCCTTCCATGGCCGCAGCATCGCCACCCTGAGCGCCACCGCCAACGAGAAGCTGAAAAAAGGCTTTGGGCCCATGCTCGAAGGCTTTGTGCGTGTGCCGGTCAACGACATCGAAGCCCTGAAAAAAGCCACCGAAGGCAACCCCAATGTGGTGGCGGTGTTCATGGAAACCATCCAGGGCGAAGGCGGCATCAACCCGATGCGCATCGAATACCTGCAGCAAGTGCGCGCCCTGTGCGACCAAAAAGACTGGCTGATGATGATCGACGAGGTGCAGTGCGGCATGGGCCGCACCGGCAAATGGTTTGCCCACCAGTGGGCGGGCATCGTGCCCGACGTGATGCCGCTGGCCAAGGGCCTGGGCTCGGGCGTGCCGATTGGCGCGGTGGTGGCCGGCCCCAAGGCCGCCCACATCTTCCAGCCTGGCAACCACGGCACCACTTTTGGCGGCAACCCACTGGCCATGCGGGCCGGGGTGGAGACCATCCGCATCATGGAAAAAGACGGCCTGATGGCCAACGCCGCCAAAGTCGGTGCACATCTGCGCGGTGCGCTGGACAAGGCTCTGGCGGGTGTGCAAGGCGTGAAAGAAGTGCGCGGCCAGGGCCTGATGCTGGGCATCGAGCTGGACCGCCCTTGCGGCGCCATTTGGACACGGGCTGCCGAAGCCGGTCTGCTGCTGAGCGTGACCGCCGACAGCGTGATCCGCCTGGTCCCGCCGCTGATCATGACCGAGGCCGAAGCCGACGAAGTGGTCGCCATTTTGGTGCCCCTGATCACCACCTTTTTGGCAGAAACGCCATGAGCCAGTCCCCACACGTGCCCGTGCGGCACTACCTGCAGTTCACCGACCTCACGGCGGACGAGTACGCGCATGTGTTTGCACGCGCCGCAGAGATCAAGCGCAAGTTCAAGGCCTACGAAAAATACCATCCGCTGGCCGACCGCACGCTGGCCATGATCTTTGAAAAAGCCAGCACCCGCACCCGCGTGAGCTTTGAGGCGGGCATGTACCAACTGGGCGGCTCGGTGGTGCACCTGACCACGGGCGACAGCCAACTGGGGCGCTCCGAGCCCATCGAAGACAGCGCCCGCGTGATCAGCCGCATGACCGACATCGTCATGATCCGCACCTATGGCCAAGACAAGATCGAGCGCTTTGCCTCGCACTCGCGCGTGCCCGTCATCAACGGCCTGACCAACGAGTTCCACCCCTGCCAAATTCTGGCCGACCTCTTCACCCTGCTGGAGCACCGGGGCCTAGACGCCCAAGGCCAACCGGACCCGTCTTACCTGAAGGGCAAAGTGGTGGCTTGGGTGGGCGACGGCAACAACATGGCCAACACCTGGCTGCAAGCGGCCGAATTGCTGGGTTTCAAGGTGCACCTGAGCACGCCCAGCGGCTACGAGGTGGACCAGGCCGTGGCCGGTTTGCGCAGCGCCGACAGCTACAAAATCTTCAAAGACCCCGAAGACGCCTGCCGAGGCGCTGACCTGGTCACCACCGACGTGTGGACCAGCATGGGCTTTGAGGCAGAAAACGAAGCCCGCAAGAAAGCCTTTGCCGACTGGTGCGTGGACGAAGCCATGATGCGAGTGGCCAAGCCCGACGCCCTGTTCATGCACTGCCTGCCTGCACACCGGGGCGAAGAAGTCAGCGCCGAAGTCATCGACGGCCCACAATCGGTGGTCTGGGACGAAGCCGAAAACCGTATGCATGTGCAAAAGGCACTGATGGAGTTTTTGCTCTTGGGCCGAGTGAACCACTAAGCATCAAGGAGAAATATGCTTGATCACATGACGTTTCGAGTGCGTGACATTCAGCGCTGCAAAGCGTTTTACGAACCTGTGCTCAAACAACTGGGCTATCGACTTGCATTCGAGGGATTCCATGGCAGCAACATTTTGGGTTTTGGCTACCCTGACATACATCAGCCCAGCGGTGAAAAAATAGACACTTGGTTTGTCGACGGCCCATCGCCTTACGGAGGCGTTGATGCAACAGCTGGCTGCCATTTGTGCTGGCAAGCGCCGAATCGGGCTGCAGTGGATGCTTTCTATTCCGCTGCCATACAGTCCGGTGCAACTGACAATGGCGGCCCGGGGTTGCGGCCACATTACCACCCGAACTATTACGGTGCTTTTGTGATTGACCTTGAAGGCAACAACATAGAAGCGGTTTGCCATACGTCTGAGTAAGTCATGTCCAACTGCACAACCTGCGGCGCCTGCTGCGTGAGCTTCCGGGTGGACTTTTCCGTGTACGAATACGAAGAAGGCGGCGGTGATGTGCCTGCGGGTTTGGCCTCGCCGATCACCGAGCACACCTGCCGCATGCGCGGCACCGACCACAGCCCGCCGCGCTGCGCCGCGCTTTATGGCAAAACGGGCGAAAAAGCCATTTGCGGCATTTACGAATGGCGACCTTCGCCCTGCCGGGAGTTTGAAGAAGGCAGCCCCGCTTGCGAGCAAGCGCGTCGCCGCCATGGCCTGCCTGCGCTGAACGTCTGAAGTCTTTTTCACGGGTGTTGGAAATAACCGACACCACGGTTTTTTGGGCAGTGCTACCTTCGCACACCATGAAAAAACTTTGGGACATTTCCCCACCCGTCGATGCGCAAAGCCCGGTCTTTCCGGGCGACACACCTTACACCCAGCAATGGGCCGCCACGCTGTCTGACGACTGCCCTGTGAACGTGAGCGCCATCACTTTGTCGCCGCATGTGGGCGCGCATGCCGATGCCCCACTGCATTACGACCCGCAAGGCGCGGCGGTGGGCGCTTTGGACCTGCAGCCCTTTCTGGGCCGCTGCCGCGTCATCCACGCCATCGATGCTGGCCCTTTGATCACCATCGCCCACTTGCAACACGCCCTGAGCGATGTGCCCGAGCGGCTGCTGGTGCGCACCTACCGTCAGTTTCCACTGGCGCAGTTCGACACCCAGCTCACCGGTTTTGACCCAGCCACCGTGCAGCACTTGGCCGACCTGGGCGTGCTGCTGATCGGCACCGACAGCGCCAGCATCGACCCAGCCGACAACAAAGCGCTGCCCAGCCACCAGGTGATCCGCCAGCGCGGCCTGCGCGTGCTGGAAAACCTGCTGCTCGATGAGGTGCCCGAAGGCGATTACGAACTGATCGCCCTGCCCCTGAAACTCATCAGCGCCGACGCCAGCCCCGTGCGGGCGGTCTTGCGCGAACTTTGAACCACTAGCTGAAAGACACCCCAATGATGAACCTCACCCCCACCTTGCAAGACTGCGAACTGCTGGACGCGCAAGACCCGCTGCGCGCCCTGCGCAACCAGTTCGATTTGCCCCCCGGCGTGATTTACCTGGATGGCAACTCGCTGGGCGTGTTGCCCAAAACCGTCCCTGCCCGCGTGGCCCATGCCGTCACGCACGAATGGGGCACCGACCTGATCAAAAGCTGGAACAGCGCAGGCTGGTTCACCCTGCCCCAACGCGTGGGCGACAAGATTGCCCGTGTCATCGGTGCCCAGCCTGGCGAAGTGATCGCGGCGGACAGCACCTCAATCAACCTGTTCAAAGTGCTGGCCGCAGCGCTGCACATCGCCAAAGCCGACCACACGCACAAAACCAAAATCGTCAGCGAGCGCAGCAACTTTCCGACTGACCTGTACATCGCAGAAGCCTTGTGCAAAGAACGCGGCTACACCCTGCAACTGGTCGAAGCCGACGAGATCGCGGCTGCGCTGCAAGCCGATGTGGCGGTGCTCATGCTCACCCATGTGAACTACCGCACCGGGGCCATGCACGACATGCAGGCCGTCACCGCGCAGGCCCACGCCCAAGGCATCCTCACCGTGTGGGACCTGGCGCACAGCGCAGGTGCCGTGCCGGTCGACCTGAACGGCTCAGGGGCCGACTTTGCCGTGGGCTGCGGCTACAAATACCTCAATGGCGGCCCCGGCGCGCCCGCTTTTGTGTGGGTGCGCCCAGAGCACACCGACCGGTTTTGGCAACCCCTGGCAGGCTGGTGGGGCCATGCAGCGCCCTTTGCCTTCACGCCGGATTACCAACCTGCCGCAGGCATCACCCGCTACCAATGCGGCACCCAACCCATCTTGAGCCTCACAGCACTCGACTGCGGCCTGGACGCCTTTTTGGCCGCCGAGGCGCTGGGCGGCATGACCGCGTTGCGCCAAAAGTCGTTGGCCCTCACGGGCCTGTTCATGCAACTGGTGCGCACGCGATTGCACGGCCACGGTTTTGGCATCGCCACCCCGGCCGAAGAAGCCCTGCGCGGCTCGCAAGTGAGCCTGACCCGGGCCGAAGGCGCCTACGCCATCGTGCAAGCCCTGATCGCGCGCGGCGTGATCGGTGACTTCAGGGCGGGCGATGGCGGCGTAAATGCCGACATCTTGCGCTTTGGTTTCACGCCGCTGTATGTGGGCTATGCCGACGTGTGGCAGGCCGCAGAACACCTGTGCCAGGTCATGCAAACTGGCGAATGGCAAGACGCCCGCTTTGCACAAAAGAACGCCGTGACATGAAAGGCCTGTCATGAGTTCCTGCCCTTTCTCCTCAGCCTCCACCACAGCCAGCGCCAGCGCCGCAGCAGGCGATGCCACAGGCGAGCGCATCGTGCACGATGAAAAAGCGCAGCTCGACTTTGACGGCCGCATGAGCTACGGCGACTACCTGCAACTCGACGCCATCCTCAACGCGCAAAAACCGCTCTCGCCCGACCACAACGAGATGCTGTTCATCGTGCAACACCAGACCAGCGAGCTTTGGATGAAGCTGATGCTGCACGAGCTGCAGGCCGCCATGGCGGGCATCGCGCAAGACCAGTTGCCCGACGCCTTCAAAAAACTTGCTCGCGTCAGCCGCATCATGGAGCAACTGGTGCACGCCTGGGACGTGCTGGCCACCATGACGCCGCCCGAGTACAGCGCCATTCGCCCTTATTTGGCGCAGTCGAGCGGCTTTCAGAGCTGGCAATACCGCTGCATCGAGTTTGCGATGGGCAACAAAAATGCGGCCATGCTGCAGCCCCACGCGCACCGCCCTGACCTGTCGGCCACCGTGCAGGCCGCCTACGAAGCGCCCTCGCTGTACGACGAATGCTTGCGCCTTTTGAAGCGCCGTGGCCTGGATGTGCCGGGCACCCACACCGAGCGCGACTGGCGTCAGCCCTACCCAGCCAGCGAGGCGGTCGAAAACGCCTGGCTGGTGGTCTACCGCAACCCGCAGCAGCACTGGGATCTGTACCAACTGGGCGAAGAGCTGACCGATCTGGAAGACGCTTTTCGTTTGTGGCGCTTTCGGCATGTGACCACGGTGGAGCGCGTGATTGGCTTCAAGCGCGGCACGGGCGGTACCGGCGGTGTGAGCTACTTGCGCAAGATGCTGGACACCGTGCTCTTCCCGGAAATCTGGACGCTGCGAACGCAGCTGTGACGGCGAAAGTGCCATCTAGTTGATCGCGCTCTGAGAGCGCTCCTACACAACCAACCCTCTGTAGGAGCGGTCTGTGACCGCGAAGGGGCGGTTGGATGGCTCGCGCTCAGCGATTTCGCTCACAAAGTCAAAGCCCATCTGCATCGCGCGCGCATGCCCAAGACCGTTAACATCATGCCTCGTCAACATCCCCAAAGAACACCGTGCAACTGAACATCAACGGCCAAAGCCGCACCGCCACCGCTGACCCCAGCACGCCCCTGCTGTGGGTGCTGCGCGATGAACTGAATCTCACGGGCACCAAATTCGGCTGCGGCATCGCCGCTTGTGGGGCCTGCACCGTGCATGTGGACGGCCAGCCCGTGCGCTCTTGCGTGACGCCCGCGTCTGCGGTGGCGAACCAACCAATCAAAACCATCGAATCCTTGGGCACGGCAGAAAAGCCCCACCCCCTGCAAAGCGCGTGGATCGCCGAGCAGGTGCCGCAATGCGGTTACTGCCAAAGCGGCATGCTGATGGCTGCGGCCGCCTTGCTGGACAAAAACCCCCAGCCCAGCGATGCCGACATTGACGCGGCCATGACCAACCTGTGCCGCTGCGGCACTTACCAGCGTGTGCGGGCGGCCATCCACCGGGCTGCGGCTGAACTGAAGAAAGGCGGTGCCGCATGAAGCGCCGGACCTGGATTTTGAGCGCCTTGGGCGCAACCGGCGCACTGGTCGTTGGCTGGGGCGCGATGCCCGCCCGCTCGCGCCTCGGTTCACCCGAATTGATGCTACCCACACAAGGCGATGTGGCATTGAACGGCTGGATCAAAATCGCCGCCGATGGCGCGGTGGTGCTGGCGATGCCGCGCAGCGAAATGGGCCAAGGCGTGCACACCGCGCTGGCCATGCTGGTGGCCGAAGAGCTGGACGTGCCCCTCGCCCGCGTGCGCCTGGAACAAGCCGGTGCCGACAGCATTTACGGCAACGTGGCCATGCTGGTCGCCAGCCTCCCCTTTCACCCGCTGGACAGCGAAGGCGAAAAACCCACCAAGATCAAACTGGCCGAGTGGATGGTCGGCAAGATCGCCCGGGAGCTGGGCATCAACGCCACAGGCGGATCGTCTTCGGTGGCCGACCTGTGGGAGCCGCTGCGCATGGCCGCCGCCACCGCACGCGCCAGCCTGGTGCAAGCCGCTGCCGCCGCCTGGAAAGTGCCCGCCAGCGAGATCACCGTGCGCGATGGCGTGATGCAACACGCCTCGGGCCAAAAGGCGCATTACGGCCAAATGGGCGCAGCCGCTGCAGGCAGCACCCCGGCCAACATCACCCCCAAAGCCCGTCAGGACTGGAAGCTGATCGGCCAAAACGCCGCGCGCAGCGACATCCCAGCCAAAGTCACGGGCCAAGCGCAATTCGGTATGGACGTGCGCTTGCCCGGCCTGCTGTTTGCGGCCGTGCGCATGAACCCGGTGCTGGGTGGCGCATCCGCCACCATGGACACCCAGGCCGCACTGGCCTTGCCGGGCGTGAGCCAGGTGGTGGCGCTGGACGCTTGGGGCGGCGGCACAGGCGGTTTGGCCGTCGTGGCCAGCAACACCTGGCAGGCCCGCCAAGGCGCACAAGCCGTGAAGGTGCAGTGGCCCACAGCTGCAGCAGGTGCATCAGGTGCAGCAGACACCACCCGCATCCAGGCCGAGCTGCTCAAGGCCCTGAACACCGAAAGCGGCTTCACCTTCCACGAGCAAGGCCTGCCACTCAAAGCCGAACAAACGGCGGCCAGCCGCATCGACGCGCTGTACCAAGCGCCCTACTTGGCCCACGCCACCATGGAGCCGATGAACTGCACGGCACAAGTCAAAGACGGCAAAGTCGAAGTTTGGGTGCCCACGCAGGTGCCGCAAATGGCGCGCGCCATGGCCGCCAAGGTGGCGGGCGTCAAAGAGGACCAAGTCACTGTGCATGTGACCCTGCTGGGCGGCGGCTTTGGCCGCAGGCTGGAGGTCGACTTTGTCGGGCAAGCCGTGCAAGTGGCCATGGCCTGCAAGGGCGCGCCCGTGCAGCTGGTCTGGTCGCGCGAAGAAGACATGACGCACGACTTTTACCGCCCGATGCACCTGGCCAAATTCCAGGCGTCCATCGACGCGCAAGGTGAAGTCAGCAGCCTGCGCATCAAGTCCGCGGGCGACGCCATCACCCCGCGCTGGATGGCTCGGGCCGCGCCCCACCTGTCGGGGCCCATCGACATGCCCGACAAAACCACATCCGAGGGCCTGTTCGATCTGCCCTACGGCTTTTTAAACCAGCACATGAGCCATGTGGCCACCCAATCTGGCGTGCCTGTGGGCTTTTGGCGCTCGGTGGGCCATTCGCACAACGCATTTTTCTCGGAATGCTTCATTGACGAACTGGCCGTGGCCACAAAACAAGAACCACTGGCCTTTCGCCTGAAGCTGTTGAAAGACGCGCCGCGTTATGCGGCCGTGCTGCAGCTGGCTGCAAAACAAGCAGGCTGGGGAACGCCCCTGCCCACTGGCCGTGCGCGAGGCATTGCGCTGCACAAATCCTTCGGCTCCATCGTGGCGCAAGTGGCCGAGGTCTCAGTCACCGAAGGCCAGATCCGCGTACACCGCGTCGTGTGTGCCATCGACTGCGGCACCGTGGTCAACCCGGACACTGTGGCCCAGCAAATGCAAAGCAGCGTGGTCTATGCCTTGAGTGCCGCGCTGTTCGGCCAAATCGACATCGTGGGTGGCGTGGTGCAGCAAAGCAATTTTCCGAGCTACCCCATGGTCACACTCAGCCAGGCACCGGTAGTGGAAACCCACATCGTGCCCAGCACCCGCCACCCGGCGGGCGTGGGCGAACCCGCCGTGCCGCCGCTGGCACCGGCGGTGGGCAATGCGCTGTTTGCTTTGACGGGCAAACGGCAGCGGGCTTTGCCGCTGAAGGTGTGAACTCAGCCCTCGGGCGAATCACCCGCCGCGCAAAGCCTTGAGGATTTTCTGGCCGCCTCGGCCATTGGCCTCTAGCCCCAAGCGCTTTTGTTCGGCGCGGATCGCCTCTCGCGATTTGTCGCCCAACATGCCATCCACAGGGCCGATGTCGTGGCCGCGCATCACCAGCAGGCCTTGCAACTCGCGCCGCTCGGCGCGGGACAGGCCCGCGTCATCGGTGGGCCAGGGCGTAGCGAAGGGGCCAGCGCCGCGCAGGCGATCGCTCAGGTGGGCAATGGCCAGGCCGTAGCTTTCGGCCGCGTTGTAACTGTAGAGCGCGTCAAAGTTGCGCGTGACCAAAAAGGCAGGGCCATCGGCTCCGGCCAGCGTCAGCAAACCGACCGAGCCCAAATTGGCGGGCAAGGCCGAGCCGTCCACCCGACGCACGCCGCGTGCTGCCCAATCGGCCACCGGGCGTTTGCTGCGGCGGCCCTCGCCTGCCAAAGAGATGCCAGCGGGCAGCTTGACTTCAATGCCCCAAGGCAAGCCACTTTGCCAACCCGCGCGGGCCAAAAAGTTGGCGGTCGAACCCAGCGCGTCCACGCTGCTGTCCATCAGGTCGGCGCGGCCGTCGCCATCAAAGTCCACCGCCAGGCGCTCGAAAGTGCTGGGCATGAACTGGGTGTGGCCAAAGGCCCCCGCCCACGAGCCCACAAAACGCTCAGGCGCAATGTGCCCGGCCTGCAAAATACGCAGCGCCGAGAAAAACTCACCCCGAAAATAACTTTGCCGCCGCCCGTGACACGACAGCGTGCCCAGCGCCTGCACCAGCGGGTATTTGCCAAAGGTCTGACCAAAATTGCTCTCCACGCCCCAGACCGCGACCACTGTGGCCGCATCCACGCCAAACCGTTGCTCGGCTCTCTCGAGCGCCTGTCGGTGTTCAGTCAGACGGGCCTTGCCATCGGCCACGCGCTCCTCGTCCACCAGGGCCGACATGTAGTCCCAAATGGCCGTGCGAAATTCGGGCTGGAAATTCAGCTTTTCAATGACGCTGAAGTCGGCCTGCAGCCCCTCGGTGTGGCGCGTCCAGGTGGCGTCGCTCACTTTGCCGCTGCGCGCTGCCGGGCGCAACTCGGCCATGCAGGCCGACAAATCGGTGCTTTGCGCCCAAGCTGCTTGGGCAAGCCCCAAAGAGGCGAACACCGCACTCATGCAGGCGGTGCGCACCCAAGCTGAGATGCATGGGGTGGATGGACGTGGTGTCATAAAAAAAGTCCCTGAAAATTTGAATGTGCCTGAGTACATCTCAACGCGCGCCAGCGAATGTACAGCGTGCAGCAGCTACAAGGCCAAAGGCCTGGGCATTGGGGGGAAAGGGTAGGAGTTTCAGGCCATCCAAGCATTCACGGTTTGGAACTGGTCGCGGTGATAAAGCAAATATTGGGCATGCCCAGGCGCAAGCCAACGCAGCTTGAGCCCATTTGACAGGCTTAGCAAATGTCTATCGGCCAGGGACACAGAACTGCCTATCAGCAACTCACCCGCATCACTGAACGAGATCAAGAACTTGTCAAACAGCGCATCCAAGTTGGCGCTGAGCAAAAAGCCGTTGAACACATCCAAGCGCTCGGCGTCTGTGCTGCAGTCGGCCCACGGCTTGGCGTGGCTGGCACGCAAGGCCGGAGCCAAGGTCAGACCCGTAACGGCGCAAGCGCCACCCCAATAGTCGAGCATGGCCTGGCGGTAACGGTCTTGGCCCACACGCTGGCGCACCATGCGCTGCACCTCGGTGCTCAGGCTTTCGGCTGCAGGCAGCTCGGCCAATGCCTGCTGCACCTGCGCATCAAAATCTACCGCCGCCTGATTGGGCAGGGACTGGGCCAGCAAAGCTGCCCGGTGCAGCCACTGGGCCAATTGCGCATCGGTGGCGGCCACGTAGGCATCGCCCGCACGGGGCCAGTCGGCAAAGCTGCGGGCCAGCTCGGACGGCAAAGTGGCCGGGCCTTGCACAAGGGCCATGGCATAGCCCTGCTGAGCCCAAGACACCTCGACTTTGGCAGGGTGTCGGGCCGAGCCCAAAATCACGGCAGTACCCGATGCAGACACGGTGTGTTCAAAACCGTGGTCGTGACCTGCTTTTTCGATGAGAGCGCGCTTGAGAGGTGTCATATGTCCGGAAAAAACCCCCGTTTATTTTGATCCGCAAGGACCTGGACAACGTGGTATTTTGAAAATAACTATAAAAATCAATGACTTATCGAAATTTAATGATCCGCAAATGATCCGCAAATCATCCGAAGATCATCCGAAGCGGGCGACATATGAGTCACTGCGATTCGACATAAGCCGTCAAATTGCCATGCCTGCGCATCACGATCTGCTTTGCATCAGACATTCTTTTCAGCAAATGCTTGGCCTGCCCTTCCGTCAGCCGACACAGCTCCATCACCTCCGCCCGCTTTATCTGCCCATGCTGACGGATGTAGCTCAGCAACATCTGCTCGTGTTGAATCGAGCCAAAACCCACCTGCCGTGTATAGGCCGCCTTGTCGCTCACCACCGAATACACGGCCGCCGTCAAGGTGTAGCTGCGGCCACGGGTATTGCCGTGGGCCTCTACCAAACCGGCCTCGGTCAGCGCCTCCAGCGTGCGCTTGGCGCTGGCCGCGTCGCGCTGAATGTGCTTGGCCAGGGCGTCGGCCGACAGGCGCTTGAACTCGCGCAACGCGGCCAGAGCGATCAGTGAATCAATGGGCAGCTCAGCGTTGCGGTTGCGCTCGGCGTCCACCACCATGCGCCTGAACGCCACATCGGCGGGCACAGTGGGCAAGCTCAGCACCACGTTGTGCAGGTCGGTGCGGCCATAGTCTGGCGCGGGGCGACCAAACTTAAGCATACCCCGGTAAATGGTGTCCACGCCGCGCCCAGAACGCTCCACCACGCCAATGCGCTTCATGGCATCGGCCAGGGCGCGGTTGCGGGGGCGTGGCTCGGTCACCAGCAGGTTGGCCAGCGTCACGCCGTCCACCAAGCCGCCGGGGTTGCTGATCACCAAGGCGTCGTCCTCCAGCCGCACATGCACCGCGCCCATGCGGTGGTAGTCGCGGTGAATCAAGGCATTGGCCACCGCCTCGCGAAACGCGGCCATGTCCACCAAGGGGACCGGCACACGGAACAAGCCCACTTGCAACTCCTGCTCGGGGTTGTAGGGGCGAAAGTTGGTCTCCAGCCAATCCAGCGCCTTGAGCAATGGAAAACGCCGAAACTCGTTGAACCGCACCGCCTGCTGCGCCAGCACCTGAAACGCCAGCTCGTGGGTGGCCACGCGCTGCTGCAGCACCGACTCGCGCCCAATCAGCAACAAGCCCGTCAGCGTGGGCACACGGGTGCCATCGGCCAATCGCTGCGTAAAGCCCAGTGCGCCGTCCATGGCCTCGTCGTCCAGCTCCAGCAACACACGGTCACCGCCGTATTGCTGCACCGCCTGGCGCAGGCGCTCGCGCTCCAGCGGGTCAAAGTCGGCAAGGGTGCTGCCCGCCACCGGCTGGGCTGACACATCCACCAGGCCAAAACTGCTGGCGCGGCTGATGCGCTCGTGCGGCAGCATGGGCACACACTCGGGGGTGCCGTCGTGCTTGATGCGGCGGCGCACATACACGCCCGCCTGGGTGGCCACCTCGCCCTGCGCTTTGGGTACGTTAATTTTTGCCACGGGCACACCACCCACTTTAAGCGCTTCTACCGTCACTTGCAATGCAGGTGACGAGCGCGCTGCCACCATTCCCGCCAAACCCGTCAGCACCATGTGCTCGGCATGCAGGCCCGTGGCCTGCCCATCGTCCTCCACACCCAGCCACAGCTCGCCGCCTTCGGTGTTGGCCAGGCACACCAAGGCCTCCACCAGCTCGGTATCCGACAGGCGTTTGCGGTCGCTTTTGAATTCGACGGTGAGGGATTCAGATTGGGGAATCATTTCAGCATTATTAAAAATTCGAGTTCGGGTAACTCAATGCCCAGGTTCAATTCGACCCAGATGGCCAAAGGGTCGTCTTGGAAAGCGGCGTAGCTGGGCCATGAAAAGCTGGTTTGCAACAAAGCCGACTTGAGGAAAGGCTTGATGGTTTCTACGCTTTTCGCTTGATTGGTGACGCGATCAAGCGTTTCGCCAATGACATCGTACTCAGTGATAGTGGTGCCAAAGAGTTTGGAGGCCACTTCGGCAACGGTCTTGTTACGGTCAAACTGGGTGCCCGTGGATGACATGGTGGCGGATGTGCCAATGCAAACCAGTTTGTTGGCTTGCAAGCGCTCACGTAAGCGTCGCACCAGCATGGCCACGTCAGCACCTTGTCGTCCCCTGTAGGTGTGCAATTCATCCAACACTAAAAACTCAAGCCCTTGGCAGTGGTCAACCACGCCACGGTCTATTTCTTCGTGTCGCGTGAGGATCAGCTCCAGCATCATGAAGTTGGTCAACAAGATGTCGGGTGGGTTATTTTTGATGCGTTCGCGCTCAGTCGCGCTTTCTTGACCGGTATAGCGAGCGACCGTAAAGGGCTGCTGTCCCGGTGCATAGCCATGTAAAAACTTGTCGAGCTCCTCCAGTTGGCTGTTGGCCAATGCGTTCATTGGGTAGATGACGATGGCGCGCGTACGTGGCTTTGGGTCGACCTGTTTGGCTTTGAGGATGCGGTCGATGATGGGGATAAAAAACGAAAGCGACTTGCCCGAACCTGTGCCGGTCGTCACCACATAGCTTTTGTCCTGCCCGGCTTTGGCCAAGGCTTCCATCTGGTGTGCGTACAAAAACAAATCGACAGGCGTGCCCTCGGGCTTTTTGGCCTTGAACAACTCGGCACAGGCGGCATGTAAATCGCCCTTTGCGGCCAACTGCTGAACGGTGGCGCTTCTGCGGTAGTTGGGGTTGATTTGAATCAGCGGCTCGGGCCAATAACGGCCCTCGCTGTATTCTCGCTCGACCTTGTCCAAGATGTCTGGAGCATGAATTTTGGAAAAACTTCTGGAAAAGGTGCTGTATTCACTGACCAGCTTGTCTCGAAAATTGAAGACATTTTCCATAGGGTTTTTGCTAGGTTTTTGGCGGCAAAGAATGTGATAAGTCTAGCCCGGAAAAACGAGGTTTCGGGTCAACCGATCCGCCGATTGTTGCCCCACCCAAACCTTTTAAAAAAATTGACAACTACGACAAAAGTGGTCAGCTGCCCCCGTACAACCACGGCTGGTCCATCAACCGCCCGCCCATGAGCCGCATCGACAGGTTGCGCCCCAGCGCCACCGCGCCTTGGGCATGGAAGATACGGCCGTTGCGGATGGCGCGCGCTTGCACGCGGGCGTTGCGCGCCCAGCGTGCTTGGGCATAGGCCTTTAGCTGCTCCGGCACCGTCGCGTTGCCCACACTCAGGCACTGCGCCAAGGCTTGTGCGTCTTCGATGGCCATGCCCGCGCCCTGCGCCAAATACGGCCGCATGGGGTGCGCCGCATCACCCAGCAAAGCCACGCGGCCTTGCGCCATGTCGCTGGCCCTGCTCACAGGCACTCGGTCATGCAGCGCCCATTGCCGCCAGGCGGGCACCGATGCCAAACGCTCGTGCAAATCGCGGCCCACCGCGCCCATGGCCTGCATCAGCGCCTGGGTGTGCCCGGCCTGGTCCCAGTCTTGAGATTGCTCGGGTTTGGCACCGTGCACGATGGCCACCAGATTGAGCCACTGCCCGCTGCGCACAGGGTAATGCACCACATGCAGTCGCGGTCCCATCCACACGGTGACTTGGTCGCTGCGCAAGTGTGCGGGCAAATCGGCCTGCGCCACGAGCGCCCTGTAAGCCAAGTGCCCGGTAAAGCGCGCCGGGACATCGCCCAGCAGTTGCTGGCGGACCGCGCTCCACACGCCATCGGCTCCAATCAATGCATCGGCTTGGACGCTGGGGCCATTGACCGTGTTGACCTCCAAACCATCAGCGGTCACGCGCCAGCCTTGCACGGTTTGGCCCAGGCGCACATTGACGCTCGCCGCCTGCACCGCGGTGTGCAGCAAGCCCTGCAAATCGGCGCGGTGGATGGTGGCGTAAGGCGCGCCGTAACGTGTCTGCGCCCGCTCGCCCAAAGGCAAGGTGCCCAGCACCTGCCCGGTTTGCGCATCGCGCGCTTGCAACTGCTTGGGGAAAGCCGCCACCTGCGCCAGCGCCGCACCCAGACCCCAGGCCTGCAAGATGCGCGTCACATTCGGCCCGATCTGGATGCCCGCCCCCACCTCGCTGAGCTGCGCTGCGCGCTCGAGCAACTGCACCGGCACGCCGCGCTGCGCAGACGCCAGAGCAGCGGCCAAGCCGCCAATACCGCCGCCTGCAATCACCACCTGTTTGTGCGCCATGTTTGTCATGCTGCGATTGTGCGCGAAGCCCTCATTTCAAATCTCGGCCACTGCGAGGCATGAAGGGGGTTCAAGTGCCCATCAGCACCGGCAAACCCTGCACCGCAGAAAAGTCCCGGTCATGCGTGACCAAGGCCGCCGCGCCAATCTGCAGCGCCGAGGCCAGCTGCACCGCATCAGGCAATTTGAGGCGGTATTGCACCCGCAACTGGGCCGCCAGACTGGCCACCGCCGCGGCCAAGGGCACCACTTGGTAAGCGCCCAGCGCCGTCTCGTAGCGTTTGGCCAACGCCGTTTGGCCCGCCTTGAAAGGGCCGGTCAACACTTCGGCCAAGGTCACGGTGCTCAAGGCCAGCTGAATCTGGCCGCGCTCTGCGGCTTCGAACAGACCCACAAAACGGGGCGCGAATTCGGCATGGTCTTCGAGCAGGTAAATCCAGGGTGCGGTGTCCACGAGCACCGTGGCCCCCTCACTCAGGCCGCCCCACAGCGACGCCGAGGCACGCACACGGGTCACCACCGCTCAGGCCCACTCATCGCGCAGCTGCGCGACCGCTGGGGCCGCACCCTCCGGCCACAGGCCACGGCCCGAACCCCGCAAGGCCAGCACACCGCCTTGCTTCAAAGAGCGGGCTTGTTCCTCACGCCAGTGCGCCACCGGCACCACCACCGCCACCGGTTTACCGTGGCGCGTGATCACACTGCTGGAGCCCGCCAGCGCCTCAGAGGCGATGAGCGGCAGCTGCGCCCGTGCTTGTTCGAGCCCGTATTGCGGGGTGTCTGACATGGCCAAATCCTTGATTTCTGTACAGACTGTACAGAAATAACTGGATTCATGTCAAGTCATGGATGAGGAGATGGCTCTGGAAGAGACTGACACCCGCATGGGATCCATCAGTCGATCTCACATGGACGGCAGCTTTATGGCGCTGGACGCCCCTCAAGCAGGGCATTTGCCATCTGCCCCAAGCGACTGAGCGCCTTTTTCTCAGCATCGCCCCAAGCCCCTGAAAAACTCAGACGCAAACAATGGGCATAGCGGTCCGTGGCCGAAAACAAAGGCCCAGGCCCAAAAGTGATGCCCTCAGCGGCCGCCATTTCGAACAAGCGCATGCTGTCCAACGCTGCGGGCAACTCCACCCACAAGGTGTAGCCCGCCGGAGGGTCGCTCACTCGCGTACCCTTGGGAAAATGCGCGCTCACCAAACGCCGGGCCTCTTGCAAGCGTGCTTTCATGGTGGCACTCAAACGTCTCATCTGGGATTCATAAGCACTTTGGGTCAGCAAGTCAGCCAGGGCATGTTCCATCACTTCGTTGGTGGCGGCACCCTGCACGCGTTTGAGGGTGACCACCTGCTCTTTCCAGCGGCCGGCTTCTACCCAGCCCAAACGGACTCCAGGCGAAATGGTTTTGGAAAACGAGCCGCAAACCATGACCGAACCATCCTGATCAAAGGCCTTGACGGCCCGACGCCGTTCGTCAGACGCCAGCAAATCGTTGAAGACCACGTCTTCAATGAGCGGCACACGGTACTGGGCCAACAAACGCACCAAGGCCTTTTTTTCAGCCAAAGGCATGATCGCCCCCAAAGGGTTGGACAAGGTGGGCACCGCCAGCACAGCCTTGATCGGTTGGGTGTCCAGCGCCAGCTGCAAGGCGGGCAAAGACAAGCCCGTGCGCGGGTGCGAAGGAATTTCGACCACGCGTAAATTGAGCGACTCCAACAGATCCAAAAAACCAAAAAACGTGGGCGACTCCAAGGCCACCACATCGCCCGGCCGGGTCACCGCCATCAGGCACAGGCTGATGGCCTGCATGCAGCTGGAGGTGATCACCACGTCTTCGCCCCTGAGCGAGCACCCCAGATGCAAGGCTCGCTGGGCCACGGCGTTTTGCAGGGCCTGTGTGCCTGCCTCGTTGGAATACTCGACCAAGGTGCGCCGATGCACCCGGTCAGCACGCGCCACCGCCACGCGCACACGGTCTTCGTCAAACAATTGGGAGTCACGCGGGCAATAGCCGCCCAAGTTCACCTGGATGGCCTGATGGCCCTCACGGCGAATCACATCGGTACGGCTGCGCTGCTCCACGGGCACGCTGTGCGTGGGTGGCCGCCCAACTAACGGCAGTGCAATGCGTTGTCGATGCTTGAGTACAAAGTAACCCGCCTTGGGCTTGGCGTGCGCCAGCCCCCTGTCTTCGAGCCAGCGAAACGCCTGCATGGCCGTTGAAATGGACACGCCTTCCTGGGCGGCGGTGTCGCGCACCGAAGGCAGGCGCTGCCCGGGCTGAAAAGCCCCCGAGTCGATCAGCTCAGCCATGCGCGTGGCCATCTGCACGTAGCGTGGTTGAGACAAGGCGGGAGTAGAAAAAAGCATTGCATTCATGGCGTGTCCATTGTGCAGCAGCGCTTGTGCACTTCCGGGCCAAAAGGCAGTACAGATCCCCCCCCATTTGCACCCAACAGATGCGCTTCATGAGGGCTTGTCATGTACGTCATGGGGGGCCGTTGTGTCTACCGCCATCGGCGCTTGTGAACAACAGTCAAGGCTTCCAACTCTTGACGAAAGAACTTCATGCACACCACACCTTGCCAAACATTGCCTGCACAAGGCATCCTGACAGTGCACAAGCCCTTGACCGTGCAGTTGCGCGTGATCTCAGGCTGCGTGTGGCTGACAGAAAGCCATGACCCCATTGACCACTTTTGGCAAGCCGGAGACAGCTTCTGTTTGCACAGTGATCGCGCCGTGATTGAGGCACAGCAAGACAGCCTGATTGCTTTGACGCCCGCTGCGCAAGCGCCACGATCAACGACAAATGGGCACAACACCCAAGTGCCGGAGCAAACACAGGTGACTGGCATGGCTGCACCCTGGTGGAAGCGTGTCCCAGAGCCACTCGCCGGGCTGTTTCAGCGCCCATTCAAAGGATAAGACGGGTCGTTGTACCCCGGCGTGGACGGGTGCCCCGGGGCCACCAGGCTGTTGACCAGGGCTTCGTCTTCGGCCGTGATGCTCACCTCCAAAGCGCCTGCGTAGTCTTGCCACTGCGCCAGCGTGCGGGGGCCAGCAATGACCGCGCTCACATGGCGATTGGCCAGCACCCAGGCGGTGGCAAAGTGCGCCAGCGACACGCCTTTGGACTCGCAATGCTGGCGCAGCGTTTGCGCAATGTGCAGCGACTCTTCGCGAAGCTCGGTCTCCAGAATGCGCTTGTCGCCCCGGGCGGCGCGGCTGCCCTCTGCGGGCGTTTGGCCGGGCGCATATTTGCCCGTAAGCACGCCGCGTGCAATCGGGCTGTAGGGCACCACGCCCAAGCCGTAGTGCCCGCAGGCCTCCAGAATTTCCACCTCGGGCAAGCGGTTGAGGAGGTTGTAATAAGGCTGGCACACCACGGGGCCGGGCATGTTCATCTGGCGGGCCATGTTGACCATCTCGGCGATGCGCCAGCCCCGGAAATTGGACATGCCCCAGTACCGGATCTTGCCGTCGCGCAGCAAGGCTTCGATGCCCCGCAGGGGCTCTTCGAGGTTCATGCCGTTGTAGTCGCGGTGCAGGTAGTAAATGTCCAGGTGGTCGGTGTCCAGACGGCGCAAGCTTTCTTCGCAGGCGCGCAGCATCCAGCTGCGCGAATAGCCCTGGCAGTTGGGCTGGGACGCCATGGCATTGCCGACCTTGCTGGCCAACACCCAGCGATGCCGCTGCCCCTTGAGCACCTGACCGACGATTTCTTCGGATTTTCCGAGCGTGTACACGTCGGCAGTGTCAATGAAATTGCAGCCTTTTTCTTGCGCATCGGCCACGATGGCGCGCGCATCTTCCAACGGTGTTTGGTCCCCAAACATCATGGTGCCCAGGCACAGGCGAGACACTTTCAGGGGGCTTTTGCCCAAGGTGGTGGTTTTCATGGTGAGGTCTCCGAAAAACTGGGAATGCGAAGCCCCCTTGGGGTCCTGTCGCTGAGCACAGCGCACATCGTAGCCAAGCACCCGGGGTGCCACTGTCCAAAACGGACACAAAAAAAACCGGGCTGTCAGACCCGGGCTTTGGTTGCGTGCGGCTGATGTGGTGAATCAGGCCACGGGCACAAACTGGTAACCGTTGCCCGAGGGCGTGATGGTCCCAAAGGCCGGGAAGGGGAAGTGGAAACCACCGGCCATCATTTTTTCCTTGACCAGCAGGTCAAAGATCTTGCGGCGGCTTTGGCGGGCCATTTCGGGGTTCATGTCAAAGAGCACCGCCCAGTCGGGGTTGCGGGCGAACAGGGACGGCACGTTGGTGATGTCGGCCACGTAGGCAAAGGACTGCCCCTCGGAGCGCACCGTGAACAAGGTGTGGCCCGGGGTATGACCAAAGGCGGCGACCGACTGGATGCCAGGGGCCACGTTGCTGCCAGGTTCGAACTTGACCAGTTGGTCTGCCGTCAAACCCGTCAAGGCACGTTTGACAGCCCCAAAAGCGCCTTGCATGCCTGCTGGCGCTGCCGCGATGCGGGCTTCGTCTGTCCAAAAGGCGTGCTCGGGGGCCGGCACATGCACGCGGGCGTTGGGGTAGACCAGGCTGCCGTTTTTGAAGCGCAAGCCGTTGATGTGGTCGCCATGAAAATGGCTCAGCACCACATTGTTGATGTCTTCGGGCTTGAAGCCCGCTGCGGCCAAGTTGCCCAGCAGCTTGCCCGTGGTGGGCGGGCCGTTGTCGGCAAAACCGGTGTCAAACAAATAGCGCTGGTTACCGTTGATCAACAAAAACGGGGTGTAGGGCACGTCGATGTAATCGGTGGGCAGGTTTTGTGATGCCAGCAAGGCCTTGACCTGGTCCAGCGGCACGGCAGGCACAAACTCCTGGCCCAGCGGACGCCGCACAGCACCGTCGTTCAAGGCAATCACCTCCATCGTGCCAAGCTTCATGCGCTTGAAACCCACCGAGGGCAATTCGGGCGCGCCGAACTGGGGGGTGTTTTGCGACCAAACGGAGGAAAAGGTCAAGGCGCTTGCACCGGCAAGGCCTGTGCCTAAGAAATGGCGACGATTGAGCATAGGTTCTCCAAAAAAATGACCTTCACCTTACGCTCTGTGCGAGCATTCTTCAGAGCGACGACCATTGACCATGGTTGCTGCTGGGACATGTCCGATGAATCAACGAAAAGCTCCTGCGTCTGCCCTGCCCTTCGAAAGCACTGTCGAGACGACCCCAAACCACGGCATTTTCGGCAGCCATCAGCGTCTGATTTACGGGTAGCTTGCTTTGATGGCCTTTGTCAGGTCAGCGACAAAACGGTTGGCTGCGTTGGAACTCGCACCAATCCAGCCAAAGCGTTGGGAAGCCGTGGGTCCGGAACCGTAAGTGCGCATCCCTCGATCGATCGGTCCCGCCAACAACCCGTGCGCTGCTTCATCGTAAAACCAAAATTCCACCGGCTGCCCCTCGGCCTTGAGTTGTTCTCCCCATTGGTAAGGCGAAAGTCCCTGCGCCGTTGGATTGACCTGAAGGCTGCAGCGCTGGGCCGTGCCTGGCGCCGCGCCCTCGGCGGGCAGGTTCACCACACAGGGGTCGGTGCGCAGGTGCATCCAGTCGTCTGCCGTTCTGCCGCCATAGTTGTCGATCTTGCCGAACACCATTTTCAGGGGCACACGGATCTGATCAGGCATGCCGATGCCTGCCGAAGGCGCCCCCTCAGAAAACACCATGCGGACATGCGCGGGATCCACCACAGCAGCCATGTTCAACGCCACACTGCCACCGTTGGACAAACCGTGAATGTAAAGGCGTGTGGTGTCAATGCGGGCGTTTTGTCGAATCCAGTCATAAGCACCCAAGGTGGCTTTGAAGATCATGCGCTGGCGCGATTCATTGGTGGTGCCGGTCAAAAACAACGAGGTGCCACGGTACTGAAAACCGTTCATCTCATAGGCATCAAATAACAAGGTGGCCACGCCTCGCGCATTCATCCGGCGAACCATTTCCAGCTCGGCTGAGCCAGGTCCATTACCCCCGTGGGCAATGATCATCAAAGGTGGCTTGTCGGCCAGCTTGTCCGCAAAAAGACCTGGCATCGACAATTGAACAGAACGGTGGCAGGGATCGAATTCGGCCAATGGCCCTCGGACCCGATGAAAGCCGGGTCGACTTTCAAGCAACTGGGCCACGCCCGCAGGCGCTGGCCGACAATCGGATTGAGCTTGCGCCGCGGTCATCAAGACCATGGCGGTGAGTAAAGTGCAAACCCTGAGGCCGCGAAAAGCAAAAGCCATTGAAAAGTCTCCAAGAGGTGCTTATGCCCCCTCAAGGGTGAGGCAATCGGTCAGAGAATACAGCGAGCCTAAGTGGGCCAAACAGATGTCAGTGATTGTCGAAACCCTGCAAGGGTTCAGCAAGAGGGTAGAGAAATCAAGTGGATAAGGGACTGATGCAGCGATCACATCCTCTGTGATCACCAACACAAACGGCCCCAAAGGGCCGTTTGTGCTTTCAGGGAGGGACGATCGCTTAAGCGGTCACACCCTTGGCGTTCTCCACGTACTCTTCAATCTGGTTGAAGTTCAGGTACTTGTAGATCGCCGCGCCGTCCTTGTTCACGATGCCCATGGCTTCGTGGTACTCGGCGACTGTCGGGATATGGCCCAGCTTGGACGCGATCGCCGCCAATTCGGCCGAGGCCAAGAACACGTTGGTGTTCTTGCCCAAGCGGTTGGGGAAGTTGCGCGTAGAGGTGGACACCACGGTCGCGCCTTCGCGCACCTGGGCTTGGTTGCCCATGCACAGCGAGCAGCCAGGCATCTCGGTGCGAGCACCGGCAGCGCCGAAGTTGGCGGAATGGCCTTCCTACACGACGTTGGACTTCAGGTATTCCTCGATCGGTTCCCCCGAGTTCGACACTTCCGCCCCATTTTTCATCCATTTCAGGGGGCCTACAGGAAACCAATGGATTACTATTTGAACTCTTGCGGATAAATCATTTCATGAAAAAAACCCATTCCCTCATCGCATTTGCCACCGCCTGGGGCTCAAAATTCGGTGGTATTAACGCCTTGAATACAGACCTGCTTCAGGCAGTAGCGGCAGCGCATTGGCAATGGCTGCGCGTGGTCTGCGTGGTGCCCGATTGCGACGAGTCGGATATAGCAAGCGCTAAAAACCAATTCCAGGTGGAGCTGGTCAACCTTGTGCTCCCGTCTGGCCAACTGGGTGCAGAGCATACAGCGCTGGTTAGGGAAAAGCTCTTTGCAAAGCTGCCCGACATAGACCCACTGCAAACGGTGTGGCTGGGGCATGACCGCATCACGGGTGCTATTGCCAATGCCATGGTGCCCAATTACGGTGGTCGCTCAGCACTAATACACCACATGAGCTACGACCACTATGAAGCGTTTGCCGAAAACAGCGCCACTGCCGAAGGCAAGACGCAGGCGCAAACAGCACTGTTCCAATCCGCCAATGTGAGACTGGCCGTGGGGCCTTTGCTGCGCAGAGCATTGGCGAATTTGTTGGATGCAGCCATAGCGGATGTGCCTATGCTCATTCCCGGCTTGGCAGAGATTAAGCCCCAGCAGCACCGCCACCAATTTACCGCCTTTATCAGCGGGCGGCTGGACGCTGGAGCACAAAAAATCAAGCAAGCCCACCTGGGCGTTGCCGGGTTTGCGCATGCTGTTCACCGCTGCGACAACGACCCCGGGCTGCCTGCGCTTTTACAAGGTGCATCCGAACCCAAAATAACCCTGCGTGGCATAGCCTTAGAGGACCAACCCGGCCCGAACTACGCCAATGCCGAGCAAGAACTCCAAGCCTTTGCGCACACCCAAGCAGGTCGCGTGATCAACATAAAAGCCCTGCCCTTCACGCAAGACCGCCCAGCCTTGTTTGCGGAATTGCGCCAATCCAGCGTGTGCATGGTGCCTTCTTGGCACGAGGGTTTCGGCCTGGTGGCCTGGGAGGCCATCGCCGCGGGTGTGCCCTTGGTCCTGAGTCAGAAAAGCGGGGTTTACCACCTACTCAAAGGCAAGGACTTGTTGCACTTGGTTCACGCTCTGGATGTCCAAGGCGAGCTCCAGCATCCATTTTTTTCCGAGAGAGACAAAAAATCACTGGCTGATGCGCTGATTCAAATCGCAAGAGACCCCGCCGAATACCAGCGCAAAGCCCACCAGCTTAGAGAAACGCTGTTGCGTGACTACACCTGGCCAGCCTGCGCCGACAGTTTGATTCAAGCACTGGGCTGGCAGCGCCCAGACCTATCGCCTAGCACCGCCGCCACAACCAGCCCAGAACACACCAGCAGCCCCACCGACATCACCATCACCACCAACACGGCTGCGGCACACCACGCCCCTATCGAAGCATGGTTGGAACAACCCACGCCCCAATGGCAGCCGCAGCACGGGCATCACCCCAGCCAATTGCTGCGAGCCGAGGAGGCACTGATCCCCTTTGCGCCCGAGGGCGAACCGTTTTTGCAAAGGCGGATTCAAGTACGAGGTGCAACAAAGATGAACCCGGTGATGGGTGGCTGAGGATGTCAAGGCATCATGGCCACTCAAACCGCCAAGTCCAAGTTGCCAGATGTACAAGCACCTCAGCCGAGAAGAACGATATCAAATTCACAGCCTCTTGAAAGCCAAACAGACCATCACCGAGATCGCCCGATCATTGGGCAGGAGCCGCAGCACCATCAGCCGCGAACTCAGCCGTGGTCGTGGCCAGCGTGGCTATCGCGCCGAACAAGCCTGCGCCAAGGCGACTGAGCGGGCACAGCAAAGCCGTAATGCCCGCCGTGTAGATTCCAAAGTCTGGTCCGATGTGGATTTCTACCTGGGCATTCAATGGAGCCCCGAGCAGATTGCAGGCAAGGTGGCTGTCAGCCATGAGAGCGTCTATTTGCATGTGTATGCCAACAAAGCCGCTGGCGGTGATTTACACAAAAACCTGCGCAGCCAAAAGCCCCGGCGCAAACGCCACCTGTGCGGGCGTGACAGACGTGGCCAGATCCCCAATCGCCGCCCTATCAGCGAGAGGCCAAGCCACATTGAAGATCGCAAGCAAGTTGGCCACTGGGAGGGAGATACCGTCATTGGCGCGGCTCACAAACAAGCCATCGTGACACTGGTAGAACGCAAGAGTGGCTTTGCTGTGCTGGCCAAAGTGCCCAACAAGTCTGCTGATTTGGTGGGTCGGGCCATTGAAGCCAAACTCAAGCCCCTGATCTCACGGGTGAAGACTTTGACGGTGGACAACGGCAAGGAGTTTGCGGATCACCAGGCCATCGATCAGACCCTTGGCATCCAGACCTACTTTGCCGATCCGTATTGCAGTTGGCAGCGCGGCAGCAACGAGAACTTCAATGGTTTGCTGCGCCAATACATTCCCAAGAAGCGGCGCATGGAAACTGTCACCGATGAGGAGTTGACTATGATTGAAAACAGATTGAATCACCGCCCCAGAAAGCGGCTGGGATTCAAGACACCCCACGAGGTGTTTCACGCCTCGTTAAACCGTGTTGCACCTCGTACTTGAATCCGCCATATGAAAGAAATCTGGCTGATCGAATAATTGCCACTACAAATATCTATGACATTCGCGCTGTTAATTCGCACGGCTGGGTCGAAACATTTGAAGATCTGACGGGTGACGAGAGGTTTCGCAAGCGAAGTTTGGTTTTTGTTTATTCGAGTCATCCAAGGTTCTTTGTGGACGTGGTGATGTCGCCTATCTGAACGATGGTAAACGCGGCGACTTGACACCTATCGCGCTCAAGATCATTCAAAGCATTGAGTTTTTACCTGATGTAAAACCTAGCACGCGGGATGTGAAGTGAATGGAGATTTCATTTTTGTTGGATGTCGAAAAGCTAAAAAGATCAAAGCCCTGTCCGACGCCCAACGCCTGTCCGGCCAATGGCGCATCGAGGTGCGCTTTGAAGTGCAGCCCACCACCGAACTACTGCACCCCGAAGGCATTCAGCCCAAACCCCACACCCACGGCCCTGAGACCGCCCTGGTCTGCGGGCCAGACGCTGACACCGCACAAAGCGACATCTACACCGATCCTTTAGGGCGCATCAAAGTGCAGTTCCCCTGGGACCGCTATGGCGCCAAGAACCACAACAGCAGCTGCTGGGTGCGGGTGTCTGCCGCGTGGGCGGGTAACCAACTGGGTGCCATGCACGTGCCGCGCATCGGGCAAGAAGTGATCGTGGACTTTCTGGGTGGAGACCCAGACCAGCCCATCTGCACCGGCCGGGTCTACAACCAGATGAACACGCCGCCCTGGGCCTTGCCTGCACAGCAAGCCTTAAGCGGCTTCAGAAGCCGAGAGCTCAAACCCGGCGGAGGCAACAGCGCAGCGGGCCGAAGCAACCACTTGGTGCTGGACGACACCGACCAAAAGATCCAGGCGCAAATCAAGAGCGACCACCAGCACAGCCAGCTGAGCCTGGGGCACATCACGCGCATCGAAGACAACGCGGGAAGAAAAGACCACCGTGGCGAAGGTTTTGAGCTGCGCACCGACGGACACGGCGCAGTCAGAGCCAAAGACGGCCTGCTCATCAGCACCGAGGGCCGACCCAACGCCAATGGCCACATCACCCACCTGAGCGAGACCGCAGCCCGACTACAAAACGCCCACAGCCAGCACGACAGTTTGGGCGACTTGGCGCTGCAACACCAGGCGCAGGAAGCCAGCGACCAAGGCGACGTAGCCAAAGCCATTGAAGCGCAAAACAAGGCCATTGCTGGGGACGGAAAAACAGAAGGCAAATTCCCTGAACTGAGCGAACCGCACCTGGTCCTGGCCAGCCCTGCGGGCATCGAGAGCACCACACCGCAAAGCACACACCAGCACAGCGGCCAGCACCACGCCATCACCAGTGGCGGGCACACCAGTGTGAGCGCGGGCAAGAGCTTGCTGGTCAGTGCAGAACAAGCCCTGCGCCTTTTCTCTTACAAAGCCGGCATCAAGATCGTCAGCGCCATGGCCAACGTGGACATGCAAGCGCTGGACAAATCCATCCGCTTCCTGGCCAAAGTGAAGATCACACAAACGGCCAACCGGATCACCTTCACCGCCAAAGAAGAGATCGTGATCAATGGCGGGGGTAGCTTCACCACCTTCAAAGCCTCGGGCATCGAGGACGGCACCAGCGGGGGGTGGACGAATCATGCAGCCAATCATGCGACGCCCAAGGGCAAGAGTTTGCCGGTGGTGATGCCGGCTATGCCGCGCGTCAGTCAAAACCGTTTCCATCAACAGTTCCGGGCAGTTGACCCCGGGACAGGGCAAGCCGTTGCTGGACTCTCGTATCAGGTGGTTCTGGAAGATGGAAAAAAATTTGCAGGAAAAACGGATTCTGATGGAAAAACAGCGGTGATTGCCACCAACGAACCGAACGCCATCCAGCTGTTCTGGGGCGGACCTCAAACCGACCCTGAAGCGAACGAAGACATCAAGGATCAAGGCTGTTAACTATGGCAACCCATACTTCTACCCACGCGGCCGTTTCGAGCCAAACATTGCCCAACAACCTGGGCAAGGTCACTAATGTACCGGTCCCTTTGCTGTACACGGTAACCTACAAGTTCAGCATCACGACATCCAGAGATGTGGCTATGCCCTATGCTGTTGAAATCAACGGCGTGGTGCACAGCAGCTACAAAAGCAAGCCTGGCCGGGTGGTCTGCAATGGTGTTGCAGAGATCAAGGCCAAAGCCCCGGCAGGAGCCAAAGTGGCGCTGTACCTCAACAGCGACGCCCACCCCGATTACCGAAAAACCCCGGTGTATGCGGTCACCGTTGGCAGCAAAAACATCGAGGTTCGCGTTCAAGAAAAAACAGGTCCGTACCCTGACGACACCGACACACCGGTGCTGCAGTCGCTCCTAGGTGGACCGAGTACGCTGGATGTGTACAAGGCGGTGTTGACAGGCAATATCTGGATGCGCATCTCTCACGCCTACATGGCGTCAGAAGTTGCCGCGCTGTTACCGGCGGGCACAAGGCCAGAAGTTGCAGCTGCTGTGCGCAGCATCTATACCCCGCTGACGAATTCTGCATTGCAAATCCATGTCCCCGCTTCAGGCACGAACGTGGCTGCGAGCTTGCGTGTTCAATTCATGGGGCTCTGATGAATTTCAAGTGGGTTGCCCAGCATGAGGATTGATAGCGTGGAAGTCGAGTCTCCCGGCGATCAAGAAGATGACAGTCTTGATCGTTGTGATTCGCGTAAACCCACGCGCACGACGCTTGGATGCCTGGAACAAACCGTTGATGGCTTCGAGGAATCCGTTGGTCTGGCGTGTCTGCGCCCAGGCCACGATGCCTTCCATATGAGCGCGGATCATCTTGGCAACGTCCTTCATCGGTTCGACCTTGGAGCGCATCACGCATGTGCACCAGTGATCCAGCATGGTTCGCACAACGTTGATCTGCTTTCGATCAAGGATCTCACGCAACTGCTCTTTGTAGGACCACGCCCTGGCCGTGCGTTTGACGGTCATCTTKGCCATCAACGCATCCAGTTCAGCTGCCGCCTCCGGTTTGAGCTTGGCTGTGTCTTTGAGCAAAGTCCAGCGCATGCCCTTGAGAGACTTGTCGGTCTTCTGCTCGATCCGGCGCATCTTGTCCACTGCAGTGCTTGCGTGACCGATGATGTGAAACTTGTCAAACGTGATCCGGGCGTTGGGCAAATGCTGGGTAACCCCCGAGATGAAGGCGGGCGACATGTCG
>NZ_CXOO01000037.1 GCF_001269385.1 Limnohabitans sp. DM1 | reverse complement strand
AGCCAAGCTCAAACCGGAGGCGGCAGCTGAACTGGATGCGTTGATGGCCAAGATGACCGTCAAACGCACGGCCAGGGCGTGGTCCTACAAAGAGCAGTTGCGTGAGATCCTTGATCGAAAGCAGATCAACGTTGTGCGAACCATGCTGGATCACTGGTGCACATGCGTGATGCGCTCCAAGGTCGAACCGATGAAGGACGTTGCCAAGATGATCCGCGCTCATATGGAAGGCATCGTGGCCTGGGCGCAGACACGCCAGACCAACGGATTCCTCGAAGCCATCAACGGTTTGTTCCAGGCATCCAAGCGTCGTGCGCGTGGGTTTACGCGAATCACAACGATCAAGACTGTCATCTTCTTGATCGCCGGGAGACTCGACTTCCACGCTATCAATCCTCATGCTGGGCAACCCACTTGAAATTCATCAGAGCCAAAAAAGTTGTCAAAAAAGACATCAAACTTGAGGCCGCGCCACCGATAAGTGCAATCCGGTGGCGTTCAACACAGCCAACCAGGTTTTGAGTGTGGGGTTGCCGCGTGGACTGAGTGCCCGGTACAAGCTTTCGCGAGGCATGCCCGCTCTCTCGGCCACCGCAGACATGCCTTGCGCCTCGGCGATGTGCCGCAAAGCCGCCAACAAAGCTTGTTGACCGCCGGGTTGATCAGCTTGATCCAGTGCAACGGCGAGGTATTCTTTGGCAAACTCAGGATCGGCTTTGAGCATCTCCACAACGGCTTCGTCATGCGGGCGGCTGGTTCTGATGTTCATTTGAGCTTTCTCCTGTTTTGCCAGTCCAGCCAGTAACGGTGGGCCTGTTCAATGTCCGCTTGCTGTTTTCGCTTGTCATCACCGACCAACAGCAAGATCAAGCGCTGTCCGGCCTGTGCGTAGTAAATCCTGTACCCCGGCCCCCAATCAATTCGGGCCTCCCAAACGCCTTCGCCAACCGGTTTCACATCGCCAAAATTGCCGCTGGCCATTCGGCCTACCCGAATCAAAATTCGGGCTCTGGCTTGTCGATCCGCCAGTGACATCAACCACAGTGCATAAGGGTCATCGCCTTGCGCGGTCAGGTAATCACCAACTTCAAACATGTGAATTATAAGTTACAAGAAAATTCGACCGCATCAGAAAGGCAAGCCGGTAACCCATAAAATCAAATGGCGTGAAGGTGTTTTCACAATTAACCCCATAAGCGTTTTGAACTCATTGAGTTTAGCGGCGTGAGTCATTCGTGAGTCATAAAGTACGTATTGAAAAATCCATAGGCGACATGGCTGCCTTTCGACGCGGCGGGCTGGACCGCAGCCCGTTGCGCACCAGCGCATCCCCTCAAGCTGAGCCGTTGGCCGCAAACGGCCAACCAGTTGGCGATGTCAATGCAGCTTTGGCATTCTTGAGCCGTCAAGGCGGCCAAGCGCCTGACGAGGATGACGTGTTAACTTCTGAAACACGCGCCTGCTAGTGCTCTTTCCTTGCTGTTCACCTCACCGCCTTCCCCAACATGACCCCCACCACCCGCCGCGTTTTCCAGGCCCTTTTGTACGAAGCCATTGCCATCGCTGTGGTCGGGCCCGTGTTGAGTGTGGCTTTTGACAAGTCGCCCACCTCCACCTTGGGCCTTGCGGTCGTGTTGTCGAGCATTGCACTGACGTGGAACTACGTTTTCAACTGGCTCTTTGAGCGCTGGGAGTCGCGCCAATCGGTGCGTGGCCGCTCCTTTGTCAGGCGGCTGGCCCACGGGGCGGGTTTTGAGGGCGGGCTGGTGATCATTCTTTTGCCCGTCATGTCGCTGTGGCTCGACATTTCGCCCACCGCTGCCTTGGTGGCCAACTTGGGTTTGCTGGCGTTCTTTTTCTTCTATGCCATCGCATTCACCTGGTGCTTCGACCGGGTCTTTGGGTTGCCCGCATCTGCGCAGGCGGGCGATGCAGAGCGGGGCTGATGGCGGTGAAGCCGCCATCGACCTTGCGCGAAAGGGATGCCGCCAAAGGCGTGTTGTTGTCCACGGCGTGGCGGCGCCTGGTGGTGTGGTCGTGTCCGCTTGTCGTGGTTCAATCCATCAGCAATTGCCGCGTCGGTGGTCGGCAATCAAATGGTCGTCGAATTTCATGTCTGGGCTTCTCAGCGCCCGGTGTTTGGTCGTTCGGCCTTTCATGCGCTTGCGCCACATCCGGAAAGAATTGGGCTGAAGCTCGTGCCGCATGAGGCGAATGACATCCGCTTCCGACCAACCCATGCGCTCCCGAATGGTTTCAAACGCAGTCCGGTCTTCCCAGGCCATCTGAATGATGACGGAAATATCCCCCTCGGAAAGGCTGGCAAGACGCTCTGAAAATTTGGCCTCCACGGCACTTCCTTCTGTGTAAATGATGACGCGGCGATAACGAGGGCCGCGTCAAACATTGCCAGTGTGCCCCGACAAACCAATTCCCCAGACCTCATTGGGGGGATAGCCCCAAGCGGGTGCCATCCTCCGGGCTGCCTGCCATAAGCTTTGGGAAGTTTTTTATCGGTCCAGTGAACATTTGCCTTGCAAAAAATGAACAACGCCAGCATTCGTCTGCATCGGCTTCGCTGCGCCCTCGCGGTTTTTTCTCTCGCAGTCCCCAGCACGTTTTTTGCCGCGGCCTCGCAAAGCCCTGATGCCAAGACACCCCAAGACAGTACAAAGATATTCTTTTTGGGTGAGGTTCATGACAACGAACACGGTCACCAACGCCGACTGGAGCGGGTCAGGCAACTGATCGAACAAGGGCCACAACCCGTGGTGGCGATGGAGCAGTTTGACCGTGAAAAACAAGCCGTTTTAGACGCTGCGCTGTCGCAATGCCCAGACGTGGATTGTGTTGTGGCCAAAGCGGGAACGACTGGCTGGGAGTGGCGTTTTTACAGGCCTTATGTGCAATGGGCACTGGACAAAAAAATCAAACTGGTCGCGGCCAATTTGTCAAATGTGGATGTTCGCAAAGTCATGACCCATGGCTTTGCCGCTGTGTTGGGCCCGCAAATGGTTGACAAGTACAAACTCAAGCAGATCCCCGGTCAACTTCTGAGTGCACAAAACAAAGCCATCCAGGAGGGCCACTGCAACATGTTGCCCACCCAAGCGATTGGCCCCATGGTTCAGGGGCAGATCGCACGCGATGTGTGGATGGCCCATGTGGTCAATGGTGTTTCGAATGCCCCCGTTGTGCTGATCGCTGGCAACGGCCATGTCAGAAAAGACGCGGGGGTCATGCAGTGGCTCACGCCCCAAAACCAGGCCAAAACCCAAGTGCATGGGTATGTTGAAAACACCGATCAAAATGATGCCGAATGGTACGACCATGTGCATGTGGTGCCCCAGGTTGAGCGTGAAGATCCGTGCCTGGTCTTCACGCAAAATCGCGCCCCCAAACCGACGAAAAAATAAACCACCCCAAGACCCGCCACGACATGAGCGAAGCCACTTACAAAATCCTGTTCGTCTGCATGGGCAACATTTGCCGAAGTCCCACAGCCGAAGCTGTTTTCTTCAAACGGCTGTCTGAGCGCAATCTCTTGCACAAGGTCCAAATTGACTCGGCAGGCACGCACAACTTTCACCCCGACGCGCCACCCGATGAGCGCAGCCAAAAGCATGCACTCAAAAGAGGCTACGAGCTTGCACACCTGCGGGCCAGACCTGTCGTGGATAGAGACTTTGAGGAATTCGATCTGCTCTTGACTATGGACTGGGACAACCGTGCGCTTTTGGAAGAAAGATGCCCTTCGACCCACCAACACAAGATCCGGGGTTTGGCGGAGTTTTTGCTCACCACGCAGGCCCCGGTCATCCCCGACCCTTACTACGGTGGAGACCATGGTTTTGAGCATGTGTTGGACTTGATTGAAGAAGCCAGCGAAGGCCTGGTGAAATTCGTCAAACACAAAGTGCAGTCTGCACAGCCACCAAGCCCATGACAGTCTCAAAATCCTGCAAGGGTCAAATTTTCAAAGGCGCGCCGTAACCCGTCAGCTCCAAATAACCATGGCCGAGCAAACGTTCGCCCTGCATCAGACTGACCGCGCCTTCCCAATAAAAACCGCCTGTGCTGGCGCGTGCATCCACCTCTTGGCCCAGCATGAGCGGCACCAATCTGAAGCGCTGATCGCCCACCCACAAGTCCATGGGGATGGGGTAGTCGATCAAGGACTTGGCGCGCCAACGGCCTGCGCTCTGCCACCGCAGGCCCTGCCAGCCTTTGGCTGGGCGACCTGCTGCGTCACGGGCGTCCACATGGGCATAAATCGCAGCCGCTTTGTCGTTGCGTATCTGAAAAGCCATCAGCGTGCCGCCGTCCAGCAAGTTGATGCCCAGCCAGTCCCAGCCCACAGCCCCGGCCATCAACAATTGGCTGGACCACTCGTGATCAAACCAAGCTTTGCCCACCAGTTTTTGGGTCTCTTTTCCCACCGTCACATCGGCCTTCACACCCAAAGGCGCACGGCTGTAATAGTGGCTGGCCTGCAAGGCCTCGGGGCCTTTGGACGAAAAACCCTCTTGGCCGCGCAAAAGGGCGGGCTGCGCCGCGCTGGCATCAAAAGACACGGCAAAACCTTCGCCTGCAAAGCGGCCTGTGTACACCTCGCCCGCTGAGCCTTGCTCTCGGCGCAAATGCCAATCCTCAAACTGCACATCGGTGTCCGAAGTTTCTGCGCGTCGCAAAGCACCGCCCAAACGCCCCGCACGGTTGGCATGCAAAAAAACATTTTTGTGGGCCACTGCCAAGGCCGCATGCGCAAAAAGCAATTGCGTTGGCGCCAGCCGACTGGGGTTCTCGGGCGCATGCTGGGTTCGGCTGCGGAAAAAGGTCAACTGAAACCCCATGGCCGATGGTCCCTCGCCCAGCCAACCCGTCAGGTACCACCACTCGGTGCGGTACTCGGGGTGCGAGCCGTAATCTCTGGGAAAGTTCAAGCGGCGCGGCTTGACCGGCGGGTAAAACGGGGTGTCTGCAGCTGCCGCTTGGGCAGGCCAAGGTGACAAACCGGCCACCATCATGGCAGCAGTCTGGATGGCGAGCCGCCGATTGGAAGGGGGTTGTGTCATGCGGTTTACCAATCGGCCCTCAGGCTCTCAGCCAAGCGTTTTGAATCCAGTCCTTGGCCTGCCGCCCAGCGTGCGGCCAACACGCCCAGCATCAGCAGCATCGCACTGATCACCCACCATTGCCCCACATCCCAGTGCGTGTTCATGGTCCAGTGAAAAGACTCGGGGTTCACTTTGTGGATCAAGATCTGGCTCATCAAACCACCCAAAACACTGGCCCAAACCACCGCCACAGCCAAGAGCAAGCCAACCTCTAGCGACACCAGGCGCAAGCTGTCTTTGTGTGAAAGCCCCAAGTGCGCCAGCAAGCCGAACTCGCGCCGTCGCAAAAGCAACTGACCCGTGACGCCCGCCGCCACCGAAAACAAGGCCACAAACAAAGCGGCGGCCTCCAGAGCGTAGGTCATGGCAAAACTGCGGTCAAAAATTTTGAGCGAGAGCTGGCGCACATCGCTGGCACTGACCCATTTGAGCTGCGTCAATTCAGGCACTTGGGCCTGTATGCGGGAGATGACTTGCGCTGTGTCTGCGCCGTTCTCCAGCCAAACCGAAACACTGGATCGCGAACGGTCCCCCGTGAGGGCTTCGTAGTCTGCGGTTGACATCACCACAGAGCCATGTTGGCGGCCATAGTCTCTGTACAAGCCGCCGACCCACACCTTGGATGGGCCCTGCGGGTTCAGAGGCAAGCTGGCGACTTCGCCCACACGCCAGCCGTACAAATCGGCCATGGCCTCGGAGCCAAAAACCACCCTATGCTTGGGGCCATCCGCAGGCGGCAACTTGGACAAACCGACCAGAGCGACAGACTGCATGGGGTCTTGCCAATTCACAGGCTTCGCGATCAAGACCACCTCAGGGCGGTCGTTGACCAGGCGCAGGTTTCTTTGCCGACTGGTTTCCACCTTTTGCACTTGGGGCACTTGGGCCACCAAGGCTTGCACCGATGGGTCAAACCCCGGCTGATCCACCATGGACTGGCTGCTGGTGTACAGGTCAGCGGGCAGCACCAAACCCAACCAATCGGAGACCGAAGTTCTGAAGCTGCTGACCATGACCATCATCGCCACCGTCAATGAAAACGCCGCCACCGTGCCCGCGATCAAAGGCGTGGCCGCAGAGGGCGCTTGCGCCAGCCGCCAAACGGCCAAGCGCACCACCGCCGGAACACGCACCGCCGCCACCCTGCGCGACAGCCCACCCCAGAGCTTGGACAAAATCCAAGGCACAGCCAAGAGCCCGGCGCACAGCAGGGCCGCAATCGCCCCGTAGGCAGCCCAGGGCAAGCCACCCAGCGTGGGCAACATGAGCAGAGTGATGGCCATTGCAGTGCACAGCAGACTCCACTTCAAGGTGGGCAAGCTCAGCACCAGTGTTTCGGCTTGGCCTGCACGCAACAAAGCCATGGGCCGCCGCCAGTTGATTTGCGACAAAGGCAGCCACGCCGACGCCAAACCCATCAGCACCGCGGACATCGCAAAAACGAACAGGGCCACCCAGTCAATGACCATGGCCGCAGGCGCACCCGAAAAGTAATTGCCGCCCAAGTCACCCCCCACGATGCGCATCAAAACGGCTGCCAACAACAAGCCCATGCCCACCCCCAACGCACCGCCTAAAGCGCCGATCAGCCCGCCTTGCGCCCAAACAAAGCGCCGAAGCCACGACTCGCTGGCCCCCAGCACACCCAACAAAGCCAACTCGGCCCGCTGACGAACAATGGACAAATGCACCGCTGTGGACACCAAAAAGCCCCCCGTGAGCAAGGCCACCATGGCCAGCACCGTCAGGTTCACCCGGTAGGCCCGCGACAGCAGCGACATGCGCCGGTCGCGGTCTTGCGTGGCCACCAATTGCAGGGGTTCAGACTGCGCTTTCAAGGCATCACTCAGCCCCTGTGTGCTTTGCCAGTCTTCCAGGCGCAGGTCCAGCCGGGACACCCCACCCAGGCGGTTGAAGGCCCATTGCGCACTGCCAATGTCCATCACGCCAATCACTTGAGATGCAGCGCCTGGCACCTCGCCTGCCACCCGCAAAGACACCGAATCCAGGCCATGCCGCAGATTGATGCTGTCGCCCACTTTGACATTCAAAGCGTCCAAGGCCGCACGCGACAAAAACAGCGCCTTGGCATCAAACAAATCACTGGCATCGCCTGCTGCTGAGGGCAACAAAGACGGCGACACAACGGCGGCCTTGAAAACATCCAGGCCCAGCACCGTCAGTTGGTCGGTGCGCACCACCAGCACAGGGCTCACGGTGTGAATGCCCAAAGCCGCTCTGCGGCGGTCCCAATCTTCGATCTGCCGGTCATCCATCTCGCCCAAAGGCGCAACCAACTGGGCCGACGCTTGGCCATTGACCGTGTCCAGGGCTTGGCCAAACGAGGCCAGAGCCGAATGGTTCACGGTATGGATGGCCACCGCCAGCATCACGCCAATGGCCACCATCACCAGCGCCACCAACCAGCGCGTCCAGGCCTGGATGGAAGCGCCCTTCAGCAGCCACCAGAACAGCACCTGCTGGCCCGTCAACTTCAACACACCAAACCCTTTTTGGTCAGGCGCAGCGTTCTGCCCATGGCCCTTGCCGCCTCGTCCGAATGGGTGACCATGACCAGGCTGGTCTGGCGCTCTCGGCACAAGCCCACGAGCAGGGCCAGAGTCTTGGCGGCAGTGTCGGTGTCAAGATTGCCGGTGGGCTCGTCGGCAAACACCACCTTGGGCCGATGCACCAGCGCACGCGCCAGTGCCACGCGTTGCTGTTCACCACCAGACAAACTGGTGGGCTTGGCGTCCAGCCGTGTGGCCAAGCCCAAGTCCCCCAACAGTTCCCGCGCCGACTGCGCGGCGTCCTGACCCGACGCGCCGCCCAACAAACAAGGCACCATGACGTTTTGCAGCGCTGACAAATGCGGCAACAGGTGAAATGCCTGAAACACAAAGCCCATGTCTGCTTGGCGGCAAGCGCGCCGCTGCTCAGCCGACCATGCAGAGGTGGGCTGGCCAGCCCAATGCACCTCGCCTTGGGTGGGGACTTCGAGCCCGGCCATGATGTTCAGCAAGGTGGACTTGCCGCAGCCTGACGTGCCTTGAATGGCCACATGCTCACCCAATGCCAAGTCAAACGACAAGTCTTCAAACAGCCATTCGCCGGGCATGTGGGCATGCCCCACTGAAATTAAACTTAAAACAGACATGAATCCGAGCCGTGGTGCGTGAGGGGAGTGTGCGGTGTGCTGGAGGCGTGATGCCAGAACGCCTGTGCCACTGATTATGGTTCGCGCCGCCAAGCTTTGCGCAATGGGCCTGACAGCCATCACACTTTGTGGGTTTAGGTACGATCCCCACTTACGCCCACCCATGGCCCAACCATGAACCCCCCAGACACCGAATTCCCTGTTCTTGCCTTTGTCGACATCGAAACCACGGGTGGCAACTCCGAACGTGACCGGATCACCGAAATCGGCATCAAGACACTGGACCAAGGCCAAGAAACAGTTTGGGAAAGCCTGCTGGACCCCCAAACCTTCATCCCGCAAAACATCCAAAGGCTGACGGGCATCACGCCGGACATGGTGGCGGGCCAACCCCCATTTGACGAACTTGCGCTGCAAATCAAAAAAGAGTTGGAAGGCAAGATCTTTGTCGCGCACAACGCCCGTTTTGACTACGGCTTCATCAAAGCCTCTTTTAAGCGCTTGGGTCTGGATTTTCGGCCCAAGGTGCTGTGCACCGTCAAGCTCTCGCGGCTGCTGTTTCCGCAGCAGGCCCGGCACAACCTGGACACCATCATCGCAGCGCACGGGCTCACGGTCAGTGCACGGCACCGCGCCTTGGGCGACGCCGATTTGCTGCTCCAGTTTTGGCGTGTGTGTGAAAAAACCTTTGGCCCAGCGCGCTTGCTGGAAGCGGTCAATGAGTTGCTGGGCAGTGTGAGCTTGCCGCCCCACATCAGCCAATCTGTTGTTGACGCCATTCCCGACACGCCGGGCTGCTACATTTTTTATGGCGAGCACAAAGCGCCTTTGTACATCGGCAAAAGCATCACGATGCGCAGCCGCGTCATGAGCCATTTCCAAAGTGCTCTCACCGTGCGCAAAGAGATGAAACTGTCCCAACAGGTGCACCACATCGAATGGATCGAGACGGGCGGCGAGTTGAGCGCTTTGATCTTGGAGGCCAAGCTCATCAAAGAGCGCATGCCCAGCGCGAACATCAAGCTGCGCCGCTCCAAAGACCTGTGCGCCTGGCAATTGAGCCCAGAACCTTCCGGCCTGCAACGCCCCACACTCATCACGCACAAGCATTTGCAACCTGGCTTTCAAGACCATTTGTACGGGCTCTTTAGCAACAAGAAAGAAGCGCTGGCTTACTTGGCAGCCGTCGCTAAAAAATACCAACTGTGTGAGGCCCTGCTGGGCCTGGAGAAGGTGGAGGAGGGCAAGCCTTGTTTTGGCTACCAAGTCAAACAATGCCAAGGCGCTTGCATTGGCCAAGTGTCCTTGGCGGTGCACAACTTGAAGCTGCAAACGGCCCTTCAGCTTTACAAGGTTCCGGTTTGGCCATTTGAGGGGGCAGTCGCCATCAAGGACGGCCACAGCATGTTGGTGATCAACAAATGGTGTTACTTGGGCACCGCCAACGACCACGATGAGCTGGACGACATCGCTCGCTCTGAAGACTTTGAGTTTGATCTCGACATTTACAAGGTCGTCAAAAAGGCCATGACTGGCTCACACAAAACCCATGTGGTGAAACTTTCGTCTCACACCTCTACCTTTGACTGACCAAGACCCGACCCTCACCGCGCTTGGCGCTGTTCAACATGATGTTCAAAGTGAGTTACGCCATGTGCGTGCGCTCATGCACCTTGAGCAACAGGAAGACCAGGCGCAGTTCAAGCTCAAAAACGCCAGTGCCAGCATCAAAGAGCGCCGTCGGCGTGGCCTGACCTGGTACCCCGTCACCATCACCCAAGAAGACATCGGTTTTGGCGGCAAGGTGGTGCTGGAGCTGGAGCGCCCAGCGCATCGGCAAGACCTGCACTTGTTTCAGGTGGGGGCGGCTGCGGCGCTGTTCAGCAGTGCGCCCGGCTACTCGGGGCCTGACCGGCCCGTGGTGAGCGGCGTGGTCACCCGCGTGCGGCGCAACAAGCTGCTGTTGGCCACCACCAAAGAAGCGCTGCCCGACTGGGTGCTGGACGGCAGTACGCTGGGTGTTGACCTGACCTTTGACGAGGTCAGCTACCGCGAGATGAACCAGGCCCTGAGCGCGGTCATGGCCGCACACGGCAACCGCTTGGCCGAACTGCGCGACGTGCTGTTGGGCGCCCGACAGGCAACTTTTCGCGAGCCCCAAGCCGACGACCTGTTTTACCCCAGTGCGCTCAACGACTCGCAGCTGGCCGCTGTGCGCCATGTGGTCACGGCGCAAGACGTGGCCATCATCCACGGCCCGCCCGGCACGGGCAAAACCACCACGCTGGTGCAAGCCATTTTGGAAACCATCCGGCGCGAGCGGCGCGTGCTGGTGTGCGCCCCCTCCAACACCGCCGTGGACCTGCTGACCGAAAAGTTGGCTGAGCGCGGTGTGAATGTCATCCGCTTGGGCAACCCCAGCCGCGTGTCGGACCTGCTGCTCAAGCACACGCTCGACGCCGGGGTGATGGCCCACGCCAGCTACGCCAAGATGCACGCGATGCGCCAAACCGCCGAGCAGCACCGCGAGACGGCCAGAGAACTGGCCAAAGAAGGCGTCCGCAATTTTGGTTTTGAGGGGCGACAGCACCGCCAACAGCTGCGCGAAGAAGCACGCACGCTGCGCCAAGCCGCCGACGACTTGGAGCGCTTCATGACCGAGGACGTGCTCGAATCGGTGCAAGTCATCACCTGCACGCTGGTGGGTGCCAGCAACCGCCACATTCGCCACCTGGGCTTTGAGACCGTCTTCATTGACGAAGCCGCTCAGGCCCTGGAGCCGGGTTGCTGGATTCCGATTGCCAAGGGCCAGCGCCTGGTGTTGGCGGGCGACCACCACCAGTTGCCGCCCACGGTGAAAAGCGAAAAAGCCGCCCGCGAAGGCCTGCGCGAAACCTTGTTTGAAAAGTGCATCCAGCGCCAACCCAACACGGCCCGCATGCTGAAGGTGCAATACCGCATGCACGCGCACATCATGGGCTTCAGCTCAGAGAAGTTTTATGGCGGCCAACTGGTGGCACACCCCAGCGTGCGCGACGCTGACCTAGCCGCTTATGACCCGCGCTTTAATGACCCACGTTTTTCGTCCGACCTGCCCGTGGAATTCATCGACACGGCGGGCTGCGCTTATCAAGAACTGGCCATTCCTGAGAGCCGTTCAACCGCCAACCCCGAAGAAGCCCACTTGCTGCTGGAGCGCCTGGCGCAGCTGCTTGCGCTGGGCGAACCCACTGCGCCAGATCAGCGCCCACTGACCATTGGCGTGATCGCACCGTACCGCGCCCAAATCAATTACTTGAAAGACGCCATCGAAGACAGCGCCGTGCTGAACGACTTGCTGCTGCAACGCAGGCTGAGCGTGGGCACCGTCGATTCTTTTCAAGGCCAAGAGCGCGACATCATTGCCATCACCTTGACGCGCAGCAACCCCCAAGGCGAGATCGGCTTCCTGTCTGACATCCGCCGCATGAACGTCGGCATGACCCGCGCACGGCGCAAGTTGCTGCTGGTGGGCGATTCGTCCACCCTTTGCAGGCATCCGTTTTTTGGGGAGTTGTTGGCTTATTTGAAGGGGGTGGGGGGCTATCGCACGGCGCATGTGGTGGGCAATCAGGGCTGAAACAGCCGCGACTCGATTCGTCATTGATCCGTCCCGATGAAGTATGAATGACCTGTTTTGTTGATCCATCTTTGTCATCCCGGGCGAAGACCCGGGATCCAGCGTTGAGCATTGCCATTTGCGAAGACCTGCTGTGCACTGTGGATCCCGGCTCAAGGCCGGGATGACAAAGAAAAATCAAACTTCAATGTGCAAAGACAAAATCCAAACTTCACCGTGCCGAATCAATAGCCGTCAGGGGCTTGCAACGCAAGGGGGGTGCTAGTTGTACATCAGTTGGCAACTAGGCCGCTGCCCGTGAACGTCGAGCAGCACCTGCGCGCTTGTTGAGGGTGACTTCACCTCCCAAGTGGTCGATCACCACGGACGGGCGATCAGGAAACTTGGCCACCAGTTCCAGCTTGCCGCCCATGCTCTCCACATAGTGGCGCATCGTTGAAAGCAGCATGTCGCTGCGCTTTTCCAAACGAGAAATGGTGTCCTGACGCACCCCCAAGGCGGCAGCCATTTGCTCTTGTGTTTGCTGAGCTGCATGGCGAAGGTCTTTGAGTGTCGCCAACTCCATGGCCCGATCCTCCACCCGTTTTTTGCGATCTTTGGGCAGCGCAGCCATCACGTCATCGAGTTTTCTTGCCATTTTTGGACTCCTAGGTTGATTGACTCAAAGTGCCCAGATGATCGTCGTAACGCGCATCGGCCACCGTGAGTAAGCGCTTGTAAAACCTGCGCTGATCTGCCCCACCTTTATCTCCACCCACAAGCAAGATGGCTTGTCGGCGGGGATCAAAGGCAAAGGCCACTCGCCAAACCTGACCATTCCAGGAAAACCGAAGTTCCTTCATGTTGCTGTGTCGTGAACCCTTCAGGGTATCGATGGTAGGTCGCCCCAAATCAGGTCCAAACATCGCCAGCAACTTGGCATGTGCCAAGAGTTCGTCTTGAAGCTCCTCGACCAAAGCTTCGAACTCAGCGTTGAAGGCGTCGTGAAACAGAACAGTCCAAGTCATTGCGAAATTATGGACTTAAAGACATATGGAGTCAAATCCATCTTGAGCGACGAACAGAACTTTGACGGCTGCGTGGTGACCCGCTGCTCTTATGTGAATTGCGTGGGGGGCAATCGCACGGCGCATGAGGTGGACATTGAGGCCTGATCTTGCTGCGATTCGTCTACGCTGCTCTTGCTCAAGGCCAGCGTGACTTTCACGCCATCTTCCTTGAACGCCAGCTCGGCAGGCGACGGCAGAAAATCTGCGACCACCTCAACATCTCCCATGGGCTCATCCGTGTAAACGATCTTCTTTTTCACGTCATCCAGTCCTCAATTTTCAAGCCCGGCACCCGCTTGAAGTGCCGTGTGTTGTGGGTTACCAAGGGCAGGCCCAGCGCCAATGCGTGCGCGGCGATTTGGGTGTCCATCTCGCCAATGGGCTGCCCGGTTTGCTGCAGGTGGGCGGCAACTTCTCCATAGTAGTCTGCGGCCTCCAGCGTCCATGGCAAAACGGGCAACTCATTGAGCAGCAAATCAATGGTTCGGCGGCGTTTGTCTTCGGCTTGCAGCAGTGCCTGCCCAAACCGAGTTTCGGCGCGGGTGATGGCGGAGATGGCGACCTCCTGCTTTTTGAGCGCCACCAACATGCGCGTTTGCAGCGCGGCAGAGCTGTTGCGTGCGAAGTAGCCCAAGATGTTGGTGTCCACCAAAAACTTGATCACTTGCGGGCCTTGGTTTTGGCGGTGCGTTTAACGGAGGCTTTGGGGGCTGTTGGCGTATTCCAGTCCGCAAACGGATTTTTGGGTGGATCGTTTTGCCGGCTGGCATCTGACAAAAAGTTGTCGGGCAATGGGTTGTCCGCAATGGCAGCCATCAGCGCATCCAGTCGACGCTGGCGCAATGTTTCCGTGTCCTTGGGCTTGAGCGTGATTTCCCCAGTCACCTCGTTGCGGGCAATCCACATTTCATCGACATCTACGCGAAATGCCTTGGGCAAGCGAATCGCCTGGCTGTGGCCGTTGGTAAAAACTTTGGCGGTAGCGAGCATGGCACCCTCCTTGGAATGTATTCATGAAAACGTACCTACTTTATCACCAGCCGAGTCATTCAGTCAAAGTCAGCCGAGGTCGGCTTCCTGCCTGACATCCGCTGCATGAATGTGGGCATGACCCGCGCACGGCGCAAGCTGCTGCTGGTGGGCGATTCATCCACGTTGTGTCGCCACCCGTTCTTTGGGGAATTGTTGGCTTATGTGAAGGGGGTGGGGGGGGCTACCGCACTGCGCATGTGATGGGCAAACAGGCCTGAATCGGGGATTGCCATTGCGGCAAATGTCACGCTAAGCTAACGCATAAAAAATGCCTACATGCTGACAAAGCATGGATAAAGCGAGACCTAGGGGAGCTGCATGAAAAAGCCAAAAGATAGCAAAAAGGCTATACTCGAAACCCAGTGGACTGTGACCCTGCATCCACTGGCGGAGCGTGAATTGCAGACCATCCCCACCGATATGCAAGCTCGGTTTTTGCACATCGGTGAAATGCTGGAAGAGCTAGGGCCGCAGCGTGTGGGCTTGCCGCACATACGGCCACTGGAAAGCAAGCTGTGGGAAATGCGCATGACGGGCCGCGATGGCATTGCCCGTGCCGTTTACGCCGCCGTTCAGGGGCGCAATATGCTGGTGCTGCACGTGTTTGTGAAAAAGACACAGACCACACCACGAAGCGCGATTGAAACCGCATTGAAACGCTTGGAGGAATCGACGTGAAAAGCCTGAAAGACGTAAAAGCCCAACTGCTGGCCAACCCCGCCGTTCGCCAAGCCTATGACGCACAAGCACCCGAGTTTGAGTTGGCCCGTGAACTGATTGCAGCGCGTATGAAAGCGGGCCTGACGCAAGGCGATGTGGCCGCACGCATGGGCACGACCCAAAGCGTGGTGGCCCGCATCGAAAGTGGCAGGGGCACGCCATCCATGCGAACCGTCCAACGCTTTGCCAGTGCCGTGGGAGCGCGTGCCGTGGTGCGCATGGAGCCTTTGACGGCTGCATGACCTGCTGCTGCAAAGCAGGCCCGGCATAGGCACCGTTGATTCGTTTCAGGGCCAAGAGCGCGACATCATTGCCATCACCTTGACGCGCAGCAACCCCCAAGGCGAGATCGGCTTCCTGTCAGATATCCGCCGCATCAATGTCGGCATGGTCCGCGCACGGCGCAAGCGGCTGCTGGTGGGCGATTCGTCCACGCTGTGCAGCCATCCGTTTTTTGGGGAGTTTTTGGCGTATGTGAAGGGGGTGGGGGGCTACCGCCCGGCGCATGAGGTGGGCAAACAGATTTGAATCGGTGATTGCCATTGCGGCGAAGAGGGAACGCAAGTTTGTTTTGAGCGGATTAGGCTGTTTATCCGATACGGTGACGGGGCTCGCACGGTATTGAAAAGCGATCAAAGGATGAGGTGAGGGCGTTTTCAAGATGGGAAAGCCAGCGGGACATCTAACAGATCGACTGCATTAGGTCAGGGGTTGGACATTGAGCCCTGGCGCACTGGTACCTAACATGTGCACGGCACTGCAGTGAGTCAGGCCGAGTCGGTGTGTGCAAATCTATAGAGGCTGGATTTAGTCTGGGTGCGGCTAGTGCTTAAGAGGCGAACGTCTGCACCTGCATATAGCTGACACCTAAGCGCCATGGGATTCTAAAAAGCCATGCAGAATAGTTCCGTCCGCGTTAATGACCGTTGGCGTTGGGCTTTCCGGATGCAGGCGGAAGCGTCGATAAACCGGTGTTCCGGGGGAACGCAGCGCTTGGAGTTTGTGTTGAAATTGTCCCGTTAGCCGCAGTAGCCGCAGTAGCCGCAGTAGCCGAAGCAGCCGAAGCAGCCGAAGTGACGGACGCCGGTGGCGTGCTCGCGGCCGTTCCCTGCAGAGTACCTAAAAGGCTACCGGCACTCTGCTTGGCGTTTCCGCCCCAAGCAGTCCAAAGAAGGCAGGCTATTACTACTACATACGCGGCGGCGACCCAGCGAACTACGCGCTTGTACTCGCGAGTAGATTCTTCTAGTGGAACATTGGCGAGTTTGTTGAAATCGTCATCATTCATGAAGCCGTAGAGCTTTCGGCGCCATTCGGAAAGGCTGGCAGACGAGATGCTCATGAACTTCGCATTCGTCCGCAGCGATAGGAAGAGACTGAGGACTAAGAAGATCACCGCTCCGCTTAGCAGCGCCCTAAGAGGGCCAGGATTGCTCAGCGGCTTATCGGAACCAAGCAAAACAATGCGGCCAAGGAATACAGTCGCAGCGATCATGAAGTCGCGCCACATCGTGCCTAGAAGATCACGCGTCTGCGCGACAACCTTTGTCACCTCTTCACTGAGAGTCTTCCGCAGATCTCCGAGCGATTTCAGAGTGTCTTTACTCGTCTCCTGAACGTGTGCACGAAACGCTGTCTTTGCAGCCTCAAGCGACAGCACCCCACGAGCCGCAAAACCATCTTTGAAGTTCAATGCATCTGGCCATTCGCGGGAAAGCTCGTAGGTAAAAAGAGCGAAACGAGTGTCGACATCACGTCCCGAGGCATAGACCCACCTTGCCGCTTCTGTGGCAGCAGTGAACAGTTCCGCGGAATATGGAGAATTGAGGTTGCTTTCGATCTTTCTGGGTCGAGTACCTGTGATGACAACTTCTTCGCCGCCCGTCGAGATGACTTCATTGACCAGCGAATGCAGTAGTCGGACGACAGCTAGATCTTTCCATTTATCAAATACCTTCGATGGCACCGGCTCGCCTGAGGTGAGGAGATATGGTGAGATGCTCTTGGGAACTCGTCCACCGACAAAATCTTTGACTAAACGACGAGGATCAGGCACTCGGGCCTCCTCATCTTCCGCCTCTGCTTCAGACGCGTCGTCAGTCCACGGGTCAATCCGGCAACTCTCCGTTTTGAACCGATCGAAGTCACATGCGACCCAGACTTGCCTGACTAAGGACGACACTTCGTAATCGGCAAAGACCGCACCTATTCCATCGGTAGTGAGGCAAAAGGCGGTCGTCGGACTGGAGAACTTCGAGACCTGGATGCGCAGTTCCTGGCCAACTAACTCCGCCGCGGCAGTTGCAAGGTCGACCTGATCGCCCAAGGCATCAATGGCGGAGACTGAATCCACACCTACTGCCGGCAGCGCCGCCAACACTTCTGCCCAGCCGCGTAGTTGCTCCTGGTCAAGGCGACCATGTAAATCGAGCCGATCGAGCCTCTCAGATGACCCACCTCCCGCAAGGAGTATGGCGTCAACCAGCTCGTGGATTCTTATCGCTAAAGTCATCTTCGCTCTTTATTCCACCGGCTTCGATTGTGATCCGAATTCGACCGTCCTCCAATGAGGTCTGACGAACGTTATTTTCGTAGTTCCTATCCCAGATAACCTCGATGCCTTCCGTAGTGATCAACTTTCTCTTTGCGGGACGAGGAACCGAAGCTTTGTGAAATTCGAAAGCTTCGGATTCGATGCGTAGATTCTTCAGTTCACGATCAAATGCCACACGTACAGGCGACTCTTCTGGTAGCGCCCCATAAACGGCCGCGAGGAATGGCTCTTTGTTCGCCGGATCGAACCCCACTGTGTTCTGCACGTATTCATATACACGCTTGTTTAGGTCGTTCATGACAGACGGGCCCAGCATCTCGGAGTGTTTCTTCGCGACATCCCTCGCGATTTTGCATAAAGTGGTCGTCAACATCTCGGGTTGATAGCGACGATTTGCTCCAAGAAAGCCTTGGAAGTATTTTGAAACTTTTGCGGGCGCGGCACGATCGCGCACGCACAGCTCCCCACCTAAGTCGTCAAGCTTGATGAGCACTGACTTTTGAAGAGCATCTGCTGACTTCACGAACGTTTCGTGTGATTCCGCTATGGCCGCCTTTTTTCCTGTTGCCGTCTGCTGGATAGCGTATGTCAAAACTGACTCGTGATCGTACTTGACCAGCGCAAAGTAGGTCTGACCTAGGGACTCCAATACGAAGATCATGAACGCTCCCTCGCTTGTCGCGCCACTGTGCTGGTTCTGAAATTGTGTCGCTAAACTCTTGGTTTCTGCTTCGAATACATTTTGGTCAAGGTTCACTCGCCGAAGCGCGGCCTCAAGCGGTGAACCGTCGGCGAAATTGAACATAAGGCCACCGTTGGTGGACTTGAGTCGCGCTAGAAAGAAATCAGCGAACGGGCTGGGATCCGTTTCCTCGAGCAAAACCATTTTGTCGGCGTCTGGACCCACCACGTGAAAAATCATTCGCGCGATGGTCAGTCCATCGAGTTGCTCCTGCGAAAAAAATGCCATTTTTATCTTTCACTTTCAAATAATTATCTACTGGTTACCGATTGATCGGAGGTGCGGTGCACTAAACAAACGATCTCGTCGGGATTGACTTCAGCCCCTATCTGGCTCATGGCATTAGTTGTTGTCAACGAGCATGACGCTCTAGTTGCCGGAATGTGGTCGTGACAGGGCCCCCTAGGATGTGCACACGACAGTCTGGAAGCGCTGCAAAGAGGGCACTTGCGTAAATCCCCCGCTTTCTTCGATGGCTCAATCCGCTCATGACTTTTAACTTTCATTGGATTTGGATTTGCTTTTCTTCTTGGCTACTGGCGCAGGCAGCAAGCTGGTGATGCGTTGGTACAGCTCGAACAGGAAGGCCACGCGTTCGGCGTCGGAGGCGTAGGTCTTTTTGCCGCCGCTGGGTTGGTAGGCTGCGTCTACGGCGGTGTCTAGTTTTTGGTGGGCCTTGAGCAGGGCCGGGGGCATGGTCAGCGGGTCGTAGAGGTCGGCCAGTGATGAGCTGGCAAATTGGGTGCGGGTATCGAGCACGCATTGGGCGGCTTGTTCGATGGCGGTGCGGTGTTTGTCGCTTAGAGGTTCGCCAGCGAAGCCGGGCCAGGGGTAGTTGTTGTAGACGATGGTGTTGGAGTAGCTGTAATCGCTTTTCAAACGTCCACAGGTGTAACGCATCCAGGCGTTGTGCATCGTGCTGGTCAGCACCCCAAAGGTGAACAGCGAGGCGTCGTCGACAAAGAAGATTTTGTCGCCGCAGATGACGTCACTGTCCAGATAACCGATGGGGATGAATTGGCGGCGCTCGGAAGAAACCTTTGGAATCGCCAAATAGCGTTTTGATTTGGGTTGGCGAATTTCACCGAACAGGGTTGGTGTGCTGGCAAGCGCTACGGTTGCAGCTTTGGTGCTGGCTTCGCGCATGGCGCGGACACCTTCAACGCGCTTGAGCACATAGGGCATGGCGCGAAGTTCCGTTGGTGGGCTGTTGACCAGCCACAAACACCACCGGCCAATGTTGTTGATGAATTCATCGCCCATCAAATACGGGCGAATCCATTTGGCTGCTTTGGGTTCAACAGCCAAGAGTGCTTCTTTTTCTGAATCACTCATTAACAAGTTTCCGCCGTCGACTGGCGAGCTGCCTCTTGTCATTTGTGCGGATGTAAAAAGTGGTGCACGCTGCTTTTCTAAAAAAACTGTCGGGGCATCTACGAGATACGGGTTGATGTTTTTCGCTGAGACGGCAAGCGGTAGTCCCTTGATGTCCTCGTATTCGTAAATGGTTTTGACAGCTTGGTTTTCGTTGCTAAAACCCACAATCACGCAATGCACGGCAGCGTTGCCTTTAGCTTCATTGCTCCACTGAAACGTGCGGTGGGCAAAGTGGATGTGCATGCCCAGACGTTGCATCTCACCCCAAAGCACGGCCACATGTTCACCTTGTGTGATGCTGTTGGTGGAAACAAATGCAGTGTGTGTTTTTTGGCCTTGGCAATACCTTGCGGCCAAGATGTACCAGCCACACACAAAGTCCAAAACTCCCGCGCCGTGGATACCTTGCATCACGGCAGCCAGGTCTGCTTTTTGGTCTTTGCTTTGGTAGCTGTATCCCAAGAACGGCGGATTGCCCAGCACATAGCTGCACCGCTCCGCAGGCAGCACCTCGTTCCAGTCCAGCCGCAGCGCGTTGGCGTGGCGTATTTGCGGTGAGCTTTTGAGCGGGATGCGGGCAAAGTACAGACCAAACTCCACGCTCACGCGCAGGTTCATTTGGTGGTCCACCAGCCACAGGGCCACTTGGGCAATTTGTGCCGGAAACTCTTCGATCTCGATGCCAAAGAATTGGTCCACGTTCACGCCGATCAGGCCATGCACGTCCACCGTCAGCTGGCCTTTGTGGGCGCTCAGTTCGTGGTCGGCCCGCAGCACTTTCAGCTCCAGCTCGCGCAGTTCGCGGTAGCTGATGACCAAGAAATTTCCGCACCCGCAAGCCGGGTCAAAAAACGTCAGCTGGCGCAGCTTTTTGTGAAACTCAAACAGCTTGTTGCGATGGCCTTTCACGCGCTCAAACTCGGCGTGCAGTTCGTCCAGAAACAGGGGCTTGATCAGCTTGAGGATGTTGGCCTCAGACGTGTAGTGCGCGCCCAGGTTGCGGCGGGCCTTCTCGTCCATGATGCTTTGGAACAGGCTGCCAAAAATCGCCGGGCTGATGGCCGACCAGTCGAGTGCACAGGCATCCAGCAGGGCTTCGCGCATGGCGGTGCTGAAGTCGGCCATGGGCAGGGTTTCTTCAAACAGGCGGCCGTTGATGTACGCAAACTGGCCCAGCTGTTCGTCGATGTTTTTGCTGCGCTGGCTCTCGTGCGTGTTGAGCACCTGAAACAGTTGCCCCAAGCGCGGCCCCAGGTCCGAGCCGTCGGGCGCGGTGCGTTCTTCCACAAAGTCCCTGAACGATTGCGCGGGCTGAAAGATGCCGGTGTCATCGGCAAACAAACAAAACAGCAGGCGCACCAGCAGCACCTCGAGCGCGTGGCCGCTGTAACCGCTGGCCTTCAGGGCGTCGTGCAGGCGGCCCATGCGTTCGGCGGCCTTGATGTTGACCGGGTCTTCGGCCTGAATGTCTTGCACCTTGTAGCCCGCCAGCAGGCCAAAGAGCTTGACGTGTTTGTGCAGGTGCTTGAGCTCAAACTCCGCCGTTTCGCCCGTGCCCAAGCGGCGCACCCGAAAGCGGGCAAAGTCGCACACCACCACCAGCTGGGGCAGGTCGCGCTCGGGCAGGTTGTGCAGGTAGCCAATGGCTTGGTCCAACGCGTCGTCCAGGCTTTTGCCGCGCGACTTGTGCTCCACCAACAGCACGCCGGGCCAAAACAGGTCCACAAAGCCTTGTGCGCCGCCCAGCTTTTTGACGTTCAGCTCAAAGGTGGCAACGCGTTTGTTGGTGATGCCAAAGATTTCAAAGAAATCGATCCAAAAGGGCTTGGCCTGGCTGTCTTCGTTGCAGGCGTCGGCCCAGGTTTTGCTGAAAAGCAATGCCCTGGATTTGATTTCGTTCCAATTAAGACCCATTTGGTGCTCACAAAGTGAGCTTGGATGTTAATGGAAAGTTCCCTTTTTTTTGACTGAGGTAGTGCTGGGGGTGTAACTAAAGGGTCTAACGCTCGGTCAGTGGCTGCTGTCGGCGATCAAGCTGCGAAGCGCTCAATCTTGGGACGTTTGACCTTGCCCGCCTGATAAAGGTCGTATTGCATCTGCATGCCCGCCCACATTTCGGCACTGGTGCCGAAGGCTTGCGCGAGGCGGTAGGCCATGTCAGCCGAAACGCCTGAGGCGCCAGACACCACACGCGAGAGCGTGACTCGGTTGACGCCCAGCTTGACAGCGGCCTCGGTGATGGTGATGTCACCCAGATATTCCCGAAGGACTTCCCCGGGGTGCGGAGGGTTGTGCATGCGAGTCATGACGGCCTTAGTGATAGTCGAGGTTGGGTCAGGGCGGGTTGGTGGAGGGCGATTGTGCAAATACCCAGTTTTATCTGGAAAAAGATAATTCATCTGCCTTTGGGTAATTGAGGGTACTTTTAGGGCTGCAGCCGTGTCATTTCTTCGGTTTAAGCCAGCTCGACCACGCGGACATCGAAAGTCACTTTGAGCCAATTTCTGATGGCATCGAAGATGGCAGCCAGGTTGTCCATGCTGGGGTTGCCTTTGGGTGAAAGCATGCGGTGCAGACTCTTGCTGGGTTTGTGGGTCAGTTCGGCCAAGCCTTTAAACCCAACGGTGGCGTTGACCAGATCGCGCAGAATCAACCGCGCCGAATCGGGCTCACCGCTCAAAAACAGTGTGGCCGCTTCATCAAGCAATGCTTTGGCAAAAGCCGGATCACGTTGCACACGTTCAACCACGGTTTGCCTGAAATCACGCGTCAAGGTCATGTTGACTTTCCTTTTTTGTTCACAGCCAAGGCCTTCTTTCTGGCTTGGCTTGTGTGGCCGCTTCGTGATTTCATGGTAACACTTGTGTTACTTATTTTGGACATAGCGATCGGCCCGTATCAATGATTAGTCCACATCATTGGTTGCAAAATTGGCGCGATTGTTTAAAATCGCGCCAATCATGCCAGACTTTAACGCCCAACTCTTGACCGCCATTCAGGCCCAGCCTGATGGCTTTTCGCTTGCGGAATCTTCTGCGAAATGGCCCGATGTGCCGCGCCGCAGCTTGCAAAGAGCTTTGGCAAAGTGGGTTGCGGAAGGTGAAATCGCGCCAGTTGGCAAGGCGCGTGCTACCCGTTATGTGGCTAATATTGAAATCGCGCCAAAAGTGTTGGCTTACGCTTTGCCCACTTCGGTCGGTTTGTCAGAGTCGTCCGCCTGGCGGGCCGAAGAAGAACTCTCCACGGGCCAGTGGCCGCTCTCGCCCGACAGCAAAGACATTCGCGCCTATCTGACCCAGCCTTGGAGCACTCGCCAAGCCGTGGGTTACCAGTCTGAGTTTTTGCACGCCTACCAGCCCAACGTCACGTTTTATTTGCCCCAGCCTGTGCGGGCGCAGTTGCACCGCATGGGCCGCACCGCGCCGGGGCCGCAACCGGCGGGCACCCATGGCCGCGCCGTGCTCGACCGTTTGTTGATCGACCTGTCTTGGGCGTCCAGCCACCTGGAGGGCAACACCTACACGCGCCTGGACACCCGCGCCCTGATCGCCCACGGTCAGCAGGCGCAAGGCCACGGCGTGACCGAAACGCAGATGATCCTGAACCACAAAGCCGCCATCGAGTTGCTCATGGACAACGTGGCCGCGCCTCAGTTCAGCCGCTATCTGCTGATGAACCTGCACAGCGCCTTGTCAGAAAACCTGCTCGAAAGCCCCGAGGACGAAGGCCGCTTGCGGCTGCACCCGGTGCAAATAGGCCAAAGCAATTACCAGCCGCCATCGGGCCAGTCAATCATTTGCACTTTGCTGGATGAAGCGCTGGCCAAATTCAACGCCATCGAAGACCCGTTTGAGCAGTCGTTTTTTGCGATGGTGCACTTGCCGTATTTGCAGCCCTTTGCCGACTGCAACAAGCGCACGTCGCGCCTGCTGGCCAACTGGCCGCTGCTGCGGGCCAACCTGTGCCCGCTCACGTTTTTGGGCGTGTCGCAGGACTGGTACACCGCATCGGTGCTGGGCGTTTACGAGATGAGGCGCGTGGAGCTGCTGCGCGACTTGTTCATGTGGGCCTATGAGCGCTCGACCAAGGAATACCTGACCGCCAAGTCCAGCGTGGTGGAGCCCGATGTGCTGCGCCTGACCTTCCGCGACGCCATTCGCCACATCGTCAAGGCCGTGGTGCAAAACCCCGAGCAAGACCCGCTGGCGCTGGTGGCCACCCAAGTGGCTTTGGCCGCGCCCGGGCCGGACCGTGAAAACGTTCGGGCCTTGGTGATGCAAGAGCTGCGCCGTTTGCACGAAGGCGTGTTGGCCCGCTATGGCCTGCGCCCGCAAGAGCTGGACCGCTGGCGCAGCATTCAGGGCTGATCAGCCGCGCAGCCCTTCCAACACATTCACCGTGTTCACGCCCACCTCGGCCACGGCATAGCCGCCTTCAAAGGTCAGCACCGTTGGCAAGCCCAACTGCGCAATGGCTTGCCCCAGCTTCAGGTAATCGGCACTGCGCAATTTAAAGCCCGAGATCGGGTCGCCCTCAAACGTGTCCAGCCCCAGCGGCACCACCAGCGCTTGCGGCGCAAAGTCGCTCACGGCCTGCATGGCGGTTTGCAGCGCGGCCCACCAGACTTCAAACCCGGTGCCACGCGGCAGGGGCAGGTTGAGGTTGAAGCCTTCGCCTGCGCCATGGCCGCGCTCGTCGGCATGGCCCAAAAAGAAGGGGTATTCGGTGCGCGGATCGCCGTGGATGGACGCGGTGAACACGTCGCTGCGCTCATAAAAGATGGTTTGCGTGCCATTACCATGGTGATAGTCCACATCGAGCACAGCCACGCGCTGTAGCCCACCGTCGCGTAAGGCCTGCGCGGCCACGGCGGCGTTGTTGATGAAGCAATAACCACCCATGTAGTTGGGACCTGCATGGTGGCCCGGTGGGCGGGTCAGGGCCAAGGCAAAGCGTTCGCCACCCAGCACCGCCTGCGCAGCCGCCAGGGCACAGGCCGCGCCTTCGCGAGCGGCGGCCCAGCTGCCCGCCGTCAAGGGCGTGCCCGAGTCAAACGCGTACTGCCCCAGCCGCGCCGCAAAGTTGAGCGGCGGCACATCGGTGCGAAAGCCGTGCTTGGATGCCAGCGGCCAGACCGAGGGCAGGGCGTCCACCGCCGCATTGGCCGGGTCCAGCGCTACCCAGTCGTCCCACGCCCGAGCCAGAAATGCCAAATAGTCCGGCGCATGCACGCGGGCCATGGCGGCGTTCACATCCGCCGCTGCATCGGGCGTCAGCAACTGACCCACAGGGCGGCGCTGCAGTTCATCGAGCACATAGCGCAAACGGTCAGGCACTTCGTGGCAATCGACCAAGCGGCCCCGGAACATTTCCTGGCGGCCTGCGTGTTGGGCGTGGTGTGTGTTGTGGAAGATTTTCATGGGCTTGAGACTTGTTTGGGCTCCAGTGTGCCAGTGCCCAAGGAGGGCAACCGTTGTTTGCCTTGACAGGGGTGGGAATTATGAGCAGACTAGATGACTGACTAGTTTAAGGGGGCTGAGATGCATACATGGCCAGTACAAGACGCGAAAGCGCGATTCAGTGAGTTTTTGGATGCGTGCCTGGTCGAGGGGCCTCAAATGGTGACCCGGCGCGGTGCCGAAGCTGCCGTGCTGGTGCCCGTGCAGGAGTGGCGGCGCATGCAGTCGGCTGCTCGCCCATCGCTCAAGCAACTTTTGCTCTCTGATCAAGCCCGCACCGAGTTGATCGTGCCGCCTCGAGGGCAGGCCAAACGTCGACCTGTGGAGCCGATGCTGTGACGCAGCGGTATCTGCTGGACACCAATGTGGTGTCTGAGTTGCGCAAGCCGCGCCCGCATGGGGGCGTTGTGGTTTGGCTGGAAACGCTGGATGACGCTCAGCTTTACGTGTCGGCCGTCACCCTGGGCGAAATCCAAGCGGGCATCGAGCTGACGCGTGAACAAGACCCAGCCAAGGCTCAACAAATTGAAGACTGGCTGGCCTTGGTGGCGGGCGCGTACAACGTCTTGCCCATGGACGCCGCAGCCTTCACGGCGTGGGCAAAGTTGATGCATCGAAAGTCAGACACGTTTTACGAAGACGCCATGATTGCCGCCACGGCGAAAGTGCATGGACTGACCGTTGCGACGCGGAATGTAGCGGACTTTCAGGCGCTGGGGTTTGAGGTGTTCAACCCGTTTGCCCCGGTGTAATCCAAATCTTTCAACGGGGCTTGGCTAAGCCTTCACCCAAACTCCCGAAACCCCTTAAGCGCAGGCAACGGCGCAAAGTTGGCCTCGCGTTTTTGCTGGAACGCGCTGATGGCCTCGCGCACGTTGGCGTTGCTCCAGATCGCGCCTTGCAGCCAGCCCATGTGGCGCAAGCTGTCTTCGGTGCTGTGGTCGCGGGCGTAGTGCAACACTTGCTTGGTGCCCCAGATGGCCACGGGCGGTTTGCTGGCGATTTCTTTGGCCGCTTGAAGGGCGGCGGCCACGGTGGCTTCGTGGGTGGGCAGCACCTCGTTCACCAGGCCGTGGGCCAGCGCTTTGTCGGCGCTCAGGCGTCGGCCTGTGTAGGCCAGTTCTTTGACCAAGGCCATGGGCAGCAGCTTGGGCAGGCGCTGCAGCGTGCCCACGTCGGCCACCATGCCGATGTTGATTTCCTGGATGCAGAAAAACGCGTCGGCCGACGCATAGCGCATGCAGCAGGCGGTGACCATGTCCACCGCGCCGCCAATGCAGCCGCCGTGAATGGCAGCGATCACCGGGATGCGCAGTTCTTCGAGCAGGGTGAAGGTGTGCTGCATGTCGGTCAGGAGGTCGTACACGGCCGAGCGGCCTTCGGCGCTGGTGTCGTCCATCTGGATGGCGCTGCCAAAGGTTTGCAGGTCCATGCCCGCGCTGAAGTGTTTGCCCGTGCTCGAGATCACCAGCGCCCGGGCGGTGCCCGCTTTGTGGATGTCGGTCAGCACCTCGTGCAGCTCGCGCCAAAACGTCGGGTGCATGGTGTTCATCGCCTCGGGGCGGTTCATCACCAAATGGGCGACATGGCCATTGGGGCCTTCATTCGTCAAAGAAAAGCAGTTGAGTGGTTTCATGGGGTGTCTCCTTTGGCGGAGGTTAGCCCATCGTTGATGGGCTGCGCTGTCCCCGTCTTGACCTGAGGGCTTGCAGAGGGCCGCCCTGGCAAGTGGGATCAGAGGTATTCGGCCTTGATGTTGGCGGCGTCTGCGACGAGTCGGGTCAGTCGCTGTGCCTGCTGCGCCACAAAGCTGGCGATGCCTTGGACAAATGCCTGTTCGCCCGCTTCGTAATCCGTTGCTTGGGCTTGCACCATGGCTGCGGGTTCGGCCAGTTTGGCCAGGCGCTGACCTTCTCGGCGCAGCAGTTTGCGGTCGATGCCGCAGCGGGTGGCGAAGTCGGCCAGGGCGTAGGGGCTCACAGCTTCGTGCTCGAAAACATCGCCCCAGGCCATGGCCAGTTCGGTGTCAAAGCCGTCGTACTGCAGCACGCTCACCAGGTCGTACCAAGGCGTTGGCTCCAGCAGGCCGCCAGGGCGCACGAAAAACGAAAAGTTCTTGCCATGCGCATCGCTGTTGCCAATCAGAAACTGAAACAGTGCCCAGCGCAGCATGGCCAGCCGCGTGCTGGCCTTGTTGCCGCTCAGTTCGGCGCAGGCAAATAGCTTTTCGTGGCTCAGGCCATCGCGGATGTGACGCACTTCGGCGGCGTTGCCCAGGTTGCGTTCGTACTTGTAGCTCACCGGCAGGTCGCAGGCTTGGCAGGCGTCGATGATGTGCAGGCGCTGGACCTGCACCGAATCGCCAGAGCCCAGAATCGCCCGGTCGAAGCGGCGCACCACCAACACGGGGCGAGGCGTGCGCAGCAAGGCCACATCGGCCACGGGCAGGCCCATGCGGCGGGCGAGTGACATGCAAAAGTGCTCGTTGACGGCCAGGTGCGGTGTCTTGGGGTTGCCTGTGTCGGGTTTGAGGATGTGTGTAGAGGCCAGGCGCTGCCCATCCACCAGCCACATCCGCCCACCTTCGGCCAGTGGGGTGTCGATGAAAACCACCAGCTTGTCTTGCAAGCCTGCGACCGACATGCGCACTTGGCCGTCCCACACGGTCAGCGGCAGCTGCTCTCGCTGGGCGATCCGCTCTGCCAGTTCGCTCAGGGGTATTTCGCGCTGCGTGGGCGCATCGGGGGGGGCGGCCGTGACATCACCTGTGAATTGCAAGGCACCTGCCGTCTCGGCACCGAGCGCCCGGATGAGTCCAAAGACATTGCTTTTGGTCAGGCCCTTGTAGGCGACCGCCACGTCCAGTGCCCGGCCTTCCGGGAGCAGGTGCTCGACAAAGCGCTTGATCGTGGCAGAGCCGTACCCATCAGGTGCGCTTTTTGCTCTTGCCAATGGCAGCGGGGGCGACAGCGGAAAAGCTTGTGGGTTGGCGAGCCATGGCGGTGCATAGCGCAAGCGCCACTGGTCATCGCGGCCTTCGTGCTCGATGACTGCAATGGGCTTATGGTCGGTCCAGACATGCAGCGCGTCGGTCATGACAGTCCTTTCATGCCTTCGGCGAGACGCCGCCTGGGGTGCTGGCCTCAAGGACCCAAGGGTGTTCTTTGGGCAAGACCATCAGCGCCAGGCCCAAGCCGTCGAGCACGGCCATGGCTTTGTCCAGTTGCACTGTGCCGTGACCGTTTTCGAGCCGGGACATGAGGTCCACCGACACGCCCAGCAGCCCGGCCGCGTCGTCGATGCGCAGCGATTGGGATTTGCGCCGTTCGCGCACGACGGGGCCGAGTGTGTTGGCTGTCGTCAAAACTGTGGCTTGTCGGGTGGGCTGGTCATCCATGTGGAACTTTCTGGTGAGAGGCATCCGGGGGCATGGTTTGGGGTTGTTATTTCTGACAATCCGAAACTATCGGGTTTTGCTGGGGTCGTCAAGCTTTGTTTCGGTATTTCAGAAATTTACTTTTTGTTATCCGTGGCAAGGAACTTGTTTCAGTTATTCCGAAATTAAAAAGATATCTTCCGGGACACTTCTGCACCCCAACCGCTGACCAACGGTAGGCCTCTCATTCGTCTGTGAACAGAAGCTGCGTTTGCCATTCATGGCCCGGCTCTTCGGCCTTCATGGGGTGATTCACCGAATCAGGCGCTGCTCCCGCCTTGACCAGCGAGCCCACCCGCACGCCCAGCAGTCGAATGCGGCGTGACAGGTCCACCCGCTTGAGGCACTGGCCTGCCACTTGGCGGATGCGTTTGGCGTCTGCGGTGAAGTCGCTCAGGCTTTGGTCCCGTGTCACGGCTTGGAAGTTGTCATAGCGCAGCTTGATGCCGATGGTTTTGCCTTCGTAGCCTTTGCGCTGCAAATCGGCCGCCACTTGTTCGCACAGCCGGGTGAAGACGGCCCCGAGTTCTTCGCGGTCGCGCACGGCGTGCAGGTCGCGCTCGAAGGTGGTTTCGCGGCTCATGCTGACGGGCTCGCTTTCGGTCTCGACCGGGCGGTCGTCGCGGCCCCAAGCCGCATCAAACAGCCATGCGCCGTAGCTTTTGCCAAAGTTCGCCATCAGCCAAGGCAGCTCGCGTGCGGCCAGGTCGCCGATGGTGTGGATGCCAAAGCCCTTGAGCTTTTCGTCTGCCTTGGGGCCCACGCCGTTGATCTTGCGGCAAGCCAGTGGCCAGATCAGGGTTTGCAGGTCGGCCTCGTGCACGACCGAGATGCCGTTGGGTTTGTTGAACTCGCTGGCCATCTTGGCGATCAGCTTGTTGGGCGCCACACCCACCGAGCAGGTGAGGCCCGTGGCCTCGAAAATGCTTTTCTGGATCAAGCGCGCCAACACGCGCCCGCCTTCACGCTGGCCGCCGGGCACCTCCGTGAAGTCGATGTAGACCTCGTCCACGCCCCGGTCCTGCATGACGGGGGCGATGTCGGTGATGATGCTTTTGAAGGTGCGCGAGAAGTGCCGGTAACGCTCAAAATCTACCGGCAGCATGATGGCCTGCGGGCAGAGCTTGGCGGCTTTCATCAAGCCCATGGCCGAGCCGACGCCAAACTGCCGCGCCGCATAGGTGGCGGTGGTGATGACGCCGCGCCCGGTGTAGCCATTCAAGCGCGGGAAGAAGTCGACAGGAATGCGGTCCAGCCGTTCGACAAAGCTGTCTTCGGTCCACTCGTCCTCGGGGTAGGCCGATTGCAGCTTGCTGAGCAGGTCGTCTTCTTTGCGCCTGCCGCCACCAATGACGACCGGCATGCCCTTGAGCTGCGGGTAGCGCAGCAGCTCGCAGGATGCGTAAAACGCGTCCATGTCGAGGTGGGCGATGCGCCTAGGCGCAGGGGCGGAGGGTGCGGTGTTGGTCACCCTTGAAGCATAGCGCCAGCGCCGGGCCTCTCATGTGGCGTGAGGGGCCCGGCGGGGTTTTTATGCGGTCGGAAAAGTGCCGGGCAGCAAGATGTTGGTGTCCACATTCTGGATGTTGGTGTGGCCGCAAAAGGCCATGGTCACGTCCAGCTCTTTGTGGATGATTTGCAGGGCCTTGGTCACGCCCGCTTCGCCCATGGCGCCCAGACCATAGACCATGGCGCGGCCAATCATCACGCCCTTGGCACCCAGCGCCCAGGCCTTGAGCACGTCCTGGCCGCTGCGGATGCCGCCGTCCATCCAGACTTCGATTTGGTCGCCCACAGCCGCGACGATAGCGGGCAATGCTTCGATGCTGCTGGGCGCGCCGTCGAGCTGGCGGCCGCCGTGGTTGCTGACCACAATCGCGTCGGCACCGCTGGCCACGGCCAGTTTGGCGTCTTCCACATCCATGATGCCCTTCAGGATCAGTTTGCCGCCCCATTGCTTCTTGACCCAGGCGATGTCTTCCCAGTTGAGCGTCGGGTCAAACTGTTCGTTGGTCCATGAGGCCAGCGACTTCATGTTGCTCACGGCCTTGACGTGGCCGACCAGGTTGCCAAAGGTGTGACGCTTGGTGCCGGCCATGCCCAAGCACCAGCGGGGCTTGGTCATCAGGTTGATGATGTTGGCGATGGTGGGGCGGGGTGGCGCGGTCAGGCCGTTTTTCAGGTCTTTGTGGCGCTGGCCGATCACCTGCAAATCGAGTGTGAGCACCATGGCGCTCACGTTGGCGGCCTTGCAGCGGTCGATCATGCGGGCCATGGCCTCGCGGTCGCGCATCATGTACAGCTGAAACCAGAACGGCGCTTGGGTGTGGGCCGCGATGTCTTCGATGGAGCAGATGCTCATGGTCGACAACGTGAAGGGAATGCCGAACTTCTTGGCGGCCATGGCGGCGTGCATTTCGCCGTCGGCGTGCTGCATGCCCGTGAGGCCCACCGGAGCGATGCACACGGGCATCTTGGTGTCGATGCCGACCATTTTGGTGGCCGTGGTGCGGTTTTCCATGTTCACGGCCACGCGCTGGCGCAGCTTGATTTTGTGGAAATCCGTCTCGTTGGCGCGGTAGGTGCCTTCGGTCCAGGAGCCGCTGTCGGCGTAGTCGTAGAACATGCGCGGCACGCGCTTTTCGGCCAGAACGCGCAGGTCTTCGATGTTGGTGATCACGGGCATGGAATGATTCTCCTGGAAGGGGGCGATTTTTGAGTGGACTTGATCGTAGTGCAGTGCAGGGCCACGGACTGTGAAACTTGGGACAAGCGGTGTGAAATTTATTGGACACAGGCGTCTGAGTGCGTCTTTGGACGAACGGGGCAGACCTGAAACGAGGCCAATTCTGGTTATGCTCAGTCCTTGGCCTGGGCGTGTCCAGAGCCATCTGAATACAAGGCTTTCACACCATGCGACCTGGCCAACGATCTCCCCAGAATGCCGCCCAAATGAACAAGCGCCTGACCGAGTTGGGGCAGCGCTTTGTGGCCCTGTCCAATCAGGGCAAGTTTGCCGAAGCGCTCAAGGTCAACGCCCTGGCGCGACAAATCATTCCCAAGCACCCGCAAATTCTGGGCGATGCCGCTTTGTGCCATTTGCGCCTGCTCGATTACGACAAGGCCCGTACTCTGTATCTGCAAGCTTGCGCGCTGGCGCCCCAGGACGTGAATTTGTGGGACGGCCTGACCGAAACCTGTGGGCATCTGGGGCGGATGGATGAGGTGCGTGAGCACGGTGTGCGCAGCCTGCAGCTCAAGGACCAGAGCGTGCAGGGCCAACCCGCGTATGCCTTGCCTGCGCAAGTGCCAGCGGCCACTTCGGACGCCCGCCGCCAAATCATTGCTTTCAGCTTGTTTGGGGACAACCCGCGCTATGGTGAAACAGCCAAGCTCAATGTGACGGCTGCGCAAGAGTTGTTGCCTGACTGGACCTGCCGCTTTTATGTGGATGAGACCGTGCCCGAGGCGGTGCGCACGGCCCTGCAGACCATGGGCGCGCAGGTGCTCATGGTCAGCGCGCAAGACCAGCAAGAACTCAGCGGCCTGATGTGGCGTTTCAGTGTGCTCGAAGACCCCGGGGTGGACCGTTATCTGATCCGCGACGCCGATTCACTGATTTCCCAACGGGAGGCGGCGGCGGTGCAAGCCTGGGTGCAAAGTGGCCGGTTTTTTCACCTCATGCGCGACTACTTCAGTCACACCGAGCTGCTACTGGCAGGCATGTGGGGCGGCTGCGGCGGCGTGTTCAAGAACCTGCGTCAGCAGATGGTGCAGTACATCGCTCAGGGCCAATACCTGGGCGCACGGGTGGTGGACCAGCATTTTTTGCGCATGCATATCTGGCCCACGGTGCGGCAAAGCCTGTTGTCGCACGATCCGGTGTTTGGCTTTTTGGGCGGCGAAGATTTTCCGCCGCACGAGGCCCAGGACATGGGTCAGCCCTTTCATGTGGGCTGCAACCTCTCGGCCACCAGCGTCGGCGCAACCAGCAGCCTGCCCGAAGGCCAGCGGGTCACCTGGCTCATCCTGGACCAAAACGGGCAAACCGTTTGCCAATACAGCACGCCGGTGCGCCAGGGCGAGTGGCGTGCCGACATTCCCGGCCCCTATGCCCGCCATATCCGCGACGGGCTGTGGCGCGTTGAAACGGTGGCCTGATCAGCCCCGACATGGGGCCTACGCCGAAACCCGCAATGTCGGTGCTGAAGCTGCCCACCTACAGGGGAGGCCTGTGGATGGGGGGCTATGAACCTTGTGACGCGCGGATGCGGTTGACTTGCAACGGCGTGACTTCGCTGGCCTGGTTGCCCCATTGGGTGCGCAGGTGCGTGAGCACGGCGGCGATGTCGCGGTCGTCCAGCTCCAGCACAGAAGGCGGCATGCCAAAGGGCTGGGGGTGACCTGCGGTGGCGGGGCCAAACCCTCCATAGAGCACCATTTGCACCAGATTGGTCGGGTCGCGCAGCAACACCGCCCGGTTGCCTGCCAGGGCCGGATAAGCCACCAGGCCCGCAGCGGTCGTCGTGCCCCGGCCTTGTTCGCCGTGGCATTGGGCGCAGTGGCGGTCATAGACCTTGAGCCCTTGCTCGGCCACGCGGGGGCTGATGGTGGCCTTTGGACTGGTGGACGTGGCTGCCGTGGTGGCCGCTGCCGGGCTGTTGCGTGATTTCAGATACACCGCCATGGCCTGCAGGTCGGCGGGGCTCATGTGCTGGGTACCCTGTTGCACCACTTCGGCCATGAGGCCGCTGGTCTGGGCCTGCGGAGCGTGCCCTGTGCGCAGCAGCTGCACGATGTCGGCCAGGGGTGTACTGGCCAGGCCACTTTCTGATTCACGTGTCAGATCGGGCGCATACCAGTTGACCACCGGCATCAATCCCCCCGACAGATCTTCCACCGGGCCGCTGGCGCCCAGGCGGTTGCGGGGGCTGTGGCAGGCCGCGCAGTGGCCCAGGCCTTGCACCAGATAAGCGCCCCGGTTCCATTCGGCAGTCTGGGTTGGGTCGGGCTCAAATGGGCTGGGCTTGAAGTACAGGCTGCGCCACACGGCCAGCGCCGCTTGGGTGCCCACGGGCCACACCAGGGTGTGGGCGGGCTGAGCCTGCACAACCGGGGGCAGGCTTTTGAGCCAGGCCAGCAGGGCGTCGCTGTCGCTTCGGGTGATGACGCTGGTGTGGTTGTACGGAAAGGCTGGGGTGAGCAATCGCCCACCTTTGGACCGGCCATGGTGCAGCGCTTGCCAGAAATCATCGGCTGTCCAGCGGCCCAGGCCCGTGGCCATGTCTGGCGTCAGGTTGCTGCTGAAGACGCTGCCAAAAGGTGTGTCAATGCGGCGGCTGCCCGCCATGCTGGCGCCGCCACGGGCGGTGTGGCAGGCCACGCAGTTGCCTGCACGGGCCAGGTACTGACCGCGTTCGATCTGGCCGGGGTCTGCAGCGGTGCTGGCGCTGGAGGAAGGCGGTGCTGAGGAAGAAGGCAGCCAGGTGTCTCTCCAGTTGTCCCAGACCACCCAGGCCGACAGGGCCAATGCAGAGCCCAGCAGGCCCAGACCGATGCGCTGGATCAGGCGGCGGTTCATGGCTTGGCTCCTGCAGAAGTTGGGTTCAGTTCGGGCGCACTGCCGCAGCGCCATGCCTCGGGCAGGGGCGGTGACTGCGGTGCCAGGGCAGCAGGGCGTGTGTCGGCAGGCAGGGGCTGACGTGCCAGCCAGCTGGACACGGCAATCAGGTCATCGCTGGGCACGCGCTGGATGACCTGGGCCATGCAGTCGGGCGCATGCGCCTTGCGTTGGCCGGTTTGCCAGGCACCCATTTGGGCGTTCAGGTAATCGAGCGGCAGGCCCAACAGGCCCGGCACGTTGGGCTGCACGCCGGTCAGGCGCGCGCCGTGGCACTGGATGCAGGCAGGCAGGTCGCGCGCGGCATCGCCCTGGGTGACCAGCTGCTGACCGCGTGCCAGGCGTTCGGCCGAAATGGTGTTGGCGGCGGTGGGGCGGGGGTAGGGCAGTTGCAGGTCGGCGAAATACCGCGCCATCTCGCCCAGGTAGTTGTCGCTCAGCGGGTCGATCAGGCGGGTCATCAGCTCGTAATGGCGCCTGCCCTGGGCAAAGTTGCGCAGCTGGTTGTGCAGATAACCGGCCGGTTTACCCGCCAGGCGGGGGTAATAGCCATCGGGGCCTGCGCGGCCTTGTTCGCCGTGGCAGGCGGTGCAGGCGCGGGTGCGCTCGGCCATGTTGTCAGCAAAACGGGCCGGGGTCTGGGCGGCCGCGCTCAAGGCCAGGGCTCCCAGCAGGGTGCCCACCAGCAGGCGGGCACAGGCCCCACTGGATTTCATGCGATAAAAAAACGTCATCATGCTTGGAAGATAACCGAAGCGGCGACAATTGCAGGTTTTGCGCCCGATGTGCAGACACCTTGGGCGCTCAGTTCATTCATTCAAGTTCACGCCATGTCCGATATCCAAGTCCGATTTGCCACCCAAAAAGACGCCACCGCCGTTGCCGCTTTGCATGTGAGCGCCTGCCGCGCCGCTTATGCCGGGCAGGTGCCCGACACCCATTGGGAGGCCACGCCCATGGCCAAACGCGTGTCCTACTGGAAAGAAGCCATCGAATACGGCGAGCCGCAAGTCATCGTGGCCCTGGCGGGGCAAGAGATTGTGGGTTTTGTGGGTTTTGACCGTTCTCGCGACCCCAAATCTAAAAACACCACCGGTGAAATCTGGGCCATTTATGCCGCCCCTGATCGCATCGGCCAAGGCGTGGGCCTGGCCCTGTGGGACGCGGCCCGTGAAGGCCTGGAAGACGAAGGCTGCACCGATGTCACCGTCTGGCTGCCGCTTTTGCATGAAAAAACCCTGCGCTTTCATGATCTGGCCGGTTTCAAGCGCGAAATGAACACCGCCCGCACCGTGCCTTTGGGCGGGGTGAAAGTGGAAGAAGTGCGCCTCAAGCGCAAGTTGGGCTGAGTCTGAGACGGCCCGCCAGTCCATGAAACTCTTGCTGGCGCCCATGGAGGGCCTGCTGGACCACACGCTGCGCGACATGCTCACGCGGCTGGGGGGCGTGGATTTGTGCGTGTCCGAGTTCATCCGTGTCACCAACACGGTATTGCCGCGCCGGGCCTTCATTCGCGTGGCGCCAGAGCTTCTGAACAACAGCCGCACCCCAGCAGGCGTGCCGGTGCGGGTGCAACTGCTGGGCTCTGACCCGATCTGCCTGGCCGACAACGCCGCCGCCTTGGCAGAGCTCAACCCGTATGGCATCGACCTGAATTTTGGCTGCCCGGCCAAGACGGTGAATCAGCACCGGGGCGGGGCCGTTTTGCTGGACGAGCCCGAACTGGTGGGGCAAATCGTTGCGGCCGTGCGCCGTGCGGTGCCTGCCCACATTCCGGTGTCGGCCAAGATGCGGCTGGGCTACAACGATGACAGCCGCGCCGAAGACTGCGCCCAGGCCATCGAGGCCGCAGGGGCCAGCGATCTGGTGGTGCACGCCCGCACCAAAGCGCACGGCTATCGGCCCCCGGCATATTGGGACCGCATCGCGGATTTGCGCCAGCATGTGCGCTTGCCCATGGTGGCCAACGGCGAAATCTGGACCGTGGCCGACGCGCTGCGTTGCCGCGAGGTGACCGGTTGTGAACGGTTGATGATCGGACGCGGCATGGTGGCCGACCCCGGCTTGGCCCTGGCGATTGCGCGTCACGATGCGGCTGTGGGCGGTGTGGCGGGTGATTTGGCGGGTGGTGCTGCATTTACAGCCAAGATGGCGCCCGGTCAATCCGTGGCGTGGTCACAGATCGTCGGCTTGATGCGCCTGTTCTGGGTGGGCATCAGCCAACGCGTAGCGCCCAGACACCGGGCCGGTCGCCTCAAACAATGGCTCAACTACATGCGCCGCGTCTACCCCGAAGCCCAACAAGCCTTCGATCAATTGAGGCTGGTGCACGACGCCAAACTCATCGAAAACTGGCTCAGTCAGCAATCCAACGCCAGCGCCCCGTAGGTCGGTGGCTTCAGCCCCGACGTTTTGGGGCTCCGGCAAAGGCCCCATGTCAGGGCTGAAGCCGACGACCTACGAATGCAAGGCCTCCCGTAGGTCGGCACCTTAAGGTCCGACGTTTTTGGCAGTGGCAAAGGCCCCATGTCAGGGCTGAAGCCGCTGACCTGCTGTTGATCCGGCCCCATGCTGCTTGAATTTTTGTCATGTTCAACGATGGGTGTGGGGTGGGCTTTTGTAGGCGCCTTGCCCTGCAAGCGATGGTCTGCGGTCCACAAGCCTCATATCGCCAGCAGGGCAGGCTCCCACAATGCCCATGTCTTGGCGCACAGGACCTGTTCTGCGCAAATACCCATGTCCGCCAAGCCCACACCTGTCGGGGTCTTCGACCGCCGACCTGCGCAATACATCAATGCGGGAGGGACAGGCCTGGCTTATTGGCTGGCCAGGTGGGCGACGACTTCGGCGCGCAGTTGGTCGAGTTGGGGGGCCAAATGGCTGTAGGCTGCGCGGACTTCGGCGGGCTCGCCGTGTTTGCTCAGCTGCTCGACCATGACGACGCGTTCGACCAGACTGTCCACACAAAACACAGGCGTGAAACCTTTGAGCTGGTGCAGGATGCGATTGGCACCACCGACATCGTCTTTGTTGAGAAATTCTTGCAAGCGGGGCAAGTCGTCACTCAGGGTTTGCTGCAGAGTCTTGAGCAGAGACAAAACGCCATTGAGATCACCAATGAATTCCATGGCCCGGTCAATGGACAGGTAGGTCGGATCTGCGGCTTGGCTCATACAGGAAGGATGCGGGTTAAATCTGGGAATAACGTAACAATTTGAAACGTTTGAACAGCATATTCTAGTCAAGCAATGCCGCCAAGCCCCATTCGGGTTCAAACCGCTTGTTTTTGTACATCAATCGGCTCGGGCCCGGAAACGCGACTTGGGCGACGGAATGGCGTGGATCGCCCGGGTAGCAGATGGTGCGGATGCCGTCCTGGTCGAAGGGTTCGGGCTCGATCACGGGTGGCTTTCGGCAGCGGGCTTCTGCCAGGACGCTGTCGGTGTTTGGGTGCCGGGCCAGATGCACCAGGCTCATGATCTGCGGCGGTGCCAGTTCAATCTGGCGGTCCCAGTAGCGGATCAGTGCCTGGCGCGGGGTGATCCACAGGGTTTCGGTGGTTTCGTGGTTGTCGTGTGCGGCAGTTTGCCCGTCGGGCACGCGGGTGATGAAAAACCGCGTGTCAAAGCGCTTGTTGGTGACTGAGGCCTGGCGGGGCGTGATCCAGCGCGTCCAGGGCACCAGGGCGTCGGTGCGCAGCTGCAGCGAGAGCTTTTGAAAGGCCTCGGACCAGCTGTGCCCCTGGGCCAGAGCGTTTTGCAGGGCCTGCAGATCGGGCGTTTCGCTGTGCGCCTGGCCCAGCAACACGCGGGATTCTTCAAAGGCTTCGCGAATCGCGGCCACAAACAAGGCCGCGGCGCGCTCTTCGGGCAGCTCGGGCTCGGCCAGACGCTGGTGCAATGTAGCGGCGTCCTGGCTCAGCCTGGCCAGCAGCGCGGGGCTATGGTCGGCCGCGTCGAGCTTGCCGCCCGGAAACACATAAGCCCCCCCCAGCACATTGGAGGCCTGATGGCGCCTGAGCAGCAGCACCTGCATGCCCTCGGCGTGGTCACGCAGCAAGACCACCGAGGCAGAGTCCAGGGGCGGGGTGGTGATGATTTCAGTGTTCAGTTCCATGAGGGTGTCAATCGGGTAACACAGCGGGCAGACCGGCTGCTTTAAAGTTCGGCACAAGGCCTTTTCAGTCAGATGCCAGATTAGCAGATGGCGCCCGGCGGCCCTGTCACCCATTCACACACACTCCAAGAAGGAAAACCCATGAGCATTGATTTCAAAGGCCGTGTCGCCATCGTCACCGGCGCAGGCGGCGGTCTGGGCAAACAGCACGCCCTGGCACTGGCCGCACGCGGCGCCAAAGTGGTCGTCAACGACCTGGGCGGCGATGTGCACGGCGTGGGCGGCTCGGTGTCGGCCGCGCAATCGGTGGTCGATGAAATCCGTGCTGCAGGCGGCGAAGCCATCGCCAACGGCGCCTCTGTGACCGACTTTGAAGCCGTGCAAAAAATGGTGCAGCAGACCATGGACACTTGGGGCCGCGTGGACATCCTGGTGAATAACGCGGGCATCCTGCGCGACAAGAGTTTTGCCAAGATGGAGCTTTCCGACTTCAAGCTGGTGATGGACGTGCATGTCATGGGCGCGGTGCATTGCACCAAAGCCGTGTGGCCCATCATGCAAGCGCAAAACTTCGGCCGCGTGGTGATGACCACCTCGTCCAGCGGCCTGTATGGCAACTTTGGCCAGGCCAACTACGGCGCAGCCAAGATGGCGCTGGCGGGCCTGATGCAGACCCTGTCGATTGAAGGCGAAAAACACAACATCCGCGTCAACGCGCTGGCCCCTACCGCCGCCACCCGCATGACCGAAGGCCTGATGCCCGAGCAAGTGCTCAAAGCCCTGGAGCCCAGCGCCGTGGTGCCCGCCATGCTGGTCATGGCCAGCGATGACGCCCCCAACCGCACCATCATCTGCGCAGGCGCGGGCAGCTTTGAGGTGGCCCACATCACCCTGACCCAAGGCGTGCACCTAGGCACCGGCCCCGACACGGCAGAGCGCCTGCTGGCGGCGATGGCTCAGGTCACCGACCGTGAGGGCGAGACAGTGCCGCGCTCCGGCTCAGAGCAGGGCACGCTGGAAGTGGGCAAGGCGATGAAGGCGCATCAAGCTGGCTGAGCTGTTGGCTTTGATTCTGCAGCTTGGCCCTCTTGAGTCTGCGTCTTCAGATGGCGCACGCAAGCTGAGCTTATGTGCTCAGTTTGCGAGCGACTGGAGGGCCTTTGGGTTGAGGACCTCGACCCACTTGCGCCCTAGTTTCACAATCCTGTCGCGCTCCATTTTTTTCAAAGCCAGCGATGTCTTGGGACGGCTGACGCCGCAGCTCGCAGCCAGTTGTTCATGGGTCGCTTGGATCAGCAGTCGCCCATCGGGTCTGGCCGGTAAATCCATCAGGGCGCGTGACAAACTGGCGCTCAAACGGGCCGGAACGCTGCGCGCAAAACCGGCTCTTTCACGCACCTGAACTTCGCGCAAACGCAAGCCTAAAAACCTGACCAAAAGCACCATCAGTTCAGGGTCATGCAGTAATGCGGCCTCAAGTTCTTCCACCGGTACCCATTGGATCGTCGAGGCCTGAGCTGCGACCAAATCGCTACCGCTGGGCAAGCGATTGAACAAGTAGGACAAAAGCGCGATTTCGCCCGGGCCAAATGCGATGGGCACGATCTGCCCGCCTTGCTGGCCTGGAATGTGGACCACGGCATTGAGGCGTCCACTCATGACAAAAGGTAAGCGGGCAACCGTTTCACGGGTGTTGATCAAGGTTTGACCCACCGTCACGCGGTGCCTGGGGCGCTGTTTCAAGTCCACGGGCTGAGCCAGCGCCTGGGCCAATTGGCGTGCCAAGCTTTGGCTGTTGCGCCACACCGGGTCGTTTTTGGACGATTCGACATTTTCGCTAAGGGTCATCCCTAAATTGTTACCGAAGTAACTGAGCGGGACAACACGCGAACCCAACATCCGTCTGTTCTTTACTTCACGGAAGCTAGGCCATGACCCATCGCCGCCACGCCCTCAGTTTCATCGCCGCCGCCAGCCTGCTGGCCATGGCGCCCAGCTGGGTGAATGCACAGGCCAAGCCATTGAAGATATGGGTGGGCTATCCCGCTGGCGGCGCGGTCGATGTGGTGGCCCGTCAAATGGCGGAAGAACTGCGTGTGTTGGGATACAACGCGATTGTGGAAAACAAAACAGGCGCAGCCGGGCAACTGGCCACAGAGGCCATGTTGGCGGCACCCGCCGATGGCAGCACCGTAGTACTCATGCCGGGTGGCAACGCCACTATTTTTCCGCACGTCCACCCCAACTTGCGATACAGCATGGCTGATTTGAAGCCTTTGGCCAGTGTTTGCTCTTTCACATTTGCCTTGGGTGTGGGCCTTGGTACACCTGCCAAAACACTCAAAGAGTTTGTGGATTGGGCCAAGGCCAATCCAGGCAAAGCCAGCTATGGCACGCCCGGCGCAGGCACGGCCATGCATTTCATGGGCGTGATGTTTGGCCGACTGGCCGGCATTGATTTTCAGCATGTGCCTTACCGTGGGGGCGCGGCCGCCATGACCGATGTTTTGGGTGGCAACATCCCTGCACTGGCGACCACCTTGCCCAATTTGGTGACACACCACAAGTCGGGCAAGTTGCACATTTTGGCGTTTTCGGGTGACCAGCCATTGCCCAGCTTGCCTGGGGTCAGCACATTCAAGCAGCTGGGCTATCCAGATCTTCAAATCAGTGAGGTCTTTGGCCTGTTTGCCTCCAGCAAAACTCCGGCCCCGGTTGTGGCGGAGCTTGAGAAAGCCATGGTGACGGCGGCCAAGTCTGCTCGTTTGGTGGCGGCCATCGAAAAATTGGAGTTCGACTCGGCGGTTCTCAATTCGGTGGATTTGAGCCGACAACTCAAAGCAGACTTTGAGCGCTGGGGCCCTGTGATCAAGGCGACGGGCTACACAGCCGACAAGTGACACCGTAAAACTGAGTGACCCCGCACATGGAAAAGCCCAATATTTTGTTGATCATGAGTGATCAACACCGAGGTGATTGTTTTGGCTTTGAAGGGCGGGGCGTCAAGACGCCGCACCTGGATTTATTGGCCCAACAAGGCACCCGTTTTTCGGCGTGCATCACGCCGAATGTGGTGTGCATGCCTTCGCGCAGCGCATTGCTGACGGGCATGCTGCCGCTCACCAGCGGCGTGCATGACAACGGGATCGACCTCGATGAATCCCTGGCCGCGAATGGTTTTGCAGGTTCGTTGTCCAGGTCGGGCTACGACACCTGCTTCATTGGCAAAGCGCACTTTTCCAGCAATCACTCCTATGGCAATCGCCCCACAGGCCGCTGCGAAAACATTCCGAGCTCACACCAGTTTGCGGACGATTGGCATGGCCCCTACATGGGGTTTGACCACGTTGAACTGATGCAGCTCGGGCACAACTACTGGTTGCCAGAACGTCCACCTGGCGGCTTGCATTACGAGCGTTGGTACCACGCAGACGGTTTGGGCGACATGAAAGATGCGCTTTACAAACAAGCGCTTGCACCGTTCACGGATGCCGCACAAACCCACAACAGCGCACTTCCCACGGCTTGGCACAACAGCACTTGGGTGGGTGACCGCACAGTGAGTTTTTTAAAACAGCAAGGGCTTCAACAGCGCGAGGACCGGACTTCGGCAAAAACACCGAAGCCCTTTTGCGCTTGGGTGTCCATGGCCGATCCACACCACCCGTTTGACGCACCAGCACCTTGGTGCTGGATGCACAGAGCAGAAGACGTCGATTTGCCAAAGCATCGAAGCCTGGACTTGGACCGACGGCCATGGTGGCACCGTGCCGCGCTCGAAAACACCCCAGGCGGCACGCCGGAGAGCCGCAAAGTCCGGCAAGAGTATTCGCGCATGAAATTTGAAACAGATGCCCAACTGCGCGACATCACGGCCAACTACTACGGCATGGTTTCACTTGTGGATCACCAAGTGGGCCGGATTCTTGCTGCACTGCAAGAGGAAGGTTTGGCCGACAACACGCTGGTCGTGTTCACTTCCGATCATGGCGAACTGCTCGGTGACCATGGCCTGATGCTCAAAGGCCCCATGCATTACGAAGGACTCTTGCGTGTCGGACTGGTTGTGCGTGGCCCGGGCGTTGGCGCAGGCCAGGTGGTGCAGGATCCTGTGTCAACTTTGGATTTGGCGGCCACCTTTGGCGACTATGCCTCCACCCCCATCGGCTCCGCTGTGCACAGCACCAGCTTGCGACCATTGCTCGAAGGCCAGCCCCAGACGCAGCGTGATCACGCCTTCAACGAATGGCGCTTGGGGCCTTCGCGTTGCGGTGTGGCGCTGAATTTGCGCACGGTGCGCACGCAAACCGCCAAGCTCACGCTCGAATTGACATCCGGAGCAGGCGAAATGTATGACCTGCACAACGACCCCCAAGAGTGCAACAACTTGTTTGACGACGTCCATTCACGGGGCTTGCGCGAAGAACTGGTGCAGCGAATCATGAGCCGTCCAGATGATGTCCGCAGTCCGGCGCTAGAGCCGGTTGGCCCTGCTTGATTTTTTCAAAGGAGACTGAGCATGTTGAACCGAAGAACTTTCACTGTTTTCAGCGCTGCTGCAACAATGGGCGCACCAGCGCTCGCGCAATCTGATCCGCTTCGCATCGTTGTGGGTTTTCCGGCGGGCGGAGTGGTGGACATCATTGCCCGTGAACTGGCTGAAGCCATGAAGCCGCATCTGGGTGGGCGCGCTGTCGTCGTGGATGCCAAACCAGGCGCGGGCGGTCGGATTGGCGTTGCCACTGTCAAAACTGCCCCGCCAGATGGCAATACTGTGTTGCTGACACCCGCGTCGATCATGACGCTGTACCCCCATGTCTTCAGCAAGCTGGCCTACGACACCCAAAAGGACTTTGTACCGATCAGTCCCGTGTGTATGTCGGCCAACGCGCTTGCGGTGGGCACGCATGTGCCTGTCAAAACATTGGGTGAGTTCCTAGCTTGGTGCAAAGCCAACCCCAAAGATGCTACCTATGCTTCTCCTGGTGCGGGTTCCGCCCCACATTTTCTGGGTGCCCAAATCGCCAGTGCGGCGGGCATCGAGATGCTGCACGTTCCCTACAAGGGCGCACCGGATATCCTCAACGACTTGTACGGAGGTCGTATTTCTTCGTTTGTGACAGCCCTGTCCAACGCAGCTCAACCCCACAAGGCCGGGAAAATGCGCGTTCTGGTGACGACATCGCCCAAACGCAGTGCTGTTTTGCCCGATGTGCAGACTGCGGCAGAAGCGGGATTTCCTCAGCTCACGAGTTTGGAGTGGTTTGGCTTGTTGGCACCAGCCGGGATAAGCCCAGAGCGTATTGCGGCCCTTAACTCGGCAGTCAGCAAAGCCGTCGCCAGTGACCGCATCAAGGAAGCCTTTGGCAAATTGGTGATGGAGCCCGCGTCGACCCCTTCGGCTGAATTCGCCCGCATGATCAAGGCCGACGTTGACCGCTGGGGCGAAACAGCCAAGCGCATGAACTACCAGCCGGTTGATGCGTAAAGCCAGGCGCTATGAGTTGCTTTGTGTTGATTCATGGCGGCTGGCATGGCGGCTGGTGCTGGCGTCGGGTGGCGAAAAATTTGCGCGACCGTGGGCACGAAGTGTTCACACCTACGCTCACTGGAATGGGAGAGCGCCAGCACTTGTGGACGCCAGAGGTCGGCTTGGCCACACACACACAAGATGTATTGAATTTGATCCGGTTTGAACAGCTGAGCCAGGTCATCTTGGTGGGGCACAGCTATGGGGGCACGATCATGACGCTGGTGGCTGATCAAATGGCGGCCCACATCAACGCCCTGGTGTACGTGGATGCGGTCATTCCCGAACAGGGTGTGCCAGGATGGGACGGCTTTCCCGATCAACGCAAGGCGGACATGCTGAATGGCGCAAGCACGCTGGGCGGCCACAGAGTGCCCCCGCCTGATCCATCACTTTGGGGGGTGACGGAAGCCGAAGATTTGGCTTGGCTGCGCGCTTGTTGTACGCCGCACCCACTCAAGACCATGCATGACCGGCCTCAGCTGCGCCAGGCTTGGAGGGCCGTTGGGACCAAGCACTATATTTTGGCGGGGGCACAGATGAACCCACGCTTTTCAGCGCATTACAACGCAGCGCAAAGTCAACCTGACTGGACGACCGAGGTCATCGCTGGGGGCCATGATTTGATGGTCACTCACCCGACAGAACTCAGCATGGCGCTGGATCGGATCGCGCAAAACACAACAAGTCATTGAATCATGGCCACTGAAAACTACAACACATTGATACTGCTCACCGATGAGCAAGACGCACAGGTCATGGGATGCGCCGGTCACCCCTTTGTCACCACCCCGCACATGGACGCTTTGGCGGCGCGAGGCACACGTTTCACCAACGCTTTCACCCCCTCGCCAATCTGTGTGCCTGCGCGAGCGGCATTGGCCACTGGCCGGTGGGTGCACCAAACCGGCTATTGGGACAACGCCATGGGCTATGACGGGCGTATTCCAGGTTGGTGCCATGATTTGGCCCAAGCGGGTCAGCGTGTCGAGTCCATCGGCAAGTTGCATTACGTGAGCGAAACTGCGCCCACGGGTTTCATGCGGCAGCATCAGCCCGCTCACCTGGCGGTAGGCATTGGTCAAGTCTGGGGTTCTGTGCGCAACCCTTTGCCCGATGAAAAACGTCCACCGTTTCTTTTTAACGAATTGGGGGCAGGGGAGTCGAGTTACAACCGCTATGACATGGCCAGTGCAGAAATAGCCGTGGCGTGGTTAAAAGACCGTGCTGCCGAGAAGAGCACGACACCTTGGACATTGTTTGTTGGTTTTGTGGCGCCGCATTTTCCCTTGGTGGTGCCCCAAAAGTACCTCGATCAAATTGACTTTGACCGCATTCCTGAACCCCGCTTGCATCCCGATCGCGGCCATCCCAGGCATCCGTGGGTGCAGCGGCATGCCGACTATTCAAACCCTGACCAAGAGTTGGGCTCTGCTCAGCGACGTCGCGAGGCCTTGGCTTGTTACTTTGCGTTGGTCAACTTCATAGACGAGCAGTTGGGGCTGGTGCTGAACACCTTGAAGGACGCCGGATTGGAAGGCAGCACCCGTGTGATCTTGAGCAGCGATCATGGCGACAACCAAGGCGTGCGAGGCATGTGGAACAAATCGACGCTGTACCGCGAAGCCACCCATGTGCCGATGGTGGTAGCAGGTCCAGGTGTTCCTGAAAACCACCTGTGCCATACCCATGTCAACTTGATTGACGTGGCACCCACTGTGCTGGCCAATTCGGGTTTGGCGCCGGACAAGGACCTGCCGGGACGCTCTTTGGTGGAGATTGCCCGCTCTCCTGATGACCCTCAGCGCCTGGGATTCAGCGAGTACCACGCTTTGGGCTCGCCCAGCGCAGCGTACATGCTGCGCCAAGATCGCTGGGCGTATCACCATTACGTGGGATACCCGGCAGAGTTGTTTGACATCATCAATGACCCTGGTCAAACCACCAACCTGGCTGCAAGCGTCACGCACCAAGAAGTGTGTCGGTATTTTGAAAAAATCCTGCACCAACAACTGGACCCGGAGGCCGTTGATCAGCAGGCCAAAGAAGACCAAGACCGATTGGTCGCAAAATTTGGTGGACGCGAAAAGGCGTTGAAAATAGGCACGCCAGGGGCAAGTCCTGTTCCTGCCAAGACATTGTGAGTTTGCCGTCACGCTCCGTAAGAGCAACTTACTTTCAAAGTTTGGACTCAAATGCCAGTGAACAAACATTGGCGTTGACGGCTAAAAACCGATTGGCTGATTGATTGCTTTAAACCCAGCCCTGCCGCCACACGCTGTCGTCCTGCAGATCCCGCCAAGCAATGACCTGCACAGCCTTGGAAAACACCGACTCGATTTCTACCAATTCAATCGGGTCCGTGGGCTCATTGGGTTGGATCACCCGGCTGACCCAAAAATGCTTTTGTTTGGCAACAGGTTTGACCGCGGTCCACTTGGTCAGCAGAAGTTTTTTGGGGTTCAGGGGGTTCATGCGTCATGGCCCTCAAGGCTTGCTTTGCACTTCCCGCGCCACCGCCTCGGCCAACTCGATCACCGCCATGGCGTAGTAGCTGCTCCAGTTGTAACGGGTGATGGCGTAGAAGTTTTCGGTGCCGGCCACATAGCTGGGTGGGTTGTTGCCGTTGCGCAATTCGATCAGGGCTAGTGGGCCGTTGTGGGTCAGTGCTGCGCCTTCAAGGGCTGCACCTTTGGCCGTGAAGCTGGCCACGCTGAAGGTGGGCAGGATGTCGGGGGCGAGCAGGGCGTCCATGTCGGTTTGGCCGGGGGTGAGGGTCACGGGGTAGTGTGTGGGCATGCCCGTGCGCCACTGGAAGGCCTTGAAGTAATTGGCGACTGAGCCGATGGCGTCAGTCGGGCTTTCAAACAGGTCGATGCGGCCATCGCCGTCGAAGTCAACGGCGAAGCGGGTCCAGCTGGACGGCATGAATTGCGGCAAGCCCAGTGCGCCTGCGTAGCTGCCGCGCACGGCCAGGGGGGAGGCTCCGCTTTGCTGGCTGAGTTGTAAAAATTGTTCCAGCTCGGCGCGGAAAAACGCCTGGCGTTCTGCTGCACGCGGGTGGGCCAATGGAAAGTGAAAAGCCAAGGTGCCCAAGGCGTCGACGATGCGGAAGTTGCCGGTGTTTTGCCCATACAGCGTTTCCACCCCGATGATGCCGACGATGATGGCGGCTGGCACGCCGTATTCTTTTTCGGCACGCTCCAGGGTGGCGCGGTGGGCAAGCCAGAATCGGGCGCCGGCCTGGATGCGGATGGGCTCGATGAAGCGCGCCCGGTAAGCCCCCCAGTCTTTGGCCGTGGGGCTGGCGGGGGGCAGTACGAGTTTTTCCACCAGGGGCAGGCGTTGCGCTGGCGCCAGGGTTTTGAGCACCCAAGCGCGGTCGAGTTGCAGGCGACTGGCAGCGTCATGGGCCCAGGCCAGAACTTCGGGGTTGTCCATCAGGCGCGTGGCTTTTACAGGGGCTCTGGGGGTGGCTTTGGGGTGGTGTGATTTTCGGCTGGATGTCGGTGATTGGGCCGTTTTGCCTGCATGCTTGTCATGGCGGTTGACCGCGAAGGCGGGGTCTGACCAGGCCAGTGAGATCAGCACAACGAGCAGGCCTGCGCACAAAGGGTTCAGGCGGGGGTCCGGCGGGGTGACGTAGGAGCGGGCAAGAAAATTCATGTGGGCTCAGTTTAATCGCGAGGCGATTGCATTTTGCAGCTTGCAGGCTTCTGCTTCGACGGATGCGTGTGGAGCAGTGATCCTGGTGGTGCGCTGCTCGTCAGATACTGCAAGCTGGGCGTGATAAGCTGAAACTGATAAACGTGCACTAATTTAAAAAATTCAACACTTCCGAGAAGGGTGTTGAACTTGCAGGAAGACAAGCCATATGGGCGCGACAGGTTATTTCACACACCCCACATGTTGGAAACACGAGATGGGCGCGGGCCATCCGGAATGTCCTGAGCGCCTGGGCGCCATCGAGGACCGGTTGCTCATCACCGGGCTGGACATGGCTTTGCAGCGGCGAGAGGCCGGACCGGCCGCCTTGGCTGACATTGAATTGGCCCACGGGCGCATGCATGTGGCGTCTTTGCGGGGCCTGAGCGATGTGCTGCGCGAAGACATGGACGCAGGTGGCCCCAGCCACACCTCCATTGACCCGGACACCATGATCAACGTCCACACTTGGGAGGCTGCCCTGCTGTCGGCCGGGGCGGCGATTGACGCCACCGATGCGGTCATGGCCGGTGAGTTGGAGAACGCTTTTTGTGCCGTGCGCCCGCCTGGTCACCATGCCTGCCGGGACAAGGCCATGGGGTTTTGTTTTTTCAACAATGTGGCCATTGCCGCCAAGTATGCGGTGGAGCGCCATGGGCTCAAGCGCGTGGCGATTGTGGATTTTGATGTGCACCACGGCAATGGCACCGAAAACATCGTGGCCGGGGATGAGCGGATTTTGATGGTCAGCTTTTTCCAGCATCCGTTTTACCCGGAAGGCGGTTCGCAGTCTCATGCAAACAATCTGGTGAATTTGCCGGTGCCGGCCTACACGCGGGGCATGGACATCCGCGAGTTGATCGACATGATGTGGATGCCGCGCCTGGAGGCGCACCGGCCCGAGCTGATTTTCATCAGCGCCGGGTTTGATGCACACCGCGAGGACGACATGGGGCAAATGGGGCTGGTTGAGCAGGACTATGCCTGGATCACCCAGCGCATCAAGGATGTGGCCCTGCGCCATGCCCAGGGGCGCATCGTCAGTTGTCTGGAGGGCGGCTACAACCTGAGCGCCTTGGGCCGCAGCGTCGAGGCGCATTTGCGCGTGCTGGCCGACGTCTGAGCCCTGACTGGGCCGCCGGGCGGCTTGCGGCTTTGGGCACAATCGGGGGCATGACTGATTCAACTGTTCCTACCGGGGCCGATGTGCTGCTGCACGAGCGCGATGCGCGTGGCGTGCACCGCCTGACCCTGAACCAAGCAAGCACCTTCAACACTTTGGGCGAGGACATGCTGCATGCCCTGCAAAACGCTCTGCACCAGATCGCCTTGGACGAGCACGCCCGTGTGGTGGTGCTGGCGGCGGCGGGCAAGGCTTTTTGCGCCGGGCACAACCTCAAGGAAATGCGGGCGCAGCCCGAGATGGCCTACTACCAAAAGCTGTTTGCGCAGTGCACGCGCATGATGCTGTCCATTCAGAACCTGCCGGTGCCGGTGATTGCGCGCGTGCAGGGCGTGGCCACCGCTGCGGGCTGCCAACTGGTGGCGCAGTGTGATCTGGCGGTGGCTGCCGAGACCGCCCGCTTTGGGGTCAATGGCATCGATGTAGGCCTGTTTTGCGCCACGCCCAGCGTGCCCCTGGTGCGCAATATGCATGCCAAGCAGGCCATGGAAATGCTGCTAACGGGCGGTTTCATCAGCGCGCAAGAGGCCTGCCAGCGAGGCCTGATCAACCGCGTGAGCGCCTCAGAGGGGCTGGATGCACAAGTTAACGAATGGGTTGACTCGATTGTGAGCAAGCCCCGCGAGGCTGTGCGCATGGGCAAGGCGCTGTTTTACAAGCAGCGGGAAATGGGCATCGAAGCGGCTTACCAGCTGGCTGGTCAAACCATGGCCTGCAACATGATGCACGCCGACGCCCAGGAAGGCGTGCAGGCATTTATTGACAAAAGGAGCCCCGCATGGCGAGCATGAAGTCACTTCACATCACCGACCCCCTGGCTTGGCTGGACAAGCTGGTTCGTGCCGATTCCTTGCACGTTTTGTTGGCGTTTGTCGTTTGTGTGGGCTTGTCCTGGGGGGCTGCATGGCTGGTGCGCCGGGCCTTTGCAGGGGCCGAGTTGTCGATCCTTTTGGGAAAACGCTTGGTGGACGGGGTGCTGTTCCCCACTTTGTTGCTGGGCCTGACCTTTGCTTCGCGGGCGCTGTTGACCACCGACCACCCCATGGCCTTGTATGACATCTTGTTGCCGGTGTGTATTTCTCTGGCTCTGATCCGTCTGGGCGTCAAGGTGATGCAGGTGGCCTTCGGTGAAGCCCATTTTGTGCGGGTGCTGGAGCGGACCATTTCCTGGATGGCATGGCTGGCCGTGGTGTTGTGGGTCACAGGGGTTTTGCCGCTGTTGCTCGATGAGCTTGATCAAATCCGCTGGAAAGTCGGTGGCAGCGTCTTGTCGATGCGCACGTTGATCGAAGGCGCGCTGACGGCAGGTGCCGTCATGATCGTCATGTTGTGGGTGTCGGCTGCGCTGGAGTCTCGTTTGCTCAGATCGGCCACGGGCAGCGATTTGTCGCTGCGCAAAGTCATCAGCAACACGGTGCGCGCTGCCTTGATGTTTGTGGGCTTGATACTGGCTTTGTCTTCTGTGGGCATTGACCTGACGGCTTTGTCCGTATTGGGTGGCGCGGTGGGCGTGGGCATTGGTTTTGGCTTGCAAAAACTGGCGGCCAATTACGTCAGTGGTTTCGTCATCCTGGCCGAGCGCAGCATGCGCATCGGCGACATGGTGCGGGTCGACGGTTTTGAGGGACGCATCACCGACATCAAGGCCCGCTACACGGTCATTCGGGCCCTGTCCGGACGGGAATCCATCGTGCCCAATGAAATGCTGATCATCCAGCGCGTGGAAAATTTGTCGCTGGCCGACCCCAAGGTGTCGCAAAGCACCCAAGTGTCGGTGGCCTACAACAGCCCGGTGGATTTGGTGGTGGACTTGTTGGAAGACGCTTGCAAATCCCAAGCTCGGGTGTTGCCCGATCCTCCGCCTATAGCCAGCTTGGCCACATTTGGTGCCGATGGCCTGGAGTTTGTCGTGTCGTACTGGATCGCCGATCCGGAAAATGGCCCCCTCAAACTCAAGTCGGACATCAACCGCGCCATCTTGCAGATCTTGCAAGCCAACGGCATCGAGATTCCGTTTCCTCAGCGTGTGGTGCACAACGTGCTGCCCCCCACCGCCTGATCGGGCTGCTGGGGCCATGTACGCACCCGTTGAGCCGGTTTTGTAGGTCGGCGGCTTCAGCCCCGACATGCGGTCTTAACCGAAGCCTGCAAACTTCGGACTCCGCGAGTTCCAAGCTGCGAAGGCGTGGTAGGTAGGCCGTCGAAGCGGCGAATGAGCTGCGGAAGCCTTTAAGGGCTGCTGACCATGAAAAACGGCACGCCAAGGCGTGCCGTTTTTGCAATTGGATGACGCTGTCAGTCCATCATGGAAGGCAACCACAGGCTCAAGCCCGGGAATGCCAGCAAGATGCCCAAGCAGATGATCAACACCACCACCAGCGGCCACACGCCACGGAAGATGGTGCCCAGCCCCACTTTGGGCAGCAGGGTGTTGATGACGAACAGGTTCATGCCCACGGGCGGCGAGATCAGGCCGATCTGGATCACCATCACGATCAGCACGCCAAACCACACCGGGTCAAAGCCCAGCTGGGTGACGATGGGGAAGAACAGCGGAATGGTCAGCAGCACCATGGTCAGCTCTTCCATCACGGTGCCCAAAATCACATAAATCAGCATCATGGCGCCCACGATCATGATTGGTGATAGGCCCAGGTGGGTGATCCACTCCTTGAGTTCCATGGGCATGCTGGTGAAGTTGACGAAGTTGGCAAAAATGGTGGCCGAAATCAGCAGCGTGAACAGCATCGCGGTGGTGCGGGCCGATTCGACCAGCACCTCGAACAAGGCCTTGAAGCTCAGAGCCCCCCGTGCCACGGCAAACAGGAATGCACCCATGGCCCCCATGCCAGCGCCTTCGGTAGCGGTGAAGAAGCCGCCATAGATGCCTCCCAGCACGATCACCACCAGCAGCAAAACCCCCCAGATGCCGCGCAGTGCCGCCCAGCGTTGTGACCAGCTGAATTTTTCGCCTGCTGGCGCATGTTCGGGGTCACGCGAGGTCATGATCACCACGGCCACCATCATGAGAATGGCGGTCATCAAGCCGGGAATCACCCCAGCCGCGAACAATTTTCCGATGTGGGTCTCTGTGATGATGCCGTAGATCACCATGATGGTGGACGGCGGAATCATGATGCCCAGGGTGCCGCCCGCTGCGATCACACCGGTCGACAGCGCATCGCTGTAGCCGAGCTTTTTCATGGACGGGTAGGCCACTTTGCTCATGGTCGCAGCCGTTGCAATGGACGAGCCGCAAATGGCGCCAAAGCCTGCGCAGGCGGCGATGGTGGCGTGCGCCAGGCCGCCCCGGCGGTGGCCGATGAAAGTGTAGGCAGCATGAAAGAGCTCATGCGCCAACCCTGCACGGGCGACAAAGTTGCCCATCAGGATGAACAGCGGGATCACCGACAGGGTGTAGGCAAATCCAGTTTCGTAAACCACTTGGGCTGTGCTGGCCACCGCGGGCATCCATCCGCGAGTCAAGCCAATGCCCACCAGACCGACCAGGCCCATGGAGAAAGCCAGTGGCACGCGCAAAAGCGCCAGGCCAAAGATGGCCGCAAATCCAATCAGCGCTTCAATCACAGCACGCCTCCTTCGTTGTCTTGTTGTTCCTTGAACATCAAGCTCAAGTGGATGAGGCCGGTGAAGGCACACAGCAGGCCCATGCCATAGATGAACGGGGCTTTGAGAATTTTGAGTTGGGCCGTGGTTTCACCGGTTTGCAGAAAGTCGCCACCGGTTTTCCACATCAACCAGCCCAGCGAAACCAAAGCGGCGCCGCACAGAAGGTGCACCAAGGCGCGCTGAATTTTGCGAATCATTTCAGGCAGATAGGGGTCCATCGAGTCGAACACCACATGTTCGCCACGCTCGGATACCAAAGGCAGGGCGCCGAAAATAACAACCACCATCAGCAATTCGGTCAATTCCAGAGACCCGGTGATGGAGTTGCCCAAAAATTTTCTGCCCCCTACATCGAGGAAGGTGAGCAGCATGATCGCAAAGAGGGCGATTCCAGCGAGTAGCCCGCAAAGGGTTTCAAGCAGTTTTTTCAAAACAGGTGTCTTTCAAATTCAAAAAGCGGTCCCCTCGTTCAGAAGGGGACCGCCGGTTGTTCCTTTTGCCCCATCGGGCAAAGCGGAAATCACTTCTCCAGTTTGGCGATTTCGGCGCGGAAGTCAGCCAGCACTTTGGCTGGGTTCTTCAGGCCCTTGCCTTCAGCGGCTTTGATCCAAGCTTGTTCCAGAGGTGCGGTTTTGGCTTTGACGTCGGCAACGAACTTGGCATCGGCCTTGGTGACCGCCACACCGTTGACTTGCATCAGCGCAAAGGCGCGGCGATCCACTTTGTCCCAGCCACGGCCAAAGATGCGGGCAGCGGTTTCGCCAGAGATGGCATCCACAGCTTTTTTGTCTTCTGCAGACAGCTTGTCGTACTTGGCCTGGTTCATCATGAAGACGAAGCTGGTGTTGTACAGACCGCCTGGGAAGGTGGTGGCGTGCTTGATGATCTTGTCGATCTTGAACGATTCGGTGGACTCAGCCGGGAACAGCGTGCCGTCCATCACACCGCTGGACAGCAGTTCATAAGAGTCCGGTGCGGGTTTGAGCGTGACATTCATGCCCAGTGCTTTGGACATGTCATTGACCATGCCACCGCCAACGCGGAATTTCAGGCCTGACAAGTCATCCACCTTGGTGATGGGACGCTTGGTGTTGAACACAATGCCAGGGCCATGGGTGAACAAGCTGATGACCTTGACACCAGGGTGCTCGGCCGCGAACTCGGGGTGCTTGTCGCTCACGCGGCTTAAAGCCACCGAGATGGTTTCAGCGCTGTTTCCCAGGAAAGGCAGTTCGGCCATTTGCGGAGCGATGAAGCGGCCGGGGGTGTAGCCATGTACGGTGTAGGACACATCAGCCAAACCATTTTTGACCGCATCATAAGTGCCTGGGGCAGGCGTCACGCCACGGGGCAGGATGTTGCACTTGATGCGGCCTTTTGTGTTGGCCTCGAGCAGGTCGCACCATTCTTTTTGGGCCATGCTGGCCGTGTGGGTGGGCGGCAGCCAGCTGGAGACGGTCAGGACCGTCTGAGCTTGAGCTGTGCCAGCCAAGCTGGCCAGAGCTGTCAATGACAAGGAAATCAGGACTTTCTTCATGGTGGACTCCACACAAATTGGTTACTAAACATAATCTAATCGGTTGATGATCAGACTGCAATTGATACTAACCTGAATTCACCGACCGATTGGTCGGTGAATTCCCGGGGGTAGGATGCAAAAAAGACGTCTTTTTCATGTGTGTAAAATACGAACGGTCGTGCTTTTTTGGGTGAATCGACAACACGCCAGGGCAATTTAGTGCAAAATTGACCTTTACGTTGACGTAAACGTCAATTGATTTCAGACTTTCAAAATCAATCCAATCGGAGATGCTTTCATGAAAATTCTCGTTCCCGTCAAACGGGTGGTGGACTACAACGTCAAGGTGCGCGTCAAGTCCGATGGTTCGGGCGTGGACATCGCCAACGTCAAGATGAGCATGAACCCCTTTGACGAGATCGCGGTCGAAGAAGCTGTGCGTCTGAAAGAAAAAGGTCTGGCCACTGAAGTCATTGCTGTGTCTTGCGGCGTGGCCCAGTGCCAGGAAACCCTGCGTACCGCCATGGCCATCGGTGCCGACCGCGGCATTCTGGTCGAGACCCCAGCGGATTTGGACCTGCAGCCCTTGGCCGTGGCCAAGCTGCTCAAGGCTCTGGTGGACAAAGAGCAGCCCGGCCTGATCATTTTGGGCAAACAAGCCATTGACGACGACTGCAACCAGACCGGCCAGATGCTGGCCGCTTTGGCCGATCTGCCCCAAGCCACCTTCGCCTCCAAGGTCGACATCGTGGACGGTAAAGCCCATGTCACCCGCGAGATCGATGGCGGCCTGGAAGTGCTCAGCATCAGCCTGCCTGCGGTGGTGACCACCGACTTGCGCCTGAACGAGCCACGCTACGTGACCTTGCCCAACATCATGAAGGCCAAGAAAAAGCAGCTCGACACCTTCAAGCCCGAAGACCTGGGTGTCGATGTGGCCCCCCGCATCAAGACCCTGAAAGTGGCAGAGCCTGCCAAGCGCAGCGCCGGCATCAAGGTGCCCGATGTGGCCACGCTGGTGGATAAATTGAAAAACGTGGCCAAGGTCATTTAAACAAACCTTCTTTTTGTAGGAGCCAGCCCTGCTGGCGATAGCCGGTCGTGGTCCGCAAGCCATCGCTTGCAGGCAAGCTCCTACAACAACCCGTATCCATCAAGGAACCATCATGACTTCTCTTGTGATTGCAGAACACGACAACGCCTCGATCAAAGGCGCCACCCTCAATACCGTGACCGCCGCCGCCGCTTGCGGTGGTGACGTGCATGTGCTCGTCGCAGGCCACAACGCAGGCGCTGCTGCAACGGCCGCCGCCCAAATCGCGGGTGTGACCAAAGTGATCCACGCCGACAGTGAAGCCTTGGCTCATGGCCTGGCCGAAAACGTGGCAGCCCAAGTGTTGGCCATTGCTGCCAACTACAGCCACATCCTGTTTCCCGCCACTGCGGCAGGCAAGAACGTGGCGCCTCGCGTGGCCGCCAAGCTGGACGTCGGCCAAATCAGCGATGTGACGCAAGTGTTCTCTGCCGACACTTTCGAGCGACCCATCTATGCCGGTAACGCGATGGCCACGGTGCAAAGCCTGGATGCCACCAAAGTCATCACCGTGCGCACCACCGGCTTTGACGCCGCAGCCGCTGCAGGTGGCAGCGCCACGGTGGAAAGCGCATCAGCCCAAGCCGACAGCGGCAAGAGCAGCTTCACGCGCAGCGAGATCGCCAAGAACGACCGCCCTGAGTTGACCGCCGCCAAGATCATTGTGTCGGGTGGCCGCGCATTGGGCAGCGCCGAAAAGTTCAACGAAGTGATGACCCCCCTGGCCGACAAGCTGGGTGCTGCCATCGGTGCCAGCCGCGCAGCGGTGGACGCAGGCTACGCCGCCAACGACCTGCAGGTCGGCCAGACCGGCAAGATCGTCGCGCCTCAGCTGTACATCGCTGCGGGCATCTCGGGTGCGATCCAGCACTTGGCAGGCATGAAGGATTCCAAGGTGATCGTGGCGATCAACAAGGACCCCGAAGCACCCATCTTCAGCGTGGCCGACTTTGGCCTCGAAGCCGATTTGTTTGCCGCCGTGCCTGAGTTGACCAACGCACTGTGATGATTTGACGACTACAAAAAAGACCTCCTTGAGAGGTCTTTTTTGTACCCGACCCCTATTTCCTCGGACCCTCATCGGAGACAAGACATGAGCTACATCGCCCCCCTCAAGGACATGCTTTTCAACATCGAGCATCTGGCCCGCATTGACCAGATCGCGCAGATTCCCGGTTTTGAAGACGCGGGTCTAGAAACCGCTCAGGCCGTGCTCGAAGAGTGCGCCAAGCTCAACCAGGACGTGATCTCGCCCCTGAACTGGGAAGGCGACAAAAACCCGTCCTTCCACAACGGCAGCGGCGTGACCACCACGCCCGGCTTCAAAGAGGCTTATCAGCAGTACGCCGAAGGCGGCTGGCAAGGCCTGCAGCACCCCGCTGACTTTGGCGGGCAAGGCCTGCCCAAAACCATTGGCGCGGCTTGCGGCGAAATGCTCAACTCGGCCAATATGGCCTTTGCGCTGTGCCCCTTGCTCACCGATGGCGCGATCGAAGCATTGCTCACCGCAGGTTCGGACGAGCTCAAAGCCACCTACCTGGAAAAGCTGATCTCCGGCCAGTGGACCGGCACCATGAACTTGACCGAGCCACAAGCCGGCTCGGACCTGGCCGCTGTGCGCACCCGCGCCGAGCCGCAGCCCGATGGCACCTACAAAATCTTCGGCACCAAGATCTACATCACCTACGGTGAGCACGACATGGCCGAGAACATCGTGCACCTGGTGCTGGCCCGTGTGGTGGGCGCACCCGAAGGCGTCAAAGGCATCAGCCTGTTCGTGGTGCCCAAATTCATGGTCAAGGCCGATGGCTCTTTGGGTGATCGCAACGACGTGCACTGTGTGAGCATCGAGCACAAGATGGGCATCAAGGCCAGCCCCACAGCCGTGCTGCAGTTTGGCGATCACGGTGGTGGCGTGGGCTATTTGGTGGGCCAGGAAAACCGCGGCCTCGAATACATGTTCATCATGATGAACGCTGCCCGTTACGCCGTGGGCGTGCAGGGCATCGCGATTGCCGAGCGCGCTTACCAAAAGGCCGTGCAATACGCCCGTGACCGCGTGCAAAGCCGCCCGGTGGACGGCAGCTTGCCCGCTGCTGGCCCCATCATTCACCACCCCGATGTGCGCCGCATGCTGATGACCATGCGCGCCTACACCGAAGGCTGCCGCGCCATGGCCGCCACCGCCGCTGCGGCCTACGACGCTTCGCACCACCATCCCGATGCCGAGGTGCGCAAGCAAAATGCCGCGTTCTACGAATTCATGGTGCCGCTGGTCAAGGGCTACAGCACCGAGATGAGCCTGGAAGTCACCAGCCTGGGCGTGCAAGTGCACGGCGGCATGGGCTTCATCGAGGAAACAGGTGCGGCGCAGTACTACCGCGACGCCAAGATCCTGACGATTTACGAAGGCACCACCGCCATCCAGGCCAACGACTTGGTGGGTCGCAAAACCGCCCGTGACGGTGGCCAGACCGCCAAGGCGCTGGCTGGACAGGTGGCGCAAACCGAAAGCGAATTGGCCGCTTCTGGTAACGCCGATGCGCAGGCCGTGGCCAAGCGACTCAAAGCCGCCCGCGAAGCCTTTGTGGACGTGGTCGAGTTTGTGGCGGGCAACACCAAGGCCCACCCCAACGACGTGTTTGCAGGCAGCGTGCCTTACCTCATGCTGGCCGGTAACCTGATGGCGGGCTGGCAAATGGGCCGCGCCTTGCTGGTGGCCCTCTCACCCGAAGCGCAAGCCCAAGACGCTGCCTTCATGGCCGCCAAGGTGACCACCGCGCGTTTTTACGCCGACCACATCCTGTCCAAGGCCCCCGGCATCCGCGACAGCATCGTGGAAGGCGCAGGCAGCGTGACCGCGATGGCGCTCGACGCGTTCTGACACCGTGGCTTTGAACAAGCATTTGCAAAGTTTCAAACCATCGCCAGCAGGGCTGGCTCCTACAGGGGACAAGCACCATGTCGGTCTTCCTCATGCATGGGGCCGACACGAGGCAGCTGCCTGTGCCGGTTTTTTTGTAGGAGCTTGCCCTGCAAGCGATGGCCTGCCGTCCAGCGCAGACAAATCGCCAGCAGGGCTGTCTCCTGCAAGGGACAAGCACCACGCCGGTTTTCCTCACGCAAGGGGCCTGCTTGTCGCCGCGCCGACACCGTTTGATGCCTTTGTTCTCTCACAATAGACCGATATTTTTCAGGAGACTACATGTCCAAGTTGCCCCCGGTTCTGGCGAACCTGCCGTTCCCCGCCATCGCTTCACCTTTGTTCATCATCAGCAACCCCAAGTTGGTCATTGAGCAGTGCAAGGCGGGCATTGTCGGCTCCATGCCCGCTTTGAACGCCCGCCCTGCTGCGCAGCTCGAAGAGTGGTTGATCGAGATCACCGAGACCTTGGCTGCCTACAACGCCGCCAACCCCGACAAGCCCGCTGCGCCCTTTGCCATCAACCAAATCGTGCACAAGAGCAACGACCGTCTGGAGCACGACATGGCCATGTGCGTGAAGTACAAGGTGCCGATCATCATCACCTCGCTGGGCGCTCGTGAAGAGATCAATGCGGCCGCGCACAGCTACGGCGGCGTGGTGCTGCACGACATCATCAACAACAAACACGCGCACAAAGCGATTGAAAAAGGCGCGGACGGCCTGATTGCCGTGGCCGCAGGTGCGGGTGGCCATGCGGGTGTCAAAAGCCCGTTTGCTCTGATCCAGGAAATCCGCCAGTGGTTCGATGGCCCGGTGGCTTTGTCGGGCTCGATCGCCACGGGCGATGCGATTTTGGCGGCGCAAGCCATGGGCGCGGATTTCGCCTACATCGGTTCAGCCTTCATTGCCACGCACGAAGCGCGTGCCGCCGAAGAGTACAAACAGGCCATTGTCGACAGCAACTCCGACGACATCGTCTACAGCAACCTGTTCACCGGGGTGCATGGTAACTACCTGGCCCCATCCATCCGCGCGGCGGGCCTGGACCCTGAGAACCTGCCCGAGTCCGACCCCAGCAAGATGAACTTTGGCGGTGACGCCAAAAAAGCCTGGAAAGACATCTGGGGCTGCGGCCAGGGCATTGGCGCCATCCAGTCGGTGCAAAGCACGGCCGATCTGGTGGCCCAGTTCAAGGCCCAGTACCAAGCGGCCCGCGCCCGCTTGGCGCTTTGAGCGTCTTGCGCACGACTGTCTCTGCTCCTGAGGTGGCGCCCCTTTCGGGGCGAGCTTGGCTGCTTGACCTGCTCAAGGCACTTGGCTGTGTCTTGATTGTGCTCCACCATCTGGCTTTTTACGGACCCATGTCGGACGTCGTGATGGGCGCCTGGCCCCAACTGATCGAATGGTTGTTTGACCGTGCGCGATTGGCGGTGCAGATGTTTTTGGTTTGCGGTGGCTTTTTGACAGCGGGCAGTTTGAGCCACATCATGAGACTTGATGCGCCATTGGCTGCGCAGTGGCTGTGGCGTCGCTATTTGAGACTGGCGCTGCCGCTGCTGGCGGCCCTGAGTCTCGTGGTGCTGGTGTCTGAAATCATCAGGCCTGGATTTGATCACCCCTCTTTGTCCGCTTTGCCCACATGGTGGCAGGCTTGGGCGCATGTCTTTTTATTGCAGCATTTGCTGGATTTGGAAGCCTTGTCGGCGGGTGTTTGGTATGTGGCCATGGATTTTCAGCTGTATGCGCTGGCCTTGCTGGTGCTGGCCATGGCACAGTGGCTGAGCCGCTTGAAACCTCACACAAGTGCAGAGGTTTGGTGCAAACGTCTTTGGCTGACGCTGGCTGCAGCGTCTTTGTGGTGGTGGAGTGGCATTGAAAGTCTGGACGATTACGCCCTCTATTTTTGCGGCTCTTACGCCATGGGTTGGCTGGCCTATCAGACTCGACGGGCGCAGGAGGCGGGAAAATTCGGGGCCAGTTTGGGAGTTTTTGTGTTTTTGGGTGCCATGGCGCTGTGGTTGGCCCCGAATTGGCGGCTGGTCACCGCTTTGGCGGTAGCGGCCTTGTTGGTCGGCGCTCCGCTGACTTGGTTTCAGTCCCCTGTGGGAGGTGGCTTGTGGTGCCGGACAGTTCAGGGGATCTCAAGGATGTCTTACGCCGTGTTCGTGGTCCATTTTGGCGTCAGCTTGGCGGTCAATGCCTGGGTGTCGCAACGCTGGCCTGAACAGTTGTTGCCCAATGCATTGGGGATGCTGGGCTCTTTGGCACTGTCTTTGTTGGCCGGGGCTTTGCTTTTCAAATATGTGGAGCAACCCCGCCCGACCTTCATGCGCTGGCTGCGTTGGGTGGGGATTTTCATGTTCAGTGTGGCGCTGGCCATGCACATCAACAGCCTGGCGGGCTGAAGCCGCCAGGTGAAAATCAGGCTTTCAGGCTTTCAGCTTTGACTTTTTCGGTGATGTAGGCCAATGCTTCTTCGACCTGGTCGATGAGGATCAGGCACAAATCACCTGCATTCAGGCGCGAAAGCGCAATGTCAATGGCATTAAATTCACCCTGAATGTCTTCGATATGGCGGGCGCGTGAGGCGCCATGCAGACCTTCGCGCAAGAGCTGAAGCACTTCGCCGTCTGCTCGGCCGCGTTGACAGGCATCCTGATACAGCAGCACATCGTCAAAGGCTGCCCCCAGAATCTGCGTCTGCTCGCGGATGTCTTGGTCGCGCCGGTCGCCAGCGCCGCTGATCACCACCACCCGTTTTTTCGCGGGCATGTTGTCTACGGCCTGCACCAGAGCCTGGATGGCATCGGGGTTGTGGCCGTAATCGGCAATCAGGGTGGCCCCTTTGTAATCGAACACGTTGAAGCGACCGGGGACGCCCTGGATATCGCTGATGAACGTTGCAAGGCCTTGGGCGATGGCATCCCAAGGTGCATTCACTGCCCAGGCTGCAGCCACAGCCGCCAGCACATTTTCAGTCTGAAAACCGATCTGACCTTGGCGCGTCAAGGGCACTTGGGCCAGCGGGATGCGGAAAATCTGTTTGCCGTTTTGGGCCACGATGTCGCCGTCATCAGTGAAGACCACGCGTTTGCCTTGAGCGCGGTGCGCGGCCAGCACGGGCTGGTTGCCGTCGAGCGCGAAAAACGTCACATCGCCGGGGCAGTGGTGTGCCATGGCGACCACCGCAGGGTCAGCCGCGTTGAGCACGGCCATGCCATTTTGCTCAACATTCAGCACAATCACGCGTTTGAGCACCGACAGGTCTTCGAGCGTGGTGATGTAGTTAAGACCCAGATGATCGCCAGCGCCTATGTTGGTCACGATGGCCACTTTGCAGCGGTCGAAGGCCTGGCCTTCGCGCAGCAAGCCGCCACGCGCGGTTTCAAACACGGCGGCATCCACCTCGGGATGCATCAGCACATTGCGGGCGCTGCGCGGGCCGCTGCAGTCGCCTGAATCGGTCTGGCGGCCGTTGACGTACACACCGTCGGTGTTGGTCATGCCCACGCGCAGGCCTTGGGCTTTGAGCAGGTGGGCGGTCAGGCGCACGGTGGTGGTTTTGCCATTGGTGCCGGTCACGGCAATCACGGGCACACGGCCGTTGTCACCATCGGGATACATATGGTCAAGCACGGCCTTGCCGATATCGCGGCCCTTGCCGTACGAGGGACTGATGTGCATGCGCAGACCAGGGGCGGCATTCACTTCGACAATGCCGCCGTTTTGCTCTTCAAGAGGCCGCATCACCGACTCACACACCACGTCCACGCCGCAAATGTCCAGGCCCACCATTTGCGCGGCCTCGATCACGCGGGCGGCCACTTCGGGGTGCACATCGTCGGTCACATCCGTGGCGGTGCCGCCAGTGGACAGGTTGGCGTTGTTGCGCAGGATCACGCGTCGGCCTTTTTCGGGCACCGATTCGGGCTCCAGGTCTTGCTCACGCAGGCGGCCAATGGCGATGTCGTCAAAGCGGATTTTGGTCAGCGATGTGGAGTGACCTGTGCCGCGACGCGGGTCGGCGTTGACCAGGTCCACCAACTGGCGCACGGTGTGCTTGCCGTCACCCACCACCAAGGGCGGCTCGCGGCGTGCAGCGGCGACCAGTTTGTTGCCCACCACCAGCAAGCGGTAATCGTGGCCGGGCAGGAATTTTTCGACCATGACCACGCCGTAGCGCACGGCGGTGGCATAGGCGTTGTCAAAGGCCGTGCGGTCGGTGATATTGACTGAGACGCCTTTGCCCTGGTTGCCGTCCTGCGGTTTGACGACCACGGGCAGGCCCACTTCCAGGGCCACTTGCCAGGCCTCGTCCACGGACAAGGCCGGCCGTCCCATGGGCACGGGCACCCCGGCTGCGTGCAAAAGGCTTTTGGTCAGGTCTTTGTCTTGTGCAATGGACTCGGCAATTGCACTGGTGGTGTCAATCTCGGCGGCCTGAATTCGTCTTTGCTTGGCGCCCCAGCCGAACTGCACCAGGCTGCCATCCGTGAGTCGTCGGATGGGAACGCCACGGGCCACAGCTGCGTCCACGATGGCGCCTGTGGAGGGTCCAAGTCTCACTTCTTCGTCGAGTTCGTGCAGCTGGGTGATGGCCGCCTCCACATCAAAACCGACGCCGGTGATGGCGGCATGGCAAAGTTTTTCAGCCAGTTCCAAGGCCAAGCGCCCAACGGCCTCGTCACTGTATTCCACCACCACCTGGTACACACCAAGCTCTTGGGTCGGGGTGGTTCGGCTAAATGAGATGGGGCAACCGGCCTGGGTTTGCAAGCCCAGCGTCACTTTTTCAAGAGCGTGTGCCATGGCGACTTGCTGACCCGGCCGTTGCCCATCGAAGGGGCCGACTTGCGGGAAGATGCGGCGCAATTGCTGCTCGATGGGGTGCTGGGCGTTCAGCCCTTGCTCATGGGGTGTGCAAGTGATGATGGCTTCAATGGCCGTGTGGCGGCTCCACAAGTTGGGGCCGCGCAAGGCGCGAATTCGGGACACTTCCATGGAGATGGGTTCCTGTTGTTCTTCTGGGGCCGCTTCAGACGGCGGCGGTTTGGCCGTAGCTCTTGACACCCGCGCGGATCAGGTCGGCGCCCATGTCCAGAGCCCAGGCCGCGCAGCTGGCAATCAGCATGTCGGTCTGGCTGAGTGTGTCGGTTTTCAGTAAGCGGGCCACAGCGGGGCGCTGGCTGGAGAGCACGGACACTTCCTTGCTGCCTTCGGCCAGGATCAGCTGGCCATCGCGCCAGAAACCGACGCGGCCGCCTTCGCAGCGGTGCGCGCTCAGGCGTGCGTTGGATTCTTGGGCAGCATAAAAAATCACGTCGCCATCGCTGTACTGCGCCAAATCGGCCACGGCTTCATCATCTGCGTTGAGCACGGCAAAGCCATGCGGCAGCACCACATCAATCTGGGTGCGGATGTAGCTGGGCATTTTTTCGTCCGGACCGGGATACAGGTCTTCCAGCGGTGCGGCTTTGGGCATGCGGGTGACGATGCCCACTTGGCAGCGGTCATAGGGCAGGCCCTGGGTCAGCAAACGCCGTGCATCCGTTTCGAACACGGCCGCTTGTACGGATCGGTTCACCAGCAAACGCTCGGCTTGTTCAAAGTCCATGGCATGCTCTGTCTGAACGCAGCGTTGGTGAATGTAAAGGCCATCTGCACAAGCCAGCCCGGTGTAAAAACCGTGAAGGTGCAGCAGCCATGCAATGAGTTTGGCACTGCGGGTGGTGTCGCCATCACCCATCAGACCAATCACCGGGATTCGGCCGGTTTCCTGGGGGGGGATCAGGTGATCGGCAATGGCCTGACCGACTGGTCGGGGCTGGCCTTCGGCCGGGTTCAGGTGCATCAGCAAGCTGGGGCCTGCATTGACTTCGACCACCACGCCTTGCTGGCCCAAGGGTTCGCGGATATCCGGGGTGACCACATCCACACCGGCAATGTCCAGGCCCACCACGCGGGCTGCCAACACGGCCAGTGCGGCCACATCGGGATGCACCTCGTCGGTCACGTCGCTGGTCATGTTGCCCGTGCGCTTGACCAGCACTTGGCGACCCGCTTCGGGCACGCTGTCGGGGTTCAGGCCTTGGCGGGCCAACTCCAGCACCTCGGGGCTGTTGTCGCGCAGGCGCACCCGTTCGAGGGGCAAGCTGCCGTCGCTGCCACGACGTGGGTCGGAGTTGATCTGCATCTCGACCAGATCACGCACGCTGTGCTGGCCGTCGCCCGTCACACTGGCGGTTTCGCCACGGCTGGCGGCCACCAGACGGTCGCCCACCACCAGCAGACGGTGTTCGGCGCCCTGCACAAAGCGTTCCACGATGACTTCGCTGCCTTGCTCCAGAGCAATGGCGTAGGCCGCTTCCACATCGGCTTGGGTGTGCAGATCCAGCGACACGCCCCGGGCACGGTTGCCGTCGCTGGGCTTGACGCACACGGGCAGGCCGATTTCCTGCGCGGCCACCCAGGCAGCGGCAGGACTTGCCACCACCTGGCCTTCGGGCACGGGGACGCCGCACATGGCCAGCAGGTTTTTGGTCAGGTCCTTGTCTTTGGAGATGCCTTCAGCAATCGCGCTGGTTCGGTCGGTCTCGGCTGTCCAGATGCGCCGCTGGTTCACGCCGTGGCCCAATTGCACCAGATTGCCTGCGTTCAGACGGATGAAGGGCACACGACGGTCGTAAGCGGCTTCAACAATGCTGGCGGTGCTGGGGCCGACATACAGGCTGTCGACCATGTCTGTCAGTTTGGAGATGGCGCCGGACACGTCAAACGGACTGTCGTGAATGGCCGCAAGGATCAGCTCGCGTGCCATTTCCAGTGCGCTGCGACCCACGTCTTCGTGGTCGGTGCGGATGATGACTTTGTAGACCCCACGCGGGCCTGCCTCACGCGCTTTGCCAAAACCCATGGGCATGCCCGCTCGGGTTTGCAGCTCCAGACTGACGTGTTCCAGGATATGACCCGCCCAGGTGCCGGTGTCCAGTCGCTGGAAGAAGCCACCGCGAACCCCAGGCGTACAGCGGTGCTCGATCATCTGGGGCAGCCAGGCTTTGATCCTGTCGTTGAAGCCGGGCAGCAAGTTGGAGGGGAAATCCTCCAATTCACCGATGTCGATCAGGGCTTCGATCACGGGACGGTAGGTCCAGATGTTGGGGCCGCGCAAATGGGTCACGCGCAGGAACAGGATGTTTTTGGCGCTCATGGCTTGGGAGGGCGGCTATACAATGACCGGCCGATATTGGCGCTGGCACGAAGCTCAGGGTTCGAAAGATACATGGGCAGAGTTGGTGCAGTCGTTGGCCACACCAATGGTTGTTTTTGTCTCGACTGGCCAAATGGCTGGTCGGCTATTTGCGGTTCAATCTTCATGATCTCAACATCTTCCTCTGTTTTGCCCCGTCCGGTGATTCCAGACGTCTGGCAAACCGAGGTTTCAGTGCACCTTCAACCTGAAGAAAACGCGTCAGCCTTCTTGGAAGTTGACCTCGATGCGCAATTGAAGTTCGCTAAAAATGTCATTATTTTGACTGATCGCCGCGTTTTATCACCTGACGGCCCTGAAAAAAGTTGGCGCAGCTGGGGTTTGCAGCCCGAATTGAGCCTGAAATTGAGCGATCACGCGGGTGTCGGCACGCTGGAGTTGTCCACTTCGTCGGGGCGGCTGGCCGTTTGGCGCTTCACCTTGGGCCTGCAACCGGCGGTGGCTCGCTGGGTGGCGCAATTTGAAAGCCAGATGGCACGTCTGGGCAACACCGACCAGGGGCAGCCTTTGCAAACCCTGCTGTCGGGCTCGGTTTGCCCGGTTTGCCAAAGTCCCATGCGCAAGGACGAGGATGAGTGTTCCCAATGCGGCCGCGAAGACCTGACACCGCCTTCCACCTGGACCCTGTTCAAGCTGTGGCGCTTTGCCAAGCCCTACCAGGGCTCGCTGCTGGCGGGTTTTGTGCTGACTTTGGCCGCCACGGCCGCGACCCTGGTGCCGCCCTACCTGACCATGCCGCTGATGGATGACATCCTGATCCCTTACCAGAACGGCAAGGCGATTGATCCGGGCCTGGTGTCCCTGTATTTGATGGGTTTGCTGGGCGCCGCACTGTTGGCCTGGGTGCTGGGCTGGGCCAAAACCTACATCCTGGCGCTGGTGTCCGAGCGCATTGGCGCCGACTTGCGCACCACCACCTACGAGCATTTGCTCAAGCTCTCGCTGGAGTACTTTGGCGACCGCCGCACCGGTGACCTGATCGCCCGCATCGGCAACGAGACCGACCGCATCAACGTGTTCCTGTCCCTGCACCTGCTGGACTTCGCCACCGATGTGCTGATGATCCTGATGACCGCGGTCATCCTGTTCACCATCAACCCCACCTTGGCCATGGTGACCTTGCTGCCACTGCCCTTTATTGGCTGGCTGATCCATGTGGTGCGCGAGCGGCTGCGCACCGGTTTTGAAAAGATCGACCGCGTCTGGGCCGAAGTGACCAATGTGCTGGCCGACACGATTCCCGGCATCCGCGTGGTCAAGGCCTTTGCCCAGGAAGACCGCGAAGCCACCCGCTTCAAGGACGCCAATCGCCACAACCTGATGGTCAACGACCGCCTCAATCGTGTCTGGGCCTTGTTCTCGCCCACGGTCACGCTGATGACTGAAGTGGGTCTGTTGGTGGTTTGGGGCTTTGGCATCTGGCTGGTGTCGGATGACCAAATCACCGTGGGTGTGTTGACCGCATTCCTGGCTTACATCGGCCGCTTTTATGGCCGTCTGGACACGATGAGCCGCATCGTCTCGCACACGCAAAAAGCCGCCTCGGGGGCCAAGCGTATTTTTGACATCCTGGACCATGTCTCCAGCGTGCCCGAGCCGGTGAATCCTTTGCCCCTGCCACAGGTGCAAGGGCGCATCACGGTGCGCGACGCCGGTTTCCGCTACGGCAATCGCGCCGTGATCCGCCAGCTCAACCTGGACATCCAGCCTGGTCAGATGATCGGTCTGGTGGGGCACAGCGGCTCGGGCAAAAGCACCTTGGTCAATTTGATCTGCCGCTTTTACGACTTGACCGAAGGCGCTATCGAGCTCGACGGCACCGACATCCGCCAGCTCAAAATCGCCGACTACCGCAGCCAGATTGGTTTGGTCTTGCAAGAGCCCTTCCTGTTCTTCGGCACCATTGCCGACAACATCGCCTATGGCAAGCCCGGTGCGACCCGCGAAGACATCGTGGCCGCTGCCCGCGCCGCGCACGCACATGAATTCATCTTGCGCATGCCGCAGGGTTACGACTCGCTGGTAGGTGAGCGCGGCCAGGGCCTGTCTGGTGGTGAGCGCCAGCGCATCTCGATTGCGCGAGCTTTGCTGATCAACCCACGCATCCTGATCCTGGACGAGGCCACCTCGGCAGTGGACACCGAGACCGAAAAGGAAATTCAGCGTGCCCTGGACAACCTGGTGCGCGGTCGCACCACCATTGCCATTGCGCACCGCCTGTCCACCTTGCGCAAGGCCGACCGTTTGGTCGTGATGGACAAGGGTGTGGTGGTCGAAGAAGGCTCTCACGACGAACTGATCGAAGCCCAGGGCGCTTACTGGCGCCTGTACGAAGCGCAGCAGCGCCAGGCCGAGGCCGAAGCGGTGTTGGGTGGCAGCAGCCCGGTGACAGCACAAAAGGTGAACGCATGACCCCGTTTGATTTGCAACGCGATGCCTTTGGCCGTTGGACCCTGGTTTTGGTCGATGGGACACGCCACGCGCCGGTGACCGCGCTGCGGGCTTACCCCGTGACCTCGCCCGAGCAGGGCATTGCCCTGATGGACGCCGAAGGGCATGAGCTGCTCTGGATCGACGACCTGGCCAAGCTCGATGCTGCCGTGCGCACCACCGTTTTGCAGGCACTCAATGAACGGGAATTTCTGCCCGAAATCCTGCGTCTGGAGGGGGTCAGCAGCTTTGCCACGCCCAGCACCTGGACGGTGATGACGGATCGCGGGGAGAACCAGTTTTTGCTCAAGGGCGAAGAAGACATTCGCCGCCTGACGGGCACGGTGCTGCTGATCAACGACGCTGATGGCGTGCAATACATGATCCGCGACCTCGCAGCCATGGACAAACACTCGCGCAAGCTGCTCGACCGCTTTTTGTAGGTCTGGGCTTCAGATCCGATGATGACGGCTTTAGCGCTGATGAGTCTTGTCGGGGCTGAAGCCGCCGATCTACAAGAGCGCTGTCTCCCGTAGGTCGGCACTCGCAGAGTCCGACGCTGTTGGTTTTGCGCAGGCCCATGTCAGGGCTGAAGCCGCCGATTTCCCAGAATTCAGATAAACGCCGTGCTGCTACAACGGCCAGACCGAGCCTTGCTCGGGCACCAGAGCGCGCCATTTGATCTCGTGCTCAATGCGCTGGCGAAGCATGTCTGAGGCTTCGCGTTCGCCGTGCACCACATACACCTGCCCGGGGGCGCTGGGCATTTTGTGCAGCCAGCTGAGTAGCTGGTTGGCGTCGGCATGGGCCGAGGCCGACTCGATTTGCACCACCTCGGCGCGCACTGCCACATCCTGGGCATGGATTCGGATGGTGTTGCTACCACTGGCCAGCCAGGCGCCACGTGTTCCGGGGGCTTGGTAGCCCGTCAGGATGATCATGTTGCGATGATCGCCAGCGTATTGCGCCAGATGATGCAGAACGCGCCCGCCGGTGGCCATGCCGCTGGCTGCCAGAATCACCATGGGGCCGTGTCTTCTGGCCAAAGATTTCGATTGCTCGGGCGTCTCCAGCATGGTGGCCACATGGTCCATATTGCGTACTTCCTGTTCGCTCAGGCGGTGCTCGCCAGGGTGGCGTTGAAACAGCGCGGTGGTGTGGATAGCCATGGGGCTGTCCAGAAAAATCGGCAAACTGCGTGGAATCTCTCCGGCCGCCTTGAGTTGGGCGATGGTGTGCAGCACCGCTTGTGCGCGACCCACCGCGAACACCGGCACCACGGCCACGCCGCCCCGGGCGGCCAGCTTGTGCAGCAGGGGGCCGAGTTCTTCAAACAGTTTTTCCTTGGGGTGCTGGCGATCACCATAGGTCGATTCGATCAATACCGTATCGGCTTGCGGCGGTGGCTCGGGCGGGTTCATCAAGGGGTCATCGGGCCGCCCCAGGTCGCCAGAAAACAGGATGCGCCGCCCCGACACATCCAGCAGCAAACTGGCGGCCCCCAGAATGTGGCCCGCCGGTTGAAAGCGCGCTTTCCAGCCATGCATCGGCTCAAACCATTGGCCTTGCCGCTCGGCGCGCAGGTGCTTGAGGCTGTCGATGGCCTCTTGCTTGCTGTACAGCGGTAAGGCCGGTGCATGCTTGGAAAAACCATGCCTGTTGGCAAAAAACGCGTCTTCTTCCTGAATGTGGCCACTGTCGGGCAACAAGATGGCCACCAGATCGCAGGTGCCCGTTGTGGCGTGCACACGGCCTTTGAAGCCATTTTTGACCAGCAGGGGCAAATAGCCGCTGTGGTCCAGATGGGCGTGGGTGAGCAAGACGGCGTCGATGCGGTTGGCTGCCACGGGCAAAGGCCCCCAATTGCGCAAACGCAACTGTTTGTAGCCTTGAAACAGCCCGCAATCGACCAGAAGGCGCTGGCCTTGATGCTCGATCAGGTATTTGGAGCCGGTGACAGTGTCGGCTCCGCCCAGGAACGTGATGGTGGCGCTCATGCTTACCATGGTGGCCCCAAAAGCCAAAGGCTGTTTGACGCAAGTCAAACAGCCTTGGGATCGGTCTCATCAGGTTTCTGTAGGTCGGACCTTCAGGTCCGACATTGCCGGTGCAGGCGCGCCATCATGTCGGGGCTGAAGCCACAGACTTACAGTCAAACTCAAGCGCCGAAGAAGCCCTTGAGCTTGTCGGTCCAGCTCTCGCCACTGGGCTGGTGTTTGCCGCCGCCTTTTTGCAAGGACTCTTCAAACTCCTTGAGCAACTTTTTCTGGTGCTCGGTGAGCTTGACCGGAGTCTCCACGGTGATGTGGCAATACAAATCGCCCGGATAACTGCCGCGCACGCCCTTGATGCCTTTGCCGCGAATGCGGAATTGCTTGCCGGTTTGTGTGCCTTCCGGAATGTCAATGGCTGCTTTGCCGCCCAGGGTGGGCACTTCGATTTCGCCGCCCAATGCCGCTTTGCTGAAGCTGATGGGCACAGCGCAATGCAGGTCGTCACCGTCGCGCTCGAAAATCGAATGTTTCTTAAGGCGAATCTCGATGAACAAATCGCCCGGTGGCCCGCCGTTGGTGCCCGGCTCGCCATTGCCCGCGCTGCGAATGCGCATGCCGTCGTCGATACCGGCCGGGATTTTGACTTCCAGCGTCTTTTGTTTCTTGACCTTGCCCTGACCGTGGCAAGTGCCGCAAGGGTCGGGAATGATCTTGCCCGTGCCCCGGCAGTGTGGGCAGGTTTGCTGCACGCTGAAAAAGCCCTGGCGCATCTGCACCTGGCCCTGGCCGTGGCAGGTCGAGCAGGTTTTGGCGCTGGTGCCGGGTTTGGCACCGGTGCCGTGGCAGGTGTCGCACTCGTCCCAGCTTGGAATGCGCAGCTGCGAATCCTTGCCGTTGGCCGCTTCTTCGAGCGTGATTTCCATGGCGTAGCTCAGATCGGCGCCCCGGAAAACCTGGCGACCACCGCCACGTCCACCGCGGCCTTGACCGCCAAAGATGTCACCAAAGATGTCACCAAACGCATCGCCAAAGCCCCCAAAGCCTTGAGCCCCACCGGGGCCGCCGCGCATATTGGGGTCCACACCGGCATGACCGTACTGGTCATAGGCGGCACGTTTTTCGCCGTCCGACAGCATCTCGTAGGCCTCTTTGACCTCCTTGAATTTGGCTTCGGCATCTTTGGCAGCATCCCCCTGATTGCGGTCAGGGTGGTACTTCATCGCCAGCTTGCGATAAGCCTTTTTGATGTCATCGTCTGAAGCGTTTTTGGCAACGCCCAGCACTTCGTAAAAATCTCGTTTAGCCATGTTCGTTTTGTGTTGAGCGTTGAGCGTTGAGCGAATTGCGTAAACCGTTCAGGAGAGCAAACAAGCGTTCAATGTGTTGTTGCATGGCATCGGTCAATTCGCCGTAACCCAATGCTTGGGCCAGTAAAAGCTGAGTTTCAAGTTCGTTGAGCGAGGCCCTGGCCATGGTCACGAAATGCGCAAAGTCCTTTTTACCACCACGACCTGCGCCTTCAGCCAAATTGCTGGGGATCGACACAGCAGCTCGGCGCATTTGCGCAGTGAGCCCAAAAACCTCGTGTTTTGGAAAAGACTCGGTCAACTCATAGACAAGCCTGGCAAGCTCAAAAGAAACTTGCCAGGCCAGCAGGTCGCGGTAATTCCGCACGCTGAACGCTCAACGCAGGTCGCTGAACCGGGTCAGCCCTTTTTGACTTCCTTGACTTCAGCGTCCACGACGTTGTCGTCCTGGGGCTTGGCTTCGGCAGCGCCTGCACTGGCTGCAGCTTGTTGCGCTTGCATCTCGGCATAGACCTTCTCGCCTAGCTTTTGGCTGGCCGTCATCAGGGCTTCGGTCTTGGCTTCGATGGCGTCTTTGTCTTCGCCTTTCAAGGCTTCTTCCAGCGCCTTGGATGCTGCTTCGATGGCTTCTTTTTCAGCTGCTTCGATCTTGTCGCCGTGCTCGGTCAGGCTCTTCTTGACGCTGTGCACAGCGGCTTCGCCCGAGTTGCGGGCTTGCACCAATTCGAGCTTCTTCTTGTCTTCGGCGGCGTTCAGCTCGGCGTCTTTCACCATTTGCTGGATTTCGTCTTCCGACAGACCCGAGTTGGCCTTGATCGTGATCTTGTTTTCCTTGCCGGTGCCTTTGTCCTTGGCGCCGACGTGCAGGATGCCGTTGGCGTCGATGTCAAAAGACACCTCGATCTGGGGCGTGCCGCGCGATGCGGGTGGGATGCCTTCGAGGTTGAACTCGCCCAGCAGCTTGTTGCCGTTGGCAATTTCGCGCTCGCCCTGGAACACCTTGATGGTCACGGCTGGCTGGTTGTCTTCTGCTGTCGAGAAGGTTTGTGCGAACTTGGTCGGGATCGTGGTGTTCTTGGTGATCATCTTGGTCATAACACCGCCCATGGTCTCGATGCCCAAAGACAAAGGTGTCACGTCCAGCAGCAGCACGTCCTTGCGGTCGCCCGACAGCACCTGGCCCTGGATGGCAGCGCCAACAGCCACGGCTTCATCAGGGTTCACGTCCTTGCGGGGTTCCTGGCCGAAGAATTCCTTGACCTTTTCCTGCACCTTGGGCATGCGGCTCATGCCGCCCACCAAAATCACGTCGTGGATGTCGGAGACCGACACGCCAGCGTCCTTGATGGCGGTGCGGCAAGGGGCAATGGTGCGCTCGATCAGCTCTTCCACCAGTTGCTCCAGCTTGGCGCGGGTCAGCTTGACGTTCAGGTGCTTGGGGCCTGTGGCGTCAGCGGTGATGTAGGGCAGGTTGACGTCGGTGGACGCCGAGCTGGACAGCTCGATCTTGGCTTTTTCAGCGGCTTCTTTCAGGCGCTGCAGGGCCAGCACGTCCTTGGTCAGGTCGACGCCGGATTCTTTCTTGAACTCGGCAATGATGAAGTCGATGATGCGCTGGTCGAAGTCTTCGCCGCCCAGGAAGGTGTCGCCGTTGGTGGACAGCACTTCGAACTGCTTTTCACCATCGACATCGGCGATCTCGATGATGGACACGTCAAAGGTGCCGCCACCCAGGTCATACACGGCGATCTTGCGGTCGCCCTTTTCGTTCTTGTCCAGACCGAAGGCCAAAGCGGCTGCGGTCGGTTCGTTGATGATGCGCTTGACATCCAGACCGGCGATGCGACCCGCGTCTTTGGTGGCCTGGCGCTGAGCGTCGTTGAAGTAGGCGGGCACGGTGATGACGGCCTCGGTCACTTCTTCGCCGAGGTAGTCTTCGGCGGTTTTCTTCATCTTGCGCAGAATTTCAGCGCTGATCTGTGGCGGGGCCAGCTTTTGACCGCGCACTTCCACCCAGGCGTCGCCGTTGTCGGCTTTGGCGATGGTGTAAGGCATCAGGTCGATGTCTTTTTGGACTTCTTTTTCGGCGAACTTGCGGCCGATCAAGCGCTTGACTGCGTACAGCGTGTTCTTGGGGTTGGTGACCGCCTGGCGCTTGGCCGATGCGCCAACCAGGATTTCGCCGTCTTCCTGGTAGGCAATGATCGAAGGCGTGGTGCGAGCGCCTTCGGCGTTCTCGATCACTTTGGTCGTGTTGCCTTCCATGATGGCCACGCACGAGTTGGTGGTGCCCAAGTCAATACCGATGATTCTTCCCATGTTGATGCTCCGAAATTGAGTGAAAGTGTTGATGCTCTGAAAGTGGGGCGGGGTGAAAACATTTCAAGTCCCCACACCCCAAAAAAGGTTTTACGTGGTCCAAGACACAAAAAACCAATGTTGAGCTGGGGTCGTGTAAACGCCCACCCCGATGGCAATGGGCGTTGAACACGCCCTTCAAGACCACGGCCAAGCCCATGGCCGCCTGTTTAAGGCCGATTTATTTGGGGGCGGTGACCGTCACCAAAGCCGGGCGCAGGACGCGCTCGGCGATCAGGTAGCCCTTTTGCAGCACAGTGACCACGGTGTTGGCTTCCTGCTCGGCGGGCACCACGCTGATGGCCTGGTGGTGGTGCGGGTCGAACTTGGTGCCCGCAGGCGGGGCGATTTCGACCACCTTGTTGCGCTCCAGCGCGCTTTTGAGCTGGCGCAAGGTGGCTTCGGAGCCTTCGCGGATTTGTTCCAGCGTGGCGTTGGGGATGGCCAGACCGGCTTCCAGGCTGTCGAGCACAGGCAGCAGGCTGTCGGCAAAGCCTTCGACGGCGAACTTGCGTGCCTTGCTGATTTCTTCGTCCGCGCGGCGACGGGCGTTTTGCACATCGGCCTGGGCACGCAGGAACTGGTCGGCCAGATCGGCGTTTTGCGCTTTCAGGTTGGCCAGTTCAGCTTGGGCATCAGCCAGTGGGTCGGTGGGGGCCATGGCAGCGGCGGCTGCCAGCTCTTCATCGCTCAAGGGTTTGATTTCGGGGTTTTGAGTAGCTTCTGACATGAACAATGTCCGCAAAAAATGAATACCCCCATTAGGTAAGGGCGAATGATCAGACTTCAAGAGGGGGTGCTCAGGCGAATGAGGTGGCTGCAGCAGGTTGCCAGAAAAAAGCCCGCCAGGCGGCGGGCAGGGTGGCAGACTGAGTGCCTAATCAGTTTAAAGCCAGCAATTCCACGTCAAATTTGAGGGTGGCATTGGCCGGAATCACACCGCCAGCACCGCGGGCACCGTAGCCCAACTCGGACGGGATGATCAAGGTGCGCTGACCGCCCACCTTCATGCCGGCCACGCCTTCGTCCCAGCCCTTGATGACCATGCCTGCGCCCAATGGAAACACGAAGGGATCGCGTCGGTCACGGCTCGAATCGAACTTGGCGCCTTGTTGGCCGTCCTTGTAGAGCCAGCCGGTGTAGTGCACGGTGACGTCCTGGCCTTTGGTGGCTTCAGCGCCTTCGCCAACAACGGTGTCTTCGTATTGCAGGCCGGAGGGGGTGGTGTTCATGGGAGAGCTTTCTGTGAATGCGATGGCGCCAACGCAGGCGCTTGAGGGCGGTCGAAAAACCAAAATTATGCCAGCCCCGACCTGCACATCATCCGGATCCTGTCATGTCGTACTCTTCGAGTGCCGACCTTCGGATACACGGCCCCCGTAGGTGGGAGCTTCTGCTCCGACATGGTTCGCTTCGGCGCAGGCCTCATGTCGGGGCTGAAGCCGCCGACCTACCGGGATGCTTTGTGCTTGTTAAACCAGCAGCTGGCGTTTGGCCAGGTCGCGCATCAGGGCGCCCACGCCGTATACCCAGGGCTTGGCCTGGTCGCTGGTGGTGACTTGGTTGACCAAGGTGCCCAGCTGGGGGGTGGACACGCTCACCACGTCGCCCACCACATGGGTGAAGCCTTGGCCGGGGCCATGCCGGTCTTGCGTGGGGGCGAACATGGTGCCCAAAAACAGCATCATGCCGTCCGGGTATTGGTGGTACTGGCCCATGGCTTGACCCACCAGATCCAGCGGATCGCGGCTGATCTGGCTGAGCGAGCTGCTGCCTTGCATCACAAAGCCTTCAGGGCCATGCACTTTCAGGCTGAGGTCGCACTGGCGCACATCGGCGATGCCGAAATGGTCGTCAAACAATCGGATGAAAGGGCCGATAGCGCAGCTGGCGTTGTTGTCTTTGGCCTTGCCCAGCAGCAGGGCGCTGCGGCCTTCAAAGTCGCGCAGGTTGACATCGTTGCCCAGCGTGGCGCCGACCACTTGACCGCGTGAGTTGACTGCCAGCACGATTTCGGGCTCGGGGTTGTTCCACTGGCTGCCCGGGTGGATGCCCACGCTGGCGCCTGGGCCGACCGCGCTCATGGGCTGCGCCTTGGTGAAAATTTCGGCGTCAGGACCAATGCCCACCTCCAGGTATTGCGACCACATGCCCTGGGCCAGCAGCACTTCCTTGAGCTTGCCAGATTCGGGCGAGCCGGGTTTGACACTGCGAAGGTTGTCACCAATCACCGCCACCACGGCCTGACGCACCGCTTCTGCCCGGCTGGCGTCGCCCCGTGCCTGCTCTTCGATCACGCGCTCGAGCATGCTGGCCACAAAGGTCACGCCTGCCGCCTTGATGGCCTGCAAGTCGCACGGGGCCATGAACCAGGGCTGGTCGGCTTGGCGCTTGCTTTCATCGCTGTTGGCCATTGCATCGGCTGTGCTGGCCAGGCGAGGCGCCTGCCCGGTGCGCATGCATTCACTCACGCGTTCGGCCGCTTGGGGCAGTTCCAGCAAATCGCTGCAAGTGGCCGCCAATTCAGACAGGTCGAACACGGCGTCTTGCGCGATTGCCACGAGCACAGGCCCCAGGCTTGGCACCCATAAACGCCCGATCAACAAGGCCTGATGCATGTCTGTGGGCAAGGTGTTGGGCAGCATGTTCCATCCTTTCGGGCAAACAAAAGAATGATTTTGACAGCCGGGTGCTTGCCAGGCTGTCACCTGGGCGGACAGGGCTGAAACGATTACTTGCAAGCTTGGTGTGTTGCAAAACTGAAATCCAGTCTGCATGGGCTAAATTAGGTCCATTCATGTCAAAGGAGAACACAGTTCATGACCCCGAAAAATTCCGTGTGGACCGCCATGGGCACAGCCGCTTGTGCCGTAGCCGTTTTATTGACTGGCTGCGCCACAGCAACCCCTGAACAAAAAGCTGCTGGAACTGGCGCTTTGATTGGCGCGGTGGCCGGGCAGATCCTGGGGCACGATTCGCGATCATCTGCGATTGGTGCGGGCTTGGGCGCTTTGGGCGGGTATGTCTGGTCCAAAAACATGGAAGACAAAAAACGCGCCATGGAAGCTGCCACAGCGGGCACCGGCACGGTGGTCACGCAAACCGCTGATAACCAGCTCAAGCTGAGCATTCCGAATGACATTTCATTCGACACGGGGCGCTATGACATCAAGCCGAATTTGCGCCCGATCCTGGACCAATTTGCTCAGGGTTTGAGCCAGCAAGTGTCCATGGAGGTCAAAATTGTGGGCCACACCGACAACACAGGCAGCGACGCCATCAACAACCCTTTGTCGGTGAACCGGGCGCAAAGTGCGCGCGATTATCTGGTGTCACGCGGCGTCAATGCGAGCCGCATGGCGATTGATGGCCGAGGTTCTCGTGAACCCATTGCCGACAATGCCACAGAAGCAGGCCGCGCCCGCAACCGTCGGATTGACATCTTTTTGGCCGAACGCGCTGCTGTCAGGTGAAGCTCAGAGGTAAATTTTTTGCAACAGCGACAGCAGCGTTTTGCGCTCTGCTGGCGTGAGCTTGGCGGTTTTTTCGGTTTCGAGCTCGGTTGCCGTTTGTTCGGCTTGCACCATCAAGGCCTGGCCCTTGGAGGTGGCGTGCAGGCCCACGGCGCGACCGTCGTGCGGGTGGGGCTTGCGCTCGATCAGGCCCCGAGCCTCCAGCGACTGAATCAACCCCACCAGGTTGGGGGGCAATAAATTTAAGGCCGCGCACAGCTGCCGCGAGGTCACGCCGGGGTTGTGGCCAATGGTGGACATCACCGAAAAGTCCACCGGCTTGAGGCCATAGGGCGCAAGCCGGTCCAAAAACAATTCAATGATGCTCAGGGCCGCACGCCGCGCGTTGTAGCCCATCAGGCTTTGCAGGTAGCGGGTGTCCACTTGCTCAACGCTGGCGGCAGCAGGCTTGACCACTTTGGCGCTGGGGCGCACCGCTTTGGCCGAAGCGGGGCGTGGAGTTTTTGGGGCCACTAAATTGGCGGCTTTGTCAGATCGTATGGTTCTGGGCATGTTGTCGCTCATGCGGCTGCCATGCATTGCTGCACGATGATGAAGCTGCGCATCTGGAACTCGGGCAGCACCCAGCTTCGCAAGGCCTTGGCCGGTGCCAGCCAACGGGCTTGGGCGTTGGGCGTGTCGGCGTCCACGCCCGCTTGGATGCGCAGCCACGCCCAGTCCATCAGCACCAGGGCCACAGCGCGCAAATAGTCGTCGGCCACACGGTAAGCGAGCGCCGCGTCTTTGGGGGCAGCCTGCACGATTTGTTGCGTCACCGCCCGCAAGGTCTGGATACGGGCCTGCGCTGGGGTGTGTGCTTTGCTGGCTTTGGCCGCCTGGGGCAAGTCGGCTGTGAGGGTGTCCAGCAGCGCGTTCATGCCAGCGCCGCCATCGGCCAGCACTTTGCGCACCAAGAGGTCAATCGCCTGAATCTCGTTGGTGCCTTCGTAAATCATGGCCACGCGGGCGTCGCGCACGATTTGCTCAATGCCCCATTCCCGCACATAGCCGTGGCCACCCAGCACCTGCAGGCAGTCGCTGCCGCCATGGAAAGCCTGGTGGGTGAACACCGATTTCATGACCGGCGTGACCAGCGCGCACCAGCGCTGGGCGGCGGCTTGCGTGTCGGCGTTGGGGCTGTGTTTGATCTGGTCCAACTCAAGGGCCGTGCGATAAGCCAACACGCGACCGGCATCCACCCAGGCGCGCTGCGTGTCCAGAATGCGGCGCATGGCGGGGTGCTCGGCAATCAGGTCAGCCTCGCCCGCGCTTTTGCCTTTGCCCGGCGCACGCATCTGGCGGCGCTCTTGTGCATAGGCGTCGGCCTTTTGCCAAGCGGCGTCCAAGAGGCCAATGCCTTGCAAGGCCACATGCAAGCGGGCGGCGTTCATCATCACGAACATCGCGTTCAGGCCCTTTCCGGGCTCGCCCACGATTGAAGACACCGCTTCGTCAAAACGCATCACGCAAGTGGGGCTACCGTGCAGGCCCATTTTTTCTTCGATGCGATCGCAGTGCACGCGGCTGCGCGAACCGTCGGGGTAGAACTTGGGCACCAGGAAAAGCGACAGGCCTTTGGGGCCAGGCGGCGCGTCGGGCAGGCGCGCCAGCACCAGGTGCACGATGTTGTCGCTCAGGTCGTGCTCACCGCCCGAGATGAATATTTTGGTGCCGCTGACGGCATAGCGGCCATCGGGCATGGGGACCGCCTTGGTGCGCGCCAGGCCCAGGTCAGAGCCCGCGTGCGGCTCGGTCAGGCACATGGTGGCCAGCCATTCGCCGGTGGCCACTTTCTCCAAATACTGCGCTTTGAGTTCGTCGCTGCCGTGGTGCTTGATGCATTCGTACGCGCCATGCAGCAAGCCCGGCGCCATGGTCCAGCCGTGGTTGGCGGCGCTCAGCATTTCGTAGAGCATGGCTTCGAGCACGCTGGGCAGGCCTTGGCCGCCATCTTCGGCGCTGGCGGCCAAAGCGGGCCAGCCCGATTGCCAAAAGGATTGGTAGGCGTCTTTGAAGCCCGGCGGCATGGTGACCACGCCGTCTTTCCATTGGGCCCCGACCTCGTCGCCATCGCGGTTGAGCGGGGCGATGACGTCGCCCACGAACTTGCCCGCTTCACCCAGCACCTGCTGCATCAATTCGGCGTCCACCTCGGCAAAGGCGGGCAGGGCTTGCAGTTGGGCCGGCGCGTTCAAAACGCGGGACAACAAAAATTGCATGTCGTCGGTGCGGGGCTGATAGGCGTTCATGGGGTTCTTTGTTCAATGGAAAAATCCGGCGCAACCCTCAAGCTGCGCCGGACAACACGGTGTGGGTCGGTCCAATCAAGAATCGACGCTGAAGCCGATGCGCTTGATCAGCGGACCCCAACGCTCGAGTTCAACTTGCGAGCTCTTGAGTTGGTCCGCAACCGTGCCGCCAAAAGGAATCAGGCCCACCACGGTCAAAGCGTCTTGCACGCCTTTGTCTTTGAGGGCGGCATTGATCGCCGCATTGGCCGCTTGCACTACGTTGGCCGGGGTTTTGGCGGGGGCATAAAAGCCGAACCACTCTTCCACGGTCAATTCAGGAAAGCCTTGCTCGGCAAAGGTGGCCACGTCGGGCACAAAAGGCGAACGGGTTTTGCCCGATGTGGCCAGGATGCGCATCTTGCCGGCTTTGTGGTTGGCAATGAAGTCGCCGTGCGGTGTGAACATGCAGGCGATTTGGCCGCCGACCACATCGGTCACGCCGGGCACCGAGCCACGGTAAGGCACATGCTTGAACTCGAAATTCTGGTTCAGGCCGAGCAAAGCGCCAACAAAGTGGGGCGTGGAGCCTGCAGCGGGCGAGCCGTAGCTCGCTTGTGCGGGGTTGGCCTTGGCCCATGCGATGAAGTCTTTCACGTTTTTCACACTGGCTGGCACCATGGGGCCGACGGCAAAACCGTGGTGAATCATGGAGGCGGTGCCCACGGGCGTGAAGTCCTCAAAAGGCTTGTACTGCAGGTTTTTAAAGATGTGCGGGTAAAGCGAGATGGCCGAGAACGGGGTCATGGCCAGCACCGAGCCGTCGGCCGGAGCGCTTTTCAGCAGGTTCAGGGCAATCTGGCCGCCTGCGCCGGGGCGGCTGTCGATGATGCCGGAATTCTTGCTGTAGGGCGTGCCGCCAAACTTCTCGGCCACACGGCGAGCGCAGATGTCGCCGGAGCTGCCGGGTGGGAAGCCGTAGAGCACTTTGACTTGCTCGATCGGCAGGCCGCTTTGCGCCCAAGCTTGCTGGAACGCGGTGCTGCCCAAAATGGCGGCACCGAGGGTGGATTGGATGAATTCGCGACGGTTGCTCATGCTTGTCTCCTCGAAAGGGTGGATGAAAATTCAGGTTGGGGGAAAGAGGGGAATCGATCCCATCAGCTGCACAAGGCTTTGATGTCTTCGGGCACGGCAATGGCTTTGATGCGGTCCGGGTCTTCGGGGTGCTTGATGCAAAAGGCGCGCACCTCGGTGCCCTCGCACAGCACGGTGTCGCCACGCATCACCACATGTTTGTGCACAAACACTTTCTCGCGCCACTCCTGCACGCTGGTGTGCACCTGCAGTGTTTCGCCATAGGTGGCGGGGCGGATGAATTTGGTGTTGATCTCCAAGAGGGGCGTGCCGATGATGCCGCGCGTCTTGACCAACTCGCGCCAGGGTGGAATGCCGCATTTCATGAAGAAGTTCAGCGATGACGCGTCCATCCATTTGGAGAAATTAGGGAAAAAGACGATGCCCGCGGGGTCGCAGTCACCGAACACCACTTGAACTTCGTAGATGACGGTTTTCATGGGTTATTTCGTTAAGCGTTGAGGGGTGGGCGTTGGGCGTTGAGCGTTGAGCGTTGGGCGTTGGGCGTTGAGCGTTGAGCGTTGGGCGTTGGGCGTTGGGCGGTTTTTCACGCTCAACGCTGAACGCCAAACGCTCAACGGGCGTCAGCGCGGTGCCATGCGCAAGGCGCCATCGAGGCGAATGACTTCGCCGTTCAGGTGGTCGTTGTGCACGATGTGGCAGGCCAGTTCGGCAAATTCGCTGGGCTTGCCCAAGCGGGCGGGGAAGGGGATGCTGGATGCCAGCGATTGCTGGATCGGTTCGGGCAAGCTGGCCAACAAAGGGGTCTTGAACAGGCCCGGCGCGATGGTGCACACGCGGATGCCGTGTTGCGCCAAATCGCGGGCCATGGGCAGCGTCATGCCCACCACACCGGCCTTGGAAGCGCTGTAGGCCTGCTGGCCCACTTGCCCGTCAAAGGCGGCAACCGATGCGGTGAAGACCATCACGCCACGGGCACCGTCTTCCATGGGGTCCAGCTTGCTGCAGGCCTCGGCAAACAAACGCGCCGCGTTGTAGGTGCCGATCAGGTTGACATTGATGACCTTGGCGAACTCGTCCAGCGGCGCGGCTTTGCCGTCTTTGCCGACCACGCGCTTGGCGGTGCCAATGCCGGCGATCTGCATCAAGATACGGGCGGGGCCGTGGGCTGCGGCGGCAGTCTCGATGGCCTGGGCCATGCTGTCTGGGTCAGACACGTTGCAGTGGACGGCCACGCCGCCGATGTCGGCTGCCACGCGCTCGGCGTTGGCCATGTTGAGGTCGAGCACCGCGACCTTGGCACCCAGGCGGGCCAGTTCGCGGGCTGTGGCTTCACCGAGGCCTGAGCCACCGCCGGTGACCAATGCGGCTTGTCCTTGAATGTTCATGTCAGTTCCTTTTGATGTCGTTTTGTTTTTGCAGGAGATCGCCCACAGGGTGGGCTCCCACAAGGGCTCCTACAGGGGGGTCATGCTGCCTCGGGGTTCTCGATCAAGAGCGCAATGCCTTGCCCGCCGCCCACGCAGGCGCTGGAGATGCCGTAGCGCAAACCGCTGCGCTGCAACTCACGCGCCAGCGTGATGGTCAGGCGCACGCCGGTTGCGGCCAGGGGGTGGCCCAGCGCGATCGCGCCGCCGTTGACGTTGAGCTTGGACATGTCCAGGCCCAACTCTTTGGCCACCGCCAGGGTTTGCGCGCCTTGCGCTTCGTTGATTTCAAAGCGGCCAATGTCGGACAGTTTCAGGCCCGTGCGCTCGAGCAGCAAGCGGATCGCAGGCGCGGGGCCAATGCCCATGATCTCGGGCGGCACGCCCACAGCCGCAGCAGCGACCACGCGGGCCAGCGGCTTTTTGCCGTTGGCTTTGGCATAGGTGCCCGACGTGACCACACAAGCCGCCGCCGCATCGACCAGGGCCGAGCTGTTGCCACCGGTTTGCACGCCGCCTTCGTACACAGGCCTGAGTTTGCCCAGCACCTCGGCGGGCGAGATGCGTGGGTGGGTGTCGGCGCTGACCTCGGTCACTTTGCCTTGCAGTTTGATGCCGCGCGAGACGTAGCCTTCCAGCTCGAATTTTTCGGTGACCACCGGCACGATCTCGCCCGCATGAAAACCAGCGGCTTGCGCGGCCACGGCTTTGGCGAACGAGTCGGAGGCAAACTGGTCCACCTCTTCGCGGGTGATGTTGTATTTTTTGGCCAGGTTCTCGGCGGTCTGGATCATGTTGATGCCTGCGGCCGGGTCTTTCAGGGCTTCCCACATGAAGTCCTTGAAGCCCACAGGCGCACCCAGCTTGAAGCCGGTGCGGTGGTCAAAGGCGGCAATCGGGTTGCGCGTCATGCTCTCGGTGCCGACCACCAGCGCGGCCTCGCACACGCCCGCTTCGATCTGCTCGCCCGCTTGGCGAAACAACTCAAAACCGGTGCCGCAAATGCGCTGCACCATGATGGCGGGCACCTCTTGCGGCACGCCTGCGTACAGGCCAATGTGGCGCGGCAGCACAAACTGATCAAAGTCGCCCGGAGCCATGTTGCCGGTGATGACCGAGCCGATCTCGCTGGCGGCGATGCCAGAGCGCTTCAAAGCTTCGCGTGCGGCCTTGATGCCCAGGTCGGTGGGCGAGATGTGGCCCAACGCGCCGCAGTAATCGACCATGGGCGTGCGCACGCCTTCGTGCATCCACACATCGGCAAACGCGTTGAAAAATCCTTTGGAGCTCATGTCTGTTCTTTCGATTTTTTGTGTGAACGGTCTCTGACCGCGATGGGGTTGGGTGTCGCTGATGTCTGTGTGACTTGGTGGGCGGATCGCGGCCAGAGGCCGCTCCTACAAGGTTCGCAGATCCAATGCGTTGCCCTCATTGGGGTTGAAGGATGTTGGGCAAAGTGCCTTCGTGCAGCGCGGCCACAGTGCCCGCACGGTGGGCCAGCACCGAGCGCTGGTTGATCGAGCCCTTGTCGGTGATCTCCCCCTTGTCGATGGTGGGCGGCTCGCTCAAAAGACACAGGCGGGCAATGCGGTTGGCGCTGCCGGTGGCGGTTTGGGCCAGGGTGTTGACGACGTCCTGAAACTTGGCCAGTACCGGTGCCGAGGCCAGCACTTCGGCCAGCGGCGCATCAGCAGGCAGGCCGCTCAAGGCGCGCACCGCCGGGGTCGGGAAAATCATGGCGCCAACCTCTTTGAGGTTGATGCCGGTCAGCACAGCGTCCTGGATGTAAGGCGCCCCTGCCAAGATGATCTTGGCGCGCAGCGGTCCCACGCTCACAAAGGTGCCGGTGGCCAGCTTGAAGTCCTCGGCAATGCGGCCATCAAACTTCAGGCCCAGGTGCACATCGGTTTCGTCGATCCACTTGACCGCATCGCCTGTTTTGAAGAAACCTTCTTCATCAAAGGCCTCGGTGGTTTCCTGCGGCGCGCGCCAATAGCCGGGCGTGATGTTCGGGCCCCGGTAGCGCACCTCGGTTTTGCCGTCGGTGTCCACCAGCTTGAGTTCCAGGCCGGGCGTGGGCACGCCCAAGTCACCGGCTTGCACAAAGGGGTTGGTCACGAAGATGCCAAACGGGCCGGACTCGGTCATCCCTAAGCCCGTGCCCATGACGATGCGCTCGCCCACTTCACGCTCCTGGCTGGCATACAGGCTGTCCCAGATGGGCTGGGCCAAAGCGGCCCCGGCGTAAAAGAACATCTGCACCCGCGACAGCAGCGTTTTGCGCAGCTGGTCGTCGGTTTGCATGGCGTGGGCAATCGCTTCAAAACCGGTGGGCACGTTGAAGTAGACGGTGGGCGCGATTTCGCGCAGGTTGCGCAAGGTCTCGTGCATCAAGGCGGGCGTGGGCTTGCCGTCGTCGATGTAGAGCGTGCCGCCGTGGAACACCGTCATGCCAAAGTTGTGGTTGCCGCCAAAGGTGTGGTTCCACGGCAGCCAGTCCACCAGCACCAGCTCACGCTCGGCCAGCACGGGCATGGACTGCGCCATTTGTTGCTGGTTGGCGCACCACAGGCGGTTGGTGTTGATGACCGCCTTGGGCATTTTGGTGGAGCCGCTGGTGAACAAAAACTTGGCAATCGTGTCGGGGCCGGTGGCGGCCATGGCCGCATCGACTGCGGGTGTGGCTGCGGTGGCGCACAAGCTGTCAAAAGCCGTGACCGTGCGACCGGGCACTTGGCCTTCGCATATCACCACTTCCATGTCGTTACTGACGGTGGCGGCGATGGCTTTGGCGTAGCGGGCGTCCGAGGCGAACACCAGGCCGGGCGTGACGGTGCGCAGCACATGCTTGAGCTTGTCGTAGTCCACGCTGACCAGTGAGTAGGGCGGCGAGGTGGGCACAAAGGGCACACCCGCGATCAGGCAGCCCAGGGCCAGCAAGGCGTGCTCCAGACTGTTTTCACTCAGGATCACCACCGGGCGCTCAGCACTCAGGCCCCGGTCGAGCACGCTTTGCGCGATGCTGCGTGCGGTTTGCCAGGCTTGCGCATAAGTGATGTGCTTCCAGTTGCCCAGCGTGCCATCGGCATTTTTTTCGCGCCGGGCCATGAAGGTCTGCTCGGGCTTGTGGTGCGCCCAGTGCTGCAGACGGTCGGTCAGTCGATCCGGAAAAGCCTGCAGCGCCTGGTCGGCTTGCAGGTAGCGCGTGCCGGGCGTGCCGTCGCGCAGGCTGACACGGGTCACGCCAAATTTGAGCGGGCGAAATTGGGGGGCGGTCATGGGGTCTCCGGTTTCGGCGTTTGGCGTTTGGCGTTCAGCGTTCAGCGTTTTGCGTTCAGCGTGTTGGGTTCGGGATTTAAGTTTCAGAGTTTGCGCATCGCTCAACGCTCAACGCTCAACGCTCAACGCTCAACGCTCAACGCCTAACGCTCAACCCTTCTGCACTTTGGCCGCCTTGCCTTCGAGGAAGGCGCGCACACGGGCTTTGGCTTCGGGGGCAGCTTGGGCGATCGAGGCCATCAGGGTTTCGGTGAACAGGCCATGGTCAGCCGGTTGCTCGGCAATGCGCGGCATGGCGTGGGTGAGGGCAAAGTTGGTCAGTGGCGCGTTGGTGGCAATGCGGGTGGCCAGTTCGATGGCCTTGGTCAAAGCCGTGCCGGTGGGCACCAGGTATTGGGCAAAGCCCACACGCTCGCCTTCTTGCGCGTCGTACACACGGCCCGTGAGCATCATGTCGATCATGCGCGCTGTGCCGATCAGTTTGGGCACGCGCACCGAGCCGCCGCCACCCACAAAAATGCCGCGTGTGCCTTCGGGCAGGGCGTAAAAAGTGCTCTCGTCGGCCACGCGGATGTGGCTGGCGCTGGCCAGCTCCAGGCCACCGCCCACCACAGCACCATGCAAAGCGGCCACCACGGGCACCCGGCCTTGCTCAACGGCGTTCAAGGCCACATGCCAGCTGCGTGAGTGGTGAATGCCTTCGCCCGCATCGCGCTCTTTCAATTCAGACAAATCCAGACCGGCACAAAAGTGGTCGCCCTCGCCATGGATAACGGCGGCTCCCGCTTCTGGCGGCAGGTTTTGAAACACATCACGCAGGGCTTCGATCAGGGCGTCGTTCAGGGCGTTGCGCTTGGCAGAGCGGGACAGGCGCACCACCGCGACGGACCCTTTCATGTCCAGCGCAACACCGTTGGCGGCTGCGCGTTCGAGGATCGGGTGACTGTTGTGTGTCATTGCAAGGGGCTTTCTGCAGACTTGACCCATGGGTCAAGAAGGTTATTACTCATAACCATATTGTGATCAGAGCATGACGATTTACTGCTTGGTGTTTTCCCTAGACGCCTTGTCTACACAAGGCGTATGCCCAGCCCTTTACAGAAGTCACGTCCTCGGGGCGCTGCGATGGGAGGGCGATAGGCGGTGGTCTAAACCGGCGTTGTGGTCTGGCTGGTGATGTTTGTTGTGGCAGCGATCACCCACTCTTCACGCCTGAGGGGTGGGTGATTTGAAGTCGCTGGGTTCCGCATAGAGGTGATGCTTGGCAGCCTTCAGGGCAATGCGGTGCGCCTGCTGGCGCTGGACAAGGTCGGCTGAGAATCGTTTGGCTCTGCGAGTATGCCTGCAAGGGGATGGGTGGTTTTTCGCAGCTTGGTGGTCGAAGACCCCGATAATTTGACCCATGAAAAAACCCGCAAGAAGCGGGTTTTTTCATGGGGGTGTCAACCGATCAACGCTGCACGTCGCGGCGTGGGGAGCCGGTGAACAACTGACGTGGGCGGCCGATTTTGTATTCGGGGTCGCTGATCATTTCGTTCAATTGTGCGATCCAGCCGACGGTGCGGGCCAGGGCGAACACGCCGGTGAACAGGTTCACGGGAATGCCGATGGCGCGTTGCACGATGCCGGAGTAGAAGTCCACGTTCGGGTAGAGCTTGCGGCTGACGAAGTATTCGTCTTCCAGGGCGATCTTTTCCAGTTCTTTGGCCAGCTTGAACAGGGGGTCGTTTTCCAGGCCAAGCTCTTTGAGCACTTCGTCGCAAGTCTCTTGCATCAACTTGGCGCGCGGGTCGTAGTTTTTGTACACGCGGTGACCGAAGCCCATCAGCTTGACGCCGGAATTCTTGTCTTTGACCTGGTTCATGAACTCGCCAACTTTGGACACGCCGCCCATTTTCTGGATGTCTTCGAGCATGTTCAGGCAGGCTTCGTTGGCGCCGCCGTGGGCAGGGCCCCACAAGCAGGCCACGCCCGCAGCAATGGCTGCGAAGGGGTTGGTGCCGGACGAGCCGCACAGGCGCACGGTGGAGGTCGAAGCATTCTGCTCGTGGTCAGCGTGCAGTGTGAAGATGCGGTCCATGGCGCGTTCAAGCACGGGGTTGACCTTGTACTCTTCGCAAGGTGTGCCGAACATCATGCGCAGGAAGTTACCGGCATACGACAAGTCGTTGCGGGGGTACATGTAAGGCTGGCCCACGCCGTATTTGTAGGCCATGGCCACCAGGGTGGGCATCTTGGCAATCAATCGGATCGCGGCGATGTGGCGGTGCTCGGGGTTATTGATGTCGGTGCTGTCATGGTAGAAGGCCGACAAAGCGCCCACCAGACCGGTCAACACGGCCATGGGGTGCGCGTCACGGCGGAAGCCACGCAGGAAAAACTGCATCTGCTCGTTGACCATGGTGTGCTGGTTGACCAGCTTGTGGAAGTCTTTGCTTTGCTGGCCGACGGGCAGTTCGCCGTTCAGGAGCAGGTAGCAGGTGTCCAAGTAGTCGGCCTTGTTGGCCAGCTGCTCAATAGGGTAGCCGCGGTACAGCAGCTCGCCCTTGTCGCCGTCGATGTAGGTGATGGCCGACTGGCACGAAGCCGTGGACAGGAAACCCGGGTCGTAGGTGAACATGCCGCTTTGAGCGTAGAGCTTGCGGATGTCGATCACGTCTGGACCGATGTTGCCGGAGTACACGGGCATCTCGATGCTGGGGCTGCCATTGGAGAACGACAGGGTGGCTTTGTTATCGGCGAGTTTCATGGTGGGTTTCCTCTAAATTTCCAGGTGAGAACCAGTTCGGTTCACGCTCTCAGCATGTCCAGGACTTCGCGCACCTCTTCGGTGCTGATCTCGGTCTGCAGTTCCGAGCGGCGCAGCAGCAAGTCCATGAGATCGTTGTCAGACAGGTCCATCAGCACATACATGCCCCGGGCCTGGCCAACCGTCAGCGCAGTGGCGTGGCGGTTGAAAAAGCGCTCGATGAACAAATCGTTCTCGAGCAAGCCGCGTCGGCTGCGCCAGCGCAGCTTGCTCAGCGACCGCTCGCTCAACGGGGCGAGTCGGTCAGCACCAACCAGCGACGCATCTTCCAGGATAGGGGTGACAGTCATCAGACGGCGCGGCGAACCATCATCTCTTTGATCTTGCCAATCGCCTTGGTGGGGTTCAGACCCTTGGGGCAGACATCGACGCAGTTCATGATGGTGTGGCAGCGGAACAAACGGTAAGGGTCTTCCAGGTTGTCCAGGCGCTCGGCGGTGGCTTCGTCGCGGCTGTCGGCGATGAAGCGGTAAGCCTGCAGCAAGCCAGCGGGACCCACGAACTTGTCAGGGTTCCACCAGAAGCTGGGGCAGCTGGTCGAGCAGCTGGCGCACAAGATGCACTCGTACAAACCGTTGAGCTCGTCACGCTCTTCCGGGCTTTGCAGGCGCTCGGTCTCGGGCGGGATGGTGCTGTTGATCAGGTAGGGCTTGATCGAGTGGTACTGCTTGAAAAACTGGGTCATGTCCACGATCACGTCGCGGATCACGGGCAGGCCGGGCAGGGGCTTGAGAACGATGTTGTCGGGCAGGGTGTTCATGTTGGTGAGACACGCCAGGCCGTTTTTGCCGTTGATGTTCATCGCGTCCGAACCGCACACGCCTTCGCGGCAGGAGCGGCGGAAGGAAATGCTGGGGTCCACTGCCTTGAGTTTCATCAGGGCGTCGAGCAGCATGCGTTCATTGCCGTCCAGTTCGACCTGGATGGTTTGCATGTAGGGCTTGGCGTCCTTGTCGGGGTCGTAGCGGTAGATCTGGAAAGTGCGTAGGGTCATGAAAGAACTCCTGGTGTATTCGGGTGGTGGACCGGCACCTTGGGTGCGCGGTCCGAACAATCTTTAGAAGGTGCGAACCTTGGGTGGCACGGAGTCCACAGTCAGGGGCTTGAGCTTGACCGGCTTGTAGGTCAGGCTGTTGTCGGCGCTGTGCCACAGGGTGTGCTTCATCCAGTTGGCGTCGTCGCGGCCCAATGGGGCCACGGCGTCGTCCACGGGGCGCTCGTAGTCGCTCACGGTGTGGGCACCACGGCACTCGCGGCGGGCAGCGGCAGACACCATGGTGGCTTGTGCGCTCTCGATCAGGTTGTCCACTTCCAGGGCTTCGATGCGGGCGGTGTTGAACACTTTGGAGGTGTCCTTCAGACCGATCGCGTTGACGCGCTCGCGGATGGCAGCGATCTTTTGCACGCCTTCGTCCATAGAGGCTTGGGTGCGGAACACGCCAGCGTGTTGCTGCATGGCGGCGCGCATGTCGTTGGCCACGTCCTGGGCGTATTCGCCGCCACGGCCTTCGAGCTTGTTCAGGCGGCTCAAGGTGTAGTCTGCGGCATCAGCGGGCAAAGGCTTGTGCGACTTGGTTTTGGAGGCGAAGTCGACGATGTGGTTGCCAGCCGCGCGGCCGAACACCAACAAGTCGAGCAGCGAGTTGGTGCCCAGGCGGTTGGCGCCGTGCACCGACACGCAAGAGCATTCGCCCACGGCATACAAACCGTTGACCACGGCGTTGTGGTCGGTGGCGTTTTGCGTCACGACCTGGCCGTTGATGTTGGTGGGGATGCCGCCCATCTGGTAGTGGATGGTGGGCACCACCGGGATCGGCTCTTTGGTGATGTCGACGTTGGCGAAGTTGACGCCGATTTCGTACACCGAGGGCAGACGTTTATGGATGGTCTCAGACCCCAGGTGGTCCAGTTTGAGCAGCACATGGTCCTTGTTGGGACCGCAGCCGCGGCCTTCCTTGATTTCCTGGTCCATGCAGCGGGACACGAAGTCACGCGGGGCCAAGTCTTTCAGTGTGGGCGCATAACGCTCCATGAAGCGCTCGCCATTGCTGTTGAGCAAGATCGCGCCTTCGCCACGGCAGCCTTCGGTCAACAACACGCCAGCACCGGCCACGCCGGTGGGGTGGAATTGCCAGAACTCCATGTCTTCCAAAGGAATGCCGGCGCGAGCGGCCATGCCCAGGCCGTCACCGGTATTGATGAAGGCGTTGGTGGATGCGGCATAAATGCGGCCTGCGCCACCGGTGGCCATCAGCACGGTCTTGGCATGCAAGACGTGCAGGTCGCCGGTTTCCATTTCAAGTGCGGTCACGCCGACCACGTCGCCTTCGACGTCGCGGATCAGATCGAGCGCCATCCACTCCACGAAGAAGCTGGTTTTGGCGGCGACGTTTTGCTGGTACAGGGTGTGCAGCATGGCATGACCGGTACGGTCAGCCGCAGCGCAAGCGCGTTGCACGGGCTTTTCGCCGTAGTTGGCGGTGTGGCCGCCAAATGGACGCTGGTAAATCGTGCCATCAGGGTTGCGGTCAAACGGCATGCCCATGTGCTCGAGGTCGTACACGACCTTGGGCGCTTCACGGCACATGAATTCGATGGCATCCTGGTCGCCGAGCCAGTCGGAGCCCTTGATGGTGTCGTAGAAGTGGTAGTGCCAGTTGTCGTCGGACATGTTGCCCAGCGAAGCACCGATGCCGCCTTGGGCGGCCACGGTGTGTGAACGTGTGGGGAACACTTTGGACAGGACGGCGACATTGAGGCCGGCGCGGGCCAGTTGCAGCGAGGCACGCATGCCCGAACCACCGGCGCCGACGATCACAACGTCAAACTTGCGGGTGGTGATTTTGTCTTTGGTATAGCTCATGGTTTATCTTGGTTGGTGTGGTTTCAGCGCAATGACAGGCGAGGGCTGACGCATCACAGGCGCCACAGGGCCTGAACAGCCCAGCCGGCACAGCCGACCAGCCAGACGAGGGTGAAGACGTGCAAGGCCAGGCGCAGGGCCAGGGGCTTGACATAGTCCATCCAGATGTCACGCATGCCCACCCAGACGTGGTAAAGCAAGGCAATGATGACTGAGAAGGTCAGGACCTTCATCCACTGCGAGGCAAAAATGCCAGCCCATTCTTCGTAGCCGATGGGGCCGGAGGTGAAGATCACTTGGGCCAGCAAGACCACGGTGAAGAGGGCCATCAGGACGGCGGTCACACGTTGGGCCAGCCAGTCGCGAAAGCCATAACCTGCACCGGTCACGATGCGTTTGGAGCCGTAATTCACGGACGACATAGGTCAGTTTCCTTGTTGTTTTGAATGAGGGGCGGAGAAATTAGTACAGGCCAAACAGCTTGGCACCCAGCACGGCGGTCAAGCCCAGGCTCAGCACCAAAGTGGCCACGGCAGAGGACTTGCCGAATTCTTTGGTCACGGCATGGAAGGCGTCCATGTAGATGTGGCGCACGCCAGCGATGAAGTGGTGCAAATAGGCCCAGATCAGGGCTAAGGCCAACAGCTTGAAGAACCAGCCGGGCACAAAGCCGATGCCGATGCCGAAAGTGGCTGAGAGCTTGGCGAAGGAAATCTCGGAGGTGATGGAGTTGTCAAATATCCAGATGAACAACGGCATGAGCAAGAACATCAGGAAACCGCTGATGCGGTGCAGGATGGAGACAATGCCAGCGGCCGGCAGGCGGTACGTGGGCAAGTCTTTCAGGGCGTTGATGTTGCGGAATTCAGGCCGCTTTCTGGCGAGTTCAGTCATATTGGCACTTTCAGGGTGGTCACTCGGTTGTAGTTTTGGATGGCAAACTGTCGGATTCTATTGCAACGCAACAAACTGACATGAGCATTTCAGACGAGTATTGAAAAAACGTCTGACCGTGCTTTTTTGTCAATTAAGGGCATTGTGATAGTGGTGGCTGTCTGTCCGGTAAAGGCCACGGCGCAGCTCCATCGGCGTGTCGTTGTAGGTGTAGGCAATGCGCTCCACGCTCAGAAGTGGGGTGCTGGCGGGTACTTCCAGCAGCTGACTTTGGACGTCGTCGGGCAGCACGGCGCGGATTTTTTCGTCAGCCCGGACCATGCGCACGCCAAATTCGGTTTCAAACAAGGCGTACATAGGGCCGTGGTAATCGGCCAGGCGCTCGGCAGTCAGACCTTTGAAGGGGCCACCGGGCAGCCACAGGTCTTCCAAAATGGTGGGCACGCCTGCAAAAGACAGCACCCGACGAACCTGCAGGACGGCGTCACCCGCCCTCAAAGCCAGCGCCCGGGCAATTTCGGCCGAGGCGCGTAGCCGCTTGCAGTCCACGATCACGCGCTGTGCGGGGCCTTCGGTATTGAGGTCGCCCCCCTGGTCAGGCAAGAGCTTGAGGAAGCGGTACTGCACATGCTGCTCGGCATGGGTGGCGACAAAAGTGCCTTTGCCTTGTCTGCGCACCAGCAGGTTGTCGCCCGCCAGTTCGTCAATGGCTTTTCGTACCGTGCCCTGGCTCACGCGGTAGCGCGCTGCCAATTCCATTTCGCTGGGAATCGACTCGCCAGGCTTCCATGCGCCTGTTTGCAGGCTTTGCAGAATCAGGCCCTTGATCTGCTGGTAGAGCGGACTGAACGCCGGAGTGGGCGCGGGCAGGTCTGCCGCAGGAAGGTTGGAATCTGTCACGTTGGTGATACGGTGTGTTGATGGTTTGTCCGGCATGCCGGTCAGGTGTATGTCGGGTGCGTCATCATATCTTATATAAGACATAAGACAAATTGACGGATCAGGGTTTTCGCGGGTACACTCGAAAGTTGTTTGCTTGCGCTTTCGGCTTTGTTGGAACAAAGACCGCCAGCGCGGGTCCGGTGCGCCGGACGGCCTTGCTGACATGGATGTTGGCAGCGGACCGCAACGCTTGTTTTCAACACTTCGGAGTTTTCCACCATGAGCAAAAAGCCCGTCCGCGTTGCCGTCACCGGCGCAGCAGGTCAAATCGGTTACGCATTGTTGTTCCGCATCGCCTCCGGCGAAATGCTGGGCAAAGACCAGCCTGTCATCCTGCAATTGCTCGAAGTGCCTGTCGAAGGCCCACAAAAAGCCCTCAAGGGCGTGATGATGGAACTCGAAGACTGCGCATTCCCGCTGTTGGTGGGCATGGAAGCCCATGGCGACCCGATGACCGCCTTCAAGGATGTGGACTACGCTTTGCTGGTGGGTTCGCGCCCACGCGGCCCCGGCATGGAACGTGCCGAGTTGCTGGCCATCAACGGCGCCATCTTCACGGCTCAAGGCAAGGCCCTGAACGCCGTGGCTTCGCGTGACGTGAAAGTGCTGGTCGTGGGCAACCCCGCCAACACCAACGCTTACATCGCCATGAAGGCCGCTCCGGACTTGAAGCCCGGCAACTTTACCGCCATGCTGCGTCTGGACCACAACCGCGCCCTGTCGCAAATCGCAGCCAAGACTGGCAAAGCCGTGGCCGACATCGAAAAACTGTGCGTCTGGGGCAACCACTCGCCCACCATGTACGCCGACTACCGTTTCTCCACGATCAACGGCGAATCGGTCAAGGACATGATCAACGACCAGGAATGGAATGCCAACGTGTTCTTGCCCACCGTGGGCAAGCGCGGCGCAGCCATCATCGAAGCCCGTGGCCTGTCTTCGGCGGCTTCGGCTGCCAACGCGGCCATCGACCACATGCGCGACTGGGCCCTGGGCACCAACGGCAAGTGGGTCACCATGGGTATCCCGTCGCAAGGCTGGTACGGCATTCCTAAAGACGTCATGTTTGGCTTCCCCGTCACCTGCGAAAACGGCGAATACAAAGTCGTGGAAGGTCTGGACATCGACGCGTTCAGCCAGGGCTGCATCGACAAGACTCTGAAAGAGCTGACCGACGAGCAAGCTGGCGTCGCTCACCTGATCTGATTTCAGGCCGAGAAGTCCAAGTGAGCCATCCTCGCGACGTTCTGTTGGGCGCACAAGCCGGAAGCGTTCAGCTGCCGGTTTGTGACCATTACAGCGGAGTGGAGGCGAGGATGCGCAAAAGCCTGCAATTGCAGGCAGACATGATGCAAGAGTTCGGCGCTTGCGTTTTTGATGTCACCCTGGATTGCGAAGATGGTGCGCCCGTGGGTGGCGAAGCCGAGCATGCCGCCTTGGTCACCGAGCTGGCATTGGCCGCCACGGCTGCCAACCCCGGGGTGCGTGTGGCCGTGCGCGTCCATCCAGTCGATCACCCCTCATTTGATGCCGATATGGCGCTGATTGCGGCCCAAGCCGGTTCATGCCTGTCGCACATCATGGTGCCCAAGGTCGAAACCGTGGCCGATGTTGAGCGTGCGCAAGCGGCCCTGTTGCAAGCAGGGGCAAGCCATCTGCCGCTGCATGTTTTGATTGAATCACCTGCTGCCGTGCACCGGGCATTTGACATTGCTGCCCACCCCCGCGTGCAGTCCCTCAGTTTTGGCCTGATGGACTTCGTGTCGGCCCATGGCGGGGCCATACCCGCTGAGGGCATGGGCATCCAAGGCCAGTTCACGCACCCCTTGGTGCTTCGAGCCAAGCTCGACATTGCCAGTGCCTGCCACGCGCATGGCAAGGTGCCTTCGCACTGCGTGGTGACCGAATTCAAGAACACCGATGCCATGCGCATGGCTGCCAAGAAAGCCGCTTGTGAACTGGGTTACACACGCATGTGGAGCATCCACCCGGACCAGATCCGTCCCATCCTGGAGGCCATGGCCCCCAGCGAGGCGCAGATCGACCAGGCCAGCGAGATCATGGAGGTCGCCCAAGCCGCCGATTGGGCGCCTATCAGCCATGCGGGCCAGTTGCACGATCGGGCCAGCTACCGTTTTTTCTGGCAATTGCTGGAGCGTGCCCACCAAACGGGCCGTCCATTGCCCCCATTCATCCAGGCGTTTTTTGCCGCATCTGGTCAATCGACCGTGCGCGGTTCATGATGGTGCTTTCTTCCATGAAAGGGCTCCCCATGTTCAAAACAGCCATTGTGTTGACCTGCGTGTGCTTGACGGGCACAGCATGGGCGCAAGCGCCTGCGAAAAACGCCCAGCCGTCAAGCACCAAAGCCCGCACCGCGCCGAACGGATCCTCGATGTCCAGTGCCGAAGCCACTGCCCGCCTTCAGGCCCTGGCCAATGAACAGGCATTGGCCAGTGCTCAGGCCAAGCCTTCCGCGGCGCCGGTCCATGCGCCCCACGGTTTGACCTCGGCAACACCCCTAGCACCGACTGTCAGTCCCCCCGCCGTGCCAACTCAGACGGCCGTGACGGCATCTCCAGCCCAGACCGTGCGCACGGCCTCAGGTGACCAAGCCATGGGCGCCGAAGAACTGGCCATTGCAGATCGCGTGCACAAAGGCCAGTTGTCCTGCGAATTGGGCGCCACGGTTCGTGTGGACGCTGATCCTTCGCAGCCGGGCTATTTCAATTTGCGCGGCAAAGGTTTCCGTTACCGCATGCACCCTGTCGCCACCAGCACGGGGGCCATTCGCCTCGAAGACAAAAAAGCCGGAGCCGTCTGGCTTCAGCTGGCCAACAAGTCCATGCTGATGGACCAGAACAAAGGCCGACGCATTGCCGATGAATGCGCACACCCCGAGCAAGTTGTCTTTGCGCAGGACATGAAACACAACCCACCCCCCAAGCTGTTCGACACGACCGGCATGGGGCGATGACTGATCCCTATTTTGTTTGACCGGAGAAAAAAACCATGTTGAAAGCCTACCGTGAACACGCAGCCGAACGCGCTGCCCTCGGCATCCCAGCACTGCCGCTGGACGCCAAGCAAGTGGCCGAACTGATCGAGTTGATCAAGAACCCACCCGCAGGCGAAGACGCCTTTTTGATGGACCTGCTGACCCACCGCGTGCCACCTGGCGTGGACGATGCGGCCAAGGTCAAGGCCTCTTTCCTGGCAGCTGTCGCCCACGGCGAAATCAGTGTGGGTTTGGTCTCCAAAGCCAAGGCCACAGAGCTGCTCGGCACCATGGTGGGTGGCTACAACGTGCACCCCCTGATCGAGTTGCTCGACAGCGCCGAAGTGGCTGGTGTGGCTGCTGAGGCCCTGAAGAAAACTTTGTTGATGTTCGACTTCTTCAACGACGTTGCCGAAAAAGCCAAGGCCGGCAACGCCAAGGCCAAGGAAGTCATGCAAAGCTGGGCCGAGGCCGAGTGGTTCACCACCCGTCCTGAAGTTGAGAAAAAAATCACCGTCACTGTGTTCAAGGTGCCTGGCGAGACCAACACAGACGACTTGTCCCCCGCGCCCGACGCCTGGAGCCGCCCCGACATCCCGTTGCACTACCTGGCCATGCTCAAGAACACACGCCCTGGCGCGGCGTTTAAGCCCGAAGAAGACGGCAAGCGCGGCCCCATGCAGTTCATCGACGACCTGAAGAAAAAAGGCCATTTGGTCGCCTACGTGGGCGACGTGGTCGGCACCGGCTCCAGCCGTAAGTCGGCCACCAACAGCGTGATCTGGGCCACTGGCCAAGACATCCCGTTTGTGCCCAACAAGCGTTTTGGTGGCGTGACCTTGGGCGGCAAGATCGCCCCCATCTTCTTCAACACCCAAGAAGACTCCGGCGCATTGCCGATCGAAGTGGACGTGTCCCAGCTGGAGATGGGCGACGTCATCGACATCCTGCCCTACGACGGCAAGATCGTGAAAAACGGTGCCACTGTCACCGAGTTCAAACTCAAGAGCGATGTGCTCTTTGACGAAGTGCGCGCCGGCGGCCGCATCAACCTGATCATTGGCCGCAGCCTGACCGCCAAGGCCCGCGAGTTCTTGGGCTTGCCCGCGTCCACCGTGTTCCGTTTGCCCTCCGTGCCCGCTTCGACCAAAGCCGGCTTCACGCTGGCGCAGAAGATGGTCGGCCGTGCGGTTGGTTTGCCAGAAGGCCAGGGCGTGCGTCCCGGCACTTATTGCGAACCCAAGATGACCACTGTGGGCTCGCAAGACACCACCGGCCCGATGACCCGCGACGAGTTGAAAGACTTGGCCTGCTTGGGCTTCAGCGCCGACATGGTGATGCAGTCCTTCTGCCACACCGCTGCTTACCCTAAGGCTGTGGACGTCAAGACCCACCGCGAACTGCCGGCCTTCATCAGCAACCGCGGCGGCGTGTCCCTGCGTCCCGGTGACGGCGTGATCCACTCTTGGCTCAACCGCCTGTTGTTGCCCGACACCGTCGGTACCGGTGGCGACTCGCACACCCGTTTCCCCATCGGCATTTCCTTCCCCGCTGGCTCCGGTTTGGTGGCCTTCGGTGCCGCCACGGGTGTGATGCCCCTGGACATGCCCGAGTCGGTGTTGGTGCGCTTCAAAGGCGAAATGCAGCCCGGCGTGACCCTGCGCGATTTGGTGCACGCGATCCCGCTGTACGCCATCAAGAAGGGCCTCTTGACCGTGGCCAAGTCCGGCAAGATCAACGAGTTCTCCGGCCGCATCCTGGAAATCGAAGGCCTGCCCAACCTGAAGGTCGAGCAAGCGTTTGAATTGTCCGACGCGTCTGCTGAGCGCTCGGCTGCGGGTTGCACGATCAAGCTCAACAAAGAGCCGGTTCAGGAGTACCTGAAGTCCAACATCGTGCTCATGCAAAACATGATCGCCAACGGCTACGAAGACAAGCGCACGCTGCAGCGCCGCATCGAGAAGGTCCAGGCCTGGCTCGACGCGCCCGAGCTGCTCGAAGCCGACAAAGACGCCGAATACGCGCACGTCATCGAGATCGACATGAACGAGATCAAAGAGCCGATCCTGTGCTGCCCCAACGACCCGGACGACGCCAAGTTCTTGTCCGACGTGGCCGGCACCAAGATCGACGAAGCGTTCATCGGTTCGTGCATGACCAACATCGGTCACTTCCGCGCCGCGGCCAAGCTGCTCGGCGGCAGCCGCGACATCCCCGTCAAGCTGTGGGTCGCCCCACCGACCAAGATGGACGAGAGCGAGCTGATCAAAGAAGGCCACTATGCCAACTTCGGCGCCGCCGGTGCCCGCACCGAAATGCCCGGCTGCTCGCTGTGCATGGGCAACCAAGCCCAGGTGCGCGAAGGCGCCACAGTGGTGTCCACCAGCACCCGCAACTTCCCCAACCGTTTGGGCAAAAACACCAACGTGTTTTTGGCCTCGGCCGAATTGGCGGCGATCGCGTCCAAGCTGGGTCACATCCCGACCGTGGCCGAATACCACGAAGCCATGGGCATCGTGAACAAGGACGGCGCAGCGATCTACAAGTACCTGAACTTCAACCAGATTGAAGAGTACGTGGAGAACGCCAAGGGTGTGACCGCCTGAGTGGTCACGGCTCCTTGAATGAAAAACGGCCCTTCGGGGCCGTTTTTTTTGACCGAAGTGGCGGGCACAGTGAATGCGGTTTCGGAACAGACAAAGGTCAACCATGTGCACGCAGCAGGGAGGCCATGGGCGTAGTGGCTTAGGCAGGTGTTCGTGCTGCCCAAACGCTCGGCGTAATTCCTGTGGGCGCTGCGGATTGCCCGCATCTACAAAGTGTTCCCGCTGCTGTGCCACGGGTTTCTTCTTGGGTGACATCTACCCGTGGGCATGACGATCGGCCTCGAAGTGGTCCCGCCAAGGCGTGGGCTCGGCCTTTGGCTCATTTGATGGGGCCTTGGTGCTGGGTTCGGCCAGTGCGCACGGCCAGCTCGCCTTGGCCGATGCGCTGCCTTGGTCCAGCATCATGCTGGGGTTGCGGCCTTAGCCACGATGAGCGGCTTGCGCATCTTGGTCTTACGTGAGCCGCCGCAGGCACCTGTGCGGGTCAGCACCTTACAGTGGTCTGCACTTGTCAAGCTGTAAGAAGCCGCCAAGCTAGAAGTCTTGGCGGCTGCCCATTTGTCAAACCAAAGCAAAACCCTTGCGCCGCGCAATCTCTTCCATCCACTGGGGCAAGCCAGCTTTTCGGCGGGTTTTAAACTGGGTTAGCTGCACTTGCCAAGTGCCAAACGCTGGCGGCAAAGCAGCGCGTGCAGCGGCAAAGCCGCACGCAAGCAGAAAGATGTTTTCCCAATTTTTTTGTTGTGCTTTTGACATCGCCCCCCAAGCCTGCCACGCGTTTTCCAGCGCGTTTGCTGCATGGGCAGGGTCGTTTGCTGCCCAAGCTAAAAGCACATGCCTGTAAAAGCGGTTAGGTCGCCTGTCATAGTCCAAAGCGCTGTCTGGGGCGGCTTCGGCACTGACGACAAGCTCAGCCCCAGTGATCAACCAGGCCAACATCGCAACGTTCAGTTGGCTACGCTCCGCATCTGCAGTGCGTTTTTTTGGGTTGCTTTCAGCCAGACGTGCATAAATATCCAGCGCTTTTTTGGCGTAGACCAAAGCCTGCGTGCTGTCGCCGTTATCTGATAAATACGTTGCGTAATTGTTGAGCGACGCTGCCCAGCCGGGTTCAAAGCGCTCGGGCTTGTCTTGGGCCAGACGCGCATAGATATCCAGCGCTTGTTTGGCGAAGTCTATAGCCTGCGCGTTGTCGCCGTTCTCTGATAGCGCATTTGCGTAGTTGCTGAGCGACATGGCCCAGCCGGGTTCAAAGCGCTCGGGCTGGTTTTGGGCCAGACGCTCACGGATATCCAGTGCTTGTTTGGCGCAGGTCAAAGCCTGCGTACTGTCGCCGTTGTCTGATAAACGAATTGCGTAGTTGCTGAGCGATATGGCCCAGTCGGGTTCAAAGCGCTTGGGCTTGTCTTGGGCCAAACGCGCATAGATATCCAGTGATTGTTTGGCGCAGGCCAAAACCTGTGTGCTGTCGCCGTTGTCTGATAAACGATTTGCGTAGTTGTTAAGCGACATGGCCCAGTCGGATTCAAAGTCCTCGGACTTGTCTTGGGCCAGACGCTCACGGATATTCAGCGCTTGTTTGCAGTAGTCCAAAGCCTGCGTGTTGTCGCCTTTGTCTGATAACAGATTTGCGTAGTCGTTAAGCGACATGGCCCAGTCGGGTTCAAAGCGCTTGGGCTTGTCTTGGGCCAGACGCGCATAGATGTCCAGCGCGTGTTTGGCGTAGTCCAAAGCCTGCGTGTTGTCGCCGATTTGGTGGTATGCCAAACCCAGATTGCGGAGTGTTCTCGCCCAATGGCTTTTGTGGTTCTCTTGAAATTTGAGTGGGTAAGCTTCTGCCATATTGATCAACTTTTGAGCGTGAATTGATGACTGCCAAGCTGTTTGAATCTGCCCTGGGCATCACTGACCCGTGGTGCGTTGCCTCGGTTGAGTTCGACGAAGGTGCCAAGACCTTGACGATATTGATTGACTTCAAAGTCGGCAGTCGCTTTGCAGTCTCGGGTCACGATGGGCTGCATGGTGTGCACGACACGGTGGCCAAGACGTATCGGCACCTGAACTTCTTTCAACACGAGTGCCATCTGCAAGTTCGCACGCCTCGCGTGAAACTTCCCAACGGTTCGGTGCGGTTGGTCGAGCCTGATTTTGCCGGGCGACTTAATGGCTTCACCTTGCTGTTTGAAGCCTTCATTCTGATGCTGTCTGGCCAGATGCCATTTGCCGCCGTCTCG
>NZ_CXOO01000036.1 GCF_001269385.1 Limnohabitans sp. DM1 | reverse complement strand
GCGAGACGGCGGCAAATGGCATCYGSCCAGACAGCATCAGAATGAAGGCTTCAAACAGCAAGGTGAAGCCATTAAGTCGCCCGGCAAAATCAGGCTCGACCAACCGCACCGAACCGTTGGGAAGTTTCACGCGAGGCGTGCGAACTTGCAGATGGCACTCGTGTTGAAAGAAGTTCAGGTGCCGATACGTCTTGGCCACCGTGTCGTGCACACCATGCAGCCCATCGTGACCCGAGACTGCAAAGCGACTGCCGACTTTGAAGTCAATCAATATCGTCAAGGTCTTGGCACCTTCGTCGAACTCAACCGAGGCAACGCACCACGGGTCAGTGATGCCCAGGGCAGATTCAAACAGCTTGGCAGTCATCAATTCACGCTCAAAAGTTGATCAATATGGCAGAAGCTTACCCACTCAAATTTCAAGAGAACCAACAATGTCTTGCCCGGCTGGATTGACAGCTTGCCCGCCAAAGAAGAGCGCCGCGAAAGCGTGCCCATGCAGCGCTATGGCACCAGCGAAGAAGTGGCCGCGACCATCGCCTTTTTGGCCTCAGAAGGCGCGGCCTACATCACGGGCCAGAACATCCGCGTCGACGGCGGCTTGATGCGCTCGGTGTGAACGTCTGCGGGCACGTTCGCCCCTGCCGCTCACGCCCTGCGTTTCAAGGGTTGCAAAAATCACAACGGGCCGGATCGGCCCAGAGTTGGGTGTGGACTGCCCGGTGTTCTTCGTGGCCGCATTTTTTGCAGCCCCAGATTTCGGCTTTGGGCAATCGGGTCAAGCTGCCGCAGTCACGACAGGGCAGGCCCGGAATCTGCTGGCTGAGCCAGTAGCCCGGTGTGTCACAGCTTGGGCACATCGACAGCAATTTTTGAATCAGGTCCCCGGTCGCCTTGAGGATGGTTTTCTGGCGTGTTGGATTGCAAAAAGCCCGCAGATCGTTTTCGACAAACACCACGCCATTGGCGGATTTGGCTTGGGCCAGGTGAAAGGCCTTCAGCAATGTTTCGCGATCGCGGATGCCTTTGTCCATGTCGGGGTGCTCGGCGTGTTCCGGTCGCAGCACAAGATGGTGTTCTGGAAAACCAGCCTCTGCGGCAAAGCGCTCCAGCTCTTGCAGGTTGGTCACCATCCGGTGCAGGCTTTGGGCGGGGCCGTGTGCAAAGCCGGTCACTTCAATCCCTGACAAACGATCGACCCACAACACGACCTCGGTGTTCCAGGGCATGAAAGCGCCAAAAGGGTCGGGGCCAAACGAGCCTTCACTGGCCAAGCCGACAGACGCACCCGTCAGCGCCATACCGATGCTGGCTTTTTTGCGGGCCGCATCGAGTTGGGAGCCGGCTCGGGTCAGTTCACGCGTGAATGTGCCCAATTGGTCGGTGTCATACCCATCGGTGTGAACCAACTGGCAGCCCAACGCGGCTTCGAGCGGCTCGCGTACGAGATCCTGCTTGCCGTGTTGCGTCAGGATGGCGACTTGGTGACCTTGATAAAAGAGGGGCGGTGCTGTGCTCATGTCAGCACCGCTTGCGCCACCGCCAGATAAACCGGGATGCCCAGCACGATGTTCAAGGGAAAGGTCAAGCCCAGGCTCAGTCCGAAATACAGCGCGGGTTTGGCTTCGGGCAGGGCGGTGCGCAGTACAGCGGGCACGGCGATGTAAGACGCGCTGGCGGCCAACACCATGAGCAAGGCCCCATTGCCTGCGCTCAGTTTCAAGATGACAGCCACACCCAGGGCCAGTGCCGCATGAACGACAGGGCCGAGTACGGCATAAGCGATCAGCACGGGTGACTGGCCTTTGACCTGCGGCAGGTTGCGCGCGGCCATCAAGCCCATGTCGAGCAGGAAAAAGGCCAACATGCCCTTGAAGAGGTCCACCGAGAAGGGGGCCATCGCCTCTTTGCCCGCTTCGCCCGTGACCAGGCCGATCACCATGGCGCCCAGCAGCAACAACTGCGCGCCATCGGTGAAGGACTCGTGAAGGATTTTGCCTATCGACGCGCCATGAGGCGTGGCAGGTCCACCCAGTGCGGCCCCGCCACCCGCTTGCATCACCACGCCCGAGGCCTGCTTTTGCCGAAGCGAATTCGCCAACACCACGGCCAGGATGATGGCGGGCGATTCCATCAGGGCCATGGCTGCAGCCATGTGTCCGCCGTAGGGCACGCCCTGGTTTTCCAGCGTCTGCACCGCCGTGACAAAGGTCACCGCGCTCACCGAGCCGTACGTGGCGGCCACGGCCGCTGCGTCAAAACCCGAGACAAAGCGCCGCAGCACGGCGTAACCGATGAGCGGAATGACAATGGCCAACAACACGGCGGCCGCCAGACTGATGCCCACGCTGGCCGTCAGGCCCGATTGCGACAGCGCAAAGCCGCCCTTCAGACCCAGGGCCATCAACAGGTAGAGCGACAAAAAGCGCGAGATGGCGGGCGGGATTTCGAGGTTGGATTTGACGGTGCCCGCCAGCACGCCGAAGATGAAAAAGAGGATGGCCGGGTCGATCAGATTTTGCATGTAGGTGTTCCTTGGGCCGATGATAAAAACGGACCATGCATTTGTAAAATCGAATATTCAATGATTGACTATAGATAAAATTCTATGAACCAGCTGTGGGCTGGGGCGCGGCCGATGAGAGTTTCAGTTCAACCACGGCGATCGTCGTGATCGGCGGACTGCTCACTGTTGATCCGGCGCGATGGTGTTTGCATGAACCTTTTGTTGTAGGAGCAGCGCCCTCGCCGCGATGGAGCCTTGCAGACCACCACACATCACCCAGGTAGCGGGCCTCCCACGCTCATCGCATCGCTGATCGCTGTGCCCAAGACAAACTTTTCACTTCAAACTTCACTGGACCGGATCAATCAGGGAGCCTGTCGGTCAGATTCAATGTCCAGTTCGCACCGGCATGATGTGCAGCGCCCCCGGCGCGATCAACAACTGGACCCAGCCGCCAGCCCCCACTTGCAGGCGCCGCAGCACTCGGCTGGTCAGGTTCAAGGTGATGGTTTGGCTGGGCAGGGCTTCGGGCCGGAGCGTGCACAAGCTGATTTCACCCAGCGACAAGACCTCCAGCAGCTGGCAGCGCAAGCGGGTGTGGCCCGGCTCTGCCAGACTGGGCATCTCGCCGTCGGCCATCACGTCCACCTGCTCCCCGTTCAGCACCCAGGTCACGCGGGTGCCGTCGTCGATCTTGTTTTTGTCAAACACCGCCAGGTCCAGTCCGGCTTGTGGCTGCGAGGGATCTGTCCAGCACAAGCGCCCCCAGCCGGCTTCGCCCTTCAAAAAGCGCCCTTCAAAGTGGTTTTGAATGCCCACCAGTTCGGCCACCCGGGCGTTGCGCGGGCTGGCAAACACGCGGGCGGGTTCTCCCGTTTGCAGGGTCTGACCCGCGTCCACGATCACCACCCGGTCAGCCAAGCGGCGGGCCTCGGCCAGGTCGTGCGTGACCAGCACCATGGGCACCGACACCTTTTGGCGCAAGGCCGCCAGCTCGCGGTAAAGCGTCTGGCGCGTGGGCGCGTCCACCGCAGAAAAGGGCTCGTCGAGCAACAAGACGCCGGGCAAAGTTTCAGGTGGCTTGCCAGGGTTTGACGCCAAAGCGGGCGTGGGCATGACCCGCACCAGCGCACGCGCCAGTGCCACGCGCTGCTGCTGCCCGCCCGAGAGTTGCGAAGGTCTGCGCTGGCTCAGCGTGGCCAGCCCCAACCGCGCAAGCAATGTCTGCACATCCGCGCCCGACCAGCCCGGCCCGGCGGCCAGCGCCACGTTGGCCTGCGCCGTCATGTGCGGAAACAGCGCGTAATGCTGGAACACCAGGCCAGCACGGCGCTCTTGCGGGCTGAGCTGCACGCCCGCCGCCGTGTCCAGCCAAGCCTGGCCCGCCACCCGAATGTGGCCTTGCACATCGGCAGGCGTCCACAAGCCCGCGATGGCGCGCAGCATGCTGGTCTTGCCGCTGCCCGAAGGCCCGACCAGGGCCACCAACTCGCCCGCACCGCAGTCAAATTCGGCCTCCAGCCGGATCGGGCTGGCCGAGCGCAATTGCACTTGCAGGCCGTTCATCAGCGCTCCTGCAGGGCGCGGCCACGCTGGCCCACCCGGTCAAACGCCAGCACGAGGCTGAGCGCCAGCAAGGAAATGCCGACCAGCGCCAGCGCCATGACATGGGCCGACTGCAAATCCATGCCTTGCACCTTGTCGTAGAGCGACACCGACAGGGTGCGGGTCTCGCCCTCGATGTTGCCGCCCACCATGAGCACCACGCCAAACTCGCCCAACGTGTGCGCCACCGTGAGCGCCATGCCGGCCAGCAAACCGGGCCAGGCCAGCGGCAGCTCGATGCGCCAAAAGGTCTGCCAAGTGGACAAGCCCGACACCCAGGCCGCCTCGCGCAGGCTGTGCGGCACGGCTGCAAAGGCGCGCTGAATCGGTTGCACCATGAAGGGCAGGTTGACCAGCACGCTCACCAGCAGCAAGCCTTCGAGCGTGAACACCAGCCGGATGCCCGAGGCCGCCAGCCACGCGCCCAAAGCGCTGCCTTGGCCAAAGGCCACCAAAAAGTAAAAGCCGATCACTGTGGGTGGCAGCAACAAGGGCAGCAGCAGCAAAGCCTCGACCACCGGCCGCCCGGCCCAGGCGGTCACGGCCAGCCAGCGGGCCAGGGCCAGACCCACCGGCAACAGCGCCAGGGTGGTCAAAACCGCCAAAGTGAGCGAAACGTGAAGGGCGGACCAATCCATAAGGCGGGGTTTGCAGACGAGTGGAAGTGCAGGTTGTTGGGCTGGATTATTGCGGCAAGGCGTACCCATGCCGCACAAACACCGCCTGCGCCGGCGGGCTGAGCAAAAACCGGTGCCAATTTGCCGCCGCCGCACCCGCGCCCTTGAGCAGCACCATGCGTTGATGCAGGGGGGCGTGCAATTCAGCAGGCAAGGGCAAGACCTGCAAGCTGAGGGCGATTTCAGGGGCTTGGGCCAGTGCCAAAGCGGTGATGCCCGCCTGCGCTGCACCCGTGGCCACAAACTGGGTGGCCTGGCCGATGTTGTCGCCCAGCACCTGGCGTGCGGCCGGCAATGGCCCAACGCCTGCGCGCTGCAAAGCTTCCACAGCCGCCACGCCGTAGGGGGCCAAGGTCGGGTTGGCGATGGCGAATTTGTCGCCGGGCTTCAGGGCGCGCACCACCGCTGCCAAGCCTTGGGCCAGCGGCAGTGCTGAATTTTTAGGCACGATCAGCGCCAGTCGGCCCGTGGTGTAACGCTGCCCGGCGTCCACCGCGCGACCGGCTTTGTGCAGCTCGGCCACCCAATCCTCATCGGCGGAGATGAATTGCTCAACCGGCAAGCCCTGCAAAATCTTTCGCGCGAGGTTGCCCGAAGCGCCGTAATTCACGTCCACCTGAACCCCAGTTTGTTGCTTGTATTGGCTCGTCAAGTCAGCCAGCACAAACTTCAGGTTGCTGGCTGCGGCGATTTTGAGGCGCACAGGCCCCTGGCCTAGGGCCAGCGCAGAAAACGGCGTCATGGTCACCAGGGCGAGCAGGGCACCAGTGAGCAAGGTGCTGGCGCGTCGGTCTTTTCGGAAGCGGTCAGAAAAAACAGCGTGCATAACGTCATGCTTCTTTTGCATAGATATAAAGGTGTTTTGGTCACAACTGACAGGCACGCAACAGGCAGGCTCCCTAAAATCGAGACCCCGCTGGTTACCAAGCCGTTACAACCCGAATCCGGGCTCATCAACCAGTATCTCAGCCCCACAGCCGTTTTTTCAAAGCCCCTGCGCAGAGGTTTTGAAAAAACGATTTTTAAACTTGGAGCACTTCCCATGAACTCACCCGTGATGCAGGGCCTGAACCTCAATACGCCCACTTACGTGAAAAACGCCAAGCTGATTGCCTGGGTCGCCGAAATGGCCGCCCTGTGTAAGCCCGCCAAGATCTATTGGTGTGACGGCAGCCAAGAAGAATACGACCGCCTGTGCGCCGAACTGGTGGCGGCCGGCACCTTCAAAAAGCTCAACCCTGCCAAGCGCGCCAACTCTTACCTGGCTTGCTCCGACCCGTCGGACGTGGCCCGCGTGGAAGACCGCACCTACATCTGCTCGGCCCAAAAAGAAGACGCCGGCCCCACCAACAACTGGATGGAACCCGCGCAAATGCGCGCCACCCTGAACCCGCTGTTTGACGGCTGCATGGCTGGCCGCACCATGTACGTGGTGCCGTTCTCGATGGGCCCCTTGGGCTCACACATCAGCCACATCGGCATTGAACTCAGCGACAGCGCTTACGTGGCCGTGAACCAGAAAATCATGACCCGCATGGGCAAAGCCGTGTACGACGTGCTGGGCACCGACGGCGAGTTCGTGCCCTGCATGCACACCGTGGGCGCACCTTTGGCTGCTGGCCAAAAAGACACCACCAGCTGGCCTTGCAACCCCACCACCAAGTACATCGTGCACTACCCCGAGACCCGCGAGATCTGGTCTTATGGTTCGGGCTACGGCGGCAACGCGCTGCTGGGCAAGAAGTGCTTTGCGCTGCGCATCGCGTCCAACATGGGCCGTGCAGCTGCCAATGGCCCCTCCGGTAGCCAAGGCTGGTTGGCCGAGCACATGCTGATTTTGGGCGTGACCAATCCCGAAGGCAAAAAGTACCACGTCGCAGCAGCATTCCCCAGCGCCTGCGGCAAAACCAACTTCTCGATGCTGGTGCCACCCGCTGCGTTTGACGGCTGGAAAGTCACCACCATTGGCGACGACATCGCCTGGGTCAAGCCCCACACCGACGGCAAGATGTACGCCATCAACCCCGAGGCTGGCTACTTTGGCGTGGCCCCCGGCACCAACATGAAGACCAACCCCAACTGCATGCTGAGCCTGCACAAGGACGTGATCTTCACCAACGTGGCCCTGACGGACGATGGCGACGTGTGGTGGGAAGGCATGGAAAAGGACACCGGCTCTTTGCCCGACCATTTGATCGACTGGCAAGGCAAGGACTGGACGCCCCAGATTGCCAAAGAGACCGGTGCCAAAGCCGCTCACCCCAACGCCCGCTTCACCGTGGCCGCCACCAACAACCCCGCACTCGACCCCGCTTGGGACGACGCTGCGGGCGTGCCGATCGACGCGTTCATGTTCGGTGGCCGCCGCTCCACCACCGTGCCTTTGGTGACTGAAGCGCGCAGCTGGACCGAAGGCGTTTACATGGCCGCGACCATGGGCTCTGAGACCACCGCTGCCGCCTTTGGCGCGCAAGGCGTGGTGCGCCGCGACCCCTTCGCCATGCTGCCGTTCTGTGGCTACAACATGAGCGACTACTTCCAGCACTGGCTGGACACCGGCGCCAAGGCCCAGGCCGCTGGCCACAAATTGCCCGCCATGTACTGCGTGAACTGGTTCCGCAAGGGCGAAGACGGCTCGTTTGTCTGGCCCGGCTACGGCGACAACATGCGCGTGCTCAAGTGGATGATTGACCGTCTTGAAGGCAAGGCACAGGGCGAGCAAACCATGTTCGGCGTGGCCCCTACGTACGGCGAAATCAATTGGTCCGGTCTGGATTTCAGTGTCGAACAGTTCACGGCTGTGACCAGCATCGACCCCGCCGCTTGGCAAGCCGAGTTCAAGCTGCACGACGCGCATTTCGAGCAACTGGCTTACAACATGCCCAAGGCATTGCTGGACACCAAGGCCGCGCTGGAAGCACGCTTGGGCTAAAGAGCAGGGTCTGCGCCCAACCGGCGTCGAGTCTTGAAACCGCCACGGCCACAAACCGAGGCGGTTTTTTTACGCGTCTTACAGATTCGGCACGCTGAGGTTTGACAATTTGTTCACTTAACCTGTTGGTCGGCGGCTTCAGCCCCGACGTGAAGCCTGCACTGAAGGCCGCAATGTCGGGGCTGAAGCCACCGACCTACAGGACCCTTGTCAAAACTTCTACGTGTCGAACCTATAAAAATCACTGCTTGAAATAAAACTCACCAATCGCCTGGTCATAAAGTGCGGGGGTTTGTTCATGACCCACGGAGCGGGCCAGGCGGACCACTTCATTGCGTACATTGCGCAAGACCCGATCTACAGAAAGGCCTGGCTTTAACATTTCCTTGACAAAAATGCGGGTGAACAGGCCATTTCTTTCTTTGTCGTTGTCGCCCAGGCGGTCCAGCGCCTGCTGACCGGAACCGGCCGAGAACATGATCATTTGCCCGGTGGCAGCCGATGTGGGGGCCAGACCCCGACCCCCAATGGCGCGGCCTATGCCTTTGAAGGGGTTGTCGCGGCAAGCGTCGATCACGGCCAGGGCAAACTTGGTTTTCTTCTCTTCCAGGTCATCCAGCACTTTTTGCAAGAGGATGGCATCGTCCTTGACCTGGTCTTCCTGATCCCCCTTCACATCGATGGGCAACAAATAGTTGGCATTGCCCAGCTGCACCCCATGGCCTGCGTAAAAGAACAAGACTTCATCACCTCCGCTCAATTGCTGCCGGAAATCGCGCACGGCTTGTTTGAATTTCTTTTCGCTGAGGTTCAAGTGCTTGTAAACCTTGTAGCCCACCGCCTCCAGCGACTTGGCCATGGCATCGGCATCAGCGCCTGCGTTGTTGAGTTTGGGCACGTCGGTGTAGAGGTCATTGCCAATCACCAAGGCCTTGCGATTGGCGTAAGTCACAGGGGCTTTGGCCGCAGCTTCGGTCTGGGCCAAGGTTGCAGCTTCATCTTTGGCTTTAGCCGTAGCGGCTGCTGCTGCTGCTGCCGCGTTTTCCTTTTGCAGTTTGGCCAGCATTTGCGTCATGGCTTCCAGCTGCTGGGCCATTTTGCGTTTTTCTTCATCCAGGGCTTTGCGCTCTTGATCGAGTCGCAGCTGTGCGGCTGTGTCGGGGGCAGCTGCCACAGATAGAGCGGCCGGCGGCAAGGGCTTGGGGGCGGCCGTTGGAGCTTCTGTTTTGGCCGGGGCAGTGACGCTGGCCACCACCGCAGCAGGAGCGGGCTTGACTGCCGCAGCAGGTGCGGGCTCAATTTTGGCGGGTGTCACAGCCGCTGGGGCCACAGCAATGGTGACGGCAGGAGGCGCAGGCGGTGTTATGGTCACCGGCACAGCGGCGGGTGCTGACAAAGCGGAGGGAGTGGAGGGAGTGGAGGCTTGTGCCACCGCGTTCACCGGATAAGCCAGCGCCATGATGGGTTGAGGCTTTTTGTTGAAATAACTTTGTTGCATCGACTCGATGTAAATCGAGGCCCAGGTGTCGAGCATGGTTTGCTCTGGCCGTGGATCACCTGCTTTGACGGCTTCCCTGAATTGAACAGCGCCGATGCCTTTGGGCGGCAAGATGAAAGCATCAATGCGCAGGCCCTTGCCGTTGAACTGCTGAACCGACAATTCGGCTTGGAACATGCTGGATTTGAAGGATTTGCCCGGCTCTTCAAAACCTTTGACCACATCAAGCCACCACTCTTTGTCATTGGCGTTGGTCCAAGCGCTGACATTTCGCCAATTGTCAAAATTACCCAGGGCAAAAAAGCGTGAGCACTTGTTGATCAATTGGTTGGCTTGAGTTCCATGTTGGTTGACCAGGAAGTGATTGGCCGTGCTGGACTGACAATTCGTGTTGCCCCATCGCACCGATCCCGTGGCCTGGCGTACCACCAAAAACGGTACGCGCGCATCGGCTTGTGTGTTTTTCAGGGTGTAGGTTTCCCAGGCATAACCCACGCGTGTGTTCGTGCTGTTGTGGCTGGACAGCCAGGCGCCTTCAGGCAAGGCCACGCTGGAGCCCCCGCCCATCGGCAAGAAATCTTTGTAGGTCGAACCGACCACGGGTTGTGCCATGCCAGGCAACAGCGAAAAAGCCAGACACGCAGGCATCACCCATCGCAAAACGACCCTCGCCTTGTCCTGAAGCTTGTGGAGAAATAAACGGCTTATGTTCGGGGTCATGCCAATGGGCCTTCAAGAGTGAATGCACCCTGGATGCCGCAGCGCGTTCAACGCAGGGCTTTGGGATGCGCAAATTCAATGGTTCTGATTGTTACACTGATAGCCAACACACAGACTAACCAGCCCAAACGACCTCTGAATCATGCGCCTGCCCTACATTGCCACCTGGCTTGCACTGAGCTTGATCACCCCTTGGGCTGCACAGGCCCAGGTCAAGTTGATCACCGAAGAAGAGGCCAAAGCCCCAAACCTGCAAGTGCCCACCACTCGGGCCATCACGCGCGGGCCGGGCATCAAGCTGTTGTCATCCCCGGACGTACAGGCCAAAGCATTTGCTTTGAAAATTGCCTTTGAGCCCCGGGGCGGCGCCCAAATTGATGCGGCGTCGATCAAGTTGGAATACCTCAAACAACCTGTCCTGGACCTGACCGCACGCATCCAATCAGGATTGGGCGGCAACCAGTTGAACCTGCCGCAAGCCAGTGTGCCTGTGGGTGCCCACCCCATCCGGGTGTCCGTGCGCGACAGCGAAGGGCGTGAGGCCAGCACCGTGATCCATCTGAGCGCCAAGTGAGCCGCAGCACCTTTGACTGTCCTTATTGCTGCAGCGACATCCCGCTGCAGGCCTCGGTGTGCAGCCATTGCACCCGCGATCTGGTGCTGTTCAAGCCCCTGGCTTTGCGCTTGCAGGACCTGGCCGATGAAGTGGCGCAGCTCAAGACCCAGGTTCAGCAGCAATCTGAGCTATGGGGGCAAATACCAGTTCAGGAGATGGGTGCAGCGGCTTTGTCGTATGCCCATGAACACGAGCAGCCCCCTCAGTCCGAACCCGACCATTTGGTCAAGGCCCCGTCATGGATGGCTTTGAGCCTGAGCGTTGCGCTGACCACGGCCGCCATCGGCCTGTGCCATTGGGTTTTGCTTTTCGTTTATGACGTGCGTCCCCTGTTTTTGCGGCTGCTGACCATTTTGCTGCCTGTGTTGACGGGCTATATCTGCGCACGCCAAAGCCGTCTTGGGGGGCTGTGGCAAGCGCTCGCTGCAGGCGCGGCGGGGATGGTTTCGGTCTGGCTGATGCTGGCGATCACCGCATACATGGATGGCGTGCCACTGTGGCCAGACAATCCCAGGGATTGGCGTGAAACGCTGGAGTACACGGCTTCGATCACCTTGGCCTTCTTCACGGGCTTTTTGATTCACAGCCTGCTCAGCCGTTGGGCGCGTGAGCAGCGCCAGAAAATCAGCCTCAAAGTCCTGCTCTCACGCGATGCCAATGGCAAATACAAAATCGCCGAGGTCACCCATCAGGTGCAAAGCCTGGTCGCTGCGGTCGCGCCGCTCGTGTCTGCGGGCACGGCCCTGTATTCGGGCCTGAAGATTTTTCTCTCGAATTGACCGCACCTTTTGAAAGCGACGCGCCCATGAAAACAATGATGTGGCCCTTGTTGGCACTGACCGCCATGGCCAGCGCCGGGGCACAAGGCCAGACCTCGGCAACGGCGCGTTCGGCGCTGGTCATCGGTCTGAGCCAATATGCGGCCAGCACCGGCGCCGCCACATTGGAGGGCGTGCCCCACGATGTGGACAGCGCGCAGCGCATTGCCAAAGCCATGGGCATACCCGGGCAGCACACACGCGTGTTGCGCGACCAGCAAGCCACCAAGGCTCAAATCCTCGAAGAAATCCGGCTGCTGGGTGAACGCACCCGAGAGGGTGGTCGCAGTTTCATTTACTTTTCGGGGCACGGCACCCGGTATTGGGACCCCAGCGTCAAGGGTTGCGTCGAAGGCCTGCTGACCCATGACGGTCAGGCCATCACCCATGCCGAGCTGGCGCAGGCGGCCCAAAAAGTCACCGCCGGTGCCGACAAGCTCATCACCATGATTGACGCCTGCCATTCCGGCGGTGTGGCTTCTGGCAAGGCGGGCACGCGCTCGCTGGGGGGCATTGAGCTCAAACCCAAATTCAGCTTCAAGGCCAGCAGCGCGGCCGATGCCTGCGCGCAGCCCTCGAACATGAAAACCCGCAGCCTGTTGGGCGAAGTCACCCGTTTGGGCGCCTTGCAGGAAAACGTGGTGCAAATCACCTCCTCCCGCCCCGATGAAGTGAGTTTTGACGAACCTGGCAAAGGCGGCTTGGCCACGCAGGGCGTGCGCGATTGTCTGCTGGGCAAAGCGGTCGATACAGATGGCTCCGGAGCGGTGTCGCTCGCTGAAATCCAGCAATGCGCCCAGAGCGTGATTGACCGCAAGCTGCAGGGCGTCAAAGACCTCACGCCCCACCATGTGACTGTGTCCGGCAACCGCAATTTGATCCCTGTGCCCCAGCAGCGGCCCACCCCCGTGGCAGCGGCCCCCGCTGTGGTGACCGCGCTGGCGGCTCCGGTGCCTGCACCAACACCCGCTCCGGTACCAGCACCAGCACCAGCACCAGCACCAGCACCAGCACCGGCACCGGCACCGGCTCCGGCTCCGGCTCCGGCTCCGCTGGCCCAGGTGCCAAGCAGCCCATCTCCGGTGAAGCCGCCAAGTCCATCCCCTGCTGCAGTGACCAGCAGCACGCCCGCCATGCCAGCCCTTGCAGTGGCTGCACCTGCCAACCCACCGCGCCCTCCTGCGGCCGCACCCGCAGCACCCGCAGTCTCTGCTCCTGTCCCCGCACCGGAACCCCTGCTGGCGTCTTTGGCCACCTTGAAAGACATTGAGCAGCAACGCGACCCGCGCATCGCCGTGAACGTGAAACTCAACAAGCCGGTGCTCAAAATCGGCAAAGACGCGCTGGAGATGAGCATCCAGTCCAGCCATGATGGCTACATCTACCTGGTCATGCTGGGCAGCGATCGCAAGAGCTTTTATGTGCTCTACCCCAATGGCTTGGACAGAGACAACCGCATCCGGGCGGGGCAGACTCGCCAATTGCCACGCCCCGACTGGCGGCTGGAGGCGGCCGGGCCTGCGGGCACCGATCACCTGCTGGTGATGGTGGCCAGCAGCCCCCGCCAAATCAACCGCCTGGTCATGGCCGAGCCCAGCGCCACCAATCCGTTTACCTTTGCCCTCAATGACATCGGTGGCCGTGCCGACCTGATCCAGTTTCTGGTTCACAACAAAGCGGGTGACGGCTCCGAGCGTTTCGGCGCACAAATTCTCACCCTCAAGGAAGTGCCATGAAACACCTGAGCCTCGCGCTTGCCCTGCTGCTGACCCTGGCCCCCGTGGGGGCGCAATTGGTGCAACAAGCCTCCAAGGAAGACTTGATCGACAAACTCACGCCGCCTGCGCCACCGACCACGCGCAGCCTGCGCAACATTGCACCCAAACCGGTCACGGTGGATTTGTCCATCCAGTTCGATTTCGACTCGGCCCGTCTGCAAGCGAGCAGCAAACCCCTGCTGGACAACCTCGCCCAAGCCATGAACAGCGAGCGCCTGTCGGTGCTGAAGTTCAAGGTCGAAGGCCACACCGATGCCAAAGGCAAGCCCGACTACAACCAGGAGCTTTCCGCGCGTCGGGCGCAGGCCGTGCAGACTTACCTGGTCAGCCAGAGCGTCAGCGCTGAACGCCTGCAGGCCGAAGGCAAGGGGGCCAGCGAACTGCTGGTGCCCGACAAGCCACTGGCCAGCGACAACCGCCGCGTGCGCATCTCGGTGAACCCCTGATCCTATGGATCCGGCACGCTGAAGTTTGAGCCGTGTGTTGCCCGTTGGGAGGATTTTGTGGGCGCTTGCCAGCCAAGCGAAAAGCCTGTGGTCCACCAGCGTCTGATCGCCAGCAGGGCGAGCTCCCACAAAGTGCAAACTTGAAGTCACCCTGCAGACTTCACAGGGCCGAATCATGAGAAAACGCAGTTGACCGCTTTGAACCCGCTGGAGACTCCCTGTGCATCCTGAACGCTGTGACCACGAAGACGCTCACCTTGTGGGTGACACCGCTACGCACCCGATGGCAACGCCCAGTGGGGGCACTGGCGGCATTACTCGCCGTTGCAGGGGCATGCTGCGGCCTCCTCGCGTCTGGCCATTGCCCCCACATTGCGATCCAAGGCAGCACCCTCGGGCGCGTCCAACTGCGTTTTCTAGGATGAAGTCCACAGTCACTCGCTGGCTCGCAGGCCTTGTTGCAGGGGTGGCCTTGGGCGCATCTGCGGCACAGGCGTTTGAGCTGGTTTCACTCCAGGAGCAGCAGGCTGCCTTGACTGCGCCTGAATCGCTGTCGCCCAAGACAAACCCCGTGGCGGGCGCGCCCATGATTGACATCGTGGAGCCACGCATGGGCAGTGTCATCACATCGCCCACCAGCATTCAGCTGGTTTTCCAGGCCTCGGCTTCCAGCGCTGTGCGGCCAGAAACCTTCAAGGTGCTGTACGGACGCCTCAGACTGGACATCACCCAGCGCTTGCTGGGCGCAGCTTCCATCTCGGCGCAAGGTATTGCCGTCAAAGGCGCGAGCTTGCCCAAGGGTAGCCACCGGCTCTTGCTGAGCATTGAAGACAGCCTGGGGCGTCAAGGTCAAAGACAATTGGACTTTGAAGTCAACTGAAAGCAGGGGTGGGCGCCCAGAACCTGGCAAGCGCCTGCTCCATCCACACCATTTTGAAAACACCTGAATCCCGTCAACACCTGGCTCTGTGGCTTTTGTGGATCACGCCCGCCATGTGGTCGATCAATTACATCGTGGCCCGCACCGCGCCCGGCGTGGTGGAGCCGCACATGCTGGCGCTGGGCCGTTGGGCTTTGGCGGGTCTGATCCTGAGCGTCATCGCGCGTCAAGAACTGTGGCGCGAAAGGCGCAGCACGCTGAAGGCTGCGTGGCAGTACCTGGTGCTGGGCGCATTGGGCATGCTCATTTGCGGGGCCTGGGTTTACAAGGGTGCGCAAACCACCACCGCCATGAACATCGCGCTGATTTATGCCGCCTCGCCCGTGCTGATCGCGCTGGGCGCGGTGCTGTGGCTGGGCGAGCGGTTTTCCTGGCGGCAGGGCTTGGGCGTTGTGATCGCCCTGTCGGGTGTATTTCATGTGGTGGTCAAAGGCCAGTGGCTGGCGCTGGGCCAAGTGCAGTGGGTGGCGGGCGACGGCTGGATTGTCTTGGCCATGGTGGCTTGGGCGGCTTATGCCCTGTTGCAAAAAAAGTGGGCCAGCCCGCTCAGCGCCACCGCTCGGCTGGCCGCCATTTGCATGGGCGGTGTGCTGGTGCTCTTGCCCTTTGCTGTTTGGGAAGGCCTGCAGGCCGATACCCCGGCCTGGAGTTTTCAGGCCAGTTGGCTGGTGCTGATTGCGGCCCTGGTGCCGGGTATTGGCGCCTATGGGGCTTATGGTTTTTGCCAAAAAGTGCTGGGCGCCAGCCGGGTAGCGGCCAGCTTGTACCTGGGGCCTTTGTACGGCGGTTTGACCGCTTGGGCCGTGCTGGACGAATCCATGGGCTGGCACCATCTCATGGGTGCCTTGCTGATTTTGCCCGGCATTTACCTGGCTTCACGCCAGGCAACCGAGACGCCCGAGCCCTGAACCTGGCAGGTAAATGTCGGACTCTGCGAGTGCCGACCAACGGGAAGACCTGCTGTGTCCCCTGTAGGTTGGCACTCGCAGAGTCCGACATGGAATGCAGAGGCCACGACGATGCCTTCGGGCTCCGTAAATGTGTAGGTCGGTACCCGCAGAGTCCGACATGGGATGCAAAGGCCACAACCATGCTGCAAGATGCCCAAGAAAAAAGCCTCCAGAAGGAGGCTTTGAATGGTCCAGTCCGAAGGACGGATCAGATGTAGTGCAGGCGGTTGCGCACAATGCGCGCGGCCCGGCGGCCCATCAAGGTGGCCATATCCTTAGACGCTGTTTGGATGACTTCAGCACGGTCCATGGCGGTTTGCAAATCCTGCATCAGGCGCTCGTCCGATTGGGCCATGGTCCACAGGCGCTCGTCAGCGCGGCGACGCGCCACACGGGCAGACCAGCCATCGAGTGCGATCATCATTTTTTGTGCAAACAGGCGGCTCACACCTCGCAGCGCGCCAATGGCCAGCACGGCCACGGCCCACAAGGCCAGCCAGGAAGCGATGACGTGGGTTTCAGCCCAGTCGTCGATCAACTGGTCGGCCATGACGACCAGACCAGCGACGCCGGCAGCCAGCAAGAAGGTGGCCAAGGTTTTGGTGGAGGTGGCGGGCGCCGCAACAGCGGGAGTGGGCAGGTGGCCCAGCATGGATTTGGTGGTCATGGTCATGATGTTTTTTCCTTTTTAAAAAGATATTTCAGCTTTTATTGCAAACAACTGATAAAAATGTGAACCGAATATTAGGGTTAATACTGGTATTGTTCAACTTTATATTCATGATGGTTATCATTCACATTGGTGATGAATAGATGGATTGACAGAAAAACCCCATGAACTCGCACATCCCGGCCGTATTTCGCACGCTGGACCTGAACCTGCTTCGTGTCTTTGATGAGGTCATGGCCGAGCGCAGCCTGACCAAGGCGGCGCGCAATTTGTCGCTGACACAGCCTGCAGTCAGCAATTCACTGCGTCGCCTGCGCCATGCCTTGGACGACGAACTGGTGCGCAGGCAGGGCCACGGCATCGAGCCCACCCCGCGAGCCCTGGCCCTGTGGCCCAGCGTGCGTGAGGCGCTGCGCCAATTGCAAGAAGCCCTGGTGCCCCAAGCATTTGTGTCTGCCGAGGCCCACAACACTTTTGTGCTGGCCATGGCCGATGCCACCGCCGCAGAGTTGATGGGCGGCCTGGCCCGCCAGATGCAGACCGAAGCACCCGGTGTGTCCATGCGCGTGGTGCCCCTGACCACACGCGATCCGCGCCGACTGCTCAGCGACGGTGCGGCCGACATGGCGGTGGGCTACTTTCCGGCGGTGCTGACCGATTTGACCGGCCGCGCCCAAGCCGGGGAGGCGGTGGCCTTTGAACACCAGCGCCTGTATGCAGGCGAATATGTGTGCGTGATGCGCCAGGGCCATCCTCTGGCCGATGTCCCCATGACACTGGACACCTACTGCGCAGCGAGGCACCTGTTGGTGAGCTTTTCAGGCCGCCCCTATGGTTTTGTGGACGAAGCACTGGCCTCGATCGGTCGGCAGCGCCGCATCGTGCTCACGGTGAACCAGTTTTTCACAGCGGGTCAGGTGGTGGTCAACTCGGACTTGCTGACCGTGTTGCCCCGTCATTTTGTGCCCACCACGGGCATGACCGAGCAGTTGGTGCTGCGCGACCTGCCGCTGGATGTGCCGCCCGTGCACGTAGAGGCTTTGTGGCACCGCAAACAGCAACACGACAGCGCCCACCAATGGCTGCGTGCCCAATTGCTGCAAGTGGCACAAAGCGCATTCTCCGAATCAGGGACACCATGAACATCCAATTGCTGTCGGATTTACATCTCGAATCCAACCCCGGCTTCGAGCCTGTGCCCGCTCCGGGTGCCGATGTGCTGGTGCTGGCCGGAGACATTGGCTCGTACCAAAGCAACTCCGCGCTCAGCGCTGCGGGCGACACCGACTTTGGCCTGGGCCGGTTTTCGCCGAGCCGTGGCTGGCCTACGCCGGTGCTGTTTGTGCCCGGCAACCACGAATACGATGGCCTGGACTTTGACCAGGCCCACAGCCGATTGCAAGACACCTGCGAACGGCTGGGCATCACCTGGCTGGAACGCGAAATGCAAATCTTGCACGGCATCCGCTTTGTGGGCACCACGCTGTGGTCAGACTTTGACGCACTAGGGCCCCTGGCGGGCCAAGTGCTGCCCGAAAAACTGCCCGCACATTTCAGCCACCCCAACAGCCAGTACACCCGCCAGCTCAAAGCCCGCGACAAGGCCTTTCGCGCGGCCAACTACTACTTGCGCAAAACCGGCACCACGCGTGCAGGCCAGCCCTGGCTGGCCGAGGCCATGCGCGAACAGGCCCTGCAATGCCAAAGCTGGCTGAGCGACACGCTGAGCACCCCGTTTGAAGGCCGCACCGTCGTCGTGACCCACTTTGCCCCTAGCCTGCGCAGCGCCGATCCGCGCTATGGCGAGACCCCCGGCACTGCGGGCTTTTGCAATGCCCTCGATGCGCTGCTGCCGCACGCCCAGGCCTGGCTGCACGGGCATTTGCATTGCCCGAGCGACTACACCCACCAAGGCTGCCGGGTGGTTGCCAACCCGCTGGGCTACGCACACAAGAACGAACAAATTCGCTTTCAGGCCCAACAGGTCTTGAGCCTGGGCTGATGCCCACGTCGGGGTCTTCGACCGCCGACCTACGGGGAGGACGGGGCCAGATTTAAAACAGCGGTGACACGGCCCGATACAGCGCATGAAAGCGTGTGTGGCGCTGGCTGTGTGCCGCATGGGCAGTGGCGTTGGGGGTGAAGGATCGGGTCACCGGAGGCGTGATGCACACCGCATCCAATGCGCCGCCGCACGCCAGCCAGGCCAGACGTGCCGCCCCCAGCGCAGCGCCGGTTTCGGCCCCTTCATGCAAGGTCAAGGACAGGCCCAGAACATCGGCCATCAGCTGAGCCCACCAGGCGTTGCGTGCCCCGCCGCCGACCAAAGACAAACTCTGTAGAGCGGGCTCCGAAGTGCCCAGCGTCTGCAAGCCATCACGCAGCCCAAAAGCCACGCCTTCAACCACGGCATAGGCCATGGCCTCGCGCCCGTGAGCGGCCGTCAGGCCCCACCAGCTGGCCGTAGCCAGGGGCTGGTTGTGCGGGGTGCGCTCGCCACTGAGGTAGGGCAAAAACAAGGGGGCGGTGCGCCGGTCTGCTTCAGGCAGTTGTGCAGCCGCCGCCAGCAAGCTGGACTCGTCGGCAAATGCCAATTGCTTGGCCGCCCAGGTCACCGCACTGGCCGCACTCAGCATGACCGACATCTGGTGCCAGCGGCCCGGCAGCGCATGGCAAAACGCGTGCAGGCCCTGCGCCGGATTGGGCGCAAAACGCGCACCGCTGATAAACACCACACCCGAGGTGCCGAGCGACACAAAGCCCTGACCGGGTTGCACCAGGCCCATGCCCACCGCGCTGGCCGCGTTGTCGCCCGCGCCCCCGGCCACCGCCACCCGCTCGGGCAGGCCCCAGCGGTGGCAGAGTTCGGGCTTCAAAAAAGCCGAGACCTCGCTGCCCTCGACCAGACGCGGCATGTGGCTGCGGTCCAGCCCGCAGGCGGCCAGCAGGGTGTCCGACCAGTCGCGCAAAGCGGTGTCCAGCAAGAGGGTGCCTGCCGCGTCGGACATCTCGCTCACGGCCTCGCCGGTGAGCTGCCAGCGCAGCCAGTCTTTGGGCAGCAACACCCGGCGCGTGCGGGCAAACAACTCAGGCTCATGCGCACGCACCCACAGCAGCTTGGGGGCGGTAAAGCCTGGCATGGCCAGGTTGCCGGTGATGCGCGACAAGTCAGGCACTTGCGCCGTGAGCTGTTCGCACTGCGCACCGCTGCGCCCGTCGTTCCACAAAATGGCCGGACGCAGCACCTCGCCTTGCGCGTCCAACAAGACCGCGCCATGCATCTGCCCGGACAAACCCACGCCCTGCAACTCAGACAGCGCTGTTGGGTGGCTGCGCTGCAAACTGTCCATGACCTGCTGCAAAGCCTGCCACCAGCTGGCGGGGTCTTGCTCGGACCAAAGTGCTTGCGGGCGCTGCACCGTGAGCGGTGCATGCGCCGTAACCAGCACCTGGTGCTGATCGTTCAACAACAAGGCTTTGAGTTCGGAGGTGCCCAGATCAAGGCCGAGAAACATGCCGCAAGCTTTCAGAAAAAAATCAGTGCGCCCCGCTGAAGCGCGTGAGCGACTGGCGCCGGAAATCCGAGGGTTTCATGCCCTTGATTTCCAGAAAGCGTCGGTTGAAATTGGCCACGCTGTTGAAGCCCACTTCGTAGCAGATGTGGGTGATCTGCTGGTCGGTGTCCATCAGCAACTGGCAGGCGCGGCTGATGCGCACGCGGTTCACAAAATCGGTGAAGGTGTTGCCCGTGGCCTTGCGGAAAAAACGGCTGAAGCGGCTCTCGCTCATGCCCAAATCGGCGGCCCAGGCGGCGGCAGAATGGGGTTCGGCCAGCTGTTCGGTGATGCGGCTGACCACGTCGTTGATCAGGTCCAGCGAGGTGTCGTCGTTGTCGCTTTGCAGCTGCGCGCTGGACAACAGGCGGTAATCGTTGCAAGCGGCCAAATCGGCCAAAAATTCACAAAATGCGGTGAACCGACGCAGGCCATGTGAGCCCTTGACCTTGTGCCAGTGGGCATGGGCGATCTCGGAGACGCCAAAAAACTCGATGCCGTGGCGTGCCCGCTCCAACAGCGGCAGCACCTCGGCCAGCTCGGGGATGGTCTGGCTGGCCTGCACCAGCGGATCGTGGGCGAACTGGATCACCAGATCGCGCTCGGCCACGCCGCCCTCGGGCAAATCCAGGGTGACCCAGTTGTGCGGCAGGCGAGGGCCCGTCAGCACCAGTTGGTCGGGCTGAAACGGCCCGATCCAGTCGCCCACAAACACCTTGCCCGAGGTGGCGGTGATCAGGTGCAGCTCGTATTCGTCGTGGTAGTGCCAGCGCGCCAGCGGCGTGGGAAAGCCGTGCGCCAGGCAGCGCACAAAGCCCACGTCGGTGGACGACTCGTAGCCCATATTGGGCGAGCGCACCAGTTCATGCTCCAGCTCGGGCTTGATCTGGCGGGGCACGGTGCGGTTTCGGACGGTCATGGCGCAACTCAGGGGCTGTGTAGCCCGTCAGTTTGGCACAGCAAGAGCACCCGTGTGGGCGCTGACAAAGCGGCCCACCCGCTCATGGGCACGGCGCACGGCGTCCACCAGGCGGGGGTCTGCAGCCAGCTCGCCCCACAAGGTGGTGTCGGCGCAAAAGGCCGCCACCGGGTCTGCGGCATCACACATCGCGTGCGCCACCTCCGGCTGCATGGCCTGGTCCTGGTAGGTGTAGGGAATCTGCCCCACATGCCAGCGTTGCAAATAGGCCAGAAACAGCGCGGGCAGCATGGCCACGCTGTCAATGCTGTCGCCACGCGCCAGGCGCTCGCGGATGGTGGGGGCGATGAAGCCCGGCACCTTGGAAAAACCGTCCATGGCCACACGCTGGTTGGTGTCGCAAATCGCGGGGTTGCCAAATCGGTCGAGCACCACATCGCGGTACTGAGGCAGGTTCAGCGGGCAGGGGTTTTCAGGCGTGTCCAGCACGGGGATCACGTCGTCGGTCACGTAGTCATAGGCCATGCGGCGGATCACCGCATCGTGTGTGCCTTCGTGGATGAATTGGTAGCCCACCAGCGTGCCCGCCCAGGCGATGCAGCTGTGTGTGGCGTTGAGCAAGCGGATCTTGGCTTCTTCATACGCATCCACCGAGTCCACCATGTCCACACCGACGCGCTCCCAGGCGGGACGCCCGGCGATGAAGCGGTCTTCAATCACCCACTGGATGAAGCTTTCGGCCATCAGCGCGGCGGGGTCGTTCTGCCCGGTGGCCGCCAGCACGCGTACGGCCACATCGGGTGTGGGCCGGGGCGTGATGCGGTCAACCATGGCGTTGGGGCTGGTGGTGTGGTCCTGCACCCATTTCAGCAAAGCGCTGTCGCCCAGGGCTTCGATGAATTGCAACAGGCCGCTGCGTGAACGTTCGCCGTTGTGGCGCAGGTTGTCGCAGTTCATCAGCGTGACCGGGCCACTGCCGGCCTGCATGCGCGCACGCAGGATGGTAACCAGCGCGCCATAAATGGTGTGGCCCGCTTGGGCCGTCTTGACCGCTTCCAGATCGGCACGCAGGTCCGCAAAACTGACCCAGTCGAGCCGGTTGTGGGCGTCCAGGTAATAGCCCGCTTCGGTGACGGTGAAGCTGATGATGCGCGTGGCCGCCTCCATCCCCACCGCCACCAGCGGGGCCAGGTCGTCCTGGTAGGGGATGACGCGCTGGATGGACGTGACCCGGGTGTAGGTTTTTTCGCCCTGCGGGGTCACGGTCTCGAGCGTGTAGGCACCGCCTTGGGCTTGCAGTGCCGCGATGGTGCCCAGCATGTCGGGGCGCAGGTTGCCAGCGGCGATGCCCCAGCCCAGGTCACCGCTTTGGCGCAGCTGGTGGACATAAACGGCCTGGTGTGCGCGGTGGAAAGAGCCCAGGCCCAGGTGCAAGATGGTGTTCATGGTCAATAAGGAAAGAGGGGTTCTGGAACTCGGTTGAGCAGAAAAATGCGGGTGGACAGGCCATGGCTGCCGCGTGCTGAAGTCTGTACTGAGGCACCCAAACAATGTGTTGTAGGAGCCAGCCCTGCTGGCGATAAGGCGCTTGTGGACCACAGGCTTTTCGCTGGCAGGGCAAGCTTCCACACACTGTTCAAAATCGCAAACCCAGCAGTCAAAAAAGCAAGCGTCATGGGCCGAATCAACAGATTCAAAGGTCGAAATTTGTGGGCATCATGACCACGTCGCGGATGGTCATGCCGCGTGGGCGTGTGAGCATGAACAGCACGACCTGCGCTACTTCGGCGGCGTCGAGCAGGCTGCCGCTGGCTTTGGCGTCAGCCAGTTTTTCAGTGGGCCAGTCGGCCAGCAAAGCGGTGATGACCGGCCCCGGCGAAATCGCGCCCATGCGGATGCCGTGCTTGAACACCTGTCGGCGTGTGGTCTGCACAAAACAGTCGATGGCCCATTTGCTGGAGGCATACACCGGCTCCCAGGGCGTTGGGAAATGTGCCGCCAGCGAGCTGGTGACGATGATGTCGCCCGCGCCGCGCGCGATCATGTGCGGCAGCACGCCGCGCACGTTCTTCATCACCACATTGACGTTGAGGTTGAGCATGCGGTCGATGGCCTCGTCTTGTGCATCCACCAGGTCACCGCCGACATACAGCCCGGCATTGGCATGGAAGATGTCGAGCCGCCCGGCCAGCGCCAACACGCGCTCGGGCATGGCTGCGCATTGCACCGGGTCCAGCAGGTCCAGCACCAGCGGCAGGGCTTGGGCACCCAATCGGGCGCATGCTTTGTCCAGCGCCTGGCTGTCGCGGTCTACCAGCACAACGGTCGCGCCCGCTTCCAACATGGCCTGCGCGCTGGCCAAACCGATGCCCGATGCTGCGCCGGTGACGGCGGCCACCTGGCCGCTCAAAGGGAGTGAGTTGTTCATGGTGGGGTCTGTCTTGAAGAGGCGCAAATCTCAGGTCAGGCTCAGGCGGCGGTCGCGCTGTCGGCGTGTCGCACCACGCGGCCGCTGGGGTCAAACCAGTGGGCATGCTCGGTGGCCACGTCCAGCGTGACCGTGTTGCCCGCCACCAGTGGTGTGCGCTCGCTCAGGCGGGCCACCAAGGTGGCACCTTCGGGTGTGCTGACGTAGACCAGGGTTTCAGCGCCCAAGGCTTCGACCAGATCGACCCGGCCTGCGATGGGGCCTTGCCCGTCTGGGCGCAGCAGCACGTTTTCGGGGCGCAAACCAATAGCGCCGCCTGCAGCGCCTGCGGGGGCCAGCTGCTGCACCACGGGCGGCAGTTTTTCCAGCGGCACCACGTTCATCTGTGGCGTGCCGATGAACTGGGCCACAAACTGGTTGGCCGGTCGGTCGTAGAGCTCCAGCGGCGTGCCCACTTGTTCAATCTGGCCATCACGCAGCACCACCACGCGGTCGGCCAGCGTCATGGCCTCGACCTGGTCGTGCGTCACATAGATGGTGGTGGCCCCCAGGTCGCGGTGCAGCTTGGCGATTTCAACGCGGGTCTGTCCACGCAATGCAGCGTCCAGGTTGGACAGCGGCTCGTCAAACAAGAACACCTTGGGCGCACGCACGATGGCGCGGCCAATCGCCACGCGCTGGCGCTGACCGCCCGACAGCTCTTTGGGCGTGCGCTGCAGATAGGGCGTGAGGTTCAGGATGTCAGCAGCCCGCGCCACTTTGTCCCGGATCACCTCGGCGGGCACCTTGGCCAGCTTGAGCGCAAAGCTCATGTTCTCAAACACACTCATGTGCGGGTACAGCGCGTAACTCTGGAACACCATGGCCAGATCGCGCTGGCTGGAAGGCAAATGCGTGATGTCACGGCCTTCCAGGCTGAGCTTGCCGCCGTCAATCTGCTCCAGCCCCGCGATCAGGCGCAACAAGGTCGATTTGCCGCAGCCCGATGGGCCGACAAAGACGATGAACTCGCCCGGCTCGATGGCCAGGTCAATGCCTTTGATGGCGCGGTGCTCCCCAAAGAATTTTTCAATGCCCTGAAGTTGTAGGTAAGCCATGGTGTGTGATCTCGAAAAAGGTTTACTTGACGGCGCCGAAGGTCAAGCCTTGCACCAGTTGTTTTTGGCTGAACCAGCCGAAGATGACGATGGGCGCAATGGCCATGAGCGAGGCCGCCGACAACTTGGCCCAGAACAAGCCCTCCGGGCTGGAGTAGCTGGCGATCAGCGTGGCCAGCGTGCCGCCTTTGGCCGCCGTGAGGTTGAGCGACCAGAAGGCCTCGTTCCAGCTGAGCACCAGGCACAGCAAGCCGGTCGATGCCAGGCCCCCCATGGCCAGCGGCAGCAGCACCATGCGCACTTCTTGCCAGAGCGTGGCACCGTCCATGCGGGCCGCTTCCAGAATTTCGTGCGGGATGTCCTTGAAGTGCGAGTACAGCATCCACACCATGATGGGCAAATTGCTCAGGGTGAACACGATGATCAGTGCCAGCTGCGAATCGAGCAAATGGCTTTTTTGTGCCAGCACATACACCGGCACCAGCGCGCCCACGGCGGGCATCATCTTGGTGGACAGCATCCACATCAGGATGTCTTTGGTGTATTTGCCTTTGAAAAAGGCCATGGCATACGCCGCAGGCGCGGCGATCATCAGCCCCAACAAGGTGGACACCACGCTGGTGATGACCGAGTTCTTGGCATACAGCAGGTAGTCGCTGCGCTCTTGCACTTCGTGGAAGTTTTCCAGCGTGGGCGCAAAGAAAAGTTCTGGCGGCACTGCAATGGCCTGCAACTCCGTTTTGAAGGCGGTCAGCAGCAACCAGCCCAGCGGGAAAAACAGCAGCAAAGCCACGCCCCAGGCGGCCAGGGTGCGCACCAGGTACGCGGGGGTCAGGGTAGAAGTTCGGGACATGGGCGAGGTCTTATTTGTCGAGGTTTTTGCCGACCATGCGGATCATGAACACGGCCGCGATGTTGGCCAGCACGACGGCGAACAGCGCCCCCGCAGAGGCCACGCCCGCATCAAAGTTGAGCAGCGCTTGCTTGAAGATCAGGAAAGCCACGTTGGTGCTGGCGTCGCCCGGACCTCCCCCCGTGGTGGTGTAAATTTCAGCGAACACGCTGAGCAAGAAAATCAGCTCAATCATGACCACCACCGCCACCGAGCGACCCAGGTGCGGCAGGTAGAGGTAACGCAGTTGCTGGCCATAGTGGGCACCGTCCATGCGCGAGGCTTCGAGCTGCTCACGGTCCATGCTTTGCAGCGCGGTCATGAAAATCAAGGTGGCAAAAGGCAGCCATTGCCACGACACCATGATGATGACGCTCAGCAAGGGAAAGTCGGTCAACCAGTCAATGGGCGTGAGACCGAAGAAGAGCCAAACTTGCGCCAGCACACCATAGATCGGGTTCATCATCATGTTTTTCCACATCAGCGCATTGACCGTGGGCATGACAAAAAAAGGTGCAATCAACAGCAGGCGAACCAGGCCGCGTCCGGCAAAGGGCTCGTTGATCAGCAGCGCAATGGCCACGCCCAGCACCACGGTGATGGCGATCACGCTGCCCAAGAGCAGCACTGTGTTGATCACTGCGGTGCCAAACGAGGGGTCGGTGATGAAAAATTCAAAGTTTTCGAGCCCCACAAAACCGGTCTGGTCAGGCTGCAACAGATTGAAGCGGATGACGCTGAAATAAATCGTCATCACCAGCGGCACGATCATCCACAGGAAAAGCGTGGCCACGGCAGGCGTGAGCAGGAGGCGAGGCAGCAGTTGGGGGCGTGGTCGGTTCATGGGGGGAATCTCTCAACGGGCAGGAAGGCGGCAGAACTGGCGCAGGACCTGGCTGCCCCTTCGTCACCGCTTACGCAGTGGCGCAATTTCAGGCAAAACAGGCAGGCCCACCACCGTGGAGCCCGCCTGTGTTCCGCATAGGCGGTTTACTTGTAGTAACCGGCTTTCTTCATTTCGCGGTCAGCCACAGTCTGGCTGGCCTTCAAAGCGGCATCCACGGTGGATTTGCCGGCCAAAGCCGCGCTCATTTGCTGCCCCACGGCGATGCCAATGGACTGGAACTCGGGGATGGCCGCGAACTGCACACCCACATACGGGCTCTTGGGCAAGGTGGAGTCGTTCGGGTTGGCCGAGTCGATGGCGGTCTTCTCAGCCGATGCAAAGCGTGCAGCCTTCACGAACTCGGCGTTGGCATAGGTGCTCTTGCGGGTGCCGGTGGGTACGGTGCCCCAGCCATTGGTCTTGCCCACCAGGTTGATGTAGTCCTTGGACGTGGCCCAACTGACAAACTTTTGCGCCGCGTCCACTTTCTTGGAACCCGCAGGAATGGCCAGCGACCAGGCCCACAGCCAGTTGGCACCTTTGGGGGTGTTCATGGTGGGGGCTTGTGCAAAGGCCATTTTGTCAGCCACTTTGGACTGTTTGGGGTCGCTCACAAAGGATGCTGCAATCGTCGCGTCGATCCACATGCCGCACTTGCCAGAGTTGGTCAGCGCCAGGATTTCGTTGAAGCTGTTGGCTGCAGAGCCGGGTGGGCCGTAGTTTTTCAGCAAGTCAACATAGAAGTTGATCGCGTCTTTCCAGGGCTTGGACTCGAGCTGTGGTTTCCAGTTCATGTCAAACCACTGACCGCCAAAGGTGTTGACCAGGGTGGACAGAAAGGCCATGTTGTCGCCCCAGCCAGGTTTGCCGCGCAGGCAGATGCCGTACACGCCATTCTTGGGGTCGTGCATTTTGGCCGCCAGGTCCTTGATTTGCGGCCAGGTGGGGCGCTCGGGCACTTGCACACCGGCCTTGTCGGCCAGGTCCTTGCGGTACATCAGCATCGAGCTTTCGCCGTAGAAGGGGGCCGCAAACAGCTTGCCGTCCACGCTCAGGCCATTGCGCATGGCGGGCAGCAGGTCGTCCACGTCATAGGCGGCATCGGTTTTGAGTTCTTGCAACCAGCCTTTTTTGCCCCAGATCGGGGTTTCGTACATGCCGATCGTCATCACATCGAACTGACCGCCCTTGGTGGCGATGTCGGTGGTCACACGCTGACGCAGCACGCCTTCTTCCAAAGTGACCCATTTGAGCTTGATGTCGGGGTTGGCCTGTTCAAAGTTCTTGGACAGTTTTTGCATCTCGATCATGTGGCCGTTGTTGACGGTGGCGATCACGAGTTCGGTAGCGGCTTGGACCATGCCTGCGCTGAACAGCGAGGCGGCGAGGACTGAAGCGAAGCGGAATTTCACAAAGGTCTCCTGATAGGGTGGGATGCGAGCGCAACGGTTGAAGCAACCGTGGGGTGAATTTTCGCGATGAATCACTGCGGAATTTATACAAAAATCGCTGACATCTGTACTTTATTGCGCAAGATGATCGGGATATACCCCGATGCGTGGGGCAAAGTTTGTGTCAAAGATGCCCCTTTGATGGGGCATCGGGCAGCCATGCAGGCGCAATGTGGCTTGCTTGAGCCTGTGGCAACGCTGTGGAGCACACCGGCATTCATGGCCCAAGAAGTTTCAGGCCTTGCTCATGGCGGGATCAAGGGGCCTTGAAACACCATCACAGGCCGGCATTGAGCTCAGCGAGCCGTTCTGGCGTCCCCACATCTGTCCATGCACCCAGAAAAACTTCGCCGCTGACCTCGCCACGGTCCATGGCGGCGCGCAGCAAAGGGGCCAAGGGTGCGGCCACGCCCTGGGGGTTGCCGACCGGCAGGCCGGTGAGGTGGGTGTCAAAAAATGCGCGCTTGTACAGCGCCATGGTGCTGAAGGTCAGGCGCCGGTCCTCATGGCCTTTGGGCAAGTTCAGCACGCGCCCATCGTCTGCCAAACCAAAATCGCCCCCCAGGTTGTGCGCCGGATTGGGCACCAGCCACAGGTGGGCCAGCGCATTGCTTTGGGCAAATCGCGCCATCACGGCGGAGTCAAAACTGAAATCCGGTGCGAACACATCACCCGCCACCACCCAGAACACCTCGTCCAGTTGCGGCAAAGCCCGAACGATGCCCCCCGCTGTTTCGAGGGCATGCCCGAAATCGCGGCCTTCGTGCGAATACGACAAATACACCATAGGCACACCGGGCCAGCTTTTATGCGCGCCGAAATGTTCGGCGATGCGCTCCCCCAGCCACGCGGTGTTGACCAGTTGCCGGGTAAAGCCCGCCCTTGCCAAGGCCTGCATGGGCCACTGCATCAAAGGCTGCCCGCGAACCGGCAGCAAGGGTTTGGGGGTGGTGTCCGTCAGCGGCCGCATGCGCTCGCCGCGACCGGCCGCCAGCACCATGGCCTGCGCCAGGCCATGGGATGTTGAGAGTGTTTGAAAAATGTCATCCATCCCCGAATGGTGCCACGGCCAGGCACCGGTCCACCTTCGACATGACCGCTTTGCTGAAGGGGTCCCGATGCGTCCAACCAATGGTCGATGCAGCATGGCTGCCTGTTCTGTTGGAAAGTCCAAGCACTGGATTCCATCGAAATGACCTGACGATTTTGGTCAGCGGAACAAGGTGAAGAAGCGCGTCACGCAGCTGAAAAGAGCTTGGCGGCAACAGATCCCGATCTTTCCATGACTTGCCGAGCTCTTCATGTCAGAGATTGCGCTGTTCCTTCGCTGCACAGGCTGCGTTCACCAACTTTCTGCATTTTGGGCTTCATAGGGGTTCCAGCGGGTTCAATTCAGTCAACTGCGTTTTCTATGAATCCGGCATGTTGAAGTTTGAAATGTGTAAGACATGTCATCTCGTAGGTCGGTACTCGCAGAGTCCGACATGATGGGTTTCTGCACATGCCCATGTCGGGGTCTTCGAGCGCCGGCTTACAACATCTTTGAGCTTTGAAAAATTCACAGGGCCGGATCAAGAATCATGCAGGCCAACCTCCTTGGGTCCTGAGCGGCTGGGCCAGCGCCAAGTTCCCAAGAGCTGATCCCACAGTGGCACGGAGGTGCCAAAGTTCAACGCCTCATCTGCTTGCGTGCTGTGGTGCCAACGGTGGGCTTCAGCACTCCCTATGACCCATGCCAGAAGGCCGATGTGTCCTCGCACATTGGCATGTACAGCCACGCTTTGCAGCAGCATGAACATCGTTGCCCAGGTCAGCGTTTCGGGGGTGAAGCCCAAGGTCCACCAGATCAGCCCACGCGAGGCTACGTTCCATGCCAAGTTGACTGGGTGAACGCGCACACTGTTGCTGACGTTGATTTGTACTGGGCCATGATGCAGGTGGTGCCAGCGCCAACCCAAGGGGTGAATGTGGGCCCAGCGGTGCAATACATAGGGACCCAATTCACCAAGGACAATGGCAGCAGGCACGGCCAGCACCAAGGGCCAAGCACTGGCCCAGCCAGGGCTGTGACCCTCACTTGCCGCCCATTGGGCAAGCCAAAGGCCACCATGTTTTAGGAGTCCATCGACCAGTGCCGCTGCCAGCAATAAAAGCCCATCGGTGCCCATGTCTTTGCGCGCAGGCCGCCAGTCGATACGGTATGGCCAAAATTTTTCGGCCATGGCAAAGCCAAAAAGGCAGGTGACCAGCCAAATGGCCGTTGTGGTGGTGGGTGACCACATTGCAAGCATCCATGTTCCGAGTGGGAAAAACAAGATCAGTCCAAGCAAATGGGCAAGGTTCCACCGGCCTAAAAAACGTGTGTTGACCTCAACTTTGTGGGTGCGGCGGCTGGATGTGTTGGGCGGCTCATAATTCATGGTTCAACTCATTTGTGAAAACCATCACTTTGCGCAATAGAGCAGCAGGCCGCATTAACCCAGGTTCATGAATTACCCATTGGAAATCCACCCAGCCGGACAAGCGCCGTGTACCGTCTGTGAGCCGGGCTGGTTGATCAGTCTGTGCGCTGATGCCCGAATGCGCCACTATTGGGAAGGTTTGCCACGCATCAATCTGGCAGCTGGCCAAGCTTGGAGTTCAGGGGCTGAAAGTGACGCTGTTTGCTGGGTGGAGACCGGTCTGCTGGCGACCGTGTTTGCCGACGCACAGGGGCGAGAGCGGGTCCACCATTTCCATTCTGCTGCCCATTGGTTGACTCCGCCATTCGGGTTGCCTGCGCAGGATTGGCGGATTGAGGCTCAAGTACCGAGTCGTCTTTTGGTAATGAACGCCCGACAACTGGATGAGGCCAAAGTGTTGGATAAGCGTGTCCACGACTGGATGCTGCAAGCCCTGATGGCTGAGCGCCAGCGGTTGATTCAACGAGAACATCAGTGGCTGATGTTCAGTGCCGCAGAGCGTTACCTGAAGGTCTTGCAAGAAGCGCCGGGCTGGCTAGAACAGGTCCCTCAGCACCGTCTAGCCAGTTATCTCGGCGTGACCGATGTGGCACTCTCGCGTATTCGGCGGCGGTTGAAAACAGGGCATTGAAGTGGTGTGTTGCCTTGCAAAGCGCGTGTCGCAGTAGTCAGTGGAATTGATTTGAAGAAAGAACAAAATCTGCAGGTGGTTGTGAGCAGTTTCTGAATGAGGCGGTCAGCATTGAAGGATCAAGTCACGCATCCGCACCCGCCTGAAATCCCGCGCCGATGCAAAGCCGCAGGCTTCGGCCAGTTGTTCTTGGGTCATGCGCGGGTGCTGAGCGAGCAGCTCGCGTGCTCGCGCCATGCGCAGTTGCTGCTGGTAGTCCAGCACGCTGACGCCGGTGTGCTGCATGAACAGGCGCGACAAATGCCGGGGGCTGACGCAAGCGATGTCGGCCAACTCCGTCAGTGACCAACGCCGTGTCGGGTCTTGGGCAAGACTTGTCGTGATGGCGTCTTGTGCGAGGTGCACCGCCGGGTGCATGTGGTTGCGGTGCGCCAGCCAAGGCGAGAGCTGTGGGTCGTTGGGCCCGCGCCGGGTGTACATCACCAAACGCCGTGCCACTTGCGCGGCCAGTGCGGCACCGGCCGCTTGTTCAACGATGTAAAGCGCCAAATCGATGCCGGTGGTGATGCCTGCGCTGGTGAGCACACGGCCATCGTCGACAAAAATACGATCAGCCTGCACCTGGGCGGTGGGGGCCAAGGCTTGCAAATCGTCGATGAGTGTGTGGTGTGTGGTGCAACGCAGGCCGTCCAGTTGGCCGGCCATGGCCAGCAGCAAAGCGCCCGAGCAAATGCTGGCCAGCCGCGTGTCGGGCCGCATGACGGTTTGCAGCCAGCGCACCACTTGCTGGGCTGCCGGTGTGGCGTAGTCTTCGCGTTCGTGGCTGTTGCCGGTGATCAGCACCAGGCTGTTGGGTGGCATTTGGGCGGGCAGGGGGGCCAGCCCGCCCAGCTGCGTGCCAAGCGATGTGGGCACATCGGGCAGCGGCCCGCAAGTGTGCAGCGTGAGCGGCGCGCCCATGTCTCGCGCCATGCGCAGTGCCTCGGCCGGGCCGACATAGTCGAGCATCAACACGCCGGGCGTGATGACCAGATAAACCGACAAATTTAGGTCTTGCATGCCCAGCGTTTCAGCAAGGGTTGGAGCAGGGGCTGCCCAAACACATTCATCAACAAGCCCAGCATCAGCAATGCGCCACCGGCCCAATGCAATGGCCCCAGCGTTTCGCCAAACACCAGCCAGCCGGTGGACAGGCCGACCAACGGCACCAGCAGGGTGAACGGTGCCACACGGTTGGTGGGGTAGCGGCTCATCAAATAGGTCCAGAGGCCGTAGCCCAGCAGCGTGGCCATCCAGGCCAGGTACGCAACAGCGGCCAGCGTGCCAGCGGTCAGGTGGGTCAGTGCCTGGTTGATGGCGTCAGGGCCTTCCAGCCACAGGGACAAAGCCAGAAATGGCAGCGGCGGCACCAGACTGGCCCACACCACAAAAGCCAATTGGTTCATGGGGCCATAGCGGCTCACCAGCCGTGTGACGATGTTGCCGCACGCCCACGACAGCGCCGCCAGCAGCGTGAGCCCAAAGCCCAGCAGGGGCAAACTGGCCCCGGACGCCACCGCGCCATGCGCCACCCCAATCAGCACCAGCCCGGCCAACGCCAGCAAGAGGCCTGCCATCTGGTGCGCATGCCAGCGCTCATGCAGCCACCAGCTGGCCAGCAGCAGCGTAAAAAACGATTGCGATTGCAGAACCAGCGAGGCAAGACCCGAGGGCATGCCCACATGGATGGCGCTGAACAAAAACGCAAATTGACCGACCGAGATCGTCAACCCATAAGCCAGGTACCAGCGTAACGGTACGCGGGGTGCTTTGAAGAGCAGCAAAGCCGGAAATGCCGCCAGCATGAAGCGCAATGCCCCCAGCAGCAGTGGCGGGACGCCGACGATGCCGATTTTGATGACGGCAAAGTTGACACCCCAGACCCCGATGACGAGCAGAGCCAGCGCCAGGTCTTTGGGTCGCATGGGCAGTGTGCTCATGCTTTGGCTTCGGCTGTAACGGGTTTGCAGCCTTGCGGCTTGAACACCCGCTCGGTCGATGCCGGGTTGTTCACCAGCTTGGCCGCAGGCCGCACCGGGCGGCGCACCAGTTCGCCACCGCAGTTGGGGCAGATGCCCTGCAAGCGCGTATCTGCGCAATCGGCGCAAAAGGTGCATTCAAACGAGCAAATCCGAGCTTCCAGCGCATCAGGCGGCAGGTCGCGGTTGCAGCATTCGCAGTTGGGGTGCAGTTGGAGCATGGGGTTCCCTGATGGGCGGTTCAAAGGCTGGACAGGCAAGTATCCACGTTCACGATGCGCGCGAAGCGGTCAGCCAAGACCAACTCGGTGCGCGTGGTGATGTCTTGGGCGCTGAAAGTCTGGCCGGTGCCTTTGTGCTTCATCGGGAAAGTCAGCGTCGCTTCGGACACAAAGTCCACCGCATAACCCAAGTCCGAGCCCACACGGGCCGTGGTCTCGCAACACTGCTCGGTGCGGATGCCGCTGATGATGAGCCGCTGCACGCCTTGTCGGCGCAGCCAGTTGTCGAGCCCGGTGTCGGTGAAGGCGTTGTGCACATGCTTGTCAAAGCGTGCGGCGGGCTCGCCCGGCAGCCAGTCCATGGCACGGATCAGGCCCGAGTCGGCACGAAAAGGCGCATCGTCGTCGATGTGAAAAATTTGCACCACCGGTACATTCGCTGCGCGACAACCTGCTTCCAGTTTCAACAGCGCTTGTTGAAATGGCGCGAGTAGTCCAGACGACCAATACGGCATGCGCATGAACGACTGCTGCACATCGATGATGAGCAGGGCGGATTTGGGCGGCTTGGTGTGGCGGGTCATGATGCACTGGCTCAGGCGTTGAACATGGCGTCATTGTGCGAATCAGACCGGGCGTTGCACAGGGCTGGGCAAGACCAGAAGGGGACGAAAAAGGACAGGCTCGCCGATCAAGCCTCGCGCAATACCTGCATCAATTCCACCAAGCCAATGGCTTGTGTGCCATAACGCATCGGAAAGCGTTCTGTGCCGGGGTAGACCACAAAGCGCTGCTCGATGTTCAGGTCTGCGCAGGCGATGTCAAAGCCCTTGCTCAGGGTGGGCGCGGTGGATCGTTTGATTTCGATGGCCATCCACGGCTGACCGGAACGCTCAATCAAGAGGTCGATCTCTGCCCCCGCATGGGTGCGGTAGCTGTAAGCAGTGCATTGCGGGTGGGCGGCGGCCATCAGGTTGTCGATGCAAAAGCCCTCATAACTGGGGCCGCACACAGGGTGCCCAGCCAAGTCATGCAAGTTGCCCAGGCCCAGCAAAGCGTGCACCAGCCCGCTGTCGCGCACATACACCTTGGGCGCTTTGACCAGGCGCTTGCCTACATTGCCGCTCCAGGGCCGCAGGCGGCGTACCAGTTGCAAGTCCACCAGCAAGTCGATGTAGCGCTCCACTGCCGGGCTGCTCACCCCCAAGCCACTGGCCAAACGGCTTTGTTGCAGCAGAGCGCCTTGTTGGTGCGCCAGCATGGTCCACAGGCGCCCCACAGTTTCGGCCGGCAGGCGTGGCGCAAACATGGGCACGTCGCGTTGCAGGTAGCTGCGCACAAAGTCTTCGCGCCAGCGCAGGCTGGCCGCATCGCTGGCGGCCAGCAAGCTGTCTGGGAAACCGCCGCGCAGCCACAGCGTGTCCAGATAGGCGGCGGGCCATTCGAGCCCGTGAACAGGGCCAATCTCCAGATAGGCCACGCGCCCAGCCAGCGTTTCACTGCTTTGCTGCATCAAGTCCAGCGAGGCCGATCCCAGCAGCAAGAAATGGCCAAAGCGCTGGCTTGCACGGCGGCGCTCGTCGATGATGCCGCGCAGGACTTCAAACAGACCCGGCATGCGGTGGATTTCATCGAGGATCGCCAACTTGCCACCTTGGGCGCGCAAAAATGCGTCGGCGTCTTGCAGCCGCAAGCGGTCTGCCGGACGTTCCAGATCGAGGTAAGTTGAGCCAGCTTGCCAGGTGTCGGCCAGCGTGAGCGCCAAGGTGGTTTTGCCCACCTGACGCGGTCCGAGCAGCACCACTGCTGGGGCTTCGTGCAAGCGCTCAGACAGCGTGGTGAGGGTTAGACGGTCAATCATCCTTGAAATTTTAACGTGTGGCGTTAGTATTTCAATGTTTAATGGGTAAATCCTGGATCGCCGACCTGGATTGCCAGCCCCATAAGTCCTTTTCCTCATCCGGCAAGGCCTGCGCCCGAGCACGCCCAAATGCCCAGCCGGGTAGGATTCAACGCTGGATGGCAGACCGCGCTGGCAAAGCGCACAGAAAGGACAAGACGATGGCGATACCTTGGTTGTTGGCGCTCAAAGTGATTCCCTGGGGCGATGTGATCGAACACGCACCTTCGGTGCTCAAAGCCGCACGCAAGCTGATGGACCGCCAACCCCCTCAGCCGCCCGGTCAAGCAGGCACGCCCGCTACAACAACCCCGGTCAGTGCCGTGCCTAGCCTGGGCGAACTGAAGAACGCCTTGATCGCTGCGCAAGGCCAAATCGACCGCCAAGCCCAAACCCAGCGCGAACTCACCGAAACCCTGGCCGAGTTGGCCGAACAAAATGCGCGCTTGGTCAGCGCCGTGGAAATGCTGCGCCTGCGTACACGGGTGTTGGTGTGGGGTGGCGTGGCGATGTTGGTTTGGTTGGTGGTGCTGACTTGGTGGGGTTGAATCAAGGAGCCGGAACGGGTTGGAAGCCCATCATGCAGAGCCGTTGGTCACGGCTGGCAGACCAACGGGCAGGGGGATAACCGAGTCGTCTGATACCAAACCCCCTCAATTTGATATCAAAACACCATCAAGCCGCCAACGCCGCCTCAATGTCCTTGGCCATTTTCTCGGGCGAGTCTTGCCGCGCATAGCGCTTGATCACCCGCCCGTCCTTGCCCACCAGAAACTTGGTGAAGTTCCATTTGATGGCCTTGCTGCCCAAAATGCCGGGCGCTTCGGCGGTGAGCCATTGGTACAGCGGGTGTGCCTCGTCGCCGTTCACTTTGACCTTGCTCATCATCTGAAAGCTCACGCCGTAGTTCTTTTGGCAGAAGTTGGCAATCTGCGCGTCGTCGCCCGGGTCCTGGCTGGCGAACTGGTTGCAAGGAAAACCGAGCACGGCCAAGCCTTGGTCGGCGTAAGTTTTGTGCAGCTTTTCCAGCCCGGTGAACTGGGGCGTGAAGCCGCAGGCGCTGGCGGTGTTGACGATCAGCATCACCTGACCTTGGTAGCGCGACAGGGGCACGTTTTGGTGGTCGATGCTTTGGGCTTCGAGGTCGTACAGGCTCATGGGGTGCTTTCCGGTGGAAATGGGCAAAAGGACATCATGCCAGCGACAGCCTATGGCTGTGCAAGCTGCGTCATTTGGCCTTGTGGCCCGGCCAGACGATGGACAGCAACGCCGCCAGCAAAATCAAGGACCCGCCAATCAGGGTTCGGCTGTCCCAGCTGGAGGCCCCCAGCAGCACCGACGACACGCTGGCAAACAGCACCTCGGACAGCATGACCAGCGCCGTAGTCTGGGGCCAAGCCGGGGCTGCGCCGATGACAAGCACCCCTGTGGGCAAACCCGCAATGGCCCCTCAATCTGGCCATGACCGCGCCGCGCGACGAGTTGGGGGGGGGCTGCCAGCATCACCGACCAGGATGACCTGGCACTGATGAAGGGCCTGAGGCTGATCGGTGGGTGCGAGGTGCATGAGGAAGTTCATGCCATCTTCACCCGCCGCAACCGCCACCATCCCCTGGTGCAGGCCATATTGCGGGCCCCATGAACGCGACCACGTTCTAGCCGAGCACTTGCTGGTCCCGGATGCGCTGTATGTTTTCGATGTCCACCACCCAGACCAGGCCATCCCCGATCTGGCCGGTGTGGCAGGCTTCGATGATGGCCCGCCGGACAGGCTCCACCATGTCGGATTCGACCAGGACGCAGACCATCAGTTTTTCCGTGAAGTCGGTCAGCTCATCACGCACCGTGCGTTTGTGAACCGATGCCGGCGCAGTGAAGCCCTCGGCCCTGAAAATGGTCACACCTGGGAAGTTGGGGATGGTGCGCAGCGCATCGCGAAGACGTTGCAGCCGGTTCGGCCGGACAATGGCGCGTATTTCTTTCATGAGGATCTCCTTGGTGTTCAGGCTTCGCGGGGTGGCTCGTCGAACCAGCGGTAGAGGGTGGGCAATACCACCAGGGTCAGCAGTGTCGATGAGATCAGACCGCCAATGACCACGATGGCCAGGGGGCGCTGGACTTCGGAGCCGGGACCTGTGGCGAACAGGAAAGGCACCAGTCCCAGCAGCGCCACAGTGGCGGTCATCATCACAGGTCTAAAGCGCTGCACGCAGCCTTCCCGCACGGCACTGCTCACGTCCATACCGTCTTCGCGCAGACGGCGTATGCAGGTCACCAGCACCACGCCGTTGAGCACGGCAATGCCCCACAAGGCAATGAAGCCAACCGAGGCCGGGACGCTCACGTACTCACCGGACACGAACAGTCCGATCAGACCGCCAATGGATGCAAAAGGCAGCACCAGGATGATCAGCGCCGCTTGCCTGACCGAATTGAAAAGCACAAACAACAGGAAGAAGATGGCTGCGATGGTCAAGGGCACGATGATGGCGAGCGTGCCCATGGCCCGCTCCATGTTCTCGAACTGACCGCCGTACTTGAAGTAATAGCCTTCGGGCAGCTTGACCTCCTTGTCGATGCGTTGCTGCACCTCGGTCACAAAGCCACCCAGGTCACGCCCTTCGACGTTGGCACCCACCACCACGCGGCGTTTGCCGCTTTCCCGACTGATTTGCGCAGGGCCATCCACGAGCTCGATGCTGGCCAGGCTCGACAGCGGCACCTGCCCGCCGCCCGGTGTGGGCAGCAAGGTGCTGCCAATGGCTTCGGCGGATTGACGGACGTGGCTCGGGAAGCGCACGACCACGCTGTAGCGTCGCTCGCCCTCGTAGAGGGTGGTCACGTCCTTGCCGCCAATCGCGGTTTCAATGATGCTTTGCACATCCGCCACATTCAGCCCTTGACGCGCGATGGCTTTGCGGTCAATGTCAATGGTCAGGGCTTGTTGACCCGACAGGCGTTCAATGCGGATGTCACGGCTGCCCGCCACGCTTTTGAGGATGCGGGCCACTTGCTCGGAGATGTCTTTGAGATCGGCGATTTCGTCCCCGAACACCTTGATGGCCAGCTGCGAGCGCACCCCTGTCACCATTTCGTCGACACGCTCGGAGATGGGTTGAGACAGCACGATCTGTACGCCGGGGATGTTCGACAGGCGCTGGCGAATGTCCTCGTCGATCTCGTCCTGACTTCTGCCCGATTTCGGGTCCAGCAACACGATGGGATCTGACTCGTTGGGGCCCGCAGGGTCAGCAGGCGATTCGCCACGGCCGAGTTTGGAGACCACCATGCGCACGCCAGGAACCTCGGCAATGGTTTTCATGGCCGACATTTCCATGCGGATCGACTCGTCCAGTGAAATGCTGGGCACCCGGTTGATTTGCGGGGTGAGCGCCCCTTCCTTCATGGTCGGCATGAAGGATTTCCCTAGCAGCGGAAACAGTGCCATGGAACCCAGCAACAAGGCCACCGCCACACCGAGCGTGAGACGGTTGCGCGCGGTGGCCACGTCCAGCAAGCGCAGGTAGCCGCTTTTGAGGTAAGCGATCAGTCGCGTGTCTTTGTCAGCACCACCTTTGAGGAAGTAGGTGCACAGCACGGGGGACAGGAAAAGCGACACGATCAGCGAAATGCCCAGTGCCATCGCGATGGTCAATGCCAGCGGTGCAAACATCTTGCCCTCGATGCCTTGCAGGGTCATCAATGGCAGGAACACCAAGATGATGATGGCAATGCCGAAGATGGTCGGCGTGGCCACTTCACTGGTGGCCGAGAGCACCGTACGCACCCGTTCGCCCATGCTTTTGCCTGCATGGCCAAGGCGGTGGAAAACGTTCTCGACCACCACGACAGTGGCATCGACCATCAGGCCAATGGCAATGGCCAGCCCACCCAGCGACATCAGGTTGGCCGAAATGCCGTAGCGGTTCATCAGGATGAAGGTGGTCAGCGGAGCAATGATCAGCGTCGCCACCACGATGAGGCTGGAGCGCACATCGCCAAGGAAGACAAACAGGACCACCACCACCAGAAAGATGCCCTCGATGAGCACTTTGCCGACCGTCCACAGCGCCGAGTCCACCAGTTCGGTCCGGTCATAGAAAGGCACGATCTGCAGTCCGTCGGGCAGCATGCCCTTGCTGTTGATTTCCTGCACGCGCTCCTTGACGCGGGTCACCACTTCCTTGGCGTTGCCGCCACGCATCATCAGCACAATGCCCGAAACGCTCTCGGTGTAGCCCCCCTTGATGATGGCACCCTGGCGGACTTCGCTGCCCATTTGCACCGTGGCCACATCGCGCACATAGACGGGGATGCCGCCTTGCTCCTTGATCACAATGTTGCCGATGTCTTCCAGCGTTTTGATCAAGCCCACGCCACGGATCAGGTATTGCTCGGTGACTTGCGAGAGCACACCGCCGCTGGCGTTCGAGTTGTTGGCAGAAATCGCCTGAACCACTTGCTGGACCGACAGGTTGTAGTGCCGCAGGCGACCCGGATCGACCAGGGCCTGAAACTGTTTGACGTAGCCGCCTTGCGAGTTGATTTCGGCCACACCCGGGATCGAGCGCAACAGGGGACGCACTACCCAGTCCTGCACTGTGCGGCGCTCGGCCAGTTCCTCAGGGGTGAGGGCGCGTTGGCCATCGTCCGGTTTTTCGAGGGTGTACTGGTAGACCTCGCCCAGGCCCGTGGAGACGGGGCCGAGCACCGGCACGATGCCTGCGGGCATGCGTGGGGTGACTTCGATCAGCCGCTCGGTGACCAGCTGACGCGCAAAGTAGACATCGGTCTTGTCGGTGAACACCAGGGTGATGATGGACAGGCCGCTTTTGTTCAGTGAGCGCATCTCGACCAGGCCGGGCAAGCCGGTCATGGCGATTTCCAAAGGCACGGTAACGAAGCGCTCGATTTCTTGGGGCGATCTGCCCGGTGCTTCGGTGGCCACCTGGACCTGCACATTCGTCACGTCGGGAAACGCATCGACCGACAGGCGACTGGCCGCCCTCAGGCCGAAGGCGCAGAGGATCAAGGCCAGCACCACAACAATCAGGCGCTGGCTCAGCGCGGCACGGATCATGGAATCGACCATGGTTTACTCCAGTTCTGCGCGTTTGCGTTCGTTGTTCATATGGAAGGCGCCTTCGGTCACCACCTGGGCGCCTGCACTCAGCCCCTTGATGACGGGGCGCATGCCGTCGCTGAGCGTCCCCAGTTCGACGGGGGTCAGGCGAAAACGCAAGTCGCCGGTACGCACGAAAACGTGGTCGCGGTCGTTTTCACGCACCACCGCCTGTGCCGGGATCGCCGGGGATTTGTAGGGCTCTCCTCGAATGCGCATGGTGGCCAGCATCTGCGGCTTGAGTTCGCGCTGGGCGTTGTCGACTTGGGTGCGGATCGCGACGGTGCGTGTATCAGGCGAGACCGTGTCACCCACAAAAATGATCTTGCCCGAAAGCATTTTCTGCCCCAGGGCCGGCACTTCGATGGTCACTGACTGGCCGGTTTGCACGGAGCGCGCGACCTGCTCGGGCAAAGCACCGGCCACCCAGACGTTGCTCAGATCGGCCACGGTGAACAGAGGGTCTCCGGGCTGGGCCACCTGGCCTTGACTGACTTTGCGCTCAATCACTACGCCGGCAATGGAGGCGGTGACGGCTGTGGCGGGGTGAAGGATGCCGTTTTCGCGGAGTTTGTCGATGGCTTGTGCGTCAAGCCCGACTTGCCGCAGCTGGTCATGCGCAGCCCTCAGTTCGGCGCGTGCCACCGATTGCTCCGATTCGCGGCGCTGCAGTTCGGCCGAACCGATCACATCGGCCTGAATCAGCTGTTTGGCACGGTCCACCGCACGCTCGGCTTGGGATGCCGCCGAGTGGGCGCGCAGATAGTTCATTTGCATGGTGGTCAGCTCATGGCTGGCCACTCGGGCTAATGGCTGACCTGGGCGGACTTTTTCACCCAGATCCGACAGCACCTCGGTGACCCTGCCCGTCACAGAAGCGCCAATGCGTGTCACCAGCCTTTCGTTGGCCTCGATGCGTCCTGCAATGTCGAGCAAGGGGGTGATCTCGATTTCTTCGATGGGACTGACCTTGAATTGGGCGCCCATTTCGGCTCGGATCGACACCTCCGTCGGGTCTTGGTCTGCGGACTTCTGGGTTGCTGCTGGCGCAGGCGCAGACTTGTTGCACGCCGAGAGCATGACGGCAGAGGAGCCGATCAGCAGGGACAGCATCATGTGCTGCAGAGCGGGGGAAAGGTTTTTCATGACAGGGCTTTCTTGTTCTTTCAAATCAGAGGCTGTTGGACAGGCTGTGTTGGCCCGTGAGTTCTTCCAGAGCGATGCGTGCAGCTTGCAGCTGGAAGCGGGCATCGATCAGATCGGTGCGGACGCTGCGTAAAACCCGTTGTGCATCAAGCACATCCAAGATGCCGCGTTCGCCAAATCGGTATGCGGCTTGCGCCACACGCAATGCCGCTTCAGCCTCGCGCAAGGCGCCCTGGCTCAACGCTTCGATGCGCAGGCGCGCCATCTCCATGGACTTCCAGGCCAGCATCACCTGCTGGAGCAGCTGAGCCTGATGGCCTTCAAGCCGAATTTGTGCCCTTTGCAGTTCGGCGCTTGCCTGCGCGATCGGACCTTGGCGCGTGTCCAGCAAGGGCAGCTGCACGCCGACACTGAGTTGGTTCTGACGCCACTCGGCATCGCGCACCTGGCTGTAGCGCAGCTCTACACCTGGCAGGCGTTCGGAGCGTGCCTCGCTCAGGCGGGCGAGGGCACGGTCTTGCTCTGCCTGCAAAACCAGCAAAGCGGGGTTGTTCTTGAGCACGAGTTCCACCAACTGCGACACGGGCTGCATTTCGGGCGTTTGGTCCAACTCGCCCGCGAGCTTCCAGTCGTGGGGCAACTGGCCTGCTGCCAGGCGGTTGAGTTCGAGCTGGTTGTGTTCAACCATGAGGCTGGCCGTTTGCAAGCGCTCCCGAGCGCTGATGATTTCAGCATCGGCCTTGATGATTTCGTAGCGAGGCGCTTCGCCGGTGCTGACCCGCAGGCGCACCCGCTCCCTGACCTGTTCCAGCAACTGCACCGCATCTGATGCGGCCTGGGTGTGGGCTTGGTGCTGCAAGCATTGGTAGTAAATGGACCGCACCTGTGCGATCAATTCATTGCGAACGCGGATGACTTCGAAACCACTTTCCCTTTCCTTGGCGCGTGCCGCGTCAGCTCTCGCTCCACGTAACGCCGGGTTTTCCAGAGGCTGGCTCACACCCCAGCCACGCACCGGCCCAGTGACCAGCCCGGGCATCTGCGCCACGTTGCGGCCTTGTATCGCTTCCAGACGGGGGTTGGGAAAAGCCTTGGCAGTTGTGACGCCTGCTTGCGCGACGCTCATGCCCATTTCTGTTGCGCGCAGCTGGGGGTTGTGCGCGAGGATGATGCGGACGATGTCCTCCAGGCTCAATTGCGCCTTGCTTGAAGGCGATGGCTGCGCAGTTGCGGCAGCGGTCATGGCCGTGCCGCTGTCGATGGCGGTGCCCGTTTTTGCAGATACCGAGACGGCAGACACCAGCGCCATGGCCAAAACCATCCAGCGCGTTTGGCCGTTGGTGGGGCATCTTTGGTGGGTTGGCACAGCCTGGATGGGCGGTGATGCGAACATTTGGGTTTCTCCGAGTCAACAATGACCCGCGAGTTTGCATCCATCAATCAGCATTAAAAAGCAGATAAAAAATGAATTTAACTTCGTAAAAATCTGAATTTATAGCTTCGTGCACGCACACATGCATGAACTTGTCCATTCGGATGCCCGACAAGTTTTTCTTGATGGGATTCATTGCCACTGCGCAGTGGCAATGAGTGTGCGGCGTATCAGCCTGCCAGCGCCGCCTCAATGTCCTTGGCCATCTTCTCTGGCGCGTCCTGCGGCGCATAGCGCTTGATCACACGCCCGTCGCGCCCCACCAAAAACTTGGTGAAGTTCCATTTGATGGCCTTGCTGCCCAAAATGCCGGGCGCTTCGGCGGTGAGCCATTGGTACAGCGGGTGTGCCTCGTCGCCGTTCACTTTGACCTTGCTCATCATCTGAAAGCTCACGCCGTAGTTCTTCTGGCAGAAGTTGGCAATCTGCGCGTCGTCGCCCGGGTCCTGGCTGGCGAACTGGTTGCAAGGAAAACCGAGCACGGCCAAGCCTTGGTCGGCGTAAGTTTTGTGCAGCTTTTCCAGCCCAGTGAACTGGGGCGTGAAGCCGCAGGCGCTGGCGGTGTTGACGATCAGCATCACCTGACCTTGGTAGCGCGACAGGGGCACGGTTTGGTGGTCGATGCTTTGGGCTTCGAGGTCGTACAGGCTCATGGGGTGCTTTCCGGTAGAAGAGGGCAAAAGGACATCATGCCAGCGACAGCCCATGGCTGTGCAAGCTGCGTCATTTGGCCTTGTGGCCCGGCCCGACGATGGACAGCAACGCCGCCAGCAAGATCAAGGCCCCGCCGATCAGGGTGCGGCTGTCCCAGCTGGAGGCACCCAGCAGCACCGACGACACGCTGGCAAACAGCACTTCGGACAGCATGACCAGCGCTGTGGTGTGGGCGGCCAGACGGGCGGCGCCGTATTGCAGCGCCAGGTTGCCCAACAAAAACGAGATGCACAGCAGGGCCACCATGGGCAGCCAGCTCCAGGTGGGGGCTGCACCGATGGCCACGACGCCCGTGGCCAAACCCACAAAGGCCGCCAGCGTGGCCATGACCGCGCCGCCGCCAAACATGGCCAGGGTGCGCGACGAGCTGGGGGTGTCTTTGAGCTTGAGCAGCAAGGCGTTGGTGATGGCAAACGTCAGGCCCCCCATCAGGGCCAGGCCATCGGCCAGGCTCTCGGGCACGGGCCAGGGCGTTTCGGGGGTTTTGAGCACGATGAACAAACCGGCCAGCGCCAGCAGCAAGCGCAGCAAGGCCATAGGGGTGGGTTTTTCACCCAGCAGCCACCAGGCTACCAGCACCGACCAGGCCGGCATCAAATAAAACAGCAGCACCACGCGCACCACGTCGCCCACCGTCACGGCCCAGTTGAAGCCCACATTGGTCAGGCCCGAGCTCAGCAGCAAGAGCCACAGCCCGGAGTGGCCGCGCCAGCTTTGCAGTTGGCCGCTGCGCCACAACCACAAGGCGATGGACACGAAGACAAAGGCGTAGACCAGCGCCGTGGCCCACAGCGGGTGCAGGCCAAGGGCCTCGAGTTGTTTGAAGGGCCACCAGCACACGCCCCATACAAAAGCGTTGAACAGGAGCCCTGCAACCGCCAGGCTTTTGGGGGAGGTGTGGCCCATGTGCGGGCGGCTTAAGAGGCGTCGCCTGGGGCTTTGGCAGCAGCTGTGGCATGGCGCTTGCGCCACCAGCGCCAGCCCAGCCAGACGATGCCGATGCCCAGCAGTCCAAAAATGCCATGCTGGAATTGGCGCAGCACGCCAAACATCCAGTCCCAGTTTTGCGCACCAAAGTAGCCCAGGTACACCCAGATCGGCACGCTGATCAAGGCGGCAAAGCCGTCCATGAAAAACCAGGTGGAAAAGCTGACGCGTCGGCTCATGCCAGCCGAGAAAAACACCGGGGTGCGCAAGCCAGGCAAAAATCGGGCCACGAACATGACCCATTTGCCGTATTTCTGGAAGGCATTTTGGGCGCTGGCAAAGCGCTCGGGCGTGAGGATTTTGCGAAAGCCAGGTAATTTGGAAATGCGCTCACCGTAAAGTCGACCCAAGGTGAACATCAGGCCTTCCCCGACCATGACGCCCGCCATGCCCACCGCAAACATGGTGTGCACATCGGCATGCCCCAGACCTGCGATCACGCCGCCAGTGACCAGGGTCACGTCTTCAGGCACAGGAACGCCAAAACCGCAAATCAACAGCATCACGAAAACAGCCAAATAGCCGTATTCGGTGAAGATGGGCATCAAAAACTGAAAAACTTCCATGGATTACAAGGTTCAGCCAGCGCCTGAAAAGCTCAGACGGAATGCGCGGGGTTAAAAGGCAGCGGATCAGTGTAAATCATTTACAAACCCCTTCCAGAGACGGGTCAGACCGGTATTCCCAGGGCATGGCGGTCGAACCGCCATGCGAGTGGCGCGGATAAGCCTGGTTCGCGACAGCACTTTGCTGGCACACTTGCAAACCTCTTTTGTGCAAGCCCTGACCCCATGCCCCGCCCCATCCAAGCCACCATTCACACTGCCGCCCTGCGCCACAACCTGGCGCGAGCCCGGCAAGCCGCACCCGATGCCCAGGCCTGGGCCGTGGTCAAGGCCAATGCCTATGGCCATGGCATCGAGCGGGTGTTTGAAGGCCTGCGCGGTGCTGACGGCTTTGCCCTTTTGGACCTGAGTGAGGCCGAGCGGGTGCGCGCCCTGGGCTGGCGCGGCCCGATCTTGCTGCTCGAAGGCGCTTTTGAGGCGCGGGACCTGGAGTTGTGCTCGCGCCTGCACCTGTGGCACACGGTGCATTGCGACGAGCAAATCGACATGCTGGCGCTGCACAAGACGCACGAGCCGCACCGGGTCTTCCTCAAGATGAATTCAGGCATGAACCGGCTGGGCTTCACGCCGCAGCGTTACCGTTCGGCCTGGACACGCTTGAACGCCTTGCCGCAGGTGGACGAGATTTCATTGATCACCCATTTCAGCGACGCCGATGGCCCCAAAGGCATCGCCGAGCAGATGGCCCGCTTTGAAGAAGCCACCCGCGACCTGCCGGGCGAGCGCAGTGTCAGCAACAGCGCTGCCACCTTGCGCCACGCGCAAGATGCCGCCGTCAAAGCCGACTGGATTCGCCCGGGCATCGCGGTTTATGGCAGCTCGCCGGACTTTCCCGAGCACAGCGCCGCGCACTGGGGTTTGTTGCCTGCCATGAGCCTGAACGCCCGCATCATCGCCGTGCAGGATTTGCAGGCGGGCGACAGCGTGGGTTATGGCTCCAGCTTTGTGGCCGATGGCCCCATGCGCATCGGCGTGGTGGCCTGCGGTTATGCCGACGGTTACCCGCGCATCTGCCCCACGGGCACGCCGGTGCTGGTGGATGGCAAGCGCGGCCGCACCGTGGGTAGGGTCAGTATGGACATGCTGACGGTAGACCTGAGTCCATTCCCCGATGCGGGCGTGGGCAGCACCGTCACGCTGTGGGGGCAGTCGGCCGGGGGCGCGGTGCTCAGCATCGACGAGGTGGCGCAAGCGGCGGGCACCGTGGGTTACGAGCTGATGTGCGCGCTGGCGCAGCGCGTGCCGGTGGGGGTGGACTGATCCGAAGTCAAGCAGAGCAGATGTCGGACTCTGCGAGTGCCGACCTACGGGACTTTGTCTTGGGTAGGTCGGCGGTCGAAGAACCCGATGCTGGGGTGGATGCGGCACAGGTGGCTGATTTGTGCAGCGATCTTTGGCGGGGCCGCTTTGACCAACGACGACTTGTCCTCTTTTGCTGCAAGCGAGACACGGCCCGCCTGCGGGTGACATCACAATCAAGACATGCCCCACAGAGCCCCCCCGCACCGTCACAGCCAGCTGGCCCTGACCGTGGCCTTGATCCTGATCGTCATCTGGGGCGCCAATTTCACGCTGCAAAAATACCTGTTCAACCTGCTCTCACCGGCCGGTTTTTTGATGGCGCGTTACATCCTCATGCCTCTGTGCGCCTTGCTGTTGATGCGCTGGCGTCTGGGCCGCTGGTTGCCGCCCTTGCCCCGCAAGGATCTGCTGTACATGGCCTGGCTGGGTTTTGCGGGTCATTCACTGCATGTGGGGCTGGTCAGTTACGGCATTCACTGGTCCACGGCGTTTTCCAGCTCGGTCATCCTCGCCTGCGGTCCGATCTTCACCTTGCTGATCCTCCAATACAAAGGTTTTGAACGCCTGAGCATGGCGCAGGTGGCCGGGGTCACGCTGGCGCTGGGCGGGGTGTTGATGTTCTTGTCCGACAAGCTTTTGAGTGGCAACTGGCGTGCAGGCGGTGGTGATCTGGTGCTTTTGGTGGCGGCCAGTTTCTTCTCGTACTACACCGTGGCGGCCAAACCCGTCATGGAGCGGCACGGCCCGGTGCTGACCATGGCTTACACCACGCTGCTGGGCGGTTTGCCGCTCTTGATCTGGTCGGTGCCCTTGGGCCTGCAGGCCCCTTGGGCGACGCTGGACGTGTGGGCTTGGGTGGGCTTGCTGTGGTCGGTTTTGGTCTCGGCCTTCATCGGCTGGCTGGCCTGGGGCTGGATCAACACCGTGCGCGGCGTGGCCCGCACTGCGCCTTTGATGTACCTGATGCCCCCGATGGCAGGGCTCTTTGCCTGGGCGTGGTCAGGTGAGCACTACACCTGGATCAAGATCGCCGGTGCAGGGGTGATTTTGCTGGGCGTGGCCCTGGCTCAATACGCGGGCCAGATCAAGTGGCGCTTGCGCTGAGGCCTCAGCGCAGCCAGGTGTCGTAGGCGGTTTTGCAGATCAGCGCCAGCACCACCAGGATGAACACATGGCGCACAAAGCCTGCGCCGTGTTTGAGCGCCAGCCGAGTGCCGATCAGGCTGCCCAAGATGTTGGCCGCGCCCATGGCCAGCGCCAGGTGCCACCAGACGTGGCCCTTGAAGGCAAACAGCGTGAGAGCCGACAAGTTGGTGGCCACGTTGATCATCTTGGCGGCTGCCGAGGCGTTCAAAAAGTCGTATCCCAGAACCCGCACATAGGCAAACACCAAAAAGCTGCCGGTGCCCGGGCCAAAAAAGCCGTCATAAAAACCGATCACCAGGCCAATGCCTGCGGCGATCCAGGCTTCTTGCGAACCGGCAAAGCGCGGCGCATGGCTGCGGCCCAGGTCTTTTTTGACCAGGGTGTAGAGCAAAAGCACGGCCAGCAACACCGGCAAGAGCTTGCGAAACAGACCCGGGTCCACCTGCGTGACCACCCAGGCCCCGACCAGGGAACCCAGCAGCCCCGCAGCGGCGGCAGGCAGCAAGGAGCGCCAGGGCATGACCACCTTGCGGCTGTATTGCACCGTGGCGAAAGCGGTGCCCCAGATCGAGGCGCTTTTGTTGGTGCCAAACAAGGTGGCGGGTGCAGCGTTGGGGAAGGTGGCGAACAGGGCAGGCAGCAAGATCAGGCCGCCCCCGCCCACAATCGCGTCCACCAGGCCAGCCAGCAGCGAGGCCAGCGAAACAATCAGTAATTCCATAGGGGGTGATTTTGACGGATGCAGGGGGGGGGGGCTTGTCATGCAAGCGATGATGGACAGATTACAGGCGCTCTATCGCCAGCAGGCCTGTCGGCAAAGAACGTGCCGTCATCAAAAAAAAGCGCCGCTTGCGCGGCGCCTGAAAATTCACATCTCGTTTGGATGTTGCTTATATTGGAGTTCTTAGGGGTTCGAGTTGTCTCCTCGGCCCTCGGGATGCAAGGTACTGCTTTGCATCGAGTGCCTGAAATGTAAGGGCTGGCTGGAGACTCCAGCCTCAGGGATTTCCCGATTCTGGGGAAATCCCTGACCCGAACTGACATCGAACTGACCCCCAAGGGGCAGATGCAGGACTTCAGGCAGTAGCCTCGGCATCTTGCGCAATCCACTGGGCGGCTTTTTCCGCAATCATCAAGGTCGGGCTGTTGGTGTTGCCGCTGGTGATGGTAGGCATCACGCCAGCATCCACCACGCGCAAGCCGGCCACGCCGCGCACTTGCAAGCGCGCGTTGACCACCGCCATGGGGTCATCGTCACGCCCCATGCGGGTGGTGCCTACGGGGTGGAAGATGGTGCTGGCAATGTCTCCTGCCAGCTTGGCCAGCTCTTCATCGGTCTGGTATTGCACGCCGGGCTTGAACTCTTCGGGCTGGAAGGGTTTCATGGCGGGTTGATCCATGATGCCGCGCGTCACGCGCAGGCTGTCGGCGGCCACTTTGCGGTCGGCGTCGGTGGCCAGGTAGTTGGGCGCAATGGCGGGGGCGTCTTCAAAACGGGCGGTTTTGATGTGCACGCTGCCCCGACTGGTGGGGTTGAGGTTGCACACGCTGGCTGTGATGGCCGGGAAGCTGTGCAGCGGCTCGCCAAAGGCGTCCAGGCTCAGGGGTTGAACGTGGTACTGGATATTGGCGTGCGGCTGCGACGGATCGCTTTTGGTGAACGCCCCCAGCTGGCTGGGCGCCATGCTCATGGGGCCGGTGCGCTTCATGGCGAATTCCAGGCCGATCATGGCCTTGCCCAAAAAGGTGTTGGTCATGGTGTTGAGCGTTTTGGTGCCCTTGACCTTGTAGACCGAGCGGATCTGCAAATGGTCTTGCAAGTTGGCGCCCACGCCGGGCAACTCGTGCGTGATATCCACGCCTTTGCTCTTGAGCAAGTCGGCCGGGCCAATGCCCGAGAGCTGCAAAATCTGCACCGAGCCGATGCTGCCCGCACTCAAAATCACCTCGCGGGTGGCTTTGACCTCGACCATCTCCACCCCCGACCAGACCTGTGCGCCGGTGCAGCGCTTGCTGCCGTCGGCTTGGGTTTCGATGATCAGTTTGGCGACTTGCGCCTTGTTCCACAACTCGAAGTTGGGGCGGGCGTAGCAAGTGGGGCGCAAAAAGGCCTTGGCCGTGTTCCAGCGCCAGCCGTTTTTCTGGTTGACCTCGAAGTAGCTCACGCCCTCATTGTTGCCCCGGTTGAAGTCGTCGGTGGCCGGAATGCCCGCTTGCTGAGCGGCTTGCGCAAACGCATCGAGCACGTCCCAGCGCAGGCGCTGCTTTTCGATGCGCCATTCGCCACCGGTGTTGCGCCCGCGCAAGGTGTGCAGGTAACTGCCTTTGGGTAAATCGTTGGGGGCCAGCAATTCAGACTTGCTGCCTTTGGCACCGTGAAACTCGTTGGCGCCTTTGTAGTGGTCTTCGTGCAGCTTGAAATAGGGCAGCGTCTTCTCCCAGCGCCAGCTGTCGTCACCGGTGATCTGCGCCCACTGGTCGTAGTCACGCGACTGCCCGCGCATGTAGATCATGCCGTTGATGCTGGAGCAGCCGCCCAGCACCTTGCCACGCGGGTAACGCAGGCTGCGGCCGTTCAGGCCTTCAGCTGGCTCGGTCTGGTAAAGCCAGTCGGTGCGCGGGTTGCCAATGCAGTACAGATAACCCACCGGGATGTGCACCCAGTGGTAATCGTCCTTTTTGCCTGCCTCCAGCAGCAGCACGCGTTTACTGGCGTCGGCAGAAAGGCGGTTGGCCAGCAGGCTGCCCGCCGTGCCGCCGCCCACGATGATGTAGTCGAAGGTGTTGTCGTTCATGTGTGCCCAGTCTCTTCAAGGCGACGATTGTGCCTTCTTGCGGGCCGGTGCTGGCGCTTCGGCAAACAACCTGTCGGGTCTGAAGCCGCCGATAGATACACGGACCCCGTAGGTTGTAGCTTCAGCTCCGACAGGGTTGGCTCCGGCACAGGCCTTATGTCGGAGTCTTCGACCGCCGACCTACAGGGGCACGGACCTTGTAGGTTGGCGCTTCAGCTCCGGCATTGTTGGCACCGGCACAGGCCTTATGTCGGAGTCTTCGACCGCCGACCTACAGGCTGAGCGACTGCGATCAATTCAGGCCGATTGGGTCCAAGCAGTGCAGCGAGGGTGGCTGGCCGGGGCTGTAGGGCCGATTTTCTGGCACGAAGCGACTGTGAGGCCCTGCGGCCCCGGCCAGTCACCTTCGTGGAAACAACCCATCAAGTCCAAAAACGGAATTTACTTGGCCGTAGGCATCACAAACTCAGCGCCCTTGCCGATGCTCTCGGGCCAGCGCTGCATGATGGACTTTTGCTTGGTGTAGAAGCGCACGCCCTCTTCGCCGTAAGCGTGCATGTCGCCAAACAACGAGCGCTTCCAGCCGCCAAAGCCGTGCCAAGCCATGGGCACCGGGATTGGTACGTTGATGCCGACCATGCCCACCTGGATACGGCGCGCAAACTCGCGGGCCACGTTGCCGTCGCGGGTGAAGCAGCTCACGCCGTTGCCGAACTCGTGGTCGTTGATGATCTGCACGGCGGTAGCGAAGTCGGGCACGCGCACGCAGCTCAAGACCGGGCCAAAGATCTCTTCCTTGTAGATCTTCATGTCGGTGGTCACGTTGTCGAACAGCGTGCCGCCGAGCCAGAAACCGTTGTCGCAACCGGCACCGGCTTTGGAGCCGTCAAACTCGCGGCCGTCGATCAAGAGCTTGGCGCCTTCGGCCACGCCCGCGTCGATGTAGCCCTTGATGCGTTGACGCGCTGCGTCGGTGACAATGGGGCCCATCTCGGCGGCCAGGTTTTCGCCGTTGAGCACCTTCAAGGTTTTGGTGCGCTCGATGAGTTTGGGGATGATTTTGTCGGCCACATCACCGACCAAGACCGCCACCGAAATGGCCATGCAGCGCTCGCCGGCCGAGCCATAGCCTGCGCCGATCAGTGCGTCCACGGTCTGATCGATGTCGGCATCGGGCATGACGACCAAGTGGTTCTTCGCGCCGCCCAAGGCTTGCACGCGCTTGCCGTGGTGCGCGCCGGTCTCGTAGATGTAGTTGGCAATCGGCGTGGAGCCGACGAAGCTGATGGCTTTTACGTCCGGGTGCTCCAGCAGCGCGTCCACGGCTTCCTTGTCGCCTTGCACCACGTTGAACACGCCATCGGGCAGACCGGCTTTTTTCAGCAAGTCGGCGATGAACAGCGAAGGCGTTGGGTCGGTTGGGCTGGGCTTCAAGATGAAGGTGTTGCCCGCCGCAATCGCCACCGGGAACATCCACATGGGCACCATGACGGGGAAGTTGAAGGGCGTGATGCCCGCGACCACGCCCAGCGGCTGGCGCAGGGTCCAGTTGTCGATGCCGGTGGAGACTTGGTCGGTGAAGTCGCCCTTGAGCAGCTGCGGAATGCCGGTGGCGAATTCGACGATGTCGATGCCGCGGCTGACTTCGCCTTGTGCGTCGGTGAACACCTTGCCGTGCTCGGCGGTGATCAGGTGGGCCAACTCGTCTTTGTGGGTGTTCAGCAGTTCGAGGAACTTGAACATCACGCGGGCGCGGCGCAGGGGCGGGGTGTCGGACCAAGCGGGGAAAGCGGCTTGCGCGGCGGCCACGGCCTTGTCCACTTCGGCTCTGTTGGCCAAGGCCACGTTGCCGGTCACGGCGCCGGTGGCGGGATTGGTGACGGGTTGGCTGCGGTCTGACGCGCCTGCGGCGGTTTGGCCGTTGATGTAATGGCCAATTTGAGAAATGCTCATGATGAACTCCGAGTGTGTGGATTTGCACGCAGTTTAGGCACCCTCGATTCCCCCGGCAATGCCCCAAATCTGAATTGATTGTTCAAAATAATGAACAATACCTGCATGGAAGAGCAAAAAATCAACACCCTCTGGACCCACCTGCACTGGCTGAGCGTGCTGGCGCAGCAAGGCAGTTACACGGCCGCCGCCGCCCGTCTGGGCGTGAGCAAGGCGGCGATGAGCCAGCGTATTGCCGAGCTGGAACGGGCCGCCAAGGTGACCCTGGTGCAGCGCACCACCCGCAGCCTGCGGCTGACCGAGGCGGGACAGCGCTTGGTGGATGAGACCCGCGCTTCTTTTGAGCAGATTGAGCAAAGCTTTGCTCAGGTGCGCGACTTGGCCGAACAGCCCAGCGGTTTGCTCCGCGTCACGGCCCCGGTGGCGCTGGCTCGCCAGCAACTGGTGCCGCTGTTCGCCGCTTTTTTGCAAGACTTTCCGGATGTGCGCGTCGAGCTGGACCTGTCCGACCGCCTGAGCGCCTTGGCCACCGAAGGCTACGACCTGGCCATTCGCCACACGGCCCGCCCACCCGACACCCATGTGGCCTGGGCGCTGTGTGCCACCGAGTCGGTGCTGGTGGCCACCCGTGCCTACATCCGCCAGCACGGCGAACCGCAAAGCCCTGCCGAGCTGCAAACCCACAACTGCCTGCATTACCCCCGTTCGCAAGACACGCCTGTATGGACCTTTGAGCGGCGAGAGTCTTTAGAGGCGGGCGAACGCGTCACGGTGCCCGTGAACGGCAACTTCGCCGCCAACAACAGTGAAGCCTTGCGCGAAGCGGCCATGACCGGTGCAGGCATCGCCCTCTTGCCCGACTTCAGCGCCCAAGCCGAATTGCGCAAGGGCCAGTTGGTGCGCGTGCTGCCCGGCTGGAAACCCGTGGGGGCCTTTGCCGAAACCATTTACGCCATCCGCCCGTATGCGCCGCATGTTCCTCGGGCGGTGGCGGCGTTGGTGGCGCATTTGAGGGTGGGGCTGGCGGCGGGGTTTGGGGTGTGATTTCCAGCCAGCGAAGAGACTTGGCCCCGCTGTTTCAATGCTGCCAAGCTGAGCTCAATCGGATTCAGTTTCAAGCCAAGCAGGGATATCGCGTTGACCGTGCAGAACGCGCCAAACATCGATGTGGTCCGCTTTTTCGATGTAAAAAACACCATGTGGGTAGCGAGTCAGTGGCCAAAATCGAAGACCCGCCAGGTTCAATTCGTGGGCATACCGTGGCGATCCCGTGGCGGGGTGCCGACCGATGTGGGCATAGGCTTTTTCAAGCGCATCAATCAGACCGAGCGCAGCAGAGGGCGCACCCTCGTCTAAATAGTAGGCAACAGCTTGCTCAACATCCCGAAGGGCCAATTCTCGTGGGATGACTGGCTTGGTTTTCAACGGGGTGTATTGTCTGAGGTGGCTTGGTGAACCCGATCTCGCAGGTCATCAAAGTACGTGCCACTGACCGGTACCGTGGTTGCTGAACCCGCGCCGATGAGGAGTTTTTCACGCAATTGCAGTCGATCTTGGTCCTTGCGGATCAGTTCACGCACGTACTCGCTGCTGGTGCCGTAGCCGCGTTGGCTGACTTGCAGATCCACAAAGGTCTTTAAGCTTTCAGGCAGGGAAATGTTCATGGTGCTCATATGGAAAGCTTAGTGAGTTTGGCAAAAATTGGCAAGATGCGTGAAGTCCCTTGGATCTTTCAGCCCCAACTGAGCAAATGATGGGCCACTTCGCGTGTCATTGGATGAAGTGGTCAAAGCGGCGCGTGCGGTCAGATGCTGAGTTGGATCTGGCCATTAGCCAGCGCCCGTTTGGCATCTTCTTGCCCCAGCGCAAACGCATCGTCCACCGTAGTGCCCGGGCGGCAATCCCATGTGGACACGGGCACCTTGCGGCTGGGTTGCCAGTAGGTGCGTCCATGCACCTCAAACAGGGACGGTTTGTCGGGGTAGTGGCGCGTCAGCAAGACCAGGGTGGATGCTTTTTCGTTGGCGGTTTGAGCCGGGATCGGCGCGTTGTCGGTGTAGCCACCGTCAAAAGCCCATCCACCTTGCAGAAGAACGCCGGACATGAAAGGCGGTGCTGCAGCGGCAGCCCGCAAGGTGGTTCGGGCTTCTTGGGCGGTTGTGCAGTCTTGTAGCGCAAAGAAAGCCTGCTTCAAACCCAGAAACCGGGGCAGGGCCGGGTGGATGTTGTGAAACAGTTTTTTGTCCACCAAATAAGCCAGCGTGCCGGCCGCTACGCTGCCAGCCAGGCCCAGCGCCCGAGCCGGGCGCGTCACGGCCACCAGCAAGCGGCTGGGGGTGGATTGGATGGCTTTGAAATGGCCTTCGTTGACGAAAGCGGCCAGCCAAGCAGGGTAAACCGTTTGGTGGGCAAAGTTCAATTGCAGGCGGGTCAGGCCGCGCCAGTCAAAGAGTCGGGCATTGGCCGCGTACAAACGCTGGCAAGCCTGAAGGGCCGTGGCTGTGCTGCCCGCCAAAAGCGACGCGGCAATCGCCGCCCCTGCGCTGGTGCCCACCATTGAGGCGGGCAAACGTGCACCGCAGGCCTGCAATTGCGTCAGCAGACCGGCTTGCCACCAGCAACGGTTGCCGCCACCTGCAAAAGCCAGGGTCTGGAATTGTGAAAAATTCAAGTTTTGCATGCGCTTTGACTGAGTAAATAAGTATTCTATGGGTCTGTTAATCAAGAGGTGTGCCCATGAAATTCTGGCTCAAAGACAACCGCAGTTTCATCCTGTTCCTGTGCTGTTTCGGTTTTTTCCGGCTGGCTGTGGCCGACTGGAACCCGATCCCGTCGGGCTCCATGCGTCCGACTTTGTTGGAGGGCGATGTGGTGCTGGTCAACCGACTGGCCAAGCGGCTGGTGGCGCTGCCCGGCGATGTGGTCGAGATGCGCAACGAAGTGCTGTTCATCAATGACTTGGCGGGAGAGTACCTGTCCCCTGTGGCGGTGTCTGAACCCTTGGAAGGTGGGCTGACCACCGCTATCCAGGCCCGTGAGCGCGTGGCCGACCATGAACGTGCGGTGCAGGTTTTGCCCGAGCTGAATGCCTTGCGCAGTTTTGGCCCGGTGCAGGTGCCTGCAGGTCAGTACTTCTTTTTGGGCGATAACCGCGACAACAGTGCCGACTCGCGTTTCATTGGGATGGTACCGCGCCACTTGCTGATCGGCCGCGCCCACCGCGTACTGGTGTCGGCCAACATTTTGGGCAATTGGATGCCCCGCTGGGGACGTACGCTGGAAAGAATTGAATGATGCGAATTCGTCATGCAGAGCCTGAAGATGCCAGGGCCGTGGCTGAAATCCATGTCGAGGCATGGCGGGTCGCCTATGCGGATATCTTTCCTGAAAACTTTTTGAAATCCTTGACGGTGGCGTCGCGGCAGGCGTTCTGGGCACAGTTTCTGAAAGAGAAGCAGGGTGATTTGCAAGTGGCCATCGACGGTGATCGCCTGTTGGGCTGGGTCAATACCGGGCCGTGTCGTGATCCGGATGCAGCCAAGGGGGATGCCGAAGTTTGGGCCTTGTATGCATCGCCTGCTGTCTGGTCAACTGGTGTCGGGCGACAGTTGTGGTGGGCGGCTCAAACCACCTTGCGTGAACAAGCTTATCGCCGCTGTTGCTTGTGGGTTCTGACACAAAACGCCAGGGCGATGCGTTTTTACCGGGCGGCCGGGTTTGAGCGGGATGTGGTTCCTGCAAAAACCATGGAGCTGGGCGGCGTGAAAGTGGAAGAAATCCGCCTTTCCTGCAACCTGCAGGTTCAGGAACCCCACAGAACAAGCGCTCGTTGAGCAAATCCTCTTGGCTCTGACTTGCTAGGACTTGACGTTCGCCTGCGTGTACGTCCATTTTGTAGGGGCCCATTTTGCGCACCATGGCCGCCTGCTTCGAGCCAGCCCTGAATGTCATGAGCTACTGCGCCGTAACAAATAACAGAATTATTTGAGTTCTTTGGAAATAGGCGGATTCAAGTACGAGGTGCAACACGGTTTAACGAGGCGTGAAACACCTCGTGGGGTGTCTTGAATCCCAGCCGCTTTCTGGGGCGGTGATTCAATCTGTTTTCAATCATAGTCAACTCCTCATCGGTGACAGTTTCCATGCGCCGCTTCTTGGGAATGTATTGGCGCAGCAAACCATTGAAGTTCTCGTTGCTGCCGCGCTGCCAACTGCAATACGGATCGGCAAAGTAGGTCTGGATGCCAAGGGTCTGATCGATGGCCTGGTGATCCGCAAACTCCTTGCCGTTGTCCACCGTCAAAGTCTTCACCCGTGAGATCAGGGGCTTGAGTTTGGCTTCAATGGCCCGACCCACCAAATCAGCAGACTTGTTGGGCACTTTGGCCAGCACAGCAAAGCCACTCTTGCGTTCTACCAGTGTCACGATGGCTTGTTTGTGAGCCGCGCCAATGACGGTATCTCCCTCCCAGTGGCCACATGCTGAAAATTCACCAACTCGCCTCCGGCAGCCACCGGCAAACGACA
>NZ_CXOO01000035.1 GCF_001269385.1 Limnohabitans sp. DM1 | reverse complement strand
AGCGTCTCGTCTTCTTTGACCGTGCCTGCTTGCACGTTGCTGGTGATTGTCGGCACATCGTTCGTGCCAGTGATCGTGATCACCAAGTTGGCGGCTGTTGAGGCTGCGTTCTGGATGTCTGTAGCGATGTAGCCGATGGTGATGACACGCGTTGCGCCTTCAGCCAGGCCGTCGTAGCTGGAAGCATCAAAGCTGTAGCTGCCATCGGCGTTGAAGGTCAGGCCCTCTGGCGCAGCGGCAGTCAGTGCATAGGTCAGGCTGGCTGTTTCGTCCGTGTCTGCGTCTGTGGCAGAAACGCTGCCGCTGACGCTGGCATCTTCGGTGACTGCGGCTGTGGCCGCTGTGGCCACGGGCACATCGTTGGTGCCAGTGATCGTGATCACCAAGTTGGCGGCTGTTGAGGCTGCGTTCTGGATGTCTGTGGCGATGTAGCCGATGGTGATGACACGCGTTGCGCCTTCAGCCAGGCCGTCGTAGCTGGAGGCGACAAAGCTGTAGCTGCCATCGGCGTTGAAGGTCAGGCCCTCTGGCGCAGCGGCAGTCAGTGCATAGGTCAGGCTGGCTGTTTCGTCCGTGTCTGCGTCTGTGGCAGAAACGCTACCGCTGACGCTGGCATCTTCGGTGACTGCGGCTGTGGCCGCTGTGGCCACGGGCACATCGTTGGTGCCAGTGATCGTGATCACCAAGTTGGCGGCTGTTGAGGCTGCGTTATGGATGTCTGTGGCGATGTAGCCGATGGTGATGACACGCGTTGCGCCTTCAGCCAGGCCGTCGTAGCTGGAAGCATCAAAGCTGTAGCTGCCATCGGCGTTGAAGGTCAGGCCCTCTGGCGCAGCGGCAGTCAGTGCATAGGTCAGGCTGGCTGTTTCGTCTGTGTCTGCGTCTGTGGCAGAAACGCTGCCGCTGACGCTGGCATCTTCGGTGACTGCGGCTGTGGCCGCTGTGGCCACGGGGACATCGTTAACAGCCGTGATGTTGAGCTGCAGAGTTGCCGCAGTCACCGCCACGCCGTCACTGACGCCATAGCTCAGGACAACAGCGCCGTTGTAGTTGGCGGGAGCCGTCAGGGTGTACGTGCCATCATTGTTGGCAACAACTTGAATCACAAGACCAGCATCGCCTTTGGCTGTCAGGTTGACGATGCTGAGTTTTTGGTTTTCTGCGTCTGAATAGCCCTGGAGCAAATCCGAAGCTTTGATGATCGTGGAGCGGTCTTCGACGCCATCCACCAGGACCGCCTTGGCACCTGTCAAAGCGGGTGCAAAATTGCCTGCGCTGTATTCAAATTTGATTTGGGATGGCGCCGACTCGTTGCCCGCTCTGTCGATTTGGCGCAGTGTCAGAACAAATGCACCCTGCGGCGCTGCAACAGGCGTTGAGGGGCCAGAAATCTGGGCACTCCATGTTTTCCCGTTGTCGAGGCTGTACTGCCAAACAGCACCTGCTTCGAGGCCCGTGACCGTGATCATCACATTGGGTTTGCCAGCGCCTCCAACGGGATCCGTATGAGGGGCAATCTTGGCGCCAATGGTACTGACTGTGCTGTCGTAGGTGATGGCCGCAACACCAGAGGCCACGGGTTTTTGTGTCTGCGAATCCGTGACAGTGACCGTGATGGTGGCTGAACCATCTTGGGTGAAGGTCGGCAGTTTGATGTCGACGTAGCCACGGGCTACGTCTTCGGGCGTCACGATGACCGTTGTGGGCTCACGGCCTTCTTGCGTCAGTTGGATGGTATCGCCCACTTTGACCGTGTTGGCCAGTGGCTTCAAATCAATCCGAACAGAGGGATCGGCCACATGGGTGAGCAAGGCCGAGCCATTGAGACTAGTGTCGCTGAAAGGCGCAAGTTTGAAGTCGACAACTTTATTGCCTTGCGAAACAAACTTCAGCAGCGCAGTCAGGCTCTGAAGTGCCTCTGCGGACATGGTGCCGCCCAGGCTCAAGATGTTCGACAGGTCATCCTGGACAAGCTTTTGGAATTCGTAAATGCCGTCCAAAGAGTCAGCGCTGAAGGTGTTGCCTTCTGCGATCAGCAAAACGGCATCACCCTTTAGTCTCGTGACCGAGGAGATGATGGACACATCATTGAGTGCAAAGGGCTTTTGCGCTCCGCTTGCAACGTTGGCGATTTGCTTAGTAAGGCCAACGAGAACTTCCCTCATCGCATCCTGGATCGAAGGCCCAGAAGGCAAGGCATTCATGGCAGATGATGCCGTGATGAGCAAATTGGCCACTTGCGCAGCTTTGATTTGCAGTGCCAAAGCCAGGCTTTTTTGCTCAGCAGTGCCCGACATGGCAGCAGCAATCGGATCGAGCGTCAGCAAGTCTTGGCTGTCTGGAATACCCAGGGCCGTGCGCACGGCCTGCATGGCCTTGGCCGCAGACATGCCGGGATTGGCTTCAATGAAACTCTGGACCAGTGTGGTCAGCGGGTTGATGACGGTGGCGCCAGAAGGCGCGCTCAGTTCGATCTCAAATTTCAGGCCGGTGGAGGTGTCCACACCACCCGATGCCACCACTTTGCTGGCTTGCTTGAGCAATGCCTCGTCAAATGTGTAGCGACCAAAAGCATCCGTGGTGGTCGAAGCAATGACTTTGCGGTCGGCATCAAGGAGCTTGACGATGGCGCCTGAAATATAGCCATCAGCCACGATACCGTTGGCATACAAAACAGCCTTGGCCACCACTGCGGCTGGGCCACCACCAGCGAGCAAGGAGTTGAACAAAAAGCCGCCACCCATGACCACGAAAGGCGAAAAACCTGTTTCGCCAATCTTGAGGTCAGTCCATTCAAAGCCTTTGGCGGCACCTTCTGAACCTGCATTGGCCTGCTGGTTGCTTGACGAAGAGGACTGGCTCTGCGCCGATTGAGCCTCTTGCTCCATGGCAAGTTGCAGCTCGGGGTCAATGCCTCTGGCCTGAGCTGTGACGGCCAACTCTTCATCAATCAGGGCACGCAGTTGCGCCGCAGCTTGCTCGGGGTCTAACTCTTCTTCGCTTTGATCGGCAGTCGGCTCTATGCCTTCATCTTCAGTCAGCAGTTCTTCGGCTTCTTGCTCAGATGCTGGGGCATGGAGATGAGCACTTTGAGCTTTGACATGCTCCGCAAACAAATACAAAAGCGCAACTTGCAAGCTCGCACGGGTGACATCTGCATTGGCCACACGCAACAAAGCCCTGGCCTTCTGCATCAGAGTGCGCAGTGTTTTGACTTGCAAAACAGATGAGCTTTTGGGCGAATTCAAGACTATGCTTTCAATTTCGAGGATGATCTTTTTTGTCAATATTGTCGTCTAAGGCCAAATACTAACATGTTTAAAGCGTCTTCAGTAGTTTCCGCAGAATTTTTTACAAATTGCATAAGATTGTTTTTTTAAGTTTATTCAGCATTTGGTATTCAAATTTATTAATTTCCATCAAAAATTTGCAGAAGACGGTTGCAAACGCTCATTTTTAAAATATAAATTTGTAGAAAATTTTATTTTAGACACAAAACCAACAAACACAACAAATACACTCATGCACATGGAAGTCCGTCTCATGAACCCATTTTTTCTAGGCGCAGTGTTGCTGGCAACCGCCAGTCACTGCTCATTGGCATGGGCATCCAAAACCGAGCCAACGGCCCTGCTTCCCAAGGATTCGACGCAAAGTTCTGCCACCTTGGTGGATTTGCCAAGTCAATTGACCCGCAAGCTGCGGGCAGCGTCACAAGCCACGTATGAACTGCAAAATGGTTTCAACAAATTGCAGCGCCTGTGCACGTATGGCCATGCTGCGCAGCCCTCTGCGCCCAGCCAAAGCAGCGACTGGTTGACCCGTCAAACTGAAAAAGCACATGCCGAACTGGTCAACGTGGAATCCAATCTGCAAGGAATTGCCACCCATTTCTCTCAAAATTCACGCATTTCAAGTCACAGTCACTGCAGGTATTTCACTCAATTCAAGGTTTTGGGTTTTGCCTGCGAGGGCTACCAGGATGACAGATCAAAGTTGGATTTGGCCGCACGAGACATGCAAAAACTGGCGTCCGCTGCCCGTCAGAGACTTCACTTGTACGAGCAGTTCGCCAAGCTGGAAGACCAAGGCTGCGTTCGACAAGGCTTCACCGTGAAGTTGTGGGACACAGAGACAAATTTCCTGTGGCCAAGCTTGGTGGATGCCCCCGCCGTTTTCAGGTCCTTGCTCCCCCATGCTCCTGCACAATGAGCACTTGCGTGAGCCAAATTTTTGGACACGGATTCGTGATGCAGCGAACAACTGGATGTCTCGTTCGGGAGGACTTTGGCTGGCCTGCTTGAGTTTGCTCATGCTGGTCATCACGCCTTGGTGGATTGAAAAAGCCATCTCCAACGACTTGCAAACGCGCACACATCAAAGCGCATTGCATGTCGCACAACAATTGCTGGCGCGGCTGGATGCCATGCAAACCCACTACGCCCGAGCCGTATCAGCCTCCGGCAATCCTCGTGCAGATTTTGAGAAAATCGCTCGCCAGTGGCTCAAAAACTCCCCCCATGTACACAGTGTTCAGCTGATTGACGAACAGGCGCGTGTGCTCAAGGTCTTGGTCAACAGTACGGATTCGGATGTTGCCGCTGAGGCCCCAAACTTCAAGCCACTCAACCAGATTTCACTGGCTCATGCCCTGGAGCTGCAAACGTCGACTTACAGCGCCCTTTACAAACTGCGAGACAAATCAGTGGTCGATTTGTTCATACCGCACAGCGCGACTTCTTCTGTCGCTTACGCGTTGACCCTGGACACACTGGCATGGACACAGGAGGCAAGCGCGTCCACAGACAAGTCATTGACGGCCGAGGTCATTCCCTACGAGGCCTCCACGTCCAAGGATGTTTCCCGGTACATCCTGAATTTTCCAGAGTGGGAAGGCCTGTGGTCCTTGCAATTCAAATCTGCTGACCCGATGCTGGACGTCCTTTCCGCCTTGCGCCCGGCATTCTTTGCCGTGACGCTGATGGTGTTCATCTTGTTTTTTTTGCATTGGAGAGACTTTCAGTTTCGCCAAAAAACAGAAGCTCAATTGCAAAAGCAATCGCGCCTGCTGGAGCAACAAAGTCGTCTGAGCATGCTGGGAGAAATGTCTGCCAGCCTGGCGCATGAGATCAACCAACCCCTGACGTCCATTGCCAATTACGCGGCAGCAGGTCAGTTGCAGTTGCAGCGCCATGACATGCACAGCCCAGTTCTGCCTTTGCTGGAAAAAATTCAGGAGCAAAGCCAACGCGCAGCGCAGGTGCTGGTGGCCGTGCGTGGCATGACGCAACCGGGGCCCATGGATGTTGCGCAAGTTGGCTTACAGGACCTGCTTTACCGGCTTGCGCCACATCTGCGCTGGCTGTGTTCACAGCATCAAGTGGCTTTGCAAATTCAGTGTGATGCCCACTGGCGCACCCTGCTTAACCCAATTTTGTTTGAACAAGTCATTTTGAATCTGGTCAAAAACAGCATTCAGGCGCTGGACAGCATCACCAAGAATGGCAAGCGCATTCGTATTCACGTCAAGGGTGAGCATGGCATGTTGCACATTCAAGTGGCAGACAACGGCCCCGGCATTCAGCCCGAAAATGTGCCGCGAATTTTTGACTCCTTCTTCACCACCAAGCCCCAGGGACTGGGCATTGGTTTGAAGTTATGCCGTTCAGTCATTGAACGTCTGAACGGACGTTTGACCCTGAAATCCAACAGCCCCGGGGGGGCTTGCTTCCTGATCTGCTTGCCACTGATGGATAAGCCGAGTGAAAAGACCACTTCCTCATGAGTTCTCATATTTTTGTCATTGAAGATGATGCCGAGTTGGCGCAAAGCCTGAAGGTATTGCTCACATCGGCGGGGGCTGACAGCGTTCGATGCTTCGAGTCGCCCGCTCAGTTCATCCAAAGCTATCCCGACCTCAGCGGGACGCTTGAGGAGCCTGGCTGCGTGCTCATGGACATTCGCATGCCCGACATGTCAGGACCCGAGCTGTTTGCGCTCATGCAAAGTCAAAACTTTCCATGGCCTGTGATTTTCATGACAGGCCACGGCGACCTGTCGATGGCCGTGAGTTTGATGAAGGCAGGCGCATTCGACTATGTGACCAAGCCATTCGACCCCATGGGCTTGCTTGAAAAAGTGCAGGCAGCAAGCAAGGCATCCAACGCGAAGATCGCTGACCACGTTTTCAAGCGCCTGCACCTGGCCAAGCTACAGTCTCTGACGCCCCATGAGAGCTTGGTATTCAGCAAAATATTGAGCAATCAAACCAACCGTGAAATTGCGCAAATGATGGAAAACAGCGTGCGCACGATTGAAACTCACCGCGCCAATATCTTGAAAAAAATGGGCAAATCTTCTGCGCTTGAACTGGCTCAAATGCACGAACGCTTCACCCTCATGGGTGGGCAAACCCCCTTCCCCATGACACCAAACAAGTGATCCTTCACGCCCGCTGTGGCCCGCATCTGTGCAGTGGTGCCGTCAGCATGGATGCCCTTGTTTCTGCGCTCAGTCGCGCACGAACAAGGTCACCAGAGGATCGGTGCCCACCTGGCGGCTTCTGTGGCCGTGCACGGCGGGGTCAAAGGTGGCGCCATCGGGCAAGGTGTCGCCCGAATAGAAAAATTCGCCGGGCCCAAAAATGCGCGAACTGCCATCTTGTAGAAAAATTTCCATCTGACCGCTGAGCACAAACAACCATTGCGTGGTGCCTGTGCAATGGAAGCTGCTTTGAAAGCCCACAGGACTGTGGCGCAATTGGTAGCCCCCACTGGGCAGCAAAGGCGAAAGCTGGCTTTGGGGCGTGCCTTCAGTCAACTCGACCATCTCGTCACGAAAGCGGGCGCGGCCGTCTGTATCGGTAAAAAGAATGACTTTTTTCAGGGTGCTCATGGCAAGGATTTCAAGAAAGCTGCAAAGCCCGATTGTCGCCGAGTCAACACCCGAGACAAGCCTTGGAGGATGGATCACACCCCATGTCGGGGCTGAAGCCGCCGACCTACAAATGCACGGTCCTCGTTGTTGGGGCCGAAGTGTTCAGAGCCCATCACACCGCGCGCAACACCGACGATTCAGGTGCTTTGCCGCTGGAGGATGTCAAAGCCTAGGTCGCGTTGCGGCTCTGCGGGCTCTTCACCACGCATCAGGCTCAGCAGCATCTGCGCGGCCGCCTCGCCAATTTGCGCACGAGGTGTGCGCACCGTGGTCAGCGGCGGCAGCATCTGGTCGCTGCCGGTCAGGTCGTTGAAGCCTGCGATGGCCACCTGCGACGGCACGGCGATGCCCCTTCGCAAAGCGGCCATCAAGGCCCCCTGCGCCAAATCGTCGTTGCAGAAAAAGATGGCATCGACAGCGGGCCGCTGCTGCATGATTTGCTCAAACATCACCGCACCCAAAGCCAAGGATGAAGGCGCGGGGTTGAGGAATTCCAGTGTGGCCTCGTACAAACCGGCTTCTTGCAAAGCGCTGCGCCAGCCGAACAAACGCTGCATGACCCGGGGATCCAACTGCGCAGCGGCAAATGCAATGCGACGCCGACCAGTTTGCAACAAATGCCGCGTCATGGCCGCACCGGCATCGGTTTGCCGAAAGCCCACGCAGTAAGGGCCCACAGCGTGCGGGTCCGTTGGCAAATCCATCAGGTGCACGAAAGGCACTTGACTGCTTTCCATGAGTTTTCGGGTCACTGCGTTGTGGTCCAGTCCCGTGACCAAGAGGCCCGCTGGACGGTGCAGAAGTTGCTCACGCAGCAATTGCTCTTCTTCACTGGCGTCGTAATGCGTGACACCCATAAGGGTTTGGTAGCCTGCGGCACGCAATGTTTTTTGAGCTGCATCGAGCAAATCCACAAACAAGGCATTGGACAAAAGCGGAATCAGGATGGCCACATGGTTGCTGCGTTGCGAGGCCAAGGCCCGCGCCGCCGGGTCGGGCACGTAGCCGAGCTTGGCAGACACGGCCTGCACGCGTTCGATCAAGGCGGGGTCCACCGCACGCTCGCCCCGCAAAGCCCGGGACACGGTACTGGGGCTGACACCTGCAGCTTGAGCGACGTCGGTCAAGGTCACGCGGCCAGTGGCGCGGTGCCTTTTGGTGGTCTTGGTGATCGGAGGAATGGCGTTGGGCAAGGGTTAATCCGGAGCAAGAAGGACAAGCGAAGCCGATAGGATAGCGCTATCCCAAATCGAGAATGAAGATTTTAAGTTGATCACCCTGCTGACTGTCTTTTTAAGCTGGGCAAAAGCATAGAATTTTTGTTTGCGTTTTTTTATTGATCCGGACAGCGCTGTCCGGATTTGTTTTTTCGACTGGAATCATTGACGTGTCCAAACCCGAAGTGCTGGCTGTGGCCAAACTCCACCCTTTTTATCAACAAGCGCTGGAATCGGTCTACACCGTGCATGACCGCATCCACATCACCGACCCCACTGCCTTCGCTGAGTTGGCCCCCCGCATCGTGGGCGTAGCCGGGACTGGCGAGGCCAGCGTGCCGCGCAACCTGCTGGCGCAAGTGACGAACGCCAAAGTAGTGTCGGTGTTTGGTGTGGGCTACGACGGCGTGGATGTGGCTGCAGCCATCGAGCACGGCATACCCGTCACCCACACCCCCGATGTGCTGACCGACGATGTGGCCGATCTGGCCATGGGCCTGGTGCTGTCGGTGGGCCGCGCCATCCCGCAAGCGGACCAGTTTGTGCGCGCAGGCCAGTGGCCCAACGGCCCCATGGCTTTGGGCCGCAAGGTCTCGGGCGCTCGCTTGGGCATTGTGGGCTTGGGCCGCATTGGCAAAGCCATTGCTCAACGCGCCAAGGGTTTTGGCATGTCGATTGCCTACACCGCCCGCACCGAAAAGGCCGATTCCGGTTTCAAATTTTTCCCGTCAGCGGCCGCGCTGGCGGCGAACGTGGATTTTCTGGTGGCCATCACGCCCGGCGGCGCTGGCACCAAGCACCTGATCAATGCCGAAGTGCTCAAGGCCCTGGGTCCTCGCGGCTTTTTGATCAATGTGGCGCGTGGCAGCGTGGTCGATGAAGAGGCGCTGATCGCCGCCCTGCAAAACGGCACCATCGCGGGCGCAGGCCTGGATGTGTTTGCCAACGAGCCCCATGTGCCCGAGGCGCTGTGGAGCCTGCGCAACGTGGTGCTGACGCCGCACATGGCCAGCGCCACCACCGAAACGCGCCAAGCCATGGCCGATCTGGCATTTGCCAACATGCAGGCCGGTATTTCAGGCCAGCCCTTGCGCACACCCGTGCCCGAGTGCATGAGCATGGTCAAGTGAGCGGCGGCATCCCAACATGAGCAACATGCCATTGCGCCTGATCGTCATGGGGGTGTCCGGCTGCGGCAAATCAACCATGGCTGCGGCCCTGGGCGAGCGCCTGGGCCTGGAGATGGTCGACGGCGATGACCTGCACCTGCCTGAAAGCGTGGCCAAGATGCGTGCTGGCATTGCCCTGCAAGACGCCGACCGCTGGCCCTGGCTGGACCGCATTGGCAACTATCTCGCGCAAGCGCACGAACCAGGCCGCGTGGTGGCTTGCTCGGCACTCAAGCGTGTGTACCGCGACCGCATCCGCGAACAAGCAGGCGATGTGTGCTTTGTTTTTCTGGATGGCGACTTCGATTTGATCCAACAACGGATGCAGCAGCGTGTTGGCCATTACATGCAGCCCGGCTTGCTGGACAGCCAGTTCCGGACCCTCGAAAAACCCCAGGCCGATGAGCTTGATGTCCTCCGCCTGCCCATCACCGAGTCGGTGCAGGACATGCTCCAGCAAGCGCTTCAGGTTTTGCAGACTCGCCTGCACCCTGCCCTCTGAGTTGTTAGAAAGCACCCTCATGTTCATTCGATGTGCATTTTTCCAAGGCCAAGTCAAACCCGGCATGGAGGACGCGTTCAACCGCTATATCCGCGAGAACCTGGTGCCGCTGTGGACCCGCTTCCCGGGCGCACAAGAAGTGCGGGTGCTGCGCCAAGTCGAAAGCGACGTGAATGACCCGCACTTTGGCATGGTGCTGTCGGTGCGTTACCCCAGCCGCGAGGCGATCGAGATCGCCCTGGCCTCTGAGGTGCGCATGAAAAGCAAAGAAGTGTCCAAAGACATGATCGCCATGTTCGATGGCACCGTGTTCCACACCGTCTTCAGCGCCGATGAATACGCGCTGCCCACCGATTGAGTTTCGCGACAGTCCTTTAAATCAACCCGGAGACAAACCATGAAACTTTCCCGCATCCTGCTCGCCTGCCTGGTCGCCGCCGTCGGCTCCAGCGCTTACGCTGCCAAGTTCAACCTGAAAATGGGCCACGCCGTCAACGCCACCGACGGCCAGCACGCCGCCGCCATGAAGCTGGCCGAACTGGTCAAACAACGCACCAACGGCGATGTGGAAATCACCGTGTTCCCGGCCAACCAGCTGGGCAACGATGCGGCCATGATCAACGGCACACGCGGCGGCACGATTGACATCGTCTCCAGCGGCGCGTCCAACTTCAACGGCATCGTGCCCAACACGGCGGCCATGGAATTGCCCTTTGTGTTTCGCAGCGCGCAACACGCCTACAACGTGCTCGACGGTGCGGTGGGCACGGGCGTGCTCAACGAATTGGCCCCGCACGGCTTGAAGGGCCTGGCCTATTGGGAAAACGGCTGGCGTGCCTTCACCAACAACAAACGCCCCGTCAACAAGCCCGATGACTTGAAGGGCCTGAAGATCCGCTCCACGCCCAACCCGTACCACATCCAGGCCTTCCGCCTGCTGGGCATGAACCCCTCACCCATGCCGATTGCCGAGCTGTACACCGCGCTGGAGACCGGCACCTTTGACGCGCAAGAACACCCGATCAACGTGACCTGGTCGTCCAAGTTCTACGAAGTGCAAAAGCACCTGACGGTGAGCAACCACGTGTACTCGCCCCTGGTGGTGGCCATGAACAAGGCCAAGTTCGACAGCCTGCCCGCCAACTACCAAAAAGTGATGGTGGATGCGGCCCGCGAAGCGGCCACCTTCCAGCGCAGCCTGAACGCGTCCAACGCGGGCAAGGTGGTGGCCGACTTGAAGAAGTCCGGCATGCAAGTGATCGAGAACGTGGACATGGCCCCGTTCCAGAAGATCGTGTCGGCCGAGATTGCCAAGACTTTTGGCGAGAAAAACGGCCCGGCTTTGCTCAAGGCCATCGAAGACACCAAGTGATGGTCTGACTGAAAACTCGCCCCCTCTTTGGAGGGGGCTTTTTTTGATCCCCGTATGAAAAAAATCAACGACCTTTTCTTCAAGCTGGCAGAGCTCACGCTGGTCATCATGTTGTCGGCCATGGTCATCATGGTGTTTGGCAACGTGGTGCTGCGCTACGGCTTCAACGACGGCATCATCAGCTCGGAAGAGTTGTCGCGGTTTTTGTTCATCTGGATCACCTTCCTGGGCGCCATTGTCACCATGCGTGAAAACGGCCACTTGGGTCTGGACTCCATCGTGCGCAAGCTCAGCCTTCGCGGCAAAAAAATCGCCTTCGCTGTTTCCAACCTGCTGATGCTGGGCTGCTGCACCCTCATGTTTTACGGCACCTTCAAGCAGCACGGCATCAACGCCAGCACGCGCTCGGCCGTGACCGAAATCCCCATGAGCTGGGTGTATGGCGTGGGCTATGTCACCAGCGTGGCCATGGGCTTGATGATCCTGGGCAAGCTGGTGCAGCTGGCCAAAGGCAACTTCGAGGAAACCGATTTGATCCAGGTGCAAGACTCCGAAGAGGTCGTGATCGCGCACACCCAAGGGGCCCAAAAATGACCGTCGTTGTGTTCATTGTGTCGCTGCTCGCCGCCATGGCGCTGGGCATGCCGCTGGCGTTTTCGCTGCTGGTCTCGGGCGTGGCGCTGATGCTGCACCTGGACAACTTCGACACCCAGATCGTGTCGCAAAACCTGATCAACGGCGCTGACAACTTTCCGCTCATGGCCGTGCCCTTTTTCATGCTGGCCGGTGAGCTGATGAATGCAGGAGGCATGAGCCGGCGCATCGTCAACTCGGCCATGGTGTGGGTGGGACACTTTCGAGGCGGCCTGGGTTATGTGGCGGTGTTTGCCGCCATCGTCATGGCCAGCTTGTCGGGCTCGGCCGTGGCCGACACGGCCGCGCTGGCCGCCGTCTTGCTGCCCATGATGCGCAAAGCCGGTTACCGCATGGACCGCTCGGCGGGCCTGATTGCCGCGGGCGGCATCATCGCCCCAGTCATTCCTCCCTCGATTGGCTTTATCTTGTTTGGCGTGATCGGCGGCGTGTCGATTTCCAAGCTTTTCATGGCGGGCATTTTCCCGGGGCTCATGATGGGTTTTGCCCTGATCGTGACCTGGTGGATCGTGGCCCGCAAGGACAAGGTGGAGGTGGCCGAGAAAGTGCCGTTCAAAGAACGCATCTCGGTGACCATCAACGCGTTTTGGTCTTACCTGCTGGCCATCACCATCATCGGCGGCATGAAGATGGGCGTCTTCACACCCACCGAAGCAGCTGTGGTGGCGGTGGTGTATTCCTTGTTCGTGGGTCTGTTCATCTACCGCGAAATCAAGGTCAAGGATCTGTACCGCATCATTTTGGCGGCCGCAAAAACTTCTTCGGTCGTCATGTTCTTGGTGGCGGCAGCCTTGGTGTCGGCCTGGCTCATCACGGTGGCCAACATCCCGGCGCAGATTGTCGAAATTTTGCGGCCCTTCATCGACAACAAAACCCTGTTGATGGTCATGCTGATGCTGCTGGTGATGATTGTGGGCACGGCGCTGGACTTTGCGCCCACGGTGCTGATCCTCACGCCCGTACTCATGCCATTGGTGCGCGAAGCGGGCATTGACCCGGTCTACTTTGGCGTGCTGTTCATCATGAACAACGCCATTGGTCTGCTCACACCGCCTGTGGGCACGGTGCTCAACGTGGTGTGCGGCGTGGGCCGCATTCCGATGCATGACGTCATCCGTGGTGTCATGCCTTTCTTGATCTCCCAGGTGGTGGTGATGGGTTCGCTCATTGCCTTCCCAAGCTTGGTGATGGTTCCTTTGAAATGGTTGCTGATGCGATGAATGTTCTGAATTCCTTCAATTTATCGGGCCACCGCGCCCTGATCACCGGCTCTTCGGCGGGCATTGGTTTGGCGCTGGCCGAGGCGCTGGCGCAAGCCGGGGCACACGTCGTCCTGAACGGCCGCACGGCCAGCAAGGTGGAGGCCGCAGCTCTTGCCCTGCAAGCCCAAGGTTTGTCGGTCAGCACGTCGGTGTTTGATGTGACCGATGCCGACAGCGTACGTGCTGCCGTCGAGCACATCGAGGTCGATGGCCCGATCGACATCCTGGTCAACAACGCGGGCATGCAGATTCGCGGCCCGTTGCACGAGTATGCCGACAGCGATTGGCACACCATCATGAAGACCAACCTGGACAGCGTGTACTACGTGGGCCAGGCGGTGGCCAAAAAGATGATCCCGCGTGGACGCGGCAAGATCATCAACATCTGCTCGGTGCAAAGTGAGCTGGGCCGTCCCGGCATAGCTCCCTACACCGCCACCAAGGGGGCGGTGAAAATGCTGACCAAAGGCATGGCCATCGACTGGGGCCAGTTTGGCATCAACGTCAATGGCATTGGCCCGGGCTACTTCAAGACCGAGCTGAACCAAAAGCTGGTCGATGACCCGGCCTTCAGCAGCTGGCTGGTGGGCCGCACACCGAGCCGCCGATGGGGCGATGTGCAAGACCTGGGCGGCGCGGCCGTGTTTTTGGCCAGCGACGCCTCACGTTTTGTGAATGGCCATATCCTTTACGTTGACGGCGGCGTGACCGCCACCCTTTGAAGCTTTTGCTAGGAACCTCCCATGAAATCCGTTGTCTGCCACTCGGCCAAAGACCTGCGCATTGAAAACACCGAACTGCCCGCTTTGGGCGAATACCAACTGCGCGTGAATGTGGCCTATGGCGGCATTTGCGGCTCGGACCTGCATTACTACCAACACGGCGGTTTTGGCACCGTGCGCATCAAGCAGCCCATTGCACTGGGCCACGAGATCTCGGGCGTGGTGGATGCTGTGGGTGCGGGTGTGAGCGGCGTGCCCCAAGGCCAACGCATCGCCATCTCGCCGTCGCGCCCCTGCGGCCATTGCCGCTTTTGCCAGGCGGGCCAGCACAACCACTGCCTGAACATGCGTTTTTATGGCAGCGCCATGCCCTTTCCGCACATCCAGGGCGGGTTCAGCGAGCAACTGATCATCGAGGGCTACCAAGCCCACCCGATTGCCGACCACCTGAGCCTGTCCGAAGCCGCTTTGGCCGAGCCTTTGTCCGTGGGCTTGCACGCCATCCAGCGCGCAGGCAGCGTGCTGGGTAAGCAGGTGCTGGTGACCGGTTGTGGCCCGATTGGCTCGCTGCTCATCGGTGCTTTGCGCCGTGCAGGTGCAGCGCGCATCGTCGCTGCCGACATCGCCGACTTGCCGCTGAAGTGCGCCAAAGAGATGGGCGCGGACGAGACCATCAACCTCAAGACCCAGCCACAAGCGCTGGACGCCTACAAGGTGGACAAAGGCCAGTTTGACGTCGTGTTTGAGGCCTCGGGCAGCGAAGCCGCTTTGCGCATGGGCCTGGACACCATCGCGCCGCGCGGCGTGCTGATCACCGTGGGCATGGGCGGCGACATCAGCCTGCCCATGACACAGATCGTGGCCAAAGAGGTGGACCTGCGTGGCACCTTCCGCTTCCACGCCGAATTTGCCACCGCTGTGCGCTTCTTGAACGAAGGCCTGGTCAACGGCAAGCCCGTCATCACCAGCGTTCTGCCCCTGGAGCGCGCCATCGAAGCCTTTGACTTGGCGGCCGACAAAAGCCAGTCACTCAAGGTACAGATTTCTTTCCAAAACGCCTGACAATCACCGTTTTTTCAAGACCCCACTGAAAGTCAACACATGTCGAAAATCGCCCTCGTCACCGGTGCCAGCTCTGGCATTGGCAAAGCCTGCGCCCTGGCTCTGCTGCAAGAAGGCTGGCAAGTCGTTCTGGTCGGGCGTCGCGCCGATGCGCTGGCTGCGGCCGTTGCTGAATCGGGTGCCAACGCTGGCCACGCCCATGCCATCCCGACCGATCTGTCCAAAGAGCCTGAAGTCAAAGCGCTGTTTGAGCAGATCCGCGCGCGCTTTGGCCGACTCGATCTGGTGTTCAACAACGCAGGCATTTCCCTGCCCTACACCTTGCCGGGCGACCTGTCAGGCGACGAATGGCGCCGTGCGGTGGACATCAACCTGAATGGCGCGTTCTACACCTTGTCGTATGCCTTCAAGCTGATGCAAGAGCAAAGCCCGCAAGGCGGCCGCATCATCAACAACGGCTCCATTTCGGCCCATGTACCGCGCCCCGGCTCGATTGCCTACACCGCCACCAAACACGCCATCTCGGGCCTGACCCGCGCTGCGTCTTTGGATGGCCGCCCTTACAGCATCGCCGTGGGCCAGATCGACATTGGCAACGTGGCCTCCGACATGACGCTCAAGATGGCGCAAGGCGTGCACCAGGCCGACCTGAGCATCAAGGCCGAGCCGCGCATGGACATGAGCGCAGTGGTCGAGACCTTCCTGACCATGGCACGTTTGCCCCTGTCGGCCAACATCTTGTTCACCACCGTGATGGCCACCAACATGCCGTTTGTGGGGCGTGGCTGATTTTTAGCTACCGATGGGCGTGTGCCACGCCCATCGCCCACGGGGGGCCGCCTACAAAAGATCTGCATTGCCCTGTAGGAGCCCACCCCTGTGGGCGATGGCTTGTTCGGCGCAAAAGCCCAAACAACAGACCACCATCAATCACCGGCTCACCCGCACCACCGCATCAGCCCGCTTGTGCATATCCGGCAGCAACTCCAAGCCCAAACCCGGCTTGTCGTTCAGGCTGATCATGCCGTTTTTCACCTGTGGCAATTCGGTCACCAACTCCTTGTACCAGCCGCTGTAAAAAGCGCGCACGCTCTCTTGAATCAAGGCATTGGGCGCGTGCAGCGACAGGTGCGTAGACGCGGCCCAGACCACCGGGCCGGTGCAGTCGTGCGGGGCCACGGGTAGCTGCCATGCGTCGGCCATGGCGGCGATCTTGCGTGCTTCGGTGAGGCCCCCGCACCAACTCAAGTCGAGCATGGCCACACCTGCCACGCCGGTTTGCAAATAGTCCTTGAAGCCCCATTTGTAGCTGAGCGTTTCGCTCGCGCAAATCAGCGCCTTGCAGTCCACCGCGTACTGCTTGAGCAAATCGAGGCTGTCCATGCGGATCGCGTCTTCGTGCCAGAAGGTGTCGAACTCCTGCAAGGCTCGTGAGATCTTTTGCGCCATGGGCAAGCGCCACAGGCTGTGGAACTCCACCATGATGTCCATCTTGTCGCCCACCGCATTCCTGATTTTGCGAAAGGGCTCCAGCGCCGTGTTCAGGTCTTGCGGGCTGATGTACTGCCCGTGCGACTTTTCTGCGGCCACATCAAACGGCCAGATCTTCATGCCGGTGATGCCTTCAGACAGCAGCGACTCGGCCACCTCGTCGGGGCGGTGCAAAAAGCCTTGCAGGTCTTCGTAAGGCCCGGCGTTGTTGCCCAAGCCCCAGTTGCTGCTGGTCTGGTTCACGTTGCTGCGGATGTATTGGTAACCGGCACAGGTGTTGTACACGCGGATCTCGTCGCGGCTCTTGCCGCCCAAAGCGGTGTAAACGGGCATGCCCGCGGCTTTGCCAAAAATATCCCACAGCGCGATGTCGACTGCCGAGTTGCCACGCGTTTCCACACCGGACCCGCGCCAGCCCAAATAGCCGGTGATGTCGCGCTGGCGGGACTCGATGGCCAACGGGTCTTGGCCCACCAGTTTGGGCGCGACCCATTCGTGCAAATAGGCCTCGACCGCTTGCGCGCCCATGAAGGTTTCGCCCAGGCCCACCAGGCCTTCGTCGGTGTGCAAGCGCACCCAGATGATGTTGGGAAATTCGCCCAAGCGGATGGTTTCGAGTTGCGTGATTTTCATGGCAACACCCATTTCAGTCGTTAAAAAAGCCCCACAGCGGTCGGCTGTGGAGCTTGCGGGTTCAGCAAACAGGCTGAGCGCGGAGAATCAACCGCCGCGAGACTTCTTCAACTCGTCTTGAACCACCTTGATGGCGTCAGCACCGATCGAGTCCTTGTGCTTGTCGTACACCGAAGCGACTTTGGCACGGATGCGGTTTTGCTCGGCCGCGCTCACCTCGTTGACCTGCATGCCCTTGGTCTTCAGGCTGGCCAGGGATCTTTCGTTCAAAGCACGGTTGGCGGCGCGTTGCACTTTCTGCCCTTCCATGGCCGCTTCACGCAGCACGGCTTGCTCTTGCGGGTTGAGCTGGTCCCACAGCTTTTTGCTGTAAAGCACCAGGAAAGGTGTGTAGGCGTGGCGTGTCACGCTCAGGAACTTTTGCACTTCATTGAACTTGGAGGTCTCAATGGTCACAAAGGGGTTTTCCTGGCCGTCGATGGTCTTGGTTTCCAGGGCGGTGAACACCTCGCCAAAGGCCATGGGCACAGCGTTGGTGCCCAAGGTCTTGAAGGTGTCCAGGAAGATGTTGTTCTGCATCACGCGAACTTTCACACCGTCAAAATCTTCCAGCTTGGTGACCGGGCGCTTGCTGTTGGTGAGGTTGCGGAAACCGTTTTCCCAGTAAGCCAGGTTCACCAGGCCAGCGGCTTCGAGCTTGGCATTGAAGTACTTGCCCGCTGCGCCGTCGAGCACCGCATCGGCTTCTTTTTCGTTGGCAAACAGGAAGGGCAGGTCAAACACCCCCAGCTCTTTGATGATGCCCACCAGCGGCGAGCTGGAGGTGCAGACCATCTCTTGGGTGCCCGCACGCAAGGCTTGGGTGGCTGGCAAGTCGCCGCCCGCTGCACCGCCCCAGAAGGCGGTGATCTTCATCTTGCCGCCGGTTTTGGCGGCCAGCACTTCCTGCATCTTCTTGACGCCCACGCCCACCGGGTGGTCTTCGTTCACGCCGTTGGTGAATTTGATGTTGCGGTCGGCAAACTGCGCCATGGCGCTCGATGCCACCAGGAATGTGCCCGCGATCAGGGCCACCAGATTTCTGCGTTTCAACATGACTGTCTCCTTTATAAAAAAACACACAGGGTTAAGAAATCATCTCAACATCCATTTCATCGGCTCGATGACGATGGAAGGGAAAGCGATCAACAGGGCCAGCACACCGAGCTGCGCCCACAAGAAGGGCAAGACCCCCCTGAATGCCGTGTCCATGTTGATTTTGGCCACGCCACACACCACGTTGAGCACGGTGCCCACGGGTGGGGTGATCAGACCAATGGCGTTGTTCATGATGAACAGCACACCAAAATAGACCGGGTCAATGCCCGCCTTGATGACCAAGGGCATCAGCACCGGCGTCAAGATCAACACGGTGGGTGTGAAGTCGAGCGCAGTGCCCACCACAATGACCAAGAGCATCAGCACCACCATGAGCAAGGTCTTGTTGCCCATGAGCGGCTCCATCATGCGGGCCACTTCGGCCGGAATGTTGGCCACGGTGATCAGCCAGGCGCTGACCATGGCCGCCGCCACCAAAAACATGATGACCGAGGTCGTCTTGCCCGCTGCCAAAATCAGGCCGTAGAGCTTGGACCATGGCAATTCGCGGTAAATGAACGCGCCCACCACAAAGCTGTAGACCGCCGCCACCACCGCCGCCTCGGTCGGGGTGAACACACCAAACTTCATGCCGCCGATGATGAAAACAGGCAAGCCCAGCGCCAAGATGCCTTCACGCGTGGCTTTCAGTTTGTCAGACAGAGGCATGCGCGGTGCGGGCTGCACGTTCTCGCGCTTGGCCAGCCACCACCAGGTCAGGCCAATGGCCACGCCCATCAAAATGCCCGGCACGATGCCCGCCAAAAACAGCTTGGTGATGGACACGTTGGCCGCCACACCGAAGATGATGAAACCAATGGAGGGTGGAATCACCGGCGCGATGATGCCGCCCGAGGCGATCAAACCTGCCGATCGGCCCACGTTGTAGCCGGCACGCTTCATCATCGGAATCAGCAAGGCCGCGAGCGCCGCCGTATCGGCCACAGCGGAGCCCGACAGCGAGGCCATGATCACGGCAGCCATCACGGCCACATAGCCCAGACCGCCCCTGAAATGACCGACCCAGGCCATGGCCAAATTCACAATGCGGCGGCTCAAACCGCCCGCGTTCATGAACTCGCCCGCCAACAAGAAAAAGGGCACCGCGAGCAAGGGAAAGTTGTCTGCGCCATCCACAAAACGCTGCGCCAGAATCTGGCTGTCAAAGGCATTGATCATGCCGTTGCTGGCCATGTAGGCCATCAGGCTCAGGCCGCACACGAGCAAGGCATAGGCAATGGGCATGCCCAAGGCCATGGCCCCGAGCAAACTGAAGACAAAGACGGCGATGGTCATGCGCGGCCTCGCACTTCTGGGGTGGTTTCAGGGGCCATGTCGGCCAGCACCACCTGATCCTCCGACTCGACCACCATCACCAGGTCCGACTCGGCCAGACGACCGGTGAGCAAAAGCATCAGTTTGTGCAGGTTCATGATGCCCATGACGGCGGCCGTGACGTAGCCAATGCCATAAATCCAGATCATGGAAATGCCCACCACCACCGAGATGTTGGTGACCTGCAGATCGTGCATTTTCCAGGTGCCCCAAAAGAACAGGACGTTGCAGCCCAGCATCAAAATTTCACTCAAGAAAAAACACAGCTTCTTGCCGCCCAGCGACAGGCGGCGCACCAGTGTGTCCACCCCCAAGTGGCCTTTTTCGCGCATGGCCACCATGGCACCGATGTAGGTCAGCCAAATGAAGCAGTAACGCGACATCTCGTCAGAGATGGAAATGCCCGAGTTGAAGCCGTAGCGCAGCACCACGTTGCCAAAGACCATGATGACCATGGCGACCAGGCAGGCCACGACCAGAAACTCCAGCAGTTTGAAAAAAGCGTTGATGGTGGTTTGCATGGGTGTCTTGCGGCTCAAGCCACTTCCTTGGCGGCTTTTTGGACGGCCCGTTTTGCAGGCCGGGTTTTCGATTTGATGGCGGTGGCCACGCCCGAGACCACCGGCAATTTGCGGCGCGAAGCCAGCACCTGCTCAATGTCTTGCCGGGCTCCCTCGATCAAAACCATGACCGCCCGTTCGGCCTTGGCCGGGTTGCGGGCGATGACCGCGTTGAGCACCGCTCGGTGCAGGGGCAAAGAAGTCTGGGTGCTGTCTTGATTGCGGGTGGAAATCTCGAAACTGGTACGCAGCAAGGCATTGAGCGCCTTGCTCATTTGCACCAGCATGCGGTTGTGCGAGGCCTGCAACAAACCTTCGTGAAACCGCAGGTCGTGTGTCACGTAATCACCGCCCTCTTCCACCGCTTGTTTCATGCCAGCGTAGGCGGCTTCGATGTGGGCAATGTCCTCGGGCGTGGCCCGCTCGGCAGCCAGGCGCACAGCGGCCGGCTCCACCACACGCCGCAGCTCTTGCAGGTCTTTCAAAAACTCGGGCGTCAGGCCGCAGCGGGCCTGCCAGGCCACCACATCGGGGTCAAACCAGTTCCAGTGCGCATCGGGCATGACGCGGGTGCCCACCTTGGGGCCGGTGGAGAGCAGGCCCTTGGCCACCAAAGACTTGATGGCCTCGCGCACCACAGTGCGGCTCACGCCCAGCTCTTCGCACAAAATCGGCTCGGGCGGCAAACTCGCGCCCACCGCATAACGGCCAGACAAAATGGCCTGGCCCAGTAAATCAAGAGAATTTTTGTGGAAATTGTTCGTCATGCGGTTATCAATTCAGCGGCCTATCATATGATGATTGATTGCCCGACACAGACTCTGGTAAACCCTAGGCCCAGTCGTCTTGGTGTCTAGGGTTTGCCCGATGTCGCTGGCTTTACAAAGCCTGTTTGTTTTTCTATCGTCATACGATAGGATTTTCAGGATTCAAAACCGACTCCCAACCTGGACACGCACCATGAGCGACAACAACGGCAGCCCTCCCCGCAAGAAACCCGAAGACCTGCGCAGCCAGCAATGGTTTGGACGCCAAGACCGCGATGGCTTTGCCTACCGCAGCTGGGTCAAGGGAAAAGGCGTGCCGCACGACCAGTTTGACGGCCGCCCGGTCATTGGCATCTGCAACACCTTCAGCGAACTCACGCCCTGCAACTCGCACTTTCGCACCCTGGCCGAGCAGGTCAAGATCGGCGTGTACGAGGCGGGTGGCTTTCCGCTCGAATTCCCCGTCATGTCGCTGGGCGAAACCCTGCTGCGCCCCACGGCCATGCTGTACCGCAACCTGGCCAGCATGGACGTGGAAGAATCCATTCGCGGCAACCCGATCGACGGCGTGGTGCTGCTGATGGGTTGCGACAAAACGACCCCAAGCTTGCTGATGGGCGCGTCCAGCGTGGGCCTGCCCACCATTGGCGTCTCGGGCGGCCCCATGCTGAACGGCAAATGGCGCGGCCAAGAACTGGGCTCGGGCACGGGCGTGTGGAGCATGAGCGAGCAGGTACGGGCGGGCACGCTCAAACTGACCGACTTTTTTGAAGCGGAGAGCTGCATGCACCGAAGCCATGGCCACTGCATGACCATGGGCACCGCCAGCACCATGGCCAGCATGGTCGAGGCACTGGGCATTGGCCTGCCTGGCAACGCGGCGTATCCGGCTGTGGACGGCCGCCGCAATGTGCTGGCGCGCGACGCCGGACGGCGCATTGTCGAGATGGTGCACACCGACCAGACCATCAGCAAGGTGCTGACCCGCGAAGCCTTTGAAAACGCTATCCGCACGCTGGCCGCCATTGGCGGCTCGACCAACGCGGTGATCCACCTGATCGCGATTGCGGGCCGTTTGGGGCTGAAGCTCACGGTGGACGATTTCGAGCGCCTGGGCAGCGAACTGCCTTGCCTCTTGAATCTGCAGCCGTCCGGCGATCACCTGATGGAAGACTTCTGTTATGCAGGGGGTTTGCCCGTGGTGATGAAAGAGATCGAGCACCTGCTGCACAAAGACATCGTCACCGTGAGCGGCAAGACGGTGAGCGAGAACATCGCCAGCGCCGTGAATTACGACCCACGCGTCATCAAGACTTTCGAGGCCCCATTCAAAGAGAAAGCCGGCATCGCCATCCTGCGTGGCAACTTGGCCCCGCGCGGTGCGGTCATCAAGCCCAGTGCTGCCACACCTGCACTGATGGTGCACACCGGCCGCGCCGTGGTGTTTGAAGACAGCCACGATTTCCACAAGCGCATCGACGACGAGAGCTTGGATGTGGACGAGAACTGCATTTTGGTGCTCAAGAACTGCGGCCCCAAGGGCTACCCCGGCATGGCCGAGGTGGGCAACATGCCGCTGCCGCCCAAGGTGCTGCGCAAGGGCATCACCGACATGGTGCGCATCTCGGACGCCCGCATGAGCGGCACGGCTTATGGCACCGTGGTGCTGCACACCACGCCCGAAGCGGCCGCAGGTGGCCCGCTGGCTGTGGTGCAAAACGGCGACATGATCGAGCTGAACGTGCCCGAGCGCAAACTGCAGCTGCTGATCAGCGACGAAGAGCTGGCCCGCCGCCTGGCCCTGTGGGAAAAGCCCGCACCGGCCATGAACTCGGGTTACTGGAAACTCTACATCGACCATGTGCTGCAAGCCGACGAAGGCGCGGACATGGACTTTCTGGTCGGCCAGCGCGGCTCGGCCGTGCCCAAAGACAACCACTGATTTTCAAGGAAACACCATGCGTATTTTGATCACCGGCGGTGCCGGATTTTTGGGTGCACGACTGGCCCGCGAGATTTTGAAACGTGGCCAACTCAATGGCCAAAGCGTCAGCGAATTGGTCATTGCCGACCTGTTCCCCGCCCCCGCCGATTTGTTGGCCGACCCTCGGGTCAAGGGCTATGCGGGTCCCATGCTGGAACAAGGTGATTTGTTCAAGAGCGGCTTTGATGGCGTGTTCCATTTGGCTTCGGCCGTCTCGGGCGAGTGCGAGCTGGACTTTGATCTGGGTCTGCGCTCCAACGTGGACAGCAGCCGCTTGTTGCTCGACAGCATCCGTGCGTCCGGTCAGGCATCGCGCTTGGTGTTCGCCAGCTCGGTGGCCGTGTTCGGCCCCGACGCGGCCAACCCCATGCCTGCGCTGGTGGCCGACACCACCTTGCCCACGCCACAAACCTCGTATGGCACGCACAAGCTGATGATCGAGTACATGGTGGCCGACTACACCCGCAAGGGCTATATCGACGGTCGCGCCGCGCGCCTGATGACGGTGGCCGTGCGCCCTGGCAAACCCAACGGCGCAGCGTCTTCGTTCTTCAGCGGCATCATCCGCGAGCCTTTGGCGGGCACAGCCACCACCTGCCCAGTAGACGCCACCGTGTCGCACCCCATCTCTTCGCCGGGCAACACCGTGCACGGTTTGATCACCGTGTTCGAAGCCAGCCGCGAAGCCTTCGGTGGCCGCATGGCGCTGAACCTCCCCGGCCTGAACGTCAAGGTCAGCGACATGCTGGCCGCGCTGGAAAAAGTCGCAGGACCTGCCGTGCGTGCCCGCGTGACTTTTGAAAAAGACGAGCGCATCGCAGGCATTGTGGACAACTGGGCCAAGGGCTGCACCTTCGAGCGCGCACACGCGCTGGGCCTTAGGGCCGATGCCAGCTACGAGGCCATCATTGAGCAGTACATCGAGGACTGCAAAACCCGCCCGGGCTACCCGGCCGAGGCTTTGAACGGCTTGAAGTGAACGACAAAAAAGGCCGCCACGCGCATGCTGCGTGGCGGCCTTTTTTCGTTTGATTCAGGGTTGAAGATTTAAAAATGCGTGCTGATCGCCCCGCTGATGCGCCCATCGTCTTCGATGACCGCCATCCAGCGCCATTTGTCAAAGGTGGTGCAGGGGTGAGAAATGCCCAAGGCCACGCGGTCACCCACTTGTGGCCATTGGCCATGGGCATCAAACACCATGTGCGCGTGCTGGTCACTCAGCGCTTTGACTTTCCACGACTCGGGCGTGGCCTGCATGGCCCCCTCACCTCGTTGTCCGCGTGCCGCCCAACGCACCGGCATAGGCATGCATTGGTCAAAGGACAGATCGCGCCGCCCCGCACTCAAAATGGCCAGCCCCGGCTCGGGCACCGACTGCACCTTGGCCCAGACCTCCAGCGCAGGCTGAAGCGATGCGCTCAAGCCCTCACGCGCCTCCACCAGCTTCAGGTATCGGGCGTAATTCCAGTGGTCGTGCGTGACATAACAGCCCGAGCGCAACACCCCTTGCACTGGCCGACTCTTGACCTGGGTTTTGAGCATGGGGATCACCAAATCGAACACCGCCGAGCCGCCTGCCGACAACAAGACCTCGTCGCCGCCCCACAGGTGCTGTTCATCGATTTGTTGCACCAGCGCCTGCACGCTGCGCACCAGCGCGCTCACGGCTTCCATGTCGTGGGCGCTGTCGCATTGACCCAGCCCACCTTCGTAGCACTCCACGCCGCCCAAACGCACCACGCCCGACTCTGCCATGGCTTGAGCCAAAGCCAGGGCCTGTTCGTGGGTGCGGCAGCCGGTGCGGTAGCCCGCGATGCCCAACTCCAAAAGCACATCCCAGCAACGCGGCTGACCGCGCCGTGCGCCCCAGTCGGCCAAGGTTCGCAGCTGCGCCAGCGAATCGACCAAAAACCAGACCCGTGCTTGCGGGTACTGGTTCAGCAACAAGTCCAACCCGTCCAGGTCGGCATCCGACACCAACTGGTTGGCGATGATGGCGCGTTGCACCCCCGCCGCCAGGCCCACACGCAACTGGTGCACATTGGCAAAAGTCAGGCCCCAGGCCCCGGCTTGCAGTTGCATGCGAAACAGCTCGGGCGACATGGTGGTCTTGCCGTGCGGGGCCAGGGCCACACCTTTGCGCTGCACAAAGTTCTGCATCCAGGCCAGGTTGTGCGTGAGGGCTGGGCGGCGCAGCACGGCCACCGGGTAAGCCAGCGCATCATCGAGCAGGTGCCAGCCGCGCTGCCCCAGCGCCGAAACATGGCAAGGCTCGGCCGCCAAGGGGTAGCCCTTGCAGCTCGCATTCAGTACAAAATCGCTTTCAGTGCCTGCTGTCCACATGTTGTTTGTCTCCAAGATGTCGGCCATCGCGGTCCGCGTTGGACAATGATTCTCCCACCTCCACCCCAGAATTTACTTCTGCCCCGTCGCCCTTTTTTGACATGACCCACCCCAAACCAACCCTGGACATCGTGGCGCTTGGCGAAGCCATGGTCGAGTTCAACCAGCGGCCCCATGAACATGCAGGCGACGCCCCGCTGTACCAACAAGGCTTTGGCGGCGACACCAGCAACGCCGCCATTGCCGCGGCCCGCGCTGGGGCGAATGTGGCCTACCTGACACGTCTGGGCACCGACCGTTGGGGTGATCGCCTGATGGACCTGTGGCAGCGCGAAAACGTGGACACCACCACCGTGCTGCGCGACAACCAAGCGCCCACCGGCATGTACTTTGTGAGCCACGACGCGCAAGGCCACCACTTCAGCTATGCGCGTGCGGGCTCGGCTGCCAGCCGCATGCAGCCCCAGGAACTGACGCATTGGACCGATTCAATAGCCCGCAGCCAGTGGCTTCACCTGTCGGGCATCTCTTTGGCCATTTCCGCCACGGCCTGCGACACCGCGTTTGCAGCCATGGCCCATGCCCGCAGCAGCGGCACGCGAGTGGCGCTCGACTCCAACCTGCGTTTGTCGCTGTGGCCCCTGGCCCGGGCGCAGGCCTGCATCCACCACGCCGTCAGTTTGTGCGATCTGTTTTTGCCCAGCCTGGAAGACATGACCGCGCTCACCGGCCTCACCCAAGCGGCCGACATCGTCGCCTGGAGCCATGCCCAAGTTGCGGCGCAGGTGGTGCTCAAACTGGGGGCCGACGGGGCGCTGGCCAGCGACGGCAAAAACCAGCAACGCCTGCCGGGCCATGTGGTCACAGCCGTTGACGCCACGGGCGCGGGCGACTGTTTTGCCGGCAACCTGCTGGCGCGTTTGTCGGCGGGCGACGACTTGTGGGCCGCCACCACTTACGCCAACGCCGCCGCCGCGCTGTCGGTGCAAGGCTTCGGTGCGGTCGGCCCTTTGCCCACACGCGAGGCCGTGCTGAAGGTGTTGAACGCCCCCTCGAAAGGCCCAACAGCATGAGCAACACAAGACCTTTGATCGCCATCGACTGGGGCACCTCTTCGCTGCGCGGTGCGCGGCTCGGTGCCAGCGGCCAGGTGCTCGAATCCCGCGAATTTCCACGCGGCATCCTCACCGTGCCGCCCGGCCAGTTTGAAGCGGTGTTTGATGAACTCTTTGGCGACTGGATGCAAGTGCCGGGAGCGCTCTGCCTGATCTCGGGCATGGCGGGCAGCCGCCAGGGCTGGCAAGAAGCGCCCTACTGCCCCTGCCCCGCAGGATTTGCCGAGTTGGGCCAGCACCTGCTGTGGCTGAAAACTGGGCGCATCGCTTTGGTGCCGGGCCTGAGTTGTTTGGGTTCAGACGCACTGAACACCCCCGATGTGATGCGCGGCGAAGAGGTGCAAATTTTTGGGGCCCTGCACTTGGAGGGCCGCGACAGCGCCACGCTGGTGCTGCCCGGCACCCACAGCAAATGGGTGCAGGTGCAAGGCGGGCGCGTCACGCAGTTCCAGACCTTCATGACCGGCGAGGTGTTTGCGCTGATGAGCCAGCACTCGATTTTGGGCAAAACGATGGACCTGCAGGGCGCTTTTGACGAAACGGTTTTTTTGCAAGGCGTGGACACAATCCAGCAAAACCAGCAACGCGGCAGTGTGCTGCACCACCTGTTTGCGGTGCGCACGCTGGGCTTGTTTGAACGCCTGAGCGCAGCCCAATTGCCCAGTTATCTTTCGGGCCTGCTGATCGGCGAAGAGCTGCGCCACCAGACGGCAGCAACCCACACCGAGCCGGTGATTTTGATCGGCAGCGAAGCGCTGACGCTGCGCTACACCCTGGCCCTGCAGCACCTGCGCATCCCCTGCCAAAGCCGGGGGGCCGAGGCCACCTGGGCGGGCTTGTTTGCGCTGGCATCGGCATGCTGAGCTTCACAAATCGCCACCCTTTGAGACCCCCCTCTGCAGGAGCCCACCCCATGGGCGATCGGCGTGGCTCACGCCCTGAAAACCATCGCGCACAGGGTGCGCTCCTACAGCACATGCGTCTGCCTTCTTTTGTAGGAGCCCACCCCGTGGGCGATGGGCGTGGCTCACGCCCTGAAAACCATCGCGCACAGGGTGCGCTCCTACAGCACATGCGTCTGCCTTCTTTTGTAGGAGCCCACCCCGTGGGCGATGGGCGTGGCACACGCCCTGAAAACCATCGCGCACAGGGTGCGCTCCTACAGCACATGAGCCTGCCTTCCTTTGTAGGAGCCCACCCCGTGGCCGATGGGCGTGGCACACGCCCTGAAAACCATCGCGCACAGGGTGCGCTCCTACAGCACATGCGCCTGCCTTCCTTTGTAGGAGCCCACCCCGTGGGCGATGGGCGTGGCACACGCCCTGAAAACCATCGCGCACAGGGTGCGCTCCTACAGCACATGAGCCTGCCTTCCTTTGTAGGAGCCCACCCCGTGGCCGATGGGCGTGGCACACGCCCTGAAAACCATCGCGCACAGGGTGCGCTCCTACAGCGCATGCGCCTGCCTTCTTTTGTAGGAGCCCACCCCGTGGGCGATCGGCGTGGCACACGCCCTGAAAACCATCGCGCACAGGGTGCGCTCCTACAGCGCATGCGCCTGCCTTCTTTTGTAGGAGCCCACCCCGTGGGCGATGGGCGTGGCACACGCCCTGAAAACCATCGCGCACAGGGTGCGCTCCTACARCRCATGCGCCTGCCTTCTTTTGTAGGAGCCCACCCCGTGGGCGATGGGCGTGGCACACGCCCTGAATCAACCATCACCACCTCAAAATGACACCCCACACCCACCCCGCTCAAACCCTGGCGCAAGCCATGGCCCAACTGCCCTTGATCGCCATCCTGCGCGGCCYCACSCCCGYTGAAGCMCCCGCCATTGGCGATTCGCTGGTGGCCA
>NZ_CXOO01000034.1 GCF_001269385.1 Limnohabitans sp. DM1 | reverse complement strand
AAAGCCGACCGCGAATTGCCGGTGGTCTGGGCGGTGGCCAAGGGGTCTTTGCTCAACAAAGCCATCCTGGTGCCCGCTGCACTGCTCATCAGTGCGATTGCGCCCTGGCACACGCCCTGAAAACCATCGCGCACAGGGTGCGCTCCTACAGCACATGAGCCTGCCTTCCTTTGTAGGAGCCCACCCCGTGGCCGATGGGCGTGGCACACGCCCTGAAAACCATCGCGCACAGGGTGCGCTCCTACAGCGCATGCGCCTGCCTTCTTTTGTAGGAGCCCACCCCGTGGGCGATCGGCGTGGCACACGCCCTGAAAACCATCGCGCACAGGGTGCGCTCCTACAGCGCATGCGCCTGCCTTCTTTTGTAGGAGCCCACCCCGTGGGCGATGGGCGTGGCACACGCCCTGAAAACCATCGCGCACAGGGTGCGCTCCTACAACGCATGCGCCTGCCTTCTTTTGTAGGAGCCCACCCCGTGGGCGATGGGCGTGGCACACGCCCTGAATCAACCATCACCACCTCAAAATGACACCCCACACCCACCCCGCTCAAACCCTGGCGCAAGCCATGGCCCAACTGCCCTTGATCGCCATCCTGCGCGGCCTCACGCCCGCTGAAGCACCCGCCATTGGCGATTCGCTGGTGGCCAGCGGCTTTGCCATCATCGAGGTGCCGCTCAACTCGCCCGAGCCCTTGCAGAGCATCGCCGCCCTGACAAAGCTTTTTCCGCAAACCCTGATCGGCGCAGGCACCGTGCTGAACGCGCAGCAGGTCAAGGACGTGCACGCTGCGGGCGGCCGCCTGGTTGTGGCCCCCAACTTCAACCCCGCCGTGGTGGCGCAAGCCCTGGCCCTGAACATGGTGGCGCTGCCCGGCGTGGCCACGCCCACCGAGGCCTTTGCCGCCCTCGATGCGGGTGCGCACGGCCTCAAACTTTTCCCTGCCGAGATGATCTCGCCCGCCACCGTCAAAGCCCTGCGGGCCGTGCTGCCCAAATCGGCCGCCCTGATGCCCGTGGGCGGCATCACGCCGGACAACGTTGCGGCTTATTTGGAGGCTGGTGCGTCCGGCTTCGGTTTGGGGTCGGCCTTGTTTGCACCGGGGCGCAGCGCCCAGGAGGTGCGAGTTCAAGCTGAAGCATTTGTCAGGGCCTTCAGGCATCGGGGTGCATCTCTTGATCCGGCACGCTGAAGTCTGAGATGTGTGCGCCAGGTCACCCCGGAATCGGTGGCTTCGGCCCCGACATGGATCTTCGCTCAACCACCAACGTCGGAGCTATTGACCCGGCCCTGTGATGTTTGCAGGGTGACTTCAACCTTGCACCTTGTGGGAGCTAGCCCTGCTGGCGATCAGACGCTTGTGGCCCACAGGCTTTTCGCTTGGCTGGCAAGCTCCCACAAAATCCTCGCAGCGGGCAACACAGGGCTCAGACTTCATCGGGCCGAATCTATAAATCTACCGACCTACGGTTTGACGGTGCAAAAATTTCAAACTTCAGCGAGCCGGATCAATCAGTCATCAATGGCTTTTGCTGGATTGATTCTCAGCGGCGATCTGTTCAAACTGCTGTTTTGCAAATGCCCACACCATGCGCGAGGCATCAGGTCCTTTGGGATCCGAATAGGCTTGTGACGCAGCCCCACCGCTCCAAGCATGTCCCAGGCCACTGATCTCCTTGTAGGTCACCTGCAAACGCTCACCCACAAACCAGTCCATGGTGGTGAACGCATAACGCTTTCCATGACGAACCGCACGCGCCGCTTCGGGTTGCGCGTGACCATGAGCAGCCCACTGCAGCGCTGCCCGCAGTCCATTGGCACTGTCAACCACCGGGTCTGCGTTGCCTTGAATCACCAGCAATGCGGGCAAGACTGCTGCATCTTTGTCGGCCAGATGCAATGGCACGCGAAAACGTCCGTGCATGGCCGCCACTGCAGTGGCCGAAGAATTGGCGGAAGTGGGCTCTACCCCTGAGTGCATCACCACTGCAGCAAAACGGCGTGGAAAGTGCAGCGCCGTGAGCGCTGCCATGCTGGCGCCCGCAGACAGTCCTGCGATGGCAACCCGCGAGCGATCAATTGCATGCAAACTGCTGACATGGTCCAAAGCCGCCACAATGCTGGCCGCTTCAAGTTTGGCGCGAGCGTTGCGCTTTTGAAACCAGTTCCAACACCCCATGGCATTGGCTTGCCGGTCTTGCTGTGGGTAAAGCACCATGAAACCCAAGCGTTTGGCCAGCTGATTCATCTTGGTGCTGGCAGAAAATTCCAATGCATCCTGACCACAGCCGTGCAGCATCAGCAACAGTGGGCTTGGTTTGGATGGGGACAAGTTGGGGGGTCTATAGAAACCATATCGCCGCAGCCCCGAGGGGTTGAGCGACAGGCCCTCGCTCCACCCTTGAGCGGGCGCAGCCACCCGGGACTTACGTGGGGCAGCAGAAGAGCGCGATGCAAGCCGCAAAACACCTTGGCCCGCACTGGCCGCACGACGCATCACCCAGCGCGCTTGTTTGTTGGCCATGCGCGACAACAGTCCCCAGGTTGAGCGCCGTGCCATTCGGGTCAGTACATCGGTGCCGAAGAAGGGATGTGTGCATCCACCCTGTGTTTTCGACTCGTTGCAAATTGCGAAATCTGGCCGACTGTCTTGACAAGGCCCATCATGATGGAGCGCCTTGACTTTGCAAGAAGGCAGCTTCGCGTTGTGGGTGCCGTTGAAGTGAGAGGGCTTGGATGAATGCATCCCGCAGAACATTCGTGTAGGTTTTCCCGATGATCAAGCCTTGATCCGTACTGCCCTTTGCCACTTGCGATGGCACGCCAGCTGCGGCCAGAAGTGCTTGTGAGTCGCTCAGGGACAACAGGGTTTTTCCATGCCTGTATGTGTCTTTGATGAAGTCCAGGGTGTGGGGGTCATTGGCCAAATTTTTGACCGCTTGCTCACCCTCTGGCAACACCAGCGCATCAAACAAAAATCCAGGTTCATTTTCAAGCGATGCATCCGCCACGACCGGCACTTGATCGCTTGTTTGAACTTCACCGATGTGTGGTGCCACGAAACAGGGCGTTGCACCCAGCGCAGCCAGTTCGGCATATACAGCAGCTGCGCTTTGACCCAGCATGCCGTGCGCAGACAGGATCGCGATCTTCAGGCCTGCAATCAACCCTTCACCGGGACGGGCAGTCAATGACAGCATGGGCGAAACCGACACCTCGGGCTTGGACGGCTTGGCCAATGCCAAGGGCATGGCAGGCGGCATGCTGCTCATGCCCAAGCCATCCGCCACTTGCCGGGCCAGTGCTTCGGACACATTGCGCAAAGAAGACACCATGCGTTGGCGAATCGCAGGCACCGTCAGCTTGCTCAATTCAAATCGAAACGCAGCGGCAATATGGGCCTGCTCCACAGGCGTTTGGCTGTTGTAGAACAATTTTGCTTGGGTGTAGTGGTCAGCAAATTTTTCCGGCTTGCCACGCACCTTGGCACGCAAATCTTTGGCCTGCAAGCGTTCATGCACCGTGACAAAACCCTGCTCAGCGCCGGCCTGAAAAGGACAGCCACCCCCCAGTGAGTTGGGCTCATAGGACACCCGACCGCGTGGAATGGCCTGGCGATGCATGCCGTCACGCTGGTTGTTGTGAACGGGATTGATCGGACTGTTGATGGGTAGTTCGTGAAAGTTGGGGCCGCCCAGCCGTGAAATTTGCGTGTCCATATAGGAATGGATGCGACCGGCCAGCAAGGGGTCGTTCGAAAAATCAATGCCGGGGATGACATGGGCTGCGCAAAAAGCCACCTGTTCGGTTTCTGCAAAAAAATTGTCCGGGTTACGGTTCAAGACCATGCGCCCCACCAGCTTGACGGGCACCAATTCTTCAGGAATCAGCTTGGTGGCGTCCAACACATCGAAACTGAATTTGGCTGCTTGCTCTTCTGTGAAGATCTGCAATCCCAGTTCCCACTCGGGGAATGCGCCCGACTCGATGCGCTCCCAAAGGTCGCGGCGGTGGTAGTCGGGGTCTGCGCCAGAAATTTTCACCGCCTCATCCCAAACCATGGAGTGGGTGCCAAACTTGGGCTTCCAGTGAAACTTGACGAACACAGATTCATTGTGTGCATTGACCAAACGGAAGGTGTGCACGCCAAATCCTTCCATGGTCGCGTAGCTGCGCGGGATGGCGCGGTCACTCATGACCCACATCAACATGTGGGTGGACTCCGGCATCAAGGAAACGAAGTCCCAGAAAGTGTCGTGCGCGCTGGCGGCCTGTGGCATCTGGTGATGCGGCTCGGGTTTGACCGCATGGATGAGGTCGGGGAACTTGATGGCATCCTGTATGAAGAAAACCGGCATGTTGTTGCCCACCAAATCCCAATTGCCTTCGTTGGTATAGAACTTGACGGCAAAGCCACGCACATCACGCGCCGTGTCCTTGGAGCCCCGCTCGCCGGCCACCGTAGAAAACCGGACAAACACAGGCGTCTTCTTGCCTGCCTCTTGAAACGGTGCAGCTTGGGTCAACGGCGTCAAGGCTTCGTAGCATTCAAAAAATCCATGCGCCCCCGAACCCCTTGCATGCACGATGCGCTCAGGAATGCGCTCATGGTCAAAATGCGTGATCTTCTCGCGCAAGATGAAATCTTCCAGCAAGACCGGTCCCCGCAAGCCATCCTTGAGGGAGTTCTGGTTGTCGCTGATGGGCACGCCTTGATTGGTCGTCAACATTTGCCCGCTCGAATCCACCCGCACACGGTCGAGTGAACCGATGCCGGCATTCATACCCTCTGCGGCCATGCTGCCCGTCTTGGGCGTGCCTTGGGACTCCGACAGTGTGCTGCCGGTGGGCAGTCGCGACTCGGGCTGTACGGTCTGCCCGGATTTTGGATTCAGCGCGTTGCCAAGGCCATACTCCAAACCTTTGTGGGCATTGAACGGCATGGCCGTTGCAAGCTCCTGCGTTTGCATTGCTTTTTCAGCTGCACGGTTGAAAACACCTGCTTGCACAGCACCCTTGCTTTTGCCTTGAATTTTGCTTTTAGCCATAGGAATGAACCGCCGTTTCTGAGGTTTTTGAAGCCATGTGAGTTGGAGAATCCAACCGCAAACTATCGTAAAAACAAGGCAATCAAAATGATGATGGGAATCGGAATACCGAGCAGATACAACAGCAATGAACGCATAGTGAGTCCTGTCTAAGTCAAAGTGATATCAATAGGGGTGGGTTGTTACAGGTCACGTTGTCGACCGCCAAAAATGGCAGCCCAACTGGCCATGAAAGCCCCCACAAGCATGGAGACAACCATCCACAATGCCGCATAGGTCGATGCCTTGCGTGCCTGCTCTGCAGCCTGGATGGCGGTTGTTTGTGCCGCAATGAATCGCGCTTGCATGCGTCCATACACATCAGTGACCCGCTGCTGCGCTTCTTGTTGCGTCAAACCCGTGCGTTGCGCAACGATCTGCGCGACATGGCTCAAATCATCTGGCGGCAATGGGCCTGTGCGCAAACTGTTGAGCATGATGTGCATGACCTCGGACTGTTGCTCAGACGCTGAGGATTCCGGGTTCAAACGCTCACCGCCTGTTCGAGGTCCATTGACTGAACTGGCTGATGAAGGCATACGGAACAAGGAATCCAGAAAGTAAACGTTTTGAAGGTTGTCAGCATCGGATCGTGTCAGCCCGACATGGGCCACCGTGGCTCCCGCAATGGAGGCGCCACTGATCACAGTGGCAGCAGCTTGTGTGCCTGCGCCTGTGATGGAAGAAACGAAAGAAGCCAGCACGGTTGCAGTGACCAAGGTCGAGACGGCCCAGGACAAAAAACCATGCGCGGTGTCCCGAAAATAGGTCTCTGCCTTGTCGACGTGTGTCCAGCGCGTTCTCAAGCGACCCGCAATGTAGCCCCCCAAGCCTGAAGAGATCAACTGTGTGAGTGTCAACCACACAATCGCAGTGATGCCCAAACTGATGGCACTGATGCCTTTTGCGGACCACGGCGAAACGACCGATAAGCCCAAGCCCGTGCCCAGAATCAAGAGCAGGATCGACATGACCGTCGCGGTTGCTGCACCTGCCAAAATGGCCGCCCAGGAAACGGCGCTGAGCTGCAGACCTGCCGACTTGGCCGCATCAGCGTTCGCACGCAAATTCTGATAATCCGGGGAGGCAGGGCTTCCCGGGAGAGGCATTGAAGTGTTCATGGGCGTCCTTGAAAATGAACGAACAGTTTTTTACTTGGATGGGGTAATGAATCGGGCAACGAACACCCACAAGCCCATCTGATGGAGCTTGCCGAAAAAGTCGGTGGGGTCTTTGACTGGGGGGCAAAACGTCAATGAAAATTTGAAATGGAGGGAAGCTGTACGGCATCCAATTGCCCCCCATATTCAGTGTTCAGATTTCCCAGTAAGGGCGTTTTTCGTAGTACTTGTAAATGTCGCGATTCCACTCCTCAGTGGCCATCGTTGGCCAATTGGAAGAATCAAAACCAGGTGCCTTGCTCAAAATCTCTTTGCTGACATCCAGCACGTACTCATCGTTGACGTGGCTGTAAGTCAAGGCCGAAAAAGGCACTGCGAAAAGCTTTTCGCCCAAGCCCAGAAAGCCGCCAAATGACAGGACTGCGTAGGCAATTTTTCCGCTCACGGGGTCCAGCATGAGTTCTTTGATGTCCCCCAGGTTTTCCTGCATTGAATTCACCACATCTTTGCCGATGACATTCGATGCCTTGATGGGTGTATTTTGGAAAGAGGATGGTGGTATTTGAGTCACAGTGATTTTCCTTGTGGAAGGTGGAGAAAATGGACACCTCTGAATTCACCGCTTCACAGATGTATGTGTGAAGCTGTTTTCGAGGTATCCACGATTCACTGTATGCACTCATCCGAGCAGGGTCGGTGCGTTTTCACACCAAATGTCTGCATCAGGTTTTGTGGGATGCCACGGCCTTGCAGGCGATGCAGCGCTGTTGACTACAGCCTATAGATTCGGCCCGATGAAGTCTGAGCCGTGTGTTGCCAGTTGGGAGGATTTTGTGGGAGCTTGCCAGCCAAGCGAAAAGCATGTGGTCCACAAGCGTCTGATCGCCAGCAGGGCTAGCTCCCACAAGACGCAAGATTGAAGTCACCCTGCAGACTTCACAGGGCCGGATCAATCATGGCCAACGAATCCAGACCCTACAAGGATCCTTGTTGTTCAGCCGTGCAAGCGCGTTGAAAACTGACGTCAGGCCTTCTCACCCAGCCGCCCATCCCGAAAATCTGCCAAGGCCTGGTAGATCTCTTCCTTGGTGTTCATGACAAAGGGACCGTATTGCACGATGGGCTCTTTCAGGGGTTTGCCCGCCACCAGAATCAACTGGGTATCGGCACTGGCTTCGATCACCACGCCGTCGGCCTGCGGTGTGTTTTTCAAAATGGCCATGCGCTGCAAGGGCAAGGCCTGCCCTGCAATGCGCGCCTCGCCCCGGTACACGTACACAAAGGCGTTGTGCCCGGCGGGCAGGGTTTGCTCAAAACGAGAGCCTGCGGGCATGTGCACGTCCAGATAAATCGGCTGGGTGATCTCGCGGCTCACCGCGCCTTGCACGCCGTGACTGGCCCCGGCAATCACCGTCACGGCCACGCCTTCGGGCGTCTGGAACTGCGGCAGCTGGTCGTTCTGAAAATCGCGGTACCACGGCGCGTTCATCTTCTCGGAGCTGTGCAGGTTCAGCCAGAGCTGAAAACCCTCCATCACGCCATCGGCTTGCTGCGGAATTTCGGAGTGGATCACGCCTTGGCCTGCGGTCATCCATTGCACGCCGCCGTTTTGCAACAGGCCTTCGTTGCCCGCACTGTCGCGGTGCAGCATGCGCCCGGCGATCATGTAGGTCACGGTTTCAAAACCCCGGTGCGGGTGGTCCGGAAAACCTGCGATGTAGTCGTCCGGCTTGTCGCTGCCAAAGGCGTCCAGCATCAAAAACGGGTCAAGCCGGTGCTGCAGGTCTTGCGTGAGGATGCGGCTGAGCTTGACGCCTGCGCCGTCTGACGTGGCCTGGCCGGTGACCAGGCGCTCGATGGTGCGGGAAATGCTGACCGTTGGGTGGCCGCTCAAGGGGGTGGTTGGTGTGCTCATGATGGGAGTTTAGCGACTGCATGCATTGCATCGCCTGCTGAGCTGTCACCTCTTGATTCGGCCCTGTGAAGTTTTCAATGCTCAAAGATGTTGCAGGTCGGCGGTCGAAGACCCCGACAGGGTGCCTGTGCCTAAGGCTGAAAACGTCGGACTCTGCGAGTGCCGACCTACGAGAAGACATGTCTCACCGATTTCAAACTTCAGCGTGCCGGATCAATCAATGGAAATGCACCGCCAGCTGCCCTGCCAGATGCCACTGGGAAGCTGGGCTATTGTGAACTTGCACAGCGCTTTAACTGTGCATGCGCGACCCCTTGCAGGTCCGGCGGCAGCTGGTGCTTGGCCTGCAAGTAGTGGTGGGTGTAAACGTCCAGATAAGCCTGCAGGGTGCCGGCTGCACGCACCTCGCCCGCCAATTCCAGACACAGCGAAGCCACCTCGCTGGTGCAAAAGTGGTCATCGCGTTGAGAGCGGCGCAGTTGGTAACGAGAGATCTGTTCGGGCTTCAGACTGAGCACCGGCAAGTGGTTCAAGTAAGGGCTTTTGCGGAACATCTTTCGGGCTTCAGGCCAGGTGGCGTCCAGCAGGATGAACAGCGGGCGCCGCCCGGCGGGCAAGTTATCTAAGAGGGTGGGCACGTCACCCACCACCCGCTCAGGTGCCACAAATTCGCCCGGAAACACCACAAAGGCCTGCCACTGCGGATCGGCCAACAGCGCCAGCAAAGCCGAGTCCACCTCGGTGCGGGCCCAGCCAAAGGCAAAGGTGTCCGTCACCACATCGGCGATCAACCAGCCGGTGTTGCTGGGTTTGAGGGGTTCGATGTCGGCCATGAGCAAGCACATGCCCGATTGCGTGGGCAACTCCGGGCGCAGACCGCAGATGCAGTGGCTGGGCACCAGACGGCAGCCGGGGCAGCGCTCACCCTTGATGCCGCCACGGGCCATGAAGGGTTTGGCGCTGCGGGCCAGGCGCTCGGTGCGCAGGCGCGACACCGCGTGAGGGGCTTTGTCCTGCTCAGGTCTTGTTGAACTCATGCGCTGACGAAAGCCTCAAACTGCCGTGGCCATGCGCAAACGTCGCGCAGCTTCTTCGTCGCGCGCATCGTCAATTTCGCGCAGCACGGCCTGCATGTCCACATCGGCCGTCGAGCGCTCGAAGCGGCCCGTCAGCCGTGTTTCATTGCTCAGCAAACCGGCTTGGTAAAGGCTCCAGATTTCAGGGCCGTATTCGGTCTGTCGCAACTCTGGCGCGAACTGCCCGAAAAAATCCCTCAGGTTGCCCACATCGCGCAGCAGCATGCGCTGGGCGTGGTTGTTGCCCGCAGCGTCCACGGCTTGGGGCAGGTCGATGATGACGGGCTCGTCCACACCGGGCAGATCACCCTCGCCGGGGATGTGCGCCAGCAAAATATTGAACTCCGACAAATCGCCATGCACCACACCGGCGCACAGCATGCGCACCACTTCGCCAATCAAGGTAGCGTGGTGCTGCAGGGCTTGCGCGGGGGTGAAGGCCACATCGTTCAGGCGCGGGGCAGCATCACCCTGCGCATCGGTGACCAGCTCCATGAGCAGCACGCCGTCAAAAAAATTGAAGGGCCGGGGCACGCGCACACCGGCTGCGGCCAGGCGGTACAGCGCGTCCACTTCGGCGCTTTGCCAGGCGGCTTCTTGCTCCTGGCGGCCAAACTTGCTGCCCTTGGCCATGGCGCGGGCCGAGCGCGAGTTTTTGACCTTGCGGTTTTCGGTGTAGTCCACCGCTTGCCGAAAACTTCGGTGCGTGGCCTCTTTGTAGATCTTGGCGCAGCGGGTCTCGTCCCCGCAGCGCACCACGAACACCATGGCCTCCTTGCCACTCATGAGCTGACGCACCACAGTGTCGATCAGGCCCTCTTCAACGAGGGTCTGCAGTCTGGGAGGAGCCTTCATCCAGGACGATGCAAGGCGCAGATTTTGTTGCCGTCGGGATCGCGCAAGTAAGCCAGGTACAGCTTGCCTGAAGGCGTTTCACGGAAACCAGGGGGGTCTTCGCAAGTGGTGCCGCCGTTGGCCACACCCGCCGCATGGAAGGCATCACCCTGCTCTGCCGACTGCACCGTGAAACCGATCGTGCTGCCATTGCCATGGCATGCGGGTTCGCCGTTGATGGGCGTGGTGATGGCGAAGGTGCCAGTGGGGCTGCGGTAGAAATAACGGTTTTTGTTGGCCACCCCAGGGCCATAGCCCAAGGTGCCCAGCATGGCGTCATAAAACTTTTTGGAAACCTCCAGGTCATTCACACCCAGCATCACATGACTGAACATCGCACTCTCCAGTAAAAAACCCGTTGCCGGGCGAATCGAATTGCGGCCATGTTACTTGATGAGGTGAACGCTCAAATCCGCCACAAACCCCAAGTCCTAGCTGCCCCGCCCGCAAACCCCATGCGATCAGGGTAACTGGTGACAGCAAAGCATTTGGCCTTGTGGCAGCATCGCATGCATGCGTTACAAGGAGACCCCCGCATGCCCATTTCCAATGCCCTCTCGTTTGGCCTGCAAGGCCGCGTGGTCATCGTCACCGGCGCAGCCAATGGCATTGGCGAGGCCTGCGCCCGCCGCTTTGCGGGTGAAGGCGCCCATGTGGTGCTGGCCGACGTGAACAGCGAGCGCGGCGCTGCCGTGGCGGCCGAATTGCGCAGCGCAGGCCACAGCGCGGGATTCATGGCCTGCGACGTCTCGCGCAAGGCCGATGTCGACGCCTTGGTGGACCATGTGTTGCAGGCTTTTGGCCGCATCGACGTGCTGGTGAACAACGCGGGCATTTTCAAGGCGGCCGATTTTCTGGACGTGACCGAAGAAGACTTTGATGCCGTGATCAACGTGAACATCAAAGGCTCGTTTTTGATGGGGCAGGCCGCAGCCCGCGCCATGAAAAGCACTGGGGGCGGCGCGATTGTCAACATGAGCTCGGTCAACGCGGTGCTGGCCATTCCCAACATCGCCAGCTACAACGTGAGCAAAGGCGGCATCAACCAGCTGACCCGCGCCATGTCGCTGGCCCTGGCCGACTTTGGCATCCGGGTGAACGCGGTGGCCCCGGGCACCATTGCCACCGAACTGGCCCGCCAGGCGGTGCTGACCAGCGAGGCCGCTGAAAAGAAAATCATGATGCGCACGCCCATGAAGCGCCTGGGCGAACCCGACGAGGTGGCCAAGGTGGTGGCCTTTTTGGCCAGCGACGCGGCCAGCTACATCACCGGGGAAATCGTCACCGTGGACGGCGGGCGCATGGCACTCAACTACACCGTGCCTGTTTGATAAAAGTTTAAGAATAGCTTGAGAGAAACCATTTTCATGAGCACCACGACCGACACACGCCCCAATGATTTAGAGGCCTGGCTGGCCCAGGAGCGCGACGTGCGCACACGCATCGATACCGGGGTCGGCCCCGGTGTGGCCCGCCCTGAGCAAGTGGCGGGCAAGACGGGCTTGCAGGTCATGCAGGGTCTGCTGACGGGCGAGTTGCCTTTTGCGCACATGGCCAAAACGCTGGACTTCATGCTGATCGAGGTCGGCCCGGGACTGGCCATTTTTCAGGGCACACCCGGCGTGCAGCACCTCAACCCTTTAGGCACAGTGCATGGCGGCTGGTTTGCCAGCCTGCTCGACTCGGCTCTGGGCTGCGCGGTGCACACCCTGATGCCGCCCGGGCGCGGCTACACCACGGCCGACTTGAGCGTGAAACTGGTCAAGGCCATCACGCCCAAAGTGCAGCGTGTGCGGGCCATTGGCAAAGTGCTGCACTGCGGCCGCCAACTGGCCACCGCCGAAGCCCAGCTGGTCGGCCCCGACGGCACGCTGTATGCGCACGCCAGCACCGCTTGCCTTGTTTTTGAAATCCCCTCAACCCACGGAAATAAACCATGAGACTTCTTCACACCATGCTGCGCGTGGGCGACCTGCAACGCTCCATCGATTTCTACACCAACGTGATGGGCATGAAGCTGCTGCGCACCTCGGAAAACCCCGAGTACAAATACTCGCTGGCCTTTGTGGGCTACGGCAACAACCCCGACCACGCCGAGCTGGAGCTGACCTACAACTGGGGCGTGGAAAGCTACGAAATGGGCACAGCCTATGGCCACATCGCTCTGGGCGTGCCGGATGCCTATGCCGCCTGCGACAAGATCAAAGCCGCTGGCGGCAAGGTCACCCGCGAGCCCGGCCCCGTCAAAGGAGGCACCACCGTGATCGCCTTTGTCACCGACCCCGATGGCTACAAGGTCGAGCTGATCCAGCGCGCCGAGTTTGCCGGTGGGCAAGGGCTGCACTGAAACTCAGCGCGGCAAAAAACTCGCTTCGCGTGCCAACGCTTCGATGCGCGCCCAGTCGCCTTGGGCCAGCGCGTCGGCAGGCACCAACCACGAGCCCCCCACGCAAGCCACATTCGGCAGACTCAAAAAGTCCAAGGCATTACCGGGTGTGACGCCGCCCGTGGGGCAGAACTTCACGTCAAAGAACGGGCCGCCCCAAGCCTTGAGCATGGCCGGGCCGCCCGCTTGCATGGCCGGGAAAAACTTGAGTTCGGTGTAGCCGTCTTCTTGCGCCATCATGATTTCGCTGCCGGTGGCCACACCGGGCAGCAATGACAAACCGTGGTCACGGCAGGCTTGCCCCACCGCACGGGTGTAACCCGGGCTGACGGCAAACTGCGCGCCCGCTTTGGCTGCAGCCGCAGCGTCAGCCGGGCTGCGCACGGTGCCTGCCCCCACCACCGCGCCGGGCACTTCTTTGGCAATGGCTTCCATGCAGGCCAGTGCTTGCGGGGTGCGCAGGGTCACCTCCAACATGCGGATGCCGCCCGCCACCAGGGCGCGGGCCATGGGCACGGCGTGGGCCACGTCGTTGAGCACGATCACGGGGATCACGGGCGCGTCCTGCATCACTTGCAGGGCAGTCAAATGTCCACTCAGATTCACAGCCATGTGCAGGCTCCTTCTTCGGCTTTGAGCGCGTTGCGGCGCAGGTTGGCAAACAGTTCACGGCCCATGCCCACGCCGTTGGCAGCGCGCAATTCAGCGGGCATTGGGGCCAATGGGCGGGCGGCCCATTCGGCTTCGCTCAACAGCACATGCAGGGTGCCCAACACACCGTCGATCCGGATCAAATCGCCGTCTTGTACTTTGGCCAGCGGGCCGCCTGCTGCGGCTTCGGGTGAGACGTGGATGGCTGCAGGCACTTTGCCCGACGCGCCACTCATGCGGCCATCGGTGACCAGCGCGACCTTGAAGCCCTTGCCCTGCAGCACCGCCAGCGGCGGCGTGAGTTTGTGCAGCTCGGGCATGCCGTTGGCCTGCGGGCCTTGCCAGCGCACCACACAAACGATATCCCGGTCGAGTTCACCCGCCTTGAACGCGGCTTGCAATTCGTCTTGTGAATTGAACACGCGGGCCGGGGCTTCGATGACGTGCAGCGCTTCGGGTACGGCAGAAATCTTGATCACGCTGCGGCCCAAATTGCCTTGCAAGAGCTTCAAGCCACCCGTGGTGCTGAACGGGCTGCTGGCGGGGCGCACCACCGTGTCGTCTTGGCTGGCACCCGCGTCTTGCCAGACCAGCTGGCCATTGTGGGCAGACGGGATGCGGGTGAATTCGCGCAGGCCGCCTGCGCGCACCGTCAACACATCGGCGTGCATGAAGCCCGCGTCGAGCAGCTCGCGGATCACGTAGCCCGGGCCGCCTGCGGCCTGGAACTGGTTCACGTCGGCGCTGCCGTTGGGGTAGACGCGGGTGAGCAGCGGCACCACATCCGACAGGGCCGAAAAATCGTCCCAGTCGATCACGATGCCCGCCGCACGCGCCACCGCCACCCAGTGGATCAGGTGGTTGGTCGAGCCGCCCGTGGCCAGCAAGGCCACCATGGCGTTGACGATGCAGCGCTCGTCGACCAGGCGGCCAATGGGCGTGAAGTTTTTGGCCTTGACCAAATCGAGCACGGTGCGCGCCGCTTCGCGCGTCAGCTCCTGGCGCACGCCTTCGCCCGGGTTGATGAAGGCCGTGCCCGGCACATGCAGACCCATGGCTTCAAGCAGCATCTGGTTGCTGTTGGCCGTGCCGTAAAAGGTGCAGGTGCCTTCTCCGTGGTAGGCCTTCGACTCCGCTTCCAGCAATTCGGGGCGGCCCACCAGTCCCAGTGCCGCTTGTTCACGCACCTTGGATTTCTCGTTGTTGGACAGGCCGCTGGTCATGGGGCCTGCGGGCACAAACACCGTGGGCAAATGGCCAAACTGCAAAGCGCCAATGAGCAGGCCCGGCACGATCTTGTCGCACACGCCCAGCATCAGGGCGGCGTCAAACACATCGTGGCTGAGCGACACCGCTGTGGCCATGGCGATCACATCGCGGCTGAACAGGCTCAGCTCCATGCCGGGCGTGCCTTGCGTGACGCCGTCGCACATGGCGGGCACGCCCCCGGCCACTTGGGCTGTGGCGCCCAGCTTGCGGGCTTCGTCTTTGATCAGGTCGGGGTAGTGCTGCAGCGGCGCGTGGGCCGAGAGCAGATCGTTGTAGGCATTCACGATGCCGATGTTGGGTGCACGCGGGGCCACCACTTTGATTTTGTCGAGCGCCGTGGCGCGACTCTTGTCTCCCTCGGGCATGGCGGCAAAGGCGTGGGCCACATTGGCGCAGCCCAGGCGCTGGGCACCGGGGTCCTGACTGGCGGCGGCGTCCACCTGCTGCAAATAGGCCTGGCGGGTGGGGCGGCTGCGCTCGGTGATGCGGGCGGTGACGGCCGCCACGCTGGGGTGAATGTTCATGGGTGATACGCCTGGAGGGTCTGTAACAAAATTACACGACAGATGGTAACCGCGTTCCTGCGCTTTGGTGCGTTGGCGCGGTTACAGACTGGGTACAAGCGAGAGGCGCCCCCCAAACAGGCGCAAAAAAACCCGCCGAGGCGGGTTTTTAGCGCGTTGTGCGGCGAATCACTTGGGGGCAGAGGCATCTGCCGCAGGGGCCGAAGCGTCAGCAACAGGTGCAGAAGCATCTGCCGCAGGGGCGGAGGCTTCAACAGCGGGTGCCGTGGCTGCAGGGGCCGCTGCCGGTGCGGCTTTTTTGCTCTTGGCAATGCCAAAACCGACGGCCAGGCCCACGGCCAGCACGATCACGGCCACCAAAACGGTCCAGACTACGGGTTGATTGTCATCTTGAGGGGTCGACATGGGGGTTTTTCTCCGAAAATAGTGGGCAGATTGTAATGGGGCCCAATTGCACATGACTGACACACCCGCCGATGCGCCCAGCACGCTTGCCACCGCTGGCCGTGCCACGGCATTTCAGGGGGCTTTGCTCGACCAATTCCGGGCACAAACGGCAGGCAGTGATTTGTGGGTATTTGGCTACGCCTCGCTCTTGTGGCGGCCCGAGTTCGAGGCCCAGGAGCAGTACATCAGCCGCGTCTGGGGTTGGCACCGCGCCCTGAAAATGTGGAGTCGGCTCAACCGCGGCAGCCCCGAGTGCCCGGGTCTGGTGTTTGCCTTGTTGCCCGGTGGCAGCTGCCAGGGCGTGGCCTACCGGGTGGCCCGAGACCAGGCCGACGAGGTGCTGGTGCGGCTGTGGGAGCGCGAAATGCCCATGGATGTTTACACCCCCAGCTGGCTGCCTTGCAACACACCCCAAGGCCCAGTGCAGGCGCTGGCCTTTACCCTGCCACGCAGCAGCCCCAGCTTCACAGGTCAGTTGCCTGACGAGACTTACCGGCAAATTTTTCAGCAGGCCTGCGGGCGCTTTGGCACCACGCTGGACTATGCCCGCCAAACCTACGAGAGCCTGCGGGCCCACGGCATCGAAGACCGGGCACTGGCCGCACTGCTTCGCCACGCTGACTGAGCGTTGAGCGTTGAGCGTTGAGCGTTGAGCGTTGGGCGTTGAGCGTTGAGCGTTGGGCGTTGGGCGTTGGGCGTGATGCGGGTGACTCCGCCGCGTCAGTCAGGCGCACGGCATCCATTCAGATCAAAGCCGCCCGGATTGCGCGGGCTCAATGCCTGACAAAGCCATATCCCTATACTTGTCACCATGAACATCGCCGACCTGCGCAAGAGCTACGAAAAAGCCGAGCTCAACGAAAACGCCTCCCACGCCGACCCCTTGCAGCAATTTGCACAATGGTTGCAAGAGGCCATCGCCGCCGAAGTGCCCGAGCCCAACGCCATGACGCTGGCCACCGTGGCCAGCAACCTGCGCCCAAGCACCCGGGTGGTGCTGATCAAGGGCTATGACGAGCGCGGCATCGTCTGGTACACCAACTACGACAGCCGCAAGGGGCAGGAGCTGGCGGGCAATCCGTTTGCGGCGCTGCAGTTTCACTGGGTTGAACTCGAACGTGTGGTGCGCATCGAAGGTCGGGTGGAAAAGGTCTCAGATGAAGAAAGCGACGCCTACTTCCACAGCCGCCCACTGGACTCGCGCATCGGGGCTTGGGCCTCGCCACAAAGCCAGGTGATCGACGGGCGCACGGTGCTGGTGACCAACGCCGCCAAATACGCGGCGCAATTCATGCTCAACCCGCCACGCCCGCCGCACTGGGGCGGCTACCGCCTGGTGCCCGACAACTGGCAGTTTTGGCAAGGGCGCAAAAGTCGGCTGCATGACCGCTTGCGTTACACCCAAGAGGGCAGCGGCTGGCTGCGCGAACGCTTGGCGCCTTAAGACAGGTCAAGCCAAAGACTTGCGAGCCGCAGCCTCAAACACCCGGTAAGCCGCCATGAAAGTGTCGATGTCTTCAAAGTAAGGCATGGCGCCGGCTTGCATGACCGTCACCTGCCAGTTGGGCCGATGGCGCACCAGGTCCAGCGCCCGGTAATCGGTGAAGTCGCCCCGGGTGCCGTGCACCACCCACACCGGCAGGCGCAGGCTTTCGTAGACGTTGTGCATGTCGGCGCTGAACAAGCCCCCGCTCAAAAAAGACAAAGGCGCTTGCTCCGCGTTGGGCACATGGGCTGTGCGCACCGCATAAGCCCACAGCGTTTCATCAATGTCTTTGCCGCCCCAGGTGCGTTGCAAGAAGTAACGCACCACCGAAGGCCGCGACAGCTGCCGAAACAAAATGCGCCCCCAGCCCGGCCCCGGGCTGCGCAAGAAACGGTCGAACCCGGCCATGAACAGCGTACTGCCCGCAGGCTGGCGCAAGGACTTGCCGCCCCGAAAGCCCGTGGGGCTGACCAAGGCCAAAGCGGCGAACAGCTGCGGCGTCTGCTGGGCCACGCGGGCCACAAATTCGCACGACAGGGACACGCCCACGGCCTGCAGCGGCTGGCCCGGGTGCCGCTGCGCCACCCATTGCGCCACTTGGCCGATGGCGGCGCACATGTCGCCCACGGTGTAGGCGCGTGGCCAGCGCTCAGACAAACCGTAGCCTGGCAAATCCAGGGCGTAGACGCTGTGGTCCTGGCGCAAGGCCTCAAACAGGGGTCTGATTTCAGCCGCTGAAGCCAGCGCATTGATGCTGTGCACCAAGAGCACAGGGGGACCGGAGCCCCCTGAGTACACCGCGATGCGCCCGCAGTCTCCGCTCAACGTGTTCAGATCGGCTTGAAGCGCAGGCGGCAGGGGTGTGTTCATGGCTGGATGTTAGGGCATGCGGTCAAACGGGCTACTGAGTGTGTCGAATCCATGGATCAACCCCATGGATCAGCCTGGCAGCTCGGCCAGCAGGGCCATGGTCAGTGAGATCCCCAGGATAGAGATGAGTGTGGACACGGCCACGGCGGCGGTCACCGTGTCTTCTTCCTTGCGGTAGCGCTGAGAGAACAAGAACACATTGGCCCCAATGGGCAAAGCCGCCGCCACGACCATGACCGACAAATGCAAGCCCCGCAGGCCCAGCCCCCAGCCCAGCGCCAGCATGAGCGCCGGGTGCAGCACGGTTTTCACCAAAGACGGCTTGAGGGCCGATGTGAACTGTCGCCCCACAGGCGTTTGCGACAGGGTGATGCCCACCAACACCAAGGCGATGGGGCCAAAGGCACTGCCCAGCAAAGCCAGGGGACGGTCCACCACAGGATGCAGACCCCAGCCGGTTTGGGCGTAGGCCAGCCCCAGCAAAATGGGCAAAGGCACAGGGTGAATGATGGCGTTGCGCACGGCCGATGCCACCGTGCGCCAGATGGGCCGCCGCTCACCCGACAAAGCCGCTTGCTCGTGCGCCACTTGCAGCTCCAGCACCAAAGTGGCGGCACTGAGCAAAACCAGGGCATGCAGTGAAATCAAGGTGAACAGCAGCACCTGGCCTTCTTGGCCATAGGCCAGACCGATCAGGGGCACGCCGATCATCAAGGTGTTGCTGAAAATGCCAGCCAGTGCCAGCACCGAGGCCCGGCTGTTGCCACCATAAGCCCACAGCATGGCGACAAACAAAACGCCAGCCACCAAAAAGTATTGCGCCACGGGTTTGAAATCGAGCTGCTCGATGTACACGCTGCTCATGGTGCGAAACAGCAAAGCCTGCGTCAGCACCAGAAACACCACGTTCGACAAATCGCGCACCGACTCACCCCGCACCAGCTTGGCCTTGCCTGCGACAAAGCCAATCAAAATGAGCAGCACCACGGGCAAGAGGGAGGACAGGACGGGGTGATCAAGGTTCATGGATGGATTATCCCGACCTGCCTGCGCCTGATTTCAGCGGAAACCACGTAGCGCCGCCACCTTGGGCGACGCCACGCAAGCCTTTAGAACGTGACCTGAACCCCCAACTTGAAGCTGCGCCCCGGCAAAGGCGACTTGCCAAATGCCGTGCTCGTGAGGATGGAACTGGCGCTGTAGGCCAGTTGGTCGCTCAGGTTGTCCAGGCGGGCAAACCAGTTGAGCACCGTGGCGTCGAGCTTTTGGCGGTATGACACGCTGGCATTGACCAAGGTGTAGGCGCCCGTGGCCACACTGCCCTCGGGCACGCGCTTTTGCGCCGCATGCCAGTCGGCCCCCAGCTTGGCGCTCCAAGGCCCTTGGCCGTGCACCAGGGTAGCGCCCACACGCAGGGGCGAGATGCGCGGCAAGGGCTCGCCCGAGCTGCGGTTGCTGGCCCGCACGCTGTCGGCACGCCAATCCAGATCGAGCGTCGAAGCGCCCTGCCACAGGCGCTGGCGACCGCTGGCTTCCAGGCCCCTGAATTGGGCCTTGACGCCTTGGTAAAGCTGCACGGGCAAGTCTTCCTCGATATCCGAGGTGTTCATCAAACCAATGTAGTTGGCAAACTGGCTGGCAAAGGCCGTGACATTCACACTGTCGGGGCCGGACTTCCACTGCACACCCGCATCCAGGCTCTTGGACTTTTCCAGACCCAGGTCTTTGTTGCCGATTTCCCAGGCGTGGGTGGCCAGGTGCGGGCCGTTGGCAAACAACTCGTAGTCTTTGGGGGCACGCTGCGTCATGGCCGCGTTGCCGGTCAAAGACCAAGTGGGCGAGAGCTTGAACACCGCCCCGGTGGCCACACTGAAGGGCGTGAATTTTTGGGCACCCATGCCCTCGTCAAAACGGTCCAGTTCGGGGTTGCCCAAGGATTCGACCCGCACCGACTCCCAACGCGCCCCGGCCGTGAATTGGCCCCAGGCGGTGGGCAGCTCTTCGTGCACAAAAAGGGCTTGGCTGCGTGTGCGGCTGTAGGGCGCAAAGGCTTCATCGCCCACCGCAGAAAAGCGGCTCGACTCGGTCTGTAGACCCACCACGCCTTGCCACCCCGCCAGCGGGCGGTGCCGCGCCTCAATGCGCAGGTCATGGCCCTTGTTGGCAAACACAGTGCCCGCTTGGGCGCCCTCAAACTCGGTGTGCTGGTAGTCGGTCTGGCTCAGGCGGGCTTTGACGCTCTCAAACCAGCCCGGCAGTTGGCGCACTTGCCCCTCCAGCGCGTAGCGGGTGGTTTTCATGCCAATCGTCACTTCGTCTTCGGCCACGGTGCCGTAGTCGCTTTGGTAGGTGTTGACCGATGCGCCCAAATAGCCGTGATCCCAGAAGGTGCTGGCCCCCAAAGCACCACCCCGGGCGGTGCTGGCCGAGTTGCAGATGCGCCGGGCGTTGGCAGGCGAGCCGGGTTTTGTGCAATCGAGCGACACCGGCACCCGCACTTCGCCTGTGCGGCGGTCAAAACCGTCCAAATGCAGGGCATAACGTTCGTTACCCGCCTCGACCAAACCGGCCACGCTGCGCTCGTCGTTGCCCGTGCCCGCTTGCAGCTGGGCTTTGCCCAGAACGCCCGAGACCGGTGCACGCGGGATGCGGTTGTCGATCACGTTGACCACGCCGCCCACGGCGCTGCCGCCATAAAGCAAGGCTGCCGGGCCGCGCAAGACCTCGATGCGGTCGGTGGACAAGGCATCCAGCGGCACCGCATGGTCGTAGCTCAGCGCCGAGGCGTCGAGGCTGGAGGCGCTGTTGTTCAGCACCCGGATGCGGTCGCCATCAAGCCCGCGAATGGTGGGGCGGCTGGCGTTGGGGCCAAAGTAGGTGCTGGACACGCCAGGCAAGCCGTTCAGGGTTTCGCCCAAAGTGCTTTGCCCGCGCTCGAGCAGGTCGGCACGGCCCATGGTGCTGACGGGCACGGTGGTGCTGTCGCGGCCCAAGGGGTTGCCGGTGATGACGATTTCGCTGGGCGCGCCCGGTGTGGCGCTTTGCGCCCAGGCATTTGAACAAGACAAAGTGGCCAAGCAGGCGCAAGCCAAGGCCGAAAGCTGAAAAGAATGTGTCATGACGGTGTGATTTGAAAAACAGGAACAGCCCAGCGCCTTCCGCCACAGACGGAAAGCCAGCCAGACAAGATCAGGGATTCAAATCAACACAGGCGGCGCACGGGCTTGCGCCGGGGACCAGCGGTCCTGGTCAGAAGAAAAGGCAAGCTCAAAGACAGGGGCCTGCGCGGGCACCCTCGGGGCGGTCCAGGCCGCTGCCGATGCGCTCAGGCGCTCGGCATGGGCCAGGTGGTCGAGCACCAGGCAAAGTTCAGACCCGGCAGCATGCCCCCCAAGTGCAGACTCACTGGCTGCCTGCCCGTCTTCAGCTGCATGCGCTTCGTGCAGGCCGATGGGGGCAGAACCCCCCTGAGGCGTGCTGTGTGCAATGCGGTGCCAATGCGCCCAAAGTGGCGTCCACAGCAAGGCCCAAACCAGCAGAAAACTCAGCCAGTTGGGCAGGCGTGAACGCGTGAAACTCATCTTGGGGCCGCCTTGAATTGACCGCTCAATGGACGTGCTTCATGCCGCAGGACTTGCCCAGTGCCAAACCTTTGCAGGCCGCTTGCAGGGCTTTGGCGCATTGTTCGGGCTTCTTGCCAGATTCAAGGCACTTGGCGGCCTCTTCGTGTGCCTCGGCCATGGCGCGATGGCGGGCAATGTCGGCCTGGACTTCTTTGGCGCTGTGCTGGGCCAGGGCAGCCCAGGACAAGCTCAGGGCGAAGAGGAAAAAGGCTGTTTTTTTCATGTTTTTGGGCTAAGGGATGATTGGCTTTCTGGCGCGAGCGTTCAACTCGGTCAACAGCCGACAACGGCTGCGCATATTGTCACTCACGCACCAGGCGTGCAAACGTGTTTTTGAATTTAAGCACCTTGGGCGCGGCCACCGCCATGCAGTAGCCCTGGTAGGGGTTGCGCTCAAAAAAGTCCTGATGGTAGTCCTCGGCAGCACTGTAGTTGTCAAGGGCCAGCACCTCGGTCACGATGGGCTGGCCAAATGCTCTGGTTGCGGCCAGCTCGGCCATCATGGTGTGTGCTACTTCGGCCTGGTCAGGCGTGGTGAAGTAAATGCCACTTCGATACTGCGTGCCAGTGTCGTTGCCTTGGCGGTTCAGGGTGGTCGGGTCGTGGATCACAAAAAAGACCTCCAGCAACTCCCGGGCGCTGACTTGCGCCGGGTCATAGACCAACTTGACCACCTCATTGTGGCCCGTGCGGCCGGTACATACCTGCTCATAAGTGGGTGCCACGGTCTGACCATTGCAGTAACCCGACTCCACGTCGATCACGCCGCGCACTTTCACATAAACGGCCTCGGTGCACCAAAAGCAACCGCCGCCCAACACCAGTGTTTCCGTCATTTTTGTGTCCATTACATCAATATTGTGGGTCCGGCCCCTTGGAAAAAGACCGCTGCTGTGTGACAACACCCTGACCTCAGGACAAGGCCACAAGCCTGCCCGAGACTGTAGCGAGTTCACCGAAGTTCTACAGGGCCCCGATTCTTCCCTGCGTTGACGAATAAGGGCTTTTCACCTACATTACTAACCAGTCAGTCATTAAAATCGCATCCGTGCTAGACATCCCCCCCCACAAACGCGAACGCCGCAAGCAAGAGCGCCCCGGAGAACTCCTGGAAGCGGCGCTGGATTTGTTCGTGGAAAAAGGCTTTGCCGCCACCCGCGTCGAAGAAGTGGCCTTGCGCGCTGGCGTCTCCAAAGGCACCTTGTTCCTGTACTTTCCGACCAAGGAAGACCTGTTCAAGGCCGTGGTGCGCGAAAACGTGGTGCACCCAGTGAATCAAGGGGCTGCCGAATTGGCCCAGTTTCAAGGTGGCACCGGCGAGTTGCTCGAATGGATGATGCTGCAATGGTGGCGGCGCTACGGCGCGACCAAAGCCTCGGGCATTTCCAAACTGGTCATGAGCGAAGCCAGCAATTTTCCTGATCTGGCCACGTTTTTCCGTGAAGAAGTGATCGAGCCCGCACACGCCATGGTGCGCTCGGTGCTGCAGCGCGGCATTGACCAGGGCGAATTTCGCCTGGTCAATCTGGACCTGACCTTGCATTCAGTCATGGCGCCTCTGCTTTTTTTGGTCATGTGGAAACACTCCATGGGGCCGTGCTGCCCGACCAGCGAACAAATCGACCCTGAAGCCTTCATCTCCCAACACGCCCAATTGCTGGTGCGTGGCTTGTCTACATCCTGATCTTCCATGAAAAAATCAACTCTCTGGATCCTCACTGGCGTGGCCGCAGCCATCGTTTTAGTTGGTGGCGCTCGCCTCTTGAGCCAACGCAAAGCCGCCAACAGCACCCCAGCCGCAGTCGCCACGGCCGCAGCCCCCACACTGGAGCTGGCCAGCAGCGACGTGTTCACCGCCCGCACACAGACCCTGAGCCTGGGCATCGCGGTCTCGGGCGCGCTCAAAGCCAGCCAAAGCGCCATCGTCAAAGCCCGCGTGGCCGGTGAGTTGCAAGAACTCAGCGTGCGCGAAGGCGACCGCGTCCAGGCCGGGCAGGTGGTCGCCCGCATCGACCAAACAGAATACCTGGCGCGTGTGCGCCAGGCCCAGCAGCAAGCCGATGCGGCCCGCGCCCAGGTGGACATTGCCCAGCGCCAGTTTGACAACAACCAGGCGCTGGTGAACCAGGGCTTCATCTCGCAAACTGCCCTGCTCACCTCGCAGGCCAGCCTGAACGGGGCCAAGGCCACTCACGCAGCCGCGCTGGCAGCGCTGGACTTGGCCAACAAGTCACTGGCCGATGCCACGCTGCGCTCGCCCTTGTCGGGCGTGGTGGCGCAGCGCCTGGCCCAGCCGGGCGAGCGCGTGGCCATCGATGCCCGGCTGATCGAGGTGATCAACCTCTCGCAACTGGAACTCGAAGCGGCCCTGACGGCAGAAGACGCCAGCCGCGTGCGGGTGGGCATGACAGCGCAGCTGCAAGTCGAGGGCGTGGACGCACCGGTCACTGCCAAAGTCTTGCGCATCAACCCCAGCGCCCAGATGGGCAGCCGCAGCATCGTGGTCTACCTGGGCGTCACAGGCCGCGAAGGCTTGCGCCAGGGCCTCTTTGCGCAAGGGAGTCTGGGCACACAAACCATGCAAGTGCTGGCCGTGCCCGTGAGCAGCGTGCGCACCGACAAACCCCAGCCTTATGTGCAGGTGGTGCAAGACGGCAAGGTGGTGCACATCACGGTGCGAACCGATGTGCGCAGCGAAGGCGAGCGGGAAAGCCTGGTGGCGGTGACCGGCGTTTCTGAAGGCGCACAAGTGCTGTCGGGCAGCGTGGGTACGGTGCGCGAAGGGGTTCAAGTCAAGTTCACTGCACCGCCCCAGTCAACGGTGACCTCGCCAGCCGCTCCGGCTTCGCCCGCCAGCGCAGCGAAATAAAAGGGTTTACAGCATGTGGTTCACCCGCGTCAGCCTGCAAAACCCGGTTTTTGCCACCATGGTCATGTTGGCCCTGGTGGTGCTGGGCCTGTTCTCCTTCCAGCGTCTCAAAGTCGACCAGTTCCCCAACATCGACTTTCCGGTGGTCGTCATCACCACCGAATACCCCGGGGCCTCGCCCGAGATCGTGGAAAGCGAAGTCTCGAAAAAGATCGAGGAAGGCGTCAACTCGATTGCCGGCATCAGCGCCCTGACCTCGCGCAGCTACGAAAACCAGTCGGTCGTTGTGATCGAATTCCAGCTGCAGATCGACGGCCGCAAAGCCGCTGAAGATGTGCGCGAAAAAGTTGCCTCGCTGCGCCCCCTGCTGCGCACCGAAGTCAAAGAGCCCCGGGTGCTGCGCTTTGACCCGGCCAGCCGCGCCGTGTGGTCGCTCGCTGTCATCCCCGAGGGCAATCAACTCAACGCCGTGGAGCTGACCAATTGGTCCGAACAGGTGCTCAAAAAGCGCCTGGAGAATGTGCGCGGTGTCGGCTCGGTCACCTTGGTGGGCGGCAGCAAGCGCGAGATCAACCTGTATTTGCAACCGGCCAACATGGAAGCGCTGGGTGTCACGGCCGAGCAGGTGGTGGCCGCTGTGCGCAACGAAAACCAGGACTTGCCCGTGGGCGCGATCCGCTCGCTGCAGCAAGAGCGCATGGTGCAAATCAGCTCGCGCATGGCGCGGCCCGAGGACTTTGGCCGCATCATCGTGGCGCGCAAAAACGGCACGCCGATTCGACTGTCGCAAGTGGCCACGGTGCAGGACGGCGCCCAAGAGCTGGAGAACCTGGCCCTCTACAACGGCCAGCGCACCCTCTTGATGTCGGTGCAAAAGTCGCAAGACGAAAACACCATCCAGGTGGTGGACGGCCTGGTCAAGGCCGTGGCCGAATTGCAGAGCCAGCTGCCGCCCGGCGTCAAGCTCGAGCCCATCACCGACAACTCGCGGCCCATCCGCGTGTCGGTCAACAACGTGCGCCAGACCCTGATCGAGGGGGCCATCCTCACAGTGCTGATCGTGTTTTTGTTCCTCAACTCCTGGCGCTCCACCGTCATCACGGGCCTGACGCTGCCGATCTCGCTGATCGGCACCTTCATGTTCATGCAGATGTTCGGCTTCACCATCAACATGATCACGCTGATGGCGCTGAGTCTGTGTGTGGGCCTGCTGATCGACGACGCCATCGTGGTGCGCGAGAACATCGTGCGCCATGTGCAAATGGGCAAAAGCGCCTACCGCGCCTCGATGGAGGGGACTCAAGAGATCGGCCTGGCCGTGCTGGCCACCACCTTGTCCATCGTGGCGGTATTTTTGCCGATTGGTTTCATGGAAGGGATCATCGGGAAGTTCTTCCACGAGTTCGGCATCACCATCGTGGCGGCGGTGATGATCTCGATGTTTGTGAGCTTCACGCTCGACCCGATGCTGTCCAGCATCTGGCACGACCCGGCCATCGACGCACACGGCAAAAACCAAGCGCCTGTGAGCTGGTACGACAGGACCATTGGCCGGGTGACCGGCTGGTTTGACCGGGGCACCGAGCGCCTGGCCGATGGCTACCAGGGCATCTTGCGCTGGGCGCTGGTGCACAAAAAATCCACCGTCTTTTTAGCTCTCGGCATTTTTGTGGCCAGTGTGTTCATGGTCCGCTTGCTGGGCACCGAGTTTGTGCCCAAGGCCGACTTTTCCGAGACCTCGCTCAAGTTCGAAACCCCGGTAGGCACCTCGCTCGAAGCCACCGAGGCCAAAACACGCCAGGTCGAGGCCATCCTGCGCGACTTCCCGGAAGTGCGCTACACCGTCAGCACCATCAACACCGCCAATGCGCAGGGCAAGAACAACGTCAACCTGTACATCCGTTTGGTGGACCGCAAAAACCGCAGCCGCAACGCCGACCAGATGTCCGCCGCACTTCGAGATCGCCTCAAACAAGTGCCCGGCATCGCGGTCACGCACGCCGGCTTGCTCGACGCCATTGGCGGCAACAAGCAAGTGGAGTTCTCGCTGCAAGGCCCGGACCAAAAAGAGCTGGAGCGCCTGGCGCTGCTGGCGCTGGCCAAGGTGCGGGACATTCCCGGCCTGGTCGATCTGGACTCCAGCGTCAAGCCCAACAAGCCTGTCATCGGTGTGGAAGTGCTGCGCGACTCGGCCTCGGACCTGGGCCTGGGCACGGCGCAACTGGCCGGGCCCCTGCGCACCCTGGTGGCCGGGCAAACCGTGGGCAACTGGCGCGCCCCGGACGACCAGACCTACGACGTGAACGTGCGCCTCTCGCCTGAAGCCCGCAACAGCCCGCAGGACCTGGAGCGCCTGCCCTTCATGGTGGCAGCTGCCGTCGATGGCAGCCCACGCATCGTGCGCCTGGGCCAGGTGGCCCGCGTCACCGAAACCACTGGCTCCAACCAGATCAACCGGCGCGACCTGATGCGCGAGGTGGCCATCAACGCCAACGTGTTCGGACGCTCAGCGGGTGAGGTTTCGGCCGACATCCGCCAAGCCATGGACAGCCTGAGCCTGCCGCCCGGCTACCGCTACAGCTTTGGCGGCTCGACCAAAAACATGGCTGAATCCTTTGGCTACGCCTTGTCGGCCCTGGCCATGGCGGTGATCTTCATCTACATGATTTTGGCCAGCCAATTCAAGAGCTTCCTGCAGCCCCTGGCCCTGATGACCGCCCTGCCCCTGACCTTGATCGGCGTGGTGCTGGCCCTGATGGCGTTCCGCTCCACTTTGTCCATGTTCTCCGTCATTGGCGTGATCATGCTCATGGGCCTGGTCACCAAAAACGCCATCTTGCTGGTGGACTTTGCCATCCGCGCCCGAGAGGACGGACTGGAACGCGCCGAAGCCCTGCTGCTGGCGGCCAAAGTGCGACTGCGTCCGATTTTGATGACCACCTTGGCCATGATTTTTGGCATGGTGCCACTGGCTTTTGCCCTGACCGAGGGCGCCGAGCAACGCGCGCCCATGGGCCAGGCGGTCATTGGCGGCGTCATCACGTCCTCGCTGCTGACCTTGGTGGTGGTGCCGGTGGTGTACTGCTACATGGACGATCTGGCCCAGTGGCTGCGCCGCAAAGCCGGTATAGGCCCTGTGCGTCAGCCCCACGACGCGACTGAACAGTAAAATCTTTCGGATATTGATCAACGTCCCCCCAGGAGAAAAAAATGGATCTGAACCAGGCCCGCTTCAACATGATTGAACAGCAAATCCGCCCATGGGAGGTGCTCGCCCCCCAAGTGCTGGACCTGTTGTCTGTGGTGCGCCGGGAAGACTTTGTGCCACTGGCCCACAAAGCCCTGGCCTTTGTGGACATGGACATCCCGCTTGGTACTGCGGCCAACCAGGTCATGCTGGCCCCACGCGTTCAGGCCCGTCTGCTGCAAGATCTGGCCGTCAAAAAAACCGACAAAGTGTTGGAAATCGGCACCGGCTCAGGCTTCATGGCCGCGCTGCTGGGCCACCAGGCCGCCAGCGTGCTCAGCCTGGAAATGGACGCCCAACTGGCCGCCCAAGCCCAAGCCAACTTGCAAAAAGCGGGCATGAGCAATGTGACTGTGCGCAACACCGACGGGAGCCAGGGTGCCGCAGCCGAAGGACCGTTTGACGTGATTTTGCTCAGTGGCTCTGTGGCCGAAGTGCCAGCCACTTTGCTGCAACAACTCACCATCGGCGGCCGCCTGGCCGCCATCGTTGGCAACGAGCCCATGATGCGCGCCACGCTGATCACCCGCACCAGCAACAGCAGCTTCACCACCACCGAACCCTGGGACTGCAACGCACCCCGCCTGTCGGGCTTTGCCGAACCTTCCAGCTTCCAATTCTGAAACCACCATGGAACAGATCTACCCCGCCCAAGTTGCCCAATGGGCCAGCCAACAAGCCCAGCGCCCCGTCTTGCTCGATGTGCGCGAAGGCTGGGAAGTGCAAACCGCAAGCGCCAGGCCTGAGGCGCTCGATCTGGTCCACATGCCCATGCAAACCATCCCGGCTCGGCTGGACGAACTGGACAAATCCCGCGCCATAGCCTGCCTGTGCCACCATGGTGGCCGCAGCATGCAAGTCGCTGCGTTTTTGCAGCAGCATGGCTTTCAAGTGGTGAACGTGGCAGGCGGTATCCATGCCTGGTCTGCGCAAGTTGATCCGTCCATTCCGGTTTATTGAAATTTGCCATTTCGGCTTCAAGAAAGATGTCCATGCAGCAACCCCGCCCGTCCACCACCCTGTTTCGCCGCCTGCCCGTGAGCCTGCTTGCCTCCCTGGCTTTGGCCAGCACCAGCCAGGCACAAAGCCTGGTGGACGTGTACGAAATGGCCAAAGGCTATGACGCCAGCTACCAGTCTGCAAAATTTCAGTACGAGGCCAATCTGGCGAAAGCAGATCAGGGAAAGGCGGTGTTGTTGCCAACTGTGGGTCTGGGCGCTGGCGTGACGCGAGCAGACAGGTCCATGAGTCCTGAAACTGCTAACTCAAACTACAACTACACCACTCAAACTACGGGCATCAACGCAACACAACCGCTATACCGCCCGGCCAATCTGGCCACTTACCAACAAAGCCAAAAAGCACTGGATGCTGCCCGGGCGACCTTGCTGCAGGCAGAACAAGACCTGATCGTGCGTACAAGTCAGGCCTATTTCGATGTTCTGTCCTCACAAGACAGTTTGACTTTCGTGAAAGCACAAAAAGCCGCAGTGGCGGAACAACTGGCCAGCGCCAAACGCAATTTCGAAGTAGGCACAGCCACCATCACCGACACCCGAGAAGCCCAAGCCCGGTTTGATCTGGTCACTGCGCAGGAAATTGCCGCGGACAATGATCTCCGCGTGAAAACAGTCGCACTGGAATTGCTGGTCGGCAAAACGGGCATCAAGCCCACCGTGCTGAATGCTGCTGCCATCCTGCCCTCTGCTCCAGGCACTGATGCCCAGGAATGGATCACCCAAAGCGAACAGATGCACCCCGGTATTCGGCAAGCCCGCGCCAATCTGGAAATTGCCAAACTCGAAACTGAAAAAGCCGAAGCGGGACACAAACCCACTGTGGACTTCACACTGGGTTACAACATACAGAAAAACATCAACGGAACGTCTGTTTCAATACTTCCAGTCAATAACCAAATCACCATCGCCAGTGCTGGCGTCAGCCTGAACGTCCCCCTGTTCGCGGGCTTCGCCACCCAAAACCGCATCCGTGAAACCCTGGCCCTGGAAGACAAGGCTCGCAACGATCTGGAAGGCGCTCAGCGTCAGGTGGCACAAGCCACGCGCACCGCCTATCTGGGCCTGCAATCGGGTCTGGGCCAGGTCAAGGCGCTGGAAGCCGCAGAAGCCTCCAGCCAGGCTGCTTTGGACGCCAACAAGCTGGGTTACCAAGTGGGGGTGCGCATCAACATCGACGTGCTCAACAGCCAAAGCCAGCTGTTCCAGACCAAACGCGATCTGGCCAAAGCCCGCTACGACGTGTTGGTGGGCCAACTCAAACTGCGCCAGGCCAGCGGCACGCTCAAGGCCGAAGACCTGCAAAGTATCAACGCCCTGCTGCAAAAATAAGCCCCCAAGGCGGTGGGCCTGCCCCTCGCCCTCAGGTTCAATGGCTGTGTGTGGCCCTGAGTTTCCAGGCCATTCGGGCACCCAGGCCCACCGATGTGCCCACCACCCAAAACACGGGGGCCACGCCCGCAATGGCACCGGCCGTGCCAAAGAGCATGGGCATCAGCACACTCGACGCGTTGATGCTCATCAGCCGCAAACCCAGCGCCTCGCCCTGACGGTGTGCCGGGGTAATCTGGTGCAAGGTGCTCATGATCATGGGCTGCACCGTACCCAACACCAAACCCAGCAACACCGAGCACACCCCCATGGTCCCAGCGGTGGGCATGAGGGGGTAGACCGCAAACAGCAAGGCGGTGCACACCATCGCGCTCGTGATGATTTGGTGCTCTTTGACGTGGCGCGCGATGAATGGCAAACACACCCGAATGAAAGCCGCCGCCAAGGCGAAGGCCCCCAGGATGGCGCCCACCACCGAAGCGCTGTAACCGCGCTCGTGCCCCAGCACAGGCACCACAAAGGTGTGAACATCCCAGCACGAAGACAGCAACCAGTTGACCGCCAGCAAGCGCCGCAACATGGGCTCGGCCAGCAAATCCAGCGCACGTCGGGGTTGGGCGTTGGCGAGTTCGGGTGAAAGGGGCAGCTCAGGCACTGGGCGTACCCAAAACCATGTGAACAACGGAAACACGGCCATCAGCAAGAAGGCCCATCTGAAGCCCGAAACGTGCCCCGCCTCGGGTCCGGCAAAGTCAATCAACAAGCCAGCCAGCACAGGGCCGACAAAATTGGACACGGCAGGCCCCAGAGACAACCAACTGAACGCCACCTTGAGTGCGGCCGGGTCTTTGGCCATGCGGCCCACATGGCGCTGCATGGCGATCACAGCCATGCCGGTGGCACCGCCTGTGGCCAAAGCGCTCAGGCACATGACCGGGAATATTGGCCACAGCGCCGACAACAGCACACCCGATGCCGCCAGGACAATGCTGATGCGCAGGATTTTTTGCAAGCCCCGTCGGTCGCTGTAACGGCCTGCAGGCAGCGCCAAAAACATGGCAGACAGCGCGAACAAGGCCAACAGTGCCCCCACTGCCACGGGACTGAATCCCTGCTTGAGGGCCAACAAGGGAATGGCCATGCGTGTCCCCGCCATGCACGCATGCAAAAACATCTGGCCAGCAATCAGGCGGGCCAGATCGGGGCTCACTTGTCATCCTCTTGGGGAACATCCGGCCCGCTGGGCAAGAGTGTTTGGGCTTGCAACTCGGGCAGCGCATCCACCTGGCGCAGGGCGCGATGCATCACGTTGCTGCGGGTTTGCGCTTGGTCGAGCGTGTTGAGCACCGTCTGGGTCTGGTTGCGCACCTTGCTCAGCACATCGCCAAACTTGCCGAACTCGGTTTTGACCGCACCCAGCACCTGCCAGACTTCGCTGGAGCGTTTTTCAAGCGCCAAGGTTCGAAAGCCCATTTGCAAGGCGTTGAGCATGGCCATCAGGTTGGTGGGGCCGGCCAGCGTGACGCGGTGGTCGCGCTGCAGGGCTTCCATCAGCCCTGGGCGACGCAGTACTTCGGCATACAAGCCTTCGGTGGGCAAAAACATGACCGCAAAGTCGGTGGTGTGCGGGGGCTCCAGGTATTTGTCCGCAATCGACCGGGCTTCAAGCTTGATGCGTGTCTCCAGCGCCTTGGCGCACAGCTCAGCCTGCACCGGGTCAGCGCGACCTTGGGCTTCGAGCAGGCGCTCGTAATCTTCATTGGGAAACTTCGCGTCAATCGGCAACCACACGGGCAGGCCGCTGTCCGAGCGGCCGGGCAGACGAATCGCAAAGTCCACCCGGTTTTTGTCGCCAGGCCGCGTGGCCACCTGCACCGCGTATTGCTCGGGCGTGAGCACTTGTTCGAGCAATGAAGCCAGCTGCGCTTCGCCAAACATGCCTCGGGTCTTGACGTTGGTCAGCAGGTGCTTGAGGTCGCCCACGCCTTGCGCCAGGGTGTGCATTTCGCCCAGACCCTTGTGCACCTGCTCCAGGCGATCGGCCACTTGTTTGAAGCTCTCGCCCAAGCGGGCTTGCAAGGTGGCTTGCAGTTTTTCGTCCACGGTCTGGCGCATCTCGTCCAGTTTGGCAGAATTGCTTTGCTGCAGCTGCGCCAATTGCGTTTCCATGGTGCCGCGCATTTCGGTCAAGCGTCGGGCATTGGCCTCAGACAACGCATTGACCTGCTGGGCCAGGCTGTCGGTCAGGCTTTTTTGCAGCAAGGCCAGTTGCTGGGCCAGCGCGTCGATTTGCTGGTTTTGCGTGCGGGTAGCTTCAGCGCTTTGCTGCAGCAACGATTGCTGGAACAGCGTGAGGGTCTGCATGGCCTCTTGTCGGCCTTGCACACCGGATTGACTGATTTCGGTGCGCAGTTCGCGCTCAAGGCGTTCGGTTTGGCTTTGTATGGCCGCAAACTGTTGCTGATACCAGGCGTATTGTTCGCCCCTTTGCGCTGCAATTTGCTCGGTCAGCAGCGCAGCGGTTCGCTGCGCTTGCGCATCGGGCGAAGCGCTGCGGCGCAGCAGCAGCCAGACCAACAACAACAGGTTCAGCCCACCCAGGGCCAGCAAGACCCATTCGTTCATGCAGCGGTGCCGGGCAAGCTGTTCAAAGGTGTCAGCGCCTGGCCACGGCTCAGGTAGGCCACCAGGTTGTCAGCTGCCAGCTGGGCCATGGCCTTTCGGGTCTGGATGGTCGCGCTGGCGATGTGTGGGGTGAGCACCACATTGGGCACTTTGAGCAAGTCAGGGTGCACCGAAGGCTCGCCCTCGAACACATCGATGCCCGCCGCAGCAATTTGGCGCGCTGCCAAGGCTTTGGCCAAGGCCGCATCGTCCACAATGCCGCCGCGTGCAATGTTGACCAAGGTGGCTGTAGGCTTCATCTGGGCCAGCTCGGCCGCGCCAATGGTGTGGTGCGACTCGGCGCTGTAGGGCACCACCAGCATCACATGGTCCGCCGTGTTGAGCAATTCCTCCTTGCTCACATAGCGGGCTTTGCTGGCAGCCTCCAACTCGGGATTCAGGCGCGAGCGATTGTGGTAAATCACCTGCATGCCAAAGCCATGCGCCGCCCGGCGGGCAATGCCCTGACCGATGCGGCCCATGCCAATGATGCCAAGGGTTGAGCCATGCACTTCGGCCCCGGCGAACATGTCGTAGCTCCACTTGGTCCAGTGACCTGCGCGCAAGAAATGCTCGCTTTCGGTGATGCGGCGGGCGGTGGCCATGAGCAAAGCAAAGCCAAAATCGGCCGTGGTTTCGGTCAGTACGTCGGGTGTGTTGCAGGCCTGTACACCCGCAGCAGTCATGGCGGGCACATCAAAGTTGTTGAAGCCCACAGCCATATTGGCCACGATGCGCAGTTGCGGGTTGGCCTGCAGCAGCGCCGCGTCGATGCGCTCGCTGCCGGTGGTCAGGGCCCCCACTTTGCCTTGCATGCGGCGGGTCAGCTCAGCGGCAGACCAGACCTCATCGGCCTGGTTGCTTTCGACTTCAAACACCTGCGCCAAAGACTGCAGGACCTCGGGGAAGATGGCGCGGGCCACCAAAACAGCGGGTTTGGACATCACTTGAACCAGATGAAAGTCATGACCACGAACAAAGGAATCAGGACAGCGCCCGACCACAACATGTAACCAAAGAAGCTGGGCATCTTCACGCCACGGTCTTCGGCGATGGCTTTGACCATCAGGTTGGGCGCATTACCGATGTAGGTGTTGGCACCCATGAACACGGCACCAGCCGAAATGGCGGCCAGCGTCGGGGCCAAGGTGGTCATCAGCACCTGCGGGTCACCGCCTGCGGTGTTGAAGAAGACCAAATAAGTGGGTGCGTTGTCGAGGAATGAACTCAATGCGCCCGTAATCCAGAAGTACATCATCACGTCGGGGCTGCCATCGGGCCGGGTCACCGCTTGAACCACTGCGCCGAATGGGCCATTGACACCCGCCTTGAGCATGGCGATGACCGGGATGATGGTCAGGAAAATGCCGGCAAACAACTTGGCCACTTCGGCCATGGGAGCCCAGCCAAATTGGTTGTCCTCGTGCACTTTGGCCGGTGTGATCTTGAGTGACAGAATGGTCAAGGCCACCAGACCCAGATCGCGCAAAACGCCCGGCAAACCGACTTCGGTGCCGTAGATGTTGAAAGACACGGGGGATTTCCAGAAGCCGCTCATCAACACCAAGCCAACGACGGCTGCCAGCAGCCAGAAATTGATGGCACCGTCAAAACCAATCGCTTTGGAATCGGGTGTCGGGTCATGCAGCAGCACCTCTTCACGGCGGTGGTAAAACCAGGAATCGAGCGCAAAGAAGATGGCGAGCAAGCTGCCCACCAAAAACAGTGTCTCGGGGAAGATGGTTTTAACGGTCCAGAAAAAGTCCACACCCTTCAAGAAACCCAAAAACAAGGGGGGATCGCCCAAAGGCGTCAAAGAGCCGCCTGCGTTGGACACGATGAAGATGAAAAACACCACCACATGCGCTACATGCTTTCGGTTGTCGTTGGCGCGGATGAGCGGGCGAATCAGCAGCATGGACGCACCTGTGGTGCCCATGAAGCTGGCCAGCACGGCCCCAATGGCCAAGATGGCGGTGTTCAGGCCCGGGCTGCCGTGTAAGTTACCACGGATGAAAATACCGCCCGACACGGTGAACAAGGCAGTGAGCAAAATGATGAAGGGGATGTATTCGGCAAACAGGGCGTGCACCGTGTTCGCGCCTGCTGCTGCGGGACCAAACACCATGGCGAAAGGCACAAGGAATGCCAAGCCCCAAGCGGCGGCTACTTTGCCGTAATGGTGGTGCCAGAAATGGGGCACCAGCAAAGGCATCAAGGCAATTGACAACAAAATGCCTGCAAAAGGCACACCCCACATCACCGACAGCTGAGCGCCATCAAAATCGGCGGCAAAAGCCCCGCCGGACAACAACAACAGCGGCAAAGCCAGCAACGCGGTCCACCGCTTACCCCATCGAGCCATGATGCAAATCTCCTGTTAAATGCTGCCGTATGTTAACGGCCCAAGCCTCTTGTTCAGGCGTTGGGGGCAATTTCAAAAACCTGGCGCAAATAGGCCAAATACTTTTCATCGTCGCACATGCCCTTGCCGGGCGAGTCCGACAGCTTGGCCACGGGCTGACCGTTGCAACGCGTCATTTTGATGACGATTTGCAGCGGCTCGTAACCCAGGTCATTCGTCAAGTTGGTCCCCACACCAAAGGCCAGCAGGCAGCGTTCGCGGAATTGTTGGTACAGCTCAATCGTGCGCGGAATGGTCAAACTGTCGCTGAAGATGAGGGTCTTGGTCCTGGGGTCTACCCGGTTTTGCTGGTAATGCGCAATCATGCGCTCGCCCCAGCTGAAGGGGTCGCCGCTGTCGTGCCGTGCGCCGTCAAACAGCTTGCAAAAGTACAAATCGAAATCGCGCAAGAAGGCGTTGAAGCCATAGACATCGCTGAGCGCAATGCCCAGGTCTCCCCGGTATTCCTTGGCCCACGACTCAAAGGCAAAAATCTGGCTGTCGCGCAACCGCGGCCCCAGTGCTTGCGCGGCCTGCAAATATTCGTGTGCCATGGTGCCCAGCGGCGTCAGGCCCAACAAATAGGCGTAATACACGTTGCTTGTTCCGGCGAATTGACCGCCAGGTCCTGTGCCCAAGCGCGCTGACAAAACCCGCAGCACCTCTTCATGCCAAGCCCGTGAAAACCGTCGACGCGTGCCGTAGTCGGCAATTTTGAGTGTTTCAAGGCCCGGGGCTTGCAATTGGGCGATTTTGGTGTCGAGTCGGCGGCGCCCCTCCATCAGATCAGGCACCTTTTGGGTGTTGCGGAAATAGACCTCGTTGACGATGGCCAACACCGGGATCTCGAACAAAATGGTGTGCAGCCAGGGGCCCTGGATGGTGATGTCGATCTCTTGCGAGGGCAGCGCCGTGACCTGGATGTATTTTTCGTTGAGTTTGAACAGCCCCAAAAAGTCCACAAAGTCGCTCTTGATGAAGCGCATGGACCGCAGGTATTGCAGCTCGCCTTCGGTGAAACTCAGGCTGCACAGCGAGCGGATTTCCTGGCGAATTTCTTGGACAAACTGCGCCAGAGGTATGCCCGGGTTGCGGCACTTGAATTTGTATTCGACCTGTGCCCCCGGAAACTGGTGCAGCACGACCTGCATCATGGTGAATTTGTAGAGGTCGGTGTCGAGCAAGCTGGTGATGATCATGGCGTGTGAGGGTCACCCCTGATGAGGGAGCAACTCGTTAGGCGATGGCAGATGGTAAAGCAAGCGCCTTGAGGGATCGGCGTCCCAATGCACAAGCAAGGCGCCATCTATTGCTGACTGAGGCCCGTCAGATAGGCCCTGATGTTCGGGCCGTTCGACTTCAGTCCACCCAGTGGGTGAAGTCTTGGGCCGGCACGCGGGTGGTCTGGAAGGTGTTGACCAAAGCCGACTCGTCGGCATAGCCCAGCGACATGCCGCAGACCACCATTTCGTTGTCACCCGCACCGACCAGCGGCAAGATGATTTTGGAAAAGCCGTTCCAGGCCGCTTGCGGGCAGGTGTGCAGGCCGCGCGAGCGGGCGGCCACCATGATGCTTTGCAAGAACATGCCGTAGTCCAGCAAACTGCCCCGGCCCATGACCTTGTCGATGGTGAAGATCAGGCCCACGGGTGCGTCAAAAAAGCGGAAGTTTTTCTGGTGCTGCGCGTGCATCTGGGCTTTGTCGCCCTTGCCAATGCCCAGCACGCCATACAAACCAAAACCGCACTCGCGTCGGCGGTCGATGTAGGGGCTGACCCATTTTTCAGGGTAATAGTCATAAGACTCAGCGTAGTCAGCGGCCAAGGCCGGATTGGCGCTGATGGCGTCGTGCGCCGCGCAGGTCTTGGCCACCAGCTCGTCGCGCTTGGCGCCCTGCAACACATAGACCTTCCAGGGCTGGGTGTTGGTGCCGCTGGGCGAGCGTGCTGCAACGCTCAGCACCTCTTGCAAAACACTGCGCTCCACCGCTTGGGGCAGGTAGGCCCGGGCCGAAAAGCGGCTCAAGATGGCCGCGTCCACGCTGGCCGGGTCGTTCACGCGGGTGCTGACCTGGGGTCCGATGTCCAAAATGCTCATGTCAATGTCTCCAAAAATGCTTTGAGTGCGGCCGGCAAGGGCACAGGGCGGCGGGTCTCGCGGTCCACGTACACATGCACAAAATGGCCACGGGCGGCGGTGAGGTCTTCGCCTTGCGCGAACAGGCCCACCTCGTAGCGCACACTGGACGTGCCCAGCTTGGCCACACGGATGCCCGCGTCAACGGTTTGCGGAAAAGCCAGCGGCGCGAAGTAAAAACACTGGGTTTCCACCACCAGGCCGATGGTGGTGCCAGCGTGAATGTCGAGCACGCCCTGCTCGATCAGGGTGGCGTTCACGGCGGTGTCGAACCAGCTGTAATAGACCACGTTGTTCACATGGCCGTAGACGTCGTTGTCCATCCAGCGCGTGCTGATGGGGCGAAACGCTTTGTAGCTGCTGCGGGCGTCGGCTTGGGGTTTGGCAGGCGTGTTCATCGCCCGAGATTGTGCCAGCGTTGCCAATAGCCCAAAGCCACATCCCAGGTCTGCATTTGCACCTGCACCGTGGTCTCGATGTCGTGGCCGTAGCCCCCGCCCATGCACAGCACCACCGGCAGCCTGCGCTGCCAGGCCCAGTCCATCACCACCCGGTCGCGGGCCTGCATGCCGTCCATCGTCAATTTGAGCCGTCCAAGCCTGTCGCCCTCGTGCGGGTCGGCCCCGGCCAGGTAAATCACCAAATGTGGGTCAAAGCGGTCCTGCAGGGTCTGCAGCGCCTGGTGCAGGGCTTGCAAATAAGGTTCGTCGGTGCAGCCGTCCGGCAGGCCCACATCCAGATCGCTCGGCTCCTTGCGGAAAGGAAAGTTCTTTTCGCCATGCATCGACAGGGTGAACACGCTGGGGTCGTTGGCAAACACATGCGCGGTGCCATTGCCCTGGTGCACGTCCAGATCGATCACCGCCACCTTCATCTGCTGGCGGTGGTGCCGCCAGGCCTCGGCCTGCATCAGGCGGGCCGTCACGGCGATGTCGTTGAACACACAAAAGCCCCCGCCCTTGTGCGCATAGGCGTGGTGCGTGCCGCCCGCCAGGTTGCCTGCCACGCCTTGGGCCAGCGCATCGCGGGCCGCAGCCACCGTGGCCCCGACGGATCGACGCGCCCGCTCGGCCATGGCCGGGCTCCAGGGGAAACCGATCTCGCGTTGCAAAGCCGCCTCAAGGCTGCCCGTGGCCACGCCTTGGATGTAGGTGGGCGTGTGCACCAACGCCAGCTCACCGTCGCTCGCGGCTGGGGCCTCGCGCATGCGCACGCCGGGCAACTCTTGCGACAAGCGGTCGCGCAAACGGCTGTATTTGCGCATCGGAAAGCGGTGGCCTTCGGGCAGGGGCAGGACAAAGTGGTCGGCGTAGTAGGCGTGCATGTTTTGATTCTGAGCAAGGTGATTCTAGAAAACCCTCTCTAAACTGAGCCACGTGTGGGCCCATCCCCTTGCAATACCCAGTAGAAACCCTAAAATTCAACCCATGCTGCACTGCAACAAAGTTGTACGGTCCCGGCCAGTTACGGCGCAGTCTTCTTGAAACCGAACTTATCTCTGGAGCCCCTCATGATGACACCCGAACAAATCGTTGCCTCGCACAAAGCCAATGTGGAAACCCTGTTTGGCCTGACCGCCAAAGCCTTCGAAGGCGTGGAAAAAATGGTTGAACTGAACCTGAGCGTGGCCAAGGCCGCCTTGGACGAATCCGCCAATAACACCCAAGCCGCTTTGAGCGTGAAAGACGCCCAGGAATTGCTGGCCATGCAAGCCAACCTGTTCCAGCCATTGGCTGAAAAAACTGCCGCTTACAGCCGCCACCTGTACGACATCGCGTCGGGCACGGGCAGCGAGTTCACCAAGGCCTTCGAAGCCCAAAGCTCCGCTGCGCAAAAGCAGTTCGCCACTTTGGTGGACAGCGCCGCTCAAAACGCTCCAGCAGGTTCCGAGCATGCCGTGGCCATGATGAAGGGTGCCGTGACCGCCGCCAACACGGCTTTCGAGTCCGTGCAAAAAGCCGTCAAGCAAGCCACTGACCTGGCCGAGACCAACTTGGCTGCCGTGGCACAAACTGCTGCTCCCAAGGCTGCCAAGAAAAAGTGATTTTCTCAAGCGGCAGATTTTGCAAAGATCTGCTGCTGTTTTTGCAAGTTGTCTCCTCGGATCTCTTTGAATTTCGTCAGGGAAACAGGGATCCCTTCCAGGGCTGATCGCAAGATCAGCCCTTTTTTTGTGCTTTTGCAGGGCCTGCCACATGCGGCAGGCCAGGCATCAGTTCAACGCCCCGCTTCAAAGGCGGCCAACCGATCCTTCAGGCTTGGCAACTGGGCCAGCATCGCTGCACGCCCGGCTTCAATGGAGCGTCGACGGGCACCAAAGTCGGCACTTTTGACGCCCGACAAGGCGGGCCGAACCACAAAATCGGCGTCCTTCAAGGCCAGCGTGTTGATGCTCTTGCCCATGATGGCAAAGGTCTGCATGAGGATCTGGAAGGTGTCGCCTGATGGATTGCCCTCGGGGTCGCTGGAAATGTCCACCGCGATCACGAAATTAGCCCCCATCTCACGGGCCTGACGCACGGGCACCGGGGCGACCAAACCGCCATCGACATACTCATGCCCGCCGATGCGAACAGGCTGAAACACCGCAGGCACCGCACTCGATGCCCGCACAGCAGCCCCCGTATTGCCCCGTCTGAACGTGATGGCCTCACCCGTGCGCAAATCGGTGGCCACAATGCCCAAGGGAATCTTCATCTGCTCCAGGTTTTTGCCACCAACCTGGGTGTTCACATATTTGGCCAAGGCCTCACCGCGCAGGGCGCCCCGGTTCAGGATGGGAAGCATCCAGTCGGTGATTTCCGCTTCCTGCATGGACTCGGCCAGCCGGGTCAGTTCACTGCCGCTTTTGCCACTTGCATACAGGGCTGCTACCAGACTGCCGGCCGACGTTCCGGCCATATGGCTCGGATGCAGACCGGCTTCTTCAAGCACCTGAATCACCCCCACATGGGCAAAGCCTCTGGCCGCGCCTCCGCCCAAAGCCAGGCCCAGCTGCACAGTGCGGCGCTCAGGCGCGGTGCTGGCTCCAGAGGCATCCGGCCGGGCGGGACCGACACTGGAACACCCAGCAGACAAAAGCCCGCAAGCCAAAGCGAACGCCCCCATGGCCCGCACCCAAGCCGCGCGCCTACCCGAGCCCTCGCACCTCAAGTTGTCATTGTTTTTTTGATTCACAAACCCACCTTATTGATAATGATTCTCATTTGATATAAACTTCAGCCAACGCACCGCAACATCTTGAGGCCAAATTCCATGAACTTCGTCCAATCTGCATTCATCATTGCTTGCATGAGCGCATCTGCTGCCGCCATTGCACACGACAAGAGCCTGAACATTTACTCGGCCCGGCATTACCCCACCGATGAAGTCATGTACAGCGACTTCAGCAAAGCCACTGGGATCAAGATCAACCGCGTGGATGCCGATGATGCGGGTATTCTCGCCCGACTCAAGGCCGAGGGCGCGGCCTCACCCGCCGACGTGATTTTGCTGGTGGACGCCGCCCGCTTGTGGCGTGCCGAGGTGGATGGTCTCTTCTTGCCCATCAAGTCGGTCAAACTTGAAGACGCCATCCCCGCCAACTTGCGCGCCAAGCCCGCCGACAATGGCGGCACGGCCTGGTTTGGCCTGTCCACACGGGCGCGTGTGATCGTTTACGACAAGCTCAAGTTCAGCAAAGCAGACGTGGACAGCTACGAGAAACTGGCCGATCCCAAGCTCAAGGGCAGTTTGTGCATCCGCAGCGGCTCGCACCCCTACAACCTGAGCCTGTTTGGTGCTATGACCGAGCACCTGGGCCCTGCCAAAACCGAGGTCTGGCTCAAAGGTCTGGTGGACAACATGGCCCGCAGCCCCAAAGGCGGTGACACAGACCAGATCAAAGGCGTGGCCTCGGGCGAATGCGGCGTGGCCGTCACCAACACCTATTACCTGGCCCGCATGATGCGGTCAAGCAACCCGGCCGACAAAGCGGTGACCGAAAAAATCGGTGTGGTCTTCCCTAACCAAAACTCTTGGGGCACGCATGTGAACGTGGCCGGTGGCGCTGTGGCCCGCCATGCCAAAAACACCGACAACGCGGTCAAATTCCTCGAATACCTGGCCAGCCCTTCAGCACAAAACCACTTTGCCAACGGCAACAACGAGTGGCCAGCGGCCAAAGGCGTGAGCTTTGACAACCCGGCCCTCAAAGCCATGACCGGCGGCAGTTTCAAAAGCGAGCTGATCCCGATCAGTGCCGTGGGCATGAACCAAATCAAGGTGCAGCAAATGCTGGACCGCGTGGGCTTCAAGTAAAGCCTCGCCCGGGGGTCGCCGCTGGCGACCCACCTTCTCTCCATCAGCCAGCCATTCACACCGGGCGCACGCCCGGGTGGTGATAGCCAGCCATTGACCCCATCGGCAAACCTGTTTTGCCTTTTTCCCCATCCATCAATGACTCGCATCACCATGACTCAAAGACACACAAACGCCCAAAATTCGCGCCCTCCAGCCAAATTGCTGCCCCTGGCCGCCATCATGCTGGCGGGTTCGCTCTCAGCCGCGCCTGCTGCCATGGCCCAAAACAAGCCTGAAGAGAGCACCCTCAAAACGGTGACCGTCAAGGACAAGGCTGAAACCGACATGGCCGAGGGCAAGCACGGCGTGCGCGCCACGGAAACACGCATCGGCAAAGGCCAGCAAGCACTGCGCGACATTCCGCAATCGGTGACCGTGGTGACCGAAAAACTCATGGATGACCGCAACCTGGACACCTTTAAAGAAGCGTTGAAAAACACCGCAGGCATCAGCTTTCTGGCAGCCGAAGGGGGTGAAGAAGACATCCGTTTGCGCGGCTTTTCCTTGCAGGCCACGGGTGATGTGTTTGTTGACGGCGTGCGCGACCCGGCTTTCTATGAGCGCGACACATTCAACCTGGACCGCCTGGAAGTGCTGCGCGGCTCCGCTTCCATGCTGTTTGGCCGTGGCTCCACGGGCGGCGCGGTCAACCAGGTCAGCAAAACACCTCGCCTCATGGATGAAAGCCAGGTGGACTTGACCCTGGGCTCACACAAGCATGTGCGGCTGGTGGGCGATTTCAACAAGCAAACGGGTGAGAGCGCCGCGCTGCGCCTGAACGTGATGAAAACCCAAGCCGACAACAACGGCTCGGGCAGTTCTTTGGACAAAGAAGGCATCGCCGGGGCTTACCGATGGGGCATTGGCGAGAAGGACGAGTTCCAACTTGGCTTGTACCACCTGAACAACAACAATGGCATGAACTATGGCATGCCCTGGATTCGCCCAAGCACCTCCACCTCCCCGCTGGAGTCTACCGTCTTGCCTTTGGACCCCAAGGCCTATTACGGCGCAGCCAGCGACTACAACGCGAGCCGCGCGACACACTTGACGGCCAGCCACACACACCGCTTTTCGGCCGACAGCGAACTGAAAACGCAAATCCGCAAGGGGCAATACGAGCGCGATCAGCGCGCAGGCGCCGTGCGGTTTGCCAACGCCGCCAGCCAACCGGGCAGGCAAGCCGTCAGTTTGGCCACCTTCGGCCCCAACACGGTCATGACCCGGGGCAATCACCTGAAGATTCAGGACATGGACACGCTGCATGTGCAAAGTGATTTCAGCAAGAAGTTCCAGGCGCTGGGTCTGAAACACGAATTGCTGGCCGGGGTGGACCTGGCCACCGAGGACAAAACCGTCTACGTCGCCCGCACAGCGGGTGCGCAAGGTGGCGTTACCATCACCAAGCCTACCACCACCATTGGCACACCCCATGACGGCGCCAGGGTCAACGAAAGCACCCGCGTGCTGCGTGTGAACAACCAGTACAGCAGCACCGGCTGGGGTGCGTACCTGCAAGACCTGGTGCAAGTGGCACCCCAGTGGAAAGTATTGGGAGGCTTGCGCTACGACAGCCTCAAAGGCGACTACGACCAGTTCGGCCCTCCCCCCAACGCCACAGAAAATGGCACCCCAACCCGCTACCGCATGAAGGTGGGCGAGTGGAGCCAACGCGCAGGCGTGCTGTTCCAGCCCAATGACTTGCAGTCCTTCCACTTGTCTTATGGCACCTCGTTCAACACCACTGGGGACTCCTATTCCCTTGGTGCCTCGAATGTGGACACACCACCCGAACAATCCGTGAATTGGGAGCTGGGCGCCAAGCTCGACTCGGCCGACAAACGCTTCACCACGCGCCTGGCTTTGTTCCGCGCCACCAAAAAGAATGAACGCAACACCGACCCCTTGCTGCCTGTGGTCACACTGAGCGGTAGCCGCTATGCCTCGGGGCTGGAAATCGATGTGGCGGGTCGCTTGACGCAAAAATGGGAAGTGTTTGGCTCCTTCACCTGGATGCCGGATGCCAAAGTGAGCAAGGCCGCCCCCTGCCCTGCAACAGGCCCATGCAGCCAGGGCGCCCTTGGTGAACGGGTAGGCGATCGCCCCGCTTTGACCCCCGTGCACAGCGGCAGCGCCTGGACGACTTACCAAATCAACGGGCAATGGCGTGCAGGCGTTGGTCTGACTTTCCGGGGACGCCAGACCCCCACCCGTGTCGCATTTGAAGTGCCCTCCTTTGTGGTGGGCGATGTGATGGCCGAATACGCCTACAGCGATGCCCTGAGCTTCAAAGCCAATGTGAGCAACGTCACCAACAAGCTGTATGCCGATCAGTTGTACCCCGGCCACTACATCCCGGGTGCAGGCCGTTTGACGCAAATCACCGCGTCCTACAAATTCTGAGGACGACACCCACATGGTCCGTTTCCTGCCCGAATTGCTCAGCCCGGACACCGTGCGCCAGGCCCGCGACCTGTTGCTGGCCCTGCCCGAATCGGACTGGGCGGACGGGCGGGACAGTGCAGGCCCGCAAGCCCGCACGGTCAAAGACAACCTGCAACTGCCGCACCAACACCCGGTGGCCGCGCAAATTCGCCACTGGGTGCTCGGTGGGCTGGACCAGTCGAGCACCTTCTTTTCAGCGGCCTTGCCTTTGAAGGTGTTCACACCCCGCATCAACCGCTACACGCCAGAATTTCCGCATTACGGCTGGCACATTGACAACGCGATTCGACTGCGTGCCGACGGCCAGCGCGTGCGCTGCGACCTGTCGTGCACCGTCTTTTTGAACGATCCCGATGACTACGAAGGCGGCGAGCTGAGTGCGCAAGACCAAAGCGTGGTGCACCGCGTCAAGCTGCCCGCAGGCCATGCCGTGCTGTACCCCGGCAACACCTTGCACGAGGTCACGCCCGTCACACGCGGGCAGCGCCTGGCTTGCTTTTTCTGGGTCGAAAGCATGGTGCGCTCAGATGAACAGCGCCGCATCCTGTTCGATCTGGACATGAACCTGCTCAAGCTGCGTGAACAACACGGCGAAACGCCCGAGACCACGGCTTTGACCGGGGTGTATCACCAGCTGCTGCGCCAGTGGGCCAACACCTGATCTGCCCCTTGAACCCGCACACACCATGACCCAGCCCATCGTCAACCTGCAAGACCACGAACACGCCGCACAAGCGGCGCTGAGCGAGGCGGCTTGGGCCTATTTCAGCGGCGGTGCGGCAGACGAAATCACACTGCGCCACAACGTGGCCGCTTGGCAAAGTCTGCGCTTGTCGCCGCGCGTGTTGCAAGACCTGCGCGGTGGCCACACGCGTTGCCGTTTGCTGGGCCGCGAATGGCCCATGCCCTTGCTGGTGGCGCCCATGGCTTACCAGCGCTGGGCCCATGCCGATGGGGAATCGGGCATGGCTTTGGCCGCCGCCGCGCAAGGCTGCGGCATGGTGTTGTCCCACCAAACCAGCACGCCTTTGCACGATGTGGCTGCGCTGGTGGCCTCCGACGGCGAACGTGGCCCCTTGTGGTTTCAGCTCTACTGGCTGACCGACCGGGGTGCCCTGCGCGAGCTGTTGGCACAGGTTGAAGCCGCTGGTTTTGAAGCCCTGGTGCTCACGGTGGACGCCCCGGTACACGGCGTGCGTGACCGCGAACGCCGCCAGGGCATGCCTTTGCCCGAGGGCGTGAAGGCGGCGCATTGGAAGGCCCCCGACAACAGCCCAACAAAAACCCACGCCCAAGGCCTGTGCGCTGGCTTGACCGATGCCGCGCCCACTTGGGCCGATGTGCAGTGGCTGATTGGCCAGACCCGCCTGCCCGTGCTGCTCAAGGGCATCATCCACCCGCAAGACGCTGTGCAAGCGCTGAATCTGGGCGCAGCAGGTGTGATCGTCAGCAACCACGGCGGCCGCGTGCTGGACACCCTGCCGGCCACAGCCGAGTTGCTGCCGCGCATCGTGCAAGCCGTTCGCCAGCACCACCCACAAGCGCCGGTGCTTGTCGATGGTGGTATCCGACGTGGCACCGACCTGTTCAAAGCACTGGCCTTGGGAGCCGATGCCGCGCTGATTGGCCGCCCTGCCCTGTATGGCCTGGCCCATGCGGGTGCCCGCGGTGCAGCGCATGTGCTGCGCCTGCTGCGCGACGAGTTCGAGGCCACCATGGCTCTGACGGGTTGCGCGCACCTTCAAGACATTGACAGAGACCGCTTGTGGCCTCTGCAGCCCGTTTGACGCCCCTTGATTTCCATTGAGCCCCTTTTATGCAAGCAGCCCATTTAGAAGAACCGATGCATCAGCCCCACCGCACGCATCCAAGCCGTACCTGGCGCGTGACTGGTGCGGTGATGCTGGGCCACGTTGGCGTGGCTTGCTTGCTGGGCAGCGGTTTATGGACCCGCGTGGCCCCCGCAGGCGCACCCGACAAGGTGATCATGGCCAGCGTGGTCATGGATGCCCCCGCCCCCGCCGCACCCAAGCCTGAACCGGCGAAACCCCAAATCCAAGCCAAAACCAAACCAGAACCCGAGCGGCAGCCTCAGGCCAAGCCCATCAGCCCTCCAGTGCAACCCGCGCCTGTGCTGTCACCTGCGGCCCCCAGCGATGCCGCGCCCATCGTGCCAAGCGCTGCGCCTTCAGCTGCAACGGCTACGGTCACGCCCCCTACCGCTGCCACACCGATGGCAGCAGGCAACCAGCGCCCGACCAACAACGCCACAGCGGCGGCCTTGGTGCTGCCGTCCACCAGCGCCGACTACCTGAACAACCCGGCCCCACCCTACCCGCGCCAGAGCAAACGCCTGGGCGAGCACGGCACCGTCATCATTCGCGTCTTGATCACGCCCGAGGGCCGCGCCGAAAAGGCCGAAATCCGAACATCCAGCGGTTACTTGCGCCTGGACGAGACAGCCCTTTCCACCGTGCAGCGCTGGCGCTTTGTGCCCGGCCAACGCAACGGCGCGCCCGAGGCCATGTGGTTCAACGTGCCCATCCGCTTTGTGCTGGACTGATTCGCCCCCACCGGCCCGACTGCCAACCATTTTTTGCCCGATCCCATTCACAGGAGTTTTTTCATGCCCGAATCATTTGGCCTCGCCCACATCTGGACCCAAGGGGACGCCGTCACCCGCCTGATCCTCATCGCCCTGATCGGCATGTCGGTCACCAGCTGGGTCGTCATCGTGCTCAAGGCGCTGGACGTGTGGAAACACAAACAAAGTGCCTTGAGCAGCGAACAGTTCTGGCACACCACCAGTCTGGCCGAAGGCTTGGCCGTGCTCAGCCACCGCCCGGACAACATGTTCCACACGCTGGCCCAAGTGGGGCAAGAGGCCACAGAACACCACCAGGCGGCGCAAAAACAGTTGCATGACCGTCTGGACGTGAGTGACTGGGTCACGCGCAGCCTGCGCAACTGCATTGACGACCACACCAGCCGCCTGCAAAACGGCCTGGCCATCCTGGCGTCGATGGGCTCCACCGCCCCGTTCGTGGGTTTGTTTGGCACCGTCTGGGGCATCTACCACGCGCTGGTGGCCATCGGCGCCACCGGCAACGCCAGCATCGACGCGGTGGCCGGCCCGATTGGCGAAACCCTGATCATGACCGCGCTGGGCCTGGCCGTGGCCATTCCGGCGGTGCTGGGCTACAACGCCCTGGTGCATGGCAACAAATTCGTCATCGCCCGCATGAACCGTTTTGCGCACGATTTGCACGCCTATTACGTGACCGGTGCCCGCGTGAGCCCGTCGGCGCAGGCCAATCTCCCATCCCACCTAGCTGCAGCGCATGTTGGCCACTGAGCACCTGACTCGCCGACAAGGAAACCCGCATGTCCTTTGAAATCAACGACAACAACGATGACGTGATGAACGAAATCAACATGACGCCCCTGGTGGATGTCATGCTGGTGCTGCTCATCATCTTCATCATCACCATCCCGGTGGTGCAACACGCCGTGAAAGTGGAACTGCCCCGCACCCCCAGCAGCCAAGACAAAACACCGCCCGAGAACTTGCAACTGGCCGTGGACAGTCAGGGCCAGTTCTTTTTAGGCCAACAGCCTGTAGCGACTGACGCGCTGGAGGATTCACTGCGCGAACACGCAGCCAAAGACCCGCAACCCCAGCTCTACATCCGGGGCGACAAAAAAGTGGCTTATGAACATGTGGCCCAGGCCATGAGCGCTGCGCAGCGTGCGGGGCTGGCAAAAATAGGTTTTGTGACCGAGGGCCAGAAACCATGAGCATCAAATCGCCTGTGACTGGGCCAACAGACACCACAAGCGCAACCATTGCGCCAGAAACGCCTGAGTCGCTGGCGGCTTCCCCCCGCAGCGCAAGCCGGTCAACCCGTCCGCGCACCCTGGACAGCCATGACCTCTTGGGCGAGCAGGCCCTGGTGCTTATTCGCCATTTGGGCGAAATCTATCGCCTGCAAACCACGCGGCAAGGCAAATTGATCCTGACCAAATAAAAACCCTGCAAGCATGCCGGGCGTGAAGTTCTCAAGACCCAACGGGAAATCCCCGCTGGCAGCCGTGGCCGTTCACAAAAACTTGACCCGCCCCTGCAAGGCTTGCAGCGTCACTTGCGGGGAAGCTGCCCCAGCCCCCACCACCACACCGCCCCCCGCCACCGGGGCCAGGCTGTCGAGCTGGAAACGGCCCACGCCCGGCGTCTGGCGGATGAAGCATTTTTCGTCGAAAAACAAACGGTCACCATTCGCATCGATCTCGTCGCTGTCGATGGTTTCAAAACCGATCAGCTGACGGATCGCCTCCAGCCCGCCATCCCAAGGGAAGGAGGTGATGGTTTTGGCGGTGGGGTCGATCACAAAACACGTCATCACAGGGCTCCTGGTGGGGGTAAAAAAACCGCCAGCTTAAACGGCTTCGGCGTGTGCGGGTGTTGTGGCGTCACTCACCGGCAAAGCAGGCATGCGGATCAGGTGGTCAAAAGCGCTCAAGGCGGCTTTGGCGCCCTCGCCTGCGGCGATCACGATCTGCTTGTAAGGCACGGTGGTGCAGTCACCCGCTGCAAACACGCCGGGCACATTGGTGTGGCCTTTGGCGTCCACCACGATCTCGCCAAATTTGCTCAGCTCCAGAGTGCCTTTGAGGAACTCGGTGTTGGGCACCAGGCCGATTTGCACGAAAACGCCTTCGAGCTCCACCCAGTGGTCATCGCCCGTGGTGCGGTCTTTGTAGCGGATGCCGTTGACCTTGCCGTCAGCGCCAGTGATCTCGGTGGTCTGCGCGTGAGTGTGCACCGTGACGTTGGGCAGGCTCTTGAGCTTGCTCACCAGCACCGCGTCGGCCTTGAGCTGGTCGGCAAATTCGAACACCGTGACATGGGCCACGATGCCCGCAAGGTCAATCGCCGCTTCGATGCCGGAGTTGCCGCCGCCAATCACCGCCGTGCGCTTGCCCTTGAACAAGGGGCCGTCGCAGTGCGGGCAGTAGGCCACGCCCTTGTTTTTGTACTCTTGCTCGCCGGGCACGTTGACATTGCGCCAGCGGGCACCGGTGGACAAGATGACCGAACGGGCTTTGAGGCTGGCGCCGTTGGCCATCTGCACCTCGATCAGGCCGCCGGGCTGGCTGGCGGGGATGATTTTGTCGGCACGTTGCAGGTTCATGATGTCCACTTCGTAGTGGCGCACCTGCGCTTCCAGAGCCGCTGCAAACTTGGGGCCGTCAGTTTCCAGCACCGAGATGTAGTTTTCAATCGCCATGGTGTCGTTGGTCTGACCGCCAAAACGCTCGGCAGCCACACCCACGCGTATGCCTTTGCGAGCGGCGTACACGGCAGCGGCCGCACCAGCCGGGCCACCGCCCACCACCAGCATGTCAAACGGGTCTTTGGCGCTGAGCTTGGCCGCGTCGCGTTCACCGGCATTCGTATCGAGCTTGGCCACGATTTCTTCGACCGACATGCGGCCCGAGCCGAACACCTGACCGTTCAAGAACACCATGGGCACGGCCATGATCTGGCGCGCCTCGACTTCGCCCTGGAAGGCACCGCCTTCGATGACAACGGTCTTGACCTTGGGGTTCACGATGGCCATGATCGACAGCGCCTGCACCACGTCAGGGCAGTTGTGGCAGCTCAGTGACATGTAGACCTCGAAATTGAAGTCGCCTTCCAGTACCTTGATGCTGTCGATCACGTCTTGCTCGACCTTCGGGGGGTGTCCACCGGTCCAGAGCAAGGCCAACACCAGCGAGGTGAATTCGTGGCCCAGCGGCAAACCAGCAAAGCGCACACCGGTACTTTGACCTTCACGCGCCACCACAAAAGAAGGCTTGCGAGCGTCGCTGCCGGAAGTGTCCAGCGTGACTTTGTCGGACAGCCCCACGATGGTTTCCAGCAGTTGCTTCATCTCCAGGCCAGTCTCGCTGTCGTCGAGCGTGGCGATCAGGCGAATCGGATGGCGCAACAGGGCCAAGTATTGCTGCAATTGGGCTTTGAGGGTGTCGTCGAGCATGGTGTTCTCCGGTTTCAGGCTGCAATCATCCCAGGCCCACGCTTGTGGCGGGGCCTCGGACAGAGGGTGGGGTTGGGGGAAATCGTTGAGGACAGCACACACCGGGCTTGTGGCCCTGTTGTGCTGTGCTCAACGCCCTGCGATACAGGGCGCAGAGGTCAAGAATTAGATCTTGCCGACCAGGTCGATGGAAGGAGCCAAAGTCTTGGCGCCCTCTTTCCACTTGGCGGGGCACACTTGGCCGGGGTTGGCGGCGGTGTATTGAGCAGCTTTGAGCTTGCGCAGGGTCTCGGACACGTCGCGAGCGATCTCGTTGGAGTGCACTTCGGCGGTCTTGATCATGCCTTCGGGGTTGATGATGAAGGTGCCGCGCAATGCCAGGCCTTCTTCTTCAATGTGCACGCCAAAAGCGCGTGTCAGCTGGTGTGTAGGGTCGCCAACCAAGGGGAACTTGGCCTTGCCCACGGCAGGCGAAGTCTCGTGCCACACCTTGTGCGAGAAGTGGGTGTCGGTGGTCACGATGTAGACCTCGGCACCGGCTTTCTGGAACTCAGCGTAGTTGTCGGCCGCGTCTTCGATTTCGGTGGGGCAGTTGAAGGTGAAAGCGGCAGGCATGAAAATCAGCACGGACCACTCGCCCTTGAGGGTTTCGTTGGACACTTGGACGAACTTGCCGTTGTGGAAGGCTTGGGTCTTGAAGGGCTGGACTTGGGTATTGATCAAAGATGACATGGTGTTTCCTTTGGTGGTTTAAAAAAACTATCGAATGAGATAACTCATTGGTTGCAATCATAATGCAGCCTAGGGTTTCTACTCATGAGTAGTTTCTATCAGCCTCATAGGAAAAAGCTTTCAACTCAGCCCTAACGATTTGATCTGCCAAACCCCTTGACCAAACCCACGGCCAAAGCCAGCCAAGCGAATATCCAGGCTGCGCCACCCCATGGCACCAGGGCGCGCAGAGCGTCCCAAGCCCACACATGCCGGGCATAAAGGTTGAAACTGAACAAGAGCAAACCGACCAGCATGAGCCAGCCTGCCGCCTGCAGCCAGCGAGACGCCCCGCAGACCCGCAGCGCCAGCCCCGTGAACAACAAACCCAGCGAATGGAATTGCTGCTGGCTCAAAGCGGTTTGCACCGCCGTGGGCACGCCCCCGGCAAACACCGGCAAATGCGCAAAGGCGGCGCTGAACACCACGCTGGTGCAGGCGCTGATCGCCCCCAAGGCCAAAAACCACCGGACCGACAAGGGCCAGGCTTCGGGCACGGAAAAGGACGATGGAGCAGACGAAGGGCTGGACATGGGGGCTGGGCGCAAAGCGATCAATGGAACCCGCGCATTGGAGCACGACTTTGTGCAACTGATTTGATTTGCGTCTGGCCCTGCGCCGCCAGCCCCTCACAGCAGCGGCCTGCGGTAGCCCCCCGCTTGCCCGCTGGGCGACAGCACCACCTGCCACAGCTGGTTGTCACGCGCCCTGAAAGTGCCCGCGCAACACAGCAGGTAATAGCGCCACATGCGGTAAAAGCGCTCGCTATAGCGGTCTTTCAGCGCGGGCCAAGCCGCCTCAAAGCGCTCGTGCCAGGCCATCAGGGTTTTGTCGTAGTCCTCGCCAAAGTTGTGCCAGTCTTCCATGACGAAGTGTTCCTCGCTGTAAAACGCGATCTCCGAGGCCGATGGCAGCGCCCCGTTGGGGAAAATGTATTTTTCAATCCATGGGTCGATCCCCGCCCCTGCCCTGTTTTTGCCGATGGTGTGCAGCAAAAAAAGGCCATCGTCCCGCAAGCAACGCCGGGCCATGTCGAAGTAAGCGCGGTAGTTTTTGTGGCCCACATGCTCGAACATGCCCACCGAGGCGATGCGGTCAAAGCGCTGCTCACCCAGCGGGTTGAACTGCCGGTAATCGGCCAGCTCAAAACGCACAGGCAAATCCCGCGCCTTGTCTGCGCCCAGCTGGGCTTGCGCTTTGGACACCGTGAGCCCCACGCACTGCACCCGGTAATGCCGGGCCGCAAACAGCATCAAACTGCCCCAGCCGCAACCGATGTCCAGCAGCGTCATGCCAGGTTGGAGTTGCAGCTTTTGGCAAATCAGGTCCAGCTTGGCCTCTTGCGCCTGAGCCAGGGTTTGGGCAGCGGGCCAGTAGCCACAGCTGTAGGCCATGGACGGGTCCAGCATGGCTTCGTACAAATCGTTGCCCAAGTCGTAATGCACCTCACCCACCTGCCAGGCCCGGTGCGGCGACTGCAAATTGGTCAGCCGCGCCTTCAGTGATGCCCACAGCCAACCGGCCCGTCCGACCTGCTCGTCCAGCCGCGCCCGCAAGATGCGGGTGATCAACTCGTCCACCTTGTCGCAATCCCACCAGCCGTCCATGTAGCTCTCACCCAAACCCAGACTGCCCCGTGTCAGGATGCGGTCGAACGTGGCCGGGTGGTGCACCCGCATGTCCCAAGGCCTGCCGCCCCCAACCCGAATATCGGCCGTGGCCAACAAGGCGCAAGCCCGACGCCAGTTGTCGTCGGTGCGCACCAAAGCCGTTTCCTTCGTGTCCCATGAGAGCTCTGAAGCCATGCGGTTCTCCTGTCCTGGTGCCAACCGGGCGATGCACCCGTGACCTTGACCATGCTAGAAAACCCAAGGCGCTCTGCACATCCAAACAAACCGGTACCCGCGTACTGTGTTTGCGGTAGGCACGGGGGCCATCAGAGGCTTGACCTCACCACTGCGCCCACTTTTGAGGTCGTGTTGTGCTTTGGCCGCCCATGGCCAAAGGGCATAATTGACGTTGACGTAACGTCAATCACATTCAGGAGCAAAACATGGACATTCAAGGCAAAGTTTTCATCGTCACCGGCGGCGCATCGGGTCTGGGCGAAGGCACAGCGCGCATGCTGGCAGCGAACGGCGGCAAAGTCGTGATCGCCGACATGCAGGCTGAAAAAGGGGAGGCCATCGCCAAAGAACTGGGCGGCGCTTTCGTCAAGTGCGACGTGAGCAACGAGACCGATGGCCAAGCCGTGGTGGCCCAGGCCGTGTCCATGGGCAAACTCATGGGCTTGGTGAACTGCGCAGGCATCGCCCCTGCCGAAAAAACCGTGGGCAAAAACGGCGCGCACAGCCTGGCCGTCTACACCAAGACCATCATGGTCAACTTGGTCGGCACCTTCAACATGATCCGCTTGGCGTCTGAGGCCATGTGCAAAAACGAGCCCGAGGCCACAGGCGAGCGCGGTGTGCTGATCAGCACGGCCAGCGTGGCCGCCTACGACGGGCAAATTGGCCAGGCCGCATACGCCGCTTCCAAAGGCGGCGTGGTCGGCATGACACTGCCCATTGCCCGCGACCTGGCGCGCAACGGCATCCGCAATATGACGATTGCCCCCGGCATCTTCGGCACCCCCATGCTGTTTGGCATGCCGCAAGAAGTGCAAGACGCGCTGGCAGCAGGCGTGCCCTTCCCCAGCCGCTTGGGCACCCCGCAGGACTACGCCAAACTGGCCAAGCACATCATCGAAAACGACATGCTCAACGGCGAAGTGATCCGGCTGGACGGGGCAATCCGCTTGGCTCCGAAGTGAGCTGAAGGCTTCTCTTTGCTCAAACAACAACAGGCCCCGAGGGGCCTGTTGTTGTTTGGAAATGGACAGCCATCGATCGACAGATCATCCCCCCCAAAAACCGTCTGGCAAAGGCATTCGCCCAATGGGTGAGCGCTCTTTGGCCCGCTCGGTGGCTTTCCACAAATCGCTTTGGGCCTGCAAAGCCAACCAATAACCCGGGTTCGTGCCCAAGGCCTCTGAAAGCCTCAAGTCCATGTCGGCCGACACGGCCGCATGGCCATTCAGAACACGCGACAGCATCACGCGGCTGATGCCCAAATGGCCCGCAAAAGCCGTCACACTGGTCTTCAAATCCTCCAACCACCCCGCCAGCATTTCACCGGGGTGGGCCGGGTTGTGCATCTTCATGACGCGCCTTTCAGTGGTAGTCCAAATAATCCAGCAATTCAACGTCCTGCCCCACAAACCTGAAGGTCAAGCGCCAATTGGCCTGCACAGTCACGGCATGAAATCCGTCCCGGTCGCCGCTCAGGCCATGCAAGCGCCATGAGGGACGCCCCAAATCCACCGGGCCTTGCGCCACGTTCAGCGCGGTGAGCAATTCACGCAAACGCTTGGCATGAATGGCCTGTATGCCTGACATGCGACCCGTCCTGAAATAAAGCTCAAGACCGTTGTGCCGGAAAGTGAGGATCATAAACTGTAAATCATGGGTTTACAAAACGAGGTTTTCAAGAAAATTTTCTGGCTTTCACGGCCTCTGAAATTCCCCAAAACAGCCAAACCATTTGACAGGTTTATTGAATATTTTCGAATTAACTGATGTGTATTATTGGCTGCTTTAAAAAAATAAAAACAGACCATCCAGCGCAGGCACCAGCTGGGTCTCCAATGAGTGACCAACGCCATCGAGCGCGAAGAAAGCCTCAGCACCCTCATCGTGCGGCCTCGACAACCTGGCCAGCACGCGACCGCTGACGCCATGAATTTCTCTTGAGTGCGGGGAAAGTTTGGCTATCCAACACATCCGGACTGTGTTGGCGCTCAAGGTCTGGAGCACACAAAACCAACCCCAAAACCTTCACACCCTCCCTGTCACGTATTCAATGGGTGCTGACCTGTATTGCCGCTAGCATCTCCTGAGGAGAAAGATCACATGAAAGCACACTGGCCTTTGAGCCTGATCATGTTGGCGTTATTGAGCGCCTGCAACACACAGCCGCCCGCCCAGGCCCTGCGCTACAACGTGCCAGATCTTGCCATCCAGCCCGAGGCGGCCAGTGGCAACACGGCCAAACCCGGCTGGGCCTACACGCGCCAGGCCGTAGCCGCCGCCAACCCGCTGGCCACCGATGCGGGGCACCAGGTGCTGCGCGCAGGCGGCTCGGCGCTCGATGCGGCCATTGCCGTGCAAATGGTTTTGGGGCTGGTGGAGCCGCAGTCGAGTGGCATTGGCGGCGGTGCATTTTTGCTGCACTTTGATGGCCAAAAAGTTACCGCACACGACGGGCGTGAAACGGCCCCCGCTGGCGCACGAGGCGACATGTTTCTAGACCAAGGCAAGCCCCTGCCTTTTGCGGATGCCGTGCAAAGCGGCCATTCGGTGGGTGTGCCGGGTGTGGTGCGCATGCTGGAGGTGGCCCACCGCCAGCACGGCCGCCTGCCTTGGGCACAGTTGTTGGCACCCGCCATCACGCTGGCCGAGCAAGGCTTTCGGGTCAGCCCCCGTTTAAACGCCTTGCTGAACGCCGACGCACTGCTCAAAAAAGACCTGCTGGCGCTGCGCTTTTTCTACCAAGCCGATGGGCAGGCCTGGCCTGTGGGCCATGTGCTGCGCAACCCCGAGTACGCCCATGTGCTGCGCCTCATCGCAGCCCAAGGCAGCCGCGCCCTGCACGAAGGGCCGGTGGCGGCAGCCATGGTGGCGCGCACCGCACAAGCCCCTCGCCCCGGCACCCTGAGTCTGCAAGACCTGGCCAACTACCAGCCCCGCATGCGCGAGGCCCTGTGTTTTGACCACACGGCCGCATCGCGGGCTTACCGCCTCTGTGGCTTTCCGCCACCGTCTTCGGGCCAGATCGCCATCGGCCAGATTTTGGGCATGCTGGGCCACACCGCAGCGCAAGGCCCCGAGCTGGCAGGCGCCCAGCCCTCCCCCGACTGGCTGCACCGCTACACCGAAGCCTCGCGCCTGGCCTTTGCCGACCGTGCGCAGTACGTGGCCGACCCGGATTTTGTGAGCGCACCCGCTGGTGACTGGCGCAGCCTGCTGGCCCCCGCTTACCTGCGCGATCGCAGCCAGCTGATCGGCAACCAAGCCATGAAAGCGGCCCCCCCAGGCCAGCCCGGTGACCAAAGCAACAGCTTCGCCCCCATGCCCACACAAACCGAATACGGCACCAGCCACATCAGCGTGGTCGATGCCCAAGGCCGCGCGGTGGCCATGACCACCACCATCGAAGCCGCCTTTGGCTCGCGCCGCATGGTCACCACCGACCCCACTCGCCCCGGCGGCTTTTTGCTGAACAACGAGTTGACCGATTTCAGCCTGGCCCCTGCCGACGCGCAGGGCCGCCCGATCGCCAACCGGGTCGAACCTGGCAAACGCCCGCGCTCGTCCATGTCGCCCACCTTGGTGTTTGACAAGGCCACAGGCCAACTGCTCATGAGCGGCGGCAGCCCCGGGGGCGCGGCCATCATCCACTACACCGCCAAGCTGCTCACGGGCACGCTGCACTGGGGCCTGAACGCGCAGCAAGCGATTGATCTGCCCAACTTCGGCTCGCTGGGCGGCCCCACTTTGCTCGAAGCCCAGCGCTTTGAGCGCAGCACCGTAGACGCCCTCAAGGCGCGTGGCCACGAGGTGCGCGAAATGGAGATGACCAGCGGCCTGCAGGCCATTGAGCGCACGCCCAGCGGCTGGTTTGGCGGGGCCGATCCCCGGCGCGAGGGCGTGGTGCGTGGGGACTGAGGCCAACTGAGGGTGTCTGAAACAGCGTCGGTCGCACACGTGACCGCATGAGGGAACTCCCGATACGAGCCACCTTGTCCAGGGGCCATACTGAGCGCTGAATCAGATACCCGATCAGGAGAGCCTTGTGAAAACCAACGACCCCACACGCCGCCAGTTTGTGCAAACCGGCATCGCCAGCGCCGCTACCCTGGCACTTCCCACCCTGGCCCAGGCGCAAGCCTTCCCGACGCGCCCACTCAAGCTGATTTGCCCCTGGCCTGCCGGCGGGTCCAGCGACATCGTCATGCGCGCCCTGGCCGATGGCGCCACCAAAGTGCTGGGTCAGCAGGTGGTGGTTGAAAACAAGCCCGGTGCCAGCGGCATGCTCGGCCCCAACGAACTGGTCAAGGCCGCGCCCGACGGCTACACCCTGTCGCAAATCACGATTGGCGTGGCGCGGCTGCCGCACATGCAAAAAATGCTGTTCGACCCGCTCAAAGACTTCAGCTATATCGCCTGCCTGACGGGCTACACCTTTGGCATCGTGGTCAAGGCCGACTCGCCGATCAAATCCATCAAGGACCTGGTCAGTTTTGCCAAGGCCAATCCCGGTAAATTCAACTACGGCTCGACGGGCAACGGCACCACGCCGCACCTTGCGGTGGAAGAGTTCGCCCTCAAGGCGGGCGTGCAGCTCACGCATGTGCCTTTCAAAGGCAGCTCGGACGGCTTGCAAGCGCTGTTGGGTGGCCACATCGACGCGCACAGTGACGCCACAGGCTGGGCACCCCACGTTGAAGCAGGCACCCTGCGCCTGCTGGCCACCTATGGCAGCAAGCGCACCAAGCGCTGGCCCAAAGTGCCCACGCTCAACGAACTGGGCTACGACACAGTGTCCGACTCCCCTTTCGGCATCGCCGGCCCTCGGGGCATGGACCCGAAGGTGGTGCGCAAGCTGCAAGACGGCTTCAAGAAAACCCTGAGCGACCCGGGCGTGATCGCTGCCTTCGAAAAATACGACCAGCCCGTGATCTACATGGACAGCGAGGCCTACACCCAGTTCATTTTGGCCAGCTATGTGAAGGAAAAGCGGCTGATCGAAAAGCTGGGGCTGGGCATCAAGATCTGAAGCGGGGTTTGCAGGCACCCGTCGGAGTCCGAGACGACCGACCTACAACAGGCCTTCACCGTAGGTCGGTACTCGCAGAGTCCGACGTTTTTCAATGCCCCCCATGCATCCATGAGCACCATTGATCATGATGCAAACGTCAGGGACTGCGAGCGTCGATCTACAAAAAACGGCAGCCGAGGCTGCCGTTTTTTTTTGGCTGCATCAGCCTATCAGTACGCCTGACCCAGCTGCCCCAAGATGGCGGGGTTTTCCAAGGTCGAGATGTCTTGCGTGATCTCTTCGCCTTTGGCCAGCGAGCGCAGCAGGCGCCGCATGATCTTGCCCGAGCGGGTCTTGGGCAGGTTCTCGCCAAAGCGGATGTCCTTGGGCTTGGCGATCGGGCCGATTTCCTTGGCAATGTGGTCGCGCAACTGCTTGGCAATGGCCTTGCCTTCTTCCGTGTTGGGCAGCGAGCGCTTGAGCACTACGAAGGCGCAAATCGCCTCACCCGTGGTGTCGTCAGGGCGGCCCACCACAGCGGCTTCGGCCACCAGCTCGGTGCAGCTGACCAGGGCCGATTCGATTTCCATCGTGCCCATGCGGTGACCGGAGACGTTGAGCACGTCGTCGATGCGGCCGGTGATGGTGAAGTAACCGGTTTTCTCGTCGCGGATCGCGCCGTCGCCGGCCAGGTAGTACTTGCCCTTGAAGTCTTCAGGGTAGTAGCTCTTCTTGAAGCGCTCGGGGTCGCCCCAGATGTTGCGGATCATGGAAGGCCATGGGCGCTTGACCACCAAGATGCCGCCTTGGCCGTTGGGCATGTCTTTGCCGGTTTCGTCCACGATGGCGGCCTGGATGCCGGGGAAAGGCAGTGTGCAGGAACCGGGCACCATGGGTGTGGCACCAGGCAGCGGCGTGATCATGTGGCCACCGGTTTCGGTTTGCCAGAAGGTGTCGACGATGGGGCAATTGCCGCCGCCCACATGCTTGTGGTACCACTCCCAGGCGGCGGGGTTGATCGGCTCGCCGACCGAACCCAACAAGCGCAGGCTGCTGAGGTTGTAGCTCTTGGGGTGCACAGCGTCGTTGGCTTCGGCGGCCTTGATGAGCGAGCGGATGGCGGTGGGCGCGGTGTAGAAGATCGAGACTTTGTGGTCCTGGATCATCTTCCAGAAACGGCCCGCGTCGGGGTAGGTGGGCACGCCCTCGAACACAATCTCGGTGCCGCCCAAAGCCAAGGGGCCGTAGGTGATGTAGGTGTGGCCCGTGACCCAGCCGATGTCGGCCGTGCACCAGAACACATCGTCGGCCTTCAGGTCGAAGGTCCACTTGGTGGTCAGCGCGGCATGCAGCAAATAGCCGCCGGTGCTGTGCTGAACGCCTTTGGGTTTGCCCGTGGAGCCCGAGGTGTAGAGCAAGAACAAGGGGTGTTCGGCACCGACCCACTCGGGCTCACAGGTGGTGGCTTGCTGGTCGGCCAGATCGGCCATCCACAGGTCGCGACCTGCAGTCATGGCAATGTCGGCACCCGAGCGCTTGACGACCAAGACATTTTGGATGGAGCCGCAACCGCCCAGGTTGATGGCTTCGTCCACGATGGACTTGAGGGGCAGCAACTTGCCGCCGCGCACCTGGTTGTCGGCGGTGATGACAGCGACAGCGCCCGTGTCTTCGATGCGGTCGCGCAGCGACTGGGCCGAGAAACCACCAAACACCACCGAGTGGGTTGCGCCGATTCGGGCGCAGGCCTGCATGGCGGCCACGCCGTCGATGGACATGGAGATGTAGATGACCACGCGGTCACCTTTTTTGATGCCCAGGCTCTTCAAGGCGTTGGCGTATTGGCAGGTCTTGGCCAGCAGCTGGCTGTAGGTGACCTTGGTCACTTCGCCGCCGTCGGCTTCAAAAATGATGGCGGTCTTGTCGCCCAGGCCGTTTTCAACGTTGCGGTCCAGGCAGTTGTAAGAGGCGTTCAGGGTGCCGTCTTCGAACCACTGGAAGAATGGTGCGTTGGACTCGTCCAGCACCTTGGTGAAGGGGGTCTTCCAGGTGATCAGCTCTTTGGCCAGACGTCCCCAGTAGCCCTGGTAGTCGGTTTCAGCTTCTTTGCACAGCGCTTCGTAGGCCGACATGCCCGAAACGTGGGCGTTTTTCACGAAATCGGCGCTGGGTTGGTAAACGATGGAACTCATCAGATTTGTCTCCTCAATGACATGACGTTTTTTGAAAATGGTGCAAATGTCGGCTTTCGCTCTTACAAAGCACTGACTGACAGCAGTCTTGCACGGATGTTCGATCGATACCGGATTGGACCGCCTAAAATCCAAATGATGTCACGAGAGGCCCTTGCCCTCAAAAAAACCAGGAAAAACATGTCCAAACCCACACCCCCAGCCAAAACCTCCCTGAGCCCCCTGAGCAGCTTCATTTTTGCCAGCCGTTGGCTGCAGTTGCCTTTGTATTTGGGACTGATCGCCGCTCAAGCTGTATACGTCTTCCATTTCTGGGTCGAACTGGTGCACTTGCTGGAAGCCGCCTTTGGCAGCCAAACCGCACTGCAAGCCCTGGTCAGCAGCATTGGCTACAAAGCAGATGCACCCCTGACGGCCCTGAATGAAACGGTGATCATGTTGGTCGTGCTGGCCCTGATTGACGTGGTCATGATCTCGAACTTGCTGATCATGGTCATCGTGGGCGGCTACGAAACCTTTGTCTCGCGCCTGAACTTGGAAGGCCACCCCGACCAGCCCGAGTGGCTGAGCCACGTCAACGCCTCGGTGCTCAAGGTCAAGCTGGGTACGGCCATCATCGGCATCAGCTCGATTCACCTGCTCAAAACCTTCATCAACGCCGCCAACTACGATGAAAAAGTGCTGATGTGGCAAACCCTCATCCACATGGCTTTCTTGCTCAGCGCGATCGCGATTGCTTATGCCGACCGCCTGATGTCGCACCACGACAAGGCCCACTGAGCGCCTGACCACGACCGATTTTTGATTTTTACGGGATCACACCACCATGACCACACTGATCAAACAAGACGACCTGATCGAATCCGTCGCCGCCGCCCTGCAGTACATCAGCTACTACCACCCGGCCGACTTCATCTCGCACCTGGCCAGCGCCTACGACCGTGAGCAAAGCCCGGCCGCCAAGGACGCCATCGCGCAGATCCTGACCAACAGCAAAATGAGTGCCTTTGGCCACCGCCCGATTTGTCAGGACACGGGCATCGTCAACGTGTTCCTCGAAGTCGGTATGGACGTGAAATTCGACGGCTTCACCGGCAGCTTGGAAGACGCCGTGAACGAAGGTGTGCGCCGTGGCTACAACCACCCCGACAACATGCTGCGTGCATCGGTCGTGTCCGACCCGCACTTCAACCGCAAGAACACCAAGGACAACACACCTGCCGTGATCTTCACCAAGATCGTTCCCGGCCACCATGTGCATGTGACCGTGGCGGCCAAAGGCGGCGGCAGCGAGAACAAGTCCAAGATGATCATGCTCAACCCCGGCGACAGCATCGTCGACTGGGTGCTCAAAACCGTGCCCACCATGGGCGCGGGCTGGTGCCCACCGGGCATGCTGGGCATCGGCATCGGCGGCACGGCAGAAAAAGCCGTGCTCCTGGCCAAGGAAAGCCTGATGGACGACCTGGACATGTACCAGCTGCTCGAAAAATCGAGCAAGGGCGACAAGCTCGACCAAGTCGAAGACATGCGCCTGGAGCTGTACCACAAGGTCAACGCCCTGGGCATTGGTGCGCAAGGCCTGGGGGGTCTCACCACCGTGCTCGACATCAAGATCAAGATGTACCCCACGCACGCAGCCTCCAAGCCCGTGGCCATGATCCCCAACTGCGCGGCCACCCGCCACGCGCACTTTGTGCTCGACGGCTCCGGCCCCAGCTACCTCGAAGCGCCTTCGCTCGATCTATGGCCCAACGTGGGTTGGACGGCCGACACCGAAAAGAGCCAGCGCGTGGACCTGAACACCCTGACACCCGAGCAAGTCGCCGCATGGAAACCCGGCCAGACCCTGCTGCTCAACGGCAAGATGCTCACCGGCCGCGACGCTGCGCACAAACGCATCCAGGACATGCTGGCCAAGGGCGAGCCGCTGCCCGTGAGTTTCAAGAACCGCGTGATTTATTACGTCGGTCCCGTGGACCCCGTGGGCGACGAGGCTGTGGGCCCCGCCGGTCCCACCACCGCCACCCGCATGGACGGCTTCACCGAGATGATGCTGGCCAACACCGGCCTGATCGCCATGATCGGCAAGGCCGAGCGCGGCCCAGTTGCCATCGAAGCCATCAAGAAGCACAAGAGCGCTTACCTGATGGCCGTGGGCGGTGCCGCTTACCTGGTGTCCAAAGCCATCAAGCACGCCCAGGTGGTGGGTTTTGCCGACATGGGCATGGAAGCCATCTATGAATTTGACGTGGTGGACATGCCCGTGACGGTAGCGGTGGACGCGGGCGGCACCAGCGCCCACATCACGGGACCCGCCGAATGGCAAAAGCGCATCGCTACGGGCGAGTTCAAGGGCATCGGCGTCACAGCGGCCTGACGCCTTCCATGCGCCTGACCCCCTCACGGCAAGCGCCTGACCCGTCATGGAGGGCGCCTGCCTCTTCATGGCGAGCGGCTGACCCGTCATGGCGAGCGCCTATCCCGTCACTGCGAGGACAGCGTGTCAGTCCAGTTCTGGATCACCACGCGGCGTTCCGTCGGGACACCGCGATGACATCTGAGCAGCCCTCATGACCGAATCCCCCATCGGCGTTTTTGACAGCGGCATTGGTGGCCTGAGCGTGTTGCAGGCCCTTCAATCGGAACTGCCAGCCGAGCACTTTGTGTATTGGGCTGACAGCGGACATGCACCGTATGGTGAAAAAGGCGATGTGTTTGTTCGCCAGCGCAGCTTGGCCATCGGCCGGTACCTGATCGAGCAGCACCACATCAAAGCCCTGGTGGTGGCCTGCAACACGGCCACCGCAGCGGCCATTCACGAGTTGCGTGCCCAGCACCCCCACTTGCCGTTGATCGGGGTCGAACCCGCGCTCAAGCCCGCCATCGCCTTGAGCCAAACCCAGCGCATTGGCGTCATCGGCACCCAGGGCACGCTGTCCAGTGAAAAATTTCGTCGGCTGCTGGGCAGCTTGCAGGACCAGGCCGAGTTTGTTGTTCAGCCCTGCCAGGGTTTGGCCCTGGCCATTGAGCAGAGCACACATGCCCCATCTGCAGCACAAGCGCATGAAAAAGTCAGGCAATTGCTGCAGGACTACACCCGTCAGATGGGCCGTTTTGGCACGGCCCCCGGCGACATGGACACCTTGGTGCTGGGCTGCACGCACTATGTGTTTGCGCACCAGCCCTTGCGCGACTTGCTGGGGCCTGATGTGCTGCTGGTATCCACCGGAGAGCCTGTTGCCCGCCAAACCCGAAGATTGCTAGAAGCCGCAGGCCAATTGCGCAGCGGCCCTGCGCCACTGTCGGTATCCGCACGCACCCAGTTGCTGACCAATGGTGAACTCAGTGCACTGCAAGCGGCCGCACAGCGCTGGCTCCATTTGCCCCATTCGACCTGTCACAAGGCTGAACGGCAAATCTGATCAGGCCTGCCCCATGGCCATGCGACGGCCACGCTCGACGCTCACAGGCATGAGTAAAACCAGGCCCAAGACGAAGAGCAAGGAAGTCGAGCCAATTGCCAGGCGCTGATTACCGCCACTGAGCCAGGTGATGAGGCCATAACTCAAAGGCCCCAGGATGCTTGCCAGTCGAATGGCAAAGGTCCACAGACCAAAAAACTCCCCCAGGCGCGCAGGCGGCACCATGAGCCCGGCCATGGCACGGCCCGATGACTGGCTCGACCCCATGCACACCCCGGCAATCGCAGCAGCCCACCAGAACACCTCTTTGGTGCTCGACAAGGCGGCAATCACACAAGTCAAGATCCAGCCCACCAAGGTCAAGGCCAGAGCCAATTTGTGGCCCATGCGGTCCTGCGCATAGCCAAACACAAAGGCCCCCGCAAAAGCGGCGATGTTGAGCACAAAAATCAGCACCATCGTCTCTTGCGGCTGAAAGCCAATCACCTGTTCGGCATAAATGGCCGCCAGCGAAATGGCCACCGCCACCCCCCCCTGGTAGGCCACCGCACAGGCCATGAGCCGAATGAAATCCTTGTAAGGGCGGGCATCACGGAAGGTTTTCCGCAATCCGCGCAAGCTTTGCAGCATGCCCACCACAGGGGCATGGGGTTGGGGCGGTGAATGCTCACGCATCAAAGCAAACGTGACACAGGATGCCAAACCGTACACCAGCGCAGTGATCAACATCGTGACCGGCACAAACTGGCTGCCTGTCTCACCACGCGCTTGCGCAGCCAGCACATAGGCCAGGCACACGCCCAGCGTCAACATGCCGCCGATATAACCCAGCGACCACCCCCAGCCACTGACCCGGCCCATGGCCTCGGGTTTGGCCAATTCGGGCAAAAAGGATGCGGTCAAGGACTCGCCATAAGAAAAAAAAGTGTTGGACACCACCAAAATCAAAAGCCCCAGTGCCACTTGGCCAGGCCCCACCCAGGCCAGCGCTGCGGTGCTGATGACGCAGCCCAAGGTCACCCACATGAGTAGGCGCTTTTTGCCTGCCACACGGTCAGCCCAAGCGCCCAAGCCCGGCATGCTCAGCATCACGATCAGATAGGAAACACTCAGGCCAGAAGTCCAGGCCAGTGTGGCCCAAGCCGCCCCATCGGCCACGCCACCCACAAAATAGGCCGCAAACACAGCCGTGATGACCACCGTGGTGTAACCGGAATTGGCGAAGTCATACATGGCCCAGCCAAACACCTCACGCAGACGGACACCAGGGTTCAGGGCTTCACGCGAAAACATCAAGGCCATGGCTGGAACAGTTCAATGCAAGTGGCGAGGACGACGGCCACCGCCGCCATGACCTGAGTTGCCGTTACCGCCCGAACCTTTGGGCGGTTTGCCCAGTTCCAGCGAACTCACCAGGTTGTCAAAACGCTGGCTGAACAATTTGTCGATTTCAGCCACCACGCCAGACAATTCGGCGCCGTCAAAGTGACGCTCCATCAAGTTCACCACGTCGTGAATCAACAAATCCCGTTGGGCCTGCATGATGGCCCCCGGATCGGGGCCCACAAACAGCATCACGAAATCATCGCGGGACTCTGCGCCACGGGCTTCATCTTCGTCATCAAATTCGATGTCATAAAAAGTGACTTCGATTTGTGTGCCCGCCGAGGACAAATCATTGAGGTTCATGCACAAATCGTCCAACACCATGCGGAAGTCCTCGTCCCCGCGCACCGTCCAGCACATGTGCAGCCGCTGGGTGTTGGCATCAAAGCGGATGCCTGGCTCTTCCTCATACAAGCTCAGGGCGCCTTCGCTCAAAGTGCGGGCACCTGTGTAATGCCAAAGAGGTTTGAGCGCTTCCTGAATGGACTTGGTGTCGGTGCCTGGCTTGATCGGCACATCACCATGCACGTGGATTTCGAACGGTGCGTTGTCGTGGTTCATGACGGTGCCTTATAACTGACTGCTGGTGCCCCGAGCCGGAATCGAACCGGCACGCCCCTTTTCAGGAAGCAACGGATTTTAAGTCCGGTGTGTCTACCAGTTTCACCACCGGGGCCAAGCCTCTATTGTGCCTTGATAAAGTCGCTTTTCCGGACTCAGCCCGGCTGCAAATTCAGCATGGCCAGCACATAAAAGGCGATGACGCTGAAATAACCCACCGCCCAAAAAATCGAGCGCAACAGCGCCTTATCGCTCAAATAGCACGCCACATAGGCTACCCGGGCGGCGATGAATGCCGCGGCCAGCATGTCGACCACAAAGGGGTCCACACCCGTGAGCAGGGCCAAAATAACGCCCACCGCAAAAAATGGAAAGGCCTCCAGGCTGTTGGCCTGGGCGGCATTGGCCCGTGCGCGATGGCCGATTTGCTGGGCCAGCCATGCCCGGGGATCGTGGTTGTCATAGCCTTTGGCCCCCGACTTGGCAATGCCCGCGCAAATGACGGGCATCAAGCCCGCCAACAAAATGGCACCATAAGAAATCAACATTTTTTCACCTCACATCGGTACTGGCTGGGGCCGTCAAACACTCAGGCATTTGGCAGCAAACGCAAAAAAAGCCACTGATGTTTGTCAGTGGCTTGCGATCTGTCACAGCGCGCAGCTGCAACAGCCTGGATCAACCGCCCTTTTTGGAGCGCTTGCCGGGGTTTTTCTTGCTGCGAGTCGCCACACCGCGCTCCAGACTGACACGCTGGCCACGGCCAGGTGTGCGCAGGGACACGCCAGGCAAGGCTGGCAGTGGGGGGGTGAATTTACGATCTGCTTCGGTGACGATTTTGTTGCCCATCGATGGCTCCAGATAAAAATGCAAAAGCGATATTAAGCCACAAGTTGAAGGTACACCCGGATGATGCGCCCTGTCAAACCGAGAACTTGGGCGGTCGCTTTTCAATGAAGGCATTCACCGCCTCGTGGTGGTCGTCGGTCATGTGGGCAATGGCTTGGTAACCCGCCGACAACTCCAGCAAGGACTCAAGCGAGCTGCGCTCCCCCTCGCGCAGCAAACGCTTGGTCATGCGCAGCACCGCGCCCGGGTTGGCCGCGATCTTGCGCGCCAGCGCCAGCGCCTCGGGCATCAATTGATCGGGTGCCACCACCCGCGAGACCAGCCCACAGGCCAGTGCCTGCTCGGCCGTGAGCGCCTCGCCCGTGAAGGCCATCTCGGCCGCTTTGGACGCGCCCACCGCACGCGGCAACAACCAGGCCCCGCCATCGCCCGGCACGATGCCCACTTTCACAAAACTCTCGGCAAAGGTGGCCTTGTCCGACGCGATGCGGATGTCACACATGCAGGTCAAATCCAGCCCCGCGCCAATGGCCGGGCCGTTGATGGCGGCGATTACGGGCACATCCAGGTTGTACAGCGCCTTGGGCAGGCGCTGGATGCCGTTGCGGTACTCCTCGCGGATCACATCGGGATTGAGTTGCTGCGTCTGGTAGCGCAGCATGTCCTTGACGTTGCCGCCCGAGCTGAAGACCGGGCCTTCGGCAGTAAGGATGACAGCACGGACGCTGGTGTCCTTGGTGATGTCGGCACAAGCCTGCACAAACTCTTCGACCGCCGTGTTGCCCGTCAAGGCGTTGCGGGTCTCGGGCTGGCTCATGGTGAGGATGGCGATGCTGCCCTCACGGGTGATGTTGAGAAAAGCGTTCATGGGGTTTCCTGTCGAAAAAATCAAAGCACCGTGTCGGTGAGCGTGCGCACCAGGTCCAGGCTCATGGGCTCGGGGCTGTCCAGCAAGGCCTGGCCCAAAACATCGTGCCAGTAAGACTCTGACCCGGCCGCTTGCCGCCAGGCGTGCAGCCTGCGGGTGTAGAGCTGCAAGTCAAACTCACGCGTGAAACCGATGGCACCGTGGATGGAATGGCTCAGGCCCGCCACTTCGAGCGCCGCCTCGCTGGTGCGGGCCTTGGCCATGGCCACGCGCAGGCGGTCGGGCACTTGGCCTTCGCTGCGCAAGCCCAGCTGGGCGGCCATGCGCGCGGCAAACGCATGCTCGGACATGACGCTCAACTGGTGCTGGATCGCCTGGAACTTGCCAATCGGTTTGCCAAACTGCTGGCGGTCGTTGGCGTACTGCAGCGTGCGGCTGAACACGGCCATCAGGGCACCCGCCAGCTGGGCGGCGTACAGCGCCGCTTGCAGCGTCACCAGATCGTGCGTTCCGGGGACAGGCTGTGCAGCGTCCCAAGCCGCTTGGGGCCAGCTCATCTGCGCGTCCAGGCAAAACCCGACCACTTGCACCTGAGCATCGGCTGCAGGCAACAGACGGCAAGCGCCACCAGACGAAACCAGCACCCAGTCGGCTTGTGTGCCGCAACGCACCTGTGCGCAGTGCAAAAGGCCGTCACCGGCCAGATGGCCCATGCCGAACACCACGCTGCCCACAGGCACAGCCACGCCCGCATGGGCCATCAAACCCCGCGCCAGCAAGGTCTCCCCCAAGGGCACGGGCACGGCAAAGCTGCCGCACAACTCCAGCACCGTGTACACATCGGCCAAAACCAGGCCCGCGCCCCCGGCCGATTCGGGCACCAGCGCATCGGCAAAGCCCGCGTCTTCAAGCGCTTGCCACAAAGCAGCGCGCGGCTGGCCCGCCTCGATGGCGCGCACCACCGCAGGCGTGCAATGGTCGGTGAGCAGCGCCTTGACGGCGTCGGCAAAAAGATCGTCCATGGTGTTTCCTTTTCAGCGCAGGCCCAGGCCACGGGCGATCATGCCGCGCAAGATGTCACGCGTGCCGCCGCGCAGCGAGTAGCTGGGCGCCACCTGCGTGATGTAGTTGAGCGTGTTGAGCAACTCGGCGGGCACATCGGTGTCGGGGCGCGAGAACAGGTCGTCGGCAATCGCGGCCGGGATCAGCTGCTCCACGCCTGTGCCCAGGTCTTTGACCAGGGCCGCCTCGACCACCGGGCTTTCGCCCCGCGTGAGTTTTTCGGTGATGGCCACCGACATGGCGCGCAAGGGCGCCAGCTGGCTCAGGATCTTGCCTGCCAGGCGCTGCGCCTGCGGCGTGCGGCCTTGGGGTGTGCGCACGTAGGCCAGCCACTCGTCGAACAAGGCGATGCTGGAATACAGACGCTCCGGGCCGCTGCGCTCGAACGCCAGCTCGGCCGTGACCTGCTCCCAGCCGCCGCCTTCGTCGCCCACCAGGGAGTCGGGCCCCAGCTGCACATTCTCAAAAAACACTTCGCAAAAATGGCTGTCGCCCGATTGGTCCGTTATGGGCCGCACCGTGACGCCCGGCAAGGACAAGTCCACGATCACCTGCGACAAGCCCTTGTGGCGGTCGGTCGCTTCGCCACTGGTGCGCACCAGCGCAATCATGAAATGGCAGTTGTGGGCGTTGGTGGTCCAGATTTTCTGGCCGTTCAGCAACCAGCCCGCCTCATTGGGCACGGCGCGGGTGCGCACACTGGCCAGGTCCGAGCCCGAACCGGGCTCGCTCATGCCGATGCAAAAGAACGCCTCACCCCGGCAAATGGCGGGCAGGTAGCGCTGCTTTTGCGCTTCGGTGCCGTACTTGAGCAGCAAAGGGCCGCTTTGCCGATCGGCGATCCAGTGCGAGCCCACGGGCGCGCCAAAGTTCAGGAACTCCTCGACCAGCACATAGCGTGAGAACGCGCTGCGCCCAGCGCCGCCATAGGCGGTGGGGAAAGTGATGCCCAGCCAGCCCCTGCGGCCCAGCTCCCGGCTGAACGCCGGGTCATAACCCGACCAAGAGCGGGCGCGCACATGTGCGGGCACGCCACGCATGGCCTCCACCAAAAAAGCCCGCACCTCTTGGCGCAGGGCTTCGTCTTGCGCAGGAATGGCCGACGGGTTCAAGGAATCGAGCTGGCTCATGCCAACACCCCTTTTTCAAACAAAGTTGTCAGGGTCTCTTCGTCCAGGGCCAGCAAGTCGCCCAGCACCTCGCGGGTGTGCTTCCCCAAGAGCGGCGGCGCGAGGCGGTACTGCACGGGCGTGTCCGACAGGCGGATCGGGCTGGCCACCAAGGCCACGTCGTCGCGCGCGGCGTGGTCCATGTGGATCTGCATGCCGCGCGCCTGGACCTGAGGGTCTTCAAACACATCGGCCAAAGTGTTGATGGGGCCACAGGGCACGCCTGCCGATTCGAGCAAGGCCACCCACTCACGCGTGCTGCGGGTGACGGTGAGCGCACGCATCAGCTCAATCAGGGCCACGCGGTTTTGCACGCGTGCGGCGTTGGTCACAAAGCGCGCATCGCCTGCCCATTCGGGTCGCCCAGCGGTTTTGCAAAAGCGAGCGAACTGCCCGTCGTTGCCCATGGCCAAAATCATGTGGCCGTCGGCCGTCGGAAAGTCCTGGTACGGCACCGTGTTCGGGTGGGCGTTGCCCATGCGCTGGGGGGCCACGCCGCTGTGCAGGTAGTTCATCGACTGGTTGGCGAGACACGCCACCCCCACGTCGAGCAATGCCAAGTCGATGTGCTGACCGCGCCCCGTCACCTCGCGGGCCTGCAAGGCCGCCAAGATGCTGGTGCTGGCGTACAGACCCGTCAAGATGTCGGTGAGCGCCACGCCCACCTTCATGGGGCCTGCGCCCGGCGTGCCGTCGGGCTGGCCCGTGATGCTCATGAGCCCACCCATGCCCTGGATCAAAAAGTCATAGCCTGCGCGCTGGGCATAAGGCCCCGTCTGGCCAAAGCCCGTCACCGAGCAGTACACCAGCCGGGGGTGGATGTCGTGCAGCGTGTCGTAGTCCAAGCCGTACTGCTGCAGGCTGCCCACTTTGAAGTTCTCGATCAGCACATCGCATTGAAGTGCCAAGTCACGCACCAACTGCTGGCCTTCGGCGCTGCTCAAGTCGACGGCAATCGACTTCTTGTTGCGGTTGGTGCACAGGTAGTAGGCCGCGTCGGGCGTGGGCTCGCCCTGTGCGTCCTTCAGATAAGGCGGGCCCCAAGTGCGGGTGTCGTCACCCGTCTCAGGGCGCTCGACCTTGATGATGTCGGCGCCCAGGTCGCCCAGAGTCTGCGCCGCCCATGGCCCCGCCAACACACGCGAGAGGTCGAGCACGCGGATGTGCGAGAGCGCACCGCGTGGGCCGGTGTCTGCGCTGGCAGCCGTCATTGCTGCTCCACCTTGGCGTTGGCGGCAATGCGCTTCCAAAGTTTAATCTCGGCCGCCTGGAAGGTGCGCATTTCTTCGGGGCCGCCATTCATGACTTCAGCGCCCAAGCGTTCATAAAACTCACGGGTTTCGGGCAAACGCTCGATGGCGGTGAGCAAGCTCGCGAGTTTGTCGATTTCAGCCTTGGGTGTCTTGGCCGACACCATGGCCCCCACCCAGGTGTAAGCCGTGAAGCCCGGCAAACCTGCTTCTGTGGCCGTTGGCACGGCGGGCAGTGTGGGCGAGCGCTGCTCCGACGCAAAGGCCAGAGCGCGCAGCTTGCCCGCCTTGACCATTTCCTGGGCACTCGTCATCTCGGCAAACGCAAACTGTACCGTGCCTGCCGTCACCGCCGACACCACTTCGCTGGCCCCCTTGAAAGGCACATGCACTGCCTGAATGCGGGTCGCATCGTTGAAGGCCTCAGCCATCAGCTGGTAACCGGCCGATCCCGCCCCGTAATTGAGTTGGCCGGGTTTGGCCTTGGCGGCTGCCACCAAGTCGGCGACGGTCTTGTACTCCGACTGACCGGGCACGATCAACAAAGCGGCCGCGCGCATCATCATGGTCAGCGGCGCAAAGTCGGCCACCGGGTCATAGGGCAAAGACTTGAAGAGCGCCGCGTTCACCGCCAGCGTGGAATTGCTGCCCACAAAGACGGTGTAGCCGTCGGCAGGCGCGCTTTGCACTGCACGCACGGCGATGAAACCGTTGGCACCGGGCTTGTTGTCCACCACCACGGTTTGGCCCGTCATCTCGGTCAGCTTTTTGGCGAAGTAACGCGCCGAGGTGTCGGTGCCGCTGCCCGGCGGGAACGGCACCACAAAGCGCACGGGCTTGGATGGGAAAGCCCCCGCTTGTGGTGCAGGGGCAGCGGTCTGTGCGTGCACCGAAGTTGCGCCCAGGGTTGCGGCCAGCAGGGCGGTGGTGGTGAGTATTTGAATGACTTGTCGGCGTGGGGTCATGGCTTGTCTCCTGTCGTTTGTCTTTGTCGGGTGTTATTCGAGCGTCACACCCGTGGCCTTGACGACCGCAGCCCAGCGGGCAAGCTCTTTCTTCACGTAAGCGCCGTATTCCTCCGGGGTCGAGCCCAGAGGTTCGGCGCCTTGCAGCGCCAGTTTTTCCTTGACCTCGGCGCTTTGCAGGGCTTTGTTGATTTCGGCATTCAGCCGCTGCACCACCGCTTTGGGTGTGTTGGCGGGCACCATGATGCCCTGCCATGCGCCTGCCTCAAAGCCGGGCATCACGGTCTCGGCCAGGGTGGGCACCTCGGGGAAGAGCGACATGCGCTGGCTGGTGGTGACCGCCAGCAGTTTCAGGCGCTTTTCTTTCACGAAAGGCATGACCGAGTTGATGGTGTCGGTCATGAACTGGATTTGCCCTGCCACCAGGTCCACGTCGGCCGGAGCGCTGCCACGGTAGGGCACATGCGTGGCGTCGATGTCGTGGTGCCGCACCAGTTGAAAAGCCGCCAAATGCGTCACGTTGCCATTGCCTGCCGAACCATAAGACAGCTTGCCGGGGTTGGCTTTGGCGTAAGCGATGAACTCGCGCACGTTGTTGGCAGGCACGGCGGGGTTGACCACCAAGGCCAGGGGCACCACGGCCGTGATCGCCACGGGCGCGAGGTCTCGCTGCACGTCGTAGGTCAGGCTTTTGTAGAGCGCCGGGCTCAGGGTGATGGACGAGGTGTTGTAGAGCACGGTGTAACCGTCCGCCGGAGCCTTGGCTGCGGCCACCGCTGCAATGTTGCCGTTGGCACCGGGCTTGTTGTCAATCACGATGGACTGGCCCATCTGCTCCGACATTTTCTTGGCCAGCACACGCGCCACCAGATCGGTGGGGCCGCCGGGCGGGAATGGCACCAGCAGTGTGATGGGCTTGCTGGGATAAGTCTGCGCCCAGGCGGCCAAAGGCAAACAAGCCACAGCGACCAGGCCCAAAAAAGTTCTGTGGAAAATATTCATGGTGTTGTCTCCTAAAGTGAATTTTTTGTGTAAGTACAAGCGTGTGGATTCAAGTGGCAGACCGCCCGGCCAGCAGGCGGGTGGCGGTGTAGGTCATGACGAGCGTGCCATGCTGGTTGAACACGTCGATGCGCGACGTGACCACGGCGCGGCCGCTGCGTGAGGTGGAGCGAATCTCGGTCACCTCGATCACGGCCTCGATGGTGTCCCCCACCACCACGGGGGCCAGAATTTTCTGGTGCAGCTCCAGCATGGCCAGGCCAGTGCCCTGGATCATGGTCTGCAAGATGAAGCCTTCGATCAAGGTGTAGGTCAGTGCGCCCGGCACAGGACGCCCGGCCATCGCGCCGCCCTCGTAGCCTTCTTCGATGAAGATGGCTTCGAGCATGCCCGTGACGGAAATGAAGTTGACCAGATCGGTCTCGGTGATGGTGCGCCGAAAAGTGCGCATGCGCTGGCCGACCGTGAGGTCTTGCCAGACAAAGCCACGCCCCAGCTGGGGCAAAGTGCGGTCAACCGCCGCGGTCGAAAACGGTGTGCTCATAACGGTGTATTCATGAACGGGAAACATCGGAATCATTGGAAAAAGAAGACGTCACGGCTGCGCCACTGCCAAGCATTGCAGCTATCTGATTGGTCGACAGACCCGTAGCCAACAGCAAGCTGCGTGTGTGTTCACCCAGTCGCGGGGGCAGCGCCACGGGCGGGCGCTGGCCATTGAAGCGCACGGGCACCCCCGGAAAGCGCACCTCGCCCATGGCGGGGTCTTGCACCGACTCGAAAAACCCGGTGGCCAACAAATGCGGGTCTTGCGGCAAATCGTCCAGCCGCCCCACGGGCGCTGCCGGGATTTCGAGCCGCTCGCAAGTAGCGATCCAGTGGGCGGTGGAGTGCTGCTGCACAAAACCGGATGCGAGTTCGAGCAGTTCGGCAATGTGCCGCGTTCGCTGCGCGATGTCGGCAAAGCGCGGGTCCGCCGCCAGGTCGGGGCGGCCCACTTCGGCAAAGAAACGCTGCCAATGGGTGGTGGTGTACGGCATCATCGCCACGTAGCCGTTGGTCGTTCTGTAAGGCCTGCGCCAGGGCACCAGCACACGCGGGTAACCCGCACCCGACAGCGGCGGCACAAAGTGCTGACCGTAAAAGTGCTCCACCAGATTGAAGCCCACCATGGCCTCGAACATCGGGATCTCGACCAACGCACCCTCACCCGTGCGCTCGCGCTGCATCAGGGCTGCCAAGATGGCGTGCGCCGCCACATGGCCGCAGGTCTTGTCGGCGGCGATGGTGGGCAGGTAACGCGCCTCGCCCGTCTGGCGCTCCATCAGATCGGCCAGGCCGGACATGCCCTGGATCACATCGTCGTACGCGGGCCGTCCCGAATAAGGCCCCGGCAAAAAGCCCAGCAGGCTGGCATACACCAGCCGGGGGTGGCGTTGGCGCAGTGTGTCCGGATCGATGCTCAGCGTCGCGAGTTTTTGGGGCCGCATGCTGTGCATGAACACGTCGGCCGAATCGACCAAGGTCTGCAGCGCCTGCTGGGCTGCGGCCTGCTTGAGGTCGAGCACCAGGCTCTTTTTGCTGCGGTTGGCGCCCATGAACATGGCGGCCATGCCTGGCTCTAGGCCCGGGCCCGTGTGGCGCGTCGAATCGCCCTCGGGCGGCTCGACCTTGATGACTTCAGCGCCGTAGTCGGCCAGCACCTGGCTTGCCAGGGGGCCAAAGATCACGCTCGACAGGTCCAGGACCCGGATTCCTTGAAGTGGCTGCATACCTGAGACGGTGGGGTGTATTGCGGCTGATTATTTCTGCCGCAGGTGTTTTCGTCTAATATTTGTTTTCACCTCTGTGATAGCTATTGGATATCAATGGACACCCGCCAGCTGCGCCACTTTGTGGCCCTTGCCGAAACCCTGAACTACCACCGTGCGGCCGAGCGGCTGCACATCTCGCAGCCGCCGCTGTCGGCCTCGATCCGCAAACTCGAAGAAGACCTGGGCGTGCGCTTGTTCGAGCGCACGCGGCGCGGCACCCACCTCACGCCTGCGGGCGAGGCGGCGCTGGCCGATGCCCGCCGCGCGCTGTTTCACACCGAGCAGTTCGGCCGCACGGCCGCCGCCACAGCCCGGGGCGAAGCGGGCACGCTGCGCATCGGCTTCATCGGCTCAGCCACCTATTCGCTCATGCCCCGGCTGATGCCGCTGTTTCGCGCACGCTACCCCGACGTCGAGCTGGTGCTGAGCGAATCCACCACGCAACGGCTGATCGAGCAGGTGGAGCAGGGCGATCTGGACGCGGGGCTGCTGCGCTTTCCGATGGTGCAAGCCACCCAGGCCCGCATGACGCCCATCGAGCGGGATGTGTTTGTGGCCGCACTTCCCGAAGGCCACCCACTGCTGAGCAAGCCCAAACTCAAGCTGTCGGACCTCGCCAGCGAAGCGTTTGTCATGTACAGCGCCCAAGCGGTGCCGGGCCTGCACGCGATGGCCTTGCTCGCTTGCCAGCAAGCGGGCTTTGTGCCCCAAGTGCAGCAAGAAGCCGTGCAGGTGCAGACCGTGGTCAGCCTAGTCGAGAGCGGCTTGGGCGTGGCCCTGGTGCCCTCTGTGGCCACCCGCCACGCCATGCCAGGCGTCGTGTTCCGCCAAGTGCACGGGCCGGGCGGATCGAACGAGATTGGCATTGCCCTGCTGTGGCGTCCAGACACCGAAACGCCTGCGGCGCGTAGATTCAGGGAGACACTGATGAGTCTGGACAACAAGCCGATTGCACAAGAGGCAGACGACACTTTCAACCATCCAGCACATCATTAATCTTGCCCTGTGAAGTATTCAATGAGCAAAAGGTTTGTAGGTCGGTAGCTTTAGATCCGACAAGTGCCCGTGCCGAAGCCAGCAACTTCGGAGCCAAAGCTACCGACCTGCGGCTGGATGACAAGCACGATCTTCGGCAGGCTGTGTCCACAGCGGGAATTGACAGACACAAAAAAGCCCGCTTGATGCGAGCTGGTTTGTAGATTTCAACATTGAATCATGGAGGCTCGGGCCGGAGTCGAACCGACCTACACGGATTTGCAATCCGGTGCATAACCGCTTTGCTACCGAGCCATGTTCTGAAAAAATTCTTACAAAAAAGGGAAGCTTAGGCTTCCCTTTTTGCTGAAAGATGTTGGCACTTCTTTCATTGTTTGGAGCGGGAAACGAGGCTCGAACTCGCGACCTCAACCTTGGCAAGGTTGCGCTCTACCAACTGAGCTATTCCCGCATTGTCTAGCTTTAGATTATACAACGGAACCGAACAATATCCGTTGCAGCTGACATCAAAATCAAACATGCAAATTCTCGAGATTGGAGGCGCGGGCCGGAGTCGAACCGACCTACACGGATTTGCAATCCGGTGCATAACCGCTTTGCTACCGCGCCCTATTCCTTCAAAAGGAACCTCGAAAATCGCACAAAAAAGGGAAGCTTGGGCTTCCCTTTTTGCTGAAAGATGTTGGCACTTCTTTCAATATTTGGAGCGGGAAACGAGGCTCGAACTCGCGACCTCAACCTTGGCAAGGTTGCGCTCTACCAACTGAGCTATTCCCGCATTTCAGATAACTTAGCATTATATGATTCGTTGTCTGCAATGCTGCAAATTATAGCGAGATTTTCGGGTCAAACGAAGTCGACCCTGAAAATTTCCATCAATGTTTGATGGTCTCGGGTTGCGCTACAGCGGGCACCGTTGTCACCACTGCAGCCACCTCTTCTTCACTCAAGGGCAAAGGTTTGGCTTCCAGGGCGACTTCCAGCACCTGATCAATCCACTTTACAGGCACAATTTCCAAGCCGTTTTTCACGTTCTCAGGAATGTCCTGCAGGTCTTTGACGTTGTCCTCGGGAATCATCACGGTCTTGATGCCGCCGCGCAAGGCTGCCAGCAACTTTTCCTTGAGTCCTCCAATGGCCGTGACTTCACCGCGCAGGGTAATTTCACCGGTCATGGCCACGTCGGCACGCACTGGAATACCCGTCATGGCCGACACCATGGCCGTGGTCATGGCAGCCCCGGCGCTGGGGCCGTCTTTGGGCGTGGCGCCATCGGGCACATGGATGTGCAGGTCTTTCTTTTCAAAGACCTCGTCTTTGATGCCCAATAGGCGTGAGCGGCTGCGCACAACAGTGCGAGCAGCTTCCACAGACTCTTTCATCACGTCACCCAGCGAACCGGTGCGGGTGATCACACCCTTGCCGGGCATCAAGGCCGCCTCAATGGTCAGCAAATCACCACCCACCTCTGTCCAAGCCAAGCCAACCACTTGACCAACTTGGTTCTTTTGCTCAGCACGGCCATAGGTGTATTTGCGCACGCCCAGAAAGTCGTTCAAGTTATCAGTGGTCACTTCCACTTGCGGCTTCATTTGCTTGAGCAGCAAGGCCTTGACCACTTTGCGGCAAATTTTGCCCAGCTCACGTTCCAGAGAGCGGACGCCAGCTTCACGCGTGTAGTAACGCACCACATCGCGCACCGCTTCTTCCGTCACGTTCAACTCGGTCGCTTTGACGCCATTGTTGGTCATTTGCTTGGGCAGCAAATACTTCATGGCGATGCTGGTTTTCTCGTCTTCGGTGTACCCCGACAGGCGGATAACTTCCATGCGATCCAACAGGGCCGAAGGAATGTTCATGGAGTTCGAAGTCGCCACGAACATCACATCGCTCAGGTCAAAATCAACTTCAACGTAGTGATCGCCAAAAGTGTGGTTTTGCTCAGGATCGAGCACCTCCAGCAAGGCGCTCGAAGGATCGCCCCTGAAATCGGTGCCCAGTTTGTCGATCTCGTCGAGCAGGAACAGCGGATTCTTGGTGCCGACCTTGTTCAGGTTTTGCAGCACCTTGCCCGGCAAAGCACCAATGTAAGTACGGCGGTGCCCACGGATTTCTGCTTCGTCACGCATGCCGCCCAATGCCATGCGCACATACTTGCGGCCAGTGGCCTTGGCGATGGATTGCCCCAAGGATGTCTTGCCCACGCCGGGTGGCCCGACCAGACACAGAATGGGCGCCTTGACCTTGTCCACGCGTTGCTGCACGGCAAGGTATTCCAGGATGCGGTCTTTGACCTTGTCCAGGCCATAGTGATCTTGGTTCAGCACATCTTCGGCATTGCCCAGATCGTGCTTGAGTTTGGTTTTTTTGCTCCAGGGCAAACCAGTCAACACGTCTAGGTAATTGCGCACCACCGAGGCTTCCGCCGACATGGGCGACATGAGCTTGAGCTTTTTAAGTTCGCCTTCGGCCTTTTTGCGGGCCTCGGGAGACATCTTGGCTGTCTTGATCTTCTTTTCGATGTCCTCGATGTCGGCGCCGTCTTCACCATCCCCTAACTCTTTCTGGATGGCTTTGACCTGTTCGTTCAGATAAAAGTCACGCTGATTTTTCTCCATCTGGCGCTTGACGCGGCCACGGATGCGCTTGTCCACATTGAGGATGTCAACTTCGTGCTCCAGCTGGGCAAACAGGTTTTCAAGCCTTGCCTTGATGTTGGCCAGGTCCAGTACCTGTTGCTTGTTCTCAAGTTTGAGCGGCAGGTGGGCCGCGATGGTGTCGGCCAGTCGTCCAGCATCGTCGATGCTGGAAATCGAGGTCAGGATTTCGGGCGGAATTTTTTTGTTGAGTTTGACGTACTGGTCAAACTGCTGCATCACGGCGCGGCGCAAGGCTTCAATTTCGCTGCCAGGCTCAGACTGCTCCAAGCCGGGATCCACCGGCGACACCGTGGCCACAAAGTGCGCTTCACCGTCCACAATGCGCTGAACCAGGGCACGCTGCTGGCCTTCGACCAGCACCTTCACGGTGCCGTCTGGCAATTTGAGCATTTGCAAAATGGTCGAAACGCAACCCACATCAAACATGTCAGAGGCATCAGGCTCGTCTTTGGCGGCCGTTTTCTGGGCCACCAGCATGATGCGGCGCTCGGCCACCATGGCTGATTCCAGCGCTTTGATGCTCTTGGGGCGTCCCACAAACAAGGGAATCACCATGTGAGGGAACACCACCACGTCGCGCAATGGCAACATGGGCAGTTCAATCGGGGTGGTCGGTAAAGGTGTGTGTCCAGACATGGTGTGTACCTCAGGTCAATTCAGCTGCACATGGATGCTGCACCGCCGAATTCAACCCAGCAAGCTGCAGGGTTATAGCGCGCGGTGCTGCACTCATGGGGATCAGGCCTGTTTGGCCGACTCGCGGTAAACAAGCAGCGGCGCCTTGTTGTCGTCGATGGTGGACTCGTCCACCACGACTTTTTCAACATTGGCCGCATTGGGCAAATCAAACATGGTGTCAATCAGCGCTTGTTCCATGATGGAGCGAAGACCACGGGCACCGGTCTTGCGGGCCAATGCCTTGCGGGCAATCGCCGTCAGCGCGCTGGGTCGCACTTCCAGATCCACCCCTTCCATGGAAAGTAGCTTGGTGAACTGCTTGACCACTGCGTTTTTCGGCTCGGTCAGGATTTGAACCAGCGCATCTTCGGTCAGCTCGGCCAAGGTGGCCACCACCGGCAAGCGGCCCACCAACTCGGGAATCAGGCCAAACTTGATCAAGTCTTCCGGCTCAACTTCATTGAAAACTTCAGTCAGCGAGCGTTGTTTTTTACTCTTGACCGTGGCGCCAAAGCCGATACCGCCCGCTTCGGTGCGGTTTTCAATGACTTTTTCAAGGCCGGCAAAAGCGCCACCGCAGATGAACAAAATGTTGGTCGTGTCGATCTGCAAGAAGTCCTGGTTGGGATGCTTGCGTCCGCCTTGCGGAGGCACGCTGGCCATGGTGCCTTCCACCAACTTGAGCAAGGCCTGCTGAACGCCCTCACCCGACACGTCACGGGTGATCGAGGGGTTGTCGGACTTGCGGGTGATCTTGTCGATCTCGTCGATGTAGACGATGCCGCGCTGGGCACGTTCGACGTCGTAATTGCAGGTCTGCAGCAGCTTGGCCACGATGTTTTCGACGTCTTCTCCCACATAACCGGCTTCGGTCAGGGTGGTGGCGTCGGCCATCACAAAAGGCACATCCAGCATGCGCGCCATGGTCTGGGCCAGCAGGGTTTTGCCCGAGCCTGTAGGACCGATCAGCAAAATATTGCTCTTGGCCAGCTCGACGTCATCCTTTTTGGCGCCGTCCTTGTGTTTGAGGCGTTTGTAGTGGTTGTAGACCGCCACGGCCAGGCTGCGTTTGGCCTTTTCTTGGCCGATCACGTAGTTGTCGAGGTTGGTCTTGATGTCCAGAGGAGTCGGCAAACCATCCTTGGCGCCTTCACCCACCAAGGTTGTGGCCAATTCATCGCGCACGATGTCATTGCATAAATCAATGCATTCATCGCAAATGAAGACCGACGGGCCTGCAATCAGCTTTTTGACCTCGTGCTGGCTTTTGCCGCAAAAGGAGCAATACAGGTTTTTTTCAGAAGTAGAGCCTTTTTTGTCGGCCATAAAAAGTCGCCTTGGAATCCGGGGATCGTCAATGATAACGAAAGAAAAACGGCGCTCACCTGCACAGGTAAACGCCGTCCAAAAGAGCCTGAGTCAAACGGCTTGCATCAAGTCCGCTTGGCGATCACCTGATCGATCAAACCGTAGTCTTTGGCCTCGTCCGCCGACAGGTAGTAATCGCGCTCGGTGTCCATCTCGATTTTGCTCAGCGGCTGGCCCGTGTTTTCGGCCAGGATGCGGTTCAAGTGCGCACGTGTTTTGACGATTTCGCGCGCAGCAATCTCGATTTCAGTGGCTTGACCACGCGCACCGCCCAGTGGCTGGTGAATCATGATCTTGGAGTTGGGCAGCGAAAAACGCTTGCCCTTGGCACCCGAAGACAGCAAGAAAGCGCCCATGCTGGCAGCCATGCCGTTGCACAGCGTGGACACGTCGGGCTTGACGAAGTTCATGGTGTCGTAAATCGCCATGCCCGCGCTCACCGAGCCACCGGGCGAGTTGATGTACAGCGAAATGTCCTTTTCAGGGTTTTCACTCTCCAGGAAGAGCAACTGGGCCACGATCAAATTGGCCATGTGGTCATTGACCTCACCCACCAAAAAGATCACGCGCTCCTTGAGCAGACGCGAGTAAATGTCGTAGGCACGTTCGCCTCGGCCCGATTGCTCGATGACCATGGGGACCATGCCCAAACTTGTGATGTCCAGTGCGCTCATCATTTCTCCAAAAATTTCAAATGACTTTAACCCGAGTTTCCAACCCACCAAAGAGATGGGGCTTGTCTGCCGAACTGCAAGCGCGGCACAAGCCCCATTCTTCAAGGGTTCAAAGGCCCCATCAGGCCTGCTGACCCATCAGCTCTTCAAACGTAATGGCTTTTTCGGTGACCTTGGCCTGGCCCAGCACGAAATCAGACACATTGCTCTCGATGACCACGGCTTCGACTTCGGCCATGCGCTGGTTGTCGCTGTTGTACCAACGCACCACGTCATCGGGACGCTCGTAGCTGGATGCCAACTCTTGAATGTGGGCTTGGATCTGCTCGGCCTTGGCGTGCAGGGTGTTGCCACGCACAACTTCGGCCACCACAAGCCCTAAGCGCACGCGCTGTTCGGCTTGGGGACGGAAGATGTCGTCAGGGATCGGGGCCTTGTCGGCGTCCTTGATGCCGCGTTGCTTCAGGTCTGCACGAGCGCCCTCTTTCAGGCGTTCGATTTCGTTTTGCACGATGGCCTGGGGCAGGTCCAGCTCGGCCTTGGCCACCAAGGCGTCCATGGCAGCTTGCTTGTTGCGGGCCAGCAAGCGGAATTTGACTTCACGTTCGAGGTTTTTGCGGATGTCGGCGCGCAGGCCTTCGACAGTCGCGTCGGCGATGCCCAAAGACTTGGCCAGGGCTTCGTTGACTTCGGGCAGGTTGGCCGCTTCAAGTTTCTTGACGGTGACCAGGAAGTCAGCGGTTTTGCCCGCCACATCCTGACCGTGGTAGTCAGCGGGGAAAGCCAGGGGGAAAGTCTTGCTTTCGCCGGTTTTCATGTCGCGCACGGCGTCTTCAAACTCTTTGAGCATCTGGCCGTCGCCCAGGATGAACTGGAAATCTTCGGCTTTGCCGCCGGAGAACACTTCACCGTCGATCTTGCCTTCGAAGTCGATGGTGGCGCGGTCGCCGTCTTGTGCAGCGGCGTCTTGGGCGCGCTGGGCGAAGGTGCGGCGCTGCTTGCGCAGGATGTCGATGGTCTTGTCGATGGCGGCATCAGACACTTCAGCGGTCAGTTTCTCGACTTCGGTGTCGGCCAGATTGCCCAGTTTGACTTCGGGATAGACCTCGAAAATGGCTTCGAAAGTCAGCTGGCCTTCAGGCGCGCCTTCTTTTTCCGAAATACGGGGCTGACCGGCCACGCGCACTTGCGCTTCATTGGCGGCCACGGCAAAGGCCTCGCCCACTTTGTCGTTCAGCACTTCGTACTGCACCGAGTAGCCATAGCGCTGGGCCACGACGTTCATGGGCACTTTGCCGGGACGGAAACCGTCCATCTTGACCGTGCGGGCCATTTTCTTCAGGCGTGCATCGACCTCGGACTGGATGGCCGTCACAGGCACAGTCAGGGTGATCTTGCGTTCCAGTTTTTCAAGGGTTTCAACAGTCACTGTCATCGTCGTTCTCGGTTAAATGAATTTCTCTCATGCCGCCAGGTTGCCCCTTTGGCCAAAAGTCAGCTGGTGCGCGGGGCGGGACTCGAACCCGCACAGTGTTGCCACCGTCAGGACCTAAACCTGGTGCGTCTACCAATTTCGCCACCCGCGCGGGTCCAAACAAAAAGGGCGAACAGGCCGGGATGGGTGCCATCCACAGGCCTGACCGCCCACTTGAAATCGGTCAACTTTCTATTTTAGCCGCTCCGGACCCCGTTTTCGGGTCCGGGCGGTGCTGGTTTTCCCCTCTCCATCAGCGTTTTTCAGGTGCTTGAAGCGGCATCGGTCGGGCGTGGCACACGGAACCAGGCCGCATACATGGCCGGCAGCGCCAGCAATGTCAGGGCGGTGGCCACGATCAGGCCGCCCATGATGGCCACGGCCATCGGCCCCCAAAACACGCTGCGCGAGAGCGGGATCATGGCCAGCACGGCGGCTGCTGCGGTCAGCACGATGGGGCGCAAGCGGCGCACGGCCGACTCGACAATCGCCCGCCAGGCTTCAATACCTGCTGCACGGTCCTGCTCGATCTGGTCGATCAGGATCACCGAGTTGCGCTGGATCATGCCCATGAGCGCGATCACCCCGAGCAAAGCCACAAAGCCAAAAGGCCGGTTGAGCGCCAGCAAAGCCGCCGCCACCCCCGCCATGCCCAAGGGGCCAGTCAGGAACACCAGCACCGAGCGGCTGAAGCTTTGCAACTGCAGCATCAGCAGCGTGAAGGTGATGAACAGCATGATGGGCACGCCCGCCGCAATCGAGGCCGAGCCTTTGGAGCTTTGCTCCACCGCGCCAGCGACTTCAATGCGGTAATCGGTCTGGCCCTGGCTGGCCCACTGGGCTTGCAGCTTCTGCAAATCAGGCTGCAGCTGCGCCGTGACCGTGGCGCCCTGCACCCCTTCTGCGATGTCGGACTGCACCGTGATGGCGTACTGGCGGCCTTCGCGCCACATCACGCCCGGTTCCCAGGCGAAGACGGGACGCGCGATCTGCAAGAGCGGAATCGACTTGCCCGACGTCGTGGGCACATAGGCCTGACCCAGATCGGACAGCGCATCGCGCTCGCTCACAGGCTGACGCAGCACGATGTCGATCAGTTTGTCGCCTTCGCGGAACTGGCCCACAGGCGCCCCCGACAAGAGCGTGCGTGAGGACTGCGCAATGGACTGGCTGGTCACGCCCAAGGCGCGGGCCTTGGCCTGGTCCACTTCCAGGCGCACGGTCTTGACCGACTCGTTCCAGTTGTCGTTCACCCCTCGGGCGCTGGCGTTGCTGCGCATGACGGCCTTGACCTCTTCGGCCTTCTGGCGCAGGGCCACCGGCTCGGTGCCCACCACGCGAAACTGCACCGGGTAAGGCACGGGCGGGCCATTGGGCAACAGTTTGACGCGGCCACGGACCTCGGGGAACTCCTGCGCCAGCAAGGCGGGCAACTTCACACGCAAGCTCTCACGCACCTTCAGGTCACGCGGCAACACGATCAGCTGCGACACATTGCTCTGCGGGAACACCTGATCGAGCGGCAGGTAAAAACGCGGCACGCCCGAGCCCACCCAGGTGGTGACCGAGCTCACACCTTCTTCTTGCGCCAGGCGTTTTTCGACCCGCTTGGCCACCTCTTCGCTGGCACTGTAGGGTGCGCCTTCGGGTAGCCACAGGTCCACCAGAATTTCAGGGCGGCTGGAATCGGGGAAGAACTGCTGCTGCACCTTGCCCATGCCCACGATGCCCAGCACAAACAAGGCGATGGTGATGCCGATGGTCTTCCAGCGGTGGGTCACGCACCAGGTCACCCAGCGTCGGAACTGACGGTAAAACGGCGTATCAAACATCTCGGCGCTGTCGTGGCTGTGCACAGCGCCCTCGCCCACGACCGCATGCACTGGTGGCTTGAGCAGCCAGGCACCCAGGTAGGGCACAAAGTAGACCGAGGCCACCCAGCTCACGATCAGCGCAATCACCGTGACCGCAAAGATGGCGAAGGTGTATTCACCCGTGACCGACTTGGCGATGCCGATGGGTAAAAAGCCCGCCGCCGTGATCAGCGTGCCCGTGAGCATGGGCATGGCCGTCAGCTCATAGGCAAAGGTGGCGGCGCGAAACTTGTCGTAGCCCTCTTCCATCTTGCGCACCATCATCTCGACCGCAATGATGGCGTCGTCGACCAGCAGGCCCAGCGCAATGATGAGCGAGCCCAGCGAGATCTTGTGCAGACCGATGCCAAAGTAATTCATGGCCAAAAAGGTGACGGCCAGCACCAGCGGAATGGTGATGCCCACCACCAGACCGGGGCGAATGTCCAGCGTCCAGCGTTTCCACAGGGGGTTGTTTCCGGGCCGCTTGTGCAAACCCAGCGCCAAAAAGCTCACCGCCAACACGATCACCACCGCCTCGATCAGCACTTTGATGAATTCATTGACCGATTTGGACACGGCCGCTGGCTGGTCTTGCACCTGCTTGAGCGCCAAGCCCACGGGCAAACTGGCTTCGATTTGCTTGACCGTGGCATTGAGCGCCTTACCCAGCGCAATGATGTCGCCGCCCTTGGCCATGCTCACACCCAGGGCAATGACTTCTTCGCCGTCATGGCGCACCTTGACGGACGGCGGGTCCACATACCCACGGCTGACCGTTGCGATGTCGCCCAGCCGCACCTGCGCGCCCGAGCCGCCACGTATGGGCATGGCCCGCAGGTCGTCCAGATTCTGGAACTGCCCGCCCACGCGCACCTGCACCACGTCGTTGGGCGACTGCATCGTGCCCGCCGACTCGACCGCGTTTTGCTGGCCCAGCTGCGCCAGCACGGCGCCCATGTCCAAGCCCATCTGGGCGATTTTCTTTTGCGAGACGTCGATGAAGATTTTTTCGTCCTGCACGCCAAAAAGCTCGACCTTGGCCACATCGGGCACGCGCAGCAGCGTCTGACGCACGCGGTCGGCGTGCGTCTTGACCTCGGCGGCGCTGAAGCCATCGCCGCTCAGGGCGTAGATCACGCCATACACATCACCAAACTCATCGTTGAAAAACGGCCCCACAACGCCCTGCGGCAAGTTGGCGCGCATGTCGCCGATCTTTTTGCGCACGGTGTACCAGACCTGCGGCACCTCACCGGGCTTGGAATAGTCCTTGAGTTCCAGAATGATCTGCGACTCGCCCGGCTTGGAGTAGCTGCGTATCTTGTCCGCATAGGGCACTTCCTGCAGCGTGCGTTCGAGCTTGTCGGTCACCTGCTCGGCCACCTGCTGGGCCGTGGCCCCAGGCCAGTAGGTGCGCACCACCATGGCACGGAAGGTGAACGGTGGGTCCTCGTCCTGCCCCAGCTGAAAGTAAGACGCCATGCCCAACACCATGAGCGCCACCATCAGGTAGCGCGTCAGGGCCGGGTGCTCCAGCGCCCAGCGCGAGAGGTTGAACTTGTTGTTGTCGGTGTCACTCATGGGGCATCACCGCTGGGTTGCAGCAGAAGCCGCTGTGACGGGGGCGGGTGCCGGTGCGCTGTACACCGAGACCTTCTGCCCCGGCGACAAGACATGCACCCCGGCACTCACCACCTTTTGGCCCACGCTCAGGCCAGACGCGATCACCACCTCATTGCCATCGACCGTGCTCACTTGCACGGGCTGCAAACGCACCGTCATGGTCGCTTCGTCCAACACCCAAACCGCACTGCCTGCACCTTCCTGGCGAAGCGCGCTGGTGGGCAGCTTGATGACTTGTGCTGTGCGCGGTGCCTCATCGGCCGCCAGCACCGTCAGTGTGGCGCCCAAAGGCAGGCGATCCGCCGCCTCCAGCGCCAGCTTGACCGTGTAAGTGCGGGTCACCGGATCGGCCCCAGCCCCCACTTCGCGCACCCGGCCTTTAAAGATCTGGCCCGTCCCCGGCCAGACCGCCTGCATGGTTTGTCCGGGCTTGATCGCCAAAATGGCCTGATCCGACACTGCAAACACCGCATCGCGCGGGCCGTCATGCGCCAGACGCACCACCGGCTGCCCGGCCGACACCACTTGGCCGATTTCAGCATCCACAGCGGTGATCACCCCCGCAGCCGTGGCTTGCAACTTTGCATAGCCCGCCTGATTGCTTTGGGCCTGGGCCTGCGCCTTGACCTGCGCCAACGTGGCTTCGGCCGCTTTCAGACTGGCTTCGCGGCGCTCTAACTCCACGCCGCTGATGAAGTTTTGAGCCTTCAATGCTTCGAAACGCTTGAACTCGGCGGCCGCCAAATCGCGCTGGGTCTGGGCGGCTGTCACACCGGCCAAGGCCGCCTGCGCCCCCAATTGGTAATCCTGCGCATCTATTTGGGCCAGCACCTGACCTGCGCCCACACGCTGACCGGCCTCGGCCTGGCGCTGCACCAGTTTGCCCCCCACCCGAAAACCCAGACGCGACTCGACCCGGGCACGCACTTCGGCGGCGTATTCACCCTGGGCATTGAGCACCGAGCTACCCACCGTGAGCAGCTTGACTGAGCGAACCGGCTCCTGAACCGCCTCCTGTCGCGAACAGGCCGACAACAAAGCCACCGCCGTGAACGCCGAAACCACACTCAAGCGAAGCGCCCAACGCCCTGGCCCTTGAGGCAAAGAGAAATGAAACATGGAAAAACCACCCTGAAATTAATGACTGACTGGTTAGTAATTTAAGCAAAGCCCTGCATTCTGTCAAGCGACAATATGCCTACACATGCCCGCCTCCACTCTTTTGACCCGCAAGCAACTGCCTCTTTTACGCGGCGTTTCGCGCTCGTTTTACCTGACGATCCGCCTGCTGCCACCCGCCCTGCAAGGCCCCATTGCGGTGGGCTATCTGCTGGCCCGGGCCACCGACACCGTGGCCGACACCACGGCCCAGCCTGCCGCCGAACGCCTGGCATTGCTGTCTGGCCTGGCCCAAGCGATTCAATCACCCGCAGGGTCCCTGCAAGCAATCCAGAGCCTGCTCAGCGAGTTTGCCCGCCACCAAACCGACCCGCATGAGCGGGCGCTGATGCAGGCCCTGCCCGACTGCCTGCCCCTGCTGCACGACCTGGCCCCCGACGACCAGGCCAGTGTGCGCTGGGTGCTGGGCCACATCACACGCGGGCAGGTGCTGGATGTTCAGCGCTTTGGCCAAGGGCCTGCAGCCTTGGCGACCGAATTTGAACTGGACGACTACACCTGGCTCGTGGCCGGTTGCGTGGGCGAGTTCTGGACCGAGCTGTGCGAGCGTCACCTGCCCGGCTTTGCCACCCAAAGCGCAGACGCCATGCGTCTGGCAGGCCGAGCCTATGGCATGGGCCTGCAAAGGCTCAACATCCTGCGCGACGCCGGGGCCGACCTGGCTGCGGGCCGCTGCTACTTGCCTGAGGCGCGCCTGGCCCCACTGGGCCTGAGCCCCGAGCAGCTCAGGCAAGCCGCTCGCACGGGTGATGCCGCTACACTGCAACTATTGGTCCCCTTGTGGGGCGAGTACCTGCAGCAAACCCACACCCAACTGAGCGAAGGCCTGCATTACAGCCAATGCCTGAGCAGCCGCCGCCTGCGCCTGGCCTGCGCTTTGCCCGCCCTGATCGGCGCCCGCACTGTGGCCCTGCTGCGCCAGGCCGGCCCGCAAGCCCTGACCCAGCGCGTGAAAATGCCGCGCCACGAAATGCGCGCCTTGCTCTGGCGGCTGATTTGGCGGCTGGCCTCGCCCCATGCCCTGGACCGAGAATTTCAGAGCCTTTCGCAGTGAGACAATCCCAGCCCATGAGCCCGCAAGACTACGTCCAGCAAAAAGCCGCCGCCTCGGGCAGCAGCTTCTATTACGCCTTCCTGTTTTTGCCCCCCGAGCGGCGTGCGGCCATCACCGCCTTTTATGCGTTTTGCCGCGAAGTGGACGACGTGGTCGATGAAATCAAAGACCCCAGCGTGGCTGCCACCAAACTCGCCTGGTGGCAAAAAGAAGTGCAACAAGCCTATGCAGGCCAGCCCAGCCACCCGGTCATGCACGCCCTCATGCCCCTGGCCCCTGCCTTCGGCATTGAAAGCCGCCACCTGATGGCCGTGATCGAAGGCTGCCAGATGGACCTGAACCAAACCCGTTATCTGGACTTTGCGGGCCTCACGACCTACTGCCACCTGGTGGCCGGTGTGGTGGGCGAAGTCGCCGCCCGCATCTTTGGCCAGACCGACGAGGCCACCACCGCCTACGCCCACAAGCTGGGCCTGGCTTTTCAGATGACCAACATCATCCGCGACGTGGGCGAAGACGCCATGCGCGGGCGCATCTACCTGCCGCTGGACGAGCAGCAACGCTTTGGCGTCAAAGCCCAAGACCTGATGCAACGCGACTATTCAGACCGCTTCACCGCGCTGATGAAGTTCCAGACCGACCGCGCCCACGCCCTGTACGACGAAGCCCTGGCCCTGCTGCCTGTGGCCGACCGCCGCGCCCAAAAACCCGGCCTGATGATGGCCAGCATCTACCGCACCTTGCTGCGCGAAATCGAAGCCTCGGGCTTTCAGGTGCTGCACCAGCGCATCGCGCTCACGCCGCTGCGCAAACTGTGGCTGGCGTGGAAGATGCAGGCGCTGGGGCGGTTTTGAGGACGTGGGGCACGCCCCTGTGAAAGAGCGAGTTTGGCCCTCATGCAGCGCACGAGGGCCTCAAACCTTCAACCGCAAGCGCCGACGTATCCGCACTGTGTACAAAAGTCGCAGCCATCCTTGCGAATCACAGCGTGCGCCCCGCAATCGGGACATTTTTTTCCTGCCATGACCCTTAGCCCCTTGGGCTCCACAGGCGTGGCGAGCGGCACATCTTGCACAGCCAGGGGCAAAGCCAACTGTTCGGGCGACTCGTTGCGCCGTGCACGCAAAGCCAGAATGTTCTGCACCGCAAAAGCAATGGCGGCCACTTCGGAGTCGTGCCACAACGGGATGCGGGTGCCGTCTTCCCGGACTTTGTGTCCATGGCGCACGGGGCCACGGTCCCAGGCCACCTTGCACATGTCACTCAGCGCTCGCTCCAGAAAGCCGCCGCGCGCCGCCAGTGACAACAAGCGCATGCTGGCCGTGATCCACTGCTGCGACTCACCACTTTGGCCCACGGGCATGAAAAACTCGATGGCCCGGTCCACACTGCCTTGACCATCGGCACGCGGCACGGGCAAAAAGGAAACGATCAGGTACAAGGTCTTGTGACCTTCGTGGGTCCAGTACTCGATTTTTTCGGCCACTGCATCCAGCGCACCTTTGGGACGGCTTTCGATCACGGTGCGCATTGGGTCCACTGCAGCGGCAGGCGTGGCTGCTGCAGGCGGCGGAGCCTTGTCGGGCGTCAGCGCAAGCACCGAACCCAAAATAGCATTGGGCCGGTAAGTGGCCAATCCCTTGAGCCCCGCACGCCAGGCCTGCAGATACAGGCCCTTGAAATCTTCATAGGGGTAATCGGCGGGCACATTCACCGTTTTGGAGATGGCGGTGTCCACGAACGGCTGCACCGCCTCCATCATGGCAATGTGCTCGTTGGCGCTCATGTCCATGGCACCCACGAATGCGGCAGGCAAATGCGCCATGTCGCCACCCAGCGCCCGGTACAGGCGCCAGGCGTGGTCCTGCACTTCGTACTCGGTGCGCGTCCCGTCGGCCTCGCGCTTTTTGCGGGTGTAGGTCCACGAAAACGCGGGCTCGATGCCATTGGACGCGTTGTCGGCAAAGGCCAGGCTCACCGTGCCCGTGGGCGCGATCGACAGCAAATGGCTGTTGCGGATGCCGTGCGCCCGTATATCTGCCCGGATCGCCTCAGGCAAGCGGCTGGCAAAAGTGCCCTCGACCAGGTAAACATCGGCATCAAACAAGGCAAAGGCGCCCTTCTCGCGTGCCAGATCGACCGATGCGGTGTAAGCGGCATTGCGCATGCAGCGGGCAATTTGTTGCGCCATGTCACGCCCTTCGGGGGCGTTGTAGCGCAGGCCCAGCATGACCAGTGCATCGCCCAGCCCCGTGAAACCCACGCCAATGCGGCGCTTGGCCTGGGCTTCCTGCTCTTGCTCGGGCAAAGGCCAATGCGTCAGGTCCAACACGTTGTCCAGTGCGCGCACCTGCAAGGCCACGCTTTGGGCAAAGGCCTCAAAGTCAAACGCAGCCTCGCCCCCATGCCCAAAAGGATGGCGCACAAAACGCGGCAGGATCACCGGGCCAAGGTCACAGCAGCCGTAAGGCGGCAGGGGCTGTTCGCCGCAAGGATTGGTCGCGCTGATCGATTCGATGGCGCGCAGATTGTTGTCGCGGTTGATCAGGTCCAGAAACAAAATGCCAGGCTCTGCAAAGTCGTAGGCCGAACGCATGATGGTGTCCCACAAGTCACGCGCACGCAGACTTTGGTACACCCATTGGCCGTCATCGCGTGGATGGGCGCCCTGCTGGATCTGATCGTGCCCAGGGTGGGCGGCGTGCACCAAGTCCCAGCTGCGGTCGCCTTGCACTGCTTCGATGAAGGCGTCACTCACGCCCACCGACACGTTGAAGTTGTTCCACCGCCCTGGCGTGCGCTTGGCGGTGATGAACGCCATGACGTCCGGGTGGTCGATGCGCAGCACGCCCATTTGCGCGCCGCGCCGGGCACCTGCGCTTTCCACGGTGGCACACGACTGGTCAAACACATTGATGTAACTGCAAGGCCCCGACGCCGTGGAAGCCGTGGCCTTGACCCTTGCCCCCTTGGGTCGAATTCGGGAAAAGTCATAACCCACGCCCCCGCCCCGGCGCATGGTCTCGGCCGCCTCGCGCAGCGCCTCGTAAATGCCGGGATAGCCGCCCTCGTCACGCCCCTGAATGCAGTCGCCCACGGGCTGCACAAAGCAGTTGATCAAGGTCGCGGCAATGCCGGTGCCTGCAGCGCTCATGATGCGGCCTGCGCCGATGGCACCCGCCTCCAGATTGCGCCGGAACTTCTGCTCGTATTCGGCCCGCAGCTCGGGCTTTTCCACACTGGCCAATGCGCGGGCCACACGGTCAAACAATTCCTCAATGCTGCTTTCATCGTCCTTGAGGTATTTTTCCTTCAGCACATCCCTGCTGATGGGCTGTGGCGGCAGCTGCGGCAAGGCGCCGGACAACTGGGGGTCTTCAGCAGCTCGGTTCATTCGGTTTTCCATCAAGTGATCACAGCAGTTTGTCCTTGAGGCTACCGACACCCTGCGGGCCATGGTTTGCCATTTGTCAAAAAAATCTGCATCTGTGGTTTGCGCATACGCCAGTTGACTGCCGCGCGCAAAGACCGGCCTCATATTTGCCAGTATCTACCGCAGTCTGCTGCGCGAGATCGAAGCTTCGGGCTATAAGTTGCTGCAGCAGCGCATTGCGCTTACGCCGCTGCGCAAGCTCTGGCTGGCTTGGAAGATGCAGGCGCTGGGGCGGTTTTGAGGCGCTGCGCATCCGTCACTTCAATCGGGTGAAACATCCTCATCGGTCACCGGGGCGCTGAGCCGTTGAACCGTCAAAGCGCAGCGCTGTTCGATCAACATCACAATGCGCTCCACCACGGCATTTCCGGCAAATGGGGTGTGGGTGGCTTGCTGGCGTGAGCGGGCGGCACCGGGCAGTGCTTTGGCCAATTCCAAGATGCGTTTTCTGGCCGCTGCCTTGGCCAGCCCTGCACTTTGCGCAAACTGCTCCCAATGCCGTGCCTGAACTTCGCTGAACTTGTATTGGCTGCCGATCTTCATGGCCATCTTGGGCGTCAGCGTCGGATACACAGCCGTTGAGAGCAGGTCATAAAACGGTGCCAAAACAGGCGTCTGACCCGCATACAACAGCGAGAAATTCTTGGCATGGGCATCGTGGTTGCCGATCAAGGCATTGAAGATCACAGCATCGAACAAACGCAAAACGTGGGGCGCACTGGGGCGCGTGACACGGCGAACGAGATCGAAACACTGAGCCAAGTCCGGACCACCTTCGTTTTGGTATTTCATTTCAGGCACCACGCCCAGCGACTGGCAAAAGTCCTCTTGGTGCACACGCAACAGATGCCCTTGCGCGTCCAGGGTTCGGTCATAGCGCTCCACCAACAAGAAGGGACGGTCCAAGACCGCATGCATTGTTGACTTGGCGGGTCTCAGATGCATGGCTTCGGCCAGCGCCATGCAAAAACCCTCGTTGATCACGCTGTCCTCCACGGCATGAATCGGCGGCTTCAAGATGTGAGAGCTGGGCGTGCCGTTGCGCGGCAAACCTATACGCTCCCCATCAAAAACGACCGGTAGTTTGTCCTGCGCACCGGCCAGGGAAAGCCGCAACCCATCCTGCCCCGCCAGCATGGGGCGACGCGGCAACTCGTCCAGGATGGCCACGACCTCCCCGTCACTCAGCCATTGCACATCGTCAGCGCTGCTGGGCACAGGCGGGGTCTGCCCTGGCACCAGAAAGGTCACGGCCCCGGCACATTCACCACCGATATGGTCCAACAAGGCGTAATCGTTTTGACCCGAAATCTGCAATTGCCGCGCAATCACGCGGCGCAGCTGCCCCTCGGGCAGCAGACCCGCAAAGAAGGGGCGGCTTTGGTGGTCATCAAAGGGCTCCGCCCGCAGCGGCAGCGAAACGGAAAGCGCCACCGCATTCGACTTGCCAAGCCAAGCCGGGTCGTAGCGGAAATTCAGACGACCATCCCGCAAGAACAGGGTGCCCACATGATCGGCAAACAGCCAGACCTCCAGTTCATGCGCCATCGTCAGATCCTTCACGTTGCGCTCCAGCCATGACACCCGGTAAACCATTCAAGGCAATTTCGCCACCCAATGCGTCGATGACGCGAAGCACCTGTGCCAGTCGCACCGAGGGCTTGCCTGCCTCCAGTTCCACCACAAAGCGCACGCCCACCCCGGCCGCCAGGGCCAACTGAGGCTGCGTGAGCGCCAACTGCTTGCGGGCAGTGCGGATGGCTTCACCCAATTGCTGGGGTGTGTGAATGCTGGTCATGGCTTATTGAATTTCCCGTTCAGGAAATTTTGCATAAAAACGCACTTCAAGGCAAGATTTATTTCCCGAACGGGAATTTTTTGACCATGATTGACTTGCGCAACTCAAAAATTTCCCGTTCGGGATATTTAGCATTTCAAAGGATGTAACAACTGCCATCTTCCCTTGCGCGCAAGCTGTGCCTGGCGTGGAAGATCCAAGCACTGGGACGGTTTTGAATTCACCACGCATAATTAACAATAAAAATTTATTGTTTCAAGATAATTTTTTGTTGCAATACATTGAACATCATGATCCAATGCACTCCTTTTAATGAAAACCAAAGGAGTACATATGTCACCCATCTGCAAACTGGCCATATCGGCTTTTACTTTCTCTGTGCTCGCTGCATGCGGTGGCGGCAGTGACGCTGTTGCAGTCAACACCGCCGAAGGCATCTGGCAAGGACCGTCATCAACGGGTGCCACCGTGAAAGTGGCCATTTTGGAAAACGGCGAGTCATGGGGCGGTGCCACCCTGGGCAACACTTGGGTGAGCGCGCTGGCTGGCACGGCCACCGGCAAGGACACGACATTCACGGCTTCGGGTTCCGAGTTTGATTTCGGATCCAACACGGTCGGAACAGGAAGCTTTTCTGGCACGGTGAGACAAAAGCAGCGCATTCAGGCCACCAGCAGCACAGGCAGCACGGTCAATCTTGCCTACAACAATGACTACGATCAGGCCGTCACAGCAGCAGAAATCGCAGGCAGTTACACCTTGTCTGGGCGGACTGCTCGTTATTCGATCCCCGCAATGACATTCACCATTGGTGCCACCGGCAACTTCACCATCGTAGACAGAAGTTGCACAACGACAGGGACAGCCACGCCACGCGCTTCAGGCAAAGCCATCGTGAATGTGAGCGTCAGCGGAACGGGCAACTGCATCTTGGGCAATGGTGTCACCCTGAACGGCATTGCAGTGCTTGACAAAAAGACCACACCCCAAACCCTCATGTTCATCGCACTGAACAGCACAAAAACAGACGGCTTGGTACTGATTGGCCAAAAGAACTGAGCCTGCCAGCCATCGGTCGTTGACGTGCAAACGTCAAGCGACTGATCAAGATGGATGACCTATTCAAGGAGACATGAATGAATACCCCCACATCACTCACCTCCCCCCACCACGCAGATCTGCGCCGCAAAGTCATCTCAGTCATCTGGTCCTTACGGATCGTGGCTTGCATTTACACCGCATGGGTGTTCTGGCTGATCGTCCGCCCCCTGCGGGATACACAGGCGTTCTTGCAACGTGTGGGCAAGTATTGGCAGCGCGACATGAGCGCTGCGCAAGACTGGCAAGTCTGGAGCGTGGTGACGTTGGACCTGGCGCTGTGGTCATTGCTACCGGTGGCCATCGTTTGCTGGTGGCTGGCATCACGGCATTTGCTGCGCGACATGAGCATGAGCACCCAATCCAGCACATGGCTGAGGCGTGGCGCCTGGGCAGGTCTGATCTGCACTGTGCTGAGCATCCTCACCCGCCCTTTCATCAGTTACCTCTACACCCTGCATCTGCCTGCTGCTTCGCAACTTTGGCTTTGGAACATCAACCCCAATGACTTGTTGGGCCTGTTGATTTGCGGCGTCTTGCTCATGCTGTCTTACCTGATGGCCTGGATGTCAGAAATCGCCGAAGAAAACAAGGCGTTTGTCTGATGCCCATCGTCGTTCAACTCGACCTGATGCTGGCCCGCCGCAAGATGCGCTCACGCGATCTGGCCGCCGCCGTCGGCATCACCGAAGTCAACATCTCCTTGCTCAAGTCCGGCAAGGTCAAAGGTGTGCGCTTTGACACGCTGGAGCGCATCTGCGAAGTCCTGCAATGCCAGCCGGGGGATTTGTTGGTTCATGAACCTGAAGCACCAGTGAAAACAAGCACCCCATGAATCACCGTCCAACTCCTCCCATTTGGAACAACCATGACGATATGCGCTACCGGCGCAAGCTCATGCTTTTGTGCGGTTTATCGCCCTTGCTCAGCTCATGTGCGACAGACTTTTCCCAACACAAAAACACATCGCCCACCGAACTGGCCAGGCAGCTTGGCATCTGTTCAACCAGTTATGCGACGCTCAAACACGGTCAAATGGATCAAATCCAAACGGTTTCGGGGTGTTCCAACAAACACCCGCTGACTGCGGATGCCATTTTCCAGGCGGCATCTCTGACCAAGCCTGTCACGGCCTATGCGGCACTGCAATGGGTACTTGCGGGCAAGCTGGATTTGACAAAACCTGTCTCGCACTACCTGCCCAAGGGTTACATACATTTCCATAAAGTTCTGGCAAGGACCGTCAACGATCCTCACGATGTGATGCCGCCCAGCGCACTGGCACGTATCCCGCTGGGCACCTTGCTCAACCACACCTCGGGCTTACCCAATTGGTCGAGCCAAGCCATGAAGCCAAGCCCTGCCCCCGGCCAGCTTTGGCAATATTCCGGTGAGGGCTACATGCTTTTGCAAGGTGTCCTGGAAGCCGTCAGCGGGCAACATTTCAGCGACTTCATGGATTCGCAAGTTTTCACACCCTTGGACATGAATCACTCCAGCTTGGTCTGGCATGAACAACACCACAGCGAAGTCCACTCAGACGCAATCCCTGGGCTGTGGGCACCACGCCCAGGCAAGTTCAAGCACGCTCTGGCCGCCGCATCGCTGTACACCACGGCCCCGGATTACGGCAAGTTTATTTGTGCGGTCTTGCGACAGGAAAAACTCCTCGCGCTGACTTTGTCATCACCGGTCAAGGTGGACCGATCACTCGGCCTCGAATGGGGATATGGCTGGGGCATCGAGCGCAGCAACAACGGGCCTCACCTTTGGCACTGGGGCAACAACCCAGGGTTTCGTTCATTCGCCATGTTCTCACCGGTGTCTGGCAATGGATTGGTTGCATTCACCAACCACCACCAAGGCATCAAAATGGCGGCCCGCATCGCGCAGGACGTCCTGCCCGGCGAACACCAAGCCTTCAACTTTCACATGGTTTCTTGAGCTTTGGAACAGGCGACATGATGATCCGACTGCGCACCCTCACACTCCTTTTGACCTTGGCCCTCTTGAGTGGTTGCGGCATGCTGCACAGCGTGGCGCAAAGCGGCAAATTGCTCACCCCTGAAAGTTTTGGCCTGATCCGCATTGCGCCCCATCTGTATGTCGAGGCCGGGGCCGATGAAGCCACACAGGGCCGACTGCGCGCAGACATGGACCGCGCCGAAGAGGCCATCCGCAGGGCCTTCGGCAGCGTCAGCGGAAGCCCCACCGTGCATGCATGCGTCACCGAAAAATGCTATGCCGCCTTCGGCGGGCGAGGTTCCGTGGCCAGGGTCTTTGGCCAACGCATCTTGCTGTCGCCGCGTGGCTTGAACTGGCACTTTCTGGCGCACGAATGGTCACACGCAGAAATGAGCACACGTTTGACCCTGTTTGCGTGGAAACGCACGCCCTCGTGGTTTGACGAAGGTCTGGCCGTGACCATCAGCGAAGCGCCCGAGCATTCAGAAAATCATTGGCAATTTCTGATCAGCACCCACATCCCCCGGCCCACACGCGATGAGTTGCTGACCTATCAATCCTTGCAGCAATGGCAGGCTGGCGTTCACCGCTTTGGTGACGACAAAAACTTTGAACGCGTGGCCCAAGGCCAGCCCGCCCTCAGCCCCGTTTATGCCGCTGCCGGGCATGAAGTGCGCCCCTGGCTGGCCCAAGTGGGCAGCCAGGGCTTGCTGCACTTGATTCAGCGGATGAATCAGGGTTCTGACTTTGATTCCGCATATCAACCCAATCCCAAACAACCGTAGCGCATGGCCAATGAATTGCCAAGCCCAGCAAATTTTCCCAACTCAACACCGCTGCAGACCTCCATGAGCCCAAAACGCCATGCCCGTCCTATTCAACGATTAATCTCTATCGGCATCGCTTGCACGCTGACCACTTGCAGCACCACGGCACAACAGGGTTTACAAGCCGTAGGGGGCCTGTTGGTTCACGAAAACTACAAAGAGCAAAGCAAACGACTTTGCGCACAACAAACCGACAGTGCCTTGCGCTTCCAATGCGAGCAGAAGGCGCAAAAAGATTTTGAAAAATTTCAACAACAAACAGGGGGGAAACCATGATGAGGAACACACCGACCAGTGCCTTCAAACGTCTGACACGATGGGGCTTAAGCGCCTTGATCGCCGCACTGGCCGGTTGCGCCAGCGTGCCCATACCCTCCACCAACGCCGCGCCGGCCTTGATTCCGATAAGAAACTTTGTGGCGGACTGGAACGGCTCCGGGGCTTACCAAATTTCGCCGGATGGTAAACGCGTCATGTGGTCCGCACGCCTGGGCCTAGGCCAAGGGTTGTTCATCAAGGACTTGTCCAATGGCAGACTTCAATCCTACAAAATTCCATTAACTGGGATTTGGGCCAACGACAGTCGCCACATTCTGTTCAATATGCACGGGGGTGACGAGAATAGCCAGGTTCTGGCTCTGGACACGCACCAATCCAGCACGGTGGCTCGGAACCTGACGCCATTTCCGGGTTCAGCCTCACACCTGCTGAAACAACTCCCTGGGAGCAACGACCTGATCATCGTCAGCAACCGGCGTGACGCCAAGTTCGATGATGTGTACCGCTACGCCATGGACAGCGGCGAGCTGAAACTGCTGGCCACCAACCCTGGCCATGTGGGCCAATGGCTGGTCAACGACGATGGCGAAGTCATTGGGCGCGACCGACTCGAAGGAGAGGAATGGGTTTTCGAAACCCCTGGAGAAACACCTGAAAAGGTCTGGACCCGCCGCTTTCGCGTCAGCCACTTCGACACCGTCAAACCTGTGGGTCCCAGCGCCACGTTCGGCCACTGGTGGGCCTTGTCCAACCGAGGGCGAGACAAGCTGGCGCTGGTCGAGATCGACCTGCGCGATGGCGCCGAAAGGGTCGAATATGCCGATCCCAAGGCAGACGTGACCAGTTGGTCATGGAGCCGTCAGCAACAACGACCAAGGGCCGCCGTGTCTGAACCCGACACACAGCAATGGCATGCCTTTGACCCGGCGTTCCATCAAGCCGTGCAAAAACTCAAGGGGCAAAGCGATGCACGGATTGAGATCAACAACCTGAGCGACGACGAGCGCTGGATGAGCGCCACCGTGACCCGCCACAACGGCGGCGAGCATGTGCTCTATGACCTGCAAACGCAGACCTTTGAGGTGCTCGCCCAACTGGGCCGCAGCCGCATGAATGCCATCAGCCCATTGCCTCCGCAGGAGCCCGTCACCTTCAAAAGCCGCGATGGCCTGGACCTGCATGGCTATCTGAGCTTGCCGCCAGGTGTGGCCAAGCCCTACCCCGCCGTGGTTTATGTGCATGGCGGGCCATGGGCTCGTGATCTGCACCAAAGCAACGACCCGATGCTGCCCTTTTTGACCAACAGGGGCTATGCCGTGCTGCAAGTCAACTACCGGGGCTCCAGCGGTTATGGCAAAGCCTTCATGAACGCGGCTCAAGGCGAATTTGCAGGCAAGATGCACAGCGACCTGACCGACGCAGTGGATGCACTTGTAGCCCAAGGCATGGTGGACCCCAAACGCGTGGCCATCAGCGGTGCCAGTTATGGCGGCTACGCCAGCCTGGTGGGCATGACGCACACGCCGGGCCGATTTCGCTGCGCCATCAGCAGTGTGGGCGTGACCGATATTGCCGCCCTGCTGAACGACGCACCGCCTTATTGGGAATTGAGCAAGCCCAAATGGATTCGCTACGTGGGTGACCCGGCAGACCCCGCCCAACGCGCCGCCATGCAAGAGCGTTCACCGCTGTTCAAAGCTGACCAAGTGCAGGGGCCCATTTTGCTGATGCACGGCATGCACGACCCTCGCGTCAAAGTCAGCCAGTCGCTGCAAATGGCCGAGGCCCTGCGGGCGAACGGCAAACCGGTTGAACTGGTGTTGTTCGACAAGGCCGGACACGGTTTTCATCGGTGGCAGGACAACATGGTCGCCTACCGCAAAACTGAAGACTTTCTGGCCAGCTGCCTAGGCGGGCGCACATCTGGGTTTGATTTCTTTGAACTCGGGGCCAAGTTGTTTTGACAACCAAGAGCACCTCAAACCGTATCCCCGTTGATACGGTCAATTGAAGGCCACCCCTGTTTTGCGACGATCTTGAAAGTCACCTCGGCCTTGGGCATTAGGCTGCACGCGCTGCCCGCTCAACCCGTCTGATTCATGCGCCTGACGGATGCTCACGTCAGGGCTTTATCCTTCATGGCAAAGCCCGCACGCGCATTTGCCCCTCGCGCGCCATGCAGGCCTGCAGCCAGCCTGACACCGCCGGGTATTGCGCCAGCAAGCCTGGGGCCGGGCGAATCCAGTTGGCCACGCTGGCCACACACACATCGGCCACGGTGAAACGATCGGCCGCCAAATGCGCCTGGCCCCTGGCGTGCTGGGCTTGCAGATGCGCCTCCAGCACGGCCAGCGGCACCTTCAAGCGGTTTTCAGCTTGCTCGGACAGCTCGGGCTTGCGCTGGTCGGCGGGCATGGCCATGCGGTGCATGAGCACCGTGAGCGCGTCTTTTTCAAGCTCGGTCACCGTCCAGAAGCTCCAGCGCAGGGCTTCGGCTTCTTCGCGGGGCGTGGCGGGGCTGATCGACTGGCCATCGGCTGTGCCGTGCACGCGCGCAATGTAGAGCGCGCAGGCCATGCTTTCCCACACGGTGACCGTGCCTTCGGGCCGCTCGTCACACAGCACCGGAATGTGGCCGTTGGGGTTGAGCGCCAAAAACTCGGGCGTGCGTGTCGCGCCCGCTTTGTAGGTCATGGCGATGTGCTCAAAGGGCACACCCAACTCCAGTGCGGCCCACAAGGGCCGCGCGGCACGGGATGCGCTGATGCCGTAAATTTTCAAAGTCATGTGGGCTTTCGCGGTGGTTCGTAATCAGGCCAGCTGGCGCACAGCGCGTGCAAGTCCGGCACGTCCAGATGTGGTCGCATGTCGCCATGGGTCCAGTCGTGGCCTTCGCGGTTGAGCCAAGCCACTTGCATGCCTGCAGCCAATGCGCCCACGCAGTCGGCGTGCGCGTCGTCGCCAATGTGCAGCACCTCATGCGGCTGCACACCCGCCGCTGCGGCGCCCGCCACAAAAATGCGCAAGTCCGGCTTGGCCACGCCCAGCGACTGGGCACTCACGCTGGCGTGAAAGTGCTGGCCAATGCCCACGCGGTGCACATCGGCGTTGCCGTTGGACAGCGCCACCACCGGCATGCGCTGGCTCCAAAACGCCAGCGCAGGCAGCGCATCGTCAAACAAATCAACCCGTTGGCGCTCGGCAAAAAACACCTCAAAAGCCGCCTCGGCCAGGTGCACGGGCTCCCCGGCTTGATGCAGCAAGGCGCGGATCGACTCCCGGCGCAAAAACGACAAATCATGCGCACGGTCGGCATGGCGGGCATTGATCTCGGCGCGAACGGCTTTTTTGAGTTCTGCGTCGGCCGACAGCGCTGCGGCGCCAGGGGCGTGGGTGTTCAGCCAGGTCTGTAAAACCACCTCGGCACGGCCAATCGTGGGCCAAACGGGCCACAATGTGTCGTCCAGATCGAGGGTAATGGCTTTGATTCGGGAAATGTCAATCATGGTGGTGGGAGAATACCGCATGGCATTTCAAAAAGAACCCTCCTTCCAGCATGGTCAGGCCGCCCGCACAGCGGTGCTGTACTGCAACCTGGGCACACCCAGCGCCCCCACGGCCCCTGCACTGCGCAAATACCTGGCCGAGTTTCTGGGCGACAGCCGCGTGGTGGAGATTCCCAAACCCATCTGGTGGTTGATCCTGCACGGCATCATCTTGCGCGTGCGCCCGGCCAAATCGGCCGCCAAATACGCCAGCATCTGGACCGAGCAGGGCTCACCCCTCAAAGCCTTCACCGAACAACAAGCCCAATCGCTGGGCACTGCCTTGCAAGAGCGTGGCCACCATGTGGCCGTGCGTTACGCCATGCGCTACGGCCAGCCGTCCATCCCGGCGCAGCTCGACGCCTTGAAGGCCGAAGGCGTGCAGCGCGTGCTCATCGTGCCCGCCTACCCGCAATACAGTGGCACCACCACGGCCAGTGTGTTTGACGCGGTGTACCGCTGGGGCCTCAAAACGCGGCTCATCCCCGAGATGCGCTTTGTCAACCACTACCACGACGACCCGCGCTACATCGCCTCGCTGGCGCAAACGGTGCGTGAACACTGGGCCACCCACGGCCGGGCCGAGCAACTGGTCATGAGCTTTCACGGCGTGCCCGAGCGCACTTTGCAGCTGGGTGACCCTTATCACTGCGAATGCATGAAAACCGGCCGCTTGCTGGCCGAAGCGCTGAACCTGACCAAAGACCAGTACAAACTCACCTTCCAGTCGCGCTTTGGCAAGGCCAAGTGGCTGGAGCCCTACACCGAGCCCACCTTGGTGGCCATGGCCGGGCAAGGCGTGAAAAAAGTCGATGTGATCTGCCCGGGCTTCACCAGCGACTGCCTGGAAACGCTGGAAGAGATCCAGCAAGAAGCGCAAGAAGCGTTTTTGCACGCAGGCGGCGAAAGCTTCAGCTACATCCCCTGCCTGAACAACCACGCGCAGTGGATCGAGGCACTGGCCGACATCAGCCTGGACCACATGCAGGCCTGGAACTTGTCAGCGCCTGATGCGAAGGCGCTGACCGCGAGTCGGGCTCGGGCTTTGGCCCACGGCTCGAAGGTTTGAGCTTTTCATGGGTGTTGCTGCGAGCTGCCGCTCGTGAAAGTGGGCCTGTCGCACCTCAGGCTTTCGGCCGCAGGGGCAGCCTCCCACACAAATAAAATGAACCGGTCCTCGTGGAAGCGAGCCCCTGCTCGCGAATATCAGCCATTGCCATTGCTCTCTTTGAAGCGCGGGATTTTTTCAAAACCTGAAAGCTGAACGCTTGGGCATCTGGCGTTCATCATCCGCTTCAAGTCGATTCGATGAACTCGGTCACCCATTCGAGTTGCTGCAGCACATTCAGCGCCGGGGCATGACCACAGCCGGGCACCTCGATGTGCTTGAGCAAGCCGCGTGCGCCCGGGCCCCGGCGGCGCATCTCCGCAGCAGTTTCGGGCAGCACCAAGTCCGACGTCACGCCGCGCAGCAGCAGCACAGGCAGATTCAGGGCGTCGTAATGCGGCCAAATCAGGTAATCGTCAGGGTGCACCGTCAGCTGCAAGGCCATGGCCGGGTCGTAATGCGGTGTGATGCGGCCATTGGGCAGGCGGCGCACCGAGGTCTCGGTCAGGCGACGCCATTGAGCCTCACTGAGCCAACCAAAGGGCTGATAGACCTGCCGCAAAAAAGCCTCCAGCTCGGTCACTGTGGCAAAGCTCGGCGGGCTGCCCGCGTAGGTTTTGATGCGCTCAATGGCTGCGCCAGCCAACTCGGGCGCGTTGTCGTTCAGCGTCAAACTCAAAATGCGGTGCTTGAGCGTGGGCTCCAGCAAGCCGGAGGCGCACACCGTGCCGATCGCCCCGCCCATGGAGGTGCCCACCCAATGCACCGCCCGCAGTTGCAGCTTGTCCATCAGTTCACGCGCCAGACGGGCGTAAAAGGCCAGGCAGTATTCATTTTCAGGATCGGCGCTCCACTGCGACAAACCTCGACCCACGGTGTCTGGGCAAATCACGCGCCAGCCGCGTGCGCTCAAGTGCGCAGCTAGCTCGTCCATGTCGCGGCCGGTGCGGGCCAAACCGTGCCAGGCGATCACCGTGCCCTTTTCCGCCTGACCCCAATCGGTGTAATGGATTTCCAAGCCGGCGCATTGAATGTATTGGGATGTGAAGCTCATGACGCCTCCTCAAGGCCAGGCTTTTTGGACGACTGCTTCAAGGCGGCGCGGGTGCGCAAGCGCCCCACCACCCCGGTCGGGAAGTAATACACCGACAACACAAACAACAAGCCCAACCAAAGCAGCCAACGGTCGGGCGACAACAGTGCCGACAACAAAGGCAGCGCCGTTGTGGCTTCACTGGCCAGGCGCAGCAGGTCTTGCAAATAGCTTTGCGCCAGCAAAAAAAGCACCGAGCCAATCGCCGCGCCATAGACCGTGCCCATGCCGCCGATCACCACGATCAAGAGCACGTCCATCATGATTTCAAAACTCAGCGAAGTGTCGGGCCCGTTGTAGCGCAGCCAAAGCGCCAGCATGGCCCCGGCCACACAGGCAAACAAGGCCGACAGCACGCTCGACAGCGTGCGGTACACCACCACCCGGTAGCCAATGGCTTCGGCCCGGAACTCGTTTTCGCGGATGGCCTGCAAGACCCGTCCAAATGGCGAATTGACGATGCGCAGCATGGCCAGCAGCATGCCCAAAGCCAGCACAAACAGCAGGTAATAAGACAGCAAACGCCCGTCGAGTGACACGCCCCAAAAAGGCTCGTCGCTGAACTCGGTGCCCGGCGACAAGAGCTCGGGCACCTTGAAACTCAAGCCGTCTTCACCCCCTGTGAAGTCCGACAGCTGAGAGGCCAGGGTCTGAAAAGCAGCGGCCACGGCGAGCGTGATCATGGCGAAAAAGATCGCCCGCACCCGCAGCGAAAACAGGCCAATGGCCAAAGAAAAAACCAGCGTAACGCCCAGGGACAACACAAAACCCAAGCCGATGGCACCCCAGGTCGGCCCCCAGGTGTTCGACGAGATCGCGATGCCATAGGCCCCAATGCCAAAGAACATGGTGTGGGCAAAACTCACGATGCCGGTGTACCCCAGCAACAAATCAAAGCCGACCACCAGCACCACAAAAATCAGCACCTTGGCCGCCACCGACAAGGCCTTGACACCCGGAAACAAAAACGGTGCAAAGGCCAGGCCCAACAAAATCACGACCAGCACCGCAGCGAGCAAACGGCTGCGCGGCTGGTCGTTGGAAATCAAACGGTTCAACATGCCCTGCCCCTTTAGCGGTTGGCCACGGGGTAGACCCCCTGAGGACGCCACAGCAAAATCGCCGCCATCAGCGCAATGTTGGAAAACAGCGCGACCTTGGGGGCCAAAAAACCGGTGTAGTTGGCCATCAGACCCACCAGCAAAGCGCCAATCAAGGCCCCACCCGTGGAGCCCAGCCCACCGATGATGATGACGATGAAGATCAACACATTGACCTGCGCGCCCATTTGCGGCACCACGTTTTGCTGGTACAGACCCCACATCACGCCGCCCAGGCCCGCCAGCGCACTGCCCACCACGAACACGCCCACAAACAGGCGCTGAATGCGGTAACCGAGCGACTCGACCATCTCGCGGTTTTGCACCCCGGCGCGAATCAGCAAACCGATCTTGGTGCGACCCAACACCCACATCTGCAAAGCCAAGACAGCCAAACCCACCACCACGGCCAGCAAACGGTATTTTTCAATGGCCGCGTCGCCCCACAATACCGAGCCGCGCATGGCTTCGGGCAAAGGCAAGGCGATCTGCAGCGGCCCCCAGATGACCTTGATGAGTTCTTCGCCAATGATCATGCCACCCATGGTGATCAGGATCTGCTTGAGGTGCTGGCCATAAACCGGCCGCACGATGAAACACTCAAACGCCAGACCTACGGCGGCTGCCACGGCCATCGCGATCAACATGGCAGGTAACACCGCCACCATGTTGCGCCACCACTCGCCCGAGCCGGTCCAGTCGCCCATAGCGCCCAGCACACTGGTGGCCACAAAAGCCCCCAGGGCGATGAACAGGCCGTGGCCAAAGTTCAGCACATCCATCAGGCCAAACACCAGCGTCAGGCCCGAAGCCATGATGAAAATGATCATGCCCATGGCCAGACCCGCCACCGTGAGCGTGAGCCAAGTGGAGCCTGAGCCGATCAAGGGAAACGCCAGCAAAGCCAGCAGCGGCACCAGCAGCAAAGGACGGATGTCCACGTCTTGAAACAACTTCATAAAGCCAGCCCCAACAAGGATTGTTGCAAGGCCGTGTCTTCGGCCAGCGCCTGCATGCGGCCCGCATGCACCACACGGCCGTTGTCCATCACCGCCACGCTATCGCCCAACTGCTGGGCAAAGTGGATGTTTTGCTCCACCAACAAAATCGTCACACCACTGGCCTTGAGCTGCTGGAAGGCTTCGATCATGTTCTGGATGATGGCCGGGGCCAGGCCCTTGCTGGGCTCGTCGATGATGAGCAAATCCCGCGGCTCCACAATGGACCGTGACACCGCCAACATCTGCTTTTGCCCGCCCGAAAGCTTGCCCGCCGGGTGGTTCCAGAACTTCTCCACTGCGGGGAAGAGTTTGAAAATCCACTGCAGCAGGGCTTCGTCCATTTGGGCCGCGTGCTGGGCGCTGCGGGCGGCCAGCAGCATGTTTTCCTTCACGGTCAGGTCCGAGAAGATGCCCATGTTTTCAGGCACATAGGCGATGTTTTTTTGCGCAATGGCGGGCGTATTGAGCTGCGTGATGTCTTCACCGCCAAAGCTGATGCGCCCTTGCGAGGCGGGCCACAGGCCCATGATGGTGCGCAGCGTGGTGGTTTTGCCCGCGCCGTTGCGGCCCAGCAGCAAAGTCAGCTCACCACGCGGCACGACCAAATCCACCCCATGCAGGATGTGGTAAGCCCCGATGTGCGTGTGCACGCCTTCGAGTTTCAGCAAATGCGTACTCATGTCAGGCTTGTTCATGCGGCCACCTTCGCTTTGCCCATGTAAGCCTCTTGCACGATGGACGAGGCCATCACCTCACCCGGTTCGCCATCGGCCACCAGCGCGCCGTTGTGCAGCACGATGATGCGGTCGGCCAGTTCACGCACCACGTCCATCTTGTGCTCCACCAACAAGATGGTTTTGGTTTTGTCTTTCTTCAGCTGGCGAATCAGGTCGAGGATGACCGGTGCTTCGTCGTGGCTCATGCCGGCTGTCGGCTCGTCGAACATGTAGACCGCCGGTTCAAGCGCCATCAAGAGCGCCACTTCGAGCTTGCGTTGGTCGCCGTGCGGCAGACTGGCCACCGGGGCGTCCTGCTGCGCGCTCATCGACACGGATTGCAAAATCTCCAAAGCACGCTGAGTCAATGCCGCGTGGTCGCTCCAGATGCTCCACAGGTTCAGGCCCCGGCGGTGCGCACCCTCTTTCGTGGCCTGCACCGCCAAACGCACGTTCTCCAGCACCGACAGGTTCGGGAACAAATTGGTCAGCTGAAAGGCACGACCCAAACCTGCGCGGGTGCGCGCCGAAGCACTCAAACCGCTCAGCTCGCGCCCGTTCAGATGAACCGTGCCCGCACTGGCAGGCAACTGCCCCGAGATCAGGTTGAAGTAAGTCGTTTTGCCTGCCCCGTTGGGGCCGACGATGGCCGTGAGCGTGCCGGGCGCAAAGCGGCACGAAACCGCATTCACGGCCACATGACCGCCGAACCGCACAGTCAGGTTTTGGGTTTCGAGCATGAGATCAATTTAAAAAACAACAAGCACCGCCATCGCGTGCAAAGCGTGGCGATCCAAGGCATCGCCACGCCCATGAAACGAACCCGATCAGCGCTTGTTGCGGATCGGCACGTTCATTTCTTCGGGCTTGATCTCACGAATGAGCTCAGGCACGCCCCAGGCAAAAGCCGGATCGATCTTGATCTTGAAGTGGTACATGCTCTGCATCGCCTGGTGGTCTTCCTTGCGGAAGGTCATCTTGCCTTTGGGCGTGTCAAAGCTCATGCCTTCCATGGTGCTGATGAGCTTGTTGGTGTTGGTGTCGCCGTTGGTCTTTTTCAGCGCCGTGACCAAAGCCATCGCAGCCGAGAAGCCACCTGCGGTGAAGAAGTCAGGTGGCGACTTGAACTGCTGGTAGTGCGAAGCCACCATGGCGTCGTTCACCGGGTTCTTGGGCATGCCAAAGTAATAGTAGGCCGCGCCTTCCATGCCTGGGAACTGCTTGTAAGCCACCATGGCGGGCAAGATGTTGCCGCCTGTAGCGATTTCGATGCCGTGGCGCTTCAAGTCCATGTCAGCGATCTTGAAGGGGTTGCCGCCGGCCCAGATGATGAAAATGATCTTGCGGCCGGGCAAACCCTTGAGCTTGTCGATCATGCGCTGCGCTCCAGCCGTGAAATCGGTGGTGGCGGGCGGCAGGTACTCTTCGTGAACGACCTTGGCTTTCTTGATCGCGTCTTTGTAGGCTTTGACGCCGTCACGTCCAAAGGCCGAATCCTGCGCCATGGTGACGATGCTCACGCCTTCCTTGTCCACTGCCACCGCATTCGAGATGGCGTCCTGGCTGCTGTTGCGTCCGGTACGGAAAATGTATTTGTTCCATTTGTCGCCCGTGATCGAGTCGGCCACGGCAGGCTCAACCAACAAAATCTTCTTGTACTCCTCGGCCACCGGCAGCATGGCCAGCGCAACAGGCGAAGCGGTCGGGCCTACAGCCAGGTCCACCTTGTCGTCGCCGTAGGCCGCAGCCAATAAATTCTTGCCCAGGTCTGGCTTGCCTTGGTCGTCTTTTTCGATCACAACGATCTTGCGGCCATTGATGGTCATGCTGCCACCCGTGGCGTAACTCAGACCCATCATCAAACCGGTTTGGGTTTGCTTGCCGTAGGCTTCCAGTGGACCGGTCTTGCTGTAGATGTGGGCGATCTTGATGTCTTTGCCTTGGGCCATGGCAACCAGAGGCAAGGCAGCGATCAAGGGCAAGGCGGCCAAGGAAGTGAGGTGTCGACGGAACATGGGATCTCCTGTTGGAAGTGTCGTGATCTGCTTTTTGCATACACAGTCTTGCACAAGCCGTGCCAGTACCTGCACAGGCAGCACTTCATCCTAAACCCTTGTCAGGTCGAAGATTTTTTGGGCTCTGATGAATTTCAAGTGGGTTGCCCAGCATGAGGATTGATAGCGTGGAAGTCGAGTCTCCCGGCGATCAAGAAGATGACAGTCTTGATCGTTGTGATTCGCGTAAACCCACGCGCACGACGCTTGGATGCCTGGAACAAACCGTTGATGGCTTCGAGGAATCCGTTGGTCTGGCGTGTCTGCGCCCAGGCCACGATGCCTTCCATATGAGCGCGGATCATCTTGGCAACGTCCTTCATCGGTTCGACCTTGGAGCGCATCACGCATGTGCACCAGTGATCCAGCATGGTTCGCACAACGTTGATCTGCTTTCGATCAAGGATCTCACGCAACTGCTCTTTGTAGGACCACGCCCTGGCCGTGCGTTTGACGGTCATCTTGGCCATCAACGCATCCAGTTCAGCTGCCGCCTCCGGTTTGAGCTTGGCTGTGTCTTTGAGCAAAGTCCAGCGCATGCCCTTGAGAGACTTGTCGGTCTTCTGCTCGATCCGGCGC
>NZ_CXOO01000033.1 GCF_001269385.1 Limnohabitans sp. DM1 | reverse complement strand
CATCGACATGTCGCCCGCCTTCATCTCGGGGGTTACCCAGCATTTGCCCAACGCCCGGATCACGTTTGACAAGTTTCACATCATCGGTCACGCAAGCACTGCAGTGGACAAGATGCGCCGGATCGAGCAGAAGACCGACAAGTCTCTCAAGGGCATGCGCTGGACTTTGCTCAAAGACACAGCCAAGCTCAAACCGGAGGCGGCAGCTGAACTGGATGCGTTGATGGSCAAGATGACCGTCAAACGCACGGCCAGGGCGTGGTCCTACAAAGAGCAGTTGCGTGAGATCCTTGATCGAAAGCAGATCAACGTTGTGCGAACCATGCTGGATCACTGGTGCACATGCGTGATGCGCTCCAAGGTCGAACCGATGAAGGACGTTGCCAAGATGATCCGCGCTCATATGGAAGGCATCGTGGCCTGGGCGCAGACACGCCAGACCAACGGATTCCTCGAAGCCATCAACGGTTTGTTCCAGGCATCCAAGCGTCGTGCGCGTGGGTTTACGCGAATCACAACGATCAAGACTGTCATCTTCTTGATCGCCGGGAGACTCGACTTCCACGCTATCAATCCTCATGCTGGGCAACCCACTTGAAATTCATCAGAGCCCTTTATTTGGACGAAGATCTCGGGCTCGAACTCAAGAACACCGTCTACGCGCTGGACTCCACCACCATCGACCTGTGTCTGGGTTTGTTCGACTGGGCACCGTTTCGCTCCACCAAGGCCGCTGTGAAGATGCACACCTTGCTGGACTTGCGCGGTTCCATCCCCGCCTTCATCCACATCAGCGACGGCAAGATGCACGATGTGCATGTGCTGGACATGCTGCCCATCGAGGCGGGCGCTTTCTACATCATGGACAGGGGCTATCTGGACTTCTCTCGCCTGTACACCATGCACCAGTGCGCCGCCTTCTTCGTGACCCGTGCCAGGAGCAATATGAACGCCCGGCGTGTGTACTCGGCCCCTGTAGACAGAACCACGGGCCTTGTCTGCGATCAGACCATTGCGCTCAATGGGCAATACGCCAGCAAGGACTAGCCCGAGCACTTGCGGCGCATCAAGTTCAAGGTCCCGCAAACGGGAAAGGTGCTGGTCTTTCTGACCAACAACATGACACTGCCAGCGTTGACCATCACAGCCCTGTACAAGAACCGTTGGCAGGTCGAGTTGTTCTTCAAATGGATCAAGCAGCATCTGCGCATCAAGAAGTTTTTGGGCACCAGCGAGAACGCAGTCAAGACGCAAATCTGGTGCGCCGTGGCCACTTAGGTGCTGATTGCCATTGTCAAGAAGGAGTTGCAATTGAAGGCCTCGCTCTACACTTTTCTACAGATTTTGTCGGTGTCTGTTTTCGAGAAAACGTCGATTTCATGCGCCTTGCAGACCGATGCTTACACAACCGCACCACCTGAGTGCGCTAAGCAGTTGAATTTGTTCACTTTTTAACCGGACACTACTGTCCTGTGATACGTTTTCAGCCGCATCGCTCAAGCGAGGCGATACAAAACCCAAGTACTGCGGGTCGGGTACAAAAATGTCAATGTCTTTGCTCATCCGGTGTTGGTGCCGCAGCATCAGCACCGTGCCACCCCCAAAGGTCCAGAACGGTTCGGGCGTTAGTAGACGGGCAATTTCATCGATCAAGGTGAAGGCATGCGGCAACAGTGTTTGCCAAATGCCCAGGGGCAGATCAAGGGGTTCGGTATTGCGGCTCATGCGCGTGACCCTAAACCCAAGCCGCTCGAGGTGACTGCAAAGCCTGAGCCCAATTCGTCAGGTTTTTCCAGAGTGCCTTAGGGGGCGTGTGGGTGCGCTGAGCGACCTCCTCAAGGCCCGAGACGATCAAGGGCAGCGGCGCTTCATCGAGCAAGGTGGACACCTGAGGCACAAGCGCATCGGGCAGATCGCCGCTGACCAGCGCCTGCGCCAAAGCGTCGGGCATGAGTGAAGTTTTGTAGCTCACGCTGGCGGTTTGGCTCAACAAGGTCAAGGCCTGTGTGGGGGGCGTGCGGGTTTGCGCTGTCAAATCCATGCCCAGCAACTGCAACAGCCCCAACAAACGGTGCGTGCCCAGATCGACCAAGCTGCCGTTTTCCAGCTGGTTGATGGTGGCACGCGACAAACCAGACAGCCGCGCCAAACGCACCTGCGACAGCCCCAAGGCTTCGCGGCGGGCTTGGATGAGAAGGCCAATGTCGGCGAGGTTCATGGGTGTATTGGAGCATCATGGCTAAAAAATGTCAAAAATATTGGACATTTTTGCGGTGGGTTATCACCGTCAGCGTTAAAACCCCGACCCCGGCTCACTCAAAAACGCCAGCTCCTCGGGCGTGGACGGGCGGCCCAAGATGGCACAGATTTGGAATAGAAGGGTGGGGGTAGCGGCCAACGCGCAGGGTGATGGCTTGGTGGCGCTGCGCCAAGGGCAGGCTGCGTTCTTGTCCACTGGCCACCAGATCTTGCTGATCGCCGAAGGCAGTCAGTTGGTTAGTGCCACTAACCAACTGAAATTGCCCGCCGTCGACAAAAAATACCTGACCGATGTGGCGGACACCGAGCAAATCTTGCGGCTCAGCGGCTCAAGATTATTGAGATTCGCAAGGAGCTGACCGACGAGTGGAAAAAGCACGGAACTCTTGGGCAAAGGCTTGGGTGATGGCGATACGTTGGGCTTGAAGCACAGGGTAGGGCTCGGCCAGCGCCCGCACATCAGCCAAGCGCAAACGGCCTTTTGTGGTGAACGTCACCAGCGACTTGAGGGCCAATTCGTCGAGAGAGCGGCTGTGCACATCGCGCCGAAAAATCGACTCGTACAAGGCGGTGTGCTCGCTGTCGACCAAATAGGCCGTGGCCTCGGACGGCAAACAAAAACGCCCCGATTTCATACCTGTGGGTGCCAACAACAGGCCGTTGAACGCACGCTCGTTTTTCGCGCACGCGTCAGCTGCACACGGTGAAAGGTCTGGCCCGGGGCCAGCTCAAGGATGGGTGGATGCTGGTCTTTGAATTTCATGGCAAGAGGCGGTCAATGCCCCTCTGCCGTCGCCAGATTGATCACGCGCTGGGCGGGTGTGCCTTGCTCCAACGCGGTGCGGGGTGACTGGCCGTTCTTCCTGGTGCACCCGCTTGACCAACAAAACGGGGCCAGCACCATAGATGCCGGCCCCGTGATTTTAGGAAAACTCGTAAAGTTCGTTACCTTGTTGAGATCGTTTCTGATCAAGCAGCGGCTTTGACGGCATGAGACAGCTCATACAGTCGAGCGGCTGAAAGTTCCAGCCCGTTGGGCCAGCAGAGTGCACCGGCATCTACAAAGCATTTCGAAAAATAAGCCGGGTCACGCAACGCCTCTAACAAAGGGCCCTTGTGGTCAGCTAAGTACAGGGCACCGTCAAAAATGCCCTGTGTATGGTCGCTGAAAGTCAGTTCCAACTGATGGGCTGCGACGATCTTCACATCAAGCAAACGGTTGATTGCCATAGAAATCCAAATCGCTGCCCTCAATGTCATGGCCATCAAAAGCCGACCCAAACACGCGTGGGTTCGCCACGCGATAACGGGCTGCGGCTTGGCAGACGGCGTCGCGGTGTTGGCTGAGTGTTTGGGAGGGTCGCATGGGGCGTAGTTTAAAGCGATTGATCAGCGGGGCTCACCCAAGGGGGAGTGGCTAAAACCCCGACCCCGGCTCACTCAAAAACGCCAGATCCTCGGGCGCGGACGCGCGTGAATGATGGATTGGGGTTGCATGTGAAAATTTCTCCAGCCCCAGGCAGCGCTGCCGAGAACGCCGGCGCTGTCACGGGCATGGCTGTTCAGTCAGGGGATTGAAGGGCGATCAAAACGCGTTGGGCGGCGGCGATCAGGTCGGTGACCAGGCGTGTATCGACATCCATCATGCCTTCGTACTCGCCCAGGTTGCGCTTGTTGTGACACAAGTCGAGCACCCGCCAAACCTCAGGCCCCAGCCCCAGTGTGTGTGGCAATGCCTGAAAGACGATGTAACGGTTGCTCGGGCGAAAGCCTTTCTTTCGCAATCCAGCCAAACACAAGGCGTGTGCAGCGTTGTAGGCCAGATCAAAGCGGCTTTCCAACGCCAGTGTGGGGTTGGCTGCATCGTTCAAACGGGTGCTGCCCGTTCGCAGCAAACCCGCTATTTCGGCGGCGTCGGGTGGCTCAGCTTTGAGCGAGCCGCTGGGGCCGCTCAGGTTTTCAAGTGGGGTGGGTGGGCTCATGTTGCGGTGACTCCTCCTGGCCGATCAGCCATATCTTTGGCTGTTGCATCACACGGTTGATGAAGGCATTGTCACTCAACTGTCGAGCCTGAAAATCTGCGGCGCTGTACAAGGCAGGGTTGATGCTGCGCCCCAGTGTTTGGCTGGCGGGCTCCAGCGCCGCAAACACATCGCCATAGCTCAGCGTGTCGCTGACCAGCAGCACATCCACATCGCTGGCGCTGGTGTCTTGCTGCTTGGCCATGGAGCCAAACACAAACGCCAGTGAAATTTGCGGCGCAATCGGCAAGAGCGCCGCGCGCAGCACATCGGCCAGCCCCATGGTTTTGAGCACCAGAGCGCGCAACTCGGCAAACACGGGCGAAGCCGCATTGGCCTGAAAGTGTTTTTGGTTGCCCTGTTTGCGCACCGTGAGCAAACCCGCTGCAGCCAGATCGGCCAATTCGCGCTGCACAGCCCCTGCGCCCGACTGAGCCAAGCCAATGACTTCGTTGGTGTAGAAGCTGCGGTCCGGTGCTACAAACAGCACGGCCAGCACGCGCTGACGCACCTTTGAAAACAGTGCGTCGGCGATGGAGGAGGTGATTGAAGCGGTTATCATACCCGTAATGGGTTTGATCATACCTTAATTGGGTATTTTGTGGGGCGCCAGAGCACGTCAGCTGTTTGGACCTAAAACTCCGACCCCGGCTCACTCAAAAACACCAGCTCTTCGGGCGTGGACTCGCGGCCGAGGATGGCGTTGCGGTGGGGGTAGCGGCCGAAGCGCTCGATGATGGCTTGGTGGCGCTGCTCGAAGCGCAGGGTGTCTTCGAGGCCCTGCTGCGCGAACAAGAGGGCGGCTTGGGTGTGCACCAGGGCGGACTCGCTGTGCATGTAGGGCATGTAGGCAAAGCTGCGCTGCGCCAAGGGCAGGCTGCGGTCCTGCCCACTGGCCACCAGCTCTTGCGCCAGCGCCAAGGCCAGCGCGTCTTGCGCAAAGGCTTGGGGGGTGTCGCGGTAAACGTTGCGCGAGAACTGGTCGAGCACCAAGATCTCGGCCAAGCGCCCCTCGTGCGTGGCGCGCCAGGCAAACAACTCACACCGCGCTGCAGCCTCCAGCGTGGCCCCGAAGTAGGTGCGGATGGCTTCGTCCAAGGCGGGGTCTTTGGCGAAGTGGTGCTTGGGGGTGAGTTCGGTGAACCAGAACTGGAGGATGGTTTGGGGCTGCATGACAGCTGAGTTCATGCTGCTTTGAGATACATGTCGATGTGCATGGACGAGTAAGGACAGACCACCCCGCCAGACTCGGTGCGCTCCAGCAGCCCCAGGTCGGCCAGCACCACCACGTCTTCGTGCACGCGCTTGACGTCGCGGTCCACCAAGCGGGCCAATTCGCGCACCGACAGCTCGCCCTTGCCTTGCGCGGTGCGCACCAGTGCCCAGCGCTTTTCGGTCAGCTGTCCAAAGAAATGACCTGGGCTTTCAAAATTGAGCACCTCGCCTTGGTAAGTGCTTTTCTGTGCCGCTTGGGCAGCTGCACGCAAACCGGCTTGCCAGTCGGGTTGCAAAGTGATGGTCAAAAAACGTTCGGTCATGTTGTTCTCCTGGCCGCTACAGCGGCAATGAAGTCTTCCACCAGTTGATCCACGCCTGCGAATCTGTAAGGCATCTCTTGCCCGTCCAAATGGCAGTGGTCGCCTTTGCCCCGCTCGTTGTCAAACCCAACGATGCGAACGCCATCCTTGGCATAGACCGCACGGTATTTAAAACCGTGCTCGGTGGGTGGAACTGGCGTGGGCACCCGCCAGACCACCAGCTCAATCACGCCACCATCGGGCGTGATGTTCTTGAATCGGGTGATCAGTTCAGCGGGCATGTTGGCTATTGTGCCAACACAGCTTGTGTGTTGTCAAGAATGACAACACTTGCCAGTCAGGCTCAAAACCCCGACCCCGGCTCACTCAGAGACGAAGGAATCGAGCTGAATTTTCAGTTTGGGCAGGGCTGTTTGCAGCGTGTCCCAAACCACGGCTTTTATAGCGGGCGGGCTTCTTGCACCACCGCATCCCGAAACTTGGGAGGCAAGTCTTTGGGCGTGAGCACATCCACGGACACACCCAACAAGGTCTGCAATTCGTCTTGCAAGCCACCCAGGTCAAACAGCGTGGTGCCGGGCAGAGGGTCGACCAATAAATCCAAGTCGCTGCCCTCGACGTCGTGTCCATGCAGAGCCGAACCAAACACGCGCGGATTCGCCACGCGATGACGTGCTGCGGCTTGGCAGACGGCGTCGCGGTGTTGGCTGAGTGCTTGGGAGGGGCGCATGGATGCTGACTTGAAGCTCGGGGTTTCTTGCAAGCTTGATTTAAGGTTGCTCGCCCAGCAAAGCTTGAACAACGGTGATCAAGCCAGGCAGAGACTGTTAAATAATGGTCCACACCGTGCTGGGGTTGACCGTGGCGTAGCCGTGTATCAGTTGGTTGCGAAACGCCACAATTTGAGGCAAGTCGGGCAGCTGTGCGGCCATGGCTGCATCCAATTTGGAGAGTTGGTTCAGGGCTTCCCCAATTACTTCAAATTTGCGTTCAACGGCTGCCTGAACCAGTTCATTATTTTGGTAGGCGGTAACGTCCAACCCTGTTGTGAAGGTTTGGATGGACAACGCCGCTTCACGCACATCCCACAAAAAAGCGCGAGGGTCACGCTGCATAAATCGACTCGCGGTGCTGGTTAATGCTGGCCAGCACAAAGGGGTTGCGCACCGCACCGGGCTCGATCAGATCGACGCCCCGGCCCAGCAGTGTTTCCAGCTCTGACTTGATGCCAAAAAAGCGGTGCAAGTCTGCAGGGGCTTCGGGTGAAAACTCCACCAAAAAGTCGGCATCGCTGCGTTCGGCATCAAAGTCATCGGCACGGGCGGCCGAGCCAAACACTTCCAGTCGGCGGATTTGGTATCGCTGACAGATGGCCGAAATATCGGCGCGGTGTTGGGCAATGGCGGTGTGCATGGGGCAAGTTTAGCGAGGTTCTGCGGCCAAGGGCATTCAGGCCGATTTCAAAACTATGACGATCTTAAAACCCCGACCCCGGCTCACTCAAAAACACCAGCTCCTCAGGCGTGGACTCGCGGCCGAGGATGGCGTTGCGGTGGGGGTAGCGGCCGAAGCGCTCGATGATGGCTTGGTGGCGTTGCTCAAAGCGCAGGGTGTCTTCCATGCCCGGCTGCGCAAACAGGGCGACGGCTTGGGTGTGCACCAGGGCGGACTCGCTGTGCATGTAGGGCATGTAGGCAAAGCTGCGCTGCGCCAAGGGCAGGCTGCGGTCTTGCCCACTGGCCACCAGCTGTTGCGCCAGCGCCAAGGCCAGCGCGTTTTGCGCAAAGGCTTGGGGGTGTCGCGGTACACATTGCGCGAGAACTGGTCGAGCACCAAGATCTCGGCCAAACGCCCCTCGGGCGTGGCGCGCCATTCAAACAACTCACACCGCGCCGCCGCCTCCAGCGTGGCGCCGAAGCGGGTGCGGATGGCTTCGTCCAAGGCGGCGTCTTTGGTGAAGTGGTGCTAGGGAGTGAGTTCGGTGAACCAGAAGTGGAGGATGGTTTGTGGGTTCATTGCGATAGCGCTGTTGGACGCAGCCAGAACAGCCATTCCATCAAGCCGCCCGCTTCACAGACAGCTTGACGGTGTAACCCAACTGCGCCGCCACATTGACCAGTGCATCCAACGTGAATTTGTGAGTACGGCCTTTGACAAGGTCGTTCATTCTCGGTTGGCTGATGCCTGCGCGTTGTGCGGCCTCGGCTTGGGTGATGTCGAGTTTGAGGATGACCTTGCGGATGTGCGAGACCAAGTCGGCACGCAGCAACAGGTTTTGTGCTTCGGGTTCGGCAAAGCCGAGGTCGTGGAAGACGTTGTCGCTCCCAACGACCATGTTCAGTTTGTTGCTCATGACTGTTTGCCTGCCTTTCTTGTGTTCAGCAATGCGTTGTAACGGTTGTGCGCTAACTCCAAATCGGGTGCGGCGGTCTTCTGTGTCTTCTTAACGAAAGCATGAAGCACATAGACCGCCTCTGAAAACTTGGCCACGTAAATCACTCTGTACTGGTTGCCTGATCGCACCCGGATCTCAAAAACGCCAGCGCCCACGGTCGTAATGGGTTTGAAGTCGCTGGGCATCAAGCCGTTTTGAATCTGTCGCAACTCCGTACCGACCATGGCCCGTGCTTCATCGGGAAATTCTCTGACCGCATTGAGACTGGTGCCGAGCCACTGGATGCGTTTCATTTTATATCCGTTTTGATAATTTCTGGTGATGCTTGTATCTCAACGACAAACGATTGACCAAGTGCCAGCAAGGCTAAAAACCCCGACCCCGGCTCCTTCAAAAAAGCCAGCTCCTCGGGCGTGGACTCGCTCTGTTTATAGCCCGTAAGTAAGCAAAAAGCCAAGTTGACTTAGAATGTGCAGAATTCTGCAATGTCATGGGAGCCGGTCATGGGTTTTTCTGCCAGCGATGTCGTGCCATTCACGCAAGCACGCGCTCATCTGTCCGAGCTGGCCGACCAGGCCAAGGCCGGGGCAGAGAAAATCATCACCAAAAACGGCGAGAGCTACGTCGCGCTGATCGACTCTGACCGACTGGACTACTACCACCGCCTGGAGCGCGAACGCATTCACCTGCTGTTGATTGATGATGCCAAGCGCGACCTGGCCGACATCACCGCAGGCCGCACATTTGAAGCGGACGCTGCCCTTGCCCAGCTGCAACAGCAGCGCAAGACCGCCATCAAACGCCCTGCCAAGCAACGTGGCTGACCCGCTGTACCGGGTCGAGCTGACCGCCAGCTTCTTGGAGCGCCTTGAATCCATTGAGGCGTTTTGGGTCGAAGCGGATGCGGGCTTGGCGTTCGATGACTTGCTGGCCGAGCTTCGCGCCACGGTCATCCCGAACCTGCGGCGCTTTCCGCGCATGGGGCGGCGCTACCTGGCCAACCCGCCCCAGTCGACCGAGGCGCTGGCGCTGCTGGCAGCCATGCCTGCGGGAGCGCCGGATGCGCTGCGCGAATACCTGCACGGCGACTATCTTGTGCTCTACGCAGCCATGGAAGCCCAAGAGACGGTGGTCCTGCTGACCATTCGGCACCACCGGCAACTCTCGTTTGACTTTGCGCGGCTGTGGCCGTCAACGCCATCGACGTATGACTGAGCAGCTCAAAACCACTGTGGCCAAGATTGAATCCGAGGAGCAACCCGCATGAGCAGCAAAAAAAACCTCCCCACCATTCGCTCATCCGCAGCCGAATACCTCACCTTTGTTGCTGCCAGCGGCCAAGGCGGGGTAGAGGCTGTGTATGCCGACGAAGATGTGTGGTTGAGCCAAAAAATGATGGGCGAGCTCTATGGCGTTAACGTCCGCACGGTGAATGAACACCTGAAAAACATCTTTTCTGACAACGAGTTAGAGCAAGATGCAGTTATCCGGAATTTCCGGATAACTGCCGCAGACGGCAAAAACTACAACACCCAACACTACAACCTATCGGCCACCATTGCGGTGGGCTACAAAGTCAACTCTGAGCGGGCGGTGCAATTTCGCAAATGGGCCACGGGCATCATCAAAGAATTCACCATCAAAGCCTACGCCATGGACGACGAGCGGCTCAAAAACGATGGCTCTATTCTGGGCAAAAAATACTTTGAGCAACAGCTCGCCCGCATTCGCGAGATCCGCCTGTCCGAGCGCAAGTTTTATCAAAAAATCACCGACATCTACGCCACATCCATCGATTACGACAACAGCGCTCAAGCCACTCAGCGGTTTTTCGCCACCGTTCAAAACAAGCTGCACTGGGCCATTCACGGGCAAACAGCTGCCGAAGTCATCTACGCCCGTGCCAACGCCGAACAATCCCGTATGGGACTCAACACTTGGCAAGATGCACCCAACGGCAAAATTCAAAAATTTGATGTGGTGGTGGCCAAGAACTACCTCAGCGATGGCGAACTCGCCCAGCTCCAAAGGCTGGTCAGCGCCTACCTTGATCTGGCCGAAACCATGGCCGAGCGCAACATACCCATGACCATGCAAGACTGGGAAACGCGCCTCAACCGCTTCATTGAAGCCGCAGACCGAGAGGTATTGCAAGATGCAGGCAAGGTCAGCAAAGAAATTGCCCACACCCACGCACTGAGCGAATTTGAAAAATACCGCGTTGTGCAAGACCGCCTGTATGAGTCTGACTTTGATAAAGCCATCAAAGCGCAACTGACCCACGATGCCAAAGGCCAGCGCGATGAGTGAAATATTGAGCCCTGCCCTTGATATGCTGGCCACCATTGCGCGTGGTTCAAAAAGCTAAACGAAAAACCCTCGATTCACCCCAAACAACGACAAGGTTTCAGCATGGCGAGCATCCCCGACAAGTTCGACGCTGACAGCAAAATCAAGCTGTTCGAATCGCAGCACATTCGCAGCGAATGGGATGCCGAGGCTGAGAAATGGTGGTTTTCGGTGCTGGATGTGGTGGCCGTGCTGACCGACCAGCCCGACTACAAGAAGGTGCGCAACTATTGGAAGTGGCTCAAGAACAAGCTGATCGCCGAAGGCAGTCAGTTGGTTAGTGCCACTAACCAACTGAAATTGCCCGCTGCCGACGGCAAAAAATATCTGACCGATGTGGCCGACACCGAGCAAATCCTGCGGCTCATCCAGTCCATCCCCAGCAAGCGGGCCGAGCCCTTCAAGCTCTGGCTGGCCGAAGTGGGCAGCCAGCGCCTGGACCAGCTGCAAGACCCGGAACTGAGCATCGAGCAGGCCATGCGCGACTACAAGCGCCTGGGCTACACAGACAACTGGATTAACCAGCGGCTCAAGAGCATCGAAATCCGCAAGGAGCTGACCGACGAGTGGAAAAAGCAAGGCTTGCAAGAAGGGCCACAGTTGGCCTTTTTGACCGATGTCATCTACAAAACTTGGGCCGACAAAACCGCCAAGGAATACAAGCAGCACAAGGGCCTGAAGAAAGAAAACCTGCGCGACAACATGACCAACAAAGAGTTGATCATGAGCATGCTGGCCGAGTTATCCACCAAGGAAATTTCAGAGGCCGTGCAGCCGCAAACGCTGGACGACCACGAAGACGTGGCCAAGCGCGGCGGCGGAGTTGCCCTTCAGGCGCGGCTCAAGCTGGAGCTTGAGACGGGCAAAAAGCTGGTCAGCCCGCAAAACGCCAAGCAACTGCGGGCCTTGGGGCAGAACCCCAGCAAAAAAGCAGGGGGCAAGACATGAGCAGGCACACGATCACCACGCGCGACCAAACCACCGAGTTTCTGCTGTAAAGCTCTAGGCGATTTGTGGTCAGTCAGCATTTGTGCTGATGACACCCTGTCGCTTTACTTCGTCCAAAGTCTTGCCTGCTGCTGTTTTCCATTCGACCCAGCCATTGGCTGAACGGCCCATGACTGCCATGGCGGCGGTACTGGGGCTTGAAAACAGGTGGTCGCGTGTGAAAACCAGCATAGATCCAGAGCTGCCAGCGTTTTCGGCCAAAACGCCTTCCCTAATCAACTGGCTGCGCATGCGCTCGTGAGAAGTTCCCTGGATTGAAGGAACGATCTCAGCACGCCCCTTTGAACCCTTGTGCACCACAAAACCTTCCGAGGTGTATTCGCCAACGCCATCAGCGCCAGAACCTTTGCAATAAAACAATTCGACCTCGCCTTTAGCGGTTGGTGCGTTAGTTAAGGGTTCGAAGATGGGTTGGCCAAGGGTAGCCAACAAAGTAGCAGCGGTTTCGTGAATTTCATGGCAATCCGCTTGCAACGGTGCAGGTGTGTAGGGCTGCGAACCGGTGTTGCCGTTCTCTAGACCATAACGCCCTGCCTTGGTGGCTTCTGCAATAGCCAGCCATTCCAAAAACAATGCATGCGTTTGCGTCAAGCTGTTGGTCAGCGAGATGACCACGAAAGCGCGGTTCCAAAAATCTTTGTTTTGATGGTGTTGCTCTAAGCGCTTGCCAACACTGCCTGACTGGCCGATGTAAGAGCGAGGTAAACCCGCCTCAGACAATTCGCCTATCAAAAAGTACACGCCCACTTGCTGGGCCTCTGGCATCTTCAGGAAGTCGGCCAGTTGGCTGCGCGGCACCTCGATCACACGAACAATGCGCGTTGTGATCTCGGCCACGCGCATGCCGCGTGGGTCGCCGGATGGTAGAAAGATTTGGATGGTTTGAGGGCGTGAGCTCAATTCACTTACCCCAGCTGTCCTTCAACCCCGTCACCCGGTTAAACACAGGCTTCGTCCTCGCCACATGATCCAGGCGGTCCGCTACAAAGTACCCAAAGCGCTCAAACTGAAACTTTTGGTCTGGCTGCGCCCCGGCCAATGACGGCTCCACATAGGCCGTCACCACTTTCAGGCTGTCCGGGTTGAGGCTTTGCAAGAAGTCTTTGTCGCCCGCATCGGGGTGCGCTTCGGCAAACAGGCGGTCGTACAGGCGCACTTCGGCTTGCACGCCGTCGGCCACGCTCACCCAGGTGATGGCGGCTTTGGCTTTGACGCTGTCGGCACCGGGCGTGCCGCTCTTGGTGCCGGGGATCACTTTGGCGTGCACCTCGGTCACGTTGCCTGCCGCGTCGCGTGCGCAGCCTGTGCATTCGATCACGTAGCCGCCTTTGAGGCGAACCACGTTGCCGGGGAACAGGCGTTTGTAGCCCTTGGGCGGCACTTCTTCAAAGTCTTCGCGCTCGATCCAGACTTCTTTGCCGATCTTGAACACACGGTCGGCGGGTGGTGTTTGGCCTTCGGCGATGGCGCTGTGGGGCAGGGCGGGTTGGGTGCAGGCTTCGGTGTAGCTGTCGCTGCCAAAGGCCTCGGCCCAGTTGGTCAGCACGAGCTTGACGGGGTCGAGCACAGCCATGCCGCGGTGGGCTTTGTTTTCCAGGTCTTCGCGCAGGCACCCTTCGAGCGTGCTGTAGTCGATCCAGCTGTCGCTTTTGGTCACGCCGATGCGGTCGGCAAACAGGCGCAAGCTCTCGGGCGTGTAGCCCCGGCGGCGCAGGCCCACGATGGTCGGCATGCGGGGGTCGTCCCAGCCGCTGACTTTGCCTTCATTGACCAGTTGCGCCAACTTGCGTTTGCTGGTGATGACATAGGTCAGGTTCAGGCGGGCAAATTCGTATTGTTTGGGGCTGGGCGCGGCCAGCAGCTTGCATTCGCACAGGCGCTCCATCAGCCAGTCGTAAAACGGGCGCTGGTCTTCAAACTCCAGCGTGCAGATGCTGTGGGTGATTTGCTCCAGCGCGTCTTCGATGGGGTGGGCAAATGTGTACATCGGGTAGAGGCACCATTTGTCGCCCGTGTGGTGGTGGGTGGCGCGGCGGATGCGGTAGATGGCCGGGTCGCGCAGGTTGATGTTGGGGGACTGCATGCTGATCTTGGCACGCAGCACGGCGGCGCCGTCGGCCAACTTACCATCGCGCATCTCGCGAAAGCGCGCCAGGTTTTCTGCCACGGTGCGTGTGCGGAAAGGGCTGTCCACGCCGGGTTTGCCAAAGTCGCCTCGGTTGGCGCGCATGTCTTCTGCGCTTTGTTCGTCCACATAGGCGTGGCCGGCTTCGATCAGCGCCTCGGCGGCGCGGTACATGAAGTCGAAGTAGTCGCTGGCCTGGTAGGGCGCGGCGCTGCCGGGGGTCTGGCCCATTTGTGCCCAGTCAAAGCCGAGCCATTTCACGGCATCGATGATGCTGTTGACGTATTCGGTGTCTTCTTTTTCGGGGTTGGTGTCGTCAAAGCGCAGGTGGCACACGCCGCCGTATTCCTTGGCCAGCCCGAAGTTGATGCAGATGCTTTTGGCGTGGCCCACATGCAGGTAGCCGTTGGGCTCGGGCGGAAAGCGGGTGCGGATCTTGGCCGGGTCGGGCTGGCCCGCAGCGTGGTGCGCGGCATCGCCGGGGCTGCCTGCCCAGCGGCGGCTGGCGTAGGTGCCAAGTTCCAAGTCTTTTTCGATGATTTGGCGCAGGAAGTTGCTGACTTTGTGGTCGGCGTTGTTGTCTGGGGCGGTGGGGGTGGTCATAGCGTTTGATTTTAGGCGCTGTGGGGCGGTGTTTGGCTTGGCTGGGTCCAGCTGAGCTGAGGGCATGGCTGCGGGGTTCACAGCGGCGACCAACAAGCCTGTCACGCTCTTTGGGTTACTGAATTTTTAGCGGTTCAAATAAATTAATTGAAATTTAATAATTAATAAAAACGATCTTTTAGGGGTTTTGGCGCTTAGAATTCGCCGCTGCTCAAACCCACGCGCCATGGCGCGCCCCTATTTCAAATGCCTTTTTCGTTTCATGTCCGTGCATTCACTCCAAAAACAAGAGGGTTGGCGGCTGCCTGCCTGCTGACCTTGCTCGGCGCTTGCTCATCTGCCCCCAACACGCCGTACTACCAACCTTCACCCGTTGTTTATTACGACTTTGAGGCCGACAAACATGGGGACTTCAATGCCTACATGCGGCATACCCGTCAAGAGTTGTCGAAGCACCGCGTCCCCTTGTTGCCGGATCAAGCCCAGCAAGAGATAGACCAAGTGGCCCCCTTCGTACTGCCCAGGCCTTCGCACTGTGGTGCCGCCACAAAAGGGGTTTTGTTGGTGCATGGCTTGCTGGATTCCGCCTATGCCCTCAAAGACATTGGGCGCGTCTTGGCCGACCAATGCGCTTTGGTTTACGGTTTGTTGCTGCCCGGACATGGCACAAGAGCCGCTGATTTGATCGACATCCACCGTGCACAATGGCTTGAAGCTGTGCAGTTTGGGGTCCGCGCTTTGTCGCAACAGACACCGGATGTGACCCTTGTGGGTTTCTCGTTGGGGGGCGCTTTGGCCACACAAGTGGCTTGGCAAGACCCACGCGTCAAGCGACTGGTGCTGCTGGCCCCAGCGCTGCAAGTGGCTTACCCCCTGTTGTCGAGCCAAGCTGTGTGGTTGCGGTATTTGCGTGATTGGGTGGATTTGGATCCGCCTTACATGTCGGTGCGTTACCAGTCCATGCCCACACAGGCGGTGGCGCAAACCTATCAGTTGTCTCGTCAATTGCGCGCCAACTTGAGCCAACGCCCGTTGGAGCAACCCACCTTTTTGTTGCTGGCAGCCCAGGACTTGGTCATTGATGCCCCAACGTCCTTGGCCGTCTTTAGCCAAAACATGCCCAACCCCAAAAGCCAAGCTTGGGTCTATGGCGCCATGGACAAGCCCTCGCCAGATGCCCGTGTCCGTCAAATTCGAGTGGCGGATGAGCGTCAAAAAATTGTGAGCTATTCACACGTCACCTTGCCCTTTTCACCACAAAACCCCTTGTTTGGCGAAAAGGGTCAGCACAAAGAATGTGGTTTGCACATTGGCATTGTGGATGCCGCAGACGCCCAAGCATGCCTGGTGTCAACAGACAACTGGAAGGGCGAAATTGGCACCAACAACAAGGCGCAAAAGCCTTTTCAACGCCTGAGCTACCACCCGCGCTTTGAAGACATGATGGCCGCCATGAGCGCGTTCATGGCGCAGTAAAAACCGGTTGCAAGACCGAGTCGATTGAAGTTTTTTGTAAAAAATGAAAGGAAATGAAATGCGATTGTTCACTCTGTGGGGTGCGGGCCTGATGATGTTGGTGGTGGGTGCATTGCACCTCATCAACCCTCAAATGATGATGAATACACCGGGCGTGGAGCTGAGTACCGTCAACCACCTGCACATCATTCGGGCGGCCTATGGCGGGTCTTACCTTGGCATGGCCTGTTTGTTTATCTTGGGAGCCCTTGGCCGCATTGACCGGCACTTTGCCTTGGTGTCGGTGGTCGTTTTGTTCTCTGGCTTTGCGCTGGGGCGATTGGTGAGCATCGCTGTGGACGGGCCACCTGTGGGTTTGTATTTGGGTGTGTTGGGCGCTGAGCTGTTCTTTGCGGTGTGCGCCATCAAGGCACTCAAGGCCAGCAAACGCTGAGCGGCAGCTCGACAGGTTTCAAGGGCGCTCTGGCATGCGCGGTCGATGAATGGCCCCGGATGTGGACGGAAGCGGTTGGGCTCTGGTGGATAGCGCTTTAGAGGGGCTGGCGCGTGTGCCCAGGCGGGTGGTGCGCGTTACGAATGGACACCACTGTAAAGCTCTGGCGGTGCACCAAAGCCCTGGCTGCCGCGCTAAGGGGGCAGGGAGCATGCTTTCAAGAAAAGCCAACGTCAGCAGAGGAACTTTGTCATGCTTTTTCAGTTCAAGTCACCGTTTTCGAGATCACTGGCCTTGCTCGGGCTGTTGGGGTTGGGTTTGATGCAGGGGGGCTGCGCTCACCCGGTGTTTGTGGAGCCGTCGGTGTCGGTGCATTCGCGCATCGGCCATGTCCCGGTCTACACCCAGGTGGGCGTGCCCGGCCCGGTCTATTACGCCCCACCCCGTGTGATTTATGTCCCTCCACCGCCACCGCGTGTGGTGGTTGTGCCCCGGGTGTATATGCCCCAGGGGCATCCGCCAGCGCAAATTTGGGGCCACGTGCACGACCGCGGGCACCGTGGCCACGAGCGCAGGCAGTTCCGCGAGCAGGAGCGGGAGCGCGGTGGCTGGCTCGGGCAGCGCGAACAGTGGCAGCGGCACTGAGCGGCTGCGTTCAGGGGGTATTCAGCGGCCGAATCTAGCGGCCGTTTTTAGCGGCCGCTCAGGCCAGGCTTCAGCGGGGTTTGGCCGCGTCTTCTTGTTTGTAGAGCGGTGAGCGCGGGCCGTACAACAGGCCTTGCGGCCGCCCGGCACGCAGCAGGCGCTGGCTGGTCACGCCGGCCATGGGGTGGCTGTGGTCGGTGACGTTGCCCACGATTTGCCTGACAAGGGCGCTGACCAGCAGCACGGCCAGGCCGCCCTGGTTTTGGTTTTGTTGCTCGGCGCTGCTGGCCGATGCGTTGCCGGTCCAGAGCACGGCGTTGGTTTTGAGGTCCACCAGGCGGGCCTCGGCCGAGACGGTGGTCTGGCTGTCGACCACTTTGTAAACGGTGCCGTAGCGCGTCATGGTGATGTAGAGCGCGGCATCGGCCCCAAAAATCTCGTGCAGTTTGGCCGTGGGCAGGGCGTGGGCGTCGTTGGCTTGTGTGATGCCGTTTTCTTTCAGGGTCTCGTCCACCAGCGAGACGGGCAAGACGTAGTAGCCCGATTCGGCCAGCGGTAAGGTGACCTGCGACAGCATGCTGTAGGGGGCGCGAATTTCCGGCGTTTTGTTCACCGGGGGCAGCACCAGGATGGATTTGGGGTCGCTGGCTTTGAACTGGGTGTAGTCAAACGGGACCGGGGGCTTGGTGGCGCAGCCGCTCAGGATGAGCACGGCCATGGCCGGGGTCAGGAATGGGAGGAAGGGCTTCATGGACGGGGGCGGGCTCACTTGGATTTGAATTTGCGCAGCAAGAAATCCACGAAGTTTTGGGATTCAGGAAATTGCTGTTTTTCGGCTTCGAGGTGTTGCTGAAAGCGCGCCAGGTCGCCCTGTTTGCCGTAAAGCAAGCCCAGGTGGGCCATGAAGCCGGGGGGCGTGGCCTGGCCTGCAGCGCGTATTTTTTGCAGGTCGTCTTCCATGCGCTTGGCCTGGGTGTCCGGGCTTTCGCCGTCTTCGCGGAAGTAGGTGTCCAGGTGTTGCTCAAAGCCTTGCCAGCCATAAAGCGGAGGCGGTGCCTGGGTGGCGCAGCCGCCCAGGCTCAGGGCCAAGGCCAGCAGCGCCACTTTGGCGGTGGTGCGGCTGGGCTGACGGCTTGGGGTGTGGCTGTTGGCGAGGGTGGCCGGGCTCATGGCGCAGGACGCCATGCGCCGCTTTCGATGCCGCTGACCAGGTTGTTCACCGCGTCTCGGATGGCCAGGTCGAGCACTTTGCCGTTCAAGGTGGCGTCGTAACCGGCGGTGCTGCCAAAGCCAATGACTTCGCGTTCGGACAGGCTGTATTCGCCCGCGCCTTGCGAGGCGTACACCACCTCAGAGGTGAGGGTGTTGACGATGTTGAGGTTGACTTTGGCGTAGGCCACTTGGGTTTTGCCCCGGCCCAGGATGCCAAACAGCTGGCGGTCACCCACGTCTTTGCGACCAAATTCGGTCACATCGCCTGTGATGACGTAGTCAGCGCCTTTGAGGTTTTGGCTTTGTTTTTTCAGTGCGGCTTCTTGCTTGATCTCGGACATGACGCTGCGGTCGAGCACACTGAAGCGCTGCGATTGCTGCAGGTGGGTGACCAAGATCGTTTGTGCCTGGCTGCCCATGCGGTCTTCGTTGTTGGAGAAGACGCCGCGCATGAACGAGGAGCGGTTGTCAAACTTGCCCACCGATACAGGCACGCGGGAGCCGACTTGGGGCCGGGCGGCCGATTCGACTTTTTGGACAGGCAGGGTGCGCGAGCCTTCTTGCACGCAGGCGCTGAGGGTCACGGTGGCCAAAGAGATGAGAAGCAGCTTTTTCATGGGAACTGAGGGCTTTAAAAAGAGGCTATTTTAGGTTTTTAAAGACCATGAATTGGGGCTTCTTGTTTTCAAATGTTACCCAGCTGCAGACTGTGCGACGACAGGAAATTGGCCGTATCGAAGCCCGTGTTTCAAGGCGTGTTTGAGGGCCTGTGTTTCAGGGCCTGTGTTGTTTCAGGGCCGCTGGCGCAGCACCATCTCTTCGCGGCGAATTTCCACATCAAAGTGTTTCAAAAACGCCTGACCCAGCAGCGCTTGGTCGGGCTGGAGGCCGCTCAGGCCCACGGTGACGCTGGTGTCGTTGAGCACCAGGTGCCCCGCACGCACTGGCACGCTGCGCACCAGTTGGCCGGGGCGCTGGCCGTTGGCGGTGTGCAAGGTGATGCTTTGGCCCGCAGGCAGCCCGGCCTGGGTGGCCAGCGCCAGGCTCACGCTCACATGGCTGGCCCCGGTGTCCACCAAAAAGCGCACAGGCTGCCGGTTGACTTCGCCCTCCACATGAAAATGCCCGTCGCGCTGGCGCGGGATGACCAGGTCGCCCGAGCTGAGCGCATAGGGCTTGAGGCTGGCCTGGCGGTTTTGCTCCAGGCGATCAAACACCAGATACAACACCCCGGCCACAGCCAGCCACACGGCTGCAATGGTCAGTGCGCCGAAGCGGGCGGTTTTTTGGAGGGATGGATCAGACACCGGGGGCTTTTATCTGACGCCCCAAGCTTGCAAACGGGTGGCGGCGTATTGCGCGGCCTGCCCTTGGTTGCTGGCTTGTAAAAAGCGGCGGTACAACACGGCAGCGTCTTGCCGGTTGCCAGTGCCTTCGAGGGCAACCCCGCGCAAGAAGGTGATGCCAGGGTCGCCGGGCAGCGTTTGGTCGAAGCGGGTCAGGTCTTGATAGGCCTGCTGGGGTTGCTTGAGTTGCAAGGCCAACACACCCGAGATTTTTTGCGCTTGGGCCTCTTGCGGGTAAATGCTTTGGCCAGTTTGTGCGTAAGCACGCGCCTCTTGGGGTTTGCCCATGGCTTGCAAGCATTGGGCCATGCGGATGTGGGCGGCGTAGTCTCTGGGTGTGGCTTTGATGGCTTGTGCAAAAGCTTCTTGGGCTTGGGGCAGTTGTTTGCGGCTCATCGCGGTCTCGCCGCGTTGGCAGGCTTCGATGGTGGGTTGGATGCGGCGCACGCTGGCCGTGCTGTCCATGAAGCGTTCGCGCCGGGTGGGCAGGCCGCTGGTGTTGGCGTATTGCGTGAGCGCCAAACGCTCGGCGGTGGCGACACGCTCGGCGCTCATGGGGTGCGAGCTGAACATCGTTTGCAAGAGGCTGGGGGCTTGTTTTTCTTGGTCGAGCAGCAGTTGGTGCAAGCGCACCATGCCGCCGGCGGGGTAGCCGCCGCGCACCATGTAGGCTTGGCCCAGTGCATCGGCTTCTCGCTCGTTGTCTCGCGAATACGAGGCCAAGAGCGCGCTGGCCCCAATTTGTCCACCCAGCATGGCCAAGTTGCCCCATTTTTCGTTGGCCGTGAGCGCCACGCCCATCATGGCCACGTTGGCCAACAAACCTTGGCCGCTGCGCTGCGCGGAGTGGCGCGCGGTGACGTGGCCAATTTCGTGACCCAGCAGCGCGGCGAGTTCGGCTTCGTCATTCATCGCCACCAAAATGCCACGCGTCACACCCATGGCCCCTGCGGGGAAGGTGTAGGCATTGACGTAATTGGCGTTCAGCACCCGGTAGTTGTAGGGCATGTCGGGGCGGTGTGAGCGGGTGTGCAGTTCGCGCCCCAGGTCGCTGACGTAGCGGTTGACCGCCGGGTCTTGGATGGCGCCGAGGTCTTCAGAAAATTGGTGTGGAGCCTGTTGTGCATCGTTGGCACGCTCTTGGCCTTCGGACATGCCGACCAAGATGCGTTCACCCGTGATCGGCGATTGGGCGCAACCTTGCAAGGCCCCAAGACTGGTGGCCGACACGCTGGCACCGAGCAACCACAAAGCATGGCGACGGGTGAGGCGTTGGCGAGACAAGGCGAGGGAGAGTGGCGCGTGATCCATGGTGCTGTGTTGGCAATCGGTTGCGGGGTGCTGTTGAATTATTCAACACTTTGTATTGACCCCGCCAAGCTCACCCCGCTTTTGCACTGTGTCATGTCATCACTCGTGTCCTCACGCAGGCTCACATCGCTTTGAACAAATGGGCGTACAGGCGGCTCACGGCCAGGGTGTCGGCATGGCCTTTGAGGCGCAGGCTCAAGCGGCCCGTGTCGTCGCGGGTGACGCTGTCGATGGCGCTGGCGCGCACCACAGAGCCCCGGTGGATTTGCCAGAACTCTTGCGCGTCGAGCCGCTGCATGAGTTCTTTGAGCGGGGTGCGCAGCAGCACTTCGCTGCCGTCCAGCGTGAACACGCGCACGTATTTGTCGGCGGCTTCCAGGCGCAGCACCTCGGCCACGGGCACCATGCGCAGCGCTTTGCCCACGCTCGCTTGCAGCAGTTGCAAGGGAGCTTCGGGTTTGGCGGCTTCGGTGGACGCGCTCAGCAAGGCGCGCAGTTGATGGAGCACCGGGTCAAGCTGCTTGCTGGTTTGGGGGCCGGGCTGGCGCTGGCGCAGGCCGTTTTGCAGCCGCGCCACGGTTTGGGCCAGCCGGTCGGCGCGCACGGGCTTGAGCACGTAGTCCACCGCCTGCGCGTCAAACGCGGCAATGGCGTATTGATCGTAGGCCGTCACAAACACCAGCAGTGGAAAAGTGTGAGTTTCGGGCCATTCTTCGGCCAGTTCGGCGGCGGCCTCCAGCCCGGTTTGGCCCGGCATGCGGATGTCAAAAAACAGCACGTCGGGGCAGTGTTGCAGCGCCAGTTGCACGGCGCTCAGGCCGTCGCCCGCAGTGGCCAGCACACGCAGTGCGGGCCACAAGTCGCGCAGTTCGTTCGCCAGGGTTTGCGCCAGCAGGGGCTCGTCTTCGGCGATCAGGGCGGTGGGGGTGTTCATGGGGTGGGTGTTGTGAAAGGCAATGTCAGCACCACGCAGGTGCCGCCCGTGGGCAAGGGGCTGATGTGCATGCCCGCGCGTGGGCCATACAGGGTGTGCAGGCGTTGGCGCACATGGCTTAGGCCCCAAGAGTGTCCAGCCTGTGCGCCGTCTGCCTGCAGCGGGCGGGCCGCATCGGCCAGCGCCAGTTCGCTGATGCCGCTGCCGTTGTCACGCACCGTCAGCAGCAGCTGCGCACCCTCGGCGCGGGCCTGCACCTCGATGCGGCCGCCGCTGACCTGGGGCTCCAGGCCGTGGCGGATGGCGTTTTCCACCAGCGGCTGCAGAATGAAACGCGGCAGGGGCGCTGTGGCCAAGGCGGGCGGCAAGTCCAATTCAAACGCCATGCGTGGCCCCATGCGGATCGCCATCAGGCTCAGGTAATCGCCCAGACGAGAGAACTCGTCGCCCAGCGCGTGCAGCGCTTGGTGCATCGGCAGTCGCGTGGCCTGCAGCGTGGTGCGCAGGTAGTCGTTCAGGTGATCCAGCATGGCGTGGGCGCGTGCGGTGTCTTGCCCGATCAAGGCCCGCAAATGCGCCAGGGTGTTGAACAGCATGTGAGGTTCGAGCTGCGACTGCAGCAGCATGAGCTGCGCCTGTGTCACCTCGTTGGCCAGCGATTCGGCTTTGCCGCGTTGGCTGAAATACGCGACGAAGGCGATGCTGATGGCGAGGGAGATGAGCATCAGGCCCAAAAAGCGGTTTTGGTTGTGTTCAAGCAAATCCCAGGTGGACTTGCCCGAATATGCATCGCCCAACAGTCTGCCCAGCACAAAGCCCAGAGGAATGCCCACCAACAGCATGAGCGTGGCGGGCAGCGCAGGCGGCCAGTAGTAGGGCGCTGGAGAGCGCAGCAGGCGCTTGAAGGCAAAGCGCGGCACATCGGTCAGCAGCCAAATGAAGGTGGAGATGGCGTAGGCGTAAACCAGCGACACATCGAAGGCGCTGGGGTGCCCGTTGGCCCGGCTGCTGATCCAGGTGCCCAAGCCGATCAAAAATGCCACGGCCCAGACGATCTTCAAGCGCTGCAGCAAAGGGCGGCGATGATGGGGTGGGAGCCAGGCAAGCAGGGTGTGGGTGTTCATGGCTGATTTAGAGTTTTTGTTTGAAGAATACCGCGATCTGGTCGAAGGCTTTTTGGCGGTCTGCGTCGCTGAATGCGGGGTTGGGCAGGCCACCGCGCATTTGGGTGGCGGCCACGGTTTGGGCCACGCTGGCAGGCCAGGGCGAGAGCCAGTCGAAGTGGCCCGCTTGCGGGTGCTCCGACAGGGTGGTGCAGCGGGTGCAATGCTTCAGCACATGCTGGCTGTGAAAGCGGGGCAGCAGCACACCGTCATCGCCCGATGTGCTCAAGGCCACGGGGATGCGGATGCGCGCCAGGCTTTCGGGGGTGAAGATGACGCTGACGGGCACCGCCAGGCTGACGGCGACCACACGCGGGTCGGGGCGCGGGTCTGCGGCTGCGCTGGGGCTTGCACCGCCGTGCAGGGTTTTGAAGCGGGTGGGCGCAGTGGTTTCGGTCAGCATGCGGCCCATGGCAAATTGGCTCTTGCGCAGCAGTTGCACGCTCGGTTGTGTGGCCAGGCCATTGAGGCAAAAGCCGATGTCCTCGTCCAGGTACTGCGCACAGTGCTGCACCAAATTCAACATGCGCCATTGCGCCCCGGCCAGCACCAGGCCGGTCACGCCGCCCGCCGACATGCCGTGCACGCCCACGCGACGGGTGTCCACCAGCGCGGCCAGTGCAGGGTCACGCGCCACGGCGTCGATGGTCTCGCTCACGTCTTGCGGGCGGGTTTTCCAGCTCTCGGGGCCTGCTTTGCTGAAGTCTTGCCAGTTGTCGCCCCGGTGCTCGGGCTGGGCCACCACAAAACCGGCGCGGGCCAGTGTGGCGGCCAGCGTGTGTTCGGGCAGGGCGCTGCCTGCGCTGCCGTGCGACAAGACAATCAGCGCCCGTTTGCCCGATGCCGCTGTTGAATCTGCTGGCAAAGGCGCAGCGTTGCTGGCGATGGGGACGGTGAATGCGCCGTAAGTGACGTCTTGAGCCGCTGCCGCAGTGGGGTAGACCAAGGTGACGGTCATGCCGTTCGACTGAATCTGGCGCATGCCCACAGAAGTGACTTGGGCCTGGCTGGCGCTGGCGGCCAGCAAGCTGAAGGTGCAAGCCAGGCGGGTGAAGGTTTGGAGAGGGGTGGTCATGATGCAGTTGCTTTCATGGGTTTTGTTGTGGTTGAGTTGGTCTCTTGGTAGGAGCCCACCCCTGTGGGCGATTGCAGGCTCGCCATCGCCCACAGGGGTGGGCTCCTACAAAAACATCCAACTTCGCGCTTGGTGAGCGTTGGCTATGCTTGTGGTGCACGACTCAAAGTCCCTGGCTCAATCAACCCAGCCACTGGCCCCAAACCAGTTGGCCCAGAAAGCGCCCGGGCAGCAGCGTGAAGCTGCCTGCGACGATGCAGGCCCCGAAATACAGCCATTGCATGGTTTCGCGGTGGCCGGTGATGTTGCCCGCTGCCAAATACCGGAAGGCACGGTACAGGCTGAACAGGGTCAGCGGAATGAGCAAATGGATGGGCGTGTAGCCCCAGAGGTTGGGCAGCCGGAAGTCGCGGATGAACACGCCTGTGAGTGCGGCCCCCAGCATGCAGGTGACCCAGGCGTAGCCCAGGGCGCGGTGCAGTTGGGGGCGAAGGGTGGAGCCCATGCGAGCCCAGAGGACCCAAGGGCCGATGGCGACGGCGCTGAGCGCCAGGCTCATGTGAACAGCGATGGTGGGTGTCAGGGATGAGGGCAGTGGCACGTTTGAGGCTCTTGAATGGCTTGTGGTGCCTGCACTGTGGCGTGCCAGGAGCCCCTTATCAATGCGTATGCGACGGCTGGCAGTTCACGCGGCGCGAGATGCCATGGGCGGGTGTGAATGGCGCACGCCAATGGGAGTTTGCGTCGAATTTGTGGAGGGCGTCATGCCCAAGCAACGATAATCCCCCCAGATTTTTCGAGGAGCGTTTGTGGACCTGATGTTGTTGCTGAAAGCCGCCGTGATGGGCGTGGTCGAGGGTTTGACCGAGTTCTTGCCGATTTCGTCCACCGGGCATTTGATTTTGGCGGGGGCTTTGCTGGGCTTTGACGATGACAAGGCCAAGGTGTTCGACATCGCCATCCAGACGGGCGCGATTTTGGCGGTGATCATTGTGTATTGGCAAAAGATCAGCAGCACGGTGCGCGCTTTGCCCCACAGTGCCGATGCCCAGCGTTTTGCGCTCAATGTGTTCATCGCCTTTGTGCCGGCCGTGATTCTGGGCTTGATGTTTGGCAAGGCCATCAAGGCGAACCTGTTCACACCCGAGGTGGTGGCGACCAGTTTCATCATTGGCGGTTTCATCATTTTGTGGGCCGAGCGCAGACGGGCCAGCGCTGTGCGCATTGGCGAAGTGGAAGACATGCGTTGGCAGGACGCCTTGAAGGTCGGGCTGGTGCAGTGCCTGGCCATGATTCCGGGCACCAGCCGCAGCGGCGCGACCATCATCGGCGGCATGTTGCTCGGTCTGTCGCGCAAGGCGGCCACCGATTTTTCTTTTTATCTGGCTATTCCTACGCTGATCGGAGCGGGGGCTTACAGCCTCTACAAAGAGCGTGCCTTGCTGAGCATGGCCGATGCGCCGATGTTTGGCGTGGGTCTGCTCTTCTCATTCTTGAGCGCTTGGGTGTGCGTGCGTTGGCTGCTCAAGTTCATCTCCAGCCACAGCTTTGAAGTGTTTGCCTGGTACCGGATCGTGTTCGGTCTGGTGGTGCTGGGCACCAGCTACAGCGGTCTGGTGAAGTGGGCAGCTTGAAGTTTTTGGGGTAGGTCGGTAGCCGTCAGGTCCGACGTTTTTTTGCTTCGGTGCAGGCTGCTTGTCGGGGTCTTCGACCACCGACCTACAAAGACACGGCCCTCGTAGGTCGGCACTCGCAGAGTCCGACGTCAATCGCCAAAATTGAGCGGCAGCCCGACGTAGTTTTCAGCAATCGTGCGTGAACCTGATTCGCTGTGGATCAGGTAGTCGAGTTCGGCGTCCTGGAATTTTTGGCCGATGTCGCCGTTTTCGGGAAAGTGGTGCATCAGGCTGGTGAACCACCAGGAAAAGCGCTCGGCACGCCAGATGCGGCGCAGGCAACGCTCTGAATACGCGTCGATGCCCGCTTCGGAGTTCTCCTGGTAGTACTCGATGATGGCGGTGGACAGGTACTTCACATCGGTGGCAGCCAGGTTCAGGCCCTTGGCGCCTGTGGGTGGCACGATGTGGGCGGCGTCACCGGCAAGGAACATGCGGCCAAAGCGCATGGGCTCGGTCACAAAGCTGCGCAGCGGGGCGATGCTTTTTTCGATGCTGGGGCCGGTGATCAGGTGCTCGCGGGCTTCGGGGTCGAGGCGCTTGCGCAGCTCTTCCCAGAAGGCTTCGTCGCTCCACTCTTCGACCTTGTCGGTCAGGGGCACTTGCAGGTAGTAGCGGCTGCGCGTGGCGCTGCGCTGCGAGCACAGGGCAAAGCCACGCGTGCTGTTGGCGTAAATGAGTTCGTGGTGCACAGGTGGAGTGTCTGACAACACGCCCAGCCAGCCGAAGGGGTAGACCTTTTCGTATTCGCGGATCTTGTCTTTGGGGGCGCTGGCGCGGCACACGCCATGAAAGCCGTCGCAGCCCGCGATGAAGTCGCACTCGATGGTGTGGGTCTGGCCGTCTTTTTCGTAAGTGACGCGGGGCTTGGCAGAGTCGAACTCGTTCACCTGCACGTTGTGTGCTTCATACACGGTGGGCAAGCCTGCTGCCTGGCGGGCGTCCATCAGGTCGCGGGTGACTTCGGTCTGGCCGTAGACCATGACGTTTTTGCCGCCCGTGAGCTGGTTCATGTCAATGCGGTGCCGCGCGCCTTTGAACAGCAGGTCAAAGCCGCCGTGGATCAGGCCCTCTTTGTGCATGCGCTGGCCCACACCGGCCTCGTCGAGCAGATCCATGGTGACTTGCTCCAGCACGCCCGCGCGGATGCGCGAGAGCACGTAGTCGCCGGTCTGGCGTTCCACGATGATGGCGTCGATGCCGGCTTTGTAGAGCAGTTGCCCCAGCAGCAAGCCCGAGGGGCCTGCGCCGATGATGGCAACCTGGGTGCGGGTGGCTTTGGTCATGCGTGTGTCTCCGTCAAGAGGTCTCAAAAACAATGGGCGCAAGCTTAGGCGGCCCAGCGGTTTCAACGCCTTGCGCTTGTCCGAGTTTGTGCGATGCATGGATAATTTGTGCGATCACCGCGCAAATTGATGCGCATCAACGCGCTTGCACAAAGCCGATATTTCACGACCAAGGCCCCCATGACCATCGCCAAAGCAGACTACATCGAAGGCCTTGCCAAAGGCCTGGCCGTGCTCGAAGCCTTTGACACCGAACGCCAGCGGCTCAACGCCACGCTGGCCGCGCAGCGCACGGGCATCACCCGGGCAGCGGCGCGGCGGCATTTGCTCACGTTGGCCGAGTTGGGTTACTTGGAAACCGATGGCAGCCATTACTGGTTGTCGGCGCGGGTGCTGCGCTTTGCGGGCAGTTACATGGCCACTTCGCGCCTGCCGCGCACGTTGCAGCCCACACTCAACCGTCTGGCACAGGAAACGCAGGCGGCTTTCAGCGCGGTGGTGCTCGATGGCGGTGAGGGCGTGATCGTGGCGCGCAGCGCAGGTGTGGCCGAACCGGTGCGGCACCTGGCTTATGGCTTGCACCTGGGGGCGCGCCTGCCCGCGCACGCCACGTCCACAGGGCGGGTCTTGCTGGCCAATTTGTCCAAGGCAGATTTCATGGCTTGGCTCAAGGGCCGTGAATTGACCCGCATCACGCCACAAACCGAAGTGGGGGCAGCCAAGTTCAAGGCCTTGATCGAGCAGGTTCGCCAGGATGACTACTGCCTGGCCCGCGATGCACACGAGCTGGGCATCCACGCGCTGGCTGTGCCGCTGCGCAATATGCAAGGGCAGACACTGGCCGCGCTCAATGTGGTGGGGACGGCCGAGCAGCTGACAGCCCCGGCCGTTGAGCGAAAGTGGTTGCCCTTGTTGCAGGATGCGGCGAGGCAGTTGCGGCCTTTGCTGTGAACGAATTTCCAGTATTTCGGCTTGTTGTCACATGGCGAGTACAGGGTGCTCATCCAGTCTCTGTGCTTACACAAATGCACGTACTGGATCGCCGCGTCGCTGCGCTCCTCGCGATGACGGCAAGCCATGGCAGTTCGAGGTCTGAATGATGTTCGGCGAAGTGTTCAGTCTTCTGCGCGCAGGGGCTTGTCGGTCAGGGTTCGGTGCGCGGTCAGGGCTTCAAACGCCTGGGTGCTGGTTTTTTGGGGTGTGTAACCAAAGCGCGTTTTGAGCGTGGTGTTCAGCAGCACCGGCCGGTAGCGCAAGAAGTCGAGTTGCTCAGGCCCGTAGCGGCTGATGCCCAGCGTGTGGCCGATGAACAAGGCGGTTTTCAAAAGCCAGGCGGGCAGCACGCGGGGGCGTTTGTTCAAGCGCTTGGCAATCTCGGCAATCGTCAAGGCGCCGTCACCGGCCAGGTTGTAGCAGCCGCTGGGGGCCTGGCCGCTGAGTGCGTGCAGGATGGCCCCGGTCACGTCTTCGTCCCAGATGAAGACAAACGGGCTGTCTGAGCCACGGATGGCCAAGAGGCGCGGCTTTTCAAACAGGGCGGTGATCTGGTTGTCCACCCGTTCACCCAGGATGGTGCCGATGCGCAGCACGGTTTGCTGCAAAGCGGGGTGGCTTTGGCGGTAGTCGGCCAGCATCTCTTCGACCAGCCTTTTGTGGTGGCTGTAGGCAAAGCTTTCGTTGCCGCGCAAGGGGTGATCTTCGGTCAGCCAGGCGGGGTTGTCGGCATGGTAACCATAGGCCGCACCGCTCGAAGACACCACGATGTGGCCCACGCCGTGCTGCACGCAGGCTTGCAGCACGTTGCGGGTGCCGTCCACATCGACCGAATATTCCAGGGCGCGGTTGGAGTCTTTGCCGGGCGTGACGATGGAGGCCAGGTGCACCACGGTGTCGATCTGGTGTGCGGCAATCGTCTCGGCCAGCGTCGGGTCGCGCACGTCTTGTGTCACGTAATGGATGCCGGGCAGGCGCAGGGCGGCAGGCACCTCGCGCACATCGACGGCGACCACGGTGTTTGCCGTGCCTTGCTCAGCCAGGGCGTGGACCAAGCCTTGGCCCAGAAAGCCGCTGGCACCGGTCACCAGCACGCGCAGGGCTTGCGCGGGAAGCGTACCCTGCGCATTCAATGCCTGGTTCATGGCGCACTGTGTTCGCTGCTGGGGCCGTCGCTGCGTAAGGGTTTGCGTGCCCACCAGCCCGCCAAAATCAGGCCCGCGATGATGTCCCAAAAGCCCCAGACACCGGCCACCACGGCCATGCCGCCCAGGCCATTGAAGAAGCTGAAAATCAGCACCAGGCCCAGGCCCGCGTTGCGGATGCCCACTTCGATCGACAAGGCGCGGCTGTCGTAGTCGGACAAACGGGCTGCTTTGGCGCAAAACCACCCGGTGCCAAAAGCCAACGCGTCATGCAAGATGACGGCCACCAGCACCAGGCCCACATAGTCCAAAAAGTAGCGCCAGTTGCCCGCAATCGCGGCCACGATGAAGCCGATCAGGGCCAGGAAGCTGATGATGCGCAGCGGTTTTTTGAAGCGCTCGGTCCAGATCGGCAGGTAGCGGATGCACAGCAGGCCCAGCACAAAGGGCAGCCCGATGATGAGCAGGATGTGGACAAACATCTGCACCGGGTCCAAGGCGATGCTGGTCAAAAGCTTGGAGCCCGTGGGGTGCAAGCCGCCCCAGAACGCGAAGTTCAGGGGCATGGCCACGACCGCGATGGCATTGGACACCGCCGTCATCGACACGCTGAGCGCCACGTTGCCGCCTGCTCGGTGCGTGAGGATGTTGCTCACGTTGCCTGGCGGGCAGCAGGCCACCAAAATCATGCCCAGCGCGATGCTGGGGGGCGGTTGCAGCAGCAGCGTCAGGCCAAAGGTGATGGCGGGCAGGGCGATGAACTGCGCTGCGATACCCACTGCAAAGGCCATGGGCATGCGCAGCAGGCGGCGGAAGTCGTCAATGCGGGTATCGAGCGCGATGCCGAACATCAAAAAAGCCAGCACGCCGTTGAGCAGGGCCAGTGAGGCGGGGTTGAAGTTCAGGCGTATGTCGTCAACAGGCAGCATGGGTTGTTCCTTGGGGGCGTTTGTGGGTCAGGCCAGCGCGGCCGAGGCTTGGCGCACGGCGGCGCGGTAGGCGTCTTTGTTGACGTAGTACGCCATGCGTTCCAGTTGCAGGTAGCGGTAGCCGCCCGACACGTCGGGCGAGGGGCCTTGACGCGCCTGGTCAAGCGCTTGCGCAGCGGGGTGGCCGCTGTCCAGTCCTTTGAAGTAACGCGCCACCAGATCGGCCTGTTCGTAGCGGCCTTGCCAGCCCAGACCGCTGGCCTCGACCATGCCCAGCACCGCCAGGCGGCGGAACTGTGGCGACAGCATGTTCAGGTACAGCCGGGGCGCCATGCCTTGCCAGTTGAGCAGGGCGTGGTCAATGAAGGGGTAATGCAGCTTGTAGCCGGTGGCGGCCATGACCATGTCGTAGTCTTTGTGGCTGCCATCCTTGAAGTGCACAGTCTGGCCATCCAGCCGCGCAATGTCGGGCTGCACCCTCACGTCACCATGGCCAATGTGGTACAGGATCAGCGAGTTGACCACGGGGTGCGACTCGTACATCTTGTAGGCGGGTTTGGGAAAGCCAAAGCGCACCGGGTCGCCGGTGAACCATTTGAGGATGGTGCTGTCAACGGCTTGCTTCAGGCGCATGGGCAGCGTGATCTTGCCGCCCACGGTGTCGGCCGGTTTGCCAAACACGTATTTGGGCACGAAGTAATAGCCTCGGCGCACCGAAATGTCCACGCTTTGGGCGTGGTGCACGGCGTCGACCGCGATGTCGCAACCCGAATTGCCTGCGCCCACGATGAGCACACGTTTGCCGTCAAATTGCCGGGCGCTTTTGTAAGCCGAGGTGTGCAGCAACTCGCCGCTGAACTGGCCTTCAAAGGCGGGCATATTGGGCTCGGCCAGGGTGCCGTTGGCGATCACCACGCCTTTGTAGTCAGCGCTTTCGAGCTGGCCGTTGCCGGGGTCAATGGTCACGCGCCACAGGGTGTCCGGGGCGTCGCTCAAGGGCTGCACTTGCACCACGCGCACCCCGAAGCGGTAATGCCGAAGCAGGTCAAAGTGCCGGGCATAGGCCTGGAAATAAGGCAACAACTCTCGGTGGCTTGGGTAATCGGCCACGCCCTTGTCCATCGGGAATTCGGTGAACTCGGTCATGCGCTTGCTCGAGATCAGGTGCGCCGATTCGTACACCGTGGAGCGGGGGTTGCCCGCGTTCCACAGGCCGCCCACATCGGTGTGGGCTTCAAAGCCCTGAAAAGCCACGCCGTGGTGGCTGAGTGCCCGGGCACCGGCCAGGCCTGCGGGTCCTGCGCCAATCAGGGCAATCTGTGAATGGGTGGGGTGGGGTGGCAAGGCTTCAGCGGTCATGGTGTGTGGGGGGCGTTGTCAGCCCGGGGATGTCGGTGGCACCGGCTTGTCCGGCGCGTGGTTTGCGGGGTTGGCCCAGCAGGATGTGGTCGTGCCAGCGTGCAGGCAGCAACGACAGCGTGCGTGACAGCCAGCCCACATGGCGCGGCAGCACGATGTGTTCGCGGCCACGGGCCACGCCTTGCAGCAGGGCGCGGGCCGCATCGTCGGGTTCGAGCAGGCCGGGCATGGCAAAGGTGTTGCCCGCCGTGAGCGCTGTACGCAAGTAGCCCGGGTTGATGGTGTGCACGGTGATGGGGCTGCGGCGCAGTTCGGCGCGCAGGCTTTGCAAATAGGCGATCAGCCCGGCCTTGCTGGCGCAATAGGCCCCGTTGCCCGGCATGCCACGCCAGCCCGCAATGCTGGCCACGCCCACCAGCGCACCCGATTGGCCGCTGCTGTGCATGGCGCCCAAAAAAGGCTGAAAGGTGGTGGCCACGCCCAGCAGGTTGATCTCGAGCATGCGGCGCATCACGGCCAGGTCTTGCGCCTCTGTGGTGTCAAAGCCGCCTGCCACACCCGCATTGGCCACCACCAGGTCGGGCGCGCCGTGCTGCGTGAGCCAGTCGCTGGCCATGGTTTGCATGGCGTGGGCATCGGACACGTCGGGGGTGTAAATGCGGCAACGCTCAGGGGCCAGATCGGCCAGCGCCTGCAGGGCGGTGCGGTTCATGCCGACCAAAGCGACGTGTGTGCCTTGCGCGATCAGCTGCCGCGCCAGCGATTGACCCAGCCCGCCACAGGCGCCCGTGATGACTGCATTGCGAAACATGAGCTCCCTGAAGCATTGAGTGAAAGGATTGATTCTGGCATCGCTCAGGCCGATTGTGCGTTGGTGAAGACCCTTGCAAAATAAGTGATGCTGGCGCTGTACTGACGTGACCCCAAGTCATGGATTGCCACGCTGCGCTCGCAATGACCAGCATTTCGTCATGGCGAGGAGCTGCCTTGAGCCGCGAGGAGCGAAGCGACATGGCGGGACGCGGCAATCCAGCTGGGGCTTATTAATAGATTCGGCCCGATGAAGTCTGAGCCGTGTGTTGCCCGTTGTGAGGATTTTGTGGGAGCTTGCCAGCCAAGCGAAAAGCCTGTGGTCCACAAGCGTCTGATCGCCAGCAGAGCTGGGTCCCACAAGGTGCAAGATCGAAGTCAACCTGCAGACTTCAAAGGGCCGGATCCATCATTGGCATTGGTGCTGGATTGAGCTCAGTGGCTCAAACCCCCAAATGCTGCTCCAGCACACTCGGGTCGTTCAACAGGATTTGCGAGGAGCCTTCGAACACCACCTGGCCTTTGACGAGGATGATGTTGCGGTCGGTGATCTGGGTGACGTGTTTCCAGTTCTTGTCGACGATGATCGAGCTGATGCCACTTTCCTTGATCAGGCTGCAGATGCGCCAGATGTCGCGGGCGATCAGCGGGGCCAGGCCTTCGGTGGCTTCGTCCAGGATGAGCACGTCGGGGTTGGTCATGAGCGCCCGGCCGATGGTGAGCATTTGCTGCTCGCCGCCCGACAGTTGCTGGCCGCCGTGGCCCAGGCGTTCTTTGAGGCGAGGGAAGGTCTCGAGCACGCGATCGTACGTCCAGTCGCGTTGCCCGTTGGTGCCAGGCCGGGCGGCCATTTGCAGGTTTTCCACCACACTCAGGTTGCCGAAAATACCCCGGCCCTCAGGCACATAGGCGATGCCCAGTTGCGCCACTTCAAAGGTGGGGCGGCCGTTCATGCGTTGGCCCTTGATGTCCACCGTGCCCGTGCGTGGCGGCACGATGCCCATGAGGGTTTTGAGCAGGGTGCTTTTGCCCATGCCGTTGCGGCCCATGAGGCCAATCGTCTCGCCACGGCCCACAGAAAAGTTCACGCCACGCAGGATGTGGCTCGCGCCGTAATAGGTGTTCAGGTCTTGGGCCTGGATCAACAAATCGCTCATGTCAGTGTTCCTCGCCCAGGTAAGCGGCCTGCACACCCGCATCGGCCCGCACTGCCACAGGCGTGTCGCTCGCAATCACTTGCCCGTTGACCATCACCGTGAGGTGGTCGGCCAGCGTGAACACGGCGTCCATGTCGTGCTCCACCAGCAAGATGGCGTGTTCTTTTTTGAGGCGCAGCAGCAGCTGCACCATGCGCTCGGCCTCGGCCTGGCCCATGCCCGCCAGCGGCTCGTCGAGCAACAGCACCCGGGGTTCGGTGGCCAAGGTCATGGCGATTTCGAGCTGGCGTTGCTCGCCGTGGCTGGTGGCCCCGGCTTGGGCGTGGCGGCGGTCTTGCAGCCCCGCCAGTTCCATCGCGCGTTCAGCCCGCTGGTTCACAGCCTGCATGCGGGCCGCTGTCTTCAACCAGCCCAGCGGGTTGAAGGGCGAGGGCTGCACACGCGATTGGGCGGCCAGGCGCACGTTGTCCCACACGCTGAAGGTGCTGAAGATGTTTGTTTTTTGGTAGCTGCGGCCCAAGCCGTGGCGCGAGATTTTTTCGGGGGTCCAGCCGGTGATGTCTTGGCCATTGAGGGTGATGCTGCCGCTGGTGGGCGGCAGGTCGCCCGAGAGCAGGTTGGTCAGCGTGGACTTGCCCGCGCCGTTGGGGCCAATCACCGCGTGGATCTGGCCGAGCCACAAATCCAGCGAAACCTCATTCACAGCCGCCAAGCCGCCAAAGCGTTTGGTCAAGCCACGGGCGGACAACAAGACTTGGCGATCAGTCATGACCCGCCCCCTTGGCTGTTTTGCTGCCAAAAGCCCGGTTGATCAGGCCCAAAATGCCTTTGGGCGCAAAGATGATCAGCGCCACGATGAACAAGCCCATCCACATTTGCCAGTGCTTGCCGGTTTTGAAGTTGCCCACATTGGGCAGGTCCTTGAACAGGTGCAGCAGATATTCAAAGCTGAAGGCGCCCACAATGGCCCCTGCAAAATTGCCCATGCCGCCCAAAATCACCATCATGATGGCGTGTGCACTGAGGTGAAAGCCCATGAGTTCGGGGTTCACAAAACCGGTTTGCGCCGCGAACAAATAACCCGCCAAACCCGCCAAGGCACCCGCCAGTGTGAAGGCCGCCAGCTTGTGGCTGAAGGTGTTGAAGCCCAGCGCCCGCATGCGGTGCTCGTTCACGCGGATGCCCGACAGCGCTCGGCCAAAGGGGCTCCAGAGCAGGCGGCGCAAAAACACATACACCGCCAGCAAACAGCCCAACGTGAAGTAATAAAACACGCGTTTGTTTTCCAGGTCGATGATGCCTGCATCGGGGCGGAAGTTCAGGAACAAACCGTCCGAGCCACCCAGCGCCTTGTTGTCGAAGAAGATGAAGAAAATCATTTGCGCAAAGGCCATGGTCACCATGATGAAGTAGATGCCGTGCGTGCGCACCACCAAAAAGCCAATGACCAAAGCCGCCAATGCTGAGCCGCCCACCGCTAAGGGCAAGCTGGTGTATAAACTGATCGGCTCGTTTTGCGGCGTCACAAAAGCCAGCACATAACCGGCCAGGCCAAAGTAGGCGGCGTGGCCCAGCGACACCAGGCCGGTGACGCCTTGCAGCAAATCCAGGCTCATGGCCAGGATGGCCAGGATCATCATGCGCACGACCATGGCCGTGTAGAAGTCGGAGCCGACAAAGGGGAAGGCGGCGAGCGCCAAAAAGCCCAGCACCATCACCAGCTGGATGCTGCGCGGCAGGGTTTCAAGGTGAATTTGGGGCGTGCTCATGTCGTTGTCATTTTCATTGCTTGAACAGGCCTTCGGGTTTGTACAGCAGCACAGCTGCCATCAGCACATACACCAGCATGCCCGAGGCTTGGGGCAGCAGCACCTTGCCAAAGGTGTCGACCAAGCCGACCAGCAAGGCGGCGATCAAAGCGCCGCGCACCGAGCCGATGCCGCCAATGACCACCACCACAAAGCACATGATCAAGACCTGTGAGCCCATGTTGGGGTAGACGCTCGATACAGGCGCGGCGATCATGCCCGCGATCGAGGCCAGGCCAATGCCCAGAGCGAACACCACCGAGTGGATCAGCTTGATGTTCACACCCAGCGATTCGGTCATCTCGCGGTTGAAGGCTCCTGCACGGATCTTCATGCCCAATCGGGTTTTGGAGATCAGCAAATACAGACCCAGCGCCAGCACCAGGCACACGCCCGACATGAACAGGCGGTACACCGGATAAGACAGGTTTTCGGTGAGGGGAATGGACGCGGCCAGCAACTCGGGCACGGGCAGGCCGTGGACATCGTCACCCCAAATCATGGAGCGCAGCTCTTCAAACACGTAAATCAGGCCAAACGTGAGCAGCACTTGGTCCAAGTGGTCACGGTGGTAGAAGTGGCGAAACAGCAAGCGCTCAATGAGCAGACCAAAAGCCACGGACAAAGCCGTGCCCACGATGATGGCCAGCGTGAAGCTGCCCAGCTGCGCGGCCAAAGACCAAGCCAGGTAAGCCCCCAGCATGTAAAAGCTGCCGTGCGCCAAATTCACCACGCCCATGATGCCGAAGATCAGCGTCAGGCCCGCAGCCAGCATGAACAACAGCAGCCCGTACTGGACGCTGTTGAGCAGCTGGATCAAAAAATTCACGAAGTCCATCAGATCTGCGTCCAAAGGAAAGAGTCAAGCAAAAGCGCTTGTAAAAACGGCGGAACAAGTCCGCCGCTGGCTAGTTTAACGGTTGCTTTGCCGTCACTGATCGAGCTTCAGCAGAACTCGGCCATTCTCAATCTTGACCGGCCAAGTCTTGACCGGCTCGGTGGCCGGGCCGCAGCTTACGGAGCCATCGCGCACATCAAACAGCGCCTGATGAAAGGGGCACTCCACATGGTGGCCTTCGACGAAGCCATCGCAGAGTTTGGCGTTGCCATGGCTGCACAGGTTGTTGATGGCAAAAACGCCGCCATCTTCGAGTTTGAAGACGGCAATGTCCTGGCCATCGGGGGCGACGGCGATGCCTGCGCCTTCAAACAAATCGGCCTCGGCGGCCACGTCGGTCCATACGGTCATAGGGGGTTCACGATCAGATGGGGTAAATGATGGAGTTGGGAATCATCTCGCTGTCGTACACGCAAAGCCGTTCAGCGAACTTGAAGCCTTCGGGGGTTGGCACGATGGTGTCGATGTAGCGGCCCACATTGAACACGGTGCTTTCCTTGTCGAGCTTGGTGCGAAATACCGCGTAGTTGGCTTCGGCGTGAATGCGACCGTCTTCAACGCGACGCACCATGGGCGCGCCCACCACATGCCGCTGGTAATAGGGGTCGTGGTAAAGCGTCTCTTGGATGCCATAGGCGCGGTCCTTGAGCATGCCCTTGCTGGTGAAAGACAGCGTGCACAGCGGAAAGCCCCGATCAAAGTTTTCACGCGGTTGCAGTTTGTACACGCACTGCTCGGTGAAAAATTCGGGCCACAGGTCCCATTGGCCGCTGTCCACGGCGCTGGCGTAATCGGCATAAAGCTGCTGGATGTCGAACCAGGTTTGCAGGTCTATCAAGGGTTTGGCCATGATCAATCCTCCATCACTTTGCGCCAGTATTCGTACATGCCCCGGATCAGGGTTTCGGTCACCATGTGGTCGGTCTCGCCCACATCGCGTCCACCCAGCTCCACCAGCATGCGGTGCTCGGGTTTGCTTTCAAAGGCCTGCTGCGAAAACTCGATCACTTCGCCGTCGTCGGCCGACACGAAGCCCGCCGGGCCAAACAGGTTGGACTGGCGCAAGCGGCGCTCGGTCATCTCGGGCGTGTCGTCTTCAAAGCCAAAATGCGTCCAGACAAAGTCGAATGCGCCATGGCCGTCAGGCTGGATGTGGCGGGTGGACACGCTGTTGACCTGCTGCTGAAAAATCACGCTGGGAAACAGCGTCATCATCACGGCCGTAGGCATCTGATCACCCAATTGCCACCAAGGCTCGGGCACGATGTCCAGAAAGCTCGGGTCATGGAGCTGCATGCTGGCCTTGAAGCTGCTCACTTGCGTGACCTGGGCTTTGTCACCCGCAGCCTGACCCGCTGAGCCGCGCGTGGAAATCATGGCCGCGTGTCGGTGGTGTTCGTCCATGCGCAGCTCGGATTTGTTGTCAGCACGCCAGAGGCCAAAGGTCACAAACCAGGTGTGCAGCAGACCGGGGTGGTAAGGGTCTTTGATGTTTTCCTGCATCAGCTTCCAGTTGCCCGGGATGTGCTGTCGGTTGTAGCCCAGGATGGTGAGTTTGCGGCCGTTGAACAGGCGGTCAAAGTACCGCAGGATGGTGGGGCCCATGAAGTCTTCGAGCGATTCCACCGCGTGGTCAAACGAGGCGAACACCACCCCACCCCGTGTGGCCACTTTCAGCGAGGTCAGTCCATGGTCCTTGGGGTCAAAGTCGGCGGGCATGCCGCCGTTGACCTTGCCATCCTGGCGCACGCCACGGCGGAAAGGCACGCCTTGCAGCTGGCCATCGAGCGCATAGCTCCACTGGTGGTAGGGGCAAACCAGTTCTTTTTTGTTGCCATGGCGCTCACGGCAAAACGCCATACCCCGGTGTGCGCAGACGTTTTCAACGACGTGAATTTGACCGTCCTGGCTGCGGGTCAGGATGACAGAGCGCTCACCGATCACGGTCCGTTTGAAGTCGCCCGGGTTGGGGACTTCGGCCTCCAGGCCCACATAGCTCCAGTGGGCTTTGTAGAAAAAACGGTCCAGCTCTTTTTTGTGGCTGTCCTGGTTGGCATAAAGGGCAAAGGGCACACGGCTCGTGCCCTGTGTCTCCCAGTGAATGGGGTGTTCCTGCATGGAGACTCCTGATGAAACTTGACCTGGATCATGCGTAAAATCTAAAAATTAGTAAACCGGATTATTTGTATAGTCAGTATTTGAAAATCAAATATCAAAGGGCGTCTTCCCATGGACATCTCCAAAATCGATCTGAACCTGTTGGTGGTCTTGCATCACTTGCTATTGAAGAAGCGGGTGTCCACGGTGGCTGAGGTGCTGGGCATGAGCCAGCCGGCCGTCAGCAGTGCCTTGGGGCGTTTGCGCAGCACTTTGGGCGATGAGCTTTTTTTGCGCACGCAAGGGCGCATGGAGCCCACGCCCTATGCCTTGCAATTGGCCGAACCCGTGGCCCTGGCTTTGGATGGTTTGCAACAAGCCTTGAATGTGCGGGCGGCATTTGACCCGTCGCTGAGCACGCGCAGCTTCACCCTGGCCATGACCGATGTGGGCGAGATGTATTTTTTGCCGGTGCTGGTGGATGCCTTGACGCGTTCAGCCCCCGGGGTGACTTTGCAGGTGGTCAGCGTGACGCAGGCCTCGCTCAAAGAGGACATGGCCACCGGCCGCATTGACCTGGCCATGGGTTTGTTGCCGCAGCTGCAGGCGGGGTTTTTTCAGCAAGCCTTGTTTCGGCAGAAATACATTTGTTTGATGCGCCAAGGGCATGCGCTGGCAGAACAAGACATGCTGCATCTGGCGGCATTCACCGCCGCCGAGCATGTGCGCATCGTGGCGGCCGGCACAGGCCATGGCCGGGTCGATGTCGCTTTGGAAAATCAAAAATTGCGTCGGCAGTTTCGTTTGACCGTGCCGCACTATGTGGCCCTGGGTGATGTGCTGCGCCACTCGAACCTGATTGCCACCGTGCCCGAACGGTTTGCGGACCGCGTCCTCGAACCGTTTGGTCTCGTCAAACGCGATTTACCGATACCCCTGGCGCAAAGCGCCATCCACCAGTTTTGGCACAGTCGCTTGCACCGTGACCCGGGTCACCAATGGCTGCGGCAATTGACCTGGGGTCTTTTTGGGGATGGTCAGGTGCCAGGCGAAGAAAAACCCATTTGACGAGTGTTCCGCCTTGTGGAGGATCACGGCCAAATGGGTTGCGCTTGTTGGGCTTTGACCCCCCCGCCGCCCCTGGGTGACCCAGGGGGAGGCAGCATCACATGCGGCAGCCAGCGCCTGAGTCGGCCAGGGCCTTGGCGGCGATCCCAATCACCTTGTTTTCCTTATTGGAAACCTCGCGCAGGTAAATGTCTTGCACCGGGTTGTGCGACTTGCTCATGGTCCATTTGCCGCGCGGGCTGTCGATCACGGCCACTTCCATGGCCTTGATCATGTTGGCCTTCTGGCTCACATCGCCCTTGACCGCGTTGGCGCCTTGCACCAGCAGCAAGCCCGTGTCGTAGCCTTGCACGGCGTACACGTCGGGTTGCATCTTGAAGGTCTTGGCGTAGTTGAGGCGGAATTCCTTGTTGCGCTTGGTCTCGATGCCGTCGCCGTAGTGCAGGGCAGTGAGCACGCCATCGGCTGCGGGGCCTGCGGCTTCGAGCACGCCCTCGGTCAAAAAGCCCGAGCCATACAGCGGAATCTTGCCCTTGAGGCCCGCAGCAGCGTAGTCGCGCAAGAACTTGGCCGCGCCGCCGCCTGCAAAGAAGCAAGCCACAGCGTCGGGCTTTAGCGCGGCGATTTCGGTCAGCAGCGCCTGGAACTCGACGTTGGGGAAGGGCAGGCCCAACTCCTTGATGATGGTGCCACCGGCTTTGGTATAGCTTTCTTTGAAGCCCTCGAAGGCTTCGTCGCCAGCGGCGTATTTCCAGGTGATCCAGACCGCCTTTTTGTGGCCGCGCTTGACCATGGCCTCGCCCAGCGCCATGGTGGGCTGGCTGTTGGAGAAACTGGTGCGGAACACGTTGGGGGCGCACTGGGCGCGGGTGGCGATGTGCACACCGGCGTTGGGGATCAGGTTGATCACGCCGCTTTCGCGGGCCACGCGGTGGATGCCCATTTGCACGCCGGAGTGCACGGTGCCGATCAGCACATCGACCTTGTCGCGTTGCACCAGCTTGTTCGCGTTTTCGATGGCTTTGGAGGGCTCGGACTCGTCGTCCACTTTGAACCACTCGATCTCACGGCCGCCGAGCTTGCCGCCTTGTTCGTTGATGGCCATGCGCACCCCGTTTTCAATGGCCACGCCCAGTTGGGCAAAGGTGCCGGTGTAGGGCAGCATAAAGCCCACACGGATCTTGCCGCTTTGGGCCAGAGCAGTTTCAGGCAGCAGCAAGCTGGCGGTACTGGCGCTCATCAAAGCAGCGCCCTGGGTCAGCATCTGGCGACGGGAGGTCAATGAATGGGTCATGTTGGTTTGCTCCTGAGGTGCAATTGGAAGTGTCGAATGCCAAGATCTTTCCAGAAGAATCTGGTCAAAGCATACTGAATAATCATGGCACTTTAAGTGCGGAATTTGACTTGGAGCGGCAGATTTTTTCTAAGTGCATACCCTGAAAACATTCAGGTGAATGCATGAAAAAGCATGTTGTTTGAGGATGCGTGGCCTTTGAGAGAGCCAGCTTGGCTGGAGCTGTGGCTGCTTTTCAAACAAGACAATTTTGGGATGATCGCCGGACACCCTTGAGGTGGGTGGCCTGCCCGCCTGGGATCGAACCAGGGACCCACAGCTTAGAAGGCTGTTGCTCTATCCAACTGAGCTACGGACAGATGCTGCAAAAACAAAAGGCCCTTGCGGGCCAATGTTTTTTGGAATGGTCGGAGCGGCGGGATTCGAACTCGCGACCCTCTGCTCCCAAAGCAGATGCGCTACCAGGCTGCGCTACGCTCCGACTGCACGTATTCTAACCAGCAAAACTTGGTTTTTTGACGCGCTGCACAAACAACTGCAAATCTTTCAGCGTTTTTTGTACTGTGCCGGACCAAACAGCGCTTGTTTGGCCTTGTCATCCAGCAGCGGTTTGCGAGCATCGGCCAGCACAAGCACGGCTTTTTGCACGGCAGGGCGCTCAGCGATGCGGTCAAACCAGGCTTTAAGTCGTGGATAGTCTGCCCAGTCGAGGCCCTGGTTTTGCCAGCTGCGCAGCCACGGAAAGATGGCCATGTCGGCGATGGAGTACTCGCCGCCCGCGATCCAGTCCTTGCCCTTGAGCTGTTTGTCCAGCACGCCATACAGGCGCTTGGCCTCGTTGGTGTAGCGCTGCACGGCGTAGTCGATTTTTTCAGGGGCGTAGATGCGAAAGTGGTGGGCTTGCCCGAGCATGGGTCCAAGCCCCCCATCTGGAACATCAGCCATTGCAGCACATCGTATTTGGCGCGGTCGGATGTTGGCAAAAACCGTCCCGTCTTGGCGGACAGATACAACAAAATGGCACCCGACTCGAACAAGGAGATGGGCGTTCCGTCCGGTCCCTGCGAATCCACCAAGGGGGGAATTTTGTTGTTGGGGCTGATTTTGAGGAAGGCGGGTTTGAACTGGTCGCCTTGACCAATGTTCACGACGTGTACCCGATAGGGCAAGCCACATTCTTCCAGCATGATGTGAATTTTGTGGCCGTTGGGTGTGGGCTAGTTGTAAAGGTCGATCATCGGCAAATCCATCAAGGCAAGAGACAGACATCATCGCAAAAAAACGGCCTGCATATGCAGGCCGTTTCGGGTGGGCGGTGCAGCGATCAGCTGCCGCGTGTCACGGGCATGCGGACGTCGCCCGGCATGGCCAGTTGCTTGGCCAGTTCCAGCTTGGCCAGCGAGTTGCGGTGCACCTCGTCCGGACCGTCGGCCAAGCGCAGGGTGCGCTGGTGGGCGTAGGCATAGGCCAGCGGGAAGTCTTGCGACACGCCACCACCGCCGTGGGCCTGAATGGCCCAGTCGATGATCTGGCAGGCCATGTTGGGGGCCACGATCTTGATCATCGCGATCTCGGCCTTGGCGACCTTGTTGCCCACGGTGTCCATCATGTGCGCAGCTTTGAGCGTGAGCAGGCGGGCCTGCTCGATCATGCAACGCGACTCGGCGATGCGCTCTTGCCACACGGTCTGGCGGGCCACTTCGCGGCCAAAGGCCACGCGCTCGTTCAGGCGTTTGCACATCAGCTCCAGGGCGCGCTCGGCAATGCCGATGGTGCGCATGCAGTGGTGGATGCGGCCAGGGCCCAAGCGGCCTTGGGCGATTTCAAAGCCACGGCCTTCGCCCAGCAAAATGTTTTCGGCTGGCACACGCACGTTCTTGAGCACCACCTCCATGTGGCCGTGTGGCGCATCGTCGTAACCAAACACCGACAGGGCGCGCACCACGGTGATGCCGGGCGAGTTGGCGGGCACCACGATCATGGACTGCTGCTCGTGACGGCCAGCGTCAGGGTTGGTTTTGCCCATGACGATGTAAACCGCGCAACGTGGGTCACCCGCGCCGGACGACCACCACTTGCGGCCGTTGATGACGTAGTCGTTGCCGTCGCGGCGGATCTCGCACTCGATGTTGGTGGCGTCTGAAGAGGCCACATCGGGCTCGGTCATCAAAAAGGCCGAGCGGATTTCGCCGCGCAGCAATGGCTCAAGCCATGTGTCTTTCAGTTCTTCGCTGGCGTAGCGCTCCAGGGTTTCCATGTTGCCGGTGTCGGGTGCCGAGCAGTTGAAGATTTCTGCGGCAAAGGGCACGCGTCCCATGATCTCGCACAGCGGCGCGTATTCGAGGTTGGACAGGCCTTGGGGTGCGCGGGTGGACTTGGGCAAAAACAGGTTCCACAATCCGGCGGCCAAGGCCTTGGGCTTGAGTTCCTCGACGATTTTGGTGGGGACCCAGGCATTGCCTTTGGCACGGTTTTCAGCGATCTCTTCAAAGAACCGCGCCTCGTTGGGGTAAATGTGCTCGTCCATAAAGGCCAACAAACGGGCCTGCATGTCTTTGACCTTGGGGGTGTATTCAAAATCCATGGTCTCTCTCCTGGGGTTGTGGTTCGGGGGGTAAAAAAGTTCAGGCTTTGCAGGCAAAACGCCAGGCCAACTCGGCCATGGGTTTGGCACCCGCACCCGATGTTTTGGCTTGTTCACTGGACGCGGTGCCGTCTTCGACACGTTTGGCAATGCCTTGCAAAATGGCCGCGATGCGGAACATGTTGTAGGCGAGGTAAAAGTTCCAGTCTTTGGCCAAAGCCTCGGGCGTGGTGAAGCCGGTGCGCTCGCAATAGCGGCGGATGTACTCGGCTTCAGAAGGGATGCCCAAAGCGGCCAGGTCCAGCCCACCAATGCCCCGGAATGTGCCGGGGCTGATGTGCCAGGCCATGCAGTGGTAGCTGAAGTCGGCCAACGGGTGGCCCAGGGTGGACAGCTCCCAGTCCAGCACCGCCAGCACGCGCGCTTCGTTGGGATGGAACATCAGGTTGTCCAGGCGGTAGTCGCCGTGCACGATGCCGACCAGCGACTCGTCCTTGGCGCTGTCCGGGATGTTTTGGGGCAGCCACTCGATCAGCTGGTCCATCTCGGGGATGGGCTGGGTGACGGACGCCGCGTACTGCTTGCTCCAGCGGCCGATTTGGCGCTCGATGTAGTTGCCCGGCTTGCCGTAGCTGGACAGGCCTTGCTTGGCCACATCGACCTTGTGCAGCGCGGCCAGCACCCGGTTCATTTCGTCGTAAATCGCGCCGCGCTCGGCAGGGGTCATGCCGGGCAGGGACTGGTCCCAGAGCACACGACCTTGCACGAATTCCATGACGTAAAACGCACGACCGATCACCGATTCGTCGTCGCACAGCACATGCATTTGGGCCACGGGGACGCCCGTGCCGTGCAGGCCTTGCATGACGGCAAATTCGCGCTCAATGGCATGCGCCGAGGGCAGCAGCTTGGCCACCGGGCCGGGCTTGGCCCGCATCACGTATTGGCGCGAGGGGGTGATGAGCTTGTAGGTGGGGTTGGATTGCCCGCCCTTGAACATTTCCACGCTCAAGGGGCCCACAAAACCAGGCAGCCGGGCGCTGAGCCAGGCCTCCAGGGCAGGGATGTCGAAGGCGTGGGTGCCGGTGACAGGCCGGGTCCCCACAAAATGATCAAAAGCACTCATGGGTGGACCCGTCGGAAATCAGTGGCCGCCGCAGACAGCGGCGAGAGGGTGGAAATGGGGTGTGTCAGTGGTCCGCGTTCACGATCAGCAGCAGCGCGTCGCGGTCCAGCACCACCAGGCCACCGGGCTCGATGCGGATGATTTGCTCGCGCTCCATCTGCTTGAGTTCCTGGTTGACCCGCTGGCGCGATGCACCCAGCAGCTGGGCCAGTTCTTCCTGGGCCAGCTGCAAGCTGATGCGAATCGCCTTGGCGTCCGACAAGCTGGGCACGCCGTAGCTGCGCAGCAAGTGGTTGAGCTGTTTGGCCAGCCGGGCCCGCAAGGGCAGGGTGTTGAGGTCTTCCACCAAGCCGTAGAGCTGGCGAATGCGCCTGGCATGCAGGCGCAGCATGGCGTCGTAAAACTCGACGTGCTGCGTGAGAATTTTCTTGAAGTCGGCCTTGGCCACGTTCAGTGTGGTGGTTTCGCCGTGTGCGTAGCAGTCGTGCGTGCGCCGATCCCCGTCGAAGATCGACACGTCGCCGAACCAGATGCCCGGCTCCACATAGGTCAAGGTGATCTGCTTGCCCGACACCGAGGTCGAGCTCACACGCACCGCGCCCTTGGCGCAGGCGATCCACTGCTCGGGCGGATCTCCCCGCGCAGCGAGCATATCGCCGTCCTTGTGACGTTTGACGTAAGCGCATCGAAGTATGTCGTGTCGAAGTGAAGGTGAAAGACTGGAGAACCAGCGACCACTGTTGATCGCCTCTCGTTCCTCCATTGTCAGAATCGGTTCGTCCATGCTCTGTCCTTTGAGTGACTGATGATCGGATTTTTGTCGCCTGGGGGACCAGTCGCTTTATTCGTACTCGGGTTTTTGCTTGTTCAAAAACGCCCCAATGCCAATACCTGCGTTGGGGTGGTGCAGATTTTTGACAAATTCATTGCGCTCACGCGCCAGTTGCGCGTTCAAGCTGCTGCCATCCGCGTCGCTGAGCAGCTCCTTGATGCTGGCCAGTGCGTTGGGGGCGCGGGCGTTGAGTTGTTCGCACAGATCCAAAGCTTGCTGCAAGGCTTGGCCTGCATCCGCGAGGCGATTGACCACGCCCAGCTGCTGCAGGCGCTCGGCGCTGATGCGCTCGCCGCACATCAGCAGTTCGGTGGCCAACTGGCGTGGCACGGTGCGCGACAGGCTCCAGCTGCCGCCGCCATCGGGCGACAAAGCAATCGAGCTGTAGGCCATCACAAACACGCTGTTGCGCGCGGCCACGATCATGTCGCAGGCCAGGGCCAGCGAAAAACCGGCACCGGCCGCCGGGCCTTCCACAGCCGCGATCACGGGCTTGGGGAAGGTGCGGATGGCTTCGATCCAGTTGTGCAGGCCTTCGATGCTTTGCGCTTGGTGCTTGGGCGGCAACTGGCGGTTGTTTTGCAGGCGCTGCAAATTGCCGCCTGCGCTGAAGATGCCATTCGCCCCGGTGATCACCACGCTGCGCACATCGGCGCTCGATTCGGCCACGCTCAGGGCTTCAACGCCTGCGGCGTACATCTCGGGGCCGAGGGCGTTGCGAAACTCCGGGTTGCTGAGGGTCAGGACCAGGGTCCGGCCTTCGCTGGTGCTGAGCAGTTGGGCGGTCATATTTCTTAATCAGTTGGGGACAGAGCTAAAGATCTGTCCCGCAAAGCCATTCAGATGGGGACAGAGCCGAAGATCTGTCCCGCAAAGTCATTATTCTTCCGTGTGCATCAAGGACAGGCCAATCGCACCCCGGCGGCGCAACCAGGGGCTGGGGCGATAACGGGGGTCACCATAAACGGTTTGCAGGTTGAACAAGACTTCCAGGATGCTGTCCGGTCCCAGTCGGTTGCCCATGGCCAGTGGGCCCATGGGGTAGGCCAGGCCCAAGGTGACGGCGGTCTCCAGGTCTTGTGGGCTGCAGATGCGCTGCTGGCAAATGTCGGAGGCGATGTTGACTATTGTTGCAACCACGCGCTGCGTGACAAAGCCGCCGCCGTCCCGGATCACCGACACCGCCTTGCCGTCGCGGGCAAACAGGGCATGGGCCGCATCGCGCATGTCGGCGCGCGTGGCGGGGTTGGTGGCGAGCACACGGCGTTTGGTAGACGCATCCACAAACAGCATGTCAATGCCCACGGTGCGGGCCGGGTCCAGGCGCTCAACCACGGCCACGGTGGTGATGTCAAAACCCAGCGGGGCCACGAGGGTCAGTGCTTCGGGTGAAGGCGATGCGCCGGTTTCGATTTTCGCGCCCAGGTCCTTGAGCAGTTGCAGCAGCTCCATGCGGCGGGTGGCGCGGGGCGAGACCCAGACGGGCGGGATGTTTTCCACCACGGGCACGGGTGGTTCGGCGGGCACTTGCGCTGCGCCGTCCACGTATTTGTAGAAGCCTTCGCCGACCTTTTTGCCCACCACGCCACCGGCCAGACGCTGTGCGGTGATGACGTTGGGCCGGTAGCGCGGCTCTTCATAGTACTGGTGGTAAATCGCTTCGATAACGTGGTGCGACACGTCCAAAGCCGTCAGGTCAAACAGCTCGAAGGGGCCGAGTTTGAAGCCGACCTGGTCGCGAAGGATGCGGTCAATCGTCGCGAAATCGGCCACGCCTTCGCTCACGATGCGCAGGGCTTCGGTGCCATAGCCGCGGCCCGCGTGGTTGACGATGAAGCCGGGCGTGTCCTGCGCTTGCACGGGCGTGTGGCCCATCTGGCGGGCAAACTCGGTCAGCCGCTCACACACAGCCGGATCGGTTTTGAGGCCCGCGATCACCTCGACCACCTTCATGAGGGGCACGGGGTTGAAGAAGTGGTAGCCCGCAAACTGGGCGGGGCGCTGCAAGGCGGCGGCAATGGCGGTCACAGACAATGACGAGGTGTTGGTTACCAGCACGGCCGTGGGGGTCAGCACTTTTTCGAGTTCGGTGAACAAGCTTTTCTTGATCTCGAGCTTTTCAACAATGGCTTCGACGACCAGCTCGCATTCGGCCAGGTCTTGCAGGCTGGTGGCGCCCAGCAGGCGGCTTTTGTGGCCCGCCACGGCTTCTGCTGTCAGGCGCCCTTTTTCCTGCAACTTGTCCCATTGCTGGAACACGGCATCGCGCGCTTTTTGAATGGCTTCGGCTTGTGTGTCATACAGCCAGACCTGGCTGCCTGCTTGCGCGGCGATTTGGGCGATGCCTCGGCCCATGGCGCCGGCGCCGATGATGGCGACTTTGGAAAATGCAAGGGTCATGTCGAAAAATGAAAAGTCATGGTCCAAAAGACCAGTTGCGAAAAGCACGGGGATTACTTTCAGGTGCCCAAGGCGGTAACCGGCAAGTAACAGGGCATTATCGCCTCAGATTCAGGCCTCAGACGGGGCGCGGTAGCGGGTGAAGCCGGGCGTAACGCGTGGCCAGTGCGCTCAGACCCAGGGCCAGCATCATGCCGATCAGGCTGAAATGTGGCAGCGCGGTCAAATCTTGGTGAACGATCACGGCAGCGCCAACAGTCGCTCCCAGCGCCTGCCCTGCGTAGATGGCCGAGGTGTTCAAGGCGACGGATGCCGAGGCCAACCAAGGCGCTTGCACGACCAGACGGGCCTGTTGGGCCGAATTGGACGCAAAGACGCCCCAACCCCAAGGCAGCAGGGCCAGGCCCATGGCGATCCAGTGGGTGGTCTAGGGTGTCAGCAACATGCCGATGGCAATGCTCATCAGGGCCATGAATACAGCGCGGGAGGCGCCCTCCCGCTCAATGTGGCGCGACAGCAAGGCATTGCCCACAAATCCCATGGCCCCATAGCCCAGCAGCATGGCGCTGAGCTACCCCGGGCTGGTGGCAAATCTCTCGGTCACGTAAGGCGCCAGGTAACTGAACAAAATGATTTGACCCGCCCCAGACATCACCGTCACGCTGAGCGTGACCATCAAAGGGCGCGATGACAAAGTCTGCAGCCAGGCAGCGGCCGACAGGGCGGTCGGCACCACCCGCTCGGGCATGTGGCGCCACAGCCAAGCTGCGCCCAACAGCGGCAATGCGGCAATGAGCGCCATGGACCAGCGCCAACCCCAGACGCCGCCAATCCAGGCCCCGAGGGGGCTGCCGTTCACCGATGTCACCGACCATCCCAAAAACACGAAAGTGATGGCCCGGCCGCGCTGATGCTCATGCACCAGCAGGGCAATGCACGAAGCCGCTTGGGGTGTAAAAACGGCGGCTGCCAGCATGGCCAGCACGCGACAGGCCAGCAAACTCGAAAAACCGGGGGCCAAAGCCGCCAGGGCATGCCACAGCCCGTACCAGACCAGGCTCCAGCTGAGGAGTTTTTTGCGGTCCCACCCGGCCACCCAAGCCGCCAGAAATGGGGCGCCCAGGCAAACGACCAAGGCACATACGGAGATATAGATTCGGCCCGATGAAGCCTGAGCCGTGTGTTGCCCGTTGTGAGGATTTTGTGGGAGCTTGCCAGCCAAGCGAAAAGCCTGTGCTCCAAAAGCGTCTGATCGCCAGCAGGGCTAGCTCCCACAAGGTGCAAGATTGAAGTCACCCTTCAGACTTCAAAGGGCCGGATCAATAAGTTACCCGGCCTCGGCCACCGAGACGTTCAAAGAGGCGATGACGTCGTTCAATATGCCGGAGGCGATTATCATGCCAATGAACACATTGCCAAACATCATGGGCCACAAGACCGATGGCAGACCTTGGCTAGGTGAAGATGCCGGGGCAGGCCTCACCTTCAGCGCCGCACTTGCAAGGCACCGGGATTGACGATGTTGGTCGGCGTGCCTTTGATGTAGTTCAACACATTGTCAAAGGCCGCGCCCAAATACATCTCGTAGCTGTCTTTTTCAACATAGCCAATGTGTGGTGTGCAAATGCAGTTTTCCAGCCGCAGTAAAGCCGTGCCTTGCAAAATGGGCTCGGATTCAAACACGTCAATGGCGGCCATGCCGGGGCGACTTCGGTTTAAGGCGCCAATGAGGGCATTGGCTTCGACTAACTCTGCACGCGAGGTGTTCACAAACAGGGCCGTGGGTTTCATGCGCCCCAAGTCTTCTGATCGCACGACGCCTTCAGTGGCTTCGTTCAGACGCAAGTGAATGCTCAGCACATCAGCCTCTGCAAAAAATGATTCGCGACTGGTGGCGGCCTGATAACCATCCCGCACGGCGCGTATTCGTGATTCATCGCTGCCCCAGATGTGCACCTCCATGCCAAATGCTTTGCCGTAAGCGGCAACCAGCTGGCCAATGCGGCCATAACCCCAGATGCCCAACGTCCGGCCTTTGAGGACAGTACCCAGGCAAAAATTGGGCGGCATGGAACTTGATTTGAGTCCGGACTGCTGCCAAGCGCCGTGTTTGAGGCTGCTGATGTATTGGGGCAGTCGCCGCGAAGCGGCCATGATCAAGGCCCAAGTCAGCTCGGCTGGTGCGACGGGAGAACCCACGCCTTCTGCCACCGCAATGCCGCGTTCTGTGCAAGCGGCCAGATCAATGTGACTGCCCGCGCGACCCGTTTGAGAGATTAGCTTCAAACGGGGGAGCTTTTCAATCAGGGCCTTGGTCAGTTGGGTGCGTTCACGGATGAGCACAATGATGTCTGCATCCCTGAGTCGAACGGACAATTGCCCAATGCCCTTGACGGTGTTGGTGTAGACCTTGGCGGGATAGCTCTCGAGCTTGCTGGCGCAGTCGAGTTTGCGCACGGCATCCTGATAGTCGTCGAGGATCACAATATTCATTCCCTGATTGTGCCTTGCCAAGGCGCAGATCAGGTGGATGTGAATGAATTTTCGATACTTTGTGATGCCAGTGGGAGGCCAGAGACAGGCCTGGCCGTGCTCTGCACAGCCATTTCAGTGGGGCGTTGACATGGCTTCTATGGCTGCCAATCTATCTAATTCGGCGCAGACATCGGCCATGCGACCCGAAATGACCATGCGCCCGGCACCAGAAATTCGGTGATCTGATTCAGTCAAGCGCGTCACCCGCAAAGGTCGAGCGGCAGGCATGGCCGGTGCTGCAGCAGGTAAAGCTGTTCGCGACATGGGCACGTTGGTCGAAGGTGCGCATTTGGCGTAGCGACTGGGCCATGTGGGGCGCAAGCGGGTGGAGCTTAACGGCCCTGTGATGGCCACCGATGTGCGTCGTTGGAAAGCAGAAACGCCTTGAAAAAGACCCGAAAAAGCAAGCAGAGCGATTCCCATGTGAAACCTTTCAAAAAGTGGAGGTTGGACACAGGCAGGATTGCAAAGAAAGCTTTTTGCACCAGGGCCGACAAAGTGATTTGTCTGCGCCCGCCACCTGGTGCAAAAAGCGGGGATTTACATGAGCAAGGTGTTGCGGATCAGGCCCACGGCCAGGCCTTCGATGTCGAAAGGCTCTTCGGGGTTGACCACAATGGTTTGGTAGTCTGGGTTTTCGGGCAGCAACTCGATGCCGGTGGCGGTTTTGCGCAGGCGCTTCACGGTAACTTCATCACCCAGGCGGGCCACCACAATCTGGCCGTTGCGCACGTCTTTGGTGGATTTGACGGCCAGCAGGTCGCCGTCCATGATGCCTGCATCGCGCATGGACATGCCGCGCACACGCAGCAGGTAGTCGGGTTGCTCAGTGAACAGGCTGCTTTCGACCTGGTAGGTTCGGTCGACATGTTCTTGCGCCAGAATGGGCGAACCGGCTGCCACACGTCCCACCAGTGGCAAACTAAGCTGGCCAAGGCCGGGCAGGGTCAGGCTGAACAGATCGGAGGGGGCGCGCAAATTGCTGCGTGTGCTGCCTTTGAGGCGGATGCCGCGTGAGGTGCCGCTGACCAGTTCGATGGCGCCTTTGCGGGCCAGGGCCTTGAGGTGTTCTTCTGCCGCGTTGGCCGACTTGAAGCCCAGCACACTGGCGATTTCGGCACGTGTGGGAGGCGCACCGGTGTTGGCGATGGTGTTCTGGATCAGTTCCAGAATTTCTTGCTGCCGGGCGGTGAGTTTGGGGCTGTAGATCATGGCGGTCTCCTTGTGAAGGATTGGATGGCTGTTTTTTCATCCAGTTACTGTATTTTTAACCAGTTTTTAAGGCTGTGCAAGTGTTTGAGGCAAAAAAAATCGGAAAAATTGTGGTTTTGGGAACAGGCGGCACCATTGCTGGAACCGCAGCCAGTGCCAGTGACCACACCGGCTACACCGCCGGACAGCTGGGTGTGCAGCACCTGCTGGATGCTGTTCCTGGCCTGAATGACACGCTGCAAGGCGCCACCCTGGTGGGGGAACAGGTGGCCCAGCTCGACAGCAAGGACATGGACCACGCCACCTGGCAAACCCTGGCGCAGCGCTGCATCCACTGGCTGGCCCAGCCTGATGTGGGCGGCCTTGTCATCACCCACGGCACCGACACGCTCGAAGAAACCGCCTGGTTTTTGCAACAGGTGCTGCACAGTACCAAGCCGGTGGTGCTGACCTGCGCCATGCGCCCGGCCACAGCCCTGGCGCCGGACGGCCCGCAAAACCTGCTGGACGCCATGGCCGTGGTCCTTGACCCGATGGCGCGGGACGTTCTGGTTGTCTGCGCCGGCCGCATCCACAGCGCCCGCGATGTGGAAAAAATCCACCCTTACCGGCTCGATGCCTTCAACTCGGGTGAAGCCGGTCCGCGTGGCTGGATTGAACAAGGCCGTGTGCGCTGGGCCGACCCCGGCAGCTGGCCGGTGGTGCATGTGCATGCCCGCCAGGCGCTGGCGCTGCCCCCCGCCGACTGGCCCTGGGTGGCGGTGCTGCACAGCCACGCGGGCGCCGATGCGCGCCAGGTGCATGCCTTGGTGGCCGCTGGTGTGAAGGGCTTGGTGGTGGCGGGCACGGGCAATGGCACGGTGCACCAAGATCTGTTGAACGCACTGGCTCAAGCGCAAGCGCAAGGCGTGGCCTTGCGCCTGACCACCCGCTGCGAAGAAGGCCAAATCGTGGGTCAAGCCGCAGCGTTGCAGACGGCGCCCTTGGGGCTCAATGTTTACAAGGCGCGGATCAGCCTGATGCTGGATTTGATGAAGTGAGGCCAGAAACCACAAAGCCCCGCACAGCGGGGCTTTTTGGTTGGGCTGAGGCGCCGAAAAAAAATCAGTCAGCCAGCGCCGCAAAGGCGCGTGCGGTGATGTCTTCCACGCTGCCGGTGCCTTGAATGGCTCGGTACTTGGGGGCGGAGGCGGGATCGGTCTTGGCCCAGCCTGAGTAGTAGTCCACCAAGGGGCGGGTCTGGTCGCTGTAGACCTGCAAGCGCTTCTTGACGGTTTCTTCCTGGTCATCGGCGCGTTGCACCAAGGCCTCACCGGTCACGTCATCCACGCCTTCCACCTTGGGTGGGTTGAATTTGACGTGGTAGGTGCGGCCCGAGGCGGGGTGTGAGCGGCGGCCGCTCATGCGTTCGATGATGGCGTCAAAGGGCACGTCGATTTCGAGCACGTAGTCGAGCTTGACGCCTGCGGCCTTCATGGCGTCGGCTTGCGGGATGGTGCGGGGGAAGCCGTCAAACAGGAAGCCGTTGGCGCAGTCGGCCTGGGCGATGCGCTCTTTGACCAGGTTGATGATCAGGTCATCGCTGACCAGACCGCCGGACTCCATGACGGCTTTGGCTTGCAGGCCCAGTGGGGTGCCCGCCTTGACGGCAGCGCGCAGCATGTCGCCGGTGGAGATTTGGGGGATGTTGTATTTCTGGCAAATGAAGGTGGCTTGTGTGCCTTTGCCGGCGCCGGGTGCGCCCAACAGAATCAGTCTCATGGGAGGTCCTTATCGTTTGAAATCGTTTCGTTCAGGCAAGCCTGACAGCTCATTTGAGAATATCACGCTTGGCTCTAAGCAGGCTTACGGTCCTGGTCTGCCCGTTGGGAGGATCAGCGAGCCAGCAGTTGGCGCACGCGTTGGAGGTCTTCGGGGGTGTCTACGCCAGGGCCGGGCGCTTCGTTTGTGACATGCACCGCGATGCGGTGACCGTGCCACAGGGCGCGCAATTGTTCGAGTGACTCCAGGGTTTCGATGGGGGCGGGCGGCAGTTGCGGAAACAGGGCCAGAAACCCGGCACGGTAGCCGTAAATGCCGATGTGGCGCAGCGGAGCGGGGCTGGGCAGGGCACTGAAGGACGTGCCCGACTGTCCGTCACGCCACCAGGGAATGGGGGCACGGCTGAAATACAGGGCCATCTGGCGCGCATCCATGACCACTTTGACCACATTGGGGTTGGTGAATTCCTGCAGCGTGCTGATGGCGTGGGCCGCTGTGCTCATGCTGGCGTCAGGGCGTTCGCTCAGCAGGCGGGCCACCTCGTTGATGAGTGCCGGGGGAATCACGGGCTCGTCGCCCTGCACATTGACCACCACGGCGTCATCGGGCAGACCCAGCAGTTGGCAAGCTTCGGCCAGGCGGTCGCTGCCGCTGACGTGGTCCTGGCGGGTCAGCAGGGCTTCAATGCCGTGCGCCTGGCAGGCCTGAACGATGCGTGCATCATCGGCGGCCACCACCACACGGCTGGCCTGCGACTGCAGCGCTCTTTGCGCCACGCGCACCACCATGGGGGTGCCTGCAATGTCGGCGATGGGTTTGTTGGGCAGGCGGCTCGAAGCCATGCGCGCCGGAATCAGGACCGTGAAGCCCTTGGAAGCAGATGTGCTCATGGGCGGGGCTCAGAGTGCAGGACGCAGGGCGGCGAGTTTGTCGATTTCTTCATCGCTCAGGGTGCGGGCTTCGTTTTCCAGCAGGATCGGGATGCCGTTGCGCACGGGATAGGCCAGCCGGGCACTGCGCGAGAGCAGTTCCTGACGTTCGCGGTCATAGTTGAGGGGGCCCTTGGTGACCGGGCAAACCAGCAGTTCAAGCAATTTGGTGTCCATGATCCGATGATACCGGGCGCAGGCGGGGGGGCATCTCTTGCGCCAGCCCAAGTCAGGCGTGGGCCTGCATTTTTTGCGCGATGAGGGCGTCCAGGGCCTGCCAGAAACCCTCTTCGGGCGTCAGTTGCAGAGGCACGGCCAGTGCATGCGGTGCGTGCGGCCACAGCTTGGCGGCATCTTTTTCGGTGCAGAGCAGGGGCTTGTCTGTGTTGGATGGATGCCACTGCGCATAGTCATGGTGATCGGGCAAGGCGGTGGTTTGTGCCAAAGTCAGGCCAGACTGCCTGAGCATGTCAAAAAACGCCTGAGGCCGGGCCAGGCCCGCCACGGCGTCAACGGCCTGGTGTTTCAAGTCTTGCAGCGGCACAAGGCGGCCATAGGCCGTGCGGGCATGCGAGGCCAACTGCCTGCGGGCCTGAAACCCACCCGTCGCGCCCGATGCGCCAGTGTGCAGCAGTACATCCACCGTGCGCGGCCATGGCTCACGCAGGGGGCCTGCAGGCAGCAGCCATCCATTGCCCACGCCGCGTTCGTCCATCACGCAAATTTCAATGTCCCGTGCCAGCGCCAGGTGCTGCAGGCCATCGTCGCAGACGATGATGCGCACCTCGGGGTGGGCTTGCAGCAGCGCTTTGGCGGCATCGGCCCGCGCGGCCCCCACCCACAGGGGCACGCCGGTGGCTTGGTGAATCAACAGGGGTTCGTCCCCCACGTCCTGGGGCAGGCTGTTCAGCGCCACAGGCCGGGTGTCACGGTTCTTTCGCCCATGGCCGCGAGAAATCACCCCGACCCCCAGGCCTTGCGACTGCAGGTGCTTGACCAAGGCGATGGTCGTGGGGGTTTTGCCTGCGCCGCCCGCCACCACATTGCCCACCACGATGACCAGCGCTGGTACGCGCTCGGATTTGAAGAGGCTCGCGCCATAGGCCCAGCTGCGCAGCGCCACCAGAGCACCATAGGCCCAGGCCACTGGCAGCAAGAGCCTGGCGACCAAACCGCGCTGCAACCAGACTTGGGGCAAATGCTGGTGGAGGAAGGCGCTGGGCGACATGGCCGCTCAGGATCCGGGCACTTCGGCCGACTGGGTGGCGAAAGTGATTTGCGACAAGCCGCTGCGGCGCGCCGCTTCCATGGCGTTGACGACCGCCTGGTGCGTGGCCGAGGCATCGGCGCTGATGATCAAGGTCACGTCTTTGGCCGCCATAGGGGTCAGCACTGCAGCCAGGGCGCTCACCGACGTCCCGCCCACAGGCGATTTGTTGACGGCGTATTGCCCCTGAGAGGTGACCGTCAGGATGATGTGACGTGGGCGCTCGGTCTGCTTTTGCGCGTCGGCCACCGGCAAGGTGAGGTTGATCTCCGTCAGGCGTGACCAGGTGGTGGTCAGCATCAGGAAAATCAGGATCACCAGCAGCAAATCAATGAAGGGGACAAGGTTGATTTCGGGCTCGGGAGAGCCTTGGGTTTTTCTGAACTTCACAGCACACCCACTCAGTCGCGCAGGTGGGCCAGGTGGCGGGCAAAGCGCTCAGAGACCTGTTCCATGGCCAGCAGGTGGCCATCGACCACCCCCCTGAAATAGCGCCAGAACATCAAGGCCGGAATGGCCACAATCAAACCCAGCGCCGTGTTGTACAGGGCCACCGAGATGCCGTGTGCCAGTTGCGCTGGCTGGTTGTTGCCAGCGGTGTGGGCGCCAAAAATCTCGATCATGCCCACCACCGTGCCCAACAGGCCCAGCAAAGGCGCAGCCGAGGCGATGGTGGCCAAGGTGGGCAAATAGCGCTCGAGCTCTTGCGCTGCAACGCGACCGGCCATTTCCATGCTCGAATGCACGTCTTCGTTGGTGGCCTGGGGGTTCATTTGCAAAGCGCGCAGGCCGCTGGCCAGCACAGTGCCCGTCAGGCCGGTGTTTTCCAGTTTGACAATCACGTCTTCGCTGGGAAAGCCCCGGCGCGTGGCGTCCAGGGCTTGCTCCATCAATTTGGCCGGCAAAATTTTGCTTGTTCGCAACTGAAAAAGGCGTTCAACGATCAGTGCCAAGGCCAAAATGGAGCACAAAATCAGCGGCCAAATTGGCCATCCTGCGGCTTGTATGATAGATAACAAAGCAATTTCTCCCAGTTTCATAAGGGTCACAAACGGCTGTGATTATGGACGAAGGCTGATGGTGATTTGCCCCTCGCCTTTGCCGACCTCAGACTGCGTTTATCTGTGGATAACTTTGTGAAGAACTTGAAGATACGGGTTTTTGGGTACTTGTGTTTGTCGCGATCCAGATCCAAACCCTACGATTCATTAAATTAAAAAATTGTGTCAAATCAAGGACTTAAAGTGATTTTGATTTTCCTGTTTCCTTGCCTTGGGGGTTTAGGTCACAGCGCATGCGCCTGTGGAGTACTTGACACACGTCGCATGTGGTTTTGCGCAGAAAATCGGTTCGAAACCCTTGAGAAATAAGGTCCCATGGCTCATTTTGATGATTTGACGCCCCGCGCGTGGACGGTTTCGGCGCTGTGCCGCGCTGTGGCTGACACGCTGGATGCGCAATTCAATCCCGTCACGGTGCGGGGAGAGATTTCGGGCTTCTCGCGCGCAGCAAGCGGGCATTGTTACTTCTCGATCAAGGACGATACAGGTCAGATCCGCTGCGCCATGTTCCGGCGGGCCGCCAGCCTGGTGAACTTTTCGCCCCGAGACGGTGAACTCGTCGAGGTTCGGGGTCGATTGAGCGTGTACGAGGCCCGGGGCGATTTGCAACTGGTGGTCGAATCTATGGAGCGGGCCGGGCAGGGGGCCTTGTTCGAGCAGTTTTTGCGCCTCAAAGCCAAGCTCGAAGCCGAAGGCCTGTTCGATCCGGCCCACAAACGCGCGCTGCCCGTTCAGCCCCGCGCCATTGGTGTGGTCACCTCGCTGGGCGCAGCGGCTTGGCACGACGTGGTCACCGCCTTGCAGCGGCGCGTGCCGCACATTCCGGTGCTCATGGCCCCCGCCCTGGTGCAAGGCGCCGGGGCCGCCGCCACGCTGGTGCAAGCCCTGCAAAACATGTATGTCCTCACGGCAGAGGACAACCCCATGAGTGCGCCTGTGGACGTGATCTTGCTGGTGCGCGGCGGCGGGTCCATGGAGGACTTGTGGGCCTTCAACGACGAAACCCTGGCCCGCGTGGTGGCTCAAAGTCCTGTGCCGCTCATCTGCGGCGTGGGGCACGAAACCGACTTCACCATCGCCGACTTTGTGGCCGATGTGCGGGCGCCCACACCCACTGCCGCCGCCGAAATGGCCGCGCCTGACCGGGGTGTGGGGCTGGAGAGTCTGTCCGTGCTCGAACACCGCCTCAGCCGTGGCCTGCTGCGCCAGCAAGACCGCCAGGCCCAGCGGCTCGACGGCATCGCCTCGCGTCTGGGGCACGGCTTGCAACGTCAGCAAGACCGGCATGCGCAGCGTCTGGACAGCGTGGCTGCCCGTTGGGGCGTCGGCCTGCAACGCCAGCAAGAGCGCCAAGCGCAGCGCCTGAGCACCATCGCCGCCCGCCTGAGCCGCCCACAAGCCCTGCTGGGGCAGCACAGCCAGTGGCTTGACCGGCTGACGCACCGATTGCAAGCCGGAGTGCAAAGCGGCCTGAGTGACAGCCGCCACCAACTCGATCGCCTGAACGATCGCCTGGGCTTCAGTCAGGGCCAAGTGGCGCAGCGCAGTCAGCGCCTTGAACGTGCCGCACTTCGCCTGTCTTCGGTCGATCCTCACCGCGTGCTCGAGCGCGGCTATGCCTGGCTCAGCGATGAAAACGGCCAGGCCCTGACCCAGGTGGCTCAGTTTCAGCCAGGTCAAAATGTGCGGGCCACCTTGGCCGATGGCGACGTGCCGCTCACGGTTCGGCCGCATCGGTGATTCCGACAACTGTGCGCTGACTCACAGTGTGTTTGCAGTCTCATGAGGTCAAATACCTTGAATGCGAAGGGGGGCCACTCAGCCTCTAAAATGCACGGGTTAACTTTCAACCTGCAACAACAAGAGGACCCACCATGGAACACACCTTGCCCGCACTGCCTTACGCGATTGACGCGCTGGCCCCTCACTACAGCCAGGAAACCCTGGAGTTCCACCACGGCAAGCACCACAACGCTTATGTCGTGAACCTGAACAACCTGCAAAAAGGCACCGAATTCGAGAGCATGCCTCTGGAAGACATCATCAAGAAGTCCAGCGGCGGCATCTACAACAACTCGGCCCAAATCTGGAACCACACCTTCTTCTGGAACTGCATGAAGCCCAATGGCGGCGGCGAGCCTGCAGGCGCGCTGGCTGATGCCATCAACGCCAAGTTCGGCAGCTACGCCGCTTTCAAGGAAGCCTTTGTCAAGAGCGCCGTGGGCAATTTCGGCTCCGGCTGGACATGGCTGGTCAAGAAAGCCGACGGCTCGGTGGACATCGTCAACATGGGCGCTGCTGGCACCCCCCTGACCACTGCCGACAAAGCCCTGCTGACGGTGGACGTGTGGGAACACGCCTACTACATCGATTACCGCAACCTGCGTCCCAAGTTCGTGGAGACTTTCCTCGACAAGTTGGTGAACTGGTCTTTTGCGGAAGCCAATTTCGCCTGATTGAAGTTCACCCTTCAGCCCAAAGCCCGGCTAGTCCGGGCTTTTTTTCTACCCATTGCACCGCTATGAACTCCATACAGCGGCGCTGAAAGGAATTTGTTTGATGCGTTTATTGGCCCCATTCCAAGCTTTGTCCCGCCGTGGTTTGCTGACGACAGCTTTGTCCTTGTTGGCCTTGAGCGCAGGAGCCCAAACACCTGCCCCCATCAAACTGGCCCTCATTGAAGGCCTGAGCGGCCCCTTTGCCAACACCGGCGAAGCCGTGGTGCGCAACATCGCCTGGGCCGTTGAGCGGGTCAATGCGCGGGGGGGTGTCAAAACTGCGCAAGGTCTGCGACCCCTGGCACTGGAGCGCTACGACAGCAAAGGGCAAAGTGAAGAAGCCCTGTCGGCCCTCAAGTCGGCCATTGACGACGGCGCACTGGTTGTCATGCAAGGCAATTCATCCGCCAATGCCGCCGCCTTGATCGATGCCATCAACAAACACAATGAGCGCGAACCGGGCAAGCGCGTGCTGTTTTTGAACTATGCCGCCGTCGATCCGGCACTGACCAACGAAAAATGCAGCTTCTGGCACTTTCGCTTCGATGCCCATGCAGACATGCGCATGACCGCCTTGATGCAAGTCCTGGGTGAAGACAAGTCCGTCAAATCGGCCTACCTGATCGGGCAGGATTACAGCTTTGGTCAAGCCGTGCTGCGCGAAGCCAAGCGTCAACTGGCCGACCAGCGCCCCGATGTGAAGATCGTGGGGGAAGAGTTGCACCCCATGGGCCGGGTGAAAGACTTCTTGCCCTACGCCGCCAAAATCAAGGCCAGCGGGGCACAGGCCGTCATCACGGGCAACTGGGGCAACGACCTCACTCTCTTGGTCAAGGCCGCGCGAGAGGCGGGCTACGAAGGCAAGTTCTACACCTTTTACGGCAATGCACTGGGCGCACCCGCAGCCATCGGCGAGGCGGGCGTTGGCCGGGTGATTGCGGTGGCCGACTGGCTGCCCAATGTGCCGGGCAAAACCAGCGCGCAGTTTTATCAGGCCTTCCGTCAGCGTTTTCCCAAACCGAGTGAAGACTATGCGCACCTGCGCATGCAACTCATGATCGAGGCTCTGGCGCAGGCGATAGAGCGTGCGGGCAGCACCGAAGCGGTGGCTCTGGCCTTGGCACTTGAAAAAGCCCAGGTCAGCTTGGCCGGGCAAACCGGCAGCATGCGCGCTGAAGACCACCAGTTTCAGCAACCCTTGGCCGTGGGCGTGATGGCTCGCCAGGGCGAGCAGGGCGTGCCGTTTGATGTGGAAGGCTCGGGCTACGGCTTCAAGGTGGTGCGCCAGATCAAGGCCGAACAGGCCCGCATGCCCACCAGCTGCAAGATGGTGCGCCCCGGCTGAAGGGGCTGCACTCAGGCCTGTTTATGCGGTTTCGCCCACAGCCTCTTTGACACATTTTTTGATGTTGCTGGTTTTGGCAGCGCCTGCCAGCTTGCGTTCGGCAGCTGCCGCTTCGCATTTGGCGGTGGCGTCGGCTTCACACTTTTTCAGGAACGACGTCTTGGCTGCGCCTGCCAGTTTCTTTTCGCCCACGGCGGCGGTGCATGTGGCGTCTTGGGCCCAAACCGAGGTGCTGAGCAAAGCGATAAAAATAAATGATAATTTTTTCATGATGATAATTTTCGTGTTTAAAAAGCAAAAATTATCACATTGCAAGACTATATTGGCAAATTCTCTTCGTTTGGGGAAAAATTGCCCTTCATGGATTCAGCCCTGTCAAGTATTCAATGGGCAAAGATTTTGTAGGTCGGTAGCTTGATTGATCCGGACCTGTGAAGTTTGCAGGGTGACTTCAACCTTGCACCTTGTGGGCGCTAGCCCTGCTGGCGATCAGACGCTTGTGGAGCACTGGCTTTTCGCTTGGCTGGCAAGCTCCCACAAAATCCTCCCAACTGGCAACACACGGCTCAGACATCTTCGGGCCGAATCTATAAGCAGTGACGGTGCAAAAAATTCAAACTTCAGCGTGCCGGATCAATGAGCGTGAACCCCGTGCGCGATGGTCCCGCAGACCCTCCATCGGAGAGGGGGGAATCAGCTTGGCGCTTACTGATTGGCCGCTGACCAGTTCACGCCAGCGTCCAATGGGTAGATGGGGCGGCGCAGGTTTTTGAACTTCAACTCGGTGTAGTCCGAAGTGCAGGCCCCCGCGCCTGCGCACTCTACGGTGGCGCGGGCCAGGTGGCCCAGGCCAGCGCGCCAGTGCACCCGGCTTTTGAGCACCACAAAATCCTTTTGTGTCGGGTCGATGCCCAGGCACAGCAGGGCGTTCACGTCAAAGGGCTCGACATGGCGCGAGATCAGAGCCACCTCCACATCGCCCGTGTCGATCACCACCGACTGGCCCATGTTCTGCCGGGCACCTTGGCTCATGGGGCCTTTGTTGCGGTATTTGCCGTTCGAGATCAGCTTGACCACGCCGTTCAACTCAACAGGTTCGCTGCGGTGCGGCATGAGCGGCATGGCCATCTTGCCGCCCACTTGCAGGCGCACCTGCGCCCCGATGCCTGCGGCCATGGCTTCTTGCACCGCCTGTGGGTCAAAAATCGCAAACACGGCCACGTTGCGCAAGCCCTGGCGCAGCACCTCGGCCAGCACGACGGTGGTGTCCATGGTGCCGCCCGATGCCGCGTTGTCGTAATGGTCGAGCAGCATGACCGGAAACTCGGTCAGCGTTTTGGCACGGGCCACCGACGCGGCCAGCGGCTCCAGCTCGTACACCCATTGGGCGCGGCTGTTCCACGCCATTTGCATCAGCTCGTCGCGCAGGCGCTGCGCCAGCGCCGGGTCCTTGTCGGTCACCACGACCACCGACAGACCCGCGTTTTCGATGTCGGCATGCGGGAAACCGGTGAACACGCTGGCGCACAAAGCACCTTCTTTTTCCATTTGCCGGGCGCGGGCCTGGATGGACCGGTTGGGCTCGTCCAGCGAGCTTTGCCGCATGATGTGCGGAATCATGGGCAAGCGCCCCCAAGCGGTGGTGGGCTTGGCCTGGCCCTGAATCATCTGGAGCAAGGCCGAGCCCGCCCGCACCCCGGTGTCGTACATGTCCACATGCGGGTAGGTTTGGTAGCCCGCCACGGTTTGTGCCAGCTCGACCATGTCGGCGTACACGTTGGCGTGCATGTCGTAGGCCACGCCGATGGGGGTGTGGGGGTCGATGGCGCGGATGCGGCGCAGCAATTCGCCTTCGCCGTCTTCGTGGCTTTGGCTCACCATGGCGCCGTGCAGGTCGAGCAAGATGCCGTCAAAGCCGCCGCGCGCCACGGCCTGCAATATCGCCTCGCTCATGGCCTCGTAGGCCGCATCCAACACCAGCCCGCTGGGCGCAGCGTGCGCACCCAGGGCCAGCTCGAACTCGGCCCCTATTTGCTCGGCCAGGTCGATGAACGCCCCGGTGGCCGTGCCCGTGCCGCGAAACGCTGCAATCGCGGCCTCGCCACGCGGCGGCGCTTCGCCCGGACCGAGCGCAAAGCGCTCCAAGTCGGTGGGCACCGGCGAGAAGGTGTTGGTCTCGTGCATCATCATTGCGATCAGCAAACGCATAGGGCCTCCAGTTATTGAAGCGTCATGATGGGCCGCAGACCCGGCAGCGCACAGTCACCGAAGTGCCAGTGCAAGGCGCGTGGCCTATCAGCATTTGCCCTGTGCGCCGCAGCGGTCCATCCACTCAGGCAGACATGGCCAGTTCGGCCGCGTGTGGGGGCAGGGGGTGTGACGATGTGGTGTGTTTTTAACATATAGAATGCGCAGGATTAACGTTAACTGTTCCATCATGCTGACCCTGACCCAAACCCAATTTCAAGCCGCATTGGCGCACGGTGCCATCAAGTCGGTAGAGCTGGTGCCCCAAGGCCCCCGTTTTTGTGTGAAGTTGGTGACCCGCACGGGCGAGGCCTTGTTGGTGCAGGCGCGCAGCGCGGTGCCACGCCTGTTTGGCACGACTGACAGTGCTTTGAAGTTGCTGCACAAGCTGGGTGTACAACGCATCGTGCTGGACCATTTGGATGAATGGCAGCCCGAGCAAGCGGCTTTGCAAAAGCGCTCGCGGCCCGACAGGGCTCAGGCCTTGACCCGTGCTGCCGAATACGACCGCTGGGTGGCAGCCAAAGTCGAGGCCAGCCGAGATGACCCGCGCCCTGACGTGAGCCACGAAGAATGGCAAGCCCTTCGTGCCGCCAAGCTCGCCCAGCGGCAAGCCCTGCACCAGCCATGAGCTGTGCCCACTGGCAAATCATCCGTCGCCCGGAATACCAAGAGGATCTGGATGCGATAGAAGCCTGGGTTGCCAAAGACAACCCCCTCGCAGCGCTTGATTTGTGGCTTTTGATCGACACCCAAGTCGATCGTCTCAGTGATCCCAGTTTCCCGCGCAGGGCCAGCCAGCGTGTCGCTGGCGCGCATGAATTGGTGGCCCATCCAAACTACATCGTGTACTTTGATCAGGACCCTGTCCGTTGTACCGCCACCGTGCGTGCGGTGGTGCATGTGGCCAGGCAGTTTCCGGCCATTGCTTCGGGTTCCGTTGGCGGGTAACCGCTGAGAACACCCTCAGGCACTTTCTCAAAATTTCAGGAGACCTTCCCATGTTCCCTTGCATCGACACCCTGGGTGCCGCCTCGGCCCATGAACGCGGCCACATTTATGGCCGCCAGGCCCAGGACCGCATCCAGCACAGCGTGGTCACTTACGCCCGTTTGTTTGCCGCCTGTGGCATCGACTGGGCCAGCGCTTGCGATCGGGCCATGCGCTTTGAGCCGGTGATCGAACAGGTTGACGCCGACCTCATGGCCGAGCTGCGCGGCATGGCCCAAAGCAGCGGCCAGAGCTTGGGCAGCCTGATGGCGCTGAACTGCCGCACTGAAATTTTGCCGCCCACGTTTTTGGCGGATGCGCCGCACCTGAAAGACGCCGCCCAAGCGGCCCTGGCCGCCAACCGCGCAGCAGGCCTGCCCGACTGGCTGGAGCAAGCCGCTTGGGACAGTGCCTTGCGCCACGGCGAATGCACTGCCATGGGCGTCACCGCCGCTGCCAGCCGCACGGGCCAAGCCTGGCTCGCGCAAAACTGGGACTGGATGGGTCGCCAGCGCGAAGCCCTGGTGGTGCTGCACACCCAAGGCCCCAGCGGCCAAAGCATCACCACCCTGACCGAAGCGGGCATGCTGGCCAAGATCGGCATCAACCAATCGGGCTTTGCGCTGGGCCTGAACATCTTGCGCTCGGTGCGCGACGGCAGTCGCCTGGGTGTGCCGGTGCATTTGCTGCTGCGCCATTTGCTGGACTGCCGTTCGGTGGCGTACGCCCGCGAGCGTTTGCAGGCTTTGCAGACTGATCTGGGCTTGGGCTTTGGGGCGGCCTCCAACGTGCCTTGCGCCGACGCCCAGGGCCAGGCCGCCTGCTTTGAGGTCTCGCCCGCTGGCTGGGCCGAGGTTGCGCCCACCGATGGCGTAGTGGTGCACACCAACCATTTCGTATGCGAATCGCTGCTGGCCGAGCAAGCCCCCATGGGCCCAGGCTTGTCAAGTCAAAGCCGCTTGGGCACCGCCCATCAACACGCGCTGCAAACGCCCATCGGGCAAGCCGAACTGGAACGTTTTTTGCGCGACGAGTCTGACGGCTTTTTGTCCATCTGCCGCAGCCCCGACCCCAGCGTGCCGCCCGAAAGCCGTGTCGAAAGCGTGGCCGGCATCGTCATGCACACCCAGCCACCCGCCATGTGGGTGGCCTGCGATGTGCCCAGCCGTGTGGCGTTTGAGGCCGTGCCTTTGGCCAAGCCAGCGCAGCTTTGAAACAGGCAATCCGAAAAGTCGTTTTGTAGGAGCCCACCCCGTGGGCGATGCCCGGCGCAGGTGCTCGACGTGAAATCGCCCACAGGGGTGAGCTCCTACAGGGAGACGCCGGTTTTTTGCAGGAACTCACCTCATGGGCGATGGCCAGCGCAGGTGCTTGGCGTGAAATCGCCCGCAGGGGTGACGCGTACAGGCAGATGCTGGTTTTTTGTAGGAGCCCACCCTGTGGGCGATGGTTTGCGGTCTCAGGCCCCCAAATGCCGCACGGCGTCTGACACACGCATCCCCAGCTGCAGCCCCTGCGCCTGCGCCAAAGCGTTCAGGCCGTTGACCACGCCGTTGTCCAGCCCGTCTTGTGCCTCGCCAATGCGGGCCGAAGTGTGCGCGTACAAAATGGCCAGCACACCCACGGCCTGTAACTCGCGCAGCGCCACGCGGCCTGCATCGTCCTTGCCGCCACCGGCATCGTTGAAGGCCACCGCAAAAGGTTTGTGGGTTTGTGCCGTCACGAAATGCTAGGCCGACAAGCCCCCGTGCGAGCCGGACACGATCACCGAGCCGGCATGGCTGGTGTTGACCAGCGCAATCGAATCCAACAAAACCAGTGTGCGCTGCATCAACGCGTTTCCTTCTCCACGTCTTGCGCAAAACTCGCGTTTTGCAGCGGGTCGTTCTCGGCCATCCAGCCTCGGTAAACGGTTTTGAAGTCGGCCACGATCTGCGCCAGCGGCATGTCGTCAAAGGTGCCGCGCTGGTTCACGTACTCCATGTGCCGGTTGCCTGCCTTGTCAAACGGGTGGTAGATCGAATCGTTGCGCCCATCAAACTCCAGCGGCAGCAGGCCGAATTTGTCGCACAGCTCGATGTTGAAGGCCGGTGTGGCCTTGATCCATTGGCCGTCCAGCCAGATGTCGGCGTAGCCGTGCCAGATGAAGACATCGGTCTGCATGGTCTGGCGCAAGCGCTCGGTGCTCAGGTGGTTGCGCACATCGGCATAGCCCAGCCGGGCGTGCAAGCCCGCCGCCCGGCAGGCGGCGGCCATCAGGGCCGCTTTGGGCACGCACCAGCCCGAGCCTTGGGCAATCACCGAGCTGGCCCGCATGCCTTGGGGCGACAGGTCGATGCGGTAGGGGTCATAGCGAAAGCGGTCGCGCACCGCCAGGTACAGCGCCACGGCGCGTTCGCGGTCGGTGGCGCCTTGCGCATGTTCGCGGGCCAAGGCGATCACGTCCGGGTGGTCGCTGTCGATCAGGGCTGTGGCAGCCAGGGTGGCGGGGGAGGGCAGGTCGGTCATGCGGTTCACTGTAGCGCGCGCGGCAGCATTGGGGTGTCACGCTGGCTATAGTGGCCTGTCGCGCCCTGGATGGGGCGCTGTTCAGGAAGGGCCCCCATGGCATCGGTGTTGAATTTCGGAGCGGTTCGTATGCACCTGGGCGAGAAGTCCGGCAAATACCCCGACGGCAACCAGCTCATCGTGCAAGGGGCAGACATGCGGGTGGCCTTTGACACGCCCGAGGTGGCCAACCGCATCGGCCCCGAGCTGGACACGGTGGACCTGGTCATCCTGGGCCATGTCCACGAAGACCACATGGCCGGGCTGCACCGCCTGCCGCATGCCCGTGTGCAGGTGCACGAGGCCGACCTGGCCGCCGCCCAGTCGTGGGACGGCATGTGCCGTCACTACGGCTACCCGCAAGACGTGCTGGACGCGATGCTGGCCATCGTGCAAAAGGATTTTCATTACCAACCCCGACCCGACGCCACCGGCTACAGCGACGGCGCGGTCTGGGACCTGGGCGGTGGCGTGCGGGTGCGGGCGCATCACCTGCCGGGCCACACCGCAGGGCACTGTGCCCTGGTGGTGGAAAGCGAAGGCCTGGCCTTCATTGGCGACATTGACCTGAGCAGTTTTGGTCCGTATTACGGCGACGCCACCTCCAGCCTGAGCGACTTCCGGCAAACCTTGAAAAAAGTGGCCGAGCTGGACGCCCGCATCTGGGCCACCTCGCACCACAAAGCGGTCATCACCGAGCGGGCGCAATTTGTGGCCGACCTGGCCCGCTTTGCCAGCAAAATCGACGAGCGCAGCGCGCAGTTGCTGGGCTATTTACAAGCCCCGCACAGCCTGGACGAACTGGTGAGCCGCCGCTTGCTTTACCCCGCAGGCTACGACGTGCCTTTTGTGGCCTGCGCCGAGCGCAACACCATCGCCATGCACCTGGATGAACTGCTGGCGCAGGGGCAAATTGCCCGTCAAGGCGATGGACGCTATGTGGTGGCATAAGGCATGGGCGGAACAGGCCAAAAAAAACGCCCCAAGCCGAAAGGCAAGGGGCGAAAATCAGCAAAAATGTCAGGCAACTGCTAGAAGCGAGACCTGTTCAGTATACTGTAAATAAAAACAGTCCAAAGGCGTTCTGGACTTTAGCCGCGAGAATTTGTGACCATCGCGCACCCCATACATCACCCGCGACCGCACTGCCCTCCAGCCATCCCAAGCCCATAAAACACCGCCTCACCAGAGCTACTTTGCCTTCTCCTTGCCGCCCTGCTAATCCCCATCACCGAACCCTGACGCCATGCCCTTGCCACGCCGCCGCCGCGACGACTTTGAAGACAGCCGGCTCTACGAATACCCGCAGCATTTGCGCAAGGCCATTGATGGCGCGCCCACCGGGGCAGGCGTCTACACCTTCCATGGCCAGGAGGGCGATTTGCCGCTGTACATCGGCAAAAGCATCAACATCCGCGCCCGCCTGATGTCGCACCTGCGCACGCCCGACGAAGCGCGCATGCTGCGCCAGACCCAGCGCATCAGCCACATCCGCACGGCCGGTGAGATCGGGGCGTTGCTGCTGGAGGCGCAAATGATCAAGGCCCAGCACCCGCTGTTCAACCAGAAACTGCGCCGCAACCAACAGCTGTGCAGTCTGCAACTGACTGGCGATGTGCCGCAAGTGGTCTACGCCCGCGACATCGACTTTGCCAGCCAGCCTGAGCTGTATGGCCTGTACGCCAGCCGCCACGCCGCACTGGGTGCGCTGCGGGCCATCGCTGACCAGAACCGGCTGTGCTATGGCCCGCTGGGCCTGGAAAAAATGCTCCCCGGTAAAGCCTGTTTCAGGGCCGCGATCCGCCAATGCGCAGGCGTGTGTCGGGGCGACGAAAGCCCGACCGCTCACCGCGAGCGCTTGTTCAGCAGCCTGCTGGCGCTGCGTGTGGAGTGCTGGCCCTTCCCGGGGGCGGTGGGCCTGGTCGAGCGCGATGGGGAATTCACGCAAATCCATGTTGTCAAGCACTGGTGCTATCTGGGCAGCGCCCCCAGCGTCGAAGCGGCCCGTCAACTGAGCCAAACAGCCAGCCAAGTGGCCGCTCATTTTGATGCCGACGGCTACAAGATTTTGTGCCGCCCGGTGCTCACGGGGAGCGTGGAGATTTTGGCGCTGTAGGGCGCTGTGCCAGCCTCTGATGGGCTGCCTGTCTCAGGGCTTGGGCTGGCTCAATGCCCTGCTTCAGCCGAGGGGGAATGCGTGCGCAGCCAATCTTTGAGCGCAGCATCGATGCGGGTCTGCCAACCATGACCGGTGGCACGAAAAGCCGACGAGACCTCGGGCGACAAACGGATGGTGGTGGGCACTTTGCGGTCTGGCTTGACGCTGCCGACGGGGCGGCCTGCACCTCGCGCCTCAAGGCAGCAAGTCGATCAAGATCTCGTTGCGCCGATTCCACGGCAGGGTGAACGGGTCGTCGTAGCGGGCGATTTGGGCCGTGGGGCTGAGCTTGAGTTGGCGGGTCTGCGCCCAAGCCCGCAGGCGCTCGGTCTGCTCCTGGATGCTCGCTTGCGTGGTGAAGCCGCTAAAGCGCACCGCCACCGTCTCGTGCTCGGGCACGGGGCGCAGCTGGATTTGCGGGTTGAGGGGCAGGGGCAGGGTCTGCAGGCTTTCGGCGGATGGCATCACAAAATGCATGCGCCAGCCTTCGTTCTCGGGCACCACGGTGACGGGCGCGGTCATGGAAATTTTGCGCTGCGCACCCAGCCCGGCTTGCAGGTTGTCACCAAAGATGTAGGACGCAATGCGCCGAAACCCGCTGCGGCTGGCGGCATCAAAGTCGCCACTGATTTGCGTTTGGGCCACGGTGAAGGCGGCGTAGCGTCGCACCTCAAATGGCGGGTCTGAGACGAGCACGGTGTAACGCGGTTCTTCAACGGCCATGGCAGCCTCGCAAAAAAGAAACAAGAGGGGAGACAAGATGGAAAAAAGCCAGCGCATCGGGGTCTTTCATGTGGCGTGTGCCGCCATTAAAGCAAATTCAGACATTCACCCCGTTCCGCTGGATGTTCGCAGCGGTGGCCTTGCACCCACTCAGTCCCCGACCATGCGCATGACCTCGCCCGCGTCCAGGGCAAGACGCTGACTGGGTCGCGTTGTCAGTGAACATTGCGGTGAAAGGCGACATGAGCGACCGCACAGGGTTTGCCCATCAATGCATCTGTTGCGCCGCGTGTTTGACTCTCAAAATCTCGACGGTTCGGGTCTCGGCCAATACACGGTAAAAAACGATGTAGTTCGAGTGCACGACCAGTTCTCGTAGCCATTCAGGCAAGCCTGGCCGACCCTGCCGACCCAATTGTGGGTGCTGTGCCAGCGGCGCGGTTTTGTCGCGCAGTTCTTGGCCGAAGCTCCTGGCCCGCGTCGGGTTGTCCTGGCCGATGTAGCGCACGATGGCGCGCAAGTCCTCGCGGGCCATAGGACGCCATTCAATGCGGTAAGGCTGGTCCGTCATACCTGCTTGGACTGAGCCAAGGCGGCTGTGTTGGCGCTGATGTGCGCGTCCATGTCGGCCATGACTTCTTCGTGCGCCATGTTCGGCCGTGGGTCGTCCAAAGAAGCCTGAATTTCGCTGGCCAGCCACTGGTTGTAGGCGGCGGCTTCGTGCGCGCCGCGCATGGCCTTGGCCCGACCTCGGTTGCCCGCGTCCGGCGCTTTGTCGGCCGGGTCATAGTCGGTCGCGTCGAACTGGCCTACTGTGATGCCAATCTCTCGCAACACATTGAACGCCGCCAAAGGGTTGCCAAAGCGACGTGGCTCGCTGCTGCGCGCCTTGGACAGCAGGGCGCCGGAGCCGCTGCGGGTGTCGATCTGAATGAGGAACGCCCCGCCTTGCCCCTTCAAGGTCACGCCTGACACACCACCGGCATGGCTGGCAGCACGCAGCTGCTCCAGGTTCATGGTTTGCATGCTTAATTCCTTGTATGTTGACCTCAAAAATAAGGATCATTGTGTCTTCATTCAAGGAGACGTGCAAGTGGTCATGACCCAAACCCGGGCGGCTCGAAGACTTCCGACAACAAGACCCGCAATACAGCCGCAGCGCAAGCATCCCCCTGCCCAGCCCCACCAGCGACAGCGCCCACATCACCCAGGCGGCCAACGCCATCGTCAAACGCCTGTACAAGCCCGGCTACAAATACGCCAAAGCAGGCGTGATGCTGATGGACCTGCAACCGGCCACCCGCGAACAACTGACACTGGACTTTGACGAGACCATGCCCGAAAACCGCGTGCGCCTGATGCTGGCCATGGACGCCATGAACCAGCGTTATGGGCGCGGCACCCTGAAGCTGGCCTGTGTGGGGCCCCGGGGGCGATCAAATTGTGGGCTATGCGGCAAGAGAACAAGACCAGCGCTTTCACCAACGACTGGACAGGCCTGCTCTCGGTGCATCTGGATGCTTAACGCTCCTGCAGGCCGCAGGCACCCGCCGCACAAAGTCAAGGCGGGCGGGCATTCATACAATCCCTGAATCGTCTGTGCATTGGCCCACAGGCCAAGGTGGGTTTTGACAAGGTTTGCAAAGCCGCTGCTAGACTTTGCCACTTTTTTTAAAAAATCCAACGCCAAAATGACCAGAGATTCGCCCATTGATATTGTCTATTTGTGGGTTGACGGGAACGATTCGAACTGGCGGGCCAAGCGCCAGGCGGCCTTGCAGCAACTTCCCACCGATTCCAGTGCCGCCATGGCCCGCTACAGCAATGTGGAAGGGCGTTTTCGGGACAACCACGAGTTGCGTTACAGCCTGCGTGCGCTGGAGAAATTTTTTCCTGACCATGGCCACGTTTACATCGTCACCGATGCCCAGGCCCCCGACTGGCTTTGCCCATCGGACCGCCTGACCCTGGTGGACCATCGTGATTTGATGCCTGAAGCCTCTTTGCCCACCTTTGACTCAGGGCACATCGAGTCCTGGATTCACCGCATTCCGGGTCTGTCCGAGCGCTACTTTTACTTCAACGATGACGTGTTCTTTGGCGCCCCCGTGCGGCTGGACGAATGGTTTCTTCCCAATGGGTTTCATGTGACCTGGTCGGATGACCCCGAGGTCAGCGACGAGGCCATGCGCATGGATGCGACCTCGCTGGAGAATGCCTGCCGCTTGTCCATCCAGTGGCTGCGCGACAAAGCCCAATCGGGCACGCCCGCGCTGCGCGAGCAAGACCCTTTGTACCAAAGCACCTTTCGCACGTTTGCGCATTCGCCCCGGCCCATGCTCAAGTCCATCTTGATGGAGCTCGAAGACACGGCCCCCGAGCTGTTTGCCGCCGTTCGGTCCACCGTGTTTCGCAGCTGGGACAAGCCCACCATCGTGTCGGACTTTGTGCTGCGTTGGGCCTTGGCGCATGGCATGGCCAGCATCCGGACTTATCGCCATCGATATGTCTCGACGGGCGAAGCGGATCAACACGCGCAGCTGCAAGCGCTGGTGGCCGAGTTCGGTTCGCTCGAATTTTTCTGCATCAACGACACGACGGACGACGCGCAGACCAATGACCCGCGTTTGCAGAATGTGCTGGCGGTGTTGCAGTCGATCCTGCCGACGCCTTCGGGTTTTGAAAACCCGGCTGCTGGGGCGCATTCCGCTTCGCCTTTAGCCTCCGAGCCCTCGACCTTTCAGGCGCATGCCAGCCGGGACGACGCACAGCAGCCCACCAACGCGGCAGGGCTTCAACAAAGGGCCTGAAGGCCTTCAGCGCAAGGAATCGCGCGTGATGGGTGAGGGCGGCAGAGGAAAGTCTTCGGCCGTCTGCGTGGCAGCCGATTCTGCGGGACCGTCAGCGCTGCTTTGGCGCGGCTTACGGCCTTGCTGCAAGGCCAGGTGCTTGCCCGCTCGGCCCCGCACCCGCATGCGCCAGACCTTGAACGAGCGGGCTTTCAGCTGCCCCCGCATCAAGGCGATCACGTCGGACTCGGTCAAGCCAAACTGCGAGGCAATCGCTTCAAATGGGGTGTCGTCTTGCCAGCCCATGGCGATGATGCCCGAGACGTCAGCCTCTGACAAACAAGCGGCCAGGCCGGAGTGCGGGTCAGTTTTTGTCACGCATGTCGTCCAGTGTCGGGCTGCCGGGTTGGTCGGTGTGCTGCACCTCAAAGCCATCGGCCACAAAGGCCGGGCCTTTCATCAGCATCACGATCACGCAACCGATGGCCGCTGTCAGCACCAGCGTCCAGTGCAGCACCACCACGCCGATGGCGATGTAAAACCATTGGGTCAGCGCCCGCTCGGAGGCGGGCGTGGGGGGGGCTGGAGCCGTCAGATAAGCCAAGCCCACCAAGGCCAAGGGCAAGGCAGTGCCCGCCAGCGCGATCCAGGGCAGCTTTTTCCACAGCGCCCATTCCAGGCCGGGTGCAGACCGGGTAAAGCCCGGCAATCTCTGGAGCCAGTTCACGGTGTGCTTTCTTGTGCAGTGGCAGATGCGTTGGATCATGCCAGAGCTGCTGAAAGTGCCTGCACTTGAGGTGCTTTGGGGGCTTGTTCAGTGACCAAGGCATGATGGACCTAGGCCGGATCAGCCCAGTTGACAGATACGGCTGGACGAAAGCCTTGGCGCTTTCTATAAATCCGGCCCTGTGAAGTTTGCAGGGTGACTTCAATCGTGCAACTTGTGGGAGCTAGCCCTGCTGGCGATCAGACGCTTGTGGACCACAGGCTTTTCGCTTGGCTGGAAGCTCCCACAAAATCTTCCCAAGGGGCAACACACGACTCAGACTTCATCGGGCCGAATCTATAAGCAGTGACGGCGCAAAAAATTCAAACTTCAGCGTGCCGAATCAATAGACTCAGAGCACCTTGACTCACAGCGACCCCGATTCATGATTTCTTCACATCCTTCAAAAGCGCGCACCGTGGTGGTGGGCGGCGGCACCATGGGCATGGACGTGGCCATCGTGCTGGCCCGCGGCGGCTGTCAGGTCACCGTGGTCGAGCCCGATGCCGTCAAGCGTCAGGCGCTCGCCGCCCATGTGCGCCACAACCTCGAACCGCTGGGCATGGCCCACCGCACCGAGCGCGTGCAGGCCGTAGCCGACTTGAGCAATGTGACCTGGCCCGGTGTGAGCGTGTTGATCGAGTGCATCCCGGAAAAATTGCCCCTCAAGCAGGCCTTGTTTGCGCAACTGGCACAGCTGGCTGACCCTGACACCTTGCTGTGCAGCAACAGCTCCAGCTTCCCGATCAGCGCCATCGCCCAAGGCCTGCCTATGGCAGAGCGCATGCTGGGCCTGCACTTTTTCATGCCCGCGCATCTGGTGCCGCTGGTCGAGGTGGTGCTGGGTCCTCAGTCGAATGTGCAAGAGGCCGAGCAGCTGTGCGACTTCATGCGCGGCTGCGGCAGTGTGCCGGTGCTGGTGCGCAAGTACAAGCCCGGCTTTTTGGCCAACCGCATGCAGCACGCCTTGGCGCGTGAGGCCTTTGCCCTGATCGACGAAGGCGTGGCCTCGCCCGAAGACGTGGACGCGGCCGTGCGCTTTGGTTTTGGTTTCCGTTTTCTGGCCGCAGGCCCGGTCATGCAGCGCGACCATGCGGGCCTGGAGGTGCACACCGCCGCCGCCGCCAGCATGTACCCGAGCCTGGCGGTGAACGCAGAGCCTGCACGCGTGCTGCAAGAGCGCGTGGCCCGGGGTGACTTGGGCATGAAGACCGGGCAGGGCTTTTTCAACTGGACACCCGAAACGCAAAAGGCTGAGCGCGAACGCTACGACCGCTTGCTGCGCCAAGGGCTGGATTTGCTGGCGTCTGAATTGCCGCCCCTCAATCCTCTCGATTGATTCCTTCACGACTGATTTTCAAAAGGCACCCCATGGCTGTTTTTCCCCATCCCTTGTTAATCACCGTTGCGCCCAACGGCGCCTACAAGCAGCGGCCCGACCACCCGGCTTTGCCCATCAATGCGTCTGAGTTGGGCCAGACCGCCAAGCTCTGCCTCGATGCCGGTGCGGCCATGATCCACATGCACATCCGCGACGCCGAAGGTCGCCACAGCCTGGACGTGCAGGGTTACCGCGACGCGCAGCAAGCGGTCAAGGCGGCAGTAGGCGACGCGATGATCATCCAGGTCACCAGCGAAGCCGCCCGCGTGTACAAAGCGCCCGAGCAAATCGCCATGGTCACGGCGCTCAAACCCGAAGCCGTGTCGGTCGGCCTGCGCGAAGTGGATCAGCCGAAAATCGGCGACGCGGGGTTGGCGCAGTTCTTTGGCTGGCTGGCCAAAGAGCGCGTGATGACCCAGGTCATCGTGTACGACGTGGCCGACCTGCAGCGCTGGCAAGCCCTGCGTGCGCAAGGCGTGATCCCGGATGCGCCCTGGTCGCTCTTGTTTGTGCTCGGCCGTTATTCGGTGGGCCAAACCTCCGAGCCCAAAGACCTGCTGCCTTTTGTCATGGCCCATACCGGCAAGGAGCCCTGGTCCATGTGCGCCTTTGGTGCGGGCGAACACGCCTGCGCGACCACCGCAGCTGCATTGGGCGGGCATGTGCGCGTGGGTTTTGAAAACAACCTTTTGCTGAACAACGGTCAGGTCGCTCCCGACAACGCGGCGCTGGTGCGCCAGGTGGCTGACTCGGCCCGCGTGCTGGGCCGCAGCCTCTGCACAGCGCAGCAGGCGCGTGAAGCCTTTTTTGCGGCTTGAGTATTTCTGGTTTCACAGAGGACAAGTGCCACGCCCATCTGCCCCGCTGAAAATTCGCGGCGGTATTTCAGGGGAAAGGGGCGCCGAGGCTCGTGCCCGGTCATGGGAGCCGCTACACTGGCGAGCCGCTGCCAATGGCGGCCTGTTGACACGCCCACAGAAGTCTGTGGCGCACCTCTTTTCCCTGATTGCCCATGAAATTCAAAATGTCCGAAAAGTCGCTGTTTGCGACTTTGCTACGCGCCCCGTGGTGGGTGAGCTTTTTGGTGATGTTCGGTGTGGCCTTGGTGGCCGGGGCTTTGCTGCCTGAGGCTTACAAAACAGCGGGCATGTTGGGGGCCTTTCCATTCTTTGTGATCGGTGTCATGGCGGCTTGGCGACAAAGAAACGCCATCTCGGCCAGCCGTATCGAAGAACTGGTTGAGCAGGCCCGAGGCATGGGCTGGCGTGATTTTTCGGTGTTGATCGAAGAGGCGCTCAGGCAGCAGGGCTTCGTGGTGAACCGATTGAACGAGGGCCCGGCCGATTTCCAGATCGAAAAAAACGGCCGCGTTACCTTGGTCAGTGCCAAACGCTGGAAAGCGGCCACCGTGGGTGCCGAACATTTGCGCGAACTGCTGGCAGTCCGCGAAAGCCGTGATGCTTTTTCTTGCACCTGCATGAGCCTGGGTGTCTTCAGTCAGGCAGCCATTGATTTGGCCAACGACAGCCCCATGCAGTTGTTGGGGGCGTCCAACATCGCGCAACTCATGCACGACGGGGCCAACGCCCTCAAGGCCTGACAACTCAGCATCTCTTTTTCGGCCTCCAAGGATTTTCATGACCAGACCTCTTCTCGATGAATCGGCCATCCATCCGGCCATCCGCCAACGCATTGCCGAGCACCACCTGCCCGTGATCCAGCGGGTGCAAACCGCCATGGCCCAGCACGCAGTGGTGGTGGTGGGCTTGTCGGGCAACCCTTTTGTGAGCAAAGCCCGCAAGGCGCTGGCCGCAGCAGGCGTGGCGCACGAGTACATCGAATTCGGCAGTTATTTTTCGCAGTGGCGTTTGCGCAATGCGCTGAAGATGTGGACCGGCTGGCCCACTTTTCCGATGGTCTTTGTGCGCGGCACCTTGGTCGGTGGGGCCGATGACCTGCGCCGCCTGATTGACAGCGGCGAACTCCAGACCTTGCTGCACGCCTGAAGGCCATGGCGTCCAGCGCAAAACCCGAGTTGTGGCGCACCGAGACGGCCGATGCGGTGGCCGTGCTGAACATTCCCGGCGCATTGAAGCGGCCACGCACATTTGACATCGATGTCAGCCTGCTGGTGCGCGTGCCCGAAGACCCTGCCGAGGCTTGGCACGCATTGACCCTGGAGATCGACGGCAAGCAGCAATGGCACCGCCGCATTGCCAGCAACTGCCCGGGCCAGACCGATAGCCTCGATTACCACTGCCGCGTGGTGCTCGAAGCCGGTCCATCCCTGCGCGTGCGCGCTGTGGCGGGCACTCGGGGCTCGGTGGTGCAGCGCTTGCAGATCGAAGCGCGCGAAGACCTTTAGCCTTAGCCGATCACCGCCAACTCGCGCAGCGGGCGGTTTTGCCGCAGGCGTTCAAAGCCCAGTTCATCGACGGCAATGGTGATGGGCTTTCCCTGCAGCATCCACTCGGCCAGCGCCAAACCAGCGCCTGCCGCATGTTGCATGCCGTGGCCTGAAAAACCGTTGATGAAATACAGGTTGCGCAGATCGGGGTGCGGGCCGATCACGGCGTTGTGATCGAAGGTGTTCATCTCGTAGTACCCCGCCCAGGCCCGTTCCACCCGCAAAGCCGCCAGCGCCGGAATGCGGTGCGCGAGTGACGCCCATTGTTCGTCGTTCCATTCGGCCCAATCGGGCTCCAGCGGCAGGCCAGGTTCGGTGTGCATGGGCTCTGCGCCGCTGATCAAAAACCGGCCCTCGGGCCGCAGCCACCAGCCGCTCGGATCGATCAGCAAGGGGCATTGCGGCAGCGGGTCGGGGCAGGACAGCACAAACACCGTGCGCCGCGCCGCCTCGATGGGCAGCTGTACCCCCGCCATGGCTGCCACCTCACCGGCCCAAGGCCCTGCGGCATTGACCACTTGGCCGCAGGACAAGCTGTCGCCACTGGCCAGCCGAACAGCGCTCAATTGCGTGTCGGTGTGGTCCAGGCCCACCACCCGGTCGTGCAAGCGCTGCACGCCTTGCGCCATGGCTTTTTTCAAAAACGCTTGGTGTAGGGCTGGGCCGTCAAACCAACCCTCACCGCTCAGGCCCAAGCTGCCCAGCGCCACATCGTCCACATTCAGCCACGGAAAGCGCTGGCGCAGGGCCTCGGGGTCCAGCAAGGCCACATCGGCCCCAGCCTGTTTTTGGATCTGGTGCGCCGTATGCAGGGCGGCAGTTTGCTCGGGCTGGGCCAGGTACAAATAGCCGGGCTCCTGCAAGCCCAGCGCCACGGGGTGATCGGGCAGGCCCAGGTGCTGCTCGACTTCGCGCAAAAACGCGATGCCGAATTGACTCAGCCGGATGTTGACGGGGCAGGTGAACTGCTGGCGGATCGAGCTGGCCGACAGCGATGACGAGGCTTTTTCGTAACGCGTGTCCGACTCGACCAGCGTCACGCGCAGGCCCGGCTGCAAGCGGGTCAACCAATAGGCCGTGGCCGCGCCCATCACGCCGCTGCCCACAATCACCACATCGGCGCGGCTCATGGGCGAGCGCCTTCGGCCAAAGCAGCGCGGTATACCAGGCGTGCTGCCACCGTGTCTTCCACCGCCTGACCCAGCGATTTGAAAATGATGGTGGTGCCTAAAGGTGGCGCAGCCACGCGACCGCACAACACTTCGCCAATTTCGGCCGCGACCCGCGCGCCCGAGAGCATCACATCGCCCGATTCTTTTTCGGCCGCTTCGCGCTGGTCGGCCACCACCCAGTGGGCCATGGCCGCATCGTCCAGCTCGCGCCAAGTGGGGCGGGGCGCACCCACCGCCGCCACAAAGGCACCGGGCTTGAGCCAGGCGCCTTGCAGCACGGGTTCGCTGGCATTGGTCACGGTGCACACGATGTCAGCGCCGCGCACCGCCTCTTCGGCGCTCGCGCAGGCCACACCGCCAATGTCTCGTGCGCACTGCTGCGCGTTGGCAGCGTTGGGGCTCCACACCCGAATTTCGGACACCTCGCGCACGGCCCGCAGCATTTGCGCGTGGCTGCGGGCCAGCACGCCGCTGCCCAGCATGGCCACCACTTGCGGTGTGCGTGGCACCAGCGCATCGGCCGCCACGGCAGAGGCCGCTGCTGTGCGCATCGCGGTGATGGTGTTGCCCTCCATCACGGCCAGCGTCTGGCCCGTGGCCGGGTCCATCAGCACGATCGTGCTCAGCAGTGTGGGCAAGCCCTTTTGCGCATTGCCCGGCACCAGGGTGATGAGCTTGGTGCTCAAGGCATCGCCCAGCTGAGCGGGTTTTAAAAACAGCAGGCCATCGTGAGAGGCCTCGCCAATGGGCATGACCATGCGCAGCGGCTGTACCACCTGGCCCAGCGTCAAGGCCACCAAGGCTTCTCGCACCCCTTGCAGCAGGTCGGGTACGCTCAGCAGTTGCTGCACGCGGGCTTCGTCAAAATAGTGAACCATGGCTTGTCTCCAGGGATGGCTTGTGCAAGGCCAATTCAAGCATGCCCAGCCGATCACGGCAGTCACCTGCAGGATTTACTAGCGCAAACCCAGATGGATGGCGGTCAGTGGCCAGGGCTCCTCACGCCGGGGGGCGATCACACGGTGGCAATGGGCGTGGCCGGTGAGCCAATGGCTCCGGGCAGGCGCAGGGGTGGCGCAGTCAGCAAAAAGCGGTGGCGGCCGTGCTCGCGCAGCCAGTTGGCCAAGGGCGTGAGGTGCCAGATCTCGCCCAGGTGCACGCCCAGCTTGAACAGGCAATGTTCGTGCAAGGGCAAAGCCGCGCAGCTGCCGGGGCGGGGTGTGGCGGGCAAGCCTTCGACCGCGTAGTTGTCGGCGATCAGCGCCACCAGGCCTGAATCGGTGATCCACTGCAGCAGCCGCTCGTCGCGTCCTTCCAGCACGGCACACGAGTTTTCCACCACATGCGGGTCGGGCTGTTTGTTCATCTCCAGCAGCATCTGCGCAAAGCCGGTGTGCAAGCACACCATGTCACCGGGCTCCACCACCACGCTGTCCTTGCGCATGATGTCCATCAGGAGGTCGTGACCCACCCGCACCCGCTCACGGCCCAGGTGGGCATGCAGGTCGATCATGACTGCGCGGCCTTGCACGCAGCGCTCGGACATCTTCTCGATGCCCAAGGCTTTGGCAGAAGAGGTCGATTCGCGGGCGATCTCCGGAAAACCAAAAATGCCAGCCCCCGATCCACTGCTGGGCCCCACCACATCGGTGCCTGCGCGAAAGCCGTTGTAATACACCGGCTCGGGCACACCGTCGCCATTGGCATCGAACATCGAGCCCACATGCGCCAGGCTGTCCCACTGGGTGCTGTACTGCAAGTGCATGATCACCAGGTCGTCGCACACCACATCGGTGCAAACCGGGTCGTCACACCACAGCTGGTAGTTCATGTTGGGCTTGTCGCCGCGCAAGGTGGGGCGCAGCACAGGTGGCTGCCTGCGGGGGTTGAGCACGTTGCCGCCTGGAAAATCCAGCGGCAGGCTCAGGTTGAAGGTTTGCCCCGTGCGCACCTCTTGCATGCCTTGCAGCACTTTGTCGGGCGTCAAAAGGTTCATGCGACCGCACTGGTCATCGGGCCCAAAGTCGCCCCAGTTCGAGCCCGGCGGGCGGTGTTTCCAGCGGGGGGATGAAGACATGCAGAACTCCTGTGATGAGCGCCCTAGCGCCAAAAATGGTGCATGCCATCTTGGGCGCTGGGTGGCTGCTGGTGTGTCACCGAGCTGACTGAGGGCCCAAGCGCTTAGCAGTTGGCTCACACCCGTTAAGCGTTATTGATCCGGCCCGATGAGGTTTGAATGGCCCATGTTTTGTCGCTCATGTGGATATTTTTGCCTTTGTAGGAGCCCACCCTGTGGGCGAAGGCATGCAGGGCCAAGTCAAGGGCGTGTTCCACGCCCATCGCCCACAGGGGTGGGCTCCTACAAAAAAGCTATCCCCTGCATAGGGTTCAAGACTCCAAGGGGCCGGATCAATAAGTTAAGGTACTCATTTGGGACCTGCGCCCTGAAACTCGCGCCACAACAAATACAGGCCGCTGGCCACCACCACCATGGCGCCCAGCACCACGGCCAGGTCGGGCACTTGGCCAAAGACCAGCCAGCCGAGCACCGTCATGTAAAGGATCTGCTGGTACAAAAACGGACCCAGCACCGCCGCCGAAGCGTAGCGGTGCGCCACGGCCACAAAGTAGTGGCCAATGCCACCGCACAAACCGGCCAAGGCCATCACGAACCACTCCAGCAGCGTGGCCGGTTGTTGCCATTGCCACAGCGCCACGGGCGTCAGCGCCAAAGTGGCCACCACCGCCGAGGTCATTTGCGTGGTGGCCGGGTTTTCGCTGCTGGCCAGGTAGCGCGTCATCATGTTGAAGAGCGCATACAAAATGGCGTTGAGGGCTGACAGCAAGATGGCCGGGTGAAAGCCCTGGCTGCCAGGGCGGATGATGACCAGCACCCCCGCGAAGCCCACTGCAATGGCCAGCCAACGCTTGGCATCCAGCCGCTCGCCCAGCCACCAGGCCGACAGCAGCGCAATCAAAATCGGCACGGAAAACTGCATCGCTCCGGTCTCGGCCAGCTGCAAATACTGCAAAGCCCAGAAGTTCAGGCCGGTCATGGCCGCCAGCATCAAGCCGCGCAGCAGCTGCAAGCGCGGGTGCCGCCAGCGCAGCAAATCGCCTTTGACCGAGGGCGCAAACACCGCGATGGAAAACAGCGAATGCGTGAGAAAGCGCATCCACACCACCTGCATCACGGGCAGGGTGAGGACCAGCCACTTGGCCGAGGCGTCGAGCACCGCAAACATCAAGGTGGTGACCGTCACCAGCGCAATGCCGATGCGGCGGTGCCGGGCACTGTCGCTGAAAAGTTGGCTCATGGGCTGGGTGAGATGCCGCCGGGCTCAGCGTTTGGGCGGCGTTTCCAGCCCGCCTGTGTAGAAGCGGTTGAAGGTGGGGGAGATGACAAATTCGTTGATGCAGGTGCGAGCGGGCATCTGCGCCACAAACAGGATGGCTTGCCCCATGTCCTCGGCCTGCACCATCAATTCGCGTTGCTCGGCAGACGGCGGCACGGGCCGCTTGTCCAGAATGGGCGTGGCCACTTCGCCGGGCAAGAGCGAGGTGGCGCGGATGCCGTGTGTGCACTCTTCCATGTTGATGGACTCGGTCAGGGCCAGCACGGCGCGTTTGGTGGCGTTGTAAGCAGGGCCGGTGAGCTTGGACGCGTAAAGCCCCGCCCAAGACGACACGTTGATGATCAAGCCGCCTTGTTGCTGACGCATGGCGGGCAGGACCGCGTGCACGCAATAAAACAGGCCCGACAGGTTGATGGCCACCACATCGTCCCAGGCCTCGGGCGTGACCACGTCTAAATTGCGCTGCGTGGCATTGGTGCCCGCGCTGGTCACCAGGATGTCGATGCGCCCATGTTTGTCCAAAATTTGCTGGGCGGCTGCTTTGACGGCGTGCTTGTCGGCCACGTCCAGCAGCAAGGCCTCGGCACTGCCCAGGGCCTGCAGCGAAGCCAAAGCGCTGGCATTGGTGGCCGCGTTGCGGCCCGAAATCACAACATGCGCTCCGGCTTGGGCCAAGGCCATGGCGCCGGCCAGCCCGATGCCGCTGCCCCCGCCTGTGATCCATGCAACTTGTCCTTTGAGTGGTGCGGTCATGTGTTTGTCCTGAGCTTGGGTTGGAGGGCCCACAGCAGCCAAGTGGCAGCAAGCAAAGGCCCGTGGCCAGATTAACGCAGCCGCTGCCGCACGGCCTGCGCCTCAGGTGACACCCGCTGGCGCTGCCCGTGCGCCGGGAGGGTGCAAGGCCTCACTTGGGCAGATCGCGTGCACCGCTTTCGGGGCGGTGCATTTTGAACAGCTGCTCCGGCCCGATGCTGAAGTAATCCGCTGCGCCGCCGCCACGCAAAATGTGCCCGGCATTGGCGGTGTCGTACACCCCGTCTTTGAGCAAGCGCTGGTCAATGTGGATGCCCACCACTTGGCCAAACACCATCCAGGTGTCGACTTTCTGGCCTTGCAGGTCTTGCAACTGCAAAATTTGCGTGCACCGACATTCAAAGCTCACCGGGCTTTGCGCCACACGCGGCACACCCACCACCTTCGATGCCTCGGGTGTCAGGCCTGCCAGATCAAACTCGCTCACCTCGGGCGGCACGGCTTCGCAAGTTTGGTTCATCACCTCGGCCAGATCGCGAGTGACCAGGTTCCAGACAAACTCGCCCGTCGCCTCGATGTTGTTGAGCGAATCCTTGCGCCCGATGCTTGAAAACCCAATCACGGGTGGCACGTAGTTGAAGGCGTTGAAAAAGCTGTAGGGGGCCAGATTGAGCACACCGCTGGGGCTTTGGCTGGACACCCAGCCTATGGGGCGAGGGCCCACGATGGCGTTGAACGGGTCATGCTTGAGGCCGTGACCGAGGTGAGGTTCATAAAAATGCATCATGGCCACACTGTAAAGTGCCCCAGCTGGCAGGCACAGTCATGCGCAAGACAAGCATGTCTTGCTGAAAACGTTTTAATGCAGCCATGTCTGAGTCTTCGTTGCTCAGATCAAAGCCTCAGGCGAGCCGCCTGTTCAAACGCATCGAGACAAGTCCATGGAATTTTCAGAACTCATCAAGGCCCGCAAAAGCATTCGCGGTTACCAGCAAAAAACCGTGCCACGCGAAGTGATCGAAGAGATCCTCTCAGTGGCCAAATGGTCGCCCTCGTCCATGAACACACAGCCCTGGCATGTGCATGTGGTCACGGGCGAGCCGCTGGAGCGCATTCGCCGGGGCAATACCGACAATATGGTCAAGGGCGTGCCACCCAAGCGCGACTTCCCGATGAAAGAGGCCTACGAGGGCATCCACCGCAAGCGTCAGGTGGACATCGCCATTCAGCTGTTCGACGCCATGGGCATTGCCCGCGATGACAAAGAGCGCCGCACCGATTGGGTGATGCGCGGTTTTCGGCAGTTTGATGCGCCGGTGTCGCTGGTGCTGACCTATGACAAATACCTCGAACCTGCAGCCATCAGCCAGTTTGATTTGGGGGCTTTGTCGCACGCCATCGTGCTGGCCGCCTGGGAGCGGGGCCTGGGCACCGTGATCAACGGGCAGGGCATCATGCAGTCGGCCGTGGTGCGCGAACACGCGGGCATCCCCGACGACCAGAACATCATGATCTGCATCGCCTTGGGCTACCCGGACGAAGACTTTGTGGCCAACAGCGTCAAGTCGGTGCGCGAGGATGAAGCCAATTTCGTGCGTTATGTGGGTTTTTGACCGGTCGGCCCGGCATGGCGCATTTCCCTGTAGGAGTTTGCCCTGCAAGCGAAAAGCCAGCGGTCCACATGCGCCGCATAGCCAGCAGGGCTGGCTCCTGCAAAAACCATGGCCTCGCAAAACGCCTTTCCTTGTGATTATTTTTTCTTTTTGAGCGAAGACCACCATGACCGATTCATTGACGAGCGACGAACTGGCTTTTCGTGATGAAGTGCGCGCCTTTTTGGCCGCTGAGCTGACCGATGAGATCCGCTTGGGCGGGCATCGTACCTCGGGCATTTTTGCGGACTACGAGGTCGGTATTCCGTGGCAGCGGATTTTGGCCAAGCGCGGCTGGGCGGCGCCGCACTGGCCAGTCGAGTGGGGCGGTTGCGCCTGGACCCCAAAGCAGCATGACATTTTTGCCAGCGAGATTGCAGCGGCTGATGCCCCCAAGGTCTCGCCCCTGGGGCTGGTGATGGCTGCGCCCGTGCTGGTGGCGTTTGGCACGCAGGCCCAAAAAGAGCGCTGGCTGCCCGATTTGCGCAATGGCGTGAGTTACTGGTGTCAGGGCTACAGCGAGCCGGGCTCGGGCTCCGACCTGGCATCGCTGCAATGCCGCGCCCGCCGCGAAGGCAACGAGTGGGTGATCAACGGCTCCAAAATCTGGACCACCCACGCCCACCGCGCCACGCACATGTTTTGTCTGGTGCGCACCGACAGCAGCGGTAAACCGCAGCAAGGCATCAGCTTTTTGATGTTCGAGTTGAACAACCCGGGCATCCAGATCCGGCCGATCATCAGCATCTCGGGCGACCATGAGTTCAACCAGGTCTTTTTTGACGAGGCCCGCGTGCCCGCTGATGCGCTGATCGGCGAAGAAAACCAGGGCTGGACGATTGCCAAATTTTTGCTGGAACACGAGCGGGGCGGCTCGTCTGCGCCGTTCTTGCGGGGGCGGTTGGCCCGGTTGAAAGAGTCCCTGAACGAAGCGTTTGCCTCATCAGGACCTTCTGACCAAGAGCAAGAAGACATCGCCTTGACCTTGGCCAACGCGCAGTGCCGCATCGACGCCTTGCACGCTTGGGAACAGCAGGTGCTGACCGCTCGCATCGGTGGCGGCACGCAGCCTTGCTGGATGCCGGCTGCGCCGTCCATGGGCAAGGTGCTGGCGACCGAGCTCAAGCAGCACTTGACCGAGCTGGGTCTGGACATTGCAGGCCCCTATGGTTCCAGCAGCCTGACCATTGAGGAGGCATCTGCCCACGCGCTGCCTGTGCCCGAAGAGTCGGTTTTCGCCACCCGTGCGTATTTGAATGACCGCGCAGCCTCGATTTATGGCGGCACCAATGAAGTGCAGCGCAACCTGATTGCGCGGCACATTCTGGGGGCCGAGGTGGTGGAGTCTGTGCTGCCTCTGGACGAGACGCAGACCATGCTCGTGGCCAGTCTGCAAGGCTGGCTGCAAGACAAATTGCCCTTTGACAAACGCGCTCAGATGATCGCCACGCCGCAAGCGATTGAGCCGCTGTGGCAAGGCCTGGCGCACGAGCTGGGCCTCTTGGGTGCCGCGCTGCCTGAACACCTGGGGGGCATGGGCGGTGGATTGCCCGAGCAGATGCTGATTTGCCAGGCCCTCGGGGCGGCTTTGGTGGCCGAGCCTTACAGCAGCTCGGCCGTCTTGGGCGCGACCTTGCTGCAAGCGTTGAATGACCCGGCGGCTGATGCTTTGCTCCAAGGCCTGGCCGATGGCCAAGTGCGCTTGGCCGTGGCGGCTTTGGAGCCCTCCGGGCGCACCGACCTGAGCCGGGTGCAGACCCGCTTGCACAACTCGAACGGCCAGCTGCACATCAGCGGGCGCAAAGCCCTGGTGCGAGGCGCAACCGGGGCCACGCATTGGCTGGTGAGCGCGCGAGACGAGGCTGGCCAGCTGCGCATCTGCTTGATTGACCCTTCAGCCACTGGCGTGCAGCAGCGTGATGTTCGACTGATCGACGGTGCCTGGGCGGCTGAGCTGGCATTTGACCAAACGCCCGTGCAAGCCATCATCGGCCAAGGCGATGCGCTGGCTGCGCTCTCGCAAGCATGGGATGCGGCCACGCTGGCCGCAGGTGCCGAAGCGGTTGGCGTGATGCAGACCCTGATGCGCGACACGCTCAACTACACCAGCCAGCGCAAGCAGTTCGGTCAACCCTTGGCGGCCTTTCAGGCCCTGCAACACCGCATGGCCGACATGTACATGGCCCTGGTGCAAGCCGCTGCGGCGGTGGGTGCTTGTGCCGATGTGCTGGGTGACAGCCCCGAGCGCCGCGCCGAGCGGGTGTCATCGGCCCATGTGACGGTGCTGCGTGCTGCGCGCTTGGTGGGGCAGGGCGCGGTGCAGTTGCACGGCGGCATGGGCATGACCGACGAGCTGGCCGTGGGCCATGGCTTCAAGCGGCTGACGGTGATCGAGCAGCAGTTTGGCGGGGTGACGTTGCATCTGCGGCGGGTGTTTGGCGTGGATTGACGACCTCAAGCCTCAAGAGGCCGAAGTCACCGACCCATGCATGTCGAAGGTCGGCACTCGAAGAGTCCGACGTCTGAGCAATGAACCGCATCGAATGCGTCGGCATGAACGCTTAACCCAACAACGTCGGGGTCTTCGACCACCGACCTACGGATATTGCCTTCGTTGTAGGTCGGTACTCGAAGAGTCCGACGTCTGAGCAATGAACCGCATCGAATGCATCGGCACGGCACGAACGCTCAACCCAACAGCGTCGGGGTCTTCGACCACCGACCTACGGATATCGCGTTCGTTGTAGGTCGGCACTCGAAGAGTCCGACGTGATGGTGTTTGGCGTCTTCTTACCCGCGCATTAACTTCTGAATCAAATCCGCAGCCCCTGATGCCTGGTATTTGCGCATGAGCTTGACGCGGTAAATCTCCACCGTGCGGTGGCTGATGCCCAAGGCTTTGCCGATTTCCTTGCTGGTTTGGCCGTCCATCAGGTGGGCGGCGACTTCGCGTTCGCGGGCGGTGAGTTCGGCCTTGACGGGTTTGCGGGCCGACAGGTCTTCAAAGGTCCAGATGCCTGCTTCGTGTGGGGCATCGCGGTTGAGCGCACGGCCGGTCACATGGCACCAAAAGGTCTCGCCTTTAAAGCGGCCGTCCACGCGCTTCATCACGCGGTCGTCGGCGTACACGCCTTTGGCGTTCAGTATGGGCGCGATGCGCTGGCCGGTGCGTTCGTATTCGTCGGCGCTGGGGTAGAGCAGCTGGAAGGTCTGGCCGATCAGTTGTTCGCGTGGGGCGCCAAACATTTCGCACATGCGCTGGTTGCAGTCGACCATGGTGCGGTTGCGCGAGAGCACCATGCCGATGGGGGCGAGGTCAAAGGCGAGGCGGTAGTCGATGTCCTGTGTCATGGGGACGCTTTTTGTAGGAGCCAGCCTGCTGGCCATGGATTGGGGTGAGCGCGTTATCGCTTGCAGGCAAGCTCCCACAGAACCCCCCATGCCGGCTGGGTTTCTCTAAGGGCCGCCCTCTACGAAAAACTACGTAGTTGATTACGTAGTATCGTAGCGTTCTCTTTCCTGAATGGAGTTTGGCGTGAACAAGATTTTTCCTTCCGCAGCCGAGGCCCTCAAGGGCATCGTGGCTGACGGGCAACTCATTGGCGTGGGCGGCTTTGGCCTGTGCGGTATTCCTGAGGCTTTGATTGCGGCGCTGCGTGACAGCGGCGTGCAAAACCTGACGGCCATTTCCAACAACGCGGGCGTGGACGATTTCGGTTTGGGCTTGTTGCTGCAAACCCGCCAGATCAAGAAAATGATTTCGTCTTACGTGGGCGAGAACAAAGAGTTTGAACGCCAGTACCTGGCGGGCGAGTTGGCTTTGGAGTTCACGCCACAAGGCACCTTGGCCGAAAAGCTGCGTGCGGGCGGCGCGGGCATCCCGGCTTTTTTCACCAAGACCGGTGTGGGCACTTTGGTGGCCGAGGGCAAAGAGCTGCGCGAGTTCGATGGCGAGACCTATGTGATGGAGCGTTCGCTTGTGCCCGATGTGTCGCTGGTTAAAGCGCACCGCGCCGACAAGTCCGGCAACCTGCAGTTCCGCTACACCTCGCGCAACTTCAACCCGGCTGTGGCCATGGCCGGCAGGATTTGTGTGGTCGAGGTCGAAGAGATTGTGGAAACCGGTGCCATGCACCCGGACAGCGTTCACTTGCCCGGCATTTATGTACACCGCATCGTGCTGAACACGAAGCCGGAAAAGCGCATCGAGAAACGCACCATTACAGAAAAGGCGGGCGTATGAAGCCCGCCGTGACAGAAAAAACAGGAGCCTGATATGAGCTGGAGTCAAGACCAAATGGCCGCGCGTGCGGCCCACGAACTGGAAGACGGTTTCTATGTGAACCTGGGCATCGGCATTCCCACGCTGGTGGCCAACTTTGTGCCGGCCGACAAGGAAGTCTGGCTGCAAAGCGAAAACGGCATGCTGGGCATTGGCCCGTTCCCGACCGAAGACGAGGTCGATGCTGACCTGATCAACGCGGGCAAGCAGACGGTGACCACCATCAAGGGCTCGTCCATCTTTGGCAGCGAGCAGTCGTTTGCCATGATCCGCGGCGGCAAGATCAACCTGTCCATCCTGGGCGCGATGCAGGTGAGCGAAAAGGGCGATCTGGCCAATTGGATGATCCCCGGCAAGATGGTCAAGGGCATGGGTGGCGCGATGGACCTGGTGGCAGGCGTCAAGCGCGTGATCATCTTGATGGAACATGTGGCCAAGAAGAAAGACGGCACCGAAGACCTGAAAATTTTGCCCAGCTGTACACTGCCCCTGACGGGTGTGGGCGTGGTCGACCGCATCATCACCGACCTGGCTGTGATGGATGTGACCGACGCGGGCCTCAAAGTGGTGGAGCTGGCCCCGGGCGTGACGCCAGAATTGCTGCAAAGCAAGACGGGTGTGACGCTGATTTTTTGAAGCTGGACGTTTTGATTATTTTTAAAAGCCACGAATTTCGTGGCTTTTTTCATTAATTTTGCTAAATTTAACTGAATATTAAAATAATCCGAATTTTAAAATTGAATCTGTGTATTCCCAAGTGATTAAATTTGGTACAAAATAGTGATTTTTGACGGTTTTTGGAATGTCAACACCCAATTCGGACCGCGTTCGCGGTGAGCTGTTGCGCGAATGGCGCCTTGCGCAGCAAATAGAGCTGAGCGATCTTGCACGCCGCGTGAATTTGTCGGCTGCACAGGTTCAACAACTGGAGTCGGGTGGCTCCTCCTTGTTCTATTCCGAACCGATCAAGTACAGTGCAGCCCGAAAAGTCGCCAAGGCTTTAGGGCAAGACCCCGAAAGCGTGATCCGCACCATCGCCAACGAGGGTGTCAGTGCTGACCCGGCCATGATATCTGTGCAGGTTTTGGACGACTTGATCCAGTTATCCGAACAACGCAAGAGTGCCCAACAGGAATCATCCGGTGGTGCTCGGCGATTTGTCCGCTGGTTTCTGTGGTGGTCAGGCCTGCTCGTTTTGGGTGCCTTGGCGACGGGCTTGTATTTGCAGCCCGAGCCGATCACCCATTGGGCGACTGAACAATGGGCGCGTGTGCAGTCTTACCTGGCGCCCGCGCCCGCAACACAACTGCCTGCGCCTGCCGTATTGACCGAAGCCTCTGACGCGCAGTTGGCAGCCGAGGCTGCCGTGCCTGAAGCATCCGTTTCAACTCCAGCGGACATGGCTGCCCTTGCCAGTGCGGTGCCCGTCAATTCAGCTTCCACCCCTGCCTTGCCTGTCAGTGTGGCCGCGCCTGCAGTCGCGCTTGCCTTGCCCGAATCGCTTTGCCAAAGCACGGAGCAGGGAACCTTGCTGACCTCCAAGATTCCCAGCAAGGCCGGTGACATGGTTTACATCGTCCCGCTCAAGGCCGGTTCGGTGTGCGCCAAGGACGGCACGGGCAAGAGCACGGTGCTCACCTTGCAGGCCAAAGAGGGCCGAAGTGTTTACGGGCCACCCCCTTGGCGTGTGTATTTTGAACACACGGATCAGGCGCAGGTTTACTTCCAGGGTGAGCGCTTGCGCTGGCCTGAGGTGCCCACACGCGCCATCGTGCTGCGTGAGGTCAAGCCTCAATAAGTTGCAGGGCGTCTTCCTGCGGGCACCCTCATACCTTTGTGCTGCCCCCCAGGTGACTTGCTTTGGGCGTTAGCGGTCATTTGTGGGCCGCTGCCCTGCCTGCCATGGGGCTTGGGTCGCCCAGTTTGTCTGGGGCTCAGTGGGGGGCGTTTGAGGCTTGCAAACGGGCCTCAAGTTCAGCCACATGCTGGCGCAGGCGCTGGTTTTCATCGGTCAGGGCCTGTACCTGTTGGCGCAAAGTCTGGATCGTCTCGGGTGTGTCGTTCTCGGCGGTGAGGGTGTCTTCCTTGGGGGCTTTGCGGTTCACTTCACGCACGCGTTTGGCCGCTTGTTTGAGTTCATCCTTGCCGCCCAATGCGGCTGTTTTTTGTTCTTCTGCGGGCAAGCTGGCCACGGCAGCTGCGGCATTGATGGAGATCGTCCCAGCTTTGACTGCTGCCACCAGTTCTGGTGCGGCTTGCTTCTGGATTTTCTCGATCTGCACGACCTGGCTGTTGCTCAATCGGGCCACTTTGGCAATATCGGCGCGGCTTTTGAGCGGGTTGGGGCCGCTGGCCGCGATGTCTTGAGGCGTCTCTTGCGATGCGTGTTCAGACAGCGTGGCGTCCCTGTTGGCCGTGGCGGCGATGGTCTGGGTGCGCTGCTCGGCCAAAATCGCGCGTTTGCGCAAGGCCAGCACGCCGCGCTGAAAATCCGACACGCTGCGCCGCCCCAGGTGCTGGTCGATCATCCACAGGTGCACGTCCTCCATCGATTGGAATCTCGTGTTTTGCACCGTCTGAAAGGGCAGGCCATGCTTTTGGCAAATGCCGTAGCGGTTGTGTCCGTCCACCAGAACATCGCCCCACAACACCAAGGCATCGCGGCAGCCCTCGGCCAGGATGCTGCGCTCCAGCGAGGCGTGCTCATCGGGCGTGAGTGGGTCGATGTAGGCTTTGAGTTCTTCGTTGACGGTGATGTGCATGGGGCGGATACAAAAGCCGAAGGCCCCTTGCGGGGCCTTCATGGAATGATCAGGAGACTGGAGCGGGTGATGGGAATCGAACCCACGTTATTTATCGGGTAAGGAACACACCTCGCGGTGTGTCCCTCCCCTCAGAACCGGACTTGCAAGTTTCCCCGCATCCGGCTCAAGCAGTCATGACTGTACCATCGTTTGATGGAGCAGCAGTTTCGAATTACCTCAGAGTCGAGAGACTCTGCTGTCAACGACTATTGACATGGTGCTGTACATGACAGTCAGGATGAAGCAACTCAAGATTGCTCAGTTTGTTCGAGCCGCCGTCTACACGCCGGACGATGTGATGTAAGTGCCACTTGGTTTCCCAGGTGATCTTTTCACCGCACCGAGAACAACTTCCGTCTTGCCAATTCCAGATCCAAATCAGTTTTCGGCGACCCGCCAGTGAGGAGTTCATTCGCATAGCCAAACGCTTTGCGAAATAGGCCTCATCGTTAGGGTCGTAGGGGTTTGCATCTGACTTGATTTTGATGTGGACTTGCTTTGTAAATCCACTCAGAGTCAGAAGCATGTTTTGCCCTTCCACGAATCGCCATTCTCGACCATTGATGATCTTGAAGTAACGTTTCTTTATCCATCGTGCCCCCTTGTTTGGGTGCCGACGCTTTGCCCATCGCCAGAGCGCTTCCCAAATGTGATGATCGCACTTGGCGAACGTTCTACTGGACATTTGGCTTCGGTGATAGTTGGCCCAGCCCCGGATGATCGGGTTGAGTTGATAGATCACTTCTGCTTGTCGTTCAGTGCGTAGTTCTTTCAGTTTGATTCTGATCTTGTCCAGGAATGATTTCACGTTTTTCTTGGAAGGTTTCCTGGCCAGCATGTCTCCATGCTTGCGAACAGTCCATCCCAGAAAATCGAAACCATCAGTCACATGTGTGATGAAGGTTTTTGTCTCGGAAAGCTCCAATCCCCGTTGGCTAAGAAAATTCTTAACCAGGGGCTTCACCTGCTGTTCCAAAAGTTCTTTCGAGCTTCCGGTGATGATGAAGTCATCGGCGTATCGGATGAAATTGACTTTGGCGGCTCTTGCTTCGCGCACTGTGCGGAATAATCCTTTCAGTGCTGCTTGCAGCCCATCCAATGCCAGGTTCGATAAGACCGGTGAGATGATGCCGCCCTGAGGTGTGCCACTCTTGGTTGGGAAGAGGGTATTACCCTCAAAATATCCAGCCTTCAGCCATTTTTGGAGCACCTGCTTATTCATAGGAACGTGCTGGAGCAGCCAGTTGTGACTGATGTTGTCAAAGCAACCTTTGATGTCGCCCTCGAGTATCCATTGCGGAGAGTCTTTTCGTGACAGGTCATTTTTGACCTGTTCGATAGCATCTGCTGTGGATCTTTCGCGGCGGAAGCCGTACGAGTTTGTATCTCCAATTGTTTCAGCTACTGGATCAAGCGATAGCAGGTGTAGCGCTTGCGATGCCCGATCTTTCATGGTGGGGATGCCCAGGGGCCGTGTCCCGCCACTCTTTTTCGGTATGTGGATTCTGCGAAGTGGCAGCGGTTTGTATTTCTTGTTTCCAAGAGACGCAATCGCTGTGAATTTCGCTTCAGGGGTGTTCCAAAGAACTTGGTCTACCCCGGGGGTTTTGTGTCCCCTGTTCTCAGTTACTCGACGCACCGCCAAGGCTTTCGCACTGGTACTGTGTGTGAGTAGTCGTTGCAGGCGTTTGACTTGTCGCCATTCACCTGCTTTCGTTGCTTTCGCAATGCGGATTTGCAGCCTTCCAACTACACGATGCACGTCTGGCCAGCTGATGCCGTGCCAGTGTGTCCATGTATCAGAGGCAACATCGCATTGAACTGCGTCCATATCAACCTCCGTTGAGAATGGAGCGGGCGAAGGGAATCGAACCCTCGTCTTAAGCTTGGGAAGCTTCAGCTCTGCCATTGAGCTACGCCCGCTCAGTCCGAAGGATGAGCGCATCCCCGAAGGGATGCATACCCTTCGGGTGGTTGGAGCAAATCTATCTTGCGATAGACCACCTTGCAGAAGTCAGCACTCTTTCGAGTCAGGGGATTTCACCCGTATCTTCGTCGTTACAACGCAGCGTTCGCTTTTTCTGCAATCTTTTACCCGCAACAGATTCGCTTTATCTTGCGATAAAGTTTGTCCGGCTATTGTAGCTGGACCCTGCTACGGGCTTACCCTGTTCCGTACCCCCTGTGTCAGACTAGTTGTCGCCTCGATAGAACCTAGAACCTGGGGGCGGCGATGAAAGAACAAAATGGCTCGATATGGACAAGCATTCAGAGACAAAGCGGTAGCCAAGTTGCTGCCACCGGAGAGCGCACCGCTGCAGGTGGTCTCGCGCGAGATGGGCGTGAGCGAGGCAACCCTGGAGCGTTGGCGCGAAGAAGCACAAACCAGACCTGCCCGAGCTCGGCCCTGGTCTGCGGGTGCCCGGCTTGAGGCCGTGATCACTACAGCTGCGATGAACGAGGCCGCTAAGAGCGCCTGGTGCCGCCGGAACGTGTCAATGACTTTGCTACACCTTGCTTCATAAATTTACGGTGCAGGGTTGTTCTGTTTCAGACGGCTTCCTTTGCGCTGGCGGTGAGTTGATCCAGGCCGCTGTGGGCATGGGTTTTAGGCAAGGGCGGACCCCCTTGAATCGGTTGGGTGTGGCATCGAATGCCGCATTCAGCGTTGCTTGCCTGATCTCCCTCATTGCCTGCGCTAGCCCGTAGTGCACGCTGTGGGGTGTCATATGGCCAATTCCTGAGTGGCAGTGCTGCCCGTTGTACCAGGCAAAGAATGTCTGGCAATGCAATCTGGCGTCCTCAATGCTGCCAAAGCGCTCTGGGAAGTCGGGTCGGTATTTCATGGTCTTGAATTGGGATTCCGAGTAGGGGTTGTCATCCGAGGTGTAGGGACGGCTGTGGCTCTTGGCCACGTCCAGGTCCACCAACAAACTGGCCACCGGTTTGGAGCGCATAGAGGTACCCCGGTCCGCGTGCAGCGTGAGCGCACCGGGCATCACGTCGTGGCGGGCCACGGTATCGGCAATCAGTTGCTGGGCCAGCTCAGCGCTCTCACGCGGCGCAATCAGCCATCCAACGACGTAGCGACTGAAGATGTCCAGGATGACGTAGAGATGGAAGCACGTCCATTTGGCTGGACCCTTGAGTTTGGTGATGTCCCACGACCAGACTTGGTTGGGCCCTGTCGCCAGCAATTCAGGCTTGGCATAGACCGGGTGGCTACGCTGGCGGCGACGCTCGGCACTGCTGGCGTTGGCAGCCAGCAAGCGGTACATGGTGCGCACCGACCCCAGGTAAGTGCCTTCGTCCAGCAATGTGGCGTGGACTGTCGCTGGCGCGGTGTCGGCAAATCGCTCACTGCACAGGGCTTGCAGCACTAAGGCCTGTTCCACCTCACTCAAGGCCAGCGGTGAACGTGGGCGCACAGGCCTTGGCGCTGAGGGTGGCCCCACAAAGGCGGCTCGGTGCGCGTGCGCTTTGTGCCTGGCCGGGGCACCGCGCCACAGTCCCATGGCGCGGCATGCTGCAGCACTGCGCAGCGCTGGGGTGAGTTCAAGGGTTGCAGCCATCAAGGACTCGC
>NZ_CXOO01000032.1 GCF_001269385.1 Limnohabitans sp. DM1 | reverse complement strand
GGGTGGCTCTATGCGCTGCAACCCGGTGGCCAGTTTGTTGGCGGACCTTGACATAGCCAAGRGCCACAGCCGTCCCTACACCWCGGATGMCAACCCCTACTCGGAATCCCAATTCAAGACCATGAAATACCGACCCGACTTCCCAGAGCGCTTTGGCAGCATTGAGGACGCCAGATTGCATTGCCAGACATTCTTTGCCTGGTACAACGGGCAGCACTGCCACTCAGGAATTGGCCATATGACACCCCACAGCGTGCACTACGGGCTAGCGCAGGCAATGAGGGAGATCAGGCAAGCAACGCTGAATGCGGCATTCGATGCCACACCCAACCGATTCAAGGGGGTCCGCCCTTGCCTAAAACCCATGCCCACAGCGGCCTGGATCAACTCACCGCCAGCGCAAAGGAAGCCGTCTGAAACAGAACAACCCTGCACCGTAAATTTATGAAGCAAGGTGTAGCAAAGTCATTGACACGTTCCGGAGTCAGCGACGACAACGCATTCTCCGAAGCACTGTTTCGCACGGCCAAATACCGCCCAGAGTTTCCTGTGCAGGGCTTTGAGTCGCTAGAACAAGCGCGCATCTGGGCCGCTGAGTTCGTGCATTGGTACAACGTCGATCACCGCCACAGCGGTATTCGCTACGTCAGCCCAGAGCAACGCCACAGCGGCCAAGATCAGGCCATCCTGGCCGCTCGCCATGAGGTGTACACCAAAGCGAAGGCTCGTCATCCGGCACGCTGGTCAGGTGCCACGCGAGACTGGTCTCTGATTGACTCGGTCACCCTCAACCCTGAACGTGACGAGGTGGTCAAGCTGGCCATTTCTGACCAACATACTCAGCTCAAAGCTGCATGACTCAGGCGACAACTACCTTGACACGCGCCGCGTACTCTGAGCACGAGTCAGGAGGGTCCCACCTATTTGCCGATGACCGTGTTGTCAGCGTGTCCCCACCAAGCAGGGAAACATCCGGTCATACACCGTTTTGGTCAGAGCCTATCAGTCGATTTGGCTCTTCATTGCTTTACGACATTTATCAGTGGTTCACGTGAGTTGACCCTTTGACCCAGCCTAGCGCCTCAACCGGATTTCGACTTCCAGTATCACGCAACCCTCTCGCGAGAGTTGTGTACCCATAAGGGTGGCTACATTGTTAGTGCGCTCAGCACGAGATCGTTACCAATCTCGCACCGCACCTAGGCTTACCAGTGGCTGAACACTGGGTCGCTCTTCCACCTTGCGATGGCGCGACAACTTAGAGCACGGCTTGTGAGCCGCGTTTCAGACATCCACCTTACTCAGATGAGAGCAAGTTGAATGATTACTGCCCTAAAGCAGATTTCTGGACAAAGTCTTTCATTTCGGAATTACCGTCCGGCCGGGAACGCGACGACCAACAGGTCGCACGCTTGGGAAGCAAGAGTCCTACCTTTGAACGACACCCGCGCCCCATAAATTCTAATCGCTTTAGCCACGTTAACCTCGCGATCGTCGAAACGACGCAAAGATAAAATGAGCCAATGCATCGGACTATTTTTACCAGCAAAGCCCTCAATGTGCAGCCTTGGTTTTTGATTTTGCTGGCCTGTTATGCGGTTTTGGAGTTGTCCTTCAACCACCGTTTGCTGGAGTTGGCGGGTGATTTGCAAATGACGACCACAGCGGTGCAATTGCATGACATCGAAATCTGGGGCCGTATCGTTTCTGGTTTGGGCTTGGCCTTGTTGCTGATGCGTTGGCTGGACAGATTTGTCAAGTCCAGGCTCGCACTGCTGGTGCTCAGTTGCGCATTGGGTTTGGTCAGCATGTGGCATCTTCAAAAGACGCTGGTCGACACCATTGTGTCCAGCGCTGACCAACAAGACATGATGATGAGTTTGAAGTCGCAGCTCAGTACGCAGGATGCACTCAATGGGCGCATTCTTTTACGGGGCGAGATCCTGTTGAACAGCCCCGCCCCGGCCGACATTCGTCCGGTGATGAGTGCCATATGGGCCTCTTCCTTGGCCGGTTTGTCGCCCGACGATTTAGATTCAAGTTCTGGCGCAGCGCAATTGTTGAGTGGCTTTTTCTCGCCCCAATTCACGTCGCAGCAGTTGTCAGCGGCTTATCGCAAAACGGTGATGACGCCGGTGGTGCTGGGCGCTTCGCTGCTGTTTGGCTTGCTCAATTTATGTCAGTTTTTTGCGGGTCTAGTCGCCTTGGTGCTGATGGTTGCCCGACAAGAGGAGATGCTCGAGCGCTGCAAGTTTTGGCTGCTTCCCTCATTGACCGTGTTGTGCATGGTTTTGAGTTGGTGGCCTGGCAACGTCTGGACGGCATCCCCTGCTTATAGGCTTGTGGCTAGCCCAGCGCTGTGGGCTGACAAGCCTTATTTGGCACCCTTTGTCGAGTGGAGTGTCAGGGCCGAGCCGGCTTGGGCGGATTCGGTGGCTTGGGTCCACAGCGCCTTGCTGCAAGATTTTGAATTCAAGTCACCCACTCGTTTTTTAACAGTCACTGACTCTGCGTCAACTTCGCCATGAGCAATGCCCTGGCATTGAAATTTGGCCAACGGATCACTTCAGGATATCGCCCACGCAGAGGTATTTGATCTCCACATAGTCGTCCATGCCGTGGTGCGAGCCTTCGCGGCCCAGGCCCGACTGCTTGACGCCACCAAAAGGCACATGCTCGGTGGCCAAGATGCCTACGTTGATGCCGACCATGCCGTACTCCAGTGCTTCGCTCACGCGGAAGATGCGGCCGACATCGCGGCTGTAGAAGTAGCTGGCCAGGCCGAATTCGGTGTTGTTGGCCGCGTCAATCGCTTCTTGCTCGGTCGTGAACTTGAAGATGGGCGCAAAGGGGCCAAAGGTTTCTTCCTTGGCGCAGACCATGTCGGCGCGGGCGTCGGCGATCACGGTGGGTTCGAAGAATTGTCCGTCCAGGCGCTTGCCGCCTGTCAGCACGCGCCCGCCCTTGGCGATGGCGTCTTTCACATGGCGCTCCACCTTGTCGAGGGCCGAGGGCTCGATCAGCGGGCCTTGGTTCACGCCGTCAGCAAAGCCGTTGCCCACTTTGGCGGTTTTGACCTTCGCGGCGAACTTGGTGGCGAACTCTTCGTACACCGACTCCTGCACGTAAAAGCGGTTGGAGCACACGCAGGTCTGGCCCGCGTTGCGGTATTTGCTGGCAAAAGCGCCTTCGACGGCGCTGTCGATGTCAGCGTCTTCAAAGACGATGAAGGGCGCGTTACCGCCGAGCTCCAGCGACATCTTCTTGACGGTGGGGGCTGACTGCGCCATCAGGATGCGGCCCACTTCGGTGGAGCCGGTGAAGCTGATGTGGCGCACCACATCAGAGGCGCACAACACCATGCCAATGGCGATGCTTTGCGGGCCGTCGGCGGTGATGATGTTGAGCACCCCGGCCGGGATGCCGGCGCGAATGGCCAACTCGGCAGCGGCCAAGGCTGTCAAGGGTGTTTGCTCGGCGGGTTTGATGACCACGGGGCAACCGGCAGCCAGTGCCGGGGCCACTTTGCGGGTGATCATGGCCAGCGGGAAGTTCCAGGGCGTGATGGCCGCGCACACACCGATGGGCTGCTTGAGCACCAACAGGCGGCGGTTGTTGTCGAACTGGGGCAGGGTTTCGCCGTTCACGCGTTTGGCTTCTTCGGCAAACCACTCCACAAAACTCGCGCCATAGGCCACTTCGCCACGCGACTCGGCAATGGGCTTGCCGTTTTCTGCGGTCATGAGCCGGGCCAGGTCTTCGGTGTTGGCGATCAGCAAGTCAAACCATTTGCGCAAAATGATGCTGCGCTCTTTGGCGGTTTTGGTTTTCCAGGGGCCCCAGGCGGCGTTGGCGGCGCTGATGGCGGCTTCGGCCTCGGCCGCACCCAGGTTGGCCACGCTGGCCAAATGCCCGCCCGTGGCCGGGTCGGTCACGTCAAAGCGCTGGCTGCCACCGACCCATTGCCCATTGATCAGGGCGTCGGTCTTGAGCAAAGTCGGGTCGTTCAGCAGGGCGAGGGGGCTGTTCATGGTGGCTTCCAATAGTCAATGTTTAAAGCTGGCTCTGAATCGTAAAAGATTATAAATATCAAGATTCCACCACAGCGGCAAAGGCGTTTTCCAGTATGTCCAAGCCCTCATCTACGATGGCGTCACTGGCGGTCAGTGGAACCAGAATGCGCACGACGTTGCCATACGTACCGCATGACAGGAGTATGAGGCCCAATTTCGTCGCTTGGGCGCAAAGACGCTTGGTCAGCTCAGGGTCGGGTTGGTTCGCGTCTTTATTTTTGCAAATCTCTATGGCAACCATGGCACCCAGCCCACGCACATCGGCAATCGCCATTTGTTTGGCAGCCAGTTCTTGCAAGCGGCTGGTGATGCGGGCGCCCAAAGCTTGACTGCGTTCCAACAGTTTTTCTTTTTCAAAGACCTGCAACACTGCCAGAGCTGCCGCACATCCCAGTGGACTGCCTGCGTATGTGCCCCCCAGCCCCCCCGGACCCGGTGCATCCATGACTTCGGCGCGCCCTACAACGGCAGAAATAGGAAATCCGCCAGCCATGGACTTCGCCATGGTGATGAGGTCTGGCGCTACGCCACTTTGTTCAATGGCGAACCATGTGCCCGTCCGACCGGCGCCTGTCTGAATTTCATCAGCGATCAACAAAATGCCATGTTGATTGCATAAAGCACGCAGGCGTTGAAGAAAATCCTGCGGCGCGACGTTGAATCCACCTTCGCCCTGCACGGGCTCCACAATGATGGCGGCGACTCGGCTCGCTTCAATGTCGTTTTTGAAAATGGTTTCGACCGAGGCCATCGCTTCATCCACGCTCACACCATGTAATGCATTGGGAAACTTTGCATGAAATATCTCTCCTGGAAAGGGGCCAAAGCCTGTCTTGTAGGGAGCCACTTTGCCGGTCAACCCCAGGGTGAACAACGTGCGACCGTGGTAGCCACTGGTGAACGCAATGACCCCGGATCGCTGGGTGTAAGCGCGGGCGATTTTGATGGCGTTTTCCACAGCCTCTGCACCCGTGCTCAGGAAAAAAGTTTTCTTGTCGAAGTCTCCCGGTGCCAGAGCATTGATGCGTTCGGCCAGCTCAACGTAGGGCTCATAGGCAAGCACCTGGAAGCAAGTGTGGGTGTATTGGTCCATCTGTTTTTGGACTGCGGCCATGATGTCCGGGTGGCGGTGTCCGGTATTGAGTACCGCTATGCCGCCTGCAAAGTCGATGTAGCGCCGGCCCTCAACATCCCATACCTCGGCGTTGACGCCCTTGGAGATGAAAACTTCGTGGCTCTGCCCAACACCGCGGGGAATGGCATTGCGGCGGCGGGTCATGAGGGAGGCGTTGGATACGCTTAGGTTTGTTGTCATGGTCAATTTCTTCAAAAATGGCGAATCAGAGGGCGTGTTTGACCATGATGTGGCGAGCACAGCTGTAATCTTCCAGTGCGTAAACGGACATGTCTTTGCCGTAGCCTGAGTGTTTGACCCCGCCATGCGGCATTTCAGAGACCAGCATGAAGTGGGTGTTGACCCAGGTGCAACCGTACTGCAGGCGCGAGGCGATCTTCATGGCCACGCCCATATCTTGAGTCCACACCGAGCTGGCCAGGCCGTATTCAGAATCGTTGGCAAAGCTGATGGCTTGTTCTGCATCCTTGATGCGTGTCACCGACACCACCGGGCCAAAGACCTCGCTGCGCACGATCTCATCGTCTTGAAGGGCGCCGGCCACAACCGTGGGCTTGTAGAAAAATCCCTTGCTGTTGCTGGTGCTCCCGCCAGCGGTGATTTCAACGTGTGGGAGCTGACTGGCCCGGTCAACAAAACTGGCCACGCGGTCACGTTGGCGAGCCGAAATGAGCGGTCCCATTTCCACGCCGGGTTCCTGTTGGGTCCCCACCTTGATGGAGGACACGGCACTGCTCAGATCGGCCACCAAGCGTTCGTAAATTTTCTCGCCTGCGTAGATGCGACACGCGGCGGTGCAGTCCTGCCCCGCGTTGTAATAACCGAAGGTGCGAACGCCTTCGACCACACTGGCAATGTCCGCATCGTCCAAAACGATCACGGGGGCCTTGCCACCCAGCTCGAGGTGGGTGCGCTTGATGCCTCGTGCCGCGGCTTCGATGATTTTGCTGCCCGTAGACACGTCGCCGGTGAGCGATGCCATCCGGATGCGGGGATCCCGGATCAAGGGGGCACCCACAGAATCGCCCCTGCCGCAAACGATGTTGACCACGCCGGGTGGCAGTATGTTTGCCAGCAACTCACCAAAGCGCAGTGTGGTGAGCGGCGTCATTTCAGAGGGTTTGAGCACGACCGTGTTGCCCATGGCGATGGCGGGTCCGAGCTTCCAAGCGGCCATCATCAATGGGTAATTCCATGGGGCAATCGAGGCAACAACGCCCAAGGGGTCGCGTCGAATCATGCTGGTGTGGCCCGGCAAGTATTCCCCGGCCAGCGCGCCCATCATGTTGCGTATGGCGCCGGCAAAAAATCGGTAGACATCCGCAATGGCCGGTATCTCGTCGTTGCGTGCAGCGCTGAGGGGTTTGCCGCAGTTCAGGGATTCCAACGATGCCAATTCGTCGCCGTGGGCTTCAATGGTGTCAGCGATGGTTAGCAGGTAGGCGCTTCGGTCTTTGGGACTCAGCGCTGACCAAGCAGGAAAGGCCGCTTGCGCTGCATCCACGGCCTGACGCAATTGGTCGGCACTGGCTTCTCGGACCTCGCAGAGCACGTCGCCTGTTGAGGGGTTGAGGATGGGCTCGGCTCGGCCTTCACCGTTGACGGTGGTGCCGTTGATCAGCAATTGGGTGGGGAAGCGTTGTATGGCCATGGTAGTGAGGTGTTAAAGATGTGGGGGAATGGCGAATTCATCGGTCACTGGCGTTGACGTCACCCTCTTGGGACAGACGCCAAGCCAGCACGATCAGGGGCATGGTGAGCAGCATGACGATCAAGGCAACCACGTTGGTGATGGCCGTGTCCCGAGGCCGCCCCAATTGGTTGAGCAGCCAGATCGGCAAGGTTTGATCGGCTCCGGCCGTGAAGGTGGTCACGATGAGCTCGTCCACGGACAGTGCAAAGGCCAAAATGCCGCCCGCGAGAAGCGCGGTTTTTAACTGCGGAAAAATCACGTAGCGCAAGGTGGTGAGGGTGTCAGCACCCAGGTCCATGGACGCCTCCCACAGACGATTGGGAAGGCGGCGCAAGCGAGCGACCACGTTGTTGTGAACGATCACCACGCAAAACGTGGCGTGACCGATGGCAATGGTCCAAAAGCCCGGCGTCAAGTCCATCAGCTTGAAGGCCGACAAGAGCGCAATGCCGGTGACGATGCCGGGCAGGGCAATCGGCATGATCAAGAGGGTGGTGAATGCATTTTTCCCGAAGAAACGATCGCGGTTCAATGCGGCGGCACTCAAGGTGCCCAGCACGACGGCGATGAGTGTGGCCACCGTGGCCACAGAAAGCGACAGGCCGATGGCGTCTCGGATGTCGGTGCGTTCCATGACTTGTGCGAACCAGCGCAGCGAAAAGTTATCGAGCGACCATGCTTGACCCGTCGTGTTGTCGAAGAATGCACTGAGCGCAATGAACAGCAACGGCAGGTGCAAGAATGCCAGTGCGCCATAGGCGGCCAAGCGAAGGAAGAATTTAGAGCGCATTGAAAGCCCCCAGTCGGCGTGCCAGCGCCAAGTACAAAGTGATCAGCACGATGGGCACACACGTGAAAGCCGCAGCCAGGGGAATGTTGCCGATCGTGCCTTGCAGGGTGTAGACCATGTTGCCGATGTACAGGCCAGAAGGCCCTATCAATTGCGGGATGATGTAGTCACCCAAGGTGAGCGAAAACGTGAAAATCGAACCCGCCACCACACCCGGAAAAGCCAGTGGCCACAGCACCGTGGTGAATGTTTTGAAGGGGCGAGCGCCCAAGTCCGCCGAAGCCAGAAGCAAGTTGGCAGGCACCCGCTCGATGGCGGCTTGAATGGGCAAAACCATGAAGGGCAGCCAAATGTAGGTGAACACCAAAAATCGACCCAGGTTGGAGGTGGCCAAGGTGTCCCCGCCAATCACCGGGAGTTGCAAAATGCCCTCCAGCACCGGCAGCAGGCCGAGTTGGCGCAGTAGCCCATAAATCACGCCACCCTGGGCCAACAAGAGTGTCCAAGCGTAGGCTTTGACGATGTAGCTGGCCCACATGGGTAGCATCACACCTACAAAAAACAGAGCTTTCTCGCCCCGCCCGGCGTGGTGTGCCATGTAGTAAGCCATCGGAAACCCAATGAGCACACAGGCCAGGGTCACGGCCACGGCCATCAGCACCGTGCGAATCACGATGTCGTAATTGGCGGGGTTGAGCAAACTCGTGAAGTTGTCGCTGGTGAGTTCGGTCGTGACCGACATGGCCATTTCGTCGAAGGTGAACACACTTTGGCTCAGCAGCGTCAGCAAAGAGCCCACATAAACCACGCCAAACCACAGCAGAGGCGGCAAGAGGATTAAAAAAAGCGTGAGTGAGCGTCTTGGGTAGAGCACATTGGATAGGCGTCGGCTCAACGTGGGCGCTTTGGGCGCGTATGAAACGGCGACATCAGGCATCGAGCATCACCATGTCTTGAGCTGACCATTGCAGCGTGATTCGCTGGCCTGCATGGGTCGATGAGGCCATGGCGTTGGCCATTTCACTTTCGGGCTGCAAAGCGATCAGCGTCTGGTTCGCGACCCGAACTTCCAGGCGTTGTGACGCCCCCAGAAACTGGATCGACAACAGCTCTCCCTCCACTTGAAAACAACCGTTTGCAGCGGCAGTGCCAGCGGGGATCACCGCCATTTTTTCTTGTCGAACGGCAAATGCCTGGCGATGGCCATTCAGGCTGTACGCGAGCTCTTCGCCGATCACGTTGGCGCTGCCCACAAAGTCCGCCACAAAACGGGTTTTCGGTCGGTGGTACAGGTCGCGTGGTGAGGCGATTTGTTCGATCTGCCCCTTGTTGAAAACCGCGATGCGGTCCGACATGGACAAGGCCTCACTTTGGTCATGGGTCACGTACACAAAGGTGATGCCGAGTTTGCGGTGCAAGGCCTTGAGCTCCACTTGCATTTGCTCGCGCAATTTCAAATCCAGTGCACCCAGCGGCTCGTCGAGCAGCAAGATCCGGGGCCGATTGACCAAGGCACGGGCCAGCGCAACCCGCTGGCGCTGTCCGCCAGAGAGTTGGGCCGGTGTCCGTGCGCCATGGTCGGGCAATGCCACCATGGCCAAGGCCTCACGCGCCTGAGCCAAGCGCTGGGCCTTGGGCACCTTGCGCACCATCAATCCATACGCAACGTTGTCCAGCACGTTCATGTGTGGGAACAAAGCGTAGTCTTGAAAGACCGTGTTCACATCCCGGTCATAAGGTGCCGTGCCCGCCGCTTCTCGCCCCATCAGACGCAAGTGTCCGCTGCTGGGCTGTTCAAAGCCCGCCATGAGCCGCAGCGAAGTCGTTTTGCCGGACCCCGAAGGGCCCAGCATGGAGAAAAACTCCCCCTCCCTGACGCTGAAGCTGACGCGGTCTAGTGCTTTGACCTCGCCGTATTGACGACAAACTTGCTCAAACTCGATAGCGACTGGCATAAACACCTTGTGATGGATTGATCAACGACCGCCCATGATGGCGATGTAGTCCAGTGCCCAACGGGAGTAAGGCACGCAGGTTCCTTGCGTTGTGCATTTGGATTCGGGTGTTTTCCAGAACTTGATCTTGTTCAGGTCGTCAAAGCCATTGACTTTGCAAAAGTCGCTGCCCCCCGGTGCCTTGGCCTTGCATGCGCCAGGCGTGACTGGCACGGTGCCAAACCATTCGGCCAATGGCGCTTGCAGCTTGTCGCTGAGCTGGTGCTCCATCCATTTGTAGGCGCAGTTCACGTTTTTGGCCTTGCTGTGCAGCATGGTGGTATCGGCCCAGCCTGTGGCGCCTTCCTTGGGGATCACGGAGGCGATGGGTTTTTTCTCGCCTTTCAGGCTATTGACCATGAAACCCCAAGAACCGGAGGCAACCACACCTTCGTTTTTGAAGTCGTTCATTTGTACCGTGGCGTCATGCCAGTAACGGTGGGTCAGCTTTTTTTGTGCCCGCAGCAACTCCAAGACTGCAGCGTATTGTTTTTCATTGAGTTCGTAGGGGTCTTTGATACCCAGTGATGGGTTTTTGCTCATCAAATAGAGCGCGGCATCGGCGATGTAGATGGGGCCATCAAATGCTTGGACCCGCCCCTTGTTGGATTTGCCGTCGGGCAGGTTTTGTTCTTCAAAGACCACAGACCATGAGGTGGGTGCAGTTTTAAAGGTGTCGGTGTTGTACATCAACACATTGGGGCCGGATTGGTAAGGGACACCGTAATGTTTGCCATCTCGGGTGTGCCATGCCGCTTTTTGCAGGCGTGGGTCGATATTCTTGTAGCTGGGCACCAGGCCAATATTGACTTCTTGGACCAAGTTGGCGGCGATCAGGCGGCCGCTGGCATCGCCCGAAGCGGTGACCAAGTCATAACCTCCGGCCTTCATCAAGGCAACCATTTCGTCAGACGTGGCGGCTGTTTTCACATTGACCTTGCAACCGGACTCGTTTTCAAAACTGGTCGTCCAGTCGTAGGCCTTGACGGTTGCACCGCGTTCGATGTAGCCGGCCCACGCAATGATGTTGAGTTGTCCTTCCCCCTTGCCAATGGCGGTGGGTGGTGCAGCGAAGCTCGCTGCAGAGAAAAGGGCTGACAGAGCGACGATGGCGGTTCGTGCGTGCGACATGGGGACTCTCCAAGGGTTGTAAGGAGTCTGTATCTTAAAAAGGCCAAATGAAGGTTGCCACGGGTACAAGCCAATACAATCTATCGGTAAAACAGATAGCTTGAGCGGTAATCCTTAATAACCAATGGTTTACCCTATATGCGAAGGGGGTCTTGATCAGGGTTTAACCCTATATTTCGCCAAACAGATAGCTTAATTTTCGAAATGAGTACTTCTTTTAAAAGCATTCGTTATTTCATAGCCGTTGCAGAGTCGGGGTCGATTTCAGCTGCTATCCAGGACTTGGGGGTGTCCCAGTCGGTGGTTTCACAGGCCATTGCTCAGATCGAGGCCGATTTGGGTACTTTGTTGTTTGAGCGTCGAGCTCGCGGTATGTCGTTGACCCATGCGGGCCACCAGTTCTTGCGACATGCTCACCAAATCGAAGTCGCCATGCGCAATGCGCGAGATGCCCTGGCTTCGCGTCCCCATGCGGTCACCGGTCACCTCAACATTGGCGTTACCAGCTTGATGGTGGGGTATTACTTGCCGTTTCTGCTCGACCGTTTTCGACGTGTATTTCCTCGCATCACGGTGCAAATCACGGAAGATCGGCGCGATTATCTGGAGCACCTGTTGGTCAGTGGTGAACTGGATGTGGCATTGATTGTGGTTTCACAGCTTCAGAACCACCGAGCACTGGAGACGGAAACCATTCTTCAATCAGGCTGGCGCGTGTGGTGCCCGGTGAACCACAAACTTGCTGGGGAAGAAAAAATTGAGGCGATCGATTTAGTGCGCCAATCTTTGGTGTTGCTGCAAGTCGATGAACTGGGTGATGTGGCTACGGCTCAGTGGAATACTGCTGGTGGAGACCCCAATGTGCTGATTCGTACATCTTCGGTGGAGGCTGTTCGCAGCTTGGTGGCGACGGGGGCGGGTTGTTCGGTGTTGCCCGATATGCTTTACCGGCCGTGGTCACTGGAGGGAGATCGCATTGAGGCTAGGCCCTTGGCCAGACCTCTGCCACCCTTGCATGTGGGTTTGGCGTGGCGAAAAGGCGCCGTCCGACCAGAACCATTGAGCCATTTTCTGACCGCCGTTCGTCCAACTTTGGAGGGGACGGTGGCCGGTCATGGCATTCAAGGCGTGCGGTAATTCACCAAGGAGCACACCAACATGGGTGTGAGGGGCCGCTGACAGGGGGCCTCCACCGCCACAAGGCGTGCGTTGCGGGTGATTTTGGCAATAGCCGATTGTGCCTTGTCCGGATTCACAAAAGATGTCTCAGCAAGTGTCATGACGATCGGGCACCTTGTCAGCTTGGGCGTAAGGGGCTTGAATGAAGTCACCCCCCCCCAATCCTATAATCGACGATCGCATATTTGTAAATCACCCCTGCTGGTATTCCATGAGTCAAGCCCTTTTTTCCGTCGCCGACATCCGCAAGACCTTTTTGGACTTTTTTGAGTCCAAAGGGCACACCGTGGTGGCATCCAGCCCCCTGGTGCCGGGCAATGACCCGACCCTGATGTTCACCAACTCGGGCATGGTCCAGTTCAAGGACGTGTTTTTGGGCTCGGACAAGCGCAGTTATGTGCGTGCCGCCTCTGTGCAGGCCTGCCTGCGTGCCGGTGGCAAACACAACGACCTGGAAAACGTGGGCTACACCGCCCGCCACCACACATTCTTCGAGATGCTGGGCAACTGGTCGTTTGGCGACTATTTCAAGCGCGAATCGCTGGAGTGGGCATGGGAGCTGCTGACCCAGGTCTACAAACTGCCCGCCGACAAGTTGTATGCCACCGTCTACATGGAAGACGACGAGGCCTATGGCATCTGGGAAGGCATTTTTGTCAAAGCCGGCTGGACGCCTGAGCGCATCCAGGCTGAAACCCGCATCATCCGCATTGGCGACAACAAGGGGGGCCGCTACAAGTCAGACAACTTCTGGATGATGGCCGACACCGGCCCGTGCGGCCCTTGCTCCGAAATCTTCTACGACCACGGCCCGCACATTCCCGGCGGCCCACCCGGCAGCCCCGATGAAGACGGCGACCGCTTCATCGAAATCTGGAACAACGTGTTCATGCAGTTCAACATGCACGAAGACGGCTCGGTCACGCCGCTGCCTGCGCCTTGCGTGGACACGGGCATGGGCCTGGAGCGCCTGGCGGCCATCTTGCAGCACGTTCACAGCAACTACGAAATCGACATTTTTGACGCGCTGATCAAGGCCGCATCGCGCGAGACCGGCTGCACCGACCTGAACAACAAGTCGCTGCGCGTGATCGCCGACCACATCCGCGCCACCGCGTTCTTGGTGAGCGACGGCGTCGTGCCGAGCAACGAAGGCCGTGGCTATGTGCAGCGCCGCATCGTGCGCCGTGCGATTCGCCACGGTTATTTGCTGGGTCAGAAGACCCCGTTCTTCCACAAGCTGGTGCCCGACTTGGTCCAGCTCATGGGCGCGGCTTACCCCAACATGGCCGATCAGGCCGATCGCATTGCAGACATCTTGCGTGTGGAAGAAGAGCGTTTCTTTGAGACCCTGCAAAGCGGCATGCAAATTCTGGACGCGGCCCTCGAAGGCGGCGTGAAGGTCTTGCCCGGCGAAGTGGCTTTCAAGTTGCACGACACCTATGGCTTCCCGCTCGACCTGTCGGCCGACGTGTGCCGCGAACGTGGCTTGTCTGTGGACGAAGCGGGTTTCGCCGCCGCCATGGAAAAGCAAAAATCCCAAGCCCGTGCGGCGGGCAAGTTCAAGATGGACAAGGCACTCGACTATTCGGGCGAGGGCAACGACTTTGTGGGCTACGACGACCTGACGGCCAACGCCAAAGTGTTGGCCTTGTATGCCGACGGCAACGCCGTGACCGAGCTCAAAGCTGGCCAGGCTGGCGTGGTGGTTCTGGACACGACCCCGTTTTATGCCGAATCCGGCGGTCAGGTGGGCGACCAAGGCATGATCCACAACGCGGGCGGCCAGTTCAACGTGGCCGACACGCTCAAGATCAAAGCCGATGTGTTTGGCCACCATGGCGAAATCAAGTCCGGCAGACTGAAGGTCGGCGACGCGGTGCAGGCGCATGTGGACCTGGCTGTGCGCGCCGCCACCGTGCGCAACCATTCCGCCACCCACTTGATGCACAAAGCCCTGCGCGAAGTGCTGGGCAGCCATGTGCAGCAAAAGGGCAGTTTGGTCAACGCCGAGCGCACCCGTTTTGACTTTGCGCACAATGCGCCCGTGACCGACGCCGAGATCCGCGAGATCGAAGCGCGTGTGAACGCTGAAATTTTGGCGAACGCCGCTGCTCAAGCGCGTGTGATGGACATCGAAAGCGCCCAGAAGACTGGCGCGATGATGCTGTTTGGTGAGAAGTACGGCGAGACCGTGCGTGTTTTGGACATTGGCTCCAGCCGCGAGTTGTGCGGCGGCACCCACGTCAAAGCCACGGGCGACATTGGCCTGTTCAAGATCGTGGGCGAGGGCGGCGTGGCCGCTGGCGTGCGCCGCGTCGAAGCCGTGACCGGGGTGAATGCGCTGGCTTATTTGCAGTCGCTCGAAGACACCGTGACCCAAGCTGCTGGCACGCTCAAGGCCCAGCCTGCGGAGCTGAACAACCGCATTGCGCAGGTACTCGATCAGGTCAAGGCCCTGGAAAAAGAACTGGCTGCCGCCAAAGGCAAGCTGGCTTCGGCCCAAGGCGACGAGCTGATGACGCAAGCCATTGACGTCAAGGGCATCAAGCTCTTGGTGGCCCAACTGGAAGGTGCGGATGCCAAAACCTTGCGCGACACCATGGACAAGCTCAAGGACAAGATGAAAACCGCCGTGATCGTGCTCACGGCTGTGGACGGTGAGAAGGTGCAGATTGCTGCGGGCGTGACCGCCGACACCACAGGCAAAGTCAAGGCGGGCGAGTTGGCCAGCTTTGTGGCGGGCCAAGTGGGCGGCAAGGGCGGCGGCAAGCCCGACATGGCCATGGCCGGTGGCACCAACCCTGCAGGCTTGCCCGCTGCGATGGCCAGTGTGCAGGCTTGGGTGACCGAGCGGGTTTGAGTCTTTGGCGGTGCTCAACATCTGTCGAGGCGCGATTTTGATGACTTGCCAGCTATGGGAGGGTGCGGTGATGGGCGTAGTTCTGGCCTTGGTGGCCAGTGCTGCCCAGGCTCAGTATGAGAAATCGGCCTGGCCCGCATCCTTGCCTTCTCCCGTCATTCAGATGACGGATTTGAACGAGCAGACGTGGAACACGGCCGATCTCAAAGGCAAGTTGGTGGTGCTGAACTTTTGGGCCACCTGGTGCGGCCCTTGCAAGCAAGAGCTGCCGTCCTTGCAGGCCTTGAGCGACGCCAGTGGTGGCAACCCGGTGGTCATCACGGTTGACGTCAAGGAGTCTGCGTCCAAAGTGACCACTTTTGTCTTTGGCAATCGCATCCGTTTGCCTGTGGTGCTCGATAAATCAGGCGAGATAGCCCGGCAGTGGGGTGTTCGAGTTTTTCCGACCACGGTGCTGATCGGGGCAGACGGCCAGGCCCGCTGGCGCATCCAGGGTGCGCTGAACTGGAATGGGCCAGAAGCCCGAGCCTGGCTGAATGGCCTCAAACTCGATCAATAAACCCACTGTCGTCGTCTGCGACCACTGTCCTAACCGATGCATTGGCCTGCAGGTCGGCACTCGCAGAGTCCGACATGTGCCCAATAAGCAGAGAGTGCTCTCAGCGCTTAAGGGCTCGCCCCATCATCATTTTGAACATGGTGCCCGCCAAGCCGCGTGACATCAGGCGGCTCATCATGAAGGCCATCATTTTGTTGCGCGGGCCGGGCACGGCGTCCAGCTTGCGGCCCAGGGCGGCCAGTCCGCAGGCGGCCACCTCTTCGGGGCGCATGATGCTCATGCCCATGGACGCAAAGTCAATGCCTGTGGCCGCTGCCATGGGCGTGTCGGTGGGGCCGGGCGAGAGCACCGACACATCCACCCCCAGGCCTTTCATTTCGAAGTGCAGACCTGCGGCCAGACCCATGACGTAGGACTTGGTGGCCCCGTATTGGGCCATGAAGGGTTGCGGCATCCAGCCCGAGAGGCTGGAGACAAACAAGATCGCCCCACGTCCGCGCTGGGCCATGCCCGCACCAAAGTGGCGTGCCAGTGTCATGGGGGCGATCACGTTCATGTGCACCATCCCCTGGTGGCGGTCCTGGGACGATTCCACAAACAGACCAATGGTTTCGATGGCTGCGCAGGGCACCAGCATGTCAATGGCCAGGTCTTGTGTTGCTTCCAGCACGCGTTCCAGGCCATCGGGCCTTGTCAGGTCTGCCGAGATGGTCCGCACCTGCACGCCGGTTTGCTGGCGCAGCTTTTCGGCCTGGGTGTTGAGCTGGCTGGCGTTTCGGGCCACCATCACGATGTTCAGGCCTTCTTGAGCCAGTTGCTGGACCAACGCGGCGCCAATGCCCGAGGTGCCGCCTGTGACCAAGGCCCAGGAGCCATAACGTTGTTTGAAGTTGTGCATGAGAAAAATCCTTATTTCTAACTGATTGGTTAGAAATTATAATCACAAAGAACTCGGGGAAAAAGATGGGACGTAGCAAAAAGTATGAACGCTCGGACATCGCCAGAAAGGCCATGGATCTTTTTTGGCGCGATGGTTTCCATGGCACCTCCACGCAGACTCTGGTGGAGTCCATGGGGGTGAACCGTTTCAGCCTGTATGCAGAGTTCGGCAACAAGCAAAATCTGTATGAGGCCGCGCTCCAGCTGTATGCGCAGGAGGTGGTGGATCAGCATTTCCGGGCGCTGGAGTCCGAAGATGCCGGTTTACCGCAGATCGAGGCGATGTTGGCGGGCTTTGCCGCAGCGGCCGGAGAGCCGGGCTCGGAGCTGGGCTGCTTCATGTGCAATTGCGCCACCGAGCGCGGTGCCGAGGACTCAGGCAGCCAGGTGTTTGTGCACGCGCATGTGGCGCGCATCAGCGCGGCATTGAGCAAGGCCCTGAGCAACGCCCGTGAAGACGGGGTCATTCGCCCGGAGGTCAATACCGTGCAAGAAGGCCAGTTTCTGGCCACGCTGCTGCTGGGTTTATTTGTGCTGCAGCGCGCCAAGGTGGACCCGGCGGTGGTGCGTTCGTCTGCGCATATAGCGCTGGCGCATCTACAGCAGCTGCTGCTCAGGTCACAGGTTCAAAGACATAGCGCTGGTGAATGAGCGTTCCTGCCCCGTGACGGGGTCTTTGAAGGCGATGCGCGCAGCCAGCAATTGCAGGGGATTGCTGAAGTCTTCGGCCTCATCGGGGCCGCGCAAGACTTCGGGATAAAACTGATCGCCTTCAATCGGGGCGCCCAGCGAGAGCATGTGCACCCGCAGCTGGTGGCGTTTGCCGGTGACGGGCTCCAGTTGATAAAGCGCGCGCTCACCTTCGGTGCGCAGCATCTGCAGGCGGGTTTCGCTGTTGGGCTCGCCCGGCACTTCGCGCATTTTGAAAAACACGCTGTCTTCGGCCAGGCGGCTGGTGTGCGCGCGCGGCTGCACCAGATCGGCTCGCCAGGGCGCCACCGCCAAGTAGTGTTTGTGGACTTGCCGGTTTCTGAACAGGGCCTGGTAGGCGTCGCGGTCTTGCGGGCGTTTGCTCAGCAGCACCAGACCGGCGGTTTCCCGGTCAATGCGATGGACCGGGGTCAGGTCGGTGAAGCCAGTCATGCGCTTGAGTTGCACCAGCAGGCTTTGCTGCACGTAGCGGCCCGTCGGGGTCACGGGCATGAAGTGTGGTTTGTCGGCCACCAGCAGGTGTTCGTCTTCAAACACGATGCGCGCTTGCACCGGCAGCTGCGGCTCGTTGTCCAGGTGGCGGTAGTAGTAGATGCGTTGGCCGGGCAAAAATGCTTGCTCGGGGGGGAGGGCATGGCCTTGTGAGGCGAGCACGAGGCCCTGGCGCATGCGTTCGGCCCAATGGGCGCGCGTCACGCTGCCCATACGCTCACTCAGAAAATCCAGCACCGTGGGCCAAGCACCAACAGGCAAGGCCACGCAACTGGCGCTCACCCCGTCGCGGGTGGGCAGTTGGGCATGGCGTGCGGGGCGGGCCATGGCGGCACAGCTCAGACCCGGCGAAACACCAGATCCCACACGCCGTGGCCCAGCTTCAGGCCCCGGTTTTCAAACTTGGTCAAAGGCCGGTAATCGGGCTTAGGTGCGTAACCGCCTTGCGCGGCATCGCCCGTGTTGTGCAGCAGTTTTTCGGCGCTGATGACGTCCATCATCTGCTCGGCATAGGGCTGCCAGTCGGTGGCGCAATGCAGGTAGCCGCCCACCTTGAGCCGCTTGGACAACTTGTTGACCAATTCGGCCTGGATCAGGCGGCGTTTGTGGTGCTTGGTTTTGTGCCAGGGGTCAGGAAAGTAGATGTGCACACCGTCCAGACTTTGCTCGGGCAGCATGTGGTCGATGACTTCCACAGCGTCATGACGCAGGATGCGGATGTTGTGGATGTCCTGCTCGCCGATGCGTTTGAGCAGGGCGCCGACACCCGCCTCGTGTACTTCGCAGCACAAAAAGTTGTCATCGGGCCGCACTTTGGCGATGTGCGCCGTGGCCTCGCCCATGCCAAAGCCGATTTCCAGTATCAGCGGCGCTGTGCGGCCAAAGGCGGCGGCGGCGTTGAAAGCCCCGGGCGTGTAGGTGAGCAAATTGGCCGGGCCATACAGTTCATAGGCCTTGGCTTGGCCAATGGTGGTGCGGCCAGCGCGCAGCACATAGCTTTTGACGGTGCGCAAAAAAGGCACATCGGCGGGGATGCCTGAAGGCTTATGGCTCTCGGTGGAGGTGTTGTCAGTCATGGGTGCGAATTGTAGGCGGCGCCGCTCTGGGATAATCCCGGCCCATGAGCGGCAATACCTTCGGACAACTTTTCTCGGTCACCAACTTTGGTGAATCCCACGGCCCGGCCATTGGCTGCGTGATTGACGGCTGCCCCCCGGGCATGCCGCTTTCCGAGGCCGACATCCAGCCCGACCTGGACCGACGCCGTCCGGGCACCAGCAAATTCGTCACCCAGCGCAACGAGCCCGACGCGGTACAAATCCTCTCGGGCGTCTACCAAGGACTGACGACCGGCACCCCGATTTGCCTGCTGATCAACAACACCGACCAGCGCAGCAAGGACTACGGCGACATCCTGCAGACCTTCCGCCCGGGCCATGCCGATTACACCTATTGGCGCAAATACGGCCTGCGTGACCCACGGGGCGGCGGCCGCTCGTCGGCCCGCCTGACCGCCCCCATGGTCGCGGCAGGTGCCGTAGCCAAGAAGTGGCTGAAGGAAAAATTCGGCACCACCTTTGTCGGCTGCATGACCCAAATCGGTGACGTGCCGATTGCCTTTGAGAGCTGGGACCATGTGCCGAACAACCCGTTTTTTGCCCCCGTGGCCGATGTGTCGGCGCTGGAGGACTACATGAACGCGCTGCGCAAGTCGGGCGACTCGTGTGGTGCGCGATTGCGCGTGGTGGCCCGAGGCGTGCCCGTGGGCCTGGGCCAGCCGCTGTTTGACAAGATCGACGCCGACATCGCCTACGCCATGATGGGCATCAATGCCGTCAAGGGCGTGGAAATTGGCGCGGGCTTTGGCTGCGTCACGCAAAAGGGCAGCAGCGCTGGCGACGCGCTCACGCCTCAAGGCTTTGTGGGCAACAACGCGGGCGGTGTGCTCGGCGGCATCAGCACCGGGCAAGACATCGAGGTGTCGATCGCCATCAAGCCCACCAGTTCGATCCTGATCGCCCGCGATTCGATTGATTCAGCAGGCCAGCCCACCGAGGTCATCACCAAAGGCCGCCACGACCCTTGTGTGGGCATCCGCGCCACCCCGATTGCCGAGGCCATGCTGGCCTTGGTGGTCATGGAACACGCCTTGCAGCACCGCGCCCAATGCGGCGATGTGGCGCACGATTTGCCGCCCATTGCTGCCGCCAAGCCTTAAGGCATGACGCCACGCCGTCAGCTCATGCCTTTTGCCGCGTTGTCGGCCAGTTACTTCGCGCACATCGGATTTTTCAACCCCTACCTGCCGCTGTGGCTGCAGGACATGGGCCTGAGTCTGCTCACCATCAGCATGCTCACGGCCGTGCAGGCCACCACGCGTTTGTTTTCACCTTATGCCTGGGGGGCCATCAGCGACCGCACGGGTGAGCGGGTCAAGCTGCTGCGCATCGGGGCGGGGGTGGCATTTGCCACGGCTTGCCTGCTGTTTTGGGACTGGGGCCCTGTGGGTTTGGGCCTGGTGTTGCTGCTGATGTTCACCCACACCAGCGCCATGATGCCCATGAGCGAAGCGGCCATGGCGCACCTGGTCAGCCAAAACGGCGCATTTGACACCAAGCGTTATGGCCGGGTGCGGCTGTGGGGGTCCATGGGTTTTCTGGTCACGGTGTTTGTGGCCGGGGCCTGGTTCGAAGCCTTTGGCATGAAGCATTTCCCGGGCTGGACGGTGTTCAGCCTGGCTGCCGTGCTGCTGAGCGTGTGGTGGATGCCCGACATCAAGGAGGCGGCGCACCAGGTGCGCGAGCATGTGTCGGTCATGCCCGTGCTGCGGCAAAAACCGGTGCAGTGGTTTTTTGCGTCCACGTTTTTCCATGTGCTTTCGCACATTGGCATCTACGTTTTCTTCTCGCTTTACCTGGATTCTTTGGGTTACAGCAAAACCATGATCGGCGTGCTGTGGGCGCTGTCGGTGGCGGTGGAAGTGGTCTGGTTTTTCACCCAGTCGCGTTGGCTGCCGCGCGTGCCCTTGACCGGCTGGCTGGTCGCCTGCTCGGCGGTGATGCTGCTGCGCATGGGCATGACGGCCGCCTGGGCCGACGTGCTGTGGATTTTGCTTTTGGCGCAAACGCTGCATGCCATCACCTTTGCCACACACCACACGGTCTGCATCGCCATGGTTTCGCACCATTTTCCGGGCCGCTTGCGCGGACGCGGGCAGGCGCTGTACACCGTGGTGGCCTATGGCTTTCCGGGGGTGATCGGGGCTTTGCTGGGCGGTTTGCTCAGTGAGCGCTGGGGCCTGCAAAGCGTGTTTGTGGCCAGCATCGCCACCAGCGCCGTGGCCACTGCCGCGGCATGGAAGGTCTGGCGTTTGCAACACCCCAAGCCACAGGTGCCCGGCTGATTCGGCGAAGCCGTCAGCGGCCAGCTTGTTGACATGGCCGAGTGCTTGGCTCCAACCCTGTTGTTCAACCACCGTCTACTTTTTTTGACGCCCTCCCGCCTTATGTCCATTGCTGTTTTGCCTGATTTTTTGCCGTCCGATCTCGCCGTCGCTTTGGCCAGGGCCGAGCGCCACGAGACCTCTTGGGCATCGGCCCGCATGGTCTGGCATGCGTGGGGGCATGTCGCTGCACCAACACTGGTCTTGCTGCATGGCGGCAGTGGCAGCTGGACACATTGGCTGCGCTGCATTGCCCCCCTGCGCGATGCGGGCTGGCGCGTGCTGGTGCCCGACTTGCCGGGTTTTGGCGACTCGGACTTGCCAGAGGGCTGCACCGATGTGGACGACTTGCCCCCGCACTTGCATTCGGGCCTGCAGCAATTGCAAGCCGCTGGGCTGTGCGCCGGACCGGTGTGCGTGGCGGGTTTTTCTTTTGGGGGCATGGCCGGGGCCTTGTGGTTGGCCGCGCACCCCCAAGACGCCAAGCAATTGGTGCTGGTGGGCGCGCCCGGCATGGGCCTGACGGTGCCCGATCGCATCCCGCTCAAAGGCTGGCGGCATTTGGCCACGCCCGAAGCGCAAGAGGCGGTGCACCGCCACAACCTCATGGCCCTCATGCTGCACGCCCCCGAGGCCTTGGACGGGTTGGCCTTGCACCTGCACGCGGCCAATGTGCAGCGCGACCGCATGCCGCGCAGGCGGTTGTCATCGACCGACATCGTGGCGCGGACTTTGCCGCAGTTGTCCGCACGGGTGAGCGCGATTTTTGGCGAGCACGACGCCCTGTACCGTGGGCGCTTGTCGGAGTTGGCTGCTGCCATGCCCCACATGGCACGCCATTGGGGCCACTGGCAGGTGGTGCAGAGGGCAGGGCACTGGGTGCAGTACGAAGCAGATGGGCCCTTCACTGCGGCCTTGCTCAAGGCACTTTCAGCAAACGGATGACTGGCTGCGTTGGTTCATGAAGACGAGGTGCTTGACCCCTTGCGCTGGCGGATCAAGCTGAACGTCGGCCTCGATCAGCCTTGGATGGCCGAGACCGCGGCGCGCAGGCCCAGCAGGTAGCTGTCCACACCAAAACCGGCAATCTGGCCTTTGGCAATGTCGGCGATCACCGAGTGGTGGCGAAACGCCTCGCGGGCGTGGATGTTGGACATGTGCACCTCGATGATGGGGCACTTGAGGATGGCCAGCGCGTCGCGGATGCCGTAGCTGTAGTGCGTCCAGGCCCCTGCGTTGATGACCACGGCCTGCACGCTATCGGCGTGGGCGCGGTGGATGCGCTCGGCCATTTCACCTTCAAAGTTGGTCTGAAAGCACTCGACTTGTGCGCCCAGGGTCTGGCCCAGAGCGCTCAGTTGGGTGTTGATCTCGTCCAGCGTGGTCGTGCCGTACTGGGCCGGGTCGCGTTTGCCGAACATGTTCAGGTTGATGCCGTGCAGGACAAGGATGTTCATGGGGGGTCTCTATCGCTCGATGGATCATGGGCATTGGGTGCCGGATCTGCGATTGTCGGTGATTTGCGGCAATATCCTGTCCAAATGACCGTTGCCCAATTACCAGTCGGGTGGACGCGATGGTTTTGACAAACCCGCGCTGGGGCCTCAGCCCAAGCGCTTTGAATGACGCCCTGAAAGCCGAACATGACCGCTTTGAAAATCGATTTCGTCTCTGACATCGCCTGCCCCTGGTGCGCCGTGGGCCTGGGCGCTCTGGAAAAAGCCCTGGAGCGCCTGGGCGGCGTGGTGCAGGCCGACCTGCACTTTCAGCCCTTTGAGCTGAACCCGCACATGCCCCCTGGCGGGCAGGACCTGGGCGAGCACCTGACCGAAAAATATGGCTCCACGCCCGAGCAGCAGGCGCAAATTCGCCAAACCATTGCCGCACGCGGGGCCGAGGTGGGTTTTGAGTTTCACCCGGGTGGGCGCGGCCGGGTGTACAACACCTTCAACGCGCACCGCTTGCTGCACTGGGCTGAGGGCCAGGGTACTGGGGCGCAGCACCAACTCAAAAAAGCCTTTTTGGAGTCATACCAGGGCCGCGCCGAATGCGTAGAAGACGCTGAAGTTTTGCTCGCGGGCGTGGCCGCTGCCGGGCTGGATGTGGCGGGCGCCCGTGCGGTGCTGCAAAGCGATGCCCACACGGCCGAAGTGCGCGAGCGCCAGCAGTTCTACACCCAGGCGGGCATCCGCTCGGTGCCTGCGGTCATCATCAACGACAAGCATTTGATCTCGGGTGGCCAGCCGGTCGAGGTGTTCGAGCAGGCGTTGCGCCGCATCGCCTCGGGCGAAGTGTCTTGAGGCGCGCGGTATGACGCCCACCGCTCGCGCGCCGTCTGGTGTGTCGCGCCGCTCGGCCTTGACCCGTTTGGGGGCAACCGTGGTCACGCCTTGGCTGGCCGGCGTGCCTGTCTTGGCTGGGGCGCAGTCCGCACAGAGCGCGACACGGGCGCAGTTGTTGGCCGTTTGGCGGCAAAGCGGCGGTGTGCTGCTGATCCGCCACGCCGCCACCGAAGCGGGCTTGGGCGATCCGCCGGGTTTTGTGATCGGCCAGTGCCGCACCCAACGAAACCTGAGCGAGGAGGGGCGACAAGCTTCAAGGGCCTTGGGGGCTTGGTTGCAAGCACAAAACTTCAAGCCCGACGCGGTGCGCAGCAGCCAGTGGTGCCGCTGCCAAGACACGGCGCGGCTGGCTTTTGGCGCTTACGAGGATTGGCCCGCGCTCAACAGCACCTTTGCCGGGCAGGGCGATCCGGCAGCTCAACAACAGGCTTTGCGCGAGCGCTTGCAGGCGCTGCCCGCCGGCCGCACCGAGGTGTGGGTCACGCACCAGGTCATCATGACCGGCTTGACCGGGGCCTACCCAGGGCTGGGTGAGGGCTTTGTGGTGGACCGGCAGGGCCGCTTGTTGGCCCGTGGGGACTTGGCTGCATGAGCACACTGCACCGCTTGACGGTTTACTTCGATGGCTCTTGTCCCATGTGCCGACGCGAAATTGCGATCTACCGCCGCTTGCCCCAGGCGGCGAGTGTGGACTGGGTGGATGTGAGCACAGGGGCCGAGTTGGGCTCGCTCAGCTGTGCGCAGGCCATGGCGCGTTTCCATGTGCGCGACCGCGAGGGGCGCTTGTTCAGCGGTGCGGCGGCGTTTTCGCAGATGTGGCGGCTTTTTCCGGGCTGGCGTTGGCTGGGATGGTTGTCGGCCTGGCCGCCCATGTCTTGGGTATTTGAGGGGGCTTACCGTTTGTTTTTGCCGCTGCGCCCGCGCCTGCAAAAGTGGGTGCGGCGCTGGGCGGGTGAGGAGATGGTGTGATGAAGCTGCGATCTGTTTCGGCCTTGGTGCCGGTTGGTCTGGGCTGGGTGGCCTTGCTCAGTGGGCCCGTTGCGCAGGCCCAAACTGGCAAGCCCATGGCCGAAAAGCTTGCCGACAAGGTGGCGTTCGGCGACTGGGCCATTGACCGTACCGAAGTCACCATCGGCCAGTTTGAGCGCTACGTGCGCGCCACGGGCACCGTGACCCGTGCCGAAAAAGAGGGCGGTGGTTTTGAGTATGTGGGCGGATGGGTACGCCGCCCCGGCTGGTCTTGGCGCCAGCCGGACGGCGTTCCAGCTCCTGCTGATTTGCCTGCTGTGCACCTGGATTTTGCCGAGGCCCAGGCTTACTGCCGATGGGCAGGGGGGCGATTGCCCACCGGCGCGGAATGGCAAAAGGCGGGGTTCACCGAGTTGCGCGACAACCCCCCTGCGCCTTGGGTGAAGGGCAAAACTTATCCCTGGAGCACGGGTGACAGCCCGCAAGGCGCGAACACCAGCGACCCAGACCCCTGGCCACGCGCAGCACCTGCGGGCGCGACGCGCCAAGGCGTGAACGGCTTGTATGACATGGGGGCTAACGTGTGGGAGTGGACCACCGATGAGCAGGGCGGCCAAAGGCGCACCGTGGGGGGATCGTGGTGGTACGGTGCGTTCAACATGAAGGCCGACGTTCAGGCCTTCAAACCCGCTCACGTTTATGTGGTCTACCTCGGCTTTCGCTGTGCCTACGACCTCAAGCCACCAGGTGCTAACCCGAGCAAGGCCCGGGCATGATGCATTCGTTGCCCGAGGGCTACCGCGCCTTGGTGATGGGCGCGAGTGGTGCCATCGGCAGCGCCTTGCTCCAACAGCTGCAAAACGATCCTCGCTGCGCCTTGGCGCTGGGGGTGTCACGCCAAAGCGCGCCGGGGCTGGATTTATTGAACGAAGCCAGCATTGCCCACTGTGCGCAGGTGCTGGCTGCTCAGGGGCCGTTCCATTTGGTGCTGGACGCCACGGGCGCACTCACGGTGAACGGGCGCGGTCCTGAAAAACGGCTGGACGAACTGGACGCGGCGCATTTGCTGGCGGCGCTGCACCTCAACGCCGTGGGGCCGGGCCTGTTGCTCAAACATTTTGTGCCTCTGCTGGCATCGGGTCAGCGCGTCATTTGGGGCAAGTTGTCGGCCCGGGTGGGCAGCATCGAAGACAACCGCAAAGGCGGCTGGTATGGCTACCGTGCGGCCAAGGCGGCGCTGAACATGCTGCTGCAAACGGCAACGATTGAGTTGTCCCGCCGCAGGCCGCTGGCGGTGGTGGCCGCCTTGCAGCCGGGCACGGTGCAGTCGGCGCTCAGCCAGCCCTTTGTGGGCAGTGATGCCATGCGCCCTGAAGATTCGGCGCAGCGTTTGCTGGCGGTGCTCGACGCCCTGCAGCCCACAGGGCGCGCGCAGTTTGTGGACCACCAGGGTCAAAGCATTCCCTGGTGAATCGCGCAGCCGCTGAGTCAGGGCACGCAGTCGCGCACGGCGTTGCCAACCGATGCGGGTGAGATGGGGCCTGCGGTCACGATGGTGCAGGCCGCCGGGGCCAGGAACACACAGCCGCCGGGCACGGGGCTGTCCACTTTTTGACCGAATTCTGTTTGTGCTTGCCCGCACAAGGTGGGCGCGTCTTTGCGCATGACCCAGCGCACATGGCTGGGCAGTTTTTTGCGCCAGTTCCAGCCCAGCTCGCCCACCGAAGCGCCAAACTCGTAGCAGTCAGCGGGCTCGGCCGGTTTGCCTGACGGACTGCGCGGCTCCTGTGTGGTGTCCACGCTGCACATGTGGGGCAAATCTGAGCCATTGCCCCAAGCGGTCTGGGCCAGGGCCAGGGCTAGGGTCAACAGCCCACACAGGCACCACAGGCGGCCAGCCTTGCGGCGCCCAGTGGCCCCAACCGGGCTGAGCAGGGTGTCACGCCACATAAGACAGCACCCGCTTGACCAGCAAACTGCGGTTGAAGGGTTTGAGCATGCTCTCATTCATGCCGCTTTCCAGGCACCGGGCCAGCTCGTCTTTGTCGCCATTGGCTGTGAGGGCGATGATGGGGGTCGAGCGTTGGGGTTCGGGCAACTCGGTGCGGATTTTGCGGGTGGCGGTTTGACCGTCCATCTCGGGCATCAGCAGGTCCATCAAAATCACATCGAATCCCTCGCCATCGCGCACTGCTTCAAAGGCTTTGAGGCCGTCTTCCACCTCGGTGACTTGCGCTTGCGGCAAGTGTCGTCGCAGCTGCAAGGATGCAATTTGGCGGTTCAGGGGGTTGTCGTCGGCGATCAGGATGCGCACCACTTTGTCGCTGCTGCTGTCTTCTTCGGGCGCGGGCTGGGTGTGTGCTGGGCGCTGGCTCAAAGGGCAAGGCAGCAGCACATGGAAGGTGGTGCCCACGCCCAGCTCACTGTGCAGGCCGATGGTGCCGCCCATGGCTTCGACCAGGCCCTTGGTGATCGACAAGCCCAATCCATTGCCTCCAAATCGCCGGGCAATGCTGTTGTCGACCTGCGAGAAGCTTTGAAACACCCGGTGCTGAAGATCCGGCGCTATGCCCATGCCCGTGTCGCGCACGGCCAAACGCACCTGCACGCGGCCCTGGGCATCGTCCGGCATGGCCTGGGCACTGCAGTGCAGCTCGATCTCGCCTTGCGTGGTGAACTTGATGGCATTGCCCAGCAAGTTGACCAGAATTTGCGTCAGCCGATGGCTGTCGCCTTGGACCCATGTCGGCACGTTCGGATCCACGCGCAGGGTGTATCTCAGGGGTTTGGTTTCAGCGCGGCGCTGGAGCAATTGGAAGGCGGTGCTCAAGGTGTCGCGCAGGTTGAAGGGCTCTTGCACGACCTGAAGCCGACCGGCCTCCATCTGGGCGTGGTCGAGCAGGTCGTTGATGATGGTCAGCAGGTGCTCGCCCGATTTCTGGATGTCCTCTATTTTGGCGCGCACCTCGGCATCCAGTTTTTTGTCATGCTGGATCAGGTCGGCCAGACCCAAAATCGCGTTCATCGGCGTGCGCAACTCGTGGCTGACCGAAGCCACGAACAGGTCTTTTTGTTGCTGCGTGTGCTGCAGGTTTTTGGTCAGTTGGCGCAACTGGCGTCTTTGCTGTTGGGTGCGTTGCATGCGCTCGTTGCGCACATGGTTCAAACGAAACAACAAGGCCACTTGCATGCCAAAAATCACCACGGCCATCATCAAGTGCCAATGGATCAGGTCCTGCGGCATGATTTGCAAGGCCATCTCGCCGCCCAGCAGGGCGTACACATACAGCCCCAAAATGAGCAACCAACCAGCCGCCAGGCCTGCCACGCGTGCACGCGGCTTGGGGGCCAATATGGCGGGCAAAGGAGCCAGGGCCAGCCAGCTGATGGTGGCCGAGTAAATGCCCCCGGTCAGCCAGGTGATGGCAAAGGCCTGTGTCAGTGTCAGCACCTGCAAGGCGGTGATCAGGCGGCTGAGCCGCACGCCTGCCATGCGCAAGCCGCCCAGCACGGCCATGGCCAAAATGCCCAGCACGTTGGCCAGTAATCCGGCATGGAACTGCAAGCCCCAGGACACCAGGGCAAAAGCGGCATAGCCGACGATCAGGATCAGCAGGAACGAAAAGAACAGCCATTCGCGTTCGTTGTCCATTGGTTGACGCCACCAGGGACGCCAAAAACTGAAGCCTGTGGGTTGGGGCGTTGCGTCTGTAGCGCCGGGCGTTGTGTGTTGCATGGTATTGATTTGTATACCAAATACTACATTAAATGCATCGCAGGCTTTTCGTTCAGTTTGTGCACAGCCCTTGCGGGACCCTGAGATGGGCAAGGCACAATCGGGTTCCTTTTTTCAACGGTTCTTTTCAAGGCGCTCAATGGGTTTGCAAACGTGGTGGATTTTTGTGCTCATGACCTTTGTGGTGTCTGCCACGCCGGGTCCCAACATGCTTTTGGTCATGAGCCATGGCGCGCGTTTTGGCCTGCGCCCGGCCATCTTGACCATGGCGGGCTGCATGACGGCCCTGATCGGCATGGTCAGCATTTCAGCGGCTGGGGTGGGGGCTTTGCTGCACAGCTTTCCTGCGGTTTTTGATGCGCTGCGTTATCTGGGTGCGGCTTATCTGGCCTATCTGGGCTACAACCTGTGGCGTGCCGGGGTGCCCAAGGGCGATGCGCCAGCCCATGCTGCTTTGCCCGAGACGCCACAGCGCAGCGCTGGCTCTTATTACCGACAGGGGCTGGCGGTGGCGGCCAGCAACCCCAAGGCCATTGTGTTTGCGGCGGCGTTTTTCCCTCAGTTCATCCAGGCCGATCGGCCTGCGGGCCTGCAGTTTGCGGTGTTGTTGATCACCTTCACCGTCATCGAGGTCAGCTGGTACCTGATTTACGCCCTGAGCGGTCACAAGCTGTCGCACTTTTTGCAGCAAGCCCATGTGCTGAAAAACTTCAACCGCGTCACGGGTGGTGTGTTTGTGGGCTTTGCGGCCTTGATGGCGGCCAGCCGCTGAGGTTTTCAGGGGGTGCCGCAGCCAGCTGGGGTTTACCCCCGTCAACTGTGCGCCAAGCTGTGGATAAGCCCATGAACAAGCCCTGAGAGGCGCATGCCTATTGGTTTGGCGGCGGCTGCTTGTTTTTTGAGCAGGCGGTTCACCCCAGCGCCCGTGCAATCTTGTGTCGTGGCACGGTGGTTTTGGGGCACTGCCCCTTGGGCAGCGCAAACCATTGGCGCACATCGTTGTCCACGCCCACGCCGTGCATGAAGTTGTAGATGGCTTTTTTCAGGCCTTGGCCCAGCAGGTCATGGTCCACGCCGGGAGGCATGGGCGTCGGGTCGACAAAGCCCACGTCGTTTTTGGCAAATGTGCCCTCGGGCAGGGGCAGCAGTGTCACGCCGTAAGCCTCGGGATTCAGGCCCACAGGCGAGTGCACGGTGCAGACAAAGCGGTGGAAAAAGCCGCTGTGGATGCAGCCGTTTTCAAACAGCTGGCGCACGTATTCGAGCGCGTCCACCGTGTCCTGCACGGTCTGCGTCGGAAAGCCGTACATCAAGTAGGCGTGCACCAGCACGCCCGCGTCGGCAAAGCCTTTGGTGACCTGCGCCACCTGCTCGACCGAGACGCCTTTTTTCATCAACTGAAGCAAGCGGTCCGACGCGACTTCGAGTCCGCCGGACATGGCGATGCAGCCGCTTTGCGCCAGCAAATCACACAGCTCGGGCGTGAAGGTTTTCTCAAAGCGGATGTTGCCCCACCAGGAAATTTGCACGCCCCGGCGCAGCAGCTCTTCGGCCAGGGCCTTGAGGGCTTTGGGTGGTGCGGCTTCGTCCACAAAGTGAAAGCCGGTCTGGCCCGTCTCGGCGACGATCTGCTCGATGCGGTCCACCAGCGTGCTGGCCTGCGCGGTTTCGTAGCGGCTGATGTAGTCCAGGCTCACGTCGCAAAAGCTGCATTTCTTCCAGTAGCAGCCGTGCGCCACCGTGAGCTTGTTCCAGCGCCCATCGCTCCACAGCCGGTTCATGGGGTTGAGCATGTCCAGCAGCGACAGGTATTTGTGCAGCGGCAGGCCGTCCCAAGTGGCCGTGCCCACCTCTTCAAACGGGATGTCGGGCTCTTGCATATTGATGTACTGCACTTGGCCTGCGTCGTTCTTGATGAAGGTGCGCTGCAGTCGTTGCAAGCTGCGCTGGCCTTGCAGGTGCTCGATCAAGCTCAGCAACGGGCGCTCGCCGCCGTCCAGCGTCACGAAATCCACATGGTCGAACACGCGGGCGTCTTTCATTTCACGCAGCTCGGTGTTCACAAAGCCGCCGCCCAAGCCAATGCGGATGTGCGGGTGCGAGCGCTTGATGCATTGGGCGATGCGAAACGCCCCATAGACCGAGCCGGGAAAGGGCACCGACAGCAGCACCAGCGTGGGCTGGTGGCGCTCGATGGCTTGCAAGGCCAAGCGCTCCAACGTGCTGTCGATCAAATTGGGTGGCTCGGCCAGGGCTTCGGCCAGCGCATCAAAGCTGGGCTGACTCGCGGCCAGGCGCTCGGCATAGCGCACAAATTCAAAGCCTTCGTCCACGGCATCGCGCAGCACATCGGCCAAATCGTTCAGGTACAGCGTGGCCAGATGCCGGGCGCGGTCAGTCTGGCCCAAAGCGCCAAAAGCCCAGCCAATCGGGTCGCCCGTGCCGTCGTCCTCATAAGCGTCGAGTGCCGCAAAACGCGGGCCTTCGGGCAAAAAGCCCCGGCCTGCAATGCGGTGGCTCAGGGTGCTGTCGCGGCCTTGCAAAAAGGCGATCACGGGGTCAATGCTGACGGCGTAATCGTTGAAATGGTCGAGGAAAAAATTCACCGGGCCCGAGCGCTCTTCGACGGGCAAGGCCAGCGCCGCGTCGCGCAAATCGGTCAAGCCTTGTTTGTTCAGCAAGGCCAGTACGGTGGCCAAAGCCAAATCTTCTTGCACTGCATCCAAACCCCGCGAACGCAAAAAACCCGTCAAGTAGGCCGTGGACGGGTAGGGCGTGTTGAGCTGCGTCATCGGCGGGATGAGGCTCAAAACCTTGAATATTGAAAGGGGATGCATCAAAAATAGAAAGAAAGAGTTAAAAGAGCTGTGAATTATTGATTGCGCACCATGGTAGGCGCATGCCCTCAGGCTGGATGAAAGTGGGCATTGTGCACGCCGCATCTGGGGTGTGAAGATGAGCGAGTGACAGGGTTCATGTGTCAAGGGGGGGGCGCTCAGGTAGGCTGGTATAAACAATACAATGTCAGCTAATTTTTTTGGGTTTTTTTATTGATGTACTTATTTGAAACGTATTTGACGTTTTTGATGTATAAAATTTAACTAAAAATGGAAGATTCAATGCACGTTGCGTTACTTGAAGATGAACAAACCTTGGCGGCTGACGTTCAGACCTTGTTGTCCAACGCAGGGCATTCCGTGATGCACTTTCCAGACGGGCATCAAATCATGCGTGCATTGTTGAAGGACACCTTCGATTTGCTCGTGCTGGATTGGAATGTGCCTGGTCCTGATGGGTTGGAAGTATTGAAGCATGTGCGCAATAACATGAAGCTCGATATCCCCGTGATTTTTCTGACCAGCAACAATGCTGAGCAGCAGATAGTCATCGCCCTGAACACGGGGGCCGATGACTATTGCACCAAACCGATCCGCCCCTTTGAGTTCATGGCCAGAGTAAGCGCTTTGCAGCGGCGATTTTTGCCAAAACAAGCACTTGAGGTCGATGGTGAGTTTGTTGAGGGCTATATTTTTGAAAGAAGTCAGCGCACGGTTACGGTTTATGGCAATTGTGTCAACTTGACAGAGAAGGAATACGAGTTGGCCCGTTTGATGTTTCAAAACATCGACCGCCCCATTTCTCGCCACCGAATCATGCAAGAGGTTTGGGGACGCGAGGAGGACACTTTGTCTCGTACACTGGATGTACATATCTCTTGGGTCCGTCGAAAGCTGGGTATTGGAGCAGGGGCCCAACATTTGCGTTTGGTGGTGGTCCATGGATTTGGCTACCGCTTGATGAAAATCACGTCGCAAGAAAGTGAGCAGCAGTGACTATTTGTTCAAGGAGTGCATCTGCGATATGGGGATTGCTCGCGTACGGATTGTGCCTGCTGTCGCTGTCGCTGCCGGGGCCTGCGTTTTCGCAGGTGGTTCTCAGTGATGAACGTTTTATTCACTACACAATCAAGCCGGGTGACACTTTGAGTGCTTTGGTGGCACAATTTATCAATGGCAATGATGGCTTGTCGCTGGTGAGCAAACTCAACCAATTAGGCAATCCCAACAAAGTCCAGGTTGGCAAGGTGATCAAGCTTCCCCGCGACCGCATCAAGTTCAGGCCCTCCAATGCGACCGTGAGTCGGCTCAATTGTTCGGGCGTGACCTTGTTGGGGGGGAGCGAGCCAGTAACTGTCCGTGCGGGCATGTCTTTGTCGGAAGGGGCGGTCCTCAAAGTTCCTCCGAGCTGCCAATTTGCCATCACGCTGGAAGATGCTTCCACGGTGAATCTCTTGTCTGGTGCGGTCATTCAGTTGAAAACCTTGCGGGTGAATGTCCTAGAGTCTTCTCCTGAAATTCAAATCGAACTGCTGGAAGGCCGCATCTCTGTGGATGTGCCTCGCAAGCGATTGGATGGGGATGCCCCATTTCGAGTGAAAACCCCCACCTCGGTGGCAGGCGTTCGTGGCACCCAGTTCAGGGTTGGGTTTGATGCAGTTGACCGACAAAGCCAAGTGGAAGTCGCCACAGGCGAGGTCGGCGCCAAAGGCCATGAGGAACTGGGTGAAAAACGGGCCTCGGCCAATCAGGGTGTGCCTGTTTTGTCGACTGGAAAATCCCTGCCCCTTGAGAATCTACCCAGAGCACCCGCATTCAAAAAAACCGAATTGGTGCCGAGTGCGCTGGCTGTGCAGGATGTGTTGCTTGAGTTTGATGTCGATCCTAAAACCCACAAACTCTCCCTGATCAAAGCCCAGGATGCTGGTTTTTCACTGGCTCAAAACGAGATCAAATTGCTCAAGCCCGAAGTGGTTGTTGCCGATCTGGGCAACAAGGCTGTTTTTTATCAAGTGGCGGCCATTTCTGAAACTGGTTTGTACGGCTCGACCGCAGATATAGCCATTTGCCGAGGGTATAACCGTGGCAAAAATTGGCGCTGCAATGTGCAATTTGACTTATCCGGATTGGGTAAACCTTTTTTGTACTTAGAGCACCTTGACGCTGATGGAGGGAGTAAGGTGTTGCTGAACGCACCTATAGATGTCAGTGTCAATGATCAAGCCGTGTTCCGAGGTGTGCAACCGGGCGTCTATAAATGGCGTGTCGAGTACGTTGTGACTGAATCCCTGAATTCCAAAATGAGCGGGCAGTTTCAGTTGATTGCTCTTCCTGGAAACGATTGATGCATGTCTTGTTCAGGTCTTTGTACGGACGCATCTTCAAGCGTGAGCTCTCAGCGGATGAAAAACGTTTTTACGGTGAATGGATAGTTTTTTCGATTGCAGCCTTGGTGTTGTTGGCCTGTAGTCTTTGGTGGCAATGGGGTACGTCTTTTGGCAATGTGATCTACGATCGCTTGCATCGTTTACGGGCACCGGAGCCCTCGAGTGATATTGTGATCATCGCCATTGATGATTTCTCACTGGATCGCCTGGGTGCTTGGCCTGTTTCCCGCTCTGTCTATGTCAACTTGCTGAAAAAACTGGCGGATACCGATAACCGCCCCAAAGCCATAGGCTTTGATATTTTGTTTCATGATGCTACCCGTTCCGATGTGGATTTGGCCGAGCAAATGAAGAGGCACCGCACTTTTTTGGCGGTGGAGACCCCTTTGGATGACATGGGTTACACCATCAAAAAACCCAGGGATGTGTTGGCCAGTGCGGCAACGGGTCTTGGGCATATCAATATTGCTTTTGAGTCCGATGGTTTTTTGCGTGGCATTCATTTGACCGAGGCGATGACACCGCACCTGGCCTTGGTCATGTCCGGGCTTTCTCCTCAGGGGGGCAGTGAACAGGCCAGTTATCGCCGCTTCAATATGGTCAACCCAGCGATAGGTTTTCCGACAGTCTCCTTGGCTGATGTGCTCTCTGAGCATTTTCCGGTGCATGTTCTCAAAGATAAATATGTCTTGATTGGCTCTACCGCACCGAGCTTGGGAGATCACTACCCGACCATTTATGCCGGTCGCCAAGCCTCAGGAATGCCGGGCGTCGAGTTGCATGCCAATGTACTCAACGACGTGTTGCGAGGAGATTTGATTTCTTATGTCAGTTTGCCGACCCACATCGCTTTGAGTATTTGGGCACTCTTGTCAGTCTTGATCGCGCTTTTGGTCCTCAGTCCGCTGGCGGAATTGTTGGTCACTCTTTTTGTGATCTTTTGCGCACTGGCGGTGAGTTTTTTGATGCTCGTGACATGGAGTGTTTGGTTTGACCCAGGACCCTGTCTCGTCGCTATTGCGTTGGTCAAACCCGCATGGGCCTGGCGCCGCATGGAGATGATTGTCAGCTTCATGGGCGAAAGAGCGGCTTTGCTGGAGCAGTTCAGGAGGCAGCGCAGGAGCCTGACCAAAGGCTTGCGGCTTCAACATTTCACCAGCGACACCGTCTTGCAGTACTCACGTTTGCTGGATCGCGCTTTGGGGATGATGAATGAGCGCGTGCAGTTTTTGGCAACTATCGTCAAAGATGCGCCCAATGCCATGCTTTCAGTGGATGAAAACGAGGACATTCTCAATGCCAATCCCAAAATGGCCAGCCTTGTGCCTGCCGGATTGATCAGGGTCTCAGCCAATGTGGGGCCTTTTTTGGCCTATTTGGGCTTGTCATCGGCAGATGGTTTGCAATCATTGGTAGGCAAGGACCATTACGTCAGCGCTTTGGATAACCAGGCCAGTTTGCACTACCATATTTTTAATGTCATTCGCGTCTCTCAATCTGACGAGAAGTACCTGTGGATTCTGTCCCTGGTGGACATCACCGAAATACGTCATTTCCAAAACCAGCGTGATCGGACTTTGCAATTGTTGTCGCATGACATGCGTACGCCCATTGCTTCAATTTTGTCCCTATGTCGGCAAGATCCTGTGGCATTTGACGATCCTGAAAGCAGTGCTTTCAAAAAACGTCGTCATGCTGAGCAGTTGCTGAACATGATGGATGACTTCATTTTGTCCATCAAAGCCCAGGCGCCCAAGTACAAACTCAGTGAAGTATTGATTGACGACTTGATGGATGAGGCTATTTTTCAGATCAAGGATTTGGCTGCAAACCGACGAATCCAGATAGAGCAGGAGTTTGATCATGCGCCCCAATTCATATTGGTGGATCAGCGTTTGTTCACGCGCATGTTGGTCAACTTGCTCGTCAACGCCGTTCGGTATGGTGCGCCGGGCAGTACGCTCGAAATCAAGTTGGCACACGATGAGGTCGACAACAGCATCCATGGCGTTTCGTGGGTTCACTGTCGTATCCGAAATCGGGTCGCAGATCGCGGGCAAGAAGTTGAGAATGTCGCCCAACAAGGCTTTGGTTTGGGCATGGATTTCGTTCGGACGGTGGTGGGTAAACACCATGGACGAATTCAATTTGATGTCGATAAACCACCCGGTCAGTGGGCGCTTGTCCATTTGATGCTGCCCAAGATTGATGCTGCACGCGTGGAACTTTGAAATCTTCAAAAGCCAGTACTTGAAATGAAAAGATGGGTTAAATTTTTTAATTTATTTGTTTTTATATTTTTAGAAAATGAAAATTATTTTTTTATTCATTAAGATGTGTGCTTGCTGTGAAGCTGATGGGCGATCACAGATTTCATGAACCCCCCGATAGGCAATTGAGATATGACGTCGACACTCAACCCATGGCGTTCGATTTCACCCACTGCGGATGCAATTTCGTGGAGAAGATGTTTTTGCGTGGCGGTCTTGTGTTTGTCCTCACTGTTGAGCTTGCCGACGCATGCTGATCCATTGCTCGATTTCAGATTGTTCAACGCACCCGATCCGAGCAAGCGCATGATCAACTTGCCCACGGTCAGCTGGATCGTTCACACCCAGGCGGAAACATATTGCCAACAGGCTCCAACCAAAGATGGATTTGCAAGCAGGCCGGAAGGCTGTGTTTACTGGCAAATTGCCACTTCGCGCTGTACGCTGGTCACGCGTCCATCCACGACGCATTCGCAATTGGGGCACTTGCTCTTACTGTGCATGGAGGGCAAGTGATGGGCTCTCAAACATGCCATTGGCGGTCGCGGTTCGGGGTGTACAAACGCTGGTTTTTTTCGGTAGGGGTGGCCGTTTTCCTGTTGGGTTGTGAAACGGTCACTTTGACGCCACCAAAGGTTGATCAGGTCAGGTTTTCACCCATGCCCGCAGCGAAACGCACGATTGCAGAGCCAAAGGTCAAATATTTACCTCGTCATGATGGTTTTGAATATTGCTCACGCATCACAGGGGTGCCGATCACGCCGACCTCGCGCCCCATGGCTTGTGCATTCTGGAATGTGCGCCGTCAGGAGTGCACCATCGTGACGCCCATGTCCACAGGCTACAACTATCTGGGGCATGAGTTACGCCACTGCTTTGAGGGGGCGTTTCATGATTGATGAAGTGAACGCCATGCCCGATAAGCATTCCACACGCCGTGACTGGCTGATCCATGCCTTGGCAGGGTTCGGTGCTTTAACTGTGCCAGCCTGGGGTCAGGCACAAACCATTGACGCTTTGAAAATCGGTTTTCTCAACCACTACCCGCCCTTCAGTTTCAAGGACAAGGATGGCGTGCACAAAGGTTTCGATCTGGATGTGATGGCGCGGCTGTGCGAAATCATGGGCGTGGCGTTTGTGGCCGAAGCCGACGGCATGGCCTCTTTGAAGAAAAAAATCCAGTCGGGCCAAATCGCGTGGATCGGGCATCAGCTGTTGGCCACGCCGGAAAACCGGCGCGAGTTCGATGTGGTCAGGCCTTCGTATGCGTCCATCCAGCTCGTGTGCATTCAGCAAGAAGACGATGAACGCGACTTCTTGAGCCTGGACGATCTGGTGGGCAAGAAACTGGGTGTCTTGGCCAATACCGGTGTAGAGGAGCAGTCCCGCCAGGCCATTGGCAAGGCTGTGGTGGCCTATCCCCGCATTGAAGACGCCTTGGCCGATCTGGCCCGCAAAAAGCTCGATGCGGTGTTGGAAGAGAGCCTGATTGCCGACTACTTCATCGAGCGCGATCGCCTGCCTTTGCGCTTGGCCGCACCATTTGCCGCGCCTATGGCGGCCGGTCTGGCGGTGCGCAAGGGCAACCGCGAATTGCAAGGCCGTATTTCTGCGGCGATTCAGGCCATGCTCAAGGATGGGTCATTTCGCAAGATTTCAGAAAAATGGTTTGGTTACGACGTGAGTCGTCCCCGCGTCAGCCACCAGCAAAACAACTGATTTCCTGATCGCTTGCGACGGGCGTGGTCACGTTGGGCATGTCAGGCGCATTTCGGTGGTGTCACAAGCGGCTGCCTTGGTATTGATCCGGCCCTTTGAAGTCTGCAGGGTGACTTCAATCTTGCACCTTGTGGGAGCTAGCCCTGCTGGCGATCAGATGCTTGTGGACCACAGGCTTTTTGCTTGGCTGGCAAGCTCCCACAAAATCCTCCCAACGGGCAACACACGGCTCAGACTTCATCGGGCCGAATCTATATGCTTGGGGCCATCAAGACAGAACCGACGGAGAGCCCAGTGGGGAATTTGCCCAAAGATGCACCAAGCATTTTGACCTTGGCCGCCAAATCACTTTTTGATGTGTTTGCCCATGCCAGTGAGGGCATGCTCCTGGTCGACCGCACAGGATGCGTGGCGTGGATCAATGACCAGTACCGCCGTTTTTTACCCGCTTTGGGTTTTGCCAGTGAGCAGGAATTTGTGGGGCAGCCTGTGTCTGCAGTGGTGCAAAACACCCAAATGGAAAAGGTGCTGGAGACCGGCAAGCCCATCCTGATTGACCTGTTGACCAACAAGGCGGGGACCTTTGTGGTGAGTCGTTTCCCCTTGCGTGACGAGGCCGGGCAGGTGATTGGCGCCCTGGGCGTGGTGTTGTTTGATCAGCCCCAGTCCAATTTGCAACCCTTTCTGGCCAAGTTTTCCTTGTTGCAGCGTGAACTGGATGAGGCCCGTGATGCCCTGGCGGTGCAGCGGCGTGCAGGCACCGGGTCTCGTCAGGCACGTCACAGTTTCGCCAGTTTCATCGGGGTCAGTGCGTTAGTGGTCGACCTCAAGCGCCAGGCGCGCAGGGCGGCCCAGTCCAGCAGCCCGGTGCTGCTCTTGGGTGAAACAGGCACCGGCAAGGAGTTGCTGGCCCACGCCGTCCATGCCTCGTCGCCGCGTGCTAAAGGGCCGCTGATCAGCGTGAACATTGCCGCCGTGCCGGAGACTTTGCTGGAAGCGGAATTTTTTGGCGTGGCACCGGGCGCCTACACGGGCGCAGACCGCAAAGGACGCGAGGGCAAGTTCAGACTGGCCGATGGGGGTACCTTGTTTCTGGACGAAATTGGTGACATGCCGCTGGGCCTTCAAGCCAAACTGCTGCGCGCCTTGCAGGAAGGCGAGATCGAGCCGCTGGGCTCCAACCGCTTGCTGCCCTTTGATGCACGGGTGATCGCCGCCACATCGCGTGACCTGGCCAGGCTGGTGCATGAAGGGCGCTTTCGCGAAGACCTTTATTACCGACTGAATGTGCTGCCTTTGCGGGTGCCGCCCTTGCGTGATCGGGCCAGCGATATCCCTGCCTTGGTCGAGGTGCTGGCCGAAGAGTTGTCGCTGCGCAGTGATTTGCCGCAACCCGAATTCAGTGCGCAAGCCATGGCCTTGCTGTCCGCCCAGCACTGGCGCGGCAATGTGCGTGAACTGCGCAATGTGATTGAGCAGCTGCTGCTGCGCAACGACACCGGCGTGCTCGATGCCCCCGAGGTGGAAGGGGTGCTGCGCGAATCGGGGCTGAGTCAGATCGCACCTGCGCACAGTCCGGCGTTGGTGACGCCAAATCAGGACGCCGGGACGCAACAGCTGCTGGCGCCTTTGTCTCAGCAGGTCCAGGCGTTGGAGCGCATGGCCGTGGCGGCGGCCTTGCAATCCACCGGGGGCAATAAGTTTGCAGCGGCTAAATTGCTGGGCGTATCACGCTCCAAGTTGTACCAATGTCTTTCCTGATTTGTATGGCGGATTCAAGTACGAGGTGCAACACGGTTTAACGAGGCGTGAAACACCTCGTGGGGTGTCTTGAATCCCAGCCGCTTTCTGGGGCGGTGATTCAATCTGTTTTCAATCATAGTCAACTCCTCATCGGTGACAGTTTCCATGCGCCGCTTCTTGGGAATGTATTGGCGCAGCAAACCATTGAAGTTCTCGTTGCTGCCGCGCTGCCAACTGCAATACGGATCGGCAAAGTAGGTCTGGATGCCAAGGGTCTGATCGATGGCCTGGTGATCCGCAAACTCCTTGCCGTTGTCCACCGTCAAAGTCTTCACCCGTGAGATCAGGGGCTTGAGTTTGGCTTCAATGGCCCGACCCACCAAATCAGCAGACTTGTTGGGCACTTTGGCCAGCACCGCAAAGCCACTCTTGC
>NZ_CXOO01000031.1 GCF_001269385.1 Limnohabitans sp. DM1 | reverse complement strand
TGAAGAGCGGAGGCAAGTTGGGCAGTGGGAGGGAGATACCGTCATTGGCGCGGCTCACAAACAAGCCATCGTGACACTGGTAGAACGCAAGAGTGGCTTTGCTGTGCTGGCCAAAGTGCCCAACAAGTCTGCTGATTTGGTGGGTCGGGCCATTGAAGCCAAACTCAAGCCCCTGATCTCACGGGTGAAGACTTTGACGGTGGACAACGGCAAGGAGTTTGCGGATCACCAGGCCATCGATCAGACCCTTGGCATCCAGACCTACTTTGCCGATCCGTATTGCAGTTGGCAGCGCGGCAGCAACGAGAACTTCAATGGTTTGCTGCGCCAATACATTCCCAAGAAGCGGCGCATGGAAACTGTCACCGATGAGGAGTTGACTATGATTGAAAACAGATTGAATCACCGCCCCAGAAAGCGGCTGGGATTCAAGACACCCCACGAGGTGTTTCACGCCTCGTTAAACCGTGTTGCACCTCGTACTTGAATCCGCCAACTAAAAATCATTCTATTGAAAAAAATTGAAATTTTTAGTGAGCTCAGACGAAGGGTTCTTGGTCAGACTCATAGGCGGAAATGCGGCACTTGTACAGGGTGCTAGGGCCCTGATTGGTGGTACTCACGTTTGACATGTATTGAGGCAATGGCTGGTTTTTGGACGTGGTGTACGTAGTAGTTTGTGCGAGCGCGTGCTCTCGGTGGTGGGCATTGTGTGGGGGAGGGGGCTGTGCTGGCGTAGGGATAACTGTGGCGTCAGGATGGCGGATGTCGTTCAGTCACGGGCACAATCCGGACATGACCGACACCTCCAACGACATCCCTATCAAAGACACCGTGCGCTGGCTGGAGCGCGCCGTGATTGGCCTCAACCTGTGCCCCTTTGCCAAAGCCCCGCATGTGAAGGGCCAAATCCATTACGCCGTCAGCGAAGCCAAGGGCCTGGAGGGCCTGCGCGATGAGTTGATTGAGCAATTGCAGGCCCTGGCCGCCATGCCTGCCGAGGAGCGCGAGACCGTGTTGCTGATCGTGCCGCACATGCTGCGCGATTTTTTGGATTTCAACGACTTTCTGGACGAGGCCGATGGCGTGTTGCAGGAGCTCGACCTGGAAGGCGAATTCCAGATCGCAAGCTTTCACCCCGACTTTCAGTTTGCGGACACCGAGCCCGATGACATCACCAACTTCACCAACCGCTCGCCTTACCCGACGCTGCACCTGATCCGAGAAGCCAGCATTGACCGGGCGGTGGAAGCTTTTCCTGAAGCCGAAATGATTTACGAGACCAATATGGCGACGATGGAAAAGCTGGGCTTGGATGGCTGGACAAAACTGGATGTGGGACCCACGCCATGAAGAAAAAAACCCCCGCCGTTGACAGCCAGGCCTTGCCGCCCGAAGTGCGCCCCGGCCAATCGGTGGAGCTGCTCAAACAACTCCACATCCTGACCCGCGAAGGCAAGCTCAACCAGGACTCGCGTCGCAAGCTCAAGCAGGTCTACCACCTGTTCCAGTTCATCGAAAAGCTGCTTTTGGAGTTGCCAGCCAGCGACAGCGGCCCCACGCTGGCCGACCACGGCGCAGGCAAGTCGTATCTGGGCTTCATCATTTACGACCTGTTTTTCAAGGCGCTGGGTCAAGGCACGATTTACGGCATCGAAACCCGCAGCGAGCTGGTGGAGTCGTCCAAGGCTTTGGCCCAGCGGCTGGGTTTTGAGCGCATGCGTTTTCTGAACGTGAGCGTGGCCGAATCCACGCAAAGCGATGAACTGCCTGATCAGATCGACGTGGTCACGGCCTTGCACGCCTGCGACACGGCCACCGACGACGCCATCGCTTTTGGCCTGCAAAAGAAAGCCCGCTTCATGGTGCTGGTGCCCTGTTGTCAGGCCGAACTGGCCCGAGCGCTCAACCAAAACAAGGCGCTGAATTTGCAGCGCACGCCTTTGGCCGAGCTGTGGCGTCACCCCCTGCACACCCGCGAAGTAGGCAGCCAACTGACCAATGTGCTGCGCTGCCTATATCTGGAGTCACAGGGCTACCAGGTCACGGTGACCGAGCTGGTGGGCTGGGAGCACAGCATGAAAAATGAGCTGATACTGGCCAAGTACACCGGCCAGAAAAAACGCGCATCCGGCGAGCGCCTGCTGGCGCTGCTGCAAGAGTTTGGGGTGGAGGGGTTGATGGGGGAGCGGTATCCGTTGGTAGAAGTTATCGCCCAGGCGTGAGGCCGCGCTCATCTGTTCTGTGATCAAAAAGCTGCACATGGTAGGAGCCAGCCCTACTGGCGATATGACGCTTGTGGGCCACGGGCTTTTCGCTTGCAGGGCAAGCTCCTACAAAACCTTAGCAAGTAGAAGAGCCTTCGGTGTCAAAAATCAAAACTCATGGTATCGGATGAAGTGATCTGGAGCTGTTGCTGATGCATGCATCAAGCCCCATCCCCAGCACCTGCGCCTCAATGCTGCCCGCGCCCACGCTGTACAGCCCCTCGGACATGACTGAAAAGTTCTGTGTCCAACGGCCGCTTTGCAGGGGTTCTGCATAGATACGGGGCAGGTGTATGTCCCAGGCTGATCGGTGGTCTGGCTGTGGAGTGGGCGCACTCAGGCGATGCATGGGGTAGCGGCAAACCAGGGCGCCGGTGGCGTCACTCAGGGTCAGGTACAGGCATTCTCCGGGGGCTAAAGCTTGTTCCAGTTCGCACTGAACCCGGCAGGTGGCGTGGTTGGCGCCGATGAAGGCATTGAGGGGGCGTTCGCTCGGGTGGGCGATTGGGGTCAGATGCTGCAAGCGATCACCGAAGCCATAGATCCGATCGTGGGCCAGATGGTGGTCGCGCACGGCGGGCCAGACGTGCTGGCGCAAAAACAGTTGGTCGGCGTAGCGACGCCAGGCGGCGTCGCCTTGAGCCTTCACAAAGTCATCGATGCTTTGGGCGATGCCGCGCAGCACGCCTGAGCGGATGCCCAGCAGCCCCGCCAGGATGAGTTCGGTGTGGCAGCAGTCGTCGCGAATGATGTGAAACGCCTGACCCGATTGGCGCCATTGCTGCACGGCCTGCGCTTCACGGGCATCGATGAGGGCGTCCACATCGCGCACCAGAACGCAATCGGCCTGTGCATCGTCCATGGCTAAAAAACGCCAAAACGTGGCGGGCAGTTGCAGGCCTTGGGCGTGCATGGGTATGCACTGTGCGCCCAGGCTGCGCAGTCGCTGCACCAGAGCGGGGGGCACCGTGTCGTCCAGATAAAAACGGCAGACAAAATCGGGCAAATGCACGCGTGCGGCCAGCACATTGAGCACGGCCATTTCGCAATAGCGAGGCAGCTGGCCGTAAAGGCTGAAAGACACGAGATTCAGGGGGCCGTGATAGGGCGCTTGCAAGTTGCTAAAGCTGCGCGGGGGCAGGCTTTGGCAGGCCTCTTCGTCCTTGATATGCAGGGCTGCGCGCCCCATGTCCACGGCGCGCGGGTGTTCGCACAGCTCGTAAAGTGCATGCGCCAGATTGGCCAGCACGTACATATTGCGCGGCTGCAAGGCCTGGGCCTGTTCGTAGAACACGCAAGACAGGCGGTGTTCGGCCAGGATCAGGTGCGCAAAACCCAGCTGCTCATACACATAGGCCAGGTGCTCGTCGCTGTTAACCCGCTTGAGCAATTCGCGCGCCGCTGCGATGGCGCCTTGGGGGGCGGCATACACCTGGGACTCGACTTGCTTGACCAAGTGGGCCAAGTCTTCGGGGAAATGAACCGCCATGAGCAAGGGTGTTTGGGGCTGAGCGTCTTCACTGGCGGGTGTGTGCCTTGGGCGCATGGGCTGCAGTGAGCCGCTGCGGCTTCGCGCCCTCGGCGTTTATTCCGCCTCGATTTTTGCGTCGCGGATGGCCTTGGCCCACTTGGCGGTTTCCGCCTTTGAGCGCTGCGCCAGGGCCTCTGGCGAGGCCGGGGCGGTTTCAAAACCCAAGGCTGCAAAGCGTTCTTGCACATCCTTGTCATTGGCTGCGGCGTTGGCGGCTTTGTTGAGTTTGGCGATCACGTCTGGCGGTGTGCCTGCAGGCGCAAACATGGCGAAGTAGGCGATCAGCTCATAGTCCTTGAAGCCCAGTGCCTCATTGACTGTGGGCAATTCGGGAATGGCTTTGGAGCGCTGGGTGGATGTGACCGCCAGGCCACGGATTTTGCCGGCCTTGATCTGGGGCAGCATCACCGCAAAGTCGGCCGTGAAGAGGTTGACTTGGCCGCCGATGAGGTCCGTCATGGCAGCCGGACCGCTTTTGTAGGGCACATAGGTCATCTCGATGCCCGCCATGTGGGAGAGCACTTCGGTGGACACGCGCTGAGATGTGCTGGCGCTGGCGTAGGTCAGCTGGTTGGGTTTGCTCTTGGCCAAGGCCACCAGTTCTTTGAGGTTTTTAACGGGCACGTCGTTGTTGACGGCCACGACCAGCGGCACTGAGCCGAGGTAAGCAATGGGCGCGAAGGCCGTGTCCTGGTCGTAAGGCAGTTTTTTCATCAGGCTTTTGAGTGCCGCATTGGTGCTGTTGGTGCCGACCAGCAGGGTGTAGCCATCGGGTGCCGATTTAGCCACCAGGTCAGCGCCGAGCATGCCGTTCACACCGGCCTTGTTTTCCACCACGATGGGCTGGCCCAGGGATTCAGACATTTTTTGGGCAAAGGCGCGGCCAATCTGGTCAGTGGCGCTGCCCGCCGCAAAGGGCACGACGGCCTTGATCGGCTTGTTGGGGTAAGTCTGCGCATGCAGCGTGGGGGCGGTCAATGCAAGCGCAAAGCTCAACAAGCCAACGAAGTGAGTGGTTTTCATGGGTTCTCCGGGTTCAAGTTGCAAGTTTTATTCAATCACAAGGGTGAGCAGGTGCGCACTTAGGCATTTCCCGTGGGCATCCAGAGCCAGCGAGCGAGTCACGCCGCCGCCCAGCGCGTTGTGCATGACAAAGTTGAGGGCGCCCAGTTGGGGCAGCGCGTAGCGTTCTACCGGGCCGTGCACGGTGCCTGCAAAGTGGGCTTGTACGCGTTCGGCGCTCAGGTGGTGTTCCAGCAGGGCAAAGTCCTTTTTGTCGTAGGCGATGACCGACAAGGTGGACCGGTTGCCTTTGTCGCCGGTGCGGGTGTGGGCGATGTCGCGCAGCAGCATGTCAGTGGTCCTGTGAGAGCAGCACGGTGGTGGTGTGTACGGCGCTGCGCGGCATGAGCACGGCGGCGGCGGCAATCACTTCGCGCACTGCGCGTGTGGCACCACCGCCACCGGCCGGGCCGTTGGTGTAAAGCGCTTCGACTTCGTGCGCCACATGCTGGGCGTGTTGTTGGGTGGGCACGCGAAGGGCCACGCGGGCGCGCACTTCGGCGGGCTCTGACGGTGCTTGGCTGGAGGCCCCGAAGATCGCGTTCACGCCGATCAGGTCGTAACGGCCTTCGAACTCGCCATATCCGGAATCGGCCAGCCGTTGTCGCACCAGCTCCAGCGCGAGTTGCCCCCGCGCCTGCGCACCCGGCCCGGCGTAGCTGATTTGCCCTTCACCAATGAAGCCGTCGCGGTAACCCAGCGTGACCTTGAGCGTGTCGGTGCGCGGATGGCCGTTGCCACCGGTCACCTGAACGCGGTCCGTTCCCAGCTGCGTCAGTTGTACCTGAGAAAAATCGGCCACCACATCGGGCTGCAGGTAGCGCGCGGGGTTCTCGATTTCGTAGAGCAGTTGCTCGGTGCAGGTGGCCACTGTGACGCAACCGCCAGAACCCGCCACTTTGGTGATGACCGCATCACCCGAGGTGCTGACTTCGGCCAGTGGAAAGCCCAGTCGGGCCATGTGGGGCACGTCCTTGTAGCCCGGGTCGGCAAAGTAGCCGCCCGTGATCTGCGCCGCGCATTCCAGCAAATGCCCGACCAGCACGCCTTTGCCCAGGCTTTGCCAGTCGTCGGGTGCCCAGCCAAAGTGGTGCATCAAGGGTGCCAAAAACAGGGCTGGATCGGCCACGCGGCCGGTGATGATGACTTGGGCATCGGTGAGCAGCGCGGGCAGCAAGGCTTCGGCCCCTAAATAGGCATTGGCCGAAATCAGTTGGGCTTGCAAGTCGACCAGGGTTTGCGTGCTCTCCAGCACGGGCAGCGCCAAGCCGGTTTGGGTCAGGGTGGCCAGCACATCGTCGCCCAGCACGACCGCCACTTTGAGCTGCGGCAAGCCCAATTCCCGGGCCACGGCCAGCACCGCGTGCCCGGCCTGCAGCGGGTTGGCCGCGCCCATGTTGCTGATGATGCGGGTGCCTTGGGCCAGGCAGGCGGGCAGCACGGCGCGCATGCGGGCTGCCAGCATCAGGTCAAAGCCTGCATCCGGGTCTTTGGATCGCTCCAGTTGTGCCAAGGCAATCGTGCGCTCGGCCAGGCACTCGAATACGAGATAGTCCAGTTGGCCTTTTTCTGCCAGTTCAAGTGCGGGCGGGATGCGGTCACCCGCATAACCTGCGCCTGCGCCAATTCGGATAGTTGTCTTCATGCCTTAAGCATAAGCAAAACAACCCCTACTTTTTGTCTCCTTGGCTTTTATTGAGATCTGGCCAGTCAAGAATCAAGGTTTGAATTGATCAAGTTCTTGAATTAATTGAAAGATGTTGGCTTTAATTGCACCTTCATTTGCCAATTGCATCCGCTGTGCTGCGGCAAAGGCCTCTGAAAACTTTGTGGTGTGATTTGAGGAGATGACTTTAGTCAGGGCTACTTTCCTTGTCTTTTTGTTGATCAAGGAATAACGAACATTTGATCTGACGGTGAAATCCAGACCGAAAGCGGGTTGATCAAGCCCGAGCAAGTCTGCAGTCAATTCGTATTGGCTGCTGGAGAAATGAGGGTTGAAAAAGCCATTCGCTTTTAGTGATTCTTCAAGCGCACGTTGGAATGCATCGCTTGATACCTTTGATGCCCACAATGGGTTGGTTTCCATGCCGCCGGTTACTTCAACGCGCCCTATTGACCCCTTCAGTTCTTCAGAAACGGGTTTCGATAACTTGTCATGAACGGCCATCTGCTCAATACGAGCGGGACCAGCGCATGCCACCAGCAACCCTGCCATGAGCAGCAGGGAAGTCAATTTCAATGTTGAGGTAAACCGAATCATGGGTTGAGTCAGCTGCATTTTTTCTGGGTTGCGGCAGATTGAAGGGCTTCAAATTCACCTTTGAGTCTGCCTAACTCTGCTTCTTGCTGCTTTGTGCCACCAAGAGCGAAAAGTGCGGGCCAAAAGAGTAGCCCGCCGCCAACTAAGATGGCTTTGTCATTGGTTGCGGCTTGATCTAGACGACCCGTCAATTCATTTACTCGACCACCCAAGCGCCCCATTTCCGAACGAATTTGATCGCAGTCGTAATTCGAGTACTGGGTTGGTGAGACGTAGGTTGCCGTCACATCTTTGCCTGCAGTTGCGCACCCACTTAAAAAAGCTAGGGCGATCAAAATTGTGCCTATGCGTTTGGGTTCGAGGTTCATTGTTTTTTTCCGTTCAAAAAGTTAGTTTGTGGCTAATGTGTGAATTAGTGTGTGTATGAATTAAAGCACAAAATTGATAAAGGTTGTCGTGAAAAACGACCAAAACAACCTTATCCAACGCCAGTTTGGTTTGCGCCTTAAAGAGTTGAGAGACGCCAAAGGCATGACGCAAGAAGACCTTGCAGAAAAAGCCGAACTGTTTAGAACTTATCTCAGCCGGATCGAGACGGGTAGTGCAAACCCGACGTTGACGGTGATACATCAATTGGCCAGAGCGGTGGAAGAAACGCCTAGCAGCTTGCTGGAGCCACCAACGATCAATAAAGTGCCTAGGCGCACGCGTTCCAGTCAGCCTATTTCAAGAGGTCGGATTTGAGGAGCACAGTTTAATTGGGGTCAGATCCCAATTAAACTGCCGCCTTGTCACAGGGAGTCTTGAACCATGGCCCGCCAGCCCCGCCTCACCGTTGCCGCTTACCCGCACCACGTCATCCAGCGCGGCAATGACCGCCAGGCCATCGTTCGCGACGACGCGGACCGCGAGCGATTGCTGGCGCTGTGGCAAGAGCATGCGCAAACTTTCAAGGTGGCCATCCATGCGTATGTGATCATGGACAACCACTTCCATTTGCTGCTCACCCCAGAAACCGACGAGGGCCTGCCGCAGATGATGCAGGCGGTGGGGCGGGCTTATGTGCGCTATTTCAATTTGCGGCACCAGCGCACCGGCACTTTGTGGGAAGGCCGCTACCGCAGCAACCTCATTGAGAGTGAGCGCTATCTTTTGGCCTGCATGGTCTACATCGACCTGAACCCGGTGCGGGCGGGCATGGTGGGGCAAGCCGCCGACTTCAAATGGTCCAGCCACAGGCACTGTATTGGTCAGTTGAGCGACAAGTTGGTGACGCCCCATGCCCTGTTTTGGGGCTTGGGCAACACCCCTTTTGCCCGTGAGGCGGCTTATGCCGAGTTGGTGCAGACGGGCCTGGCGCTGCGGGAAAAGGACCAGCTCACGCAAAGTGCCTTGTCGGGCTGGGCGCTGGGGTCGGCCCATTTTGTCAGTGGTTTGCAGCAAACCACACAGCGGCGCTTGGTGCCGGGCAAGGCGGGTCGACCTGCCAAAAAGACCCTCGATTGAATCTGTCCCCGATTAATTCAAAGCCAACTCAAAAGCCAAATTAATTGGGATCTGACCCCAATTAAAAAATTTGGCATGGATGCTGCAGTGCACTACACTCTCCGGTCTGCGTGAAAACCCTTAGGAGCGCCCATGACTTCGGCCAGTGCAAAAGAACATTTCCAATCGACCGGTCTGTATGACCCCGCCAACGAGCACGATGCTTGTGGTGTCGGCTTTGTGGCCCACATCAAAGGTCAAAAGACCCACGCCATCGTGACGCAGGCGCTGAAGATTCTGGAAAACCTGGACCACCGGGGTGCGGTCGGTGCGGACGCGCTCATGGGCGACGGTGCCGGTATCCTGATCCAGTTGCCCGATGCGCTGTATCGCGACGAGATGGCCAAACAAGGCGTGGCCTTGCCGCCCTTCGGCGAATACGGCGTGGGCATGGTGTTCTTGCCCAAAGAGCATGCTTCGCGCATGGCTTGCGAGCAAGAGCTCGAGCGTGCCGTCAAGGCCGAAGGCCAGATCGTGCTGGGCTGGCGCGATGTGCCCGTGAATCGCGACATGCCCATGTCGCCCACCGTGCGCCAAAAAGAGCCGGTCATGCGCCAGATCTTCATCGGACGTGGTGCTGACGTGATCGTGCAAGACGCTTTGGAGCGCAAGCTGTACGTGATCCGCAAGACCGCCAGCGCCGCCATCCAGAACCTGCGCCTGACGCACAGCAACGAGTACTACATCCCCAGCATGTCCAGCCGCACGGCGGTCTACAAGGGCTTGCTGCTGGCCGACCAAGTGGGCACCTATTACCTGGACCTGCAAGACGAGCGCTGCGTCTCGGCTTTGGGCCTGGTGCACCAGCGTTTCTCCACCAACACCTTCCCCGAGTGGCCATTGGCTCACCCCTACCGCTATGTGGCGCACAACGGCGAGATCAACACCGTCAAGGGCAACTACAACTGGATGAAGGCCCGCGAAGGCGTGATGTCTTCGCCCGTGCTCGCCAATGACCTGCAAAAGCTCTACCCCATCAGCTTCGCCGGTCAGTCCGACACTGCGACCTTTGACAACTGCCTCGAACTGCTGACGATGGCGGGTTACCCCATCAGCCAGGCGGTGATGATGATGATCCCCGAGCCTTGGGAGCAGCACACCACCATGGACGAGCGCCGCAAGGCCTTCTACGAGTACCACGCTGCCATGCTCGAGCCATGGGACGGCCCCGCTTCGATCGTGTTCACCGACGGCCGCCAGATCGGCGCCACGCTGGACCGCAACGGCCTGCGCCCCTCGCGTTACATCATCACCGACGACGACATGGTCATCATGGGTTCGGAAACCGGCGTGCTGCCGATTCCCGAAAGCAAGATCGTGCGCAAGTGGCGTCTGCAACCCGGCAAGATGTTCCTGATCGATCTGGAACAAGGCCGCATGATCAACGACGAAGAGTTGAAAGCCGGTTTGGCCAGCGCCAAGCCCTACAAGCAGTGGATCGAAAACTTGCGTGTCAAGCTGGACGACGTGGCCGCAGCCCCCGTGCAAGCAGCCGCCTCCGACGTGCCTTTGCTCGACCTGCAACAAGCCTTTGGCACCACACAAGAAGACATCAAGTTCTTGTTGGCCCCCATGGCCTCGGCTGGTGAAGAAGCCATTGGCTCCATGGGCAACGACAGCCCGCTGGCCGTGCTGTCTGACAAGAACAAGCCGCTGTACAACTACTTCAAGCAGTTGTTTGCGCAAGTGACCAACCCCCCGATTGACCCGATCCGCGAAGCGATCGTGATGTCGCTGGTGTCCTTCATCGGCCCCAAGCCGAACCTGCTGGACATCAACCAGGTCAACCCGCCCATGCGCCTCGAAGTGAGCCAGCCGATTCTGGACTTTGACGACATGGCCAAGCTGCGCAACATCGAGCAAGCCACCAAAGGCAAGTTCAAGAGCGCCACGCTCGACATCACTTACCCCGCGCTGTGGGGCCGCGAAGGCGTGGAAGCCAAGCTGGCATCGCTGTGCGCCGAAGCGGTGGATGCCATCAAGGGCGGCCACAATATCCTGATCATCAGCGACCGTGGCGTGAACGCCACCCAAGTGGCCGTGCCCGCACTGCTGGCTCTGTCGGCCATCCACCAGCACCTGGTGACCGAGGGCTTGCGCACCACCGCTGGCTTGGTGGTCGAGACCGGCACCGCCCGCGAAGTGCACCACTTTGCGGTGTTGGCTGGTTACGGCGCAGAAGCCGTGCACCCCTACCTGGCGATGGAAACCCTGGCTGCGCTGCACAAAGAGCTGCCCGGCGACCTGTCGGCCGAGAAAGCCATCTACAACTACGTCAAGGCGATTGGCAAGGGTCTGTCCAAGATCATGTCCAAGATGGGCGTGAGCACCTACATGTCGTACTGCGGTGCTCAGTTGTTCGAAGCCATCGGCATCAACACCGAAACCATCAACAAGTACTTCACCGGCACCTCCAGCCGCGTGGGCGGCATTGGCGTGTTCGAGATCGCCGAAGAAGCCTTCCGCATGCACACCGCCGCCTTTGGTGACGACCCACTGCTGGCCACCATGCTGGACGCTGGCGGCGAATACGCCTGGCGAGCCCGTGGTGAAGAGCACATGTGGACGCCCGACGCGATTGCCAAGTTGCAGCACTCCACCCGTGCCAACAACTTCAGTACCTACAAGGAATACGCCCAAATCATCAACGACCAAAGCAAGCGCCACATGACGCTGCGCGGTTTGTTTGAGTTCAAGATTGACCCATCCAAAGCCATCCCGCTGGAGCAGGTCGAGCCTGCGGCCGAGATCGTCAAGCGTTTTGCCACTGGCGCGATGTCGCTGGGTTCGATCTCCACCGAGGCGCACGCCACCTTGGCCGTGGCCATGAACCGCATCGGCGGCAAGAGCAACACGGGCGAGGGCGGTGAAGACGCCAACCGTTACCGCAACGAACTCAAGGGCATCCCGATCAAGTTGGGCGATTCCTTGAAGAGCGTGATCGGCGAAGAGAACGTCGAAGTCGACATGCCTTTGGCCGCCGGTGACAGCCTGCGCTCCAAGATCAAGCAAGTGGCTTCTGGCCGTTTTGGTGTGACCGCCGAATACCTGTCGAGCGCCGACCAGATCCAGATCAAAATGGCCCAGGGCGCCAAGCCCGGTGAAGGTGGTCAGTTGCCTGGCGGCAAAGTGTCCGACTACATCGGCAAGCTGCGCCACTCGGTGCCCGGTGTCGGCCTGATTTCGCCACCACCGCACCACGACATTTACTCCATCGAGGACTTGGCCCAGCTGATCCACGACCTGAAGAACGTGGCCCCCCACAGCGACATCAGCGTCAAGCTCGTGTCCGAAATCGGCGTCGGCACCATTGCTGCCGGTGTGGCCAAGTGCAAGGCCGATCACGTCGTGATCGCTGGTCACGACGGCGGCACGGGCGCATCGCCCTGGTCGTCGGTCAAGCATGCCGGCTCACCTTGGGAAATCGGTCTGGCCGAAACCCAGCAGACCCTGGTGCTCAACGGCCTGCGTGGTCGCATCCGTGTGCAGGCCGACGGCCAGATGAAGACCGGCCGTGACGTGGCGATTGGCGCATTGCTCGGCGCGGACGAGTTCGGCTTTGCCACCGCCCCGCTGGTGGTCGAGGGCTGCATAATGATGCGCAAGTGCCACCTGAACACCTGCCCTGTGGGTGTGGCCACGCAAGACCCGACTTTGCGCGCCAAGTTCACCGGCAAGCCTGAGCACGTCGTGAACTACTTCTTCTTCATCGCTGAAGAAGTGCGCCAGATCATGGCCCAGTTGGGTATCGCCAAATTTGACGACTTGGTGGGCCGCGCCGACCTGCTCGACATGAAGAGCGGTGTGGAACACTGGAAAGCCAAGGGCCTGGACTTTGGTCGCTTGTTGGCTGTGCCGCAAGTGGCCTCCACCGTGGCTGTGCGCCATGTGGACATCCAAGACCACGGTTTGGAAAAAGCCCTGGACAACGTGCTGATCGCCAAGAGCCGCGCCGCCATCGACAAGGGCGAAAAAGTGCAGTTCATGGAAGTTGCCCGCAACGTGAACCGCTCGGTCGGTGCCATGTTGTCTGGCGCGGTGACCAAGGTGCACCCCGAAGGTTTGCCTGACGACACCCTGCGTATTCAATTGGAAGGTACAGGCGGTCAGTCTTTCGGTGCATTTCTGGCCAAGGGCATCACGCTGTACCTGATCGGCGAAGCCAACGACTACACCGGCAAAGGTTTGTCCGGTGGTCGCATCGTGGTGCGCCCGAGCCTGGAGTTCCGTGGCGTGGCCTCGCAAAACATCATCGTGGGCAACACCGTCATGTACGGTGCAACCACGGGTGAAGCCTTCTTTGCTGGCGTGGCCGGTGAGCGCTTTGCAGTGCGCCTGTCAGGCGCCACCGCCGTGGTCGAAGGCACAGGCGACCACGGTTGCGAATACATGACCGGCGGCACTGTTGCGGTGCTGGGCAAGACCGGCCGCAACTTCGGCGCAGGCATGAGCGGCGGTATCGCTTATGTGTATGACGAAGACGGAGAGTTCGCTTCACGCTGCAACACCGCCATGGTCAGCATGGAAAAAGTGCTGACAGTGGCCGAGCAGGAAGCGCAAGTGGACCGCAAGGTCTGGCACCGCGATCAGGCTGACGAAGCACAACTCAAGAAACTGCTGGAAGAGCACCACAAGTGGACCGGCAGCCAGCGCGCCCGCGAGTTGCTGGACAACTGGGCCACGGCACGCGCCAAGTTCGTGAAGGTGTTCCCGAACGAATACAAGCGCGCCTTGGGCGAGATCAACGCACGCAAAGCGGCGAATGCGGCCAAGGCCGCCAAGCCTGTTGCCGCCTGAGCCCCACGTCAAGAATCGAAGGAAACATCATGGGAAAAATCACAGGTTTCATGGAATTTGAGCGCATCGAAGAAGGCTACAAACCCGTTGCCGAGCGCTTGAAGAACTACGGCGAGTTCGTGATCGGCTTGACACCCGAGCAGTCCAAAACGCAAGCGGCCCGTTGCATGGACTGCGGTACACCGTTTTGCAACAACGGCTGCCCGGTCAACAACATCATCCCGGACTTCAACGACCTGGTGTACCAGGGTGACTGGAAGAACGCGATCGAGGTGCTGCACAGCACCAACAACTTCCCCGAGTTCACTGGTCGCATCTGCCCCGCACCTTGCGAAGCAGCCTGCGTGGTCAACTTCAACGACGATGCGGTGGGCATCAAGTCGATTGAGCACGCCATCATCGACCGCGCCTGGGCCGAAGGCTGGGTCACGCCCCGCCCTGCCAAGGTCAAGACCGGCAAGACTGTGGCTGTAATCGGCGCAGGCCCCGCAGGTCTGGCCGCAGCCCAGCAGCTGGCGCGTGCAGGCCACGACGTGACCTTGTTCGAAAAGAACGACCGCGTGGGTGGTTTGCTGCGTTATGGCATCCCCGACTTCAAGATGGAAAAGACGCACATCGACCGCCGCGTCCAGCAGCTCGAAGCCGAAGGCGTGAAGATCCGCACCAGCGTGCTGGTGGGCGAGTGGCCCAAGGATTCCAAGGTCACCAACTGGGCCAAGGAAACCATCAGCGCCGAGCAGCTCAAGAAGGACTTTGACGCCGTGCTGCTCACAGGCGGCTCCGAGCAGTCGCGTGACCTGCCCGTGCCGGGCCGCGACCTGGACGGCATCCATTTCGCCATGGAATTCCTGCCCCAGCAAAACAAGGTCAACGCGGGCGACAAGCTCAAAGGCCAATTGCGCGCTGACGGCAAAAACGTCATCGTGATCGGTGGCGGCGACACCGGCAGCGACTGCGTGGGCACCAGCACACGCCACGGCGCCGTGAGCGTCACCCAGTTCGAGGTGATGCCCGAGCCGCCCGAAAAAGAAAACAAAGCGATGGTCTGGCCTTACTGGCCCATGAAGCTGCGCACCAGCTCCAGCCACGACGAGAGCGCGGAAAAAGGTCTGCTCAAGCGCGAGTTCGCCATCTCCACCAAGGAGTTTATGGGCGAAAAGGGCAAAGTCACCGGTCTCAAAACCGTGCACGTCGAGTTCAAGGACGGCAAGATGGTTGAAATTCCTGGCACCGAGAAGGAATACAAAGCCGATCTGGTGTTGTTGGCCATGGGCTTTACCAACCCGGTCGCCACCGTGCTCGACGCCTTTGGCATCGACAAGGATGCCCGTGGCAACGCCAAGGCCAGTACCGACTTCACAGGCGGCTATGCCACCAATGTGAACAAAGTGTTTGCTGCCGGCGACATGCGCCGGGGGCAATCTCTGGTGGTGTGGGCCATCCGCGAAGGCCGTCAAGCCGCACGCGCGGTCGACGAATTCCTGATGGGGAAAAGCGACTTGCCTCGCTGAGGGGGATTTGCTTCTAGGTACAATCCCTGAAACCAAGGTTTACAGCTTGTTAACCTTGGGAGATTAATATCACAAGAGCCGGTTTTTCCGGCTTTTGTTTTTCATGAATAAATCGAACCCTCCCCCCCTTGTTGAAATCCGTGACCTGAGCTTTGGCTATGGGGACCGTGTCATTTTGAAGAACCTGAGCTTCAATGTGCCGCGTGGAAAAGTCACGGCCTTGATGGGTGTTTCCGGAGGGGGCAAAACCACGGTTCTGCGTCTGATTGGCGGACAAATTCGGGCCACTCAAGGCCAAGTCTTGTTCGATGGTGCCGACATCACCCGCATGCATCAAGCCGATTTGTATGCGGCTCGCCGACGTATGGGCATGCTGTTTCAGTTTGGTGCACTGTTCACCGACATGAGCGTGTTCGACAACGTGGCGTTTCCGCTGCGCGAGCACACAGCATTGTCCGAGGACCTGATCCGGGACATCGTGCTCATGAAGCTGGATGCGGTGGGCCTTCGCGGTGCGCGTGACCTCAAGCCGTCCGAGATTTCCGGGGGCATGAGCCGCCGTGTGGCGCTGGCGCGGGCCATTGCGCTGGACCCGGATCTGATCATGTACGACGAACCCTTTGCGGGACTGGATCCCATTTCATTGGGCACGGCCGCACGCTTGATCCGCCGTCTGAACGACAGCCTGGGCATCACCAGCGTGGTCGTCTCCCACGATGTGACGGAAACTTTCGAGATTGCCGACCATGTCGTGATTTTGGCCAACGGCGATGTGGCGGCGCAGGGCACTCCGGCCGAGTTGCGAGTGAGCACCGACCCTTTGATTCATCAGTTTGTGCATGCCTTGAGCGATGGCCCGGTGCCCTTTCACTACCCCGCACCCAGCGCAGCGCAGGACTACGACAGGAGCGCCGCATGAACGTGTTGAACATGCTGGCCGCCTTGGGTGCGGCCACCCGTCAGGCCTTGGCCGATTGGGGCTATGGGGCACGGTTGTTTTTCAAGCTGCTGAAGATGTCGGGTGCTACGCTGCGGCGTTTTGGTCTGGTACGCGACCAGGTGCATTTTTTGGGCAATTATTCGCTGGCCATCATCACGGTGTCGGGCCTGTTCGTGGGCTTTGTGCTCGGCTTGCAGGGTTACTACACCTTGCAGCGTTATGGCTCTGCCGAGGCTTTGGGTTTGCTGGTGGCGCTGAGCCTGGTGCGTGAATTGGGCCCGGTGGTGGCTGCTTTGCTGTATGCGGGCAGGGCCGGGGCCTCACTGACGGCAGAGATCGGATTGATGCGTGCGGGCGAACAGCTCACGGCCTTGGAAATGATGGCGGTGGACCCAATTCAGCGCATTTTGGCCCCGCGCTTTTGGGGTGGCATCATCGCCTTGCCTTTGTTGGCGGCGGTGTTCAGCGCGGTGGGTATTTTGGGCGGTTATGTGGTCGGTGTCCTGCTCATTGGCGTGGATGCAGGATCGTTTTGGAGCCAGATGCAAGGTGGCGTCGATGTGTTCAAGGATGTGGGCAACGGCATCATCAAGAGCGTGGTGTTTGCCATTGCGGTGACATTCATTGCCTTGCTCCAGGGTTATGTGGCCAAGCCCACACCCGAAGGTGTGGCCAGTGCCACAACCCGCAGTGTGGTGGTTTCTTCTTTGTCGGTTTTGGGTCTGGATTTCATCCTGACCGCAATGATGTTCAGCATTTGAGGAGGACGTCATGCAACGTTCAAAAAATGATATCTGGGTGGGTTTGTTTGTTTTGCTGGGTGCGCTGGCGGTGCTTTTTCTGGCGCTCAAGTCGGCCAATTTGCTGACCTTGAATTTCAGCTCTGACTACCAGGTCAGCGCCAAGTTCGACAACATCGGCGGACTCAAGCCTGGCGCAGCCGTCAAAAGTGCCGGGGTGGTGGTCGGTCGCGTCAAGAAAATCGAATTCGATGGCGAGTCTTTTCAGGCCAAAGTGACGCTCGGTCTGCAGTCACAAAACACGTTTCCACAAGACAGTTCGCTGAAAATCCTGACCAGCGGTCTGCTGGGTGAGCAGTATCTGGACATCGTACCCGGTGCGGATGAAAAAAATCTGGTGGCCGGCGGCAAGATCGGAACGACCCAGTCGGCCGTGATTCTGGAAAACCTGATCAGCCAGTTCCTGTTCAGCCAGGCTGAAAAGTCAAAGTCTGAAAGCACCAAGCCATGAGATTGCGCATGACAAAAAAGGCACTTTCTCTGGCTGTCGTCATCAGCTTGTTCTTGCAAGGCTGCGCCACGGTTAAAAGTGCGGATGCACGAGATCCGTGGGAATCCATGAACAGAAGCGTATACAACTTCAATGACTCTGTGGACGCGGCTGTGCTCAAGCCTGTCGCAAAGGCCTATGTGGCGGTGTTGCCAAGCCCTGTTCGCACGGGCATACACAACTTTCTGGGTAACCTGGGAGATGTGTGGTCCATGGCCAACAGCGCCTTGCAATTGAAGGGGCAAGCTGCCGTTGAGACGTTCATGCGCATCAGCGTCAACACGGTCATCGGGCTAGGGGGGGTGTTGGATGTTGCCTCTGAGATGCGTTTGGAAAAACGCAAAGAAGATTTCGGTCAGACACTCGGGTACTGGGGCGTCAAGTCGGGCCCTTATGTGATGCTGCCGCTGCTGGGTCCTTCAACATTGCGTGATGCTTTGGGCACACCGATCGACATGAAGGGCAATGCGGTGCAGCAGTTCAACGATACAGCCACTCGCAATGTTTTGACCGCAACGCGCGTGATTGACACGCGTGCAGGTTTGATCAAGACGGTGGATGTGGTCAAAGATGCAGCGCTAGACCCCTATAGTTTTTTGCGCGACGCTTATTTGCAAAAACGAGAAAACGACATTTATGACGGCAATCCGCCGTCCAGGTTTGACTATGGTGATTCAGGAACGCCTTGAACCTGAACAGGTCGGTCGCGTTACAGTTGTTCACAATGCTTGAATCAAGTTAACTTTTTGAAACGCCTGAGCGTTCTATATTCACCTTATGAAAAATACTTTGAACACAATCTCTCGTCGTTACTTTGTGGCCACCTTTGTGGCTGCTGGCCTGAGCGCAACTGCTGGAACTGTATGGGCGGCAGATGAAGCCCCCGAAGCATTCATCAAGCGCATCACCAATGAAACCCTGGACACCATCAAAGCTGACAAGGCTTTGCGCAATGGCGATATGGGCAAAATCATGCAGTTGGTGGACAGCAAGCTGATGCCGCATGTGAATTTCCGGCGCATGACCGCGCTGGCGACAGGACCCGCTTGGCGTAGAGCCACGCCCGAGCAGCAAAAGAAGCTCCAAGACGAATTCAAGATCTTGCTGGTGCGTACATACTCCGGAGCGCTCAGCCAGGTCAGTGATCAGGTGGTTCACCTCAAGCCCTTGCGCCAAGGGCAAGAAGACAGCAATCTGGTGGTCAATACCGAGGTGCGTGGCAAGGGTGATCCCATCCAGCTCGATTACCGCCTTGAAAAAACACCCGGCGTAGGCGCTGGGTGGATGATTTTTGATTTGAATGTATTGGGTGTCTGGCTGGTTGAGAACTACCGTACGCAGTTCACCAAGGAAATCAATGCTGGCGGTATTGATGCCCTGATCGCCAGTTTGGTGGCCCGCAACAAGTCCAACGCGGGCAATTCCTGATCTGCAAAGGCTTGACGATGAGTGACTTGAAGCTGCCCGCGACCTTGATGCATCCTCAAGCCAATGAATGCCTGTCGCAGTGGGTCACCCAGTTGCGGGCGCAGTCGGCATCGACAGCGCCTGTTGTGCTGGATGCTTCAGCGTTGCATGAATTTGATTCCTCGGCCCTGGCTGTGTTGATGGGCCTTCGCCGTGAAGTTTTGGCGCTAGGCCGCACCTTGTCCGTGCAGGGTATGAGCGCGCGTTTGCGTGAGTTGGCCACCTTGTACGGTGTGGTGGATTTGCTTGAATTGAATTGATTGAGACCTTGTCGCGCCTCTTTTTGGCATGATCTTTTCCTGGGCGCGGCGCCAGTGCAGGGCAGGACTTAAAATACGGCCCTCACATGTCTGCACTTTCATTCCAATCCATCTCCAAAACCTATCCTGCCAAGCAGGCAGGTTCTTCTGCGTTCAAGGCACTCGACGATGTGACATTTGAGGTTCAGGAGGGTGAGTTTTTTGGTCTCTTGGGGCCCAATGGCGCAGGCAAAACCAGCTTGATCAGCATTCTGGCGGGCCTGACCCGTGCCACCGAGGGCCTTGCACAGGTGCATGGCTACGATGTGCAAAAAGACTATGCAACTGCCCGTCGATTGTTGGGTGTAGTGCCGCAAGAGCTGGTTTTTGATCCGTTTTTTTCGGTGCGTGAGTCGCTTCGCATCCAGTCGGGTTATTTTGGGGTCAAGAAAAACGAGGCCTGGATTGACGAATTGCTGGACAGCCTGGGCCTGGCCGACAAGGCCAATGCCAACATGCGCCAACTGTCCGGTGGCATGAAGCGACGTGTCTTGGTGGCACAAGCGCTGGTCCACAAACCCCGTGTGATCGTGCTCGACGAACCCACCGCAGGTGTGGACGTCGAATTGCGCCAGACGCTGTGGCAATTCATTGCCAAACTCAACAAGCAAGGCCACACGGTGCTGCTGACCACCCATTACCTGGAAGAAGCCGAAGCCCTGTGCGGTCGTATCGCCATGCTCAAGCGCGGGCAAGTGGTGGCTTTGGAGCGCACTTCTGATTTGCTCAAGTCAGCCACCAGCCAGGTGCTGCGCATGAAGCTGGATGGCAATTTGCCACCCGCATTGGCCGCTGTGGCGCGTGTGACGGGCCGCATTGTGCAGTTGCCGGTGCATAACGCGCTCGAAATTGAAAACCATTTGGCCACCATTCGGGCAGCGGGCTTGGTGGCCGAAGACGTGGAAATTCGCCAACCTGACCTGGAAGATGTGTTCCTTGAAGTCATGAACCGCAAGCAACCCGCACACGGAGTCTTGGCATGACCGGCTGGCAAACCCTGCTTTACAAAGAAGTTCTGCGTTTCTGGAAAGTCGCTTTCCAGACCATTGCAGCCCCCGTGCTGACCTCGGTGCTTTACATGCTGATCTTCGGCCATGTACTTGAAGACCATGTCAAGGTCTATGACCAGGTGTCCTACACCTCGTTTTTATTGCCAGGTCTCATCATGATGGGGGTGTTGCAAAACGCTTTTGCCAACAGCTCGTCGAGTCTTGTGCAAAGCAAGATCATGGGCAACATCGTGTTCCTGCTGCTCACACCGCTGTCGCACTGGAGCTGGTTCGTGGCTTACGTGGGGTCTTCCGTGGTGCGTGGTTTGGCGGTGGGGCTGGGTGTATTTGCCATCACCGGCTGGATGGTCAACATCCAATTCGTGTACCCACTTTGGATTCTGATGTTTGCTTTCATGGGGGCTGCGATGATGGGCGCCCTGGGCGTGATCGCCGGTCTGTGGGCCGAAAAGTTTGACCAGATGGCCGCTTTCCAGAACTTCATCATCATGCCCATGACGTTCTTGTCGGGCGTGTTCTATTCCATACACTCCTTGCCGCCATTTTGGCAGCACTTGAGCCACCTTAATCCGTTCTTCTACATGATTGACGGTTTCCGTTACGGCTTTTTCGGTCAGAGCGATGTCTCGCCCTGGATCAGTCTGGGGGTGGTGGGCGCGGCCATGGCATTGGTGAGCAGTGTGACCCTTTATCTTTTGCGCACCGGCTACAAAATCCGGAGCTGAACTTTCATGAACGCCGAACAACTTCACGCCATCATTGCCGCAGGACTGGACTGCACTCACCTCGAAGTCGATGGCGATGGCCGTCACTGGACTGCCGTGGTTGTTTCCGATGCTTTTGCCGGTCTGCGTTCCATTGCGCGACACCAACGTGTGTACGCCACGCTGGGCCAAAAAATGCACACAGACGAGGTGCACGCCTTGTCGATGAAAGCCTATACGCCCGCCGAATGGGCGTCTCAAGCGCGTTGAGTGCGTATGCGCCTTGACTCAAGCGCGCAGTGACGTACCGTACTCGCATCTTTTTACGCATCAACGCACGGACCAATGTTCGTTCCAACGCATCCGATCTGACATGGACAAACTGAAAATTCGCGGCGGCAACCGCCTGCAAGGCACGCTCGATGTGTCGGGTGCCAAAAACGCCGCTCTGCCCGAGTTGTGCGCAGCCTTGTTGAGCCCCGAGCCTGTGACGTTGGCCAATGTGCCGCGCCTGCAAGACGTCTCGACCATGCTCAAGCTGATCCGCAACATGGGCGTGACGGCTGAGCATCATGAAGACGGCCGCGTCACGCTGGACGCTGGCGCGTTGAACAACCCTGAAGCGCCTTATGAGTTGGTGAAAACCATGCGCGCTTCGGTGCTGGCCTTGGGCCCCTTGCTGGCCCGTTTTGGCCATGCCAAAGTGTCTTTGCCCGGTGGTTGCGCCATTGGCTCGCGGCCCGTAGATCAGCACATCAAAGGCCTGCAGGCCATGGGCGCGGTGATCACGGTGGAACACGGCTACATGCTGGCCAGCTTGCCCGAGGGTCGCACGCGCCTCAAAGGTGCGCACATCACCACCGACATGGTCACCGTCACCGGCACTGAAAACTTCATGATGGCCGCGGCCTTGGCCGAAGGGGAGACGGTGCTGGAAAACGCAGCCCAGGAGCCCGAGATTCCCGACCTGGCCGAGATGCTGATCAAAATGGGCGCGAAGATCGAAGGCCACGGCACACGCCGCATTCGCATTCAGGGTGTCAATCGCTTGCACGGTTGTGAGCACCAAGTGGTGGCCGACCGCATCGAGGCAGGCACCTTCTTGTGCGCCGTAGCCGCCACGGGCGGTGATGTGGTCCTGCGCCACGGCCGCGCCGACCACCTCGAAGTCGTGATCGAAAAGCTGCGCGATGCCGGTGCCACCATCGAAGCGGGCGAGGGCTTTATCCGCGTCAAGGCCGATGGCCGCCTGAAAGCCCAGAGCTTTCGCACCACCGAATACCCGGGCTTCCCGACCGACATGCAGGCGCAATTCATGGCGCTCAACTGCATTGCGCAGGGCGCGAGCAAGGTCACCGAAACCATTTTTGAAAACCGCTTCATGCACGTCAACGAGCTGGTGCGCCTGGGTGCGCACATCCAGATCGACGGCAAAGTGTCGGTGATCGAGGGCGTGGAAAAGCTGTCCGGTGCCACAGTGATGGCGACTGACCTGCGCGCATCGGCGAGCTTGGTGATTGCAGGGCTCGTGGCCGAAGGCGAAACCATCGTCGACCGCATTTACCACTTGGACCGTGGCTACGACCGCATGGAATTGAAACTGCGCGGCCTGGGGGCCGACATTGAAAGAGTGAAATGATCACGCTGGCCCTGTCCAAAGGACGCATCTTTGACGAAACCCTGCCGCTGCTCAAAGCCGCAGGCATCGAGGTGCTCGAAGACCCCGAAAAATCACGCAAGCTGATCTTGCCCACCAACCAGCCCAACGTGCGTGTGGTGCTGGTGCGGGCCAGCGACGTGCCCACCTATGTGGAATACGGCGGCGCCGATCTGGGCGTGACCGGCCTTGACACACTGATCGAGCACGGCGGCCAGGGCCTGTACCAGCCGCTGGACCTGAACATTGCCAAATGCCGCATGAGTGTGGCCGTGCGCGCTGACTACGACTACGCAAGCGCGGTGCGCACCGGCTCGCGCCTGAAAGTGGCGACCAAATACACCGCGATTGCGCGAGACTTCTTTGCCACCAAAGGCGTGCACGTCGACATGATCAAGCTTTACGGCAGCATGGAGCTGGCTCCACTCACGGGCTTGGCCGATGCGATTGTGGATTTGGTGTCGACCGGCAACACGCTCAAGGCCAACCACTTGGTTGAAGTCGAACGCATCATGGACATCAGCTCGCGCTTGGTCGTGAACCAGGCCGCGCTCAAACTCAAACAAGCGCCCATCCGCGCCATCATCGACGCCTTTGCGGGCGCAGTGAAGAAAGACTGAATCCCATGGACCCGATGGCACTGCACGCCAAACCATTGCAACTGAGCACGTTTGAGCCCGGTTTTGAAGCGGCCTTTGCGGCCCGCCTGCATTGGTCTGCCGACACCGACGCCGCCATCGAGCAGCGCGTGGCCGACATCCTGGCCGACGTTCAAAAGCGTGGCGACGCGGCGGTGCTGGAGTACACCCAGCGCTTTGACGGCCTGCAAGCCGCCGACGTGAAGGCCTTGGAGATCACCCAAGCCGAACTGAAAGCGGCACTCGACAGCCTGCCCGCCGCACAACGCGAAGCCCTGCAAGCCGCAGCAAGCCGGGTGCGCAAGTACCACGAAGCGCAAAAGAAAGCGTCTGGCGAGAGCTGGTCTTACCGCGACGAAGACGGCACGCTGCTCGGCCAAAAAGTCACACCGCTCGACCGCGTGGGCATTTATGTGCCCGGTGGCAAAGCCGCTTACCCCTCTTCGGTGTTGATGAACGCCATCCCCGCGCATGTGGCGGGGGTGCAGGACATCATCATGGTCGTGCCCACACCCGTGCGCGGCAGCGTGGCCACGGGCGGCTCTGGAGAGGCGGCCGCTTCCAGCCGGGGCGAGCGCAATGAACTCGTGTTGGCCGCCGCCTATGTGGCGGGTGTCACGCGTGCCTTCACCGTGGGTGGTGCGCAAGCGGTGGCGGCATTGGCTTACGGCACCGCCACCATCCCTAAAGTAGACAAAATCACCGGCCCGGGCAATGCTTACGTGGCCAGCGCCAAAAAGCGTGTGTTCGGCACCGTGGGCATCGACATGATCGCGGGCCCCTCTGAAATTTTGGTCTTGGCCGATGGCACCACCCCCGCCGAATGGGTGGCGATGGATTTGTTCAGCCAGGCCGAGCACGACGAACTGGCGCAAAGCATTTTGCTGTGCCCCGATGCGGCATACATCGCCGAGGTGCAAGCCGCCATTGAGCGCCTGCTGCCCTCCATGCCGCGCCGCGAGATCATCGCCAAGTCCCTCAATGACCGGGGTGCATTGATCTTGACCCGCAGCATGGAAGAAGCCTGCGCCATCAGCAACCGCATCGCGCCCGAGCACCTGGAGGTGTCGAGCAGTGACCCGCACCGCTGGGAGCCGCTGCTGCGCCACGCAGGGGCCATCTTTTTGGGCGCGTTCACCAGCGAGTCGCTGGGCGACTACTGCGCAGGCCCCAACCATGTGCTGCCCACGAGCGGCACGGCGCGTTTCTCGTCACCGCTGGGCGTGTACGACTTCCAAAAACGCAGCAGCCTGATCGAAGTGAGCGAAGCCGGTGCCCAGCCGCTGGGCCGCATCGCCGCCGAGCTGGCCTATGGCGAAGGCCTGCAAGCCCACGCCCGTGCCGCTGAACTCCGTTTGAACCCTGTTCCCCCCATGCGAGAGCCGACATGACCGTGAGCCCCCAACTGATGCAACGCATCCGCCAGGACGTGAAGTCCATGCACGCCTACGCCATCCAGGACTCGGTCGGCATGGTCAAGCTCGACGCGATGGAAAACCCGCACAGACTGCCCGCTGAGCTGCAAAAAGCGCTGGGCGAGCGACTGGGTGCCTTGGCGCTCAACCGCTACCCCGACGGCCGCGTGAACGAACTGCGCCATGCTTTGGCCCAGCACGCCGGCATGCCAGAAGGCTTCGACATCATGCTGGGCAACGGCTCGGACGAATTGATCTCTTTGCTGGCCATGGCCTGCGACGTTCCCGGTGCCAGCATCCTCTCGCCCTTGCCGGGCTTTGTGATGTATGCCATGAGCGCTCAGCTGCAAGGCCTGGCCTTCCACGGTGTGCCGCTCACCGCCGACTTTGAACTTGACGAAGCCGCCATGCTGGCCGCGATTGCCGAGCACAAGCCGTCCATCGTCTACCTGGCTTACCCCAACAACCCCACGGGCAACCTGTGGAACGACGAGACGATCGAAAAGATCGTCCTCGCCCAAGGCGCACAAGGCGGCCTAGTCGTCATGGACGAGGCCTACCAGCCCTTTGCCAGCCGCAGCTATGCAGACCGCATCACCCGCCACACCCATGTGCTCTTGATGCGCACGCTGTCCAAGTTTGGCTTGGCCGGGGTGCGCCTGGGCTACATGATTGGCCCCAAGGCTTTGGTGGCCGAGATCGACAAAGTGCGCCCGCCCTACAACATCAGCGTGCTCAACACCGAATGCGCTTTGTTTGCCTTGGAGCACACCGAGGTGTTTGCAGCCCAAGCCAAAGACCTGCGCGAGCAGCGTACCCGTTTGCTGAAAGAACTGGCCACCTTGCCCGGCGTGCAACCTTTCCCGAGCGAAGCCAACATGATCCTGGCCCGTGTGCCCGATGCGGCCAAAACCTTTGACGGTCTGAAGGCACACGGTGTGCTGATCAAGAACATTTCTAAAATGCATCCATTGCTCGCCAATTGCCTGCGCCTGACGGTGGGCACCGCTGCAGAAAACGACCAACTCCTTGCTGCTCTGAAAGTCTCCTTATGAACCGTACAGCAAACGTGACCCGCAAGACGGCCGAGACGAACATCCGCGTCGCCATCAACCTGGACGGCACAGGCCAGGCCAAGCTGGCTTCGGGCATCGGTTTTCTGGACCACATGCTCGACCAGATCGCCCGCCACGGTTTGATTGATCTGGACATCGCTTGCGAAGGCGACCTGCACATCGACGGCCACCACACGGTCGAAGACATCGGCATCACCCTGGGCCAGGCTTTTGCGCAGGCCATTGGCGACAAAAAAGGCATTCGCCGTTATGGCCACGCTTACGTGCCGCTGGACGAAGCCTTGAGCCGCGTGGTGGTGGACTTTTCGGGTCGCCCCGGGTTGCACATGGACGTGAAGTTCACTTCGGGTTCTTTGGGCGCACTCGACACACAACTGGTTTATGAGTTTTTTCAGGGCTTTGTGAACCACGCGCTGTGCACGCTGCACATCGACAACCTCAAGGGCGTTAACGCGCACCACCAGTGCGAGACGATTTTCAAGGCCTTTGCACGGGCCATTCGCGCAGCCCTTGAACTCGATCCGCGCTCGGCGGGCGTGATCCCTTCCACCAAAGGCAGTCTCTGAACATGAGCGTCAACCGCGTCGCCGTTGTGGACTACGGCATGGGCAACCTGCGCAGCGTGGCGCAGGCGGTGATGCATGCCGCCTCCAGCGTGGACCATGCCGAAGTCACCGTCACATCCGACCCGCAAGTCGTGCGCAACGCGCACCGCGTGGTCTTGCCAGGGCAGGGCGCCATGCCCGACTGCATGCGCGAGCTGCGCGAGTCGGGCTTGATGGAAGCCGTGCTTGAAGCCGCTGCCACCAAACCCCTGTTTGGCGTGTGTGTTGGCATGCAGATGCTGCTCGACCACAGCGACGAAGGCAACACGCCGGGCCTGGGTTTGATTCCCGGCCGCGTGGTCAAGTTCGATTTGGCCGGGCGCATTCAGCCGGACGGCACCCGCTACAAAGTGCCGCAAATGGGCTGGAACCAGGTTTGGCAAGACCAACCAGCGCATGCCTTGTGGCAAGGCGTTGAGGACGGCAGCTGGTATTATTTTGTGCACAGCTTCTATGCCCAGGTGGCCAACCCGGCGCACAGCGCGGCCCAGACCGATTACGGCGGCCGCTTTGCTTGCGCCATTGCCCGTGACAACATTTTTGCCACCCAGTTTCACCCCGAAAAAAGCGCGGCCCAAGGTTTGGCCTTGTTCCGCAATTTCCTCCACTGGCAGCCTTGAGAAGTTTTCACTGCCGTTTTTCAGCCCCTCAGTCTTTTTTTAATTCGCCATGATTCTGATCCCCGCCATTGACCTCAAAGACGGCCACTGCGTTCGCCTCAAGCAAGGCGATATGGACCAAGCCACGACTTTTGGCGAAGACCCCGCCGCCATGGCCCGCACCTGGCTCGAAAAAGGCGCACGCCGCTTGCACCTGGTGGATCTGAACGGCGCCTTCGCGGGCAAGCCGCAAAACTTCAGCGCCATCAAGTCCATCCTCAAGGCCGTGGGCGACGACATCCCGGTGCAGCTCGGCGGTGGCATCCGCGATCTGGACACGATTGAAAAATACATCGACAGCGGCCTGCGCTACGTCATCATCGGCACCGCCGCCGTCAAGAACCCCGGCTTCTTGAAAGACGCCTGCACCGCCTTTGGCGGCCACATCATCGTGGGCCTGGACGCCAAAGACGGCAAAGTCGCCACCGACGGTTGGAGCAAGCTCACCGGCCACGAAGTGGTGGACTTGGCCAAGAAGTTCGAAGACTGGGGCGTTGAGTCCATCATTTACACCGACATCGGCCGTGACGGCATGCTCAGCGGCATCAACATCGATGCCACCGTCAAGCTTGCCCAAGCTCTGACCATCCCCGTGATCGCATCGGGCGGCCTTTCCAACATGGCCGACATCGAGCAGCTGTGCGCTGTCGAAGACGAAGGCGTGGAAGGCGTGATCTGCGGCCGCGCCGTGTATTCGGGTGACCTCGACTTCGCGCTGGCGCAGCAACGCGCCGACGAACTCAACGGCTAACCCATCCCCTCGCGAAAGCACATGAGCGCTCAGGCCACTTGTCGCGACACCGCGTTCGCGGGCCTGCCCGCTTGCGAATTGGCGCTGCCGCAAGGCGACCGCCTGCTGGTCGCGCTGCACGGTGCGCATGTGCTGTCTTGGGTGTCGGGCGGGCAAGAGCGCCTGTACCTCAGCCCCCAAAGCATGTTGGACGGCCAAGCCGCCATTCGTGGCGGTGTGCCCGTGTGCTTTCCGCAGTTCAACCAACGCGGCCCCATGGCCGAGCGCCTGCCCAAACACGGCTTTGCCCGCAACGTGGCTTGGCAGGCCGATGCGCCCGAACTGGGAGCCGAGCATGCCCGCCTCACGCTGCGTCTGAACGACAACTTTCAGACCCGCACCTGGTGGCCCCAAGCCTTTGCCTTGGCGCTGCACATCGACCTAAGCCCGGGTGCCGTGCAACTGACGCTGGACGTGCACAACACAGACACCCAAGCGCTGGCGTTCTCTGGTGCACTGCACACCTATTTGGCCGTGCCCGATGTGACGCAGGCCACGCTGCATGGCCTGGGTGGTCAGCCCGAGTGGGATTCACTCACCGACACCCATGCACAAGCGGCCGACACGATCCGCTTTGCCGCCGAGTTTGACCGCGTGTATGAAGCCGGGCCACTGCCCCTGACGCTGAACCAGACCCTGCACATCAGCCAAAGCCCGAGCTGGGCCAACACCGTGGTCTGGAACCCCGCGCAAGACCTGTGCAAACGCCTGACCGACATGCCCGACGACGGCTGGCAGCAGATGCTGTGTGTCGAAGCCGCGCAGGTCTACACGCCCATCACCTTGCCTGTAGGCGGGCGATGGGCGGGCTGGCAGCGCTTGAGCTTGTATGCATGACTCAAGCCCATTCTGATCTTGAGGTTTTCATCATTGCTGGTCCGAACGGGGCGGGAAAGACAACCTTTGCGCGTGAGTTTTTGCCGCAAGAGGCCCACTGCAAAGTGTTTGTGAATGCCGATTTGATTGCAGCGGGATTGGCTCCATTTGAACCTGAAACCGCTGCATTTCAGGCGGGTCGTCTGATGATTGAACAGCTGGATCAAAGTTTTCAAAAGCGACAATCTTTTGCCCTGGAAACAACTTTGTCTGGTCGTGCGTACCTGAATTCAATTGCGCGTTGGCAAGCTGCAGGCTACCGAGTGACCTTGATTTTCCTCAAGCTTTCCAATGTTCAAGAGGCGGTGGCTCGGGTTCGTCAAAGGGTTTTGCAAGGTGGGCACAACATTCCTGAAGACGTCATTGCACGCCGCTTTGCATCAGGCTATTGCAATTTTGAGAAGATCTACAAGCCCATCGTCGATGCTTGGGCTGTGTACGACAATGGTGGGCCAGAGCCTGTTTTATTGGATTGGGGTGAAAAATGAGTCAGATGATGTCAATTGAACAAGCACGCAGCAGCAGCCTGAGAGGATCGGTGGCTGCCATGGCCAGGGCGGCCAATCAAGCCCGGCGAACGGCTGCGCAAACCCAAACCGCTGTGGTGGTCGAGCGCAATGGTGTTTTGGAGCATCTGTACATCTCGGCCACACAAACTGACATCAAGCCCATCACCGTCTCCATCGAACCGCAAGAGGGTCACTGAAACATGCTCGCCAAACGCATCATCCCTTGCCTCGACGTGACCGGCGGTCGCGTGGTCAAGGGCGTCAACTTTGTTGAACTGCGCGACGCCGGAGACCCGGTCGAAATCGCGGCCCGTTACAACGAGCAAGGCGCTGACGAACTCACGTTTTTGGACATCACCGCCACCAGCGACGGGCGCGACGTGATCCTGCACATCATCGAAGCCGTGGCTAGCCAGGTCTTCATTCCGCTCACCGTGGGCGGCGGTGTGCGCACGGTGGAAGACGTGCGCCGATTGCTGAATGCCGGCGCCGACAAAACCAGCTTCAACTCAGCGGCAATCGCCAACCCGCAGGTCATCCGCGAAGCGTCTGCCAAATACGGCGCGCAATGCATCGTGGTCGCCATCGACGCCAAACGCCGCAGCGCCGAAGACGAGCAGCGCATCGGCACCCACGGTCTGCCCATGGGCCCCGGCTGGGACGTGTACAGCCACGGCGGCCGCAAAAACGTGGGCCTGGACGCCGTGGCCTGGGCCACCCAAATGGCCGAGTACGGCGCGGGCGAAATCCTGCTCACCAGCATGGACCGCGACGGCACCAAAAGCGGCTTTGACCTGCAACTGACCCGCGCCGTGAGCGACGCCGTGAGCGTGCCCGTGATCGCATCCGGCGGCGTGGGCAACCTCGACCACTTGGCCGACGGCGTCAGCATCGGCGGGGCGGACGCGGTGCTGGCGGCCAGCATCTTTCACTATGGTGAATACACCGTGCAGCAGGCCAAAGAGCGGATGCGGGAGCGTGGGATTCCTGTGCGCTTATGAGGTCTGTTCAGATTTGAAGCAATAAATCCAAAGTGCTGGCGGTAGGCACCCGCCAGCAGCGCGGTCACCCCCTCCATTTGCGCCAATAGGCCAGCTACCTCGTCTTTGGTTAGCATGGCCAAAAACGCTTCCAATACGGCCACACACTTCTCGCGAGGGTGTTGCATGCCACCATCCTAAATAGCTCTCCTTTCGATTAAAAAAAGAATTCAATAGAATTAATTTATCTATATTTTGAGGCTATAGTTTGGACTTGGAAGCCGCTCGCGCACCTGATCGAGCAAGCGGGTGGACTGCAAGGAAGGGGCGCAGGGTTTCATGGCAATTTTGTACCTGCATCAAAAGACAGTCTGTGAATCTGTAAGCCTAGGCGCAAGCGGCTTGCAGCCAATTTATCTGAAAGATGTATCGACACGGCCCGGATGTGTCAACCAGGTTTTGCGGTTTACATGACATATGCCGCATCCACTCTCGTAGGAGATTGCAATGTCTAGTTTCAAGGTAATTTCCGACAAGAACGTCGCCCCAACAGAGGTTGCCAATTTGATGGCCTCTGTGGGATGGGGCAAAGAGACGAATTACAACGCCGCAGAGATCGAAAGATCATTGTCGGCCTATCCGATCATTGCCTATTGCCGAGACTCTGATGGCGTACTCGTTGGTTACCTCAGTGCCTTCACGGATGGCGCATTCTCAACCTTTGTCGGTGAGCTTGTCGTTCGTCCGAGTCATCAACATCGGGGCATTGGTTCATCATTACTGGCGCATGTGGTCGAGAAGTGCCGTGGTGTTCCCATTTACGCCACACCATTTCAGGAGACCGAGGCGTTCTTTCTCGAAAGAGGCTTCCGTATGCCAAAACGTCTGATGTCAGTGGTATCAATGCGCAATGCGGCATGACCTCGCTATTTCATTCTGGGCCTTTAGCCACATACCGCAACGGCCCAATTACCTCCAACGTTAGGCAGACATGACGACTTCTTCTTCCGAGGCGCTGCGCGATTCAATCGCGGCGATGTCTACGATCCGCTCGTTAACGCAGCGAAGCGGCGAAAGCGCGCTGGAGGAGGTCGCCGCTGTCCTTCAGCGCCTTGCGCGATCGCCGCACTGGAGGGCAACATTTTGGCGCGCGGCGGCTCCGAGCGAGGAACTACTCTACGAGTTGGCCGTTCTCGCGGGCGCCCCGTCGCTGTATCTGGTGTCGGATGGTCAGGGCGTCACAAGTCCGCCCCACGAACACGGAACATGGACGGTTATCGCCGGGGTCCGCGGGAATGAGGCCAATGATCTGTATCGGAGGGTTCCGGGCAGACGTGTCGCGCCAATCAACCGCGTAGTCGTCGGCCCCGGTGAGTCAATGGTTCTTGCGGCAGACGCCATTCATTCAACAGAGGTTGTCGGAGATGGACCGACGTTTCATCTTCACCTCTACGGCAGGCCTTTAAGCGAATTGGATGGTTTCGCCTCTCGGGTTTTTGCAAAGCATGATTAGGAAAGAAAGAGTGCCTAACTCAAAGTTGGAGCGGACGGCTTGCATGGGCCGGCGCTCTGTAGCCCGCGAATGGTCCGCTCCGCGCCGGCCCATGCAAGCCGCTGTTCAACCTCAGCGCTGACCGCACAAACCATGTCCTCACAGCTCCTTAAATCCAATGCAAATTGAACACCGAATCGCAGTGGCCGCCTCGCCGGAGGTGATTTTTGAAATCTATGCGGATGTAGAGAACTGGCCGACTTGGGATCCAGACACAAAGCGAGCCAATATTGATGGTCCGTTCCAAGTTGGAAGCCGTGGCCGTCTCACTCCTACGAAGGGCAACACGGTTCCTATGGTCCTCACGCAAGTCGTGCCCGCCAGGTGCTTCACCGTTGAGTCGAGGATTCCTCTGTTTCGTATGGTTTTCGAGCATGAGCTTGTCCCGGTGCCGGGTGCCACGGAGGTAGTTCACCGAGTTACTTTTTCTGGGCTGCTATCCATTGTGCTGGGCCCGATGCTTGCGAAACAAATCAATTCAGGTCTGCCCGTCACGCTCCGAAACCTGAGGGCACTTGCAGAGGCTCGAAGTGCGGCCCAGCTCATCATTCCGCTGGACGCCGCGTGATGACGCCGCGCAGCGCCGGTGAATTGAGCCGTTAGGCCCCACAAACACACCCAGGGTCTTGCCGAGGCCGGCAACTTACCTCGAACACAAGTGCGCAATGAGCAACACCGCTGTCTATTCCTCCGTTGACCATGTGATGATCCGATTGTTGGACATCGATCCCTTGCTCTCGCTCTTTGCCGATGTGTTTGGCCTTCCCGTTTCATGGCCAAAGCAAAGCAGCAGCTTTGCGACGTTCGCATGGGTGCATGTGGGAAACACTGAACTTGAGTTGTGGGCATTTGCGAGCAATTCAGATCTTCCCAAAGAAAGTCAGCCGCCGCTCATTCATGGATTCGCTCTGGAACCTGTTGACTTGGAGGCCAGCGTTGCGCACCTTACCCAAGCGGGACTTCAATGCAAATCCCCCCGGCCTTACCAGACCAAGACCGCAGACGGTTCTCTCACTACAAACTTCACAAACTCGGTATTGCTTGATCTCTCTTCCGATTCCTGTTGCATCTTTTTTTGCGCATGGAATCCTGAAGGAACAATCTATCCGTGGAAGGAGCGGCTGACTACAGCCGAACGGAGATCCAGGGATCAACTTGAGATGGCAAAGTGTGGAGGCGGAACGATTGGGCTTGTCGGGCTGTCGGCAATCGAGATGTCAACTCCGAATTTGTCTGACGCAGAGAAAAAATGGAGGCTTCTCACGGAGTCATCGGGAACAGGGATCGAGCTGACCGCGGACATGGTCCTAAGATTGACTCAGGGCAGCCGCCAGGTTATTCAATCACTGACTTTCGGAGTCAGATCGTTGGAATCCGCCAGAGATTTTCTATCGGCGAATGGTTTGCTTGGCGCGTCGTCAGAACATGAAATTTCACTTGAGTCAACGGCGATCAGCGGGCTGCGAATGAAGTTCAGGCAAGCAAGGGAGGCCGCGCAATGACGCCCATCCCTTCGGTCATGCGGACTGGACACATGTACACATCCACCTTTACGTTTGCAAAAAGGCAATACGACGCAGAGTTCTATGCCCTTGACGATGTCATTGCACAGATAGCGAAGTCCATCCCAGGTTACTTGGGTGAAGAGTCTTGGGAAAACCAACAAACCGGTCTCATCTCAAATGTGTACTACTGGGAGTCCATGGCTGCATTGCAATCATTGATGAAGCACCCTGAGCACATGAAGGCAAAGCAGCAGCAATCGCGTTGGCTCAATGGCTTTCAAGTGGTCATCGCTCAAGTCACCGGCACGTATGGCGACAATGGAATCCAACATCCATTGGCTGGTCGTGTTGTCACCACACAAAGTGAAGCGCATCAGGAGCGGCAAGCATGAAATCAACTGCCGTATTCAAGTGTTCGGAACACGGTGTGTGGCCTGGGTGGCTGGTCAAGTTCACGCCAAAAAGGACCATGCACTTTTTGGTTCCACCCACTCGCTTTGTGTCTTGCGAAGCAGCCTACAGCGAGCGTCAGGCCCCATGAACCTGAACCAAGTCACCCTGCCGGCTGTCAATGTTGCGGAGTCGGTTGACTTCTACAAGCGCATGGGGTTTGAACTCATTGTTAACGCCCCGCACTACGCCCGCTTCAAGTGCCCAAATGGCAGCGCCTCGTTTTCGGTGCATCAGGTCGGGGGCGTATCCGAATCGTCGGATGTGGTGGTCTACTTCGAGGATGAATCACTCGATCAAACGGTCAAGCACCTCCAGGCGAATGGAATCGAATTCTTTCAGGAGCCCCGTGATGAACCGTGGTTGTGGCGTGAGGCAAGAGCCAAAGACCCAGCGGGCAACGTCATCTGCCTGTACTGGGCCGGCAGCAATCGCCTAAATCCTCCGTGGCGAGTTGAGGCCTAGCCCCTTGTTAACCGGACGTGCTTCAGCGTGGCTGCGTCGGGCATCATTTCATTCTTAACCGGCTTCGTTTATCTGTCGCAGTCCGGTTTGGTCCAAGTTAAACCACTAAAAGCTTATGGTCGATTTTCCAACGCTGCAGACATCCCGACTCACGCTGCGTGAGATTGTGGAATCGGATGCGGAGAATATTTTGCAAATACATGGCAACGCCGAGTACATGAGATGGTTCGGGTCGGATCCGATTCGCGATCTTGACGGTGCCACGAAGTTGGTCGCTACGTTTGCCAGTTGGCGGAAAGAGCCGGTTTCCGGTGCACGCTGGGCTTTGGAATTGAAAGACCAAGCCGGACTGATCGGCACATGCGGCTTGTTTCGCTGGAATCGCAACTGGAAATCCTGCATCGTCGGTTACGAAATCGCTGCGGCGCATCAGGGCCGCGGCTATGTCAAAGAAGCGCTAATAGCAATCATCACCTGGGGTTTCCGAGAGGTGCAGTTGAATCGAATCGAGGCGCAGGTTCACCCTGACAACTCAGCATCTCTGGCCTTACTCGAGGCGCTTGGGTTTCAGCAAGAGGGGCGACAACGGGAAGCTGGGTACTGGGCGGGACAGCATCACGACCTTCTTCAATACGCACTGCTCAATGGGCAGTGGCGAACAGAGAATGCGGTCTAAGCTTTTGTTACTCGCTCCCAGGTAAGCCGAAAACCAGTCATTGACCAATCGTACCAATTGGCGTACGCTTCGCGGCTCAGGAGTTCACCATGCAAATCCTCTCCGCCAGCGAAGCACGCGCCAATCTCTACCGCCTGATGGATCAGGCTGCCGAGTCGCATCAGCCCATCACCATTGCAGGCAAACGCCATGACGCGGTGCTTTTGTCCGCAGAAGACTGGCAAGCCATACAGGAAACGCTCTACTTGCTTTCGGTGCCAGGCATGCGTGACACCCTCAAGGAGGGTATGAAAGAACCCGTCGAGGCCTGTGCCAAGGAGCTCGACTGGTGAGTTGGCAAGTGGTTTTTGCCAAGCATGCACAAAAGGATGCGCAAAAACTCGCTGCAAGTGGGTTGAAGACCAAAGCCCAAGAGCTTCTGGCCGTCATCCAGGAAAATCCTTTTCAGAATCCGCCGCCCTATGAAAAACTGGTGGGCGACCTTTCTGGTGCCTTTTTGCGTCGGATCAACATTCAGCACCGCCTTGTTTACGAAGTGCTGCAGGACCAGAAAACCATCAAGGTTCTGCGCATGTGGTCGCACTATGAGTGAGCCATAGATTGGGAATGCTTTCGCTCGGTGTCATGCGCTATGGGTCATTGCACGGCTGCCAGCGGATGGATCGCATGAACGAAGTGGTTAACGCCACGGCGCATGTCAATGCCCATCACCGTTTCAATCCCGCATAAAAGTTCTCATCTGGCCCGACCGCCAGCAGCATGGCCTCGGTGGCCTCGTCCAGCACTTTTTTATCGCGGGCGTGTAGCTTCTTGGCGACCCTGCTGAACGACGGTGTGGCGCTGACGGCCAGCATCAGCCGAACTCATAAGGGGCAGCCAGTCCCGTTTTGGCTTCTTCTCGCGCGAGCATGGTGTCTTGGATCAGGCGCAGGGGCATGTCGGGGTTGTCGATCACGGCTTTGCCGATGCGGGCCTAGTACTCGATTTGCCTTGGCACAGAGCGGTGCTCCGCTGCAGCATAGGGTTTGGCGGCCTCGACCAATTCGTCAGAAAGTTTCATTGCAACAGCCATGGTGCTTTTCCTTGATGAGGTTGTATTTTGCAAGCTATGAATGTTTATTGCAGCCTGAATTCAAGCGAAAACGCTTCTTCAGCTTCGCCGACGAGAAGGGTCATGAGCTGATATAGTTGTACCAATAAACGTACAGGAGTGCCACCATGGATGCCATGACTTACAGCACCGCACGCGCCAATCTGGCGAGCGTGATGAACCGTGTGTGCGAGGACCACGAGCCCCTGATCATCACCCGCAATGGGGATCAATCGGTGGTGATGCTTTCGCTTGAAGATTACAAAGCGCTTGAAGAGACGGCCTATCTCTTGCGCACGCCTGCCAATGCACGGCGTTTGCTGGCGGCGGTGGGGCAACTCCAAGCGGGGCAGGGCGTTGAACGCGAGTTGCTCAAGTGAAACTCGTTTTTGCCGAGCTGGCTTGGGAGGATTACCTCTATTGGCAAAAGCAGGACCGCAAAATGGTGGACCGCATCAACAAGCTGATCGAGGCCACGGCGCGTGATCCTTTTGCAGGCGTGGGCAAGCCAGAGCCCTTGAAGCATGCGCTCTCTGGTTTTTGGTCGCGCCGCATCAACGAAGAGCACCGCATGGTCTATCGCGTTGAAGGTGATCAGCTGCAAATCGCCCAATTGAGGCTGCATTACTGAGTTTTGAAGGCGCTGGTCGATAGGCCAGTGCGTACGCATTAAGATCACCCCCCTATGAATTGGCTCGACAAAATCAAATGGGATGACAAAGGCCTGGTGCCGGTCATTGCCCAGGAACAAGGCTCCGGCGACGTGTTGATGTTCGCCTGGATGAACCGCGAGGCGCTGCAAAAGACGGCCGAGCTGAAAAGGGCGGTGTATTTCAGCCGCTCCCGCAACAAGCTGTGGTTCAAGGGCGAGGAGTCCGGCCATGTGCAGACGGTGCACGACATCCGCATCGATTGCGACAACGATGTGGTGCTGCTCAAAGTCACGCAGCTGGGCCACGAGCCGGGCATTGCCTGCCACACGGGCCGCCACAGCTGCTTTTTCCAGAGCCTGCAAGCCGACGAGTGGCAGGCGGCCGATCCGGTCCTGAAAGACCCCGAAACCATTTACAAGTGAATGCCATGACCAACCAGGACATCCTTGACCGCCTCGCGGCCGTGGTCGAAAGCCGCAAACCCGCCAACGGCGGCGACCCCGAGAAAAGCTATGTGGCCCGCCTGCTGCACAAGGGGCCGGACGCCTTTTTGAAGAAAATCGGTGAAGAGGCCACCGAAACCGTGATGGCCGCCAAAGACGTGGACCATGGCGGGGACAAAACCAAGCTGGTGGGCGAGGTGGCCGATTTGTGGTTCCACAGCATGATCGCGCTGGCGCACTATGGCTTGACCCCCGCCGACGTGGTCAATGAGCTGGCCCGCCGGGAGGGCCTGAGCGGCCTGGAAGAAAAAGCCCTGCGCAAAGTGCAAGAGCGCGAGCGCTTGGGGGAGTAAGCTGTAGCCATGAACACACAACCTTCCAACGACAGCACCCACACCATCAGCTGGGTCAGTTACATCCTGCACCTGATTGTGGCCGTGAGCGCGGTCATTCCTGGGGCGCAGATGGGGCCGGCCTTGCTGGTGGTGGCGCTCATCATTGATCTGGTCAAAAAAGGCGATGCCCATGGCTGGGAGGGCACGCATTTCAGCTACCGCATCCGCACCGTGATCTGGGCGGCTTTGCTGTACCTGGTGACCTTGCCGCTCTGGTTTTTCTTTGTCTTTCCGGGCTGGCTGGCCTGGGTGGCCATTTCGATCTGGTTTTTGTACCGCATTGTGCTGGGCATGGTGCGCTTGAACGCGCAGCGGCCTGTGACCGAATGACATTTTTTGACTTTGAATCCCATCAAGACATGACCGACGCCAACTGTATTTTTTGCAAAATCATCGCGGGCCAGATTCCCTCGCGCAAGGTGTACGAAGACGAGCATGTGTTCGCCTTTCATGACATCGCACCTTGGGCGCCCATCCATTTCCTGATCATTCCCAAGCTGCACATCCCGTCGATGGCGCAGCTGGTCCCTGAGCACGCTGCTTTGATGGGCCACATGATGACCCTGGCACCCAAGCTGGCTTTGCAAGAAGGTTGCAACCCTTACCCGGACGGCGGTTTTCGTCTTTTGGTCAACAATGGGAGCGAAGGCGGACAGGAAGTGCACCACCTGCACATGCACGTCATGGGCGGCCCGCGCCCATGGTTGCGGGGTTGAAAAGGCGCTTTTGCCCCCCAAATCCTTCCTTCCTCAGGGCCGATCCGATACCGGGTGTCTATCCCCTTAGAATCCTTGCATTAACAGGAGAGTTTCATGGGTACTTTTTCCATTTGGCACTGGCTGATCGTGCTGCTGATCGTGGTCATGGTGTTCGGCACCAAAAAGCTCAAAAACATGGGCTCTGACTTGGGTGGCGCAGTCAAAGGCTTCAAGGACGGCATGAAAGAGGGCGGCACCAAGGACGAGGCAGCCCCTGTCGCCGGTCAGGTCACAGCATCGACTACGGCTCAGCCCGAAAAGACCACCATCGACGTCGAAGCCAAGACCAAGTCTTGAACGCTTGCACTTTTGAACGACTGAACGCCGCACTGTGCTGGATTTAAGCTTTTCGAAAATGGCGCTCATCGGGGTGGTGGCGTTGATCGTTATCGGTCCTGAAAAACTGCCCAAGGTGGCCCGCACGCTGGGCACCCTTTTGGGCAAGGCGCAGCGTTATGTTTCAGATGTCAAGGCCGAGGTCAATCGGTCCATGGACCTCGAAGAGCTCAAAAAGATGAAAGAAACCATGGAGACGGCGGCTCGCGATGTCGAGCAAACGGTCCAAACCACGGCTTCTGATTTTGAAAAAGACTGGGCTGAGACAACAGCCGGGCTCAACAGCGACCTGCCCACCATCGAGCCGCCACCGCCTTATTACGTTCGCCCAGACAAAAACTGGCGTCTCAAGCGTGGTGCTGTGCCCCAGTGGTACAAAGCACGCTCTGGCGTGCGCACCAAGGCGTTATCGGGTGCCGCACGGGTGGCCCGTTATCGGCCCAAGCCCCTCAATTCTGTGTGACGGTTGCGCACCTGCGGTGCGCCCCGTCCAACCGATCCCGCTATGTCCGATACCCCCTCCCAGCCCGACGACGAACTCAAAGGTTCCGAACAACCTTTTGTGGCGCACCTGATCGAGTTGCGCGACCGCCTGATCTGGGCGGTGGCCGCTGTGGCTGTCGCTGCGGCTGCCTTGGCCATTTACCCCGGCCCTGGCAATTTGTACGACATCTTGGCTGCCCCCCTGGTGGTGCATCTGCCCAAGGGGGCCACATTGATCGCCACCTCGGTTATTTCGCCTTTCATGGTGCCGCTCAAGATTTTGTTGATGAGCGCCTTTTTGATCGCTCTGCCGGTGGTGCTTTACCAGGTCTGGGCCTTTGTGGCCCCCGGTTTGTACAGCCACGAAAAAAAGCTGGTCATGCCTTTGGTGGTGTCCAGCACGGTGCTGTTTTTCATCGGGGTGGCGTTTTGTTACTTCTTCGTGTTTGGCCAGGTGTTCAGTTTTATCCAGAGTTTTGCCCCCAAAAGCATCACTGCTGCGCCTGACATCGAGGCTTACCTGAGCTTTGTGTTGTCCATGTTCCTGGCCTTTGGTCTGGCGTTTGAAGTGCCCGTGGCTGTGGTTGTGCTGGCCCGTATGGGCGTGGTCAGCATTCAAAAGCTCAAGGATTTTCGGGGTTACTTCGTGGTGCTGGCCTTTGTGATCGCCGCCGTGGTCACGCCCCCTGATGTGGTGTCTCAGCTGGCGCTGGCCATTCCCATGTGCCTGCTCTACGAGTTGGGCATTTGGGCAGCGCAAGTGTTCATCAAACACACGCAAGCGCCAGACGAAGCTTCCAGCGCTTCTTGATGTAATCACCGGGCTATTCGATCGGTTTTGGGCATCAGCCTGTACAGGCTGCCAATCGATCGCCGGTGGATGGTGCCACCAATTGCAATCACATCAACCGGCCATTGAGGGCTTCGATGGCCTTGATATACAAAGGGGCCTGTTGGCCCCTTTTTTGCGGATTTATCCCTGGTCAATGCAATGAAAACGCGATGTCAGCGAGCCTTCTTGATGGAAGGGCGTTCGGCCGGGGTGATGCGCAAGTTGGTTTCACCCTGTCGCCGCCAGATTTGGACATCTGTCGGCGTGCCAGGTTTGAGCGCTGCCACTTGCGTGAGCAACTCAGACACGTTGCTGACGGGGCTGCCGCCCACTTTCACGATCACATCGCCCGGACGAATGCCGGCTTTGGCGGCGGGGCCATTTTGTAAAACCCCGGTGATCACAACGCCCTTGGGCAGGGTGTTTTGACCGGATTTGGGCAGCTGAAAACTCTCGGCCAATTCGGGTGACATGTCTTGCGGCTCTACGCCGATCCAGCCTCGCGTGACTTTGCCGTCTTTGAGCAGATCTTGCATGACCTGTTGGGCGGTGGATACAGGGATGGCAAAACCTATGCCCATATTGCCCCCGGAGCGCGAGTAAATGGCTGTGTTGACACCCATCAGGTGACCGTTGACATCGACAAGAGCTCCGCCCGAGTTGCCAGGGTTGATGGCGGCATCGGTCTGAATGAAGTTCTCAAAGGTGTTGATGCCCAGTTGGTTGCGGCCCAGCGCGCTCACGATGCCGGAGGTGACGGTTTGACCGACGCCAAAAGGATTGCCGATGGCCAGCACAACGTCGCCTACTTGCAGGTTTTGGGTTTGACCCAGCACGATCACGGGCAATTTATCGAGCTTGATCTTGAGCAAGGCCAGATCGGTGTCGGGGTCGGTGCCGATGACTTTGGCCGCAGCACGGCGCCCGTCAGTCAAAACAACTTCGATGTCATCTGCATCTTCGATGACGTGGTTGTTGGTCAGGATGTGGCCCTCGGGGCTGACGATGACCCCGCTGCCCAAGCCCGCAGTGTTGGGCTCATCTTGTTCGCCGTAGAAAAATTTAAACCAAGGGTCTTGCGGCGTCTGGCTGTTGGCTTTGCTGGTGTTGATGCTGACGACCGCTGGTGAGGCTTTTTGGGCAGGCCCGCTCAAACTGCCCATGGGGCGATGGTTAGTGGCGTTGGGCGGACTTTGCAATAGCGTCATGCCGTTGGCCGAGTCATGCGCTCTGCGCAACCAATCGGGCTGCAAGGTGGCGACGACAAACCAGATGGCCAGAAAAACTGTCACCCATTGAGAAAAGAGGAGCCAATAGCGTTTCATGTGGGGGATTGTCCTTGATCTGTGCGGTTGATGTGGCGTTTTGCTGGCGTGCTTCAGACACAATGAGATGTTCATGACAAACACTCACCCCCATGACTGATGCCAAAACCCTGGGCCAGGCATTTGATGCCTTGCTGCAACCTGAAAAATTTCGTGACTACGGACCCAATGGCCTGCAGGTAGAAGGCGACCGGGACATTCGCTTGCTTGTCAGTGGCGTCACGGCCAGCAGAGCACTGATTGAAGCGGCCATTGAGGCTCATGCCGATGCCATTTTGGTGCACCATGGCTTGTTTTGGCGGGGGCAAGATGGGCGCGTCACAGGCTGGATGCGTGAGCGATTGCGTTTGTTGCTGACCCATGGGATTCATTTGTTTGCCTACCATCTTCCACTGGATGCGCACCCTGAATTGGGTAACAACGCGCAATTGGGCCGTGTGCTGGATTTGCGCGCCGATGCTCGTTTTGGTGAGCAGGACTTGGGTTTTGTGGGTGCTGGCGCACAGACGTGGTCAAAACCTCAAGCATTGGCTGATCATGTGGCCAAGCAATTGGGTCGTCATGTGACTTGCGTGGGTGATGCCGCAAGACCGGTTCGGCGAGTGGCCTGGTGCACAGGCGGGGCGCAAGGGTATTTCGAGTCGGCCATTGCAGCGGGTGCAGATGCCTTCATTACCGGCGAAATTTCGGAGCCGCAAGCCCATTTGGCCCGTGAAACCGGCGTGGCATTTTTGGCGTGTGGACACCATGCCAGTGAGCGCTATGGCGCACCTGCTGTAGGCGAGCGCGTGGCAAACGACCTGGGCTTGACCCATCGCTTCATTGAAATTGACAACCCCGCATGAATAGATACGCCATGTCCTCGGATACGCCTTGCATCACCCGTCCCATTGCCATCACACCCGGCGACCCTTGCGGCATTGGCCCGGAAATCATTGCGCGTGCCTGGTGTCATGCGCCGGCTGTCACGCAGGGCTGTTTCGTTGCCGGGGATGTGCAGCTGATGCGACGCGCCTTGGATTTGGTGCATTCGGGGCCAGCGTTTCCGGTGTTTGAAATCACTGAGCCTTCACAAGCGCTGAGTGTGCCCCCACGTTGTTTGCCGGTGTTGCAGGTTGTGCCTACTGCGCCTGTGCTGCCATGGGGAATTGTCGATGCACGGGCTGGGCAATTGGCCGGGGAGGCGGTGTTGTGGGCTACGCGTGCCGCCTTGCGCGGCGAGGTCGCGGCCTTGGTGACAGCGCCCTTGCACAAGGAGGCCTTGCACGCGGCCGGTGCGCCCTATGACCAATACCCGGGTCACACTGAATTGCTGCAAGCCGAGGCAGCACGTCATGCAGGCTTGCCGCTGGCGCAGATGCCGGTGCGCATGATGCTGGCCAATGATGAGTTACGCACAGTCCTGGTCAGCATCCACCTGTCTTTGCGCGATGCGCTCAATGCCATCACGCAGGAACGTGTGCTACAAACCTTGCGCATCACGGACGCATCGCTGAGCCGGATTTTGGGGCGTCGACCCCGCATCGCTGTTGCAGGGGTGAATCCGCACGCAGGCGAGGGAGGCTTGTTTGGCCGTGAAGAAATCGAGGTCTTGCAGCCTTGTTTGGCTTCGGCGCGGCAAGACGGCCTGGATGTGCATGGGCCGTTTGCGCCAGACACCGTATTCATGCGAGCCCGACAACAATCAGATGGTCGTCGCGAGTTTGATGTGGTGATTGCCATGTATCACGACCAGGGCTTGATTCCCGTCAAATATTTGGGGGTGGAGCAGGGGGTGAATGTGACTTTAGGCTTGCCTTTGGTCAGGACCAGCCCAGACCACGGCACAGCCATGGATGTGGCCGGCCAGGGGGTGGCCGACCCCCGCAGCATGATCCAGGCCATCCAAATGGCCAGACAATTGATCTGACCTGCGCGCAGTAAATTGATCAGGCTTTGTTTTTCAGGCTGTCACGAATTTCACGCAGCAACACCACTTCTTCTGGTGTGACGGCAGTTTCTGCTGGCGCTGCGGGGGCTGCGGCCATGAGTTTGTTCATCTGACGCACCATGATGAAAATGATGAACGCCAAAATGATGAAATTCAATGCCACCGTGATAAAGCTGCCATAGGCAAAGACGGCCCCCAACTTTTTGGCCTCCACCAAGGGCAGCCCTGCGGCTTGACCTGCCAGGGCCAGGTAGTAGTTGGAAAAATCAAGTCCGCCAAAGGCCTTGCTGATGAGCGGCATGATCAGATCGCCGACCACCGAATCAACTATTTTGCCAAAAGCGCCGCCGATGATCACACCAACTGCCAGGTCCATGACGTTGCCTTTGAGGGCAAAAGCTTTGAATTCCTGAACAAAGGACATTGAAAATGCTCCATAAAAAAAACTAAGACTGCTTATTGTGAACCATGCAGCTGGACTGGCATCGACTTGTAAGTCGCTTGTCTGTTTCACTCCGCTACAATCCCGGGTTGACCCTGATAACGACTCGCTAGAGGAATCCCATGAGTGACACCCCAGTCGACAGCAGCAAACGGACTTGGCTTGCAGCCACCGTTGGCGCGGGCGCCGTAGGCGCTGGCTTTGTGGCCACCCCCTTCATCAGTAGCTTCCAGCCATCCGAACGAGCCAAAGCCGCTGGCGCCGCCGTCGAAGTGGATATTTCTGCGCTCAAGACAGGTGAAAAACTCACCGTCGAGTGGCGTGGCAAGCCGGTTTGGATCATGAAGCGTTCACCAGAACAGCTCGAATCCCTGAAAAAATTGGATGGGCAATTGGCCGATCCGACATCGAGTCGCACGGCTTACCCCACACCCGAATACGCCAAGAATGGCCACCGCTCGATCAAGCCCGAGGTGATGGTCGCTGTGGGCATTTGCACCCACCTGGGCTGCTCACCTGGCGACAAGTTTGCCACCGGCGCCCAGCCTTCCCTGCCTGATGATTGGCAAGGTGGTTTCCTGTGTGCATGCCACGGATCGACATTTGACTTGGCTGGACGTGTTTTCAAGAACAAACCCGCACCAGACAACCTGGAAGTGCCGCCACACATGTACCTGTCGGACACCAAGCTGATCATCGGTGAAGACAAGAAGGCTTGATGGAGACTGACATGGCTGAATTCAAAGAAATCTCCCCCAACGCCCCTGCCGGCGAAAAACTGCTCAACTGGGTGGACAACCGATTCCCGTTGTCCAAGCTCTATAAAGACCATTTGTCCGAGTATTACGCATCCAAAAATCTGAATTTTTGGTACGTGTTTGGTGCTCTGTCGCTCCTGGTCCTCGTGATCCAAATCGTGACCGGTATTTTCCTGGTCATGCACTACAAGCCAGATGCTGCTTTGGCCTTCGCTTCGGTGGAGTACATCATGCGTGATGTTCCTTGGGGCTGGCTGATTCGATACATGCATTCCACTGGCGCATCTGCATTCTTTGTGGTGGTGTATCTGCACATGTTCCGTGGACTGATCTACGGCAGTTACCGCAAGCCACGCGAGCTGGTCTGGATTTTCGGCTGCGCCATCTTCCTTTGCCTGATGGCTGAAGCCTTCATGGGTTACCTGCTGCCTTGGGGCCAGATGTCCTACTGGGGTGCTCAGGTTATTGTTAACCTGTTCTCAGCAATTCCATTTATTGGGCCTGACTTGGCTTTGTTGATCCGTGGTGATTTCGTGGTGGGCGATGCCACCTTGAACCGTTTCTTCAGCTTCCACGTCATTGCCGTGCCGTTGGTGCTCTTGGGCTTGGTCGTTGCCCACATCATTGCTTTGCACGAAGTGGGTTCCAACAACCCCGACGGCGTGGAGATCAAGGCACCCGATGCGCCCAAAGACGCTCGTGGTAACCCATTGGATGGCATTCCTTTCCACCCTTACTACACCGTGCACGACATCTTCTCGGTCAGCATCTTCTTGATGGCTTTCACTGCGGTGGTGTTCTTCGCGCCTGAATTCGGTGGTTACTTCCTCGAATACAACAACTTCATTCCGGCCGATCCGCTGACCACGCCTTTGCACATTGCACCTGTTTGGTACTTCACGCCTTACTACTCCATGCTGCGTGCCATCACCAGTGAGATGATGTACGTGTTGATCGCTTGCGTGGTGGTCGGTGCTGTGTTGGCTGTGGCCAAAGGCAAGCTGCCTACACTGCTCAAAGGTGCCGTCATTGGCGCTGCAGTGGTGATCTCTGCGCTGATGCTTGCCATTGATGCCAAGTTCTGGGGTGTGGTGGTCATGGGCGGTGCTGTGATCATCATGTTCTTCTTGCCATGGCTGGATTACAGCCCCGTAAAGTCCATCCGCTACCGTCCTGACTGGCACAAGTACATGTATGCGGTGTTCGTGATCAATTTCTTGGTCTTGGGCTATTTGGGTGTACAGCCACCCTCGCCGATTGGTGAGCGTGTATCTCAAGTCGGTTCCCTGTTTTATTTCGGCTTCTTCTTGTTGATGCCTTGGTGGAGCAAGCTGGGTACGCCCAAGCAGGTGCCTGACCGCGTGACCTTCACGCCTCACTGAGATCACGGAGATTCAAGAAAATGAAAAACATCAAGAAACTCGCTTTGGGCTTTGTGATGGCCCTTGGTTTGGTGACAGGTGCCCAAGCCGCTGGCGGCGGCATCTCTTGGGACAAGGCGCCCGCAAAGACCAACGATCTGGCTGCCCTGCAAAACGGCGCCAAATTGTTCGTCAACTACTGTCTGAATTGCCACTCTGCCGCTTTCATGCGTTACAACCGTCTGAAAGATATCGGCTTGACCGAGCAACAGATTAAGGACAACCTGTTGTTCACCACCATCAAGGTTGGCGACACCATGAAGGCGGCCATCGACCCGTTGCAAGCCAAAGAGTGGTTCGGTAAGAACCCGCCCGACTTGACACTGGTGGCCCGTTCGCGTTCAGGCCATGGTGGCACTGGTGCTGATTACCTCTACACCTACATGCGCACCTACTACCGCGACGAGACCAAGCCCACGGGTTGGAACAACTTGGCTTATCCCAATGTGGGCATGCCCAACCCCCTGTGGGAGTTGCAAGGCGAGCGTGAACCTATTTTTGAAGAAAAAGAAGAGCACGGCCACAAGGTCCAGATTTTCAAAGGCTGGAAGCAGACCAAACCCGGTACGATGACACCGCTGCAATATGACCAGGCCATCGGTGATCTGGTCGGTTACATGCAGTGGATGGCTGAGCCCGCCCAAAACAGCCGTGTGCGCATTGGTGTGTGGGTTTTGCTGTTCTTGTCAGTCTTCTCCTTTATCGCTTGGCGTCTGAATGCTGCGTATTGGAAAGATATCAAGTAATTGATATTTCACCCGGCAAGCTGCCGGGTTCTGCAGAGTGGTGGGCTGAGAAGGCCTCCCACTCTTTTTGATTTTTTGAGGAGCCTCTTGCCATGATGGTGCTTTATTCCGGAACCACTTGCCCTTTTTCCCATCGTTGCCGTTTTGTACTGTTTGAAAAAGGCATGGACTTCGAAATCCGTGATGTGGACCTCTACAACAAGCCTGAAGACATCAATGTGATGAACCCTTACGGGCAGGTGCCGATTCTGGTTGAGCGTGACCTGATCCTGTACGAGTCGAACATCATCAATGAGTACATTGATGAGCGGTTTCCGCACCCCCAATTGATGCCCGGAGATCCGGTGGACCGCGCGCGTGTGCGTTTGTTCTTGCTCAATTTCGAGAAAGAGCTTTTCTCGCATGTCCTGACGCTGGAAAACCGTGCCCTCAAAGGCAATGACAAAGCCCTGGAAAAAGCCCGAGCGCACATCCGTGATCGCCTGACCCAATTGGCACCGGTGTTCCTGAAAAACAAGTTCATGCTGGGCGACAACTTCTCGATGCTCGATGTGGCGATTGCACCTTTGCTCTGGCGCCTGGATTACTACGGCATTGAGCTGAGTAAGAATGCTGCGCCTTTGCTAAAGTATGCTGAACGCATCTTCTCGCGCCCGGCCTACATTGAAGCATTGACCCCATCTGAAAAGGTCATGCGCAAATAAATACGCATGGAGTTCACAATGATCAGTGACACCGAATTGCCTTCCACTCGCCCGTATTTGATCCGGGCGTTGTATGAGTGGTGCTCTGAAAACGGCTTCACACCCTATGTGGCCGTCAAGGTGGACAACTCGGTGCAGGTGCCGCGTGAATATGTGCAAGGTGGCGAGATCGTGTTGAACGTCAGCATGGATGCCACCAGCTCCCTCAAGTTGGGTAATGACTTCATTGAATTCAAGGCCCGCTTTGGGGGTAAGCCCCGAGACATCATGGTGCCCATTGAACGTGTGATGGCCATCTATGCGCGTGAAAACGGGCAAGGTATGGCGTTTCCGGTCAGCGATGAGTCAAAACATGTATTGAGCTTGTCCGAAGTGAAGACGCCATCTTCTGTCGACAGTGATGGCGACCATCCCAACCCTCCAGCAGCGCCAGTAAGACCTGCCTTGAAGAGGATCAAGTGAAAAAATAACAAGTGAGGGCTCTGAAATTGGCCTTGGGGCACGTTAAAATATGACCCGTGCCGCTTTAGCTCAGTTGGTAGAGCACCCGCCTTGTAAGCGGTAGGTCGTCAGTTCGAATCCGACAAGCGGCACCATGCATCAAAAGGCCCTGATTAAAAGATCAGGGCCTTTTTTCTTGTGCGCACAGCATAGGCGCACACCTGCAGTAGTCAGTGGATTGAGTCAATCACACGACTCGGCTTTGGACCTTGATGCGAATGGAGTTGACTGGCATCCCTTTGGTGTTGAGGTGCGCCTGTAAAGCGGGCACCAATTGACGCAGTTTGGCAGCTACAGCATTCGAGTTGACCAACAAACACCATGCGCCATCCTCAATCGGGCCGGCCTGAACACAGGCTTTAAGCGGTGCAGGCAACAAGCTGCGAATGGTTTGAAGACGTTCGGAGGATTCACGCAAACGGCTGACCAGAAGAGCTAAGTTGGGGGATTCCTGAACGGCTTGTTGTAAGGGAATGGCGTGATGTCGTCTTTGCATGGATGGCTGATTATCCGGTACATGGTGACCAGAGGTGCGAAGCTGAAAAGGCATTGGGCACAAAGGCTAAAATCAGACCATTGAGCTGGTGCCTGAGGCGGCCAGCTTGTCACGATGGGTCTTGTGTCCCATCGGACCGGCATCATATGAACCCTTTAACCTGACAGGATAGACGGTCTGTTTCTCAGCCCTTGGGCTGAAGGTGGATCTTGTAGACATGGCCATCCCATTCCTTACCAAAATTTTCGGCAGTCGCAATGACCGCCTGCTCAAGCAATACCGCAAGCATGTTGAACGCATCAATGCGCTCGAAACCAGTCTGGAGAGCCTGAGTGATGATGACTTGCGAGCAAAGACCCAAAGTTTCAAAGACCGCGTCGCAGCGGGTGAAACTCTGGATGCCTTGCTGCCTGAGGCCTTTGCCGTGGTTCGCGAAGGTTCCAAGCGGGTCATGAAGATGCGGCATTTCGATGTGCAGCTGGCGGGTGGCATTGCGCTGCACAACGGCAAGATTGCTGAAATGCGCACCGGTGAAGGCAAAACACTGACGTCAACACTGCCTGCCTATCTGAATGCGCTGGCAGGCAAGGGCGTGCATGTGGTCACTGTGAACGATTACCTGGCCAGCCGCGATGCACAGTGGATGGGCAAGCTGTTCAACTTCCTGGGCCTGTCCGTGGGCATCAACCTGCCGCAAATGCCACGAGAGGACAAGCAAGCCGCCTACAACGCCGACATCACCTACGGCACCAACAACGAATACGGTTTCGATTACCTGCGTGACAACATGGTCTATGAAGCGCAAGACCGTGTTCAACGCCCGCTGAACTTTGCCATCATCGACGAGGTGGACTCGATCCTGATTGACGAAGCCCGCACGCCTTTGATCATCAGTGGACAGGCCGAAGACCACACCGCCACCTACATGGCGATGAAGCAGGTCATTCCACTGCTCACCCGCCAAGAGGGCGAGGCCGATCCCCGCACCGGCGAAGGCATCATCACCCCCGGTGATTTCACCGTGGATGAAAAAGCCCACCAGATTTTCCTGACCGAGCAGGGGCATGAAAAAGCCGAAGCCGTTTTGGCCCAGATGGGAATGATCCCGGAGGGGGCCAGCCTGTACGACCCGGCCAACATCACGTTGATGCACCACCTCAATGCCGCATTGCGTGCGCAGCACCTGTACCACCGTGACCAGCACTATGTGGTACAGGAGGGGGAAATCATCATCGTGGACGAGTTCACCGGCCGCTTGATGAGCGGTCGCCGCTGGAGCGATGGCCTGCACCAGGCCGTTGAAGCCAAAGAGGGCGTGCAGATCCAGGCCGAAAACCAGACCATGGCCTCGATCACGTTCCAGAACTATTTCCGTCTGTACAACAAAATCGGCGGCATGACCGGGACGGCCGACACCGAAGCTTATGAGTTCCAGGAGATTTACGGCCTGGAAACGGTGGTGATTCCGCCACACCGTAAAAGTCAGCGTGAAGACCAGCTGGACCGGGTCTATAAAACTTCGCAAGAGCGTTATGCTGCAGCGATTGCCGACATCCGCGAATGCCATGAGCGCGGCCAGCCTGTGCTGGTGGGCACCACCTCGATTGAGAACTCGGAACTGATTTCCCAGATGCTCACGCAGGAAAAACTGTCGCACCAGGTGCTCAATGCCAAGCAGCATGCGCGTGAAGCCGACATCGTGGCACAGGCAGGTCGTCCCGGCATGATCACCATCGCCACCAACATGGCCGGTCGAGGCACCGACATCGTGCTGGGCGGCAACATTGAAAAAGACATCCAGGCCATCGAGTCCGACGAGAGCTTGTCGGCCCAAGAGCGTCAAAAGCGTGTGGACGAATTGCGCGAGCAGTGGAAAGTTGTGCACGAGCTGGTCAAGGCCAATGGGGGCCTGCGCATCATTGCGACAGAGCGCCACGAGTCCCGCCGCATTGACAACCAGTTGCGAGGCCGTTCCGGCCGACAGGGTGATCCTGGCTCGTCACGCTTTTATCTGAGTCTGGACGACCCCTTGATGCGCATTTTTGCGGGTGACCGCGTGCGCGCCATCATGGACCGCCTGAAGATGCCCGAGGGTGAAGCCATTGAGGCGGGCATTGTCACGCGCAGCATTGAAAGCGCCCAGCGCAAGGTCGAAGGCCGCAACTTCGACATCCGCAAACAATTGCTCGAATACGACGATGTGTCGAACGACCAGCGTAAGGTGATCTACCAACAGCGCAACGACATTCTGGATGCCCAGGACATGGAAAGCCAGATCGCGTCACTGCGCGAAGGCTGCTTCACCGATCTGGTGCGCCAATACGTACCAGTTGAATCGGTGGAGGAGCAGTGGGATTTGGCCAGCCTGGAAAAAGTGCTGGCACAAGAGTGGCAACTGCATTTGGACTTGCACGGCAAGGTGCAGGCATCAAACGCTATCACCGATGAGGACATTCTGGAGACGGTGGTGGCGGCAGCCCACGCCCATTTCCAAAGCAAGCTTGACCAGGTCGGCGCGGTGAATTTCACGCCGTTTGAACGCATGGTGCTGCTGCAAAGCATCGACACGCACTGGCGCGAACATCTCAGTTCGCTCGACTACCTGCGCCAGGGCATTCACCTGCGGGGTTATGCACAAAAGCAGCCCAAGCAGGAATACAAGCGCGAAGCCTTTGAGCTGTTTGGTCAGTTGCTCGATTCGGTGAAAAACGAAGTCACCCGTACCCTGATGAATGTGAGCATTTCTTCGGGCGAAGAGATGGAGCAAGCGGCCCAAGCCATCGAAGAGCGAGCCGAAAACGTCAGCCATATCACCTACACCGCACCGGACGAAAATGGACAGGCGCAGACGGTGGCTGCCGATGTGGCCGTTTTGGCGAAAGAATGGGGTCCCGTGGGCCGCAACGACCCCTGCCCCTGTGGCAGCGGTAAAAAATACAAGCAGTGCCACGGCAAACTGGCTTGAGTGGGGTTGGCAGATGGAAACGGGCTTCGGCCCGTTTTCTTTGTGCAAAGCAGCCTCCAAACTTGAATTCCTGAGTTTTTCTGCGTTTTTCCTGTTTTCTGAAGGATCGACATGCCTGTGAATTTCCCCCCTCTGGACCCTGCCCAACTCAGTCCAATTGCCGGTGTGCGCATTGGCACCGCCGAAGCGGGCGTGCGCAAGGCCAACCGCAAAGACGTGACGGTTTTCCTGCTCGATGAAGGCGCCAGCGTTGCGGGGGTTTTCACCAGCAACCGTTTTTGTGCAGCGCCGGTGCAGGTGTGCCGTGAGCACTTGGCGGCAGGCAGTGCCGTGCGTGCCTTGGTCATCAACACGGGCAACGCCAATGCGGGCACGGGCGCACCGGGTTTGGCCCATGCGCGCCAAACCTGTGACGCCTTGGCCAGTTTGCTGCAGTGTCAGCCTGGCCAGATCCTGCCGTTTTCCACGGGCGTGATCATGGAGCCCTTGCCGGTGGAGCGCATCGTGGCCAGCCTGCCCGCCGCCTTGGCCAGCGCACAGCCTGCACGTTGGGCGCAAGCGGCCGAGGGCATCATGACCACCGACACCTTGCCCAAAGCGGCCAGTGTGCAGGTTCAGGTGGGTGGCAAGACCGTGAGCATCACCGGCATCAGCAAAGGCGCAGGCATGATCCGGCCCAATATGGCCACCATGCTGGGCTTTGTGGCCACCGATGCCTGCATTGATCCCGCCTTGTTGCCGGCCTTGGTCAAACATTTGGCCGATGGGTCGTTTAACCGCATCACCATTGATGGCGACACATCGACCAATGATTCGTTCATGCTGATTGCCACGCACCAAGCGGGCCACGCCCCCATCACAGCGCTGAACAGTGCAGACGGTCAGGCCCTGACTCAGGGCTTGATGCAGGTGGCTCGTCAATTGGCGCATGCCATCGTGCGCGATGGCGAAGGCGCGACCAAATTCATCACCGTGCAGGTTGACGGCGGTCGCACCGGTGAGGAATGCCGCCAGGTGGCCTATGCCATCGCGCATTCGCCCTTGGTGAAAACAGCGTTCTTTGCCAGCGACCCCAATCTGGGACGCATCCTGGCGGCCGTGGGTTATGCCGGTATTGCGGACCTGGATCAAGGGCTGATCGAGTTGCACCTGGACGATGTGCATGTGGTCACCCAAGGCGGGCGCCATCCTCAATACCGAGAAGAAGACGGCCAGCGTGTCATGAAAGGCAGTGAAATCACCGTGCGTGTGGGTTTGGGGCGTGGCACAGCCAGTGACACGGTCTGGACCTGCGATTTGAGCCACGAGTACGTCACCATCAATGCGGATTACCGGTCATGAGCACCACCCTGGAACAACTGCTGGCTCAGGTCAGCCAACTGGTCAGCCGCATTGAAGCGGTGTTGCCCCAGCCCCTGTCGGCGCCCGACTGGACGCAGGCCATTGCCTGGCGCTACCGCAAACGCTCGACGGGCCACGGTGTGCTGGAGCCGGTTCGCCATGTGGCGGCCATGACGCTGGCCGACCTCAAGGAAATTGAGGACCAAAAGGAAAAATTGCAGCGCAACACCGAGCAATTTGTGAACGGGCGTCCGGCCAACAATGTGCTTTTGACCGGGGCGCGCGGCACGGGCAAGTCGTCCCTGATCAAGGCGTGTCTGAACACCTACGCCCCACAAGGCCTGCGCCTGATTGAGGTGGACAAGGAAGACCTGACCGATCTGCCTGACATCATTGAGGTGGTGGCCGGTCGGCCGGAAAAGTTCATCGTGTACTGCGATGACTTGAGTTTTGAAGATGGCGAGCCCGGCTACAAGGCGCTCAAATCCATTCTGGACGGCACCGTGGCCGCCGCCACGCCCAATGTGCTGGTCTATGCCACCAGCAACCGCCGCCATTTGCTGCCGGAGTACATGCACGAAAACCTGAGCTACAACCACACCGATGACGGTGAGGTGCATCCTGGCGAGGTCGTGGAAGAAAAGATTTCCCTGTCAGAGCGTTTTGGCTTGTGGATCAGCTTTTACCCATTTTCACAAGACGAATACCTCACCATCGTGGCCCAGTGGTTGGGCGCTTTGGGTGCCACACCTGCGCAAATCGAGGCGGCCAGACCAGACGCCTTGCTCTGGGCGCTGGAGCGCGGCGGCTCACGCAGCGGCCGAATTGCCTACCAGTTCGCCCGCGACATGATGGGGCGCCAGGCGGGCATTCAGGTATGAGCGATTTGCTGGTTGCAGATGGCGAACGTCAGCGCGAGGGCGGGCCCGCACGCCTTGTGGTGGATGTCGCCGTCGGCGTGCTGATGCAGACCGATGGCCGCTTCTTGCTCACATCTCGACCGCCCGGCAAGGTCTATGCGGGCTATTGGGAGTTTCCGGGGGGCAAGCTGGAAGCGGGCGAGACGGTTGAGCAAGCCTTGCGCCGCGAATTGCAGGAAGAGTTGGGCATCACCATCGGTGACACCCAACTCTGGAAAACCCAAATGGTGGATTACCCCCACGCCCTGGTGCAGCTGCACTTTTGCAAGGTGTGGGCATGGCAGGGTGAATTGCAGATGCGGGAAGGCCAGTCACATGCCTGGCAGGATTTGCCAGTGCAGGTCGTGCCTGTCTTGCCAGGCACCATTCCGGTGCTGACCTGGCTGGCCCAGGAGCGCCAGTTTGAAGGCGCTACACACACCGGCTGAACACGCCCGTGGCGGTCACTGCAGACGAGGATCGCCAAAACTCTCGTCAGGGGGCGTGTTGTCAGGCAACTTGAATTCTTCACTGGCCCAGGCGCCCAGGTCCACGCCTTTGCAGCGGGCACTGCAAAAAGGCCGGTAAGGGTTGGTGCTGCTGTACAGGCTCTTGCCACCGCAGGCGGGGCAGCGCACCTGGCGTGGCTGGATGGGGGCCGGGTGGTTCGAATCGCTCATGCGCACAAGGCCATTTCAAAGGGAACTTCGTCAGCACAGGGCAGCAGTCGTCCGTCCGATTGCTGGCGCATCATGCGAATGACGACCAGCAGACGGTTGCAGCTGATTTCGGGTGTGATGCCCAAGGCCGGATCGATTTTGAGGCGCAGCAATTGGAAGGTCCTTCCCTGCGGCAGGGTTTGTTGCAACATGCCCGAAGTGGCCATCACCTTTTGCGTGGTGCCGGACTCGCGCAGCATCTGCAGCAGCAACTGGATGGACTGGGCCAGGCGCGCATAGGGCGCTATCCACTGATTCAGGTCGGCCATGCGCTGTGCCGCGTCATGGTGCTGCCAAGCGTGGTAGGCGGGCAGGTCAAACTCGCAGGTGCCGCCCGGGATCACGGCCCGACTGCGCAGGGCCATCAGAAAGTCGTTGTCGTGCAGGCTTTGGCCGATTTTTCCGGTCAGCTGGTTGATCACGGCGAAATGCTCGTCCAGTTGGTCAATCAGCGTGTTCAGGGCTTTTTCAGAGATGGCCGGGTTGCCCCGGTAGCCGTTGTAGAGCTGCTTTTGGCGCTCCAGGTCCTTCAGAACATCTGATTTGAGTTCCGGGCGTGCTGCCACCTCCATGATTTCAAACAGGGTGGTCAGGGCAAAGTGGTGGTCCAGCGCGTCAGGGCGGGCGATCAATTGCCCTAGGCGGGTGAACAGTTGCTGCAGGCGCAAATAGGTGCGGATGCGTTCGTTAAAGGGGTATTCGTACAGTATCACGCGGCATCTTCCAGATGCGGCCAATCATAGCCCGAAGTCAGCGGCCACTTGAGTGACCTGGACCTCTAATTCGATCAAGCTCAATGACTGGTTGAAGATGACCACATCGGCGCAAGCCAGGCGCTGCTCACGGCGGGCCTGCAAGGCGATGATGCGGTCGATCTCATCAAGGGCCAGGCCGCTGCGCGCCATGACCCGTTGGCGCTGGGTGTCGGTGTCGCAATCGACCACCAGCACCTGGTCCACCTGGCGGCGCCAGCGGTCTCCGGATTCCACCAGCAGCGGCACATCAAATACCAGGCAGCGGCTGCCGCTGTGCAGCGCAGCTTGCACCTGTTCTGCTGTGATCTGGCTGACCAGCGGATGGATGATGGCTTCAAGCTGGCGTTTGGCGTCGGGGTCTTTGAAAATACGCTCCCGCATGGCCTGGCGGTCCATGGCGCCGTCTGCCCCAATCATGGTGGCCCCAAAAGCCTTTGTAATGGGCGCAATGGCCAAGCCACCGGGGGCGGTCACGCTGCGTGAAATGGCGTCTGCATCCATCACCGCAGCGCCCCGGGCGGCCAGCATGCCTGCCACGGTGCTTTTACCGCTGCCGATACCGCCGGTCAGGCCCAGGCGCCAAAGTCGTGAAACGTTCATGTCATTCCCACATGCAAGATGGGCAGGGGGCCAAACACCATGACCCACAAGCCTGCCAGACTCAAAAACGGCCCAAACGGGATATAGCCATCGCCAGCAAGGCGCTGCGAGGCACGCAGCCCCAAACCGACGATGGCGCCACCCACAGAGGCGATCAGCACCAGCGAGACCAGCGCGGGCCAGCCAAACCAGGCGCCCAGCGCCGCCAGCAATTTGAAATCGCCTTGCCCCATGCCGTCTTTGCCGGTGAACAGTCTGAACAGCCAATACACCGACCACAAAAACAAGTATCCCGCTGTCGCGCCCCACAAGGCCTCGTGCAAGTTCACGCCGCTTAGCCCCAAGCTGGCCGCCAGCAAACCAGACCAAGTCAGGGGTTGGGTGAGGGCATCGGGCAGCAAGGTGGTGTCTGCATCAATGGCAGCCAGCGCCACCAGGGCCGATGCAAAGCCTGCCCAGATCACGGCCTGCAGACTGAAGCCGTGTTTCGAATAGCTCCACACAAACAGCGCAGCCGTGAGCAGTTCAACCGCTGGATACCGCCAGCCAATAGGGGCGCGGCACTGGCTACAGCGACCCCGCAGCAACAGATAGCTCAAAACGGGGATGTTTTCATGCCAATTCAAGGCGTGCCCGCACTGGGGGCAGTGGGAGCTGGGCGTGGCGATGTTGTAGCGGGCCGCGGGCTTTGGCGTGTCTTTGTCGTCAAGGGCTTGCCATTGCGCTTCCAGCATGCGTGGCAGGCGGTGAATGACCACGTTCAGGAAACTGCCGATGGCCAAGCCGAGCACAGCGGCCAGCAGCATCACCAGGCTGTCAGGGCTCATGTCAAAACACCTGACCAAGACGGAAGATGGGCAGATACATGGCCACCAGGATGCCGCCGATCAAGCCTCCCAGCACCACGATGATCAGGGGCTCCAGCATGCTGGACAGACCGTTCACGCGGTCATCGAGTTCGGACTCCATCAGGCCACCGGCCCTCGCTAACAAATTTTCCATGGCACCTGTCTCTTCTCCGGTTGCACACAACTGCACGATCATGGGCTGAAAACGCCCCGTTTGGGCCATGGCCTCACTCAATCCGCTGCCCTGAGCTACGCGACGCTGTACTTGCAGCGTGGCGCGTTCAAAGACGGAATGATCGCATGCCTGTGCCACGGGCCCCAAAGCTTCGGCCAAGGGGACACCTGCCGCCAGCAAAGCCGACAAGGTTTGCGCCCAGCGCGCCACCACGGCACTGCGAATGAGCGCACCCAAGAGCGGCCAATGCAGCAGCCAGCGATCCAGCCAGAGCTTGAACTGCTCGGCCTTGGCGGTGTGCCGCTGCCAGAGCCAGACCCCCAGCAACGGGGCGACCAAAGCAAATGGCCCTGAAGCGCTCAAGCCCCTGCTCAGGGTCACCACCACTTGCGTGGGCCAGGGCAAATCGGCACCAAAAGACTTGAAAACATCTTCAAAGACGGGCACCACAAACACCAGTATCAACACCAGCACCGCCACGGCCACCACCAAGACGATGCACGGATACATCAGCGCGGAGCGCACACGCGAACGCACGGCTTCATTCTTTTCCAGCGTGTTGGCCAGGCGCTCCATCATCGTGTCCAGAATGCCCGCAGACTCGCCCGCTTGCACCATGCTGATGTAGAGCGCTGAAAAGTATTGCGGGTGGCGCGCCAGTGCCGCATGCAAAGCCGTGCCCGAAGTCACATCGTTTTCAATAGACCCGATCAGCTCCGTCAGCAGCGTTGATGTCAGGCTGCGAGAAAGCATGTGCAGCGCCTGCATCAAGGGCACGCCTGCCCGCAGCAAGGCGGCCAATTGCCGCGTCATCTGGGCCATCTCGCGTGTGCTGACTTTGGGGGTGCTGTACCACCACAAACGTTGCAACTGAACGTGTTCGACGCCTTGCCTGCGCAGCTGTGCGCGCGCCAGTTCGGCGTTGAGCGCTTTGATTTGCCCCTGCACAGGCTGGCCTTGTCGGTCCCGGCCTTTCCAGGCAAAGGTGGGATGGCGGCGGTTGCCGGTGCTCATGCGCCGTCCCGTGTGGCGGCCAGCACTTCCTCAAGGGACGTGATGCCTTGCAAGACTTTGCGCAAACCCGCCTGGCGCAAGGTGGCCACGCCCTCTCGCTGTGCTTGCAGGGCCAGTTCCTGACTGCCTGCGTCGCGCAAGACCAGGTTTTGCATCTCCGGGCTGACCGGCATGACCTGAAAAATGCCTGTGCGCCCTGCAAAACCTTTGTGGCATTGATCGCAGCCGACGGGGCCATAAACCGTCACGCTGTCGCTGCTGAGCTGGTCTTGCGGCAGCCCTGCCTGCACCAGCACCGAGGTGGGCAGCTTCACACTTTGCTTGCAATGGGGGCACAAACAGCGCACCAGCCGCTGGGCGGTGATCAAGGTCACGCTGGCTGCAATGTTGTAAGACGCCGTGCCCATGTTGCGCAGGCGCACCAAGGTGCTGGGCGCATCGTTGGTGTGCAGCGTCGAGAGCACCAGATGCCCGGTCTGCGCCGCCTGAATCGCGATGTTGGCTGTCTCCAGGTCGCGCACCTCCCCGACCATCAAAATGTCCGGGTCTTGCCGCAAAAACGCGCGCAAGGCCACGGCAAAGCTCAGTCCTGGCTTGTCCTGCACATTGACCTGGTTGATGCCCTGAAGCTGAATTTCGCAGGGGTCTTCGACCGTGGCGATGTTCACCTCGGCTGTGTTCAGCAAATTCAGGCAGGCATACAGTGACTGTGTCTTGCCCGAACCCGTGGGGCCGGTGACCAGCACCATGCCGTGCGGGCGGCGAATGGCCTGCGTCAACCGGGCCAAATCGGCCGGTTCATAGCCCAGCCGGTTCAGGTCCAGCTGGGCCTGTGCAGAGTCCAGCACCCGGATCACCAATTTCTCGCCAAACAGCGTGGGCAAAGTGCTGACGCGCAAATCCAGCTCACGGCCGTCGGGCATGTGCAGCTTCATGCGCCCGTCTTGCGGCAAGCGTTTTTCTGCAATGTCCAGACGCGAAAGCACTTTGATGCGCGAAGACAAACGGTCCTTGAGTACCAGATGCGGGGTGGCCATTTCCCGCAGCTCTCCATCAATGCGCATGCGCACGCGGTAGTGGTGCTCGTAGGGCTCGAAATGCAGATCGGACGCCTTCATGGTCACAGCCTGCTCCAGCAATTGCTGCACATAGTTCACCACGGGCGCATCCTCGATGGCCCCGATCTTCGTCTTGTTGCTCGCACTGTCCAGCATGACGTCTCCTGATGGGTAATGAATACCTCTGTATGCGGATCATGGGCCGTCCCTTGCGGTTTGTAAATGGACGCCTCAGCCAACCAGACCATAAAAAAGCCGCTGACGGTGTTCAGTCAGCGGCTTTTGGCCGTGATGTGGTCGGGGTGAGAGGATTCGAACCTCCGGCCTCTACGTCCCGAACGTAGCGCTCTACCAGGCTAAGCTACACCCCGCAGTGAAGCGGAAAATTCTAGCAAAACTACTGTCAGTCACAGAAACTCTCTCTGGCCTGTATATCTCGATATTGATGATTTTTTCAAAATAGAAAACATGAATCAAAGGAGCATTGTCTGATGGACAAAATCCTCAAAAAACACGGTGATGTGAGTGGCGTGTGCATTGGCGGCTGACCTGGCGAACTCAGATGAGACCCAGGACAAAGCATATGTGGACCAGGTCCGGACGCTGAAAAAGTCGACATTGATGCCCGATGCGGTATTGGGTTGGCACCATGCCAAGTCCCCAGAAGCCTCTGATGTGTCGGAGCGCGTGGTCTGCTGGAGACCTTGTCAGCTTCTATTGATCCGGACCTTTGAAGAATTCAATGATCAAAGGTTTTGTAGGTCGGCATTTTTAGCTCCGACAGTGGTGGTTGGGGGCGGGTAATTGTTGGGGCTGAATCCACTGACCTACGGGGAGATTTGTAGCTCGGCAGCTTCAGCTCCGACACGGCTGGCTGTAGCTGCATGTCGAATCTGTTGCCGCCGACTTTATAGGGGGACATTGCGAAAACATTTAAGACTTCACAGGGCCGGATCAATAAAGATGGCCGATTGAATGAGCAGGGCTGATGACCCTCAATTACGCCGGGCCGGCTGAGCGATACCCGCTCAGGTTCTGCGATTGAGCAGCTGCGAGGCCAGTATCATCATGGCCCGGCTGTAAGTGTTGTCGGGCAGTTGCAAGGCCGCCTCGATGGCGCGTTGTGCTTCGACTGCTGCTGCATCGCGGGTGGCGTCCAGGGCGCCGGTTTCGCGCACGATGCTGACAATTTCGTGAAGCTTGTCCACGCTGCCGGTTTCAATAGCTTGGCGCACCGTCTGGCTTTGCGCTGGGGAGCCGCGTTGCATGGCCAAGATCAGCGGCAAGGTGGCTTTGCCTTCGCGCAGGTCATCACCCAGGTTTTTGCCCATTTCGGCGGCGTTGCCGTCGTAATCCAGCACATCGTCAATGACCTGAAAAGCCGTGCCCAAGGCTTGGCCATATTCAGCGCAGGCCGCCTCAATGGGGGCGGGGCTGCCCGTCAAAATGGCGCCCAGGCGTGCGCTGGCTTCAAACAGCTTGGCGGTTTTGGAACGGATCACGCGCAGATAGCCTTCTTCGTCGAGAGAGGCGTCGTGCATGTTCATCAGTTGCAACACTTCGCCTTCGGCGATCACGTTGGTGGCATCGGCCAGGGTTTGCATGACGCGCATGCTGCCCGCGTCCACCATCATCTGGAAGGCGCGAGAATACAAAAAGTCGCCCACCAGCACGCTGGCTGGGTTGCCAAAGCTTTCGTTGGCAGTGGGGCGGCCGCGTCGCAGCGTGGACTCATCGACCACGTCGTCATGCAGCAAGGTGGCGGTGTGGATGAATTCGACCACGGCCGCCAGGTTGTGGCGCTGGGCACCGGTGTAGCCCAAGGCACCACAAGTGAGCAGCAGCAAAACCGGGCGCAGCCGCTTGCCACCGGCCGAGATGATGTAGCGGGCCACCTCTGCCACCAAGGGCACACCCGAATCGAGCCGCTGGGCGATGACACGGTCGACCTGGGCCATGTCCGGGGCCACCAGTTCAAGAACGGCGGCGGTGCTGTTTTCTGAGGCAGACAAATGGAGGATCCGGCTGGGAGGCTCGGTGGGGCCGAGGCGGTTGGAACAAAAACGCACCCAGTGCGCGTCGCAATTATAGGGACCGCCGTGTCGGGCCACCTGAGGCGGATGTGTGGAGCGTGCTGCAGATTTGCCAGGCATGGGGTGGCCATGCTAGAATCTTCGGTTCCTTGGGGATCAGCCCTTGGAAACTTCCATTCAAGAGGTCTAATATGTACGCGGTCATAAAAACCGGTGGCAAACAGTATCGTGTTGTCGCTGGCGAAAAAATTAAAGTAGAACAGATTGCTGCGGACGTTGGCCAGGAAATCGTGATCGATCAAGTTCTCGCAGTCGGCAACGGCGCAGACCTGAAGATCGGCACGCCCCTGGTGTCCGGCGCCACAGTCAAAGCCACTGTTTTGGCACATGGCAAGCACGACAAAGTGCACATCTTCAAGATGCGCCGTCGTAAGCACTATCAGAAACGTCAGGGTCACCGTCAGCAGTTCACCGAACTGCAAATCGGCGCGATCGCTGCCTGAGGAGAATAGGTCATGGCACAGAAAAAAGGCGGCGGCTCTACGCGCAACGGTCGTGATTCCAAGCCAAAAATGCTCGGCGTCAAGGCTTTCGGTGGTGAACTGATCAGCGCAGGCTCGATCATCGTTCGTCAACGTGGCACCAAGTTCCATGCTGGCAACAATGTCGGCATCGGCAAGGACCACACTTTGTTTGCCCTGGTTGACGGCCACGTGTCGTTCTCCACCAAAGGTGAGCTCAGCAAGCACATGGTCAACGTGACACCGGCTGTTTAAGCCTGTCTCGTCCATCTGCAAAGAGGAGCCCCGCAAGCCGGGGCTTTTCGCATTCTGGTCCGCTGACCTTTTGACGGCGGACCCACCGCTACACTGGATACCCCATGAAGTTCGTTGACGAAGCCTATATTGACATCGCTGCAGGTGACGGCGGGAACGGCTGCGTCTCGTTCCGCCACGAAAAGTACAAAGAGTTCGGTGGTCCCAACGGGGGCGATGGCGGGCGCGGCGGCCATGTGTTCGCTTTTGCCGACATCAACCTGAACACCCTGGTCGATTACCGCTATTCGCGCCGCCACGAGGCCAAGCGTGGCCAGCACGGCATGGGCTCTGACATGTTCGGCGCAGCGGGTGACGACGTCACCCTCAAAATGCCGGTGGGCACCATCATCACCGACGCCGAAACCGGCGAAGTGCTGTATGAGCTGCTGGTGCCAGGCGAAACCATCATGATCGCCAAGGGCGGTGACGGTGGTTTTGGCAACATGCGCTTCAAGAGTGCCATCAACCGCGCCCCTCGTCAGAAAACACCGGGTTGGCTCGGTGAAAAGAAAGAGCTCAAGCTCGAATTGAAGGTGCTGGCCGATGTGGGCCTGCTGGGCATGCCCAACGCGGGCAAGTCCACTTTCATCGCGGCCGTCTCGAACGCCCGCCCCAAAATCGCCGATTACCCCTTCACCACCTTGCACCCCAATCTGGGCGTAGTCCGCGTGGGCCCCGAGCAAAGCTTTGTGGTGGCCGACGTGCCGGGGCTGATCGAAGGCGCGTCTGAAGGCGCGGGCCTGGGCCATTTGTTTTTGCGCCACCTGCAGCGAACTCGCTTGTTGCTGCATGTGGTGGACTTTGCGCCGTTTGACGAGAACGTCGACCCGGTGCAGCAAGCCAAGGCCATCGTGGCCGAGCTGAAAAAATACGACCCGGGCCTTTACAGCAAGCCGCGTTGGCTGGTGCTCAACAAGCTGGACATGGTGCCCGCCGATGAGCGCGAAGCCCGCGTCAAGGACTTCATCAAGCGCATGCGCTACAAAGGTCCGGTTTTCCAGATTTCGGCCCTGACGCGCGAAGGCTGCGAGCCGCTGATCAAAGAGATTTACAAGCACATCCGTGCGCAGCAAATCATCGAGCAAGGCGTGGTGGACATTGACCCCCGCTTCAAAGAGCAAGACAAGCCGCAAGAGCCCGATGCCGATGATCCGCGCTTCAAGCCGCTGCCTTCGGATGCCGACTGACGTGGCCAACCCCGTTCCCTGTCCAGCGCTGTTTCAATGCCAAGCCAACTTCTCAGCATGACTTCTGCCGCCGTTTCCACTCTGCTGCGCGATGCCCGCCGCATCGTCGTCAAAGTCGGCTCCAGCCTGGTGACCAACGAAGGCCGGGGCTTGGACGAAGGCGCGATTGGCGAGTGGTGCCGCCAAATGGCGCTGCTCAGCGCCCAGGGCAAGGAAGTGGTCATGGTCTCCAGCGGCGCCATTGCCGAAGGCATGAAGCGCCTGGGTTGGACCACCCGCCCGAGCGAAGTGCCGGCGCTCCAAGCCGCCGCTGCCGTTGGCCAAATGGGCCTGGCGCAGATGTACGAAACCAAACTCCGCGAAAACGGCATGGGCAGTGCCCAAGTGCTGCTCACGCACGCCGACCTGGCCGACCGCGAGCGTTACCTCAATGCCCGCTCGACCTTGCTCACTTTGCTGCAGCACCGTGTCTTGCCCGTGATCAACGAAAACGACACGGTGGTCAACGACGAGATCAAATTCGGTGACAACGACACCTTGGGCGCTTTGGTGGCCAACCTGATTGAAGCCGACCTGCTGGTCATCCTGACCGATCAAAAAGGCCTTTACACCGCCGACCCGCGCAAAGACGCCTCGGCCACCTTTGTGCACGAAGCCCATGCAGGTGATCCTGCCCTGGAAGCCATGGCGGGCGGTGCGGGCTCCAGCATCGGCAAGGGCGGCATGATCACCAAAATCTTGGCGGCCAAGCGTGCCGCGGGTTCGGGCGCGTCCACCGTGATCGCTTGGGGGCGTGAACCCGATGCGCTGCTGCGCCTGAGCCAGGGCGACAACATGGGCACATTGCTGGTGGCCCAGACCGCCAAACAGCAAGCCCGCAAACAATGGATGGCCGACCACCTGCAATTGCGCGGCTCGGTCACGGTCGATGCGGGAGCCGCCCACAAAGTGCTGACCGAAGGCAAGAGCCTGCTGCCCATTGGCATGACGGGTGTGGCGGGTGATTTTTCACGCGGCGACGTGATTGCCATCAAGGATGAGCAAGGTTCGGAAATCGCTCGGGGCTTGGCCAATTACGCCAGCGCTGAAGCACGCCTGCTTTGCCGCAAACCCTCGCATGACTATGTGGCTTTGTTGGGCTACACCGCTGAAACCGAAATGGTGCACCGGGATAACCTGATTTTGTCTCGTTAACTGATCAGATCAGGTTATCCCGACACTTAGCCTTGAGGATTTGGATCGAAACTGGCACCAGGCGGCAACTCCATCTGAAAAGGTGCGTGCATGTCTGCCGATGACTGCTCTTGATCGAGTCCTTCACGCCCCGTGCGTGGGCCACCACGCAGGTAACGGTTGTGTCTTTCGTGTCGTGGCAAAAAACGGGCCAATTCGGTCAGCGCCATTTCGTAAACACCGCGCTTGAATTCCACCACCACATCCAGCGGCACCCAGTAATCGTTCCAGCGCCAGGCGTCGAACTCGGGGTGGTCGGTGGCGCGCAGGTTCAGGTGGTGGTCGTGGGTAACCAACTGCAGCAGATACCAGATTTGCTTCTGGCCCTTGTAAAAACCGCGCGCATCCCGTCGGATGAAGCGGTCTGGCACCTCATAGCGCAACCAGTCACGGGTCCGGGCCACAATGCGCACATGCTCCGGGTGGAGCCCCACTTCCTCGTGCAGTTCGCGGAACATGGCTTGTTCAGGACTTTCGCCCCGGTCAATGCCACCCTGTGGAAACTGCCAGCTGTGGGTGCGGATGCGCTTGCCCCAGAAAACCTGATTTTTCTGGTTGAGCAGAATGATGCCGACGTTCGGCCTAAAGCCTTCACGGTCAAGCATAATCAACCTCAAATTTTTAAATTGTGTCCATTATGCACGGCGCATCGCCGCTGGCTGTTGGATGTTTCCCTGATCCCCTTGTCTGAGTTAGCCCGTCGCGATGAAAGCCTCCCAATTTCTCATTTCCACCCTCAAAGAAGCTCCAGCCGATGCCGAGGTGGTCAGCCACAAGCTGATGACCCGGTCGGGGCTGATCAAGAAACTGGGCGCGGGCATCTACAACTACATGCCCATGGGCTTGCGTGTGATCCGCAAGGTCGAGGCCATCGTGCGCGAAGAAATGAACCGGGCAGGCGCCATCGAGATGACCATGCCCGTGGTGCAGCCCGCAGAGCTTTGGCAGGAAACGGGCCGTTTTGACAAGATGGGCCCCGAGTTGTTGCGCATCAAGGACCGCCACGGCCGCGACTTCGTGATCCAGCCCACCAGCGAAGAGGTGGTGACCGACGTGGTGCGTCAGGAAGTGCGCAGCTACAAGCAGCTGCCCAAGAACTTCTACCAGATTCAGACCAAATTCCGCGACGAGCGCCGCCCCCGCTTTGGCCTGATGCGTGGGCGCGAATTCACCATGAAAGACGCCTACAGCTTTGACCGTGACGTGGCCAGCGCCAAGGCCAGCTACCAGGTCATGGCCGGGGCTTACCGCAAGATCTTTGACCGCTTTGGCTTGACCTACCGCGCCGTGGCCGCCGACAGCGGTGCCATCGGGGGTGACTTGAGCGAAGAGTTCCAGGTGATCGCCGCCACAGGCGAAGACGCCATCGTGTATTGCCCCAGCAGCAGCTACGCCGCCAACATCGAAAAAGCCGAGGCCCTGGCCCCCAGCCAGCCACGCGGTGCGGCCACGCAAGCCCTGACGAAAACCGCCACGCCCGGCAAGAGCACCTGCGAAGACGTGGCAGTCTTGCTGAATGTGCCGCTGTCTACCACCGTCAAGTCGCTGGTGCTTGCCACCGACACCCTGAACGAACAGGGCGAGATCGTCAAATCCCAAGTCTGGCTCTTGTTGCTGCGCGGTGACCACGACATGAACGAAGTCAAAGTGGGCAAGTTGCCCGGCATGGAAGGCGGCTTCCGCTTTGCCACCCTGGCCGAGATCGAAGACCACTTTGCTTGCAAGCCGGGTTACCTCGGCCCCCTGAATCTTAAAAAACCTGTGCACCTGGTAGCTGACCGCGACGTGGCCGTGATGGCCGACTGGATTTGCGGTGCCAATGAGCCAGACTTCCACATCACCGGCGTCAACTGGGGCCGCGACCTGCCCGAGCCCGCTTTGGTGGCCGACATCCGCAACGTGGTGGTGGGCGACAAGTCGCCCGACGGCCAGGGCGAGCTGGCCATTGAGCGCGGCATCGAAGTGGGCCATGTGTTCTATTTGGGCACCAAATACTCCAAGGCCATGAACGCCACTTTCCTGGACGAAACCGGCAAACCGCAGTTTCTGGAAATGGGCTGCTACGGCATCGGCATCACCCGCTTGCCCGCCGCCGCCATCGAGCAAAACCACGACGAGCGCGGCATCATCTGGCCCGACGCGATTGCACCCTTCACCGTGGTGGTTTGCCCCATCGGCATGGACCGCAGCGAAGCCGTCAAGCTTGAAGCCGAGCGCATCTACGCCGCCTTGTTGGCCGTCGGCGTGGACGTGATCCTGGACGACCGGGGCGAGCGCCCCGGTGCCATGTTCGCCGACTGGGAGCTGATCGGTGTGCCACACCGCATCACCATCGGTGACAAGGGCCTCAAAGACGGTCTGGTCGAGTACCAGCACCGCCGCGATGCCGAATCCAGCAAAGTGGCTGTGGCCGACATCCTGGCCCACATCCGGGCGCGACTGGCCGCCTGAACCGTGGGGGCCTGATGGCCGCAAAGTCTGGTACTCCCGATCTTGACGGCAGGTCTGACCTGCTCGTCATGCCCTCAGTTCTGACCATGCCCAGCCGCCGCCTGGCCCTGCTGCATTGGGCTGCTGGCTATGTTGCGGGATGTGGGACCGGTCTCTGGAGCTCGGGCGTTTGGGCAGGCCCGCAGATCGAAGAGCCTTTGTCGCATGCCGTGCGCACCGCGCTGAGCGCAGCAGTGGCTGCTGCGGCCCCGCCTGAGCCGCTGCTTGCCAACGCAGCTGCGCAACAGACCTATTCAGACTGGCAAACCCATGCCAGTCAGCGCCTGGCGCGGTACAAAAAACACGCCGCTGAACGGCAAGAATTCCTGCAAACCCTCTGGTACGAGGCCCGTAGGGCCGGTTTGCCGCTATCTTTGGTGCTGGGCGTCGTGCAGGTCGAGAGCGGTTTTCGCAAATACGCCATCTCCAGTGCCGGGGCGCGCGGCTACATGCAGGTCATGCCTTTTTGGGCGCGCCTGATTGGCGACGGCGACGATGGCCGCCTGTTCCACATGCAGACCAACCTGCGCTTTGGCTGCGTCATCCTGCGCCACTACCTCGACCGCGAACGGGGTGACCTGTTTCTGGGCCTGGGCCGCTACAACGGTAGCCGGGGGCAGGCAGTCTACCCGCAAGCGGTACTGGCGGCGCAGCGGCAGTGGGTGCATGCGGCGGATTGAAGCCGCAAAAAAGCCACCCGAAGGTGGCTCTGGCATGGGTTGCAGGTCGATTATGCTTGGCCGTTGATCACTTGCTGCAGTTCGCCCGATTCGTACATTTCCATCATGATGTCCGAGCCGCCGATGAACTCGCCCTTGACGTAGAGCTGGGGGATGGTGGGCCAGTTGCTGTATTCCTTGATGCCTTGGCGGATTTCGGCGTCGTCCAGCACGTTCACGGTCTTGACCGTTTTGGGGTCCACACCGACGGCTTTGAGGATCTGGATGGCACGGCCGGAAAAACCGCACATGGGGAAGCTGGCGCTGCCCTTCATGAACAGGGTGATCTCGTTGCCTTTGACGAGTTCGTCGATGCGTTGCTGGGTGTCGCTCATGGTGTTGCTCCAAATGGGGTCGGTGTCGAATGGGGTGAATTATGTCTCTGATTGAAAGTCTGCCATTTTCACAGGGATGTTGCTGTCACTTCGGCATGGCCGCGCCTGTGCAGCGCTCAATGCCGCCCAGATCGCGGCGCGACTGCACCTGCTCAAAGCCGGCCTCGCGCAGCAGCGCCTGCACCGGGGCAGCCTGGTCCCAGCCGTGTTCGAGCAGCAGCCAGCCGCCCGGGGCCAGACAGGCAGGGGCTTGGGCGATGATCTGGCGGATGTCATCCAGGCCGTCGGGGCCGCTGGTCAGGGCCTGCAGGGGCTCGTGCGTCAGGGCGGCCAGGTGCGGGTCGCCCTCGGCCACATAGGGCGGGTTGGAGACGATGAGGTCAAAGTGGCCTGTGTGCTGAACATCTACCGCGTCCAGCCAGTCGCTGGCGATGAATTGCACACCCAGCTGCAAGCGGGCGGCATTGGCGCGGGCCACGGCCAGGGCGTCTTCGCTGGCGTCCACGGCCCACACCGTAGCATTGGGGCGGGCGTGTTGCAAGGCCAGGGCCACCGCGCCGCTGCCCGTTCCCAAGTCCAAAATGCGGGGCGAGTGTGTTTCAGGTGCGGATTCAGGCAGACACGCCAGAGCCCAGTCCACCAGGGTTTCGGTGTCGGGGCGCGGGTCCAGCACACGCGCATCCACGGCCAGCGTCAGGCTAAAAAAATCCTTGCGCCCGGTGATGTAGGCCACGGGCTCACCCTGCAAGCGGCGCTTGAGCGCGTCTTGCCACGCAGCGACTTGTACTGGCGTCAAGGTGTCGCTGTCGTGGGCCAGCAGCCAGGCGCGGTCGTGCAGTGGGCGCTGCAGGCTGTGCAGCAGCAAGATCTGCGCGTCCACCCGGGCCAAGCCTCTGGCTTGGGCTTGGCGCAGACACTCGGCCACGGTCGTTGTGTTTTGCATCAGGCTGTGGCCCCGATTTCCAGCGCGGCCAGCTGTTCGGCGGCTTCGTAGCTTTGCAAGGCGTGGACCACGTCCTGCAAATCGCCCTCCATGATGGTGAGCAGCTTGTACAAAGTCAGGTTGATGCGGTGGTCGGTGAGGCGCCCTTGCGGGAAGTTGTAGGTGCGGATGCGGTCCGAGCGGTCGCCGCTGCCGATCAGGCTTTTGCGTTCGGCCGCGTCTTTGGCGGCGCGCTCGGCCCGGTCTTTTTCCTGGATGCGGGCCGTCAGCACCTTCAGGGCCTGGGCCTTGTTGCTGTGCTGGCTGCGGCCATCTTGGCATTCGGCCACGATGCCGGTGGGCAGGTGGGTGATGCGCACCGCCGAGTCGGTTTTGTTGATGTGTTGCCCGCCCGCACCGCTGGCGCGGTAGGTGTCGATGCGCAGGTCCGATGGGTTGATCTTGATGGCCTCGGCCTCGTCCGGCTCGGCCAGCACCGCCACGGTGCAGGCGCTGGTGTGGATACGGCCTTGGGTTTCGGTGGCGGGCACGCGTTGCACGCGGTGGCCACCGGATTCGAACTTGAGCGCGCCATACACCTGGTCGCCCTCGATGCGGACCACGACTTCCTTGTAGCCACCCAACTCGCTCACTGATTCCGAGACGATCTCGCACCGCCATCCCTGGCTTTCGGCATAGCGCGTGTACATGCGCAGCAGGTCCCCTGCAAACAGGGCCGACTCATCGCCCCCGGTGCCGGCGCGGATTTCGAGAAAGGCCGGGCGGGCGTCGTCGGGGTCTTTGGGCAGCAGCATGCGCTGCAGCTCAGCCTCCAGACTTTGCAGTTCGGCGCTGGCGCTGGCCGCTTCTTCTTCGGCCATCTCGCGCATGTCTTCCTCATCCAGCATGGCTTGCGCGGCGGCCAGGTCGGCGCTGCGCTGCTGAAAGCGGGCAAAGCGCGAGGCCACGGCGCTGACTTCGGCATGTTCGCGCGAGAGCTTCAGGAACTGCGTCATGTCGGCCATGATGTCTTCGCGGGACAGCAAAAAGTCCAGCTCGGTCAGGCGCAGGGCGTAGCGTTCGAGTTGTTGGATGAGGAAAGGTTTCATGCGGGCGGGAACGGTTGGGAGCTTGGATCGCGGCGCTGGCCCTGAGTCGGTGCAGACGCTGCAGGCAGCAGGGACAGAGAAAGTGTCGGCGCGCAAGCCCCGACCTGCCAAGTCAGCCGCTAACGCTCTTTGCGCAGGAAAACGCGCTGAACCGTCTGCATGGTCTGCTCGCGGTGCTCTGGCTCAGCCCCGCGCAGCTCGGCCAAGGCGCCGTGCAGCATCTTCTGGGTCAGGCCCTTGGACAGGGCTTCCATCACGGCGATCGGGTCATCGCCCCGGGCCAGCAGCTTGCGGGCGCGGGCCAGCTCGGCTTCGCGCCAGGCGTCGGCCTGGTTTTGCAGTTGCTGGATCAGGGGCACGGTGCCGCGTTGGCCCATCCAGTGCATGAAGCTTTGCACGCCGGCATCGATGATGACTTCGGCTTCGGCCACGGCCGCTTGGCGGTGGGCCTGGCCGGTTTGCACGACGCTCGCCAAGTCGTCCACGGTGTAGAGGTAGACGTCTTCCAGCGACTTGACTTCGGGTTCAATGTCACGCGGCACCGCCAAATCGACCATGAACATGGGGCGGTGTTTGCGTTTTTTCAGGGCCCGCTCGACCGCGCCCAGGCCAATCAGGGGCAGGGTGCTGGCGGTGCAGCTGATGACGGCGTCGAATTCGTGCAGGCGCTCGGGCAGGTCGGCCAGGGGCATGACATCGGCCCCAAAGCGGTGGGCCAGCAATTCGGCGCGGTCCAGGCTGCGGTTGGCGATCACCATGCCTTTGGGTTGTTTGGCTGCAAAGTGGGTGGCCACCAACTCGTTCATTTCGCCCGCGCCGACAAACAGGATGCGGATGTCTTGCAGGTTTTCGAACAACTGGCTGGCCAGGCGCACCGAGGCGGCGGCCATGCTGATGGAGTGGGCCCCGATTTCGGTGGAGCTGCGCACCTCCTTGGCCACGGCAAAGCTGCGCTGGAAAAGTTGGTTCAGGGTGCTGCCCAAAGCGCCGGCCTGTTCGGCGGCGCGCACGGCATCTTTGAGCTGACCCAGAATTTGGGCCTCGCCCAAGACCATGGAGTCCAGCCCGCTGGCCACGCGAAATGCATGGCGAGCGGCTTCGTTGCCTTCGAGCAAATAGGTGTGGGCGTGCAGCTCGGAAGCGCTCACGCCGCCGGTTTGGGCCAGCCAACGCAGGGTGTCGTTGGTGGCGGCCTGGTCGGCGGCGCAATAGATCTCGGTGCGGTTACAGGTCGACAAAATAGCCGCTTCGGGCTCTTGCGAAATGCGTTGGGACAGGTCACGGCGCAGGCCTTGCAGGGTGGGGACCAGTTTGTCCACGGCGAACGCAAACCGACCGCGCAGATCCAGCGGTGCAGTGGTGTGGTTCAAACCCAGGGTCCATACAGCCATGAGGGCCATTATAGGCACGACCTGTCAACTTTGCTTGACACAATGACTGCAAGAAAAGTAGACGTGGTTTTGCATGCACAATTTCAGGCTCCGGGGGCACTTGTGGCCAACTCGGACCACTCGGAGCGAGACTTCATGACGTTTTGGCAATTGGTTTTGCACCTGTTCAATTTTGCCCTGCCCGCTTTGGCCATGGCGCTGTTCATGCCTTGGGCCGGGCGCTGGGTCATCGGGCTAGGCCGGGCCAGCCTGCGCCGCCGCATGGGGGTGCAGGCCCTGTGCGGGCTGGCGGTGCTGGTGGGTGGGCTGTTGCTGCACGGCCAGGACGGCAAGATGAGCACTTACATCGCCCTGGTGCTGGTGGCCGCGACGGCCGAGTGGTTGATGCAGCGCGGCTGGGCCGCCAAGTAAGACCAACCTGCAGACCATCTTGTGTGGGCCCACGCCCCTTGGTTTCAGATGGCCCCTGGTTTCAAACCGGGCTGAACAGGTCCACCCGGTCGGTGATGATGCCGTCGGTGCCCAGAGCCAGCAGGTGCTGTGCGGCCCAGTCGTCGTTGACGGTGTAGCTCAGGCACCGCATGCCTGCGCCGTGGACTTGGGCCACGGTGGCCGCGTCCCACAGCGCATAGTTGGCCACCACGGCCACGCAGCCCAGCGCCTGGGCTTTTTCAAACCAGCCGTCCCACAGCGTGTCGACCAGCAGGCCACGGGGTAATTCAGGAGCGGTTTGCTGGGCGGCGGCCAGGGCCTCGGGTTTGAACGAGGACAGGAGCGGTGGCACGGCAGCGCCCTCCCACAGTCGAGCGGCCAAGCGGGCCACTGCCTCGCCTGTGGCGGCTTCGGTGCCTGGCGTGGGCTTGATTTCGATGTTGAGGAGGTAACGGTTGGCCAAGCAAAACCGTGCTAGCGCTTCGAGCGTAGGCAGGGCCTCGCCTGCGTAGGTGCGTGAATGCCAACTGCCCGCGTCCAGCTGCGACAGGGCATGCCAGGGCAGCTCACCGCCGATGCCTTGGGCCTTGGTGGTGCGCTCCAGCGTGGTGTCGTGCATCAGGAAGACCACGCCGTCGGCGCTGAGCTTGGCGTCGCATTCAAACATGCGGTAGCCGTGCGCCGCGCCCAGCCGGAAGGCGGTCAGGGTGTTTTCCGGGGCGAGCTTGCCAGCACCCCGGTGCGCGATCCAAAGCGGGTAGGGCCAGGCGGGAAGGGGGGCGGCGGTGGCCAATGTCTCGGGTTTCATGCCGTGGCGATGCGTTGACCGGTTTGGGCGTCAAACCAATGCAGTTTGTCCGCGCGGGGGGTGATGCAAAAGGACTCGCCAGCTGAAGGGGCGGGCAGGGAGGCGTCCAGGCGCAGCGTGAGGTTTTCTGTGCCCAAACGGGCGTGCACCAGCCGCTCAGCGCCAAGCAGCTCCACGGTTTCCACCTGCAAAGGCCAACCTGTGGGCGTGATGTCCATGTGCTCAGGGCGAATGCCCAGGATGCGGCCTGCAGGGGTGTCAGGCGCTTGTTGGAGCAAGTTCATGGGCGGTGAGCCAATGAAGCTGGCCACAAAGGTGCTGGCCGGGCGGTTGTAGACCTCTTCGGGCGTGCCGAACTGTTCCATGTGGCCGCCATTCATCACGATCATGCGCTGGGCCAGGGTCATGGCTTCGACCTGGTCGTGCGTCACAAACAGGCTGGTGATGCCGAGCTCGCGGTGCAGCTTTTGAATTTCGAGGCGCGTCTGGGCGCGCAGCTTGGCGTCCAGATTCGACAGCGGCTCGTCAAACAAAAAGACTTGGGGCTGGCGCACGATGGCGCGGCCCATGGCCACGCGCTGGCGCTGGCCGCCGGACAGCTCGCGCGGCTTGCGCTGCAAGAGGTGGGAGAGTTCCAGAATGCCTGCGGCCTTGTCCACCCGGGCCTTGATCTCGTCCACTGGCACTTTGGCGATTTTCAGGCCATAGGCCATGTTGTCGAACACGCTCATGTGCGGGTACAGCGCGTAGTTCTGGAATACCATGGCGATGTCGCGCTCGGCCGGCTCAAGGTCGTTCACCACGCGATCGCCAATCGAAATCGTGCCACCCGAGATGTCTTCCAGGCCCGCCACCATGCGCAGCAGGGTGGATTTGCCGCAGCCAGAAGGCCCGACGATGACCACGAACTCGCCGTGTGCGATCTGAGCACTCAGGTCGTGGATGACGGTGTTGGCCTTGGCCCCTTGGCCATAGGTTTTGAGGATGTGAGAGAGGGTGATGGCAGCCATATGTTTTTTTAATCAGACGAGGACAGAGCAACGCTTCGCATTGGTCTGTCCCCGGGTCCATTATTTTTCGGTATCAACCAGGCCCTTGACGAACCATTTTTGCATCAGGATCACGACCAGCGCCGGGGGCAGCATGGCCAAAATCGCGGTGGCCATGACCACGTTCCATTCGGTGTAGGCCTCGCCAGCGATCAGGCGTTTGATGCCCATGACCACCGGGTACATGTCTTCGTTGGTGGTCACCAAGAGTGGCCACAGGTATTGGTTCCAGCCGTAGATGAACTGGATCACAAACAGCGCCGCAATCGAGGTGCGTGTCAGCGGCAGCAGGATGTCGATGAAAAACCGCATCGGCCCCGCGCCGTCCATGCGGGCGGCTTCCACCAGCTCGTCGGGCACCGTCAGGAAAAACTGCCGGAACAAAAACGTGGCCGTGGCCGAGGCGATCAGCGGCACCGTCAGGCCCGCATAGCTGTTGAGCATGCCCAGGTTGGCCACCACTTCGTAGGTGGGGCCGATCCTCACTTCGACCGGCAGCATCAGGGTGACAAAAATCATCCAGAACACCAGGTTGCGCAGCGGAAAGCGGAAATACACGATGGCAAAGGCCGAGAGCAAAGAGATGGCGATCTTGCCAATGGCAATGACCAGTGCACTGACCAGGCTGACCCACATCATGGGGGCTGCCGCCGGGATGCGGCTGCCTGCGCTGGTTTCGCCGCCAAACAGGGCGGTTTTGTAAGTTTCCAGGGCGTGACTGCCGGGCCACATGGACATGGGTACCGATTGGGCGATCTCGGTGGCGCTTTGGGTCGAGGCGATGAAAGTCAGGTACAGCGGGAAGGCCACGATCACCACCCCCAGGATCAGCACCAGGTGGGACAGGACCGTGAGGCCGGGGCGTTTTTCAATCATGGGGCGGGCTCAGTACTGGACTTTTTTCTCGACAAAACGGAACTGCACCACCGTCAGCGCCACCACGATCAGCATCAGGATGACCGACTGAGCGGCCGAGCCGCCCATGTCCAGCGCCTTGAAGCCGTCGTAATAAACCTTGTAGACCAAAATGGCCGTGTCTTTGCCGGGACCGCCCTGGGTGGTGGCGTCGATGATGCCGAAGGTGTCAAAAAAGGCGTAGACCACGTTGATCACCAAAAGGAAAAACGTGGTGGGCGACAAGAGCGGGAACACGATGGTCCAAAAGCGGTGCCAGGGGCTGGCCCCGTCGATGGCCGCCGCCTCCAGCAGGGATTTGGGGATGGACTGCAGCCCCGCCAGGAAAAACAGGAAGTTGTAGGAGATTTGCTTCCACACGGCGGCCACCACGATCAGCGTCATGGCGTGGCCCGAATCGAGCAGGTGGTTCCACTCGATGCCCACCGAGCGCAGGTAAAAAGCGATCACGCCCATGGGCGAGGCGAACATGAACAGCCACAGCACGCCCGCCACCACCGGGGCCACGGCATAAGGCCAGATCAGCAGGGTTTTGTAGATGGCAGCGCCCTTGAGCACGCGGTCGGCCATCACGGCCAGCAGCAGCGAAATGCTCAGGCCGGAAAAAGCCACCAGCAGAGAAAAAACCGCCGTGGTCTTGAAGGATTCGAGGTAAGTGCTGTCGGCAAACAGGCGCTCAAAATTTTCCAGGCCGACAAATTCGGTGCTGGTGCCAAAAGCATCTTGCGACAGCACGCTCTGGTAAAGCGCCTGCCCGGCTGGCCAAAAAAAGAACACCAGCACGATGGCCATTTGTGGCGCGATCAAAAGCCAAGGCAACCAGCGGGATTGAAATCGAACGCGTTTTTCCATAGGGGCAGAGTTTAGGCGAGCCACAAAAGCTCAAAAAGCAGGGGCGCGTGGCCCCTGCTTTCAAGTCAAGACCCGGGCATTAAGCGGCCCGAGGAGGTTGTTACTTGTTGGCTTTTTCAAAGCGTTCCAATTGCTCGTTACCGCGTTTGACCGCTGTATCCAAGGCCTCTTGGGGGGATTTTTTACCCGACCAAACCTGTTCGAGTTCTTCGTCGTTGATGGTGCGGATTTGCACAAAATTGCCCAAACGGATACCGCGCGACTTGTCGGTTGTTTTGCGGATCATCTGGTTGACAGAAACGTCAGTGCCTGGATTTTGCTTGTAAAAGCCGCTTTTGTCGGTCATTTCGAACGAAGCGGGTGTCAAAGGCAGGTAACCCGTGCGCTGGTGGCTGCGCGCGTCCACTTCGGGCTTGGACAGGTGGGCAAAGAACTGGGCCACGCCCTTGTATTCGTCGGCTTTTTTGCCCGACATCACCCACAGGCTGGCGCCACCGATGACGGTGTTCTGTGGCGAACCGGCCACATCCGGGTAATAAGGTAATGTGCTGATGCCGCTGGCGAACTTGGCATTGCGCTTGATGTTGCCGTAAAGCGCTGAAGAGCCCGTCATCATGGCGCACTCGCCAGATACAAACACGGCATCGGCAGCATTGCCGCGACCTTTGTAGACGAACAAACCGGTTTTGGCCATGTTGGCCAAGTTATCGATGTGGCGCACATGCAGTGGCGTGTTGTAAGTCAGGCGTGCGTCGATGCCACGCATGCCGTTGCCCTTGGTGGCGAATTCGGTGTTGTGCCAGGCCGAGAAGCTCTCCAGTTGAGTCCAGCTCACCCAGCTGGTGGTGAAAGGGCACCTGTGGCCACTGGCTTTCAGTTTTCCAGCGGCCAACGCCACTTCTGGCCAAGTTGTGGGTGGCTTTTCTGGGTCCAGGCCGGCGGCCTTGAAGGCATCTTTGTTGTAGTGGAAAACAGTGGTTGAGCTGTTGAAGGGAAAACTCAGCATCTGGCCGCTGGGGGCTGTGTAGTAGCCAGCCACGGCAGGCACGTAGTTTTTGGGGTCAAACTTGACGCCAGCATCCGACATGATTTTGCCAACGGGCACGATGGCGCCTTTGCTGGCCATCATGGTGGCGGTGCCCACTTCAAACACCTGCAAAATGTGCGGCGCATTGCCCGCACGGAAGGCGGCGATGGCCGCGGTCATGGACTCGTCGTAGCTGCCCTTGAACGTGGGCACAATTTTGTACTGTGTCTGGCTGGCATTGAAGTCTTTGGCATGGTCGTTGACCCATTCGCCAAGAGCGCCGCCCATGGAGTGCCACCATTGAATTTCAACCTGGGCCTGGGCTGACACGCTGGCCAGACCCAAGGCGAGGGCGGTGAGGGAGAGTTTGAGTTTCATGCGGGCTCCTGAAAGGGGTAAAACAAGAAAGAATCGACCGCTTGGGGTGTCCAAGCCTGAAGGCCATCGCCTTATATTGGGGCCGATTCACATGTCGTTGGGATTAAAACCATGTGAAAAAACCATGACAACCCGGACTTTCCATGAGTCCAGACCCTTGGGCGACAGGTGTCCCTCTCCTTGGCGTGTGTTTGTTGCACTGCGGTAACATTCAGCCTCAGCCGGTTTGATACTTGTTTCGGGTCTGGCTGACAGCGTCTTCAGCGACGCGTATGACTGAGCCTAGCCCCCATGAATGCACCCACCACGCTCCAACTTTTGATGCAAGCCGATGCCGATGCGCCGCGCCTGCGCGAGATTCCTTACAACTACACCAGCTTCTCGGACCGCGAAATCGTGCTGCGCTTGCTGGGCGAGTCGGCTTGGGATCTGCTCAATGAACTGCGCGGAGAACGCCGCACGGGCCGCTCTGCCCGCATGCTGTACGAAGTGTTGGGCGACATTTGGGTGGTCGAGCGCAACCCCTATTTGCAGGACGACCTGCTGGACAACCCGGGCCGCCGTAAATTGCTGGTCGAGGCCTTGCACCACCGCTTGGGCGAGGTGCAAAAGCGCCGCACCCCTGAGGTCGACACGGCCCGCGATGCTTTGGTGGGCCAACTGCTGGCCATGGCCACCCAGGCCGTGACGCAGTTCAGCGAGCGTTTCACCCGCATGGCCAAGCTGCGCAGCCAGGTGCAAAAGACCTTGGGCCGCCTCACGGCCAAGGACAACATCAAGTTCGACGGCCTCTCGCGTGTGAGCCATGTGACCGACGCCACCGACTGGCGCGTGGAATACCCCTTTGTGGTGCTGACCCCTGACTCTGAAGTCGAAATGGTGGGGCTGGTCAAAGGCTGTATCGATTTGGGCCTGACCATCGTCCCTCGGGGCGGCGGCACGGGTTACACGGGCGGCGCTATTCCCTTGACCTGGAAGAGCGCGGTCATCAACACCGAAAAGCTCGAAGCCATGACCGAGGTCGAGATGGTCGACCTGCCCGGTATTGCGCACAAGATTCCCACCATTTACTCCGAAGCCGGAGTGGTGACCCAGCGCGTGGCCGATGCGGCCGAGCGCGGTGGTTTTGTCTTTGCGGTGGACCCGACATCGGCCGAAGCCAGCTGCATTGGCGGCAACATCGCCATGAACGCGGGTGGCAAAAAAGCGGTTTTGTGGGGCACGGCGCTCGACAATCTGGCCAGCTGGCGCATGGTCACCCCTGACGCCGAATGGCTGGACGTGGTCCGCATGGACCACAACATGGGCAAGATCCACGACGCCGAGGTCGCCACCTTTGAGTTGCGTTACTTCAAGGCCGATGGCAAAACCCCGATCCGCACCGAAACCCTGGTGATCCCGGGCAAGACTTTCCGCAAGGAAGGCCTGGGCAAGGACGTGACCGACAAGTTCCTGAGCGGCTTGCCCGGTGTGCAAAAAGAAGGCTGCGACGGCCTGATCACCAGCGCCCGCTGGGTCGTGCACCGCATGCCCACCCACACCCGCACCGTATGCATGGAGTTCTTTGGCCACGCCCGCGAGGCGGTGCCCAGCATCGTCGAGATCAAAGACTTCATGTTTGCCGAGCAAAAGCGCACCGGCACCGTGATGGCGGGCCTGGAGCACTTGGACGACCGCTATTTGCGCGCAGTGGGTTACTCCACCAAGAGCAAGCGCGGCGGCTTTCCCAAAATGGTTTTGATCGGCGACATCGCCGGTGACAACGCCGACGACGTGGCCAAAGCCACGTCCGAGATCGTGCGCATCGCCAATTCGCGCAGCGGCGAAGGCTTCATCGCCATCAGCCCCGAGGCGCGCAAAAAGTTCTGGCTGGACCGCAAAAAAACCGCCGCCATTTCGCGCCACACCAACGCCTTCAAGGTCAACGAAGACGTGGTCATTCCGCTGCCGCGCATGGCCGAGTACACCGACGGCATCGAGCGCATCAACATCGAGCTGAGCCTGCGCAACAAGCTCAAACTTTGCCGCGAAATCGAAGCCTTTTTGGAGCGGGGCAACCTGCCGCTGGGCAAGCAAGACGACGCCAGCGACATCCCTTCTGCCGAGTTGCTGGAAGACCGCGTGGCGCAAGCCCTGGCGGTGGTGCGGGAGGTGCGTGCGCAGTGGCAAGGCTGGTTGACCGATGTCGACACGCTGTTTCCGCAGCTGCAAGAGCACAGCCTGCGGGCCAGCTGGAAGACACAAATTCGCCCGGCTTTCCAGAACATCTTCTCCGGCTCGGCTTTCCTGCCGATCCTGAATGAGGTCAACGCCATTCACCAGCGCGTGCTCAAAGGCCGCGTGTGGGTGGCGCTGCACATGCACGCCGGTGACGGCAATGTGCACACCAACATCCCGGTCAACTCCGACAACTACGAGATGCTGCAGACCGCGCACGAGGCGGTGGCCCGCATCATGGTGCTGGCCCGCAGCCTGGACGGTGTGATCTCGGGCGAACACGGCATTGGCATCACCAAGCTGGAGTTTTTGACCGACGCCGAATTGGCCAACTTCACCGCCTACAAAGCCAAAGTGGACCCCGAAGGGCGCTTCAACAAAGGCAAGCTGCTGCGTGGCGCGGCCCTGACGGGCTTGGGCGACGATGTGCACGCGGCTGACCTGACACACGCCTACACCCCCAGCTTTGGTTTGATGGGCCACGAATCGCTGATCATGCAGCAGTCGGACATTGGCGAGATCGCCGCCAGCGTGAAGGACTGCCTGCGCTGCGGCAAGTGCAAGCCCGTGTGCGCCACGCATGTGCCGCGTGCCAATTTGCTCTACAGCCCGCGCAACAAGATTTTGGCGACCTCTTTGCTGGTCGAGGCTTTCCTTTATGAGGAGCAGACGCGCAGGGGCATCTCGATCAAGCATTGGCAAGAGTTTGAAGACGTGGCCGACCATTGCACCGTCTGCCACAAGTGCCTGACGCCTTGCCCGGTGAACATCGACTTTGGCGATGTGTCCATGAACATGCGCAATCTGCTGCGCAAAATGGGGCAAAAGAGTTTCAGGCCTGCGGCTGAGTTTCAGTCCTGGTTCATCGGCACAGCCAGTCCGAATGCGATTGCATTGGGTCAGGCTTTGACCAAAATCAGTTTCAAGGCGCAACGCCTGGGCAACCGTGTGTTGAATGTATTTGCCCGTCAACAAACCAAGACACCTCCTGCAACGGTGGGCCTTCCGCCCATCAAGGAACAGGTGATTCATTTCATCAACAAAAAAATGCCCGGAGGCCTGCCTAAAAAGGGTGCCCGCGCTTTGTTGGACATTGAAGACAAAGATTACGTCCCCATCATCCGGGACCCTAAAACCACGAATGCTGAGACCGAAGCGGTGTTTTATTTCCCCGGCTGTGGTTCGGAGCGCCTGTTCAGCCAAGTGGGCTTGGCGACGCAGGCCATGCTTTGGCACGCGGGTGTGCAGACCGTGCTGCCGCCGGGTTATTTGTGCTGCGGTTATCCACAAAAGGGTTCTGGCCAGTTCGACAAGGCCGAGAAGATCATCACGGATAACCGGGTGCTGTTCCACCGCGTGGCCAACACGCTCAATTACCTCGACATCAAGACCGTGGTAGTCAGCTGCGGCACCTGCTACGACCAGTTGCAGGGCTACGAGTTCGACAAGATTTTTCCGGGCTGCCGCATCGTGGACATCCACGAATACCTGCTCGAAAAAGGCATCAAGCTCGAGGCACAGGGCGCTTATCTGTACCACGACCCCTGCCACAGCCCGATGAAGCAGCAAGAACCCATGAAGACCGTCAAGGGCTTGTTGGGTGATCAAGTGCTCAAGTCGGACCGTTGCTGCGGCGAGAGTGGTGGTTTAGCTTCTTCGCGGCCCGACATCTCGACTCAAATTCGCTTCCGAAAAGAAGAGGAAATTCGCAAAGGTGAGCTTGCTTTGCGTCAATCAGGTGCGGTTAAGGCCAATGAAAACGTCAAAATTCTCACGTCTTGCCCGAGCTGTTTGATGGGTTTGAACCGTTACCAGGACGACCTGCAAAACGGCCTGCTCGAAGCCGACTACATCGTGGTCGAGATGGCCAAGCACATCCTGGGCGAAAACTGGATGCCCGAATACGTGAGTGCCGCCAATGCGGGCGGCATTGAGCGCGTGCTGGTGTAAGGCCAGCACGCAACCCGACAGCAAGATTTCGAAAGCAAAAGATGGCCGGATTGAAAAAAGACATGCCCCACCCCGAGTCACTGACCCTGCACGGTCAGACCCGGGTGCTGGAGATCGGGTTTTCTGATGGGGCGCAGTTCCGCATCCCGTTTGAGCTGATGCGCGTGTACTCGCCCTCGGCCGAGGTGCAAGGCCACGGCCCTGGCCAGGAAGTGCTGCAAACCGGCAAGCGCGAGGTCGGCATTGTCGAGATCGAGCCTGTGGGCAACTACGCGGTCAAGCCCACTTTTTCTGACGGGCACGAGTCGGGCCTGTTCACTTGGGAGTACCTGTACTTTCTGGGCGACCAGGAAGCGGCTCTCTGGAAGCAGTACGAAGATCGCTTGCAAGCAGCGGGCATGAGCCGCGACGCGCCCATGGTCGAAGCCTCCGCGGGTGGCAGCTGCGGTCACAAGCACTGAACTGTCCGGCGTCTGAGATCGGCTTGCTCGACCCCGGCCGGTGGTGGTTTGACGTTTTGACCGTCGTGATCGTTTGTTCGTCAGCCGGAGACCTGTGACAGGGTTTGTGCCATCGCCTGGACGCGGGCTTTGGCGATCTGCTCGCCAATTTGTGGGCCTTTGAGGCCTTGCGCAGCCGCTGCCTGGGCAATCGGCGCGGTCTCGACCGAGAGCGCTGCCTGTTGGGCTTTCCACAAGCGTTCAGCTTGCGGGTAAGCCGCATCGGCAAACCCCAGTCGTCCGCGCGCGTCGCACTCACAGGCTTGAAGCACCAGCGCAAATCGCTCGGCTTGGCGAATGGCATCGCAGCGCTCCAGCAGGCGCATCACGGCTTGGGCATTCAGCTCGGCGCTGCGGTGGATGTTGCCGTGCTCACGCGCCACCACCTCGGCCAGCTCTTTGCAATCGGTGGGCACGCGCAGGCGCTCGCACACCTTTTGCAGCAACTTGACGCTGCGCCCTTCGTGACCGATGTGCCTGGGCAGCACGTCGGCAGGCGTGTTGCCTTTGCCCAGGTCGTGCATCAGGCAGGCCACACGCACTGGCAGCGGCATGTTCAGGCGAGCGCTCATGTCCATCACCAGCATCATGTGCACGCCCGTGTCGATTTCGGGGTGGTATTCAGGGCGCTGCGGCACGCCCCACAGGCGGTCCAGTTCGGGCAGCAGCACCTTCAGGGCTCCGCAGTCGCGCAGCACCTCCAACATGCGCGAGGGTTTTTCGCTCATCAGCCCGCGTGCCAGTTCTTGCCAGACGCGCTCGGGCACCAGGTGGTCGACCTCGCCGTCTTCGACCATCTGGCGCATCAGCGCCAAGGTGTCGGGGGCAACTTCGAAGTCGGTGAAGCGGGCCGCAAAACGTGCCACGCGCAAGATGCGCACCGGGTCTTCGGCAAAGGCAGGGGTGATGTGGTGCAGTCGCTTGGCGCGCAAGTCGGCCAGGCCACCCCAGGGGTCGATGACTTCGCCAAGCCAGGCGGGCGTCGTGTGTGCCTGGGCATGTGCAGTGGTTTTTCCGGATTCAGGCGGGGCGACGGCATTCAAGGCAGAAGCCATTGCTTCAGGCAAGGCCATGGCGTTGATGCTCAGGTCGCGCCGCGCCAGGTCCTCTTCGAGCGTGACTTCGGGGGATGCCTGCACCGCAAAGCCTTTGTAGCCTCGCGCTGTCTTGCGCTCGGTGCGGGCCAGGGCGTATTCCTCGCGGGTCTGCGGGTGCAAAAACACCGGAAAGTCCTTGCCCACCGGCACATAGCCTTGTGCGGTCATGGCCTCGGGCGTGCTGCCCACCACCACCCAGTCGCGGTCGTTGACGCTTCGGCCCATCAAGGCATCGCGCACTGCACCGCCGACGACAAAAACCTGCATGACCGCAGCTGCCTTCAGCGAGACACCCGGAAGGGCTCTTCGAAGTCGATGAAGTCCTGCTCGTCCAGTGCGTCGTCCATCCAGGCCTTCACGCCGGGCAAGGCGCACACACGGTCCATGTAGGCGGCCACATCGGCTGGCACGGGCAGGGCATAAGTTTTCAGGCGCATGACCACCGGGGCAAAGTAGGCGTCGGCCACGGTGAAGTGGCCAAACAGCATGGGGCCGCCGTGTTCTCTGATCAGGCCGCTCCACAGGCTGCAGATGCGCGCCAGATCGGCGCGCACGGCGGGCTTGTCCCGCAGGGCGAGCGCGCCGACATCAGGCAGATGCGCTTCGATGTTCATGGGGCAGGCGCTGCGCAGGCCCACAAAGCCGCTGTGCATCTCGGCGCAGATGCTGCGGGCGCGTGCACGGGCAGCGCGGTCCGCAGGCCAAAGCTGCTTTTCAGGGAATTGCTCGGCCACATATTCCGCAATCGCCAGGGTGTCCCACACGGCCAAGCCATCGTGCACCAGCACAGGCACCTTGCCCACCGGGTTGACGTCCTTGAGCGCAGCCTTGAACTGCGAGTCGGGCGCGAAGCTGTCAAAGCGGACAAAGACCTCGTCAAAGGCGATGCCCGCCTGACGCAGCAGCACCCAGGGGCGCATGGACCAGGATGAATAATTTTTGTTGGCAATGTAAAGCTTGAGCATTGTTTTTCCCGTGATTCAATAGCCACATGTTAGCGACCTCTGGGTGTGCTCCAAAAAGTTTGTGCGCCGACGCACCAGTCTTGTGCGTGACAGGCCATTTGGGGGAATTCCCTCTCCCTCACTCGGGTCTGAATGTTGCATAGTCAGGGGATCATTCTTTCCATTGATCGATACAGGTGTACCAAATGCAACATTTCTCTGGTTTGACAGCTCGCACGACGGCCTTGGTGGCATCTTTGGTATTGGTGGGCCTTTGCGGTACCACGGCTGTGCAGGCCAAGCCTTTCAAATGGTCCAGCGCCAGCGACATCCCAACGCTCGATATCCATTCGCAAAACAACGCCTTGGGCAACGGCGTGCACGCCGCCATTTTTGACTCGCTGGTTTACTACAACAGCAAAACCTTCAAGATCGAACCCAAGTTGGCCACCGCTTGGAAAGAAATGTCGGACAGCCAGTACCGATTCAATTTGCGCAAAGGCGTGAAGTTCAGCGATGGCACGCCTCTGACAGCCGACGATGTGGTGTTCTCGCTAGATCGCGCCCGCGCAAAAACCTCCAACTTCAACGTGTTTACTCAAGGTTTTAGCCGCATCGTCAAGGTCGATGCCAACACGGTAGACATCATTTTGAGCGGGCCCAACCCGGTGCTGCTCAACCAGCTGACCGAGCTGCGCATCATGAGCAAAGTCTGGGCTGAAAAGAACAAGTCGGTGGAGCCCAAGGACATCAAGACCAAGGATGAAAACTTTGCCCACCGCAACGCCATGGGCAGCGGCCCTTACATGGTCAAAGACTGGCAGCCTGACCAAAAGTTGACGCTGGTGAAAAACCCCAACTGGTGGGGCTGGTCAGATGCCGCCACCAACGTGACTGAAATCATCTACACCCCCATCAAGAACGAAGCCACGCGCGCAGCCGCCTTGCTCTCGGGCGAGATCGACTTGGTGCTCGACCCCAGCCCGCAAGACCTGGGCCGCATGCGCAACAACGCCAACCTGAAAGTGGTGGACGGCATTGAAAACCGCACCATCTTTTTGGGCATGGACCAGCACCGCGATGAGTTGCCCGGCTCCAGCGTCAAGGGCAAGAACCCCCTCAAGGACGTGAAGGTGCGCAAGGCCCTGTACCAGGCCATCGACATGGACACCATCCACCGCGTGGCCATGCGCGGCCTGTCGCAAAACACGGGCGCCTTGGTGGCCCCGCAGGTCAATGGCTGGACCAAAGCTGTGGACACCCGTTTCCCTTTTTCGCTCGACGCTTCCAAAAAGCTGCTGGCCGAAGCTGGTTATCCCAATGGCTTTGAGGTGGACTTTGCCTGCCCCAACAACCGCTACATCAACGACGAAGAAATATGCCAGGCCATTACGGCCATGTGGGCCAAAGCGGGCATCAAGGCCAAGCTGCGCACCATGCCTTTGGTGACTTACTTCCCCATGATCCAGCGCTACGAAGCCAGCATCTACATGCTGGGCTGGGGCGTGCCGACCTTTGACGCGCTGTACAGCCTGCAGTCGCTCACCCGCTCGGTGGGCGCCGGTGGCGACGGCAATTACAACGTGGGCCGCTACAGCAATCCGCGCATGGACTACATCGTGGACCGCGTGAAGACCGAGACCGACTTGCCGGTGCGCAACCGCTTGCTGACCGAAGGTTTGCAGTTGTCCAACGACACGGTGTCGCACATCCCGCTGCACAACCAGGTGATTCCTTGGGCGATGAAGAAAAATGTCGAAGTGGTGCACCGTCCTGATAACCGCCTCGACTGGACACTGATCAAGGTCAACTGATGCTCGCTTTTATTTTGCAGCGGCTGATTCAGGCCGTGGTGGTCATGGTGACAGTCGCGTTCATTGCGTTTTTGCTGTTCCAGTATGTGGGTGATCCGGTGGTGTTTTTGTTGGGCCAAGACGCCACGCCCGATCAAATCAAGGAGCTGCGCCAAGGCCTGGGCCTGGACCAACCGTTTTTTGTGCAGTTCTGGCACTTCCTGTCCAACGCGGTGCAAGGCGAGTTTGGCCTGAGCCTGCGCCAAGGCGCCAAGGTCTCGCGCCTGATTGCCGAGCGCTTGCCGGCCACGCTGGAGTTGGCGCTGGTGGCGGCCACGCTGGCGCTGCTCATTGGCATCCCGATGGGGGTGTACGCGGCCTTGCGCCGGGGCACCTGGGCCAGCCAGCTCATCATGACGGTGTCGCTCTTGGGGGTGTCACTGCCTACTTTCCTGATCGGCATCTTGTTGATTTTGGTGTTTGCCGTGATGCTGGGCTGGTTTCCCAGTTTTGGTCGGGGTGAAGTGGTGCAGATGGGCTGGTGGTCCAGCGGTTTGATGACGGCCAAGGGGTGGCACCACATCGTGCTGCCCGCCGTCACACTGGCCATTTTTCAGCTCACGCTCATCATGCGCCTGGTGCGCGCCGAGATGCTGGAGGTGCTGCGCACCGACTACATCAAGTTCGCCCGGGCTCGCGGCCTGTCCAACCGCGCCATCCACTTTGGCCATGCGCTCAAGAACACCTTGGTGCCCGTGCTCACCATCACCGGTTTGCAGTTGGGCGGTTTGATCGCGTTCGCCATCATCACCGAGACGGTGTTTCAGTGGCCCGGCATGGGCTTGCTGTTCATTCAGGCAGTGACCTTTGCCGACATTCCAGTCATGGCGGCTTATTTGTGCCTGATTGCGCTGATTTTTGTCGTCATCAATTTGGTGGTGGATTTGCTTTATTTTGTGGTCGACCCACGTCTGCGCGTGGGCAAGCCCGGGGGGCATTGAGCATGGGCGCTTCTTTGCAATCGGTGTTGGGGCGGGGCGCTGCTTTTGTCCGAATTGCCCAGTTCCACCCCGAACTCACGGCTTTTCGGCGCGACCTGCACGCCCACCCCGAGCTGGGCTTTGAAGAGGTGTACACCTCGGGCCGCGTGGCCGAGATGCTCAAGGTCTGTTGCGTGGACAGCATCCACACCGGCATCGGCAAAACCGGCGTGGTGGCTTTGGTGCATGGCCAGGGCCGTTCGGCGAGCAACCCGGGCCGCATGATCGGCCTGCGTGCCGATATGGACGCGCTGCCGTTGACCGAGCACAACGAATGCACCTGGAAATCGGGCACGCCCGGCCTGATGCACGGCTGTGGCCACGACGGCCACACCGCCATGCTGATGGGTGCGGCGCGTTATCTGGCTGAAACCCGTCGTTTTGATGGCACGGCCGTGCTGATTTTTCAGCCCGGAGAAGAGGGCTATGCGGGTGCCCGCGCCATGATGCAAGACGGCCTGTTTGAGCGCTTTCCCTGCGAGCAGGTCTATGCCCAGCACAACTCCCCCGAGACGCCCTTGGGCGTGATCGGCATCACCCCCGGCCCCATGCAGGCGGCGGTAGACCGCATCGAGATCCGCATCATCGGCAAAGGCGGACATGGCGCACGTCCACACCAGGGGGTGGACCCGGTGCTGGTGGCCGGCCACATCATCACGGCCGCGCAAAGCGTGGTCTCGCGCAACCTGTCGGCTTTCGACCAAGCGGTCATCAGCATCTGCTCGATGCAGGCCGGCCACCCCGGCGCCATGAGCGTGATCCCGGGCGAGGCCACCTTGGTGGGCACGGTGCGCACTTACAGCGAGCGCGTGCAAGACCAGATCGAAGACCGCCTGCGCGCCTTGTGCAACGGTGTGGCCCAAGGCTTTGGGGCCTCGGCCGAACTGACTTACGAGCGCGTCTACCCCGCCACCGTGAACACCGTGCCCGAAGCGCAGTTTGCCTGCGACGTGGCAGCCGCTTTGGTGGGCGAAGACAAGGTCTGGCGCGACATGCTGCCCAGCATGGGCGGCGAAGATTTCTCGTTCATGCTCCAGGCCAAGCCCGGCGCATACATCCGCATTGGCCAAGGCCTGCCGCATGGCCCTGGCCCGCATCCGCTGCACAACAGCCGCTACGACTTCAACGACGACATCCTGCCCTTGGGTGCAGCTTTACATGCCAGCTTGATCGAGCAGGCTTTGCCATTGAGTTCTGCCTTGAGCAGTTCATGATTTTTTCAACCTCTTTCACTGACCACTATCAGGAGTTTTTCATGCGCATGCATTCCTTTAACCGCACATTGACCGCTTTGGCCGTGGTGTCTGCCTTGGCCTTGGCTGCGGGCGGTGCCCACGCGGCCACACTGCGCGTGGCCAACCAGGGCGATGCCTTGTCCATGGACCCGCATTCGCTCAACGAGTCGCTGCAATTGAGCGTGACCAACAACATCTACGAATCGCTGGTCGGTGTCAGCAAAGACCTGAAGTTCGAGGCCGGCCTGGCCACTTCGTGGAAGCAGACCTCACCCACCGTGTGGCGCTTTGAACTGCGCAAGAACGTGCGCTTCCATGACGATACGCCTTTCACCGCCGACGACGTGGTGTTCTCGCTCAACCGCGCTGCAGGTGAAGGCTCGGACATGCGCAGCAACACCAACGACATCAAGGAAGTGCGCAAGATCAACAGCCACACCATCGAGATCGAGACCAAAGCCCCGTTCCCGATCTTGCCCAACGTGTTGTCGACCGTGTACATCATGAGCAAGAAGTGGTGCGAGGACAACCAGGCCACGCGCCCGGTAGACCGCCGCAAAGGCATTGAAAACGCCGCTTCCTTCCGCGCCAACGGCACAGGCCCCTACCGCCTGCGCGAGCGCCAGCCCAATGTGCGCACCACTTTTGTTCGCAACGGCAACTACTGGGGCAAGATCGAAGGCAATGTGGACGAAGTCATCTTCTCGGTCATTGCCAACGACCCCACCCGCGTCGCGGCCCTGTTGTCCGGTGAGATCGACGTGATGGAGCCCGTGCCTGTGCAGGACGTGCCCCGCATCAACGCCAGCCCCAATGCCCGCGCCCTGGTGGCTCCCGAGCTGCGCACCATCTTTTTGGGCATGGACCAAAAACGTGACGAGTTGCTGTATTCCAGCGTGAAGGGCAAGAACCCCTTCAAGGACAAGCGCGTGCGCCAGGCCTTCTACCAAGCCATCGACATCGAAGGCATCAAGCGTGTGGTGATGCGCGGTGCCTCCAACCCCAGCGCCCTGATGGTGGGCCCGGGCATCAACGGCTTCAACCCCGATCTGAACAAGCGCCTGCCCTTCGACCCCGAGGCCTCCAAAAAGCTGCTGGCCGAAGCCGGTTACCCCACAGGCTTCACCATCGACATGAACTGCCCGAACGACCGCTATGTGAACGACGGCCAGATCTGCGAAGCCGTGGCGGCCAACCTGGCACGCGTGAACATCAAGGTCAACCTCAAGGCCGAAACCAAGGGCACGTATTTCCCCAAAATCCTGCGCCGCGACACCAGCTTCTATTTGTTGGGCTGGACCCCCAGCACCTATGACGCGCACAACGCCCTGAACGCGCTGATGCGTTGCCCCGACGACAAGGGTGCAGGCCAGTTCAACCTGGGCTCTTACTGCAACCCCAAGGTCGACGAGTTGATGATCAAGGTGCAAAGCGAGACCGACCAAGCCAAGCGCAACGCCATGATCCGCGAGTCCTTTGAGCTGCACAGCGCCGACATCGGTCACCTGCCTTTGCACCAACAGGCCTTGGCCTGGGGCACCAGCAAAAAGGTCACCCTGGTCCAGCGTGGTGACAACTACATGCCCTTCAAGTCCATCTCTGTGAAGTGACCATGAGCAATGCCTTGACCCGTTGGCTCCACAGCGATGTGGGCTACAGCTTCCGCCAGTCGCCCACCGCCATGGTGGCGGCAGCGATTGCCTTTGTGTGCCTGTTCGCGGCCGTGTTCGCCGGCTGGGTGTCACCCACCAACCCGTTTGATCTGGCCACGCTGGAGCTGAGCGACGCCCGCTTGCCCCCGGCCTGGATGGAGGGTGGCAGCACCAAGTTCTTGCTGGGCACCGATGACCAGGGCCGGGACATTTTGTCGGCCATCATCTACGGCTCGCGCATCTCCTTGGTGGTGGGCCTGGCTTCCGTCATTTTGTCGGTGGTGGTGGGCGTGGGTCTGGGTTTGCTGGCGGGTTTTCGGGGGGGCTGGATCGACGCCTTGCTCATGCGCCTGTGCGATGTGATGCTGTCTTTCCCCGCCATTTTGGTGGCCCTTTTGATCGCGGGTGTGGGTCGTGCGCTGTTTCCCAATGCGCACGAGTCCCTGGCCTTCGGCGTGCTGATCATCTCGATCTCGCTCACGGGTTGGGTGCAATACGCCCGCACGGTGCGTGGCACCACGTTGGTGGAACGCAACAAGGAATACGTGCAAGCCGCGCGTGTGACGGGCGTGCCCTCGCTGCGCATCATGGTCAAGCATGTGCTGCCCAACGTGATGGGCCCGGTCATGGTGCTGGCCACCATCCAGGTGGCGACCGCCATCATCACCGAGGCGACGCTGTCGTTTCTGGGGGTGGGCGCACCGCCCACCTCGCCATCGCTGGGCACGCTCATTCGCGTGGGCAACGATTATTTGTTCTCGGGTGAGTGGTGGATCACGATTTTCCCGGGCCTGATGCTGGTGCTGATCGCCTTGTCGGTCAACTTGCTGGGTGACTGGTTGCGCGACGCGCTGAATCCGAGATTGCGATGAGTCTTTTACAAGTCAAAAACCTGGTGGTGGAATTCCCCAGTCGCCACGGCACACTGCGTGCGCTGGACGATATTTCTTTCGACATCGCCCCCGGTGAAATTCTGGGGGTGGTGGGCGAATCGGGCGCAGGTAAGTCGCTCACGGGCGCGGCCATCATTGGCCTGCTGGAGCCGCCGGGCCGTGTGGCCGGGGGGCAAATCTTGCTCGAGGGCCAGCGCATCGACCACCTGAACAACGACGAGATGCGTCACATCCGGGGCCGCAAGATCGGTGCGATTTTTCAGGACCCGTTGACCTCGCTCAACCCGCTGTACAGCATCGGCAGGCAACTGACCGAAACCATTTTGGCCCACCTGCCCGTGACGCCCCAAGAGGCGCGGCAACGCGCCATCCAACTGCTCAAGGACACCGGCATTTCGGCTGCCGAAGAGCGCATCGACCATTACCCGCACCAGTTTTCGGGCGGCATGCGCCAGCGCGTGGTGATTGCTTTGGCCCTGGCGGCCGAGCCGCAACTGATTGTGGCCGACGAGCCGACCACGGCGCTCGATGTGTCGATCCAGGCGCAGATCATCAGCTTGCTCAAAAAGGTCTGCAAGGACCGGGGCGCTGCCGTCATGCTGATCACGCACGACATGGGTGTGATCGCTGAGACCTGTGACCGCGTGGCCGTGTTGTACGCCGGGCGCGTGGCCGAAATCGGCCCGGTGCACCAGGTCATCAACCACCCGGCCCACCCTTACACCGCAGGCCTGATGGCCTCGATCCCCGACATGGACAGTGACCGCGAACGCCTGAACCAAATTGACGGCGCGATGCCGCGCCTGAACGCCATCCCGCAAGGCTGCGCCTTCAACCCGCGCTGCCCCAAAGCCTTTGACCGCTGCCGCCAGGACCGACCCAATTTGGTCCAGGCTGGTGTGACCCAGGCCGCTTGCTGGTTGCACGACGGGAGCGCGGCATGAGCGACAACATGACCAACGCCAAGACGCAACCTCTGGTCGTGGCACACGACCTGGCCAAAACCTTTGACGTGTCGGCCCCGTGGCTCAACCGTGTGATCGAGCGCAAGCCGCGCCAGATGCTCAACGCCGTGGACGGCGTGAGCTTCGAGATCGAGCGCGGCAAAACACTCGCCTTGGTGGGCGAGTCCGGTTGTGGCAAAAGCACCGTGGCCCGCTTGCTGGTGGGCCTTTACGAGCCCACACGCGGCGGCCTGACCTTCGATGGCCAAGACGCGCACGCCGCTTTCAAATCGAACGATGCCAAGGCCATGCGCCAGCGCATCCAGATGATTTTCCAGGACCCCTATGCCAGCCTGAATCCGCGCTGGACGGTGGACAACATCATTGGCGAGCCGCTCAAAGAGCACGGCTTGATCAGCGATGCCGAAGAGCTCAAAGCCCGTGTGGCCGAGTTGCTCAAGTCGGTGGGCTTGTCGCCGCTCGACATGGTCAAGTACCCGCACCAGTTCTCGGGTGGTCAGCGCCAGCGCATCTCGATCGCCCGCGCTTTGGCCACCGCGCCGGAATTTTTGGTGTGTGACGAGCCAACCTCAGCGCTCGACGTGAGCGTGCAGGCGCAGGTGCTCAACATCATGAAGGACCTGCAGCGCGAGCGCGGCTTGACGTATCTGTTCATCAGCCACAACCTGGCTGTGGTGCGCCATGTGAGTGACCAGGTGGGCGTGATGTATTTGGGCCGACTGGTGGAGCTGGCCGACAAACACACCCTGTTTGGCAACCCGCAGCACCCCTACACCAAGATGCTGCTGGACGCGATTCCGAAGATGCACGACACCGGCCGAGCCCGCACCCCGGTGCAAGGCGAGGTGCCCAACCCGCTCAACCCACCGAGCGGCTGCACTTTCCACCCGCGCTGCCCTCAGGCCACCGATATCTGCAGATCAGAGCGTCCGCCCTTGCGCGAACTCAGAGGGATCAAAATCGCATGTCATGCTGTAAATTAAAGTAGTTTTTTAGTTGAATTTTGATTATTTAATATTTCAATTCATCCAAATTGCCCAAAATGCACCCATTCGAGGTGCATATGCAACATTTACGCAAGTTGAGTTTGATTGGACATACCGTGCACGCGGGGCTGGTGGGATTGGCAATCTGTTGCACAACACTTCCAGCGTGGTCAAAAACGGTGCGATGGACGGGCGCCAGTGACGTTACGACTTGGGACATCCATTCCCAAATCAATGGCTTTCAAAATGGCGTGCACGCTGCGGTCTATGAGTCCTTGGTGTATTTCAATTCTCGTAACTTCAAGCCGGAACCCATGCTGGCCACCAGCTGGAAAATGGTGACGCCTTTGCAATGGCGCTTCACCCTGCGCCAGGGTGTCAAATTTCATGATGGCTCCGATTTCACTGCGGATGACGTGGTGTATTCATTGAGACGTGCTACGGCCATGACATCCACCTTCATAGCGCAAATGGGCAGCATCGCAAAAGTGGAGAAGGTAGACAATTTCACAGTGGATGTCTTCACGCAAGCGCCTGACCCCGTGTTGCTGGCCCAGCTCACTGAATTGCGGATCATGAGCAAAGCCTGGGCCCAGGCCAATGACTCCGTTGAGCCTAAAGACATCAATAACAACCAGGACACGGCGTCACACCGTCAAACCAACGGAACGGGACCTTACATCCTGAAGAAATGGGTGCCACGTCAACAATTCATCCTGGTGAAAAACCCCAAGTGGTGGGGCAAGATGGGAGGCAATGTCACTGAGATTGTGTACACCCCCATTCGCTCGGACACCGCCCGCATCAACGCTTTGCAAGATCAAACCGTGGATGTGGTGCAAGACCCGAATCCGCAAGATCTTTACAGGTTGCAAAAAAATGATGATCTGAAAGTGCTCACGGGTCCGGAATTTCGAACCATCATGCTGGGCATGGACCAGTTCAGAACGGAATTGATTGGCTCCAGTGTCAAGGGCAAGAACCCGCTGAAGGACTTGCGGGTCAGGCGTGCGCTATACCAAGCTATTGACATGACTTCCCTGCACGAGATCATCATGCGCAAGCAATCCCAAAATACCGGAGCTTTGGTGTCACCCCAAGTCAATGGCTGGACCGAGAAGCTGCATGCTCGCCAGCCATATTCCCCGGAGATCGCCAAAAAACTGTTGACTCAGGCAGGTTATGCAGAGGGTCTCACGGTGGACTTTGCTTGTCCCAGCGGACGCTATGTCAACGACAGTGAAATTTGCCAGGCCATCTCAGGCATGTGGGCCAAGGTGGGCATCAAAGCCCGTTTGCGGATCATCAATGCGCCCCTTTACCTGCCCATGATGCAGCGTTATGAGGCCAGCATTTATTTGATTGGCTGGGGCGTGCCCACGTTTGATGCTTTGTACACCTTGCAATCGCTCGTTCGAACAACCGGCAAAGGTGGTGACGGCGCCTACAACCTGGGCCGATACAGCAACCCGGCTTTGGATAACTTCATTGATCGCGCCAAAACCGAGTCTGACCCCGTCACCCGTTCGCGCTTGTTGACGACCGCTTTGCAATTGCAAAGCGACGACGTGGCCATGATCCCCCTGCACAATCAGCTCATTTCATGGGCGATGACCAAAAACATCAGCGTCGTTTTCAGGCCTGACAACCGCATCGACTGGCATCTGGTTCGGGTGGATTGATCTCCATCGCTTCTGAGCACCATGGTTGCTTAAATTTGGCTTGGACGATGAAGTAGGCCATGCGCTGGACCAACTCGGGCTGAGCAAGCACGTTGACCAGTTCCTGGTTCGGGCGATTCACGATGACCTTATTGATCCGGCCCTGTGAAGTTTGCACGGTGACTTCATTCTTGCACCTTGTGGGAGCTAGCCCTGCTGGCGATCAGACGCTTGTGGACCACAGGCTTTTCGCTTGGCTGGCAATCTCCCACAAAATCCTCCCAACGGGCAACACACGGCTCAGACTTCATCGGGCCGAATCTATAGGGGTTTTCAGGGGCTCTAAGGCGTTCCACGAGGACACGTTGAGCTGGCTCAGTCCGAGCAAATCGCGCACAGTGGGCACTTGCGGCATGTCTTGGGGACGACGCTGGCCCATCACGCCAAGCAGCCGCACGGACTTGGCACTGATGTGTGGTTTCGGCAGGCCTAAAACTGCAACCGAAGCGTCAATTTGACCCCCGCGCAATGCGTTCATGACTGCATGTGTGCCGTTGTAAGGAAACACTTGCACCAGCAGATTGCCCAAGGTGGCAATTGAGCCGCCAAGTGCTGGGTGCTGCCCTGGTTGATCGATCCAATTTTCGGCTTGCCGGGGCGGCTGAACAAAGTTGACCAATTTCCCCAGGTTTTTGTGGGGTCACCAAAGGCGACGCTGACACATTGAAAATCCTTCAAAATTGAAAAAATCATACATGCATGTCAGAATGCAAGACAGACAAAAGCGTGGTTTGCATACACACAATTGACGGAACTTTCATGGCATCAAGATGGTTTTGGGGGCGTTTGGTTTTATGGGGGAGCCTGCTGTTCGTCCTTTTGGGCTGCAGCACGGTAGATGCGCCCGCCAGAAGGGCCGACACAGGTCCTCAGCCCACCCATGGCATCTTGCACTTCACGCCCGATGCCAGTGTCCAGTGGGAAAGGGTGCAGCTGCCCGGCAAACTGCGCACGGCATTCAGGCTGGAGAGACATCAAAATCGGCCTGCGGTGCAGGCGCAAGCTGAATCGTCTGCCAGCCTGTTGAGGCAGCGCCTGAATCTGCCGCCTGATCAATTGGGGCGTTTACAGTTTCAGTGGCAAGTGGAGAACCTGATAGCGGGCGCTGACATGGCGCAGCGCGAAGCAGAAGATTCCCCGGTACGTTTGATTCTGACATTTGACGGTGACCGCAGTCGGTTTTCTGCCAAAAACGCCATGCTCAGCGAATTGACCCAAGCCTTGACGGGCGAACCGCTGCCTTATGCAACGCTGATGTACGTCTGGTGCAACCAGCGCCCTGTGGAGTCGGTGATCAACAACCCACGCAGCGACCGCATCCGCAAACTGGTGGTCGAGTCAGGTGGCAACCGGCTCAAGCAATGGTTGCTGTATGAGCGCGACATTCGTGCCGACTTTGAAAAAGCCTTTGGCGAAGCGCCTGGCGCACTCCTCAATCTGGCCATCATGACCGACAGCGACAACACGCGCAGCAGTGTTCGGGCCTGGTACGGAGACATCCGCTTGATGGGTCCCAGCCATGTGGCGGACACGACGCAATGGGTAAAGCGCCCATGATGCGAGCGCAATAGCTCACTCGAGACGCGCGCCCCCGGTTGAGCGCAGTACACGCGCCCGAAGACACCGCTTAATCAGCGGTAAGGGTTTTTCAAGCCCAACCCCGCCAAAATGGCCACCTCATAGGCCTCCATCTCTTCGGCGTCGGCGGCGCTGGTCTCATGGTCCCAGCCTTGCGCGTGCAGCGTACCGTGCACCAGCAAATGCGCGTAATGCGCCGCCAGCGTCTTGCCTTGCTCCTTGGCCTCACGCGCCACCACCGGGGCGCACAGCACCAAATCGGCCATCACCACCGTTTCCTGCTCGTAATCAAAGGTCAGCACATTGGTGGCGTAGTCTTTTTTGCGGTAACTCTTGTTCAGCTCGCGGCCTTCTTCTTCGCCCACGATGCGCACCGTGATTTCGGCGTCATCGGCCAAGGCATGGCGAATGGCGCGGATGACCGCATGGCGGGGCAGGGCGGCGCGGTGGCGGGCTGCATAGGGAATGTCGCCAAATTGCAGGGACAGCTGGAGTTTTTGGAGGGCCATGGGTGTGCTGGATTCGGAGTTCAATCGTCGGTGGGCAAAGGCTTGCGGCGGGTCGTGACGCCCGCCCGCATGGCGGCGCTGCCTTGCGCGTCGTAGGCGTCCACGATGCGGGCCACCAGCGGGTGGCGCACCACGTCGGCACTCGAAAAGCGTGTGAAGGCAATGCCCTTGACGCGCTTCAAGACCCGCTCGGCGTCGATCAGCCCGCTGAGCTGGCCTTTGGGCAAGTCAATCTGGCTCACATCGCCCGTGACCACGGCTTTGGCGCCAAAGCCAATGCGGGTCAGGAACATCTTCATCTGTTCGGTGCTGGTGTTTTGCGCCTCGTCCAGGATCACAAACGCGTTGTTCAGCGTGCGCCCGCGCATGAAGGCCAGCGGCGCGATCTCGATGGCGTTGCGCTCAAAGGCCTTTTGCACCTTGTCGTAGCCCATCAGGTCATACAGCGCGTCGTACAGCGGGCGCAAATACGGGTCCACCTTTTGCGACAGGTCACCCGGCAAAAAGCCCAGTCGCTCGCCCGCTTCCACCGCTGGGCGGGTCAACACAATGCGCTGCACGCTGGCGCGCTCCAGCGCATCCACCGCGCAAGCCACGGCCAGGTAGGTCTTGCCCGTACCGGCCGGGCCAATGCCGAAGGTGATGTCGTGTGAGGCAATGCTCTCCAGATAGGCGGCCTGCACCGGGGTGCGCGCCTTCAGGTCGGCGCGGCGGGTTTGCAGGGCGGGCAGGTTGGCTTCTTCGCCCCCGCTGTCACCCACCAGCATGAGTTGCACCATGTCGGGCGAAATCGGGCGGTCGGCGCGTTCGTAGATCGCCTGCAAAATCTCCATCGCCCGCAGCGCCACAGCCTTGGGGCCATCCACCTTGAACTGCTCATGGCGGTGCGCGATGCTCACCTGCAAGCCCGCCTCGATGGTGCGCAGGTGCGCATCCATGGGGCCGCACAGGTGCGACAGGCGGGTGTTGTTGTGCGGCGTGAAGGTGTGTCTGACGATCAAGTTGATAATCCTAGCTGTGCGCGGTTTGTAGCCCGGATCGACCGGGCGAATGCGCATTTTCTCCCATCGCAGGCATTTAAGGCGTCACCCCCCATGATTGGCAAACTCACCGGCATCCTGAGCGACAAGAACCCCCCCGAGGTGGTGGTGGACTGCCACGGCGTGGGCTACGAGGTGAATGTGCCGATGAGCACTTTCTACAACTTGCCCGCCACGGGCGAAAAAGTCAGTCTGGTCACGCACTTTGTGGTGCGCGAAGACGCACAAATTCTCTACGGCTTTGCTACTTTTAGCGAGCGCGAGGCCTTTCGCCAGCTGATCAAGATTTCTGGTGTGGGCCCCCGCACGGCCCTGAGCGTGTTGTCGGGCATGAGCGTGACCGATTTGGCGCAGGCCATCACCACGCAAGAAGTCGGGCGCTTGGTCAAGGTGCCCGGCATCGGCAAAAAAACCGCCGAGCGTTTGCTGCTTGAACTCAAAGGCAAACTGGGCGGCGACATCGGCGGCTTGTTTGCCGTCAACACCAGCGACGCACAAAGCGACATCCAGCAAGCCTTGCTGGCGCTGGGCTACAGCGACAAGGAAGCCGCTGCCGCACTCAAGAGCCTGCCTGTGGATGTAGGAGTGAGCGAGGGCATCAAGCTGGCGCTCAAGGCCTTGAACAAATAAAGCGATCTGAGCCATGAGCATCCGCACCGACGACTTCGCCCCCCAGCCCGAACCCCGGGTCATTTCTGCGGCCCCCGTGTCCCATCAAGAAGAGGCCATTGAGCGCGCCTTGCGCCCCAAGCTGCTCGATGAATATGTGGGCCAGGTCAAGGTGCGTGAGCAGCTGGAGATTTTCATCAGCGCGGCCAAGATGCGCGAGGAACCGCTGGACCATGTGCTGCTGTTTGGCCCGCCCGGTCTGGGCAAGACCACGCTGAGTCACATCATTGCTGCTGAGTTGGGTGTGAACCTGCGTCAGACCAGCGGTCCGGTGCTCGAAAAACCCAAGGATTTGGCGGCGCTGCTCACCAACTTGGAGCGCAACGATGTGCTCTTCATCGACGAGATCCACCGCCTCTCGCCTGTGGTCGAAGAGATTTTGTACCCCGCGCTCGAGGACTATCAGATCGACATCATGATCGGCGAAGGGCCAGCAGCGCGGTCCATCAAGTTGGACCTGCAGCCTTTCACGCTGGTGGGTGCGACCACGCGGGCGGGCATGCTCACCAACCCCTTGCGCGACCGCTTTGGCATCGTGTCGCGGCTGGAGTTTTACACGCCTGAGGAGCTGACCCGCATCGTGACCCGCAGTGCCGGTCTGCTCAAAGCACCGATTGACCCCGAAGGCTCGTTCGAGATCGCCCGCCGCTCACGCGGCACGCCGCGCATCGCCAACCGATTGCTGCGCCGGGTGCGTGACTATGCGGATGTGAAGGGCGACGGCACCATCCACAAGGCCATCTCGCAAAAGGCCCTGGTCATGCTGGACGTGGACCCGGAAGGCTTTGACCTGATGGACCGCAAGCTGCTGGAAGCGGTGATCCACCGTTTTGACGGCGGGCCTGTGGGCTTGGACAACATCGCCGCCAGCATCGGCGAAGAGCGCGACACCATCGAAGACGTGATCGAGCCGTATTTGATTCAGCAAGGCTATTTGCAGCGCACCCCGCGTGGGCGCATCGCCACGCTGGCGGCCTTCAAGCATTTGGGCGTCACGCCGCCCAAGTCGTTTGGGCAGTGACGCGCTGGGTGCCTCGAAAAACCACAATGTGTCTGGATGTGGTGGGGCAACAGCTCGCCCCATGGTTGAGGTCTGAGCTGCGCTACCAACATTGAACCGATCAGACCCACAGCCAGCAACAAACAGCCAGCGACAAAAAATGCCCCTGTGAATGGGGGCACTTTGAGTACCGCACACAGCCTCACCGAGGCGCGTGCTTCTTGCGCCTTAGAGCCCGATCACACCGCCATTTTGGCGCGTGATCACGATGGTGGCTGAACGTGGACGGCCTTGCGGGCCGTAACCGGCGTTGCCTGGCCACATGCTTTGAGGTGCAGAGCCCGATGCCAGTGGCTTGGACAATTCGCCGGGGTGCTGGATGTTGACAAACAAGGTGCGGCCGTCGGCGGTTTCGGTGATACCCGTCACTTCAGCACCTTTGGGCGCCACCAAAAAGCGGCGCAGTTTGGCTTCGCCCAAAGCTGCGCCCAAAAAGGTTTCTTGCGTGCCGGTTTGCTCTGCACCGCCCACCAGCATCTTGTTTTTGACGGTGACTTTGCCCCCGTCACCCACTTGGCCCGGAATCGCCGCCAGCATCATGCAGTTGGTCTCGTCGGTGAAAGCGCCGTCGTCGGTCTGGATCCAGCAAATGCCTGTGGCTTGGCTGAACCACAGGCCGTCAGGCGAAGAAAACGCGTTCCTGGAGGTCAAGCCCGACAAGTTGGCATCGCCCGAATCTTCTTCGGCACCGAAGACAAAAATGTCCCAGGCAAAGGCTTTGGCGGTGGATTTGGCATCGGCCTCTTTGAATCGGATGATGTGGCCATTGGGGTTGCCCATGCTTTTGACACCATCCATGTCCATGTAAGCACGGGGGTTGGCTGCATCCACTTTGCTCGGTGTGCGGTTGGCTGCGCTGTTGTTGGTGAGGGCGAAATAGATTTCGCCGTTGCGGTGGTTGACCGCACCCCACTCCGGCCGGTCCATCTTGGTTGCACCCACGGCATCGGCCGCAAAGCGGGCGTTGACGTAAACATCGGCCTGGTTGGCAAATGTGTAGGCGCTGTGCTGGGCGATACGCGGGTCGGTGAAGCTGAGTTCGAGCCACTCGCCTTGGCCCGTGGCGTCAAAGCGGGCGGCATACAGCTTGCCTTCGCTCAGGTATTTGTCACCGGCGACCAAGCCACCGCCCACATCGCGGGGGTCCCACACAGCAGTGCTCACGAACTTGTAGATGTATTCGTTGCGCGAATCGCAGCCCATGTAAAACGCCAAGGGCTCGCCCGCCTTGGGCACACCGCACACCGCCGCTTCGTGGGCAAAGCGACCCATGGCCACCCGCTTGGCGGGCGTGGAATTGGGGGCCAGTGGGTCGATTTCGACGTTGAAGCCAAAGGTGTTGGCTTCATTGCGGAAATCTTTCTCGGCATTGGCGCCTGTGGCGGCCAGGTTCCAGCGGGCAAAACGGTCGTCGGTGGCCGATACGGTGTGCCAGCCTTGACCTTGCGCTTTGCTTGCACCGGCTGCCGGGGCCACACCCGCCAGGCCATAGCGCTTGAGCGAGGCCGCTTCTTTGGCCGAAAAGGCTGCGCCACCCGCCGTGGTGTGGAAGTAGTAAGCCCAGTTTTCTTCGCAGCCCAGATAGGTGCCCCAAGGCGTTTTGCCGTGGCCGCAGTTGTTCAGCGTGCCACGGGACATGGCCCCGGCCGTGTCCCAGCGGGTGCTCATGAAGCCGCGAATTTGCTCAATGTGCGCGCGAGGCCCGCTGATGCGTACCGGCGTTTGCGGCGTGATGCGGCGGTTCAGCGGCGAGTCTTGACGAATGCGCCAGCCTTGTGGGGTTTTCACGATCTCCACCACGCTCACACCATGCAAGTTGATCTCTTTGAGCACTTCCAGCTCAGGACGCGTGCCCAAATCCCAGTCGCCAAATTGGGTGAATTTTTTGCCACTGACTTGCTTGGAGGTCTGGCCATTGGGGTGCAAGAAATGCGAGTCGGCCGAGCTTTCGTGGTTCACGCACAGCACGGCACGACCGGTTTCCTTTTCGGAGTAACGGCCATGGGCGTCGATGTAATAAATGTCCATGCCGTCGTGGTGATCGCCCACACGGCGCGACCAGTCGTCCGTTTCTGTGCCTTTGTTGGAGTAGGCGGCCAAGGCCGAATCAAGCGCATCGCCCGTGGCGTGCAACACGCTGTATTGGTAGCCTGGCGGCAGCATCACCTGGTCGAGCAGGCTTTTCTCAACGGCGGCAAATCCCAAAGCAGATGGCGCAGCGGCCCTGCCCGAAGTCAGGCTGGCGCAACCGGGCAGCATGGCCAAGCCAGCCAAACCCAAACCACCGCGCAGCAAACCACGGCGTGACGGGTTTTGCAGGGATTGCGCCAAAACATCTTGAAAGTGGGGGTTGCCAGAGGTGTTGAAGACGGGGTCGTGATCGTGGTGCGACATGAAAACTCCATTTGAAAACACCGATTGGAGAGTGTTTCTGTGACCGTTTGATGTCAAACCAGCCTTCGCGGCGAGTGCACCGCTCACACAGTGGATGAGCCAGAAACTCATTGCGGCGAGTCCAAGTGTTTCGCAAGGGCGGCTAAATCTTGTCATGGTTGCGTCACACAAACGTGGCAAAGTTCGGTCATTGACATTTCCAGAACCATCGAAGGATAGACCATGAAAGTCGGTATCAACGGCATGGGCCGCATCGGCCGTTTGGCCCTGCGTGCGGCCATGGGCGCTGCCGAGCGCCAGCAAGACGACCCCCGCGCAGGCAACCGCCTGGAGGTGGTGCACCTGAACGAACTCAAAGGCGGCGCAGCGGCCACCGCGCATTTGCTGGCCTTTGACAGCGTGCAGGGCAAGTGGCGTGAGCGCATTGCGGCTGAAGGCGATAGCCAGATTCGCATCGGTGACCGCACCCTGGGCTTTTCATCGCACGCCCACCCAGCCGACATCCCATGGGGCGACCTGGGTGTGGACCTGGTGCTGGAATGCACGGGCAAATTTTTGACACCCGAAACCATCCAAGGCCACCTGGACAGGGGCGCCAAGCGCGTGATCGTGGCCGCGCCCGTCAAGGTGGGCGATGTGCTGAACATCGTGGTGGGCGTCAACCACACGCTGTACAACCCGGCCAAAGACCGCATCGTCACGGCCGCATCGTGCACCACCAACTGCCTGGCACCGGTGGTCAAAGTCGTGCACGAAGCCATTGGCATCCGGCACGGTCAGATCACCACCATCCACGACCCGACCAACACCAACTTGGTGGTCGATGCCCCGCACAAAGACCTGCGCCGCGCCCGCAGCGCCATGGTCAGCCTGGCCCCCACCACCACCGGCAGTGCCACAGCCATTGCTTTGATTTACCCCGAACTCAAGGGCAAGCTCAACGGCCACGCCGTGCGTGCCCCGGTGCTCAATGCATCGCTGACCGACTGCGTGTTCGAGATGAAGCGCGAAACCAGCGCCGAGGAAGTCAACGCCCTGTTTGCCGCTGCGGCCGAAGGCCCGCTGGCGGGCATTTTGGGTTACGAAGAGCGGCCCTTGGTCAGCGTGGATTACGCCCGCGACACACGCAGCGCCATTGTGGACGCGCTGTCCACCCTGGTGACCGACGGCACGCTGCTCAAAATCTACGCCTGGTACGACAACGAGATGGGCTACGCCTGCCGCATGGTCGATTTGGCCTGCCACATGAACGAGGTGGGCATCTGAGATGAATGCTGCTGAACGCCACTACGGCATCGTCACTGCCGCCTATTGGGGCTTCACCCTGACCGACGGCGCTTTGCGCATGTTGGTGCTGCTGCACTTTTACAAGCTGGGTTACTCGCCATTCACGCTGGCCTTTTTGTTCTTGCTGTACGAAGGCGCGGGCGTCTTGGCCAACCTGATCGGCGGCTGGCTGGCCACGCGTTTTGGAATTGCCCGCATGCTCACCGTGGGCCTGGTCACGCAGATCATCGGCTTTGGCTTGCTCTCGGCCTTGCAGCCTGAATGGACAGCGGCCATGTCGGTGGCCTGGGTGGTGCTGGCGCAAGGCGTGTGTGGCGTGGCCAAAGACCTGACCAAAACCGCCAGCAAATCGGCCATCAAGATCACGCAGGCGCAAGCCAAAGACCAAGGCAACGGCCAGCTGTTCAAGTGGGTGGCCTGGTTCACCGGCAGCAAAAATGCCATGAAGGGCTTTGGCTTTTTTCTGGGGGGTTTGCTGCTCGAGACGCTGGGTTTTCAGGGCTCGCTCTGGGCCATGGCGGGCCTGCTCGCTTTGGTGCTGCTGGGTGTGGTGACCAGTTTGCCGCCCATGATGGGCAAGAGCAAGCCTTCGGGCTCGGCCAAAGAGTTGTTCGCCAAAAACGCCGGCATCAACGCGCTGGCGGCCGCACGCGTGGCTTTGTTTGGGGCGCGTGATGTGTGGTTTGTGGTGGGCGTGCCGGTGTTCCTCTACTCGGTGGGTTGGACCTTCACCATGGTGGGCGGCTTTTTGGCCGCGTGGACCATTGGCTATGGCCTGGTGCAAGCGCTGGCGCCACAGATCGTGCGCCGCAGCGCCGATGGCCTGAGCCGCGAGGTGCCCGCTGCGCGCTGGTGGTCGGCGGTGCTCATGCTCATTCCGCTGGGCATTGCCGCGGCCATGTGGCTGCAGGCGCCGCAGCTGCAGTGGTGGGTGGTGGTGGGCCTGAGTTTGTTCGGCTTTGCTTTTGCCATCAATTCGTCGGTGCACAGCTACTTGGTGCTGGCCTATGCGGGTTCTGAAAAAGCGGCCGAAGACGTGGGCTTTTATTACGCGGCCAATGCGCTGGGCCGCTTCATGGGCACGCTGCTGTCGGGCCTGCTCTACCAATGGGGCGGGTTGATGTACGCACTCTTGGGCTCGGCTTTGATGCTGCTCTTGTGCTGGCTGGCCACACTGCGTTTGCCCATGGGCTTGCTCACCCCCAACCCTGCAGAAAAGGCCACGCCATGAACCCCGTTTCTTTGTTCAGCGTCATGGACGAGGACGTGGCCGTCAAGGCCTTGGCGGCTTTGGCGCAAAGCTCGCGCCTGAAGGTGTTTCGCGCCATCGTGGGCACGGGGCCAGAGGGCATTCAACCCGGGCAGCTGTCTGCAGCGCTCGACATTCCAGCCAACACGCTGTCGTTTCACCTCAAAGAACTGCACCACGCGGCCTTGGTCAGCGTGCAGCGCGAGGGCCGTTTTTTGCGCTACCGCGCCGACCTGGGTGCCATGCAAAGCCTGATGGACTTTTTAATGGCGCATTGCTGCCAGGGCGTGCCCTGCGGTGATGTGCTCAATCTGGCTTGCGAGCCCGGTCGCTGCTGAGCCTGCCCATCGACACGCCCATGCAGCTCATCCATTCCAAAGGACGGCGCAGGGATAGGGTACAAACAGGACATGGGAATATTTGAACGCTTCTTGTCGATTTGGGTGGCTTTGGGCATAGCTGCCGGGGCGGGTTTGGGTCTGCTGGTGCCTGGCTTGTTTCAAGCGGTGGCCCTCTTGGAATTTGCACACGTCAACTTGGTGGTGGCGGTGCTCATCTGGGTGATGATTTTCCCGATGATGGTGCAGATCGACTGGAACGCCGTGAAAGAGGTGAGCCAAAAGCCGCAAGGCCTGCTGCTCACGCTGGTGGTCAACTGGCTCATCAAGCCTTTCACCATGGCCGCTTTGGGTGTGCTGTTTTTTCAATACTTCTTTGCGCCCTGGGTCGATCCGCAATCGGCCCAAGAATACATCGCTGGCATGATCTTGCTGGGCGTGGCGCCTTGCACCGCCATGGTGTTTGTGTGGAGCCAGCTGGTCAAGGGTGATGCCAGCTACACCTTGGTGCAGGTCTCGGTGAACGACTTGGTCATGGTGGTGGCCTTTGCGCCCATTGCGGCTTTTTTGCTGGGGGTGACCGATGTGACCGTGCCCTGGGAAACCCTGGTGCTCTCCACCGTTTTGTATGTGGTTTTGCCGCTGGCCGCAGGCATGCTGTGCCGCCGCCTATGGCTCTCTCGCGGGGCTGAACACTTGCAGCAGCGCATGGCCCAGCTCAAGCCGTGGTCGGTCACGGGCTTGATCGCCACCGTGGTCTTGTTGTTTGGCTTTCAGGCACCCACCATCGTGGACAAGCCGCTCGTTATCGTGATGATTGCCCTGCCTCTGGTGCTGCAGACCTATGGCATTTTCTTCATCGCCTGGTGGGGCGCTCGTTGGCTCAAACTGCCACACAGCGTGGCGGGGCCCGCTTGCTTGATCGGCACGTCGAATTTTTTTGAACTGGCGGTGGCGGTGGCCATCTCGCTGTTTGGCCTGCACTCGGGCGCAGCCCTGGCTACCGTGGTCGGTGTGCTCGTCGAGGTGCCAGTCATGCTGTCGCTGGTGGCGCTGATCAACCGTTGGGCACCGCCAGCAGTCGACCCAATGGCTGACCTGTCCGGCCCATGAACGGTTGAGGAAGGCTCCCCTTGCCGTGACAAGCTGGGGAACTGGATGGCAAGAAGGTGTTGAGCGCTGCGCAACACGAAGCCCTCAGGTGATGGTTTCTTCCTTGCCCAGGGCATCCAGGTGGGAGGTATCGCCCCAGCCCACCATCGACAAGCCTTGCGGCGTCCACAACAGCCGGTTGACGGCGGTGTTGGTCAGTTGCCAGGTGCGCGGCGCTTGCAATTCCAGCCGGGTGGCGGCGCGGTACAGGATGTCCAGAACCCCGCCGTGCGCCACCATCACGATTTGCTCGCCGGGGTGGCGTGCGGCCAGTTCGTTCACGGTGTTGACGATGCGTTCGCGCAGCATCTGCAATGATTCGCCACCTTCGGGGGGCGTCCAGTCGGGGGTGCGTTTGCGCCAGTGCCAGGCCTGCTCGGGCAGCTCAGCTTCGATCTCGGCAAAGGTGCGGCCCTGAAATGCACCAAAGTGGCGTTCGCGCAAACCAGGGTGCGTGTTCACGCTATGACCTAAGGCCTGTGCTATGGCGTGGGCGGTGGTGTGGGCGCGCGACAGGTCGCTGGCATAAATCGCATCAATGGCGTCTTGCTGCACCAGTGCTTGGGCCAGATGCTGCGCTTGGCGCATGCCCACTTCGTTGAGCGGGATGTCCAGATGGCCTTGCAGGCGGGTGTCGACGTTCCAGGTGGTTTCGCCGTGGCGAATCGCCAGAATGCGGGTGGGTTCCATGAATTCTTGGGGGAGGGCAGCGCTTCAGCGCGGCAGTTCGATGTTGACCCGGCGTGGGCCTGCGGGCGGGTAGGGAAAGTTGGCCAGTGCAGCCTGAAACAAGGTGGCAAAAATCGGCACGCTGTCGCTCCAGGGGCCGGCGTGGCTGGCGCGGGTTTCATAGACCACCTGGCCTGATTTCAGGTCGCGCATGACGACGCTGACTTCACGGCGGTAATGCGTGGGCGGCGGAAAGCGCATGCCCATGCCCAGACCGATGTGCGAACCAAAGCCCCCGCCAAAGCCTGATCCGATGGCGATGCTGCCGTAAGGCGTCCAGCCCGGACCCAATGGGCGGCCCCAAGGGTCTGCCAGGTACTGCGTGCCGCTGAAGCCCACCATCACGCTAAGGCTGGCGGCGGCGTCATCACGCACCAAACCCACAGCCGCCATGGCGGCCTGTGCTTGTTGCTCTGCCAAACCGGCTTCAGGGTTGTGCACTTGCGAGGGCAGGCGCTCAAAGCGGTATTTGGCCCCCTGCAAACTCATGCCGGGCGGCACGGCGGCTACAGAGACCACATCGCTGTCGATCAGGCGCATCGAGGCGCAGCCTGTCAAAAGCGTCAGGGCCAATGCGGCCAGGGTCCATGAAATCCGTCGCGTGAATTGCGGTGTGACTTGGCGCATGCTGGGTCTCCTTGGGTTTACATCGAGATGACCTGGATGCCTGGCAAAGAGGGCTCCTTGAACTCTTCCTCGTCAAAGGCTTTGTCGCCGTCGTCTGACTCGATGCCTGTGATTTTCAGGTCCTTGAAGCCGTGCAGCTTGGCGTCCATCAAATGCGAGGGCACCACATTTTGCAAAGCCGAGAACATGTTTTCAATCCGGCCAGGGTGCTTCTTTTGCCACTCGCGCAGCATGTTGCCCACCTGCAGGCGTTGCAGGTTTTCCTGGCTGCCACACAGGGTGCACGGGATGATGGGGAACTGTCGGTGCTCTGCCCAACGGATGAGGTCGGTTTCGGCCACATAGGCCAGCGGGCGGATCACCATGAACTCGCCGTTGTCGCTGACCAGCTTCGGGGGCATGCCCTTGAGCTTGCCGCCAAAAAACATGTTCAAAAAGAAGGTCTGCAGCATGTCGTCGCGGTGGTGGCCGAGCGCGAGCTTGTTGCACTTGAGCTCCCGTGCCACGCGGTACAAAATGCCCCGGCGCAGGCGCGAGCACAGGCTGCACATGGTCTTGCCTTCGGGAATCTTGTCCTTCACGATCGAATACGTGTCTTGCGTCTCGATGTGGAACTCCACGCCCAGCTCTTTGAGGTAAGCGGGCAGGATGTGGTCCGGGAAACCCGGCTGCTTTTGGTCCAGGTTGACCGCCACCAGTTCAAAGTCCACCGGGGCGCGGGCCTTCATCTTGAGCAAGATGTCGAGCATGCCGTAGCTGTCTTTGCCGCCCGACATGCAGACCATGATGCGGTCGCCCGCTTCGATCAGGTTGAAGTCGCTGATGGCTTGGCCCATTTGGCGGCACAGGCGTTTTTCAAGCTTGTGGGTTTCGCGTTCGATCTTGATGGCTTTGGCAGCCTCTGATTCGGCTTGTGCTTGTACCCAGGCGTTGTCGGCTTCTGTGTCTGTGTTCATAAGGTTCACCACTGTCCGGTTTCCATGCGAATGGCCACTTCGCAGTCTTCAAAAATTTCAAGTTTGGCAATCTTGACGCGCACGCCCAACACGCCGGGCAGTTGCATCAGGCGGTTCGAGAGTTTGCCGATCATGGTTTCGAGCAGGTTGATGTGCTCGGCGGTGCACTCATCGATGATGATCTTGCGCACCTTGCGGTAGTCCAGCACATGGTGGATGTCGTCGTCGCTGGGCAGCAGGGGCTGCGTACCCAGGTTCAGCTCGGCATCGACCTGGATCGGCTGGGGGTCGATTTTTTCATGTTCCAGGATGCCCAGGTTCGCGTCAAAGCGCAAACCGGTCAGCTCCAGGGTTTGGTGTCCGGCTGGGGTTTTCATGTCGGAGATTTAATCTGGAAAATTTCAACCCCAACCGCTTCGCAGTCCGGGTACACATCGGGTTTGCAGCTGGACAGGCGCACCGCCTGCACCTGCGGGTGGGCGATCAGCTCGCGCATCAGGTCGTCGCACAAAGTCTCTTGCAACACGATGTGGCCTTGGGCTACCCGGCGCGCAATCACCTCACGGATGAAGTCGTAGTCCACCACCTCGGCCAGGTCGTCCTGCGTGGGGGTGGACGCGCTGTAGGGCACGAACAGTTCCACATTGAACACGATGCGCTGGGGGCCTAGCTTTTCAAAGTCGTGCGCACCAATGCGAACATCCACCGTGTGGTTGCGCAAAAACAGGCGTCGGCAGTTCAGCGCCAAATCGGTCATCAGCTCGCTCATGCAGGGTCTTTCGGTTCACCCAAAAACATCACGTCGCGCGCCAAAGGCACCAGGTGCTGGCCGTTGTCCACACACACCGTGGTGCCCGTGATACAGGGGTTTTGTGCCAAAAACAGGCAGGTGGCCGCCACCTGCGCCGGGTCGATCGGCTCGCTCAGCAGGTTCACGCGGCTGTTGCGGTCAAAGTTCTCTTGGGTTTGCGGGCCGCTCAAAAACATCAGGCCTGGCGCCACGCCGCACACGCGCAAGGGGGCCAGAGCTTGGGCCTGCAAGGCCACGGCGCGCTCCAGCGCCAGTTTGGACACGGTGTAAGAAAAATAGTCCGGGTTCAGGTTGAACACCTTCTGGTCCAGGATGTGGACCACGCTGCGCTGGCCGGGCGTGGCCTTGGGCGCGGCCTGCTGGGCCATCAGCGAGGCCAAGAGCATGGGCGCGATCAAATTCACTTCGAGTTGCAAGCGCGCGCCGGGTAAATCCATGTCGGTCCCCTCGTCCGGCTCGAACAGCGAGGCGTTGTTCACCAGGCAGTCCAGCGGCCCTGTGGCTTGCGCGATGTGGGCCACCATGCGTTCAACCTCGGCACTTTGCGCCAGATCGGCCTGCACCAGTTCGACATTGGCGCCCTGCGACTGCAGCTCGGCCTGCAAGGCCTGCGCCGCAGCTGCGGAGCGTTGGTAATGGCACCACACGCGCCAGCCCGCCGCTGCGAATTGGCGAACGATCTCTGCGCCCAGGCGGTGAGCGCCTCCGGTGACCAGAACTTGTTTCATGAAGGGGGGCTGGGCAGATGGGGCTGCGCAGGAACATCCAAGTTGACAAAGGGCTGAATTATCGGGCAAGCCATGGATTGGGCCCCCGGCACCCCGGCAAACCCCCGTACGCCTTCGGCGACAATCGCCGAGTGTCCAAGCCAAATCCCCATCCCCCTTTCGAGCTGACCCCACTTATCCACCAGGCCATCGCCCAGGCGGGGGGCTGGATCGGTTTTGACCGTTTCATGGCCATGGCCTTGTACGAGCCGGGCTTTGGGTACTACACCAACGCCCTGCAAAAGTTCGGCGCCATGCCCGCTTCAGGCAGCGATTTCGTGACCGCGCCGGGCATGTCGCCCCTGTTTGGCCAGACCCTGGCGGTGCAGGTGAAAGAGGCACTGGCGGCCACAGGCACGGATGAAGTCTGGGAGTTTGGTGCGGGCACCGGAGTCCTGGCCTTGCAATTACTGGACAGTCTGGGCGACGCCGTGAAGCGTTACACCATCATCGATTTGTCGGGCACTTTGCGCGCCCGTCAGGCTGACACTTTGCTCAAACATGCCGACAAAGTGCGTTGGCTGGACGCCTGGCCCGACGCCATCGAGGGCGTGGTGGTGGGCAACGAGGTGCTGGACGCCATGCCGGTGCAGCTGCTGCAGCGCACGCAGGGCATCTGGCACGAGCGCGGGGTGGTCAGCACTGGTGAAGAATTCGCTTGGCAAGACCGGGTCACCGACTTGCGCCCGCCCGTCGAGATCGACGGCGAGCACGATTACCTGACCGAAATCCACCCCCAGGCCGAGGCCTTTGTGGCCAGCCTGGCTGAGCGGCTGCTGGCCGGGCGGGGCGGGGCGGCCTTCTTTTTGGATTACGGTTTTCCTGAGGCTGAATACTTTCACCCGCAGCGCCACATGGGCACCGTCATGTGCCACCAATTGCACCAGGCCGACGACAACCCCTTGGTGGCAGTGGGCCAAAAAGACATCACCGCACATGTCAACTTCACCGGGGTGGCCTTGGCTGGTCAAAACGCCGGTTTGAATGTGCTGGGCTACACCAGCCAAGCCTGGTTTTTGCTGAATCTGGGTCTGGCAGAGCGCATGGCTGCCGCCAGCTTGGCCGAGCGCAGCCAAGCCCAGCGCCTGATCAACGAGCATGAAATGGGCGAGCTGTTCAAGGTGATCGGGTTTTCCACATCGGCCGATGGATCGGCCTTGGGCTTTGCCCGGGGTGACCGATCGCACCGTCTCTGAACACTTTGGAAGGAACGGTATGTTGCGTTGGCTGATTGTGGTGTTTCTGATTTTGATTGTGTTCAGCGGTCTGCAGCCGTGGCTGCAAAAGTTGGGTTTTGGGCGATTGCCCGGCGACTTCCGGTTCAGGCTGTTTCGTCGTGAATGGTTTTTGCCCATCACCAGTACCTTGCTTTTGAGCATGCTGGCCAGCTTGGTGGCCAAGTGGCTGTGAGTCTTGGGTGAAAGTATCAAAATTGCGAACTGTGTTACAGTGCATCACGCCATTGGCGACTTATGCCCATCTTGCTCTTGCTGAGCCGATAGCGCATCCCGGCAGAGGGGTGCCAGTCTTGTCCTCCACTGTGCTCATCGCCCGCCATGCTTTTCAAGAGCTGGGCTCAGACGATTTTTTGCTTCCTTTTCGCTCACCTCTGCACGGTGACGTTGTGTGATCCGCCTGTCTTGGCGTTCATATGGAGGCGTTTTTTGGCACCGGGACATGCCAAAACCGAGCCGCCAAGCCGCCCCCAAAGAGGCAGTAAAAACGGCAAGAACTCCATTAGTTAAAATCCATGTCGATTCACCATTGTTTTCACAAGCCCATTTCGATGGGCAAGTACCGTATTGAACCTTGCTCCCGGGCTTTGCCCAATGGCGCTTATGGCGCGCAAGTGTCGGTGGCCAGTGGCCACGGCAGCGCCAGCACCGACCGCGTGATGCGGTTTGTGCCCGAATTTGCAACACCTGCCGCTGCCAGCCAGTACGCCCTCGATGAAGGCGTGCTTTGGGTGGAGCGCCAGACAACCAAACCGATTCTGTTTTGAGAAAGACGTGTTAAATGGCTAAAGAAGAACTGATTGAACTGATGGGCGTGGTCAACGAGGTGTTGCCCGACACCCGTTTTCGCGTGACCTTGGACAACGGCCACCAATTGATTGCTTATTCCGCAGGCAAGATGCGCAAGAACCACATCCGCATTTTGGCGGGTGACCGCGTGACGCTGGAGTTGTCGCCCTATGACCTGAGCAAGGGTCGCATCAGCTTCCGTCACCTGGCTGGCCGCCCCCCGATGGCGCCACGCAACCCCCGTTGATTGATTGAATCTGCGGCGCTTGCTGTGTCGCTGGCCCGAGCCATGTCATTCTTGGGCGGTGATGGCCCTGACTACTGGCCCTTGAAGCGCTGAAGATGACCCCCACGTGTTTCTTCATACCCATGAAGGAATGACATGACCACTTCTGCCGAGAGTTTGCACATTGTTTGTCCTCATTGCCACACCACCAACCGGGTGCGTGTGGCTGATCAGGACAAATCACCCGAATGTGGGCAATGTCACCAAGCACTTTTTAGCGGGCAGCCGCTGGCGCTGGACGCCACCAGTTTTGACCGCCACATTGGCCGCAACCAGATTCCCGTGCTGGTGGATTTCTGGGCGCCATGGTGTGGGCCGTGTCGCATGATGGCCCCGGCGTTCGAGCAAGCGGCGGGTCTTTTGGAGCCCCATGTCCGGCTCGCCAAGCTCAACACCGAAGAAGCGCAGGCCCTTGCTGCTCGTTTCAATATCCGCAGCATCCCCACGCTCGCCTTGTTTGTGAACGGCAAAGAGGTTGCCGGTCAGGCTGGCGCTTTTCGCTCGGCTGCTGACATTGCGCAGTGGGCGCGTTCACACCTTTGAGAGCTGTCGAAATCCAACTTGCGCATTCCTGAAATGCAAGCGTGAATGAAACACGAGTGCATCCCGAACAGCAACATGAAGGGTTTTCAAGGCAGCCTTCTACAATGCCGGCTATGACCAATACCACCCATTTCGGTTTCAAGACCGTCGACGAAAAAGAAAAAGCCAAACACGTCCGTGGTGTGTTTGATTCGGTTGCGTCCAAATACGACGTGATGAACGACCTGATGTCCATGGGTTTGCACCGCGTGTGGAAGGCTTACACCGTGCAGGTGGCCAATCTGAAGGAGGGCGATCAAGTCCTGGACATCGCAGGGGGCACGGGCGATTTGTCGATGGCCTTTGCCAAAAAAGTAGGTGCCTCGGGTCGCGTGGTGCACACCGACATCAATGAAGCCATGTTGTCCACCGGGCGCGACCGCCTGATCAATCACGGTTTGGTGCTCCCCACACTGGTTTGTGATGCTGAAAAGTTGCCGTTTCCGGACCAGCATTTCAATGTGGTCAGTGTTGCCTTTGGTCTGAGAAACATGACGCACAAGGATATTGCCCTCAAGGAAATGTGCCGCGTACTCAAGCCAGGGGGGAAATTATTGGTTTTGGAGTTTTCCAAAGTGGCCAAGCCCCTCGAGAAAATATATGACTGGTACAGCTTCAAGGTCCTGCCCCACATGGGGCAACTGGTCGCGGGTGATGCTGACAGTTACCGATACCTGGCTGAATCCATCCGCATGCACCCCGGTCAAGAGGAATTGAAAACCCTTATGAAAAATAGCGGTTTTGCCCATGTGGACTTTCATAACTTGTCGGCCGGGGTGGTAGCCTTGCACGCAGGTATCAAGTGTTGATGCCTGAAAACTGAGTTTTGATTTGAGTTGGAGACTCCATGAATAAGTTGATGACACTGATGCTCGCGGGCGTTTTGGCCTTGGGTAGTCTCAATGCCGAAGCGGCTCGCCGCATGGGTGGCGGTAAATCTGTTGGTCAGCAATCGAGCCAGGTCACCAAACGTGAGGCTGCGCCACAAACTCCCAGTGCACCGGCTCAAAGTGCTGCGCCCACCAATGCTGCCAAGCCTGCAGCAGCACCAGCTGCTGCCCCCAAGAAACCATGGGGTGCCATGTTGGGTGGTTTGGCTGCTGGCCTGGGCCTGGCCTGGCTGGCCAGTTCTTTAGGCTTGGGTGCAGCCTTTGGCAATATCTTGATGGCCTTGTTGATTGGTGTGGCCGTGTTGGCTGTGATCGGCATGATCATGCGTGCCCGACGTGGTGGTGCTGCCCAGACGGGTGGTCTGGCCTATCAGGGTGCAGGCGCTTCCGCTGATAACCCCGCTTCACTCAAGCAATACAGCCCTCAAAATGTGGGTAACGATGCATCTGCTCGGCCTTGGGAGGGTCAAAACACCCGTTTTGACAGTTCGGCTGCCACGCAAACCAGCGGTTCCATGATTGGTGCCGCATTGGGCGGTTCGCAGACTTGGGGCATTCCCGCTGGTTTTGATGTCGAGGGCTTTGTCACTGCTGCCAAACGCAACTTTGTGACTTTGCAAGACGCTTGGGACCGATCTGACATTGGCGCACTGCGCGCCATGATGACAGACGCCATGGTGGTTGAAATTCGAAGTCAGTTGGCTGAACGCGAAGCCCAGTTCCCAGGTCAGCCCAACAAGACTGAAGTGGTCATGTTGGATGCTCAGTTGCTGGGTATTGAAGAGCAAGCCGAAGCTTACCTGGCCAGTGTCGAGTTCAACGGCATGATCCGTGAAGATGCATCGGCAGGCCCAAGCCCATTCCGCGAAGTCTGGAATATGACCAAGTCTAAACAGGGCGGTGGTTGGCTGGTGGCGGGCGTGCAAGCGCTTCAATAAAGACGTGGCCCTTGGTGGGCTCCTTCTTTCGGGAATAATCGGGGACTATGTCAAAACAGTCCCCTTTTTCTTGGGCCGCTCAGGCGCTGCCTCAACTGGCCAACGACTTGGCCGCTCATTTTCAGCCACCAGCTTGGGCCGTCGATGAGACGGTCAACCGTCTCGTTTTGTTTTTGAACCATGTTCTGCAAAGTGAACCGGAAGCCATGGCACGCTTGGCCCGTCAAAAAAGCCAACGCATCGAGTTTGTTTGGGACCGCTTGCTGCTGCTGTTGACTCCAACGCCTGCGGGTTTGCTGGAACGAGGCCGATTCGAGGGGTTTGACCTGAGACTGACTGTGGTCGAAACCTCGCCTTTTTCTTTGGCTTCCGCCCTGGCACAAGGCAACAAACCCAAGGTCCGCATCGAAGGCGATGTGCAATTGGCTGCCGAAATCAATTGGCTGATTGACCATGTGCGCTGGGACGCCGAGGAAGATTTGGCACGTCTGGTGGGTGATGCTGCAGCCCACACCTTGGCAGAGGCTGCACGCAAAGCTTTTGAAGGTTTACGCGGTTTCGTCGCATCGCGTTCAGAGGGTTCAGGCGCTGATGGCAAGGCCTTTTCGGGTCAGCTTGCAAACACCTTTGGTAGCGCAACATGAGCCGCTTGGGTCGCGGTGCATTCATCGTCTTCATCGTTCTGCGTTATGGCTTGGACGAGTTGGTGCTTTCCAGTTTTCAAAAGCCTTGGATTCGCCTGCTGGCCCGCATCTTGTCGGTGGGGCGCGATCTGAGGTCACCCCGTGCTGTCCGCTTGCGCGAAGCACTCGAGCGCTTGGGTCCCATCTTTGTCAAGTTCGGACAGGTGCTGTCTACCCGCCGCGACCTGCTTCCATTGGACATCGCCGAAGAGCTGGCCAAGCTGCAAGACAGGGTGCCGCCATTCAGCTCGGACATCGCGGTAGACACGATAGAGCGGGCCTTTCACAAACCGGTGGACACCATCTTCGAGTCGTTTGAGCGCCAGCCAGTGGCCAGCGCCTCCATTGCGCAGGTGCACTTTGCGACCTTGCGCAGCAAAACGGGCGAACTGCGTGAAGTGGCGGTCAAGGTTTTGCGTCCGGGCATGCTTCCCGTCATCCAGAAAGACCTGAGCCTCATGCGCATGATGGCCGGCTGGGTCGAGAACCTGAGCGCAGATGGCAAGCGCCTTAAGCCCCGCGAGGTCGTGGCCGAGTTTGACAAGTACCTCAACGATGAGCTGGACCTGGTGCGCGAAGCGTCGAATGCTGCGCAACTGCGCCGCAATATGGAAGGCCTCGATCTGGTGCTGATTCCCGAGATGATCTGGGATTACTGCCACAACGAAGTGCTGGTGATGGAGCGCATGCATGGCGTGCCCATCAGCCATGTGGATCGCCTGCGCGAAGCCGGGGTGGACATCCCCAAGTTGGCGCGAGACGGTGTGACCCTGTTTTTCACGCAAGTCTTTCGTGATGGTTTTTTCCATGCGGACATGCACCCGGGCAACATCCAGGTCAGCCTTGACCCAGAGAGTTTTGGTCGCTACATCTCGCTGGACTTTGGCATCGTCGGTACTTTGACCGAGTACGACAAAGAATATCTGGCGCAAAACTTCACGGCCTTTTTTCGCCGCGACTACAAGCGCGTGGCCGAGCTGCACATCGAGTCCGGCTGGGTGCCGCCCGACACGCGGGTGGATGAGCTGGAGTCGGCCATTCGCGCTGTCTGCGAGCCTTACTTCGACCGGCCCTTGAAAGAAATCTCTCTGGGCATGGTGCTCATGAGGCTGTTTCAGACCTCGCGCCGTTTCCAGGTCGAGATTCAGCCGCAGCTGGTGCTCTTACAAAAGACCTTGCTCAACATTGAAGGACTGGGCCGGCAGCTCGACCCGGAACTCGACCTGTGGAGCACCGCCAAGCCATTCCTTGAAAAATGGATGCTTGACCAGATCGGCCCCAAAAAGCTGTGGGAAGAGCTCAAGGCGCAAGCGCCGCATTACGCCAAATTGCTGCCACAATTGCCGCGCTTGTTGCACGACTACCTCAAGCAGCCACGTCAAGGTGATGCAAAACAGCTTGATCAGTTGTTGGCAGAGCAGAGGCGCACCAACAGATTGCTGCAAACCCTGATTTACGCCGGACTGGGCTTTGTAGTTTCCTTGCTCGTTTTGCAGGTGGGCATGCACCTGCAACTGATTTACTAAGCCTGAATTCTGGAGGGTATGAAGGTGCTGTTGACTTTTGTGATCGCTTACTTGGCCGTGACCATCAGCATTGGTTTGTTGGCTGCACGCCGGGTCCATGGGGCCAAGGACTATCTGGTGGCGGGCCGAAGTTTGCCGCTGTACATGAACGTGGCCACCGTCTTTGCCACATGGTTCGGGGCCGAGACGGTCCTGTCGGTGTCGGCCACCTTTGCCAAGGATGGCCTCAATGGCATCCCCGGTGACCCCTTTGGTGCCACGGTTTGCCTGGTGCTGGCGGCTTTGCTGTTTGCCAAGCTGTTTTACCGCCTGAACCTGCTCACCATTGGCGACTTCTACAAGGTGCGCTACGGCAAGTCGGTGGAGGTGCTGACCAGTGTGGCGATTGTGTTGTCTTACCTGGGCTGGACCTCTGCGCAATTGACGGCGCTGGGCTTGGTCATTCATGTGCTCTCGTCCGGGGCGATTGATCTGAACTACGCCATCATGATGGGCGCCGCCGTGGTGCTGGTCTACACCGTGTTTGGCGGCATGTGGTCGGTCGCTTTCACCGATTTGTTCCAGACCGTGGTGATCGTGGTGGGCCTGGTCCTCGTGGCCACCTTGGTGGGCGGCAATGCGGGCGGCTTTGAGAAGGTGGTGGCGCAAGCGGCGGCCGACGGCAAGTTCGACATGTTCCCGGTTGATATGGACGCCGCCGCCTGGTGGGCCATGGCGGGTGCTTTCTTCGCCTTTGCCTTTGGCTCCATTCCGCAGCAGGACGTGTTTCAGCGCATGACCAGCGCCAAGGACGAAAAAACTGCCGTGCGCGGCACCGTCATTGGGGCCTTGATGTACTTTGTGATCGCTTTCATTCCGCTGTACATCGCTTATGCGGCCCTGATCGCCCATCCCGAGCTCAAAGCCTTGTTCGAGTCGGAAGACGCCCGGACCATCCAGCGCATCCTGCCCGATCTGGTGCTGGGCAAGATGCCCATGTGGGCGCAGATTTTGTTCTTTGGTGCTTTGTTGTCGGCCATTTTGTCGACCGCCAGCGGTGCCTTGTTGGCCCCCACCGCTACCTTTACCGAGAACGTGCTCAAGCCTTTTGTGCCCCACATGAGCGACCGCCAGTTCTTGCTGCTGCTGCGCGTCATTTTGGTCACTTTCACCTCGTTTGCCCTGTTGTTTGCCCTCAACAGCACCAGCACCATGTACGAGATGGTGCAAAACGCCTACAACGTCACCTTGACCGGAGCCTTTGTGCCGCTGGTGGCCGGAGCCTTCTGGCGGCGGGCCAACACCCAGGGGGCCTTGTTTTCGGTGGTGTTGGGCGTGGGCACCTGGCTGGTGTTCAACTTCCTGGCTCCCGAAACCCTGGTGCCGGCCAACTTGCTCGGCCTGATGGCGTCCATCGTGGGCATGCTGCTGGGCTCTTTGGCACCGAGCGTGATCACCAACCGGGGTCAGTCCATGGCCAGCGCCTTGGACCACGCCGCCCGGGACACCTCCAGCCGCTGAAGCCGCGGCCGCAGTGGCCTCTGTGGCCAGCGCGGACATTTTGGCCATCGGCCGACAAGGCCCCTTGGCCACAACCCAAGCCGTGAGGCCGGGCCAGCGCTGGGGTGTTGCCTTGGGTCTTGGGGCTTGAAGGGCGATGCCAAGCCTATAATTGAAGGTTTTCTTGCATCACCTTCAAAGGCTCTTCACATGCCCATTTACGCCTACAAATGCGACGCCTGCGGCCATGCCAAGGATGTTCTGCAAAAAATGAGCGACGATCCATTGACCGATTGCCCCGCTTGCGGCGCTCCCAAATTCAACAAACAGCTCACCGCCCCGGGTTTCCAGCTCAAGGGCACAGGCTGGTATGCCACTGACTTCAAGGGCGGCGGAGCAGCCGCAGTGCCTGCCGCAGCGGGCACCGCAGCAGATGCTGTCGCCGCACCGTCACCAGCTCCAGCCAGCGACACTGCAGCGCCTGCCGCAACGGCCAGCGCCGCAGGCTGCGCCGCTTCGTGCGCCTGCCATTGATTATTCTGAACGCTGACTTCACCGATTGCCCCACCCCATGAAACAACGCAGCTTCAAACAGTACTTCATCACCGGCCTGCTGGTGTGGTTGCCCATGGGTATCACCGTCTGGGTGCTGACCTGGCTGGTGGGCTTGCTGGACAGTATTTTTCTGGCGGTCTTGCATGCAGCCGACACGCTCATCCCTGGCATGCATGCGCTGGCCGATTACCTGCGGGGTGTGCCCGGTCTGGGTGTGATCCTGGTGGCCCTGGTCATTTTTTCCACCGGTGTCTTTGTGGCCAATATGTTTGGTCAGTGGTTGTTTCGTCAGTGGGACAATTTGATGAACCGCATCCCTGTGGTGCGCAGCATCTACACCAGCGTCAAACAGGTGGCCGACACTTTGTTTTCGGGCAGTGGTCATGCGTTTTCCAAAGCCCTGCTGGTGCAGTATCCACGCGAAGGTTCATGGACCATTGCCTTTTTGACAGGCACGCCCGGTGGTGTCGTGGCCCGGCATTTCGACCAGCCCTTGGTCAGCGTGTATGTGCCCACCACACCCAACCCGACCTCAGGCTTCTTTTTGATGATGCCCAAAGCCGACGTGATCGAGCTCGACATGACGGTCGATGACGCCTTGAAATACATCATCTCCATGGGGGTGGTGGTGCCCGGTGGTCCCGAACAACTGCCACTGGCCGCACCCGCAACCCCTCAATAAACCTTGTGTGCCGTGCGAATCACTCGCCCGTCAATTTCCGAATTTAGAAAGACCAACAACATGTCCATGCGTTCCCACTATTGCGGTCTGGTGACCGAAGCCCTGACTGGCCAATCCGTGAGCCTGTGCGGCTGGGTCAACCGTCGCCGTGACCACGGCGGCGTGATCTTCATCGACCTGCGCGACCGTGAAGGCTATGTGCAAGTGGTGTGCGACCCCGACCGTCCAGAGATGTTCAAAGTGGCCGAAGACGTGCGCAACGAATTTTGCGTGCAGATCAAAGGCGTGGTCCGTGCCCGTCCAGACGGCACCACCAACGACAACCTCAAAAGCGGCAAGATCGAAGTGCTGTGCCACGAGCTGATTGTGCTCAATGCATCCGTCACGCCTCCTTTTCAGATCGACGAAGACAACCTGTCGGAGACGACCCGCCTGACCCACCGCGTGCTGGACCTGCGCCGCCCTTACATGCAAAACAACCTGATGCTGCGCTATAAAGTGGCCATGGAAGTGCGCAAGTACCTCGACGAAAACGGTTTTGTGGACATTGAAACCCCGATGCTCACCAAGAGCACGCCCGAAGGCGCGCGCGACTACCTGGTGCCCAGCCGAGTGCACGATGGTCAGTTTTTTGCCTTGCCTCAGTCGCCCCAGCTGTTCAAGCAGCTCTTGATGGTGGCGGGTTATGACCGTTACTACCAGATCACCAAGTGCTTCCGCGACGAAGACCTTCGCGCTGACCGCCAGCCCGAATTCACCCAGATCGATATCGAAACATCGTTCCTGACCGAAGAAGAAATTCGCGACATGTTCCAGGGCATGATCAAACGCGTGTTCCAGAAAACCATTGGCGTGGACCTGGGCGATTTCCCGGTCATGACCTACCAGGACGCGATGCACCTCTACGGCTCGGACAAGCCCGATCTGCGCGTGAAACTGCAGTTCACCGAAGTGACCGATGTCATGGGCGATGTGGACTTCAAAGTGTTCTCCGGTGCGGCCAACATGAAGGGCGGCCGCGTGGTGGCCCTGCGCGTGCCGGGTGGCTCGGTCGAGGGCGGCGGCATCAGCCGTGGCGAGATCGATGCCTATACCGAGTTCGTCAAGATCTACGGTGCCAAGGGCCTGGCCTACATCCGCGTCAACGACCTGTCCAAAGGCCGTGATGGACTGCAGTCGCCCATCGTCAAAAACATCCATGACGCGGCCTTGACGGCTGTGCTTGAGCGTTCGGGTGCACAAAACGGCGACCTGATTTTCTTCGGTGCCGACAAAGCCAAGATCGTCAACGATGCTATCGGTGCCTTGCGCATCAAGATTGGCCACAGCGAGTTCGGCAAAAAGAACGGTTTGTTCGAAGACCGTTGGGCCCCCATGTGGGTGGTCGACTTTCCCATGTTCGAGTTCGACGACGAAAGCCAGCGTTACACCGCCGTGCACCACCCCTTCACCGCGCCCAAAGACGGCCACGAAGACTGGATGGTCACCGCGCCCGAGAAGTGCATCTCCAAGGGTTACGACATGGTGCTCAACGGCTGGGAAATGGGCGGTGGTTCGGTGCGTATCCACCGCGCCGACGTGCAGCAAAAAGTGTTTGACGCGCTCAAAATCACGCCCGAAGAAGCCCAGCTCAAGTTTGGCTTCCTGCTCGACGCGCTGCAATATGGCGCGCCACCGCACGGCGGCCTGGCCTTCGGCCTGGACCGCATCGTCACGCTCATGACCGGCGCCGAGTCGATCCGCGACGTGATCGCCTTCCCCAAAACCCAACGTGCCCAGTGCTTGCTCACCCAGGCGCCCAGCGTGGTGGACGAAAAGCAGTTGCGCGAATTGCACATCCGTTTGCGCAACCCTGACGCTGTCAAGGCGGCTTGATTCCCGCGGAGGATCACCCACAAAAAAAGCGCTGAATTCAGCGCTTTTTTCAATTGAATAATCAAGACGATGAGTCCATACGCGCACACAGTGAGCACGCAAACGGTCATGTGGGCCCGTGACCCAGGCATCTATTGATCCGGCCCTGTGAAGTGTGCAGGGTGACTTCAATCTTGCACCTTGTGGGAGCTGGCCCTGCTGGCGATCAGACGCTTGTGGACCACTGGCTTTTCGCTTGGCTGGAAGCTCCCACAAACTCCTCCCAACTGGCAACACGGCTCAGACTTCATCGGGCCGAATCTATAAGGAAATACGCTGTTGTTCGCAAGAAAAAGTCATGTCATTTGAACCCAAGCCCCAAGATCCGTAAAACCAGCTTCCTTGGGGACTTATGGGAAGGGGTTGACCAGGGTCAAAAAAGGTGAATTCAGTGCGGGCCAGTAGCTCAATTACTGTCATTCTTTAGGGTGCACCTTCGCAATGCCCCGAAAGTCCATGGATGTCGTTGTTGGACAGATTTCGCCCGCGTCCCACAGATTCACTGTCCGGCCGGACCGTGGTGGATGGCGAATATTGGAGCTGCCCCACTGACAAGTTGTTGCAAGAGCTGTCGTCATCGTCCAATGGCCTCAAGCAGAGCCAGGCAGAAACCACGCTCAATCGCTTAGGCCCCAATGCTTTAGCCGCTTCCACGAGCACATCAGGTTGGGGTTTCCTGCTCAGTCAATTCAAAAGTCCCCTGGTCCTGATCTTGATCGTGGCATCGGTCATCTCGATGTTTGCCGCCGAGTGGATCGACGCCGCAGTGGTGCTGGCCATTGTGCTGGGCAGTACTTTGCTGGGTTTCGGGCAGGAGTTCATGGCGGGCAATGCGATTGAAAAACTGCGCACTCAGGTCAAGATTCATTCGCTGGTGTTGCGCGATGGCCAGGCCCGCAACCAGCCCTCCGACAGGGTGGTTCCAGGCGACGTGGTCTTGCTGTCGGCAGGCAGCCTGATTCCCGCAGACGGGGTGGTGCTGGAGGCCAAAGACTTTTTCATCAACCAGGCGGTGCTCACGGGCGAGACCTTTCCGGTGGAAAAAAAGCCCGGGGTGGTCAACGTGGCAGCCAGTTTGAGTGAGCGCAGCAATGCGGTGTTCATGGGCACCAGTGTGAGCAGTGGCACCGCGCGCATGCTGGTGGTGCAAACGGGCAAATCCACAGTGTTCGGTCAGATCGCGAGCAAGCTGGCGCTGCGTCCGCCTATGACCGAATTCGAGCGGGGCATCCACCGCTTTGGTTATTTGCTCACGCGCATCATGGTGGTGATGGTGGTGATTGTTTTGGCGATCAATGTATTCATGGCCAAACCACCCATTGATTCTTTGCTGTTCGCTTTGGCGCTTGCAGTGGGCCTGACGCCTGAACTCTTGCCGGCCATCGTCAGCATCACCTTGTCGCATGGGGCCAAGCGCATGGCCCGGCTGGGCGTGATTGTTCGGCGTCTCAATTCGATTGAAAACCTGGGCGCCATGGACGTGTTGTGCACGGACAAGACCGGCACCCTGACGGCAGGTGTGGTCGCGCTGGACGGCGCTTTCGATGTGCAGGGCCAGGCCTCGGCGCGTGTGCTCAGGCTGGCAGGGATCAATGCACAGTTTCAGTCGGGGCTGGCCAATCCGCTGGATGAGGCAGTGACAGCGGCCTTGCAAAAAGCGCAGCTGGATGTGGCGCAGGTGCATAAGCGCGATGAAATTCCGTACGACTTCGTGCGCAAGTGTTTGTCGGTGGTGGTGGATGAGGCCGGTGTGAGCACGTTGATCACCAAGGGCGCTCTTGACAAGGTGCTGGGGCGTTGCGTCAGTGTGGGCGCAGGGCTGCTGTTGGACGAGGCTTGGGCGCAGCGCATCGACGCGCAGTTTGAAAGCTGGAGTGAGCTGGGCTTTCGGGTCTTGGGGGTGGCATCGCGGGTGATCGATGCGCGAAGCGTGCCCTACACACGGGACGATGAAAGCGGTTTGAACTTTGAAGGTTTTTTGCTGTTCATGGACCCGCCCAAGTTAGATGTGCAGCAGACCTTGCGGGATCTGACGCAGCGGGGCGTGCAGCTCAAGATCATCACGGGTGACAACCACAAGGTGGCCCGGCATGTGGCGCAGGCGGTGGGTTTGCCAGTGACTCAGGTGGTCACGGGCCGTGAGTTGCACGATGTGGGCGATGAAGCCTTGATGCACATTGCCTGGCAGGCCACGGTGTTTGCCGAGGTGGACCCGAACCAAAAAGAACGCATCATTTTGGCGTTGCAAAAAACAGGGCATGTGGTGGGCTACATGGGCGATGGCATCAACGATGCGCTGGCCTTGCATGCAGCCGATGTGGGCATTTCGGTGGACACGGCCGTGGATGTGGCCAAGGATGCGGCTGACTTTGTGCTGCTTCGCAAAGACCTGGACATCTTGTGCGAAGGCATTGACGAAGGGCGCATGACCTTTGCCAACACGCTGAAATACATCCTGACCACGATCAGTGCCAATTTTGGCAACATGGTCAGCATGGCTGTGGCCTCGGTTTTCTTGCCCTTCTTGCCGCTGCTGGCCTCGCAAATTTTGCTCAACAGTTTTCTGGCCGACATACCGGCCACGACCATTGCCGGGGATCGGGTGGACCCGGAGTCGGTGGCCCAGCCGCGCCATTGGGACACCCTGTTCATTCGCAACTACATGCTGGTGTTCGGATTGCTGAGTTCGGCCTTCGACTTCATGGCGTTTGGGGTGTTGCTGTGGGTGTTTCAGGCAACCCCAGAAGTATTCAGAACCGGCTGGTTCGTGGTGTCCCTGATGACGCAATTGGTCATCGCCATGGTGGTCAGAACGCGAAGGCCGTTCTACCGCAGCCGACCCGGCACGGGCTTGTGGGTGAGCAGTGCAGTGGTGCTGTGTGTGGCGCTGAGCATGCCGTATTGGCCTTGGAGCGCCATGTTGGGTTTTGTGCCGTTGCCGATCTCACTGATGGGGGGCTTGGTCGGTTTGACCTTGACTTATGTGGTGGCGGTCGAGGTGTGCAAAAAAATCTTCTATCAACACTTCGGTTTGGCGTGGGTGCCCCATCAGCGATGACCAAGTTGAGCGTTGTAGCGTTTTTGTTCCCGCAACATGAACAGGTAAAGACTTTCGACCTTGTCACGCGCCCAAGGGGTTTTGCGTAAAAATTTCAAGCTGGAGCCCACTGAGGGCTCGTGGGTGAAGCATCGAATCGGGATGCGGCTGCCCAGATCGGCCCAGCCGTAATGGTCGGCCAGTTGAATGACGATGGCTTCCAGTGTCAGGCCATGCAGAGGGTTTCGCGTTTGTGTGGATGGGGCATGTATTGAGTCCATGACCGCCATTGTCTTCTGATTTGCAATGCACACCGAATGAACGGATCTGGGGGGGCTGCGCACCTTTGGGTATCTGGGTGCGTTAGCGCACAGACAGGTGAAAGTGTTTTATCAAAAATGGCGCTGGATCTTGAGAGTCTTTACCCGCCGCATTGACAAAGATATCCGCGATTCACTACCAAGTGTGTCTTCAATGATTTGCGCTTGTCACTACGATGAATAGGTGTTTGAACATCATGCATGTACGCTGGTTCTTAACGGGAGTAGTCCATTTCCACAATGGATAAACCCATTGGCGCTTCCTGAGGACCCATTGAACAATCAATTGTTGGCTTTGTTGCCTGCAGCTGATAAGGCACGATGGCTGCCCTTGCTGAAACACGTGGAATTGAAGCAAGGCCAATCACTTTATGTATCGGGGCAGGCCTTGAATTATGTGTACTTTCCAATGGGGTCCATCGTGGCCTTGCATGGCATGAGCCAAAGTGGCTTGATGTCTGAATTGGCCTTGGTCGGAAGAGAAGGGCTGGTTGGAATCGTCAGTTTTCTGGGCGGAGGCTCCAGCACCAACGATGCAGTTGTTTTGTCGTCAGGACCTGCCCTGCGAATGGGGGCTTTGGCATTGCGGCATGAATTTGAAAGCTCCAATGCGGTGATGTATTTGATGTTGCGTTACACGCAAGCACTCATTTCTCAAATGGCCCAGACCGCGCTGTGCAATCAATACCATTCAGTCGACCAGGCCATGAGCCGTTTGCTGCTCTTGGGGCTGGATTGTGTGCAGTCGAGCGAGCTGAGCTTGACGCAAGGCTGGATCGCACAGATTCTGGGGCTGCGCAGGGAGAGGGTCAGTGAGGCCGCTGTCCGATTGCAACGCAGGGGCTTGATCCACTATTCCCGCGGTCGCATTGTGGTGCCTGATCGCAGCGCTTTGCAGCATGTGAGCTGTGAGTGCTACGCGGCAATTAAAAAAGAATATGAACGACTTTTACCTCCAAATTGGGCACCATGATGTCGAGTGCGCAAACGATCGCTCAGTCCAAAAAGGTGTCGCTTGATGCGTCCAGAGGGATGATCCGCGTAGTGGGCTTGGGGGCTTCTGCCGGTGGATTGCAAGCCCTCAAATCCTTCTTTTCCCATGTGCCATTGGATTCAGGATTGGCGTATGTCGTGCTGCAGCACATGGGGCCTGATCACAAAACTACTTTGTCCCATTTGCTGTCCCGGGTGACCAGTCTGTCAATGCATGAAGTGCGAGAGTTGATGGTGGTGCAAGCCAATACGGTGTATGTCATGCCATCAGGTGGGGAATTGAAACTGGCGCATGGTTGCTTGCACTTTCTGGCGTCCACATCTGCGCAAATGACGCATTATCCGATTGATGGTTTTTTCAAGACCTTGGCCCAAGAGCAAGGGCGTCATGCAATCGGGGTGGTGTTGTCTGGTATGGGGCAAGATGGTGTCGCAGGCCTGCAGGCCATTCATGCTCAAGGTGGCCTGACCCTTGCCCAGCAGCCCGAAACAGCGGGCTTCTCATCCATGCCACAAAGTGCCATTGCTGCAGGGTGCGTTCAAGTGGTCGCAGCCCCCGAAGATATGCCTGAGCTGATCATACAGATGGTGCGTGAACAAAGCAGTGGCACCGTGGTTTCCGAAACGGCACAGGGCCAGGCCTTGGCCTTAATTTTGAGTTTGGTGCATGAACACAGCAAGAGCGACTTGTCGCTTTACAAGACAAGCACCTTGATGCGTCGCATCAAGCGGCGCATGTCGGCGCATAGCCTGACGACCATGGATGATTACATCAAGTTACTGCGGGGCAATGCACAAGAGCTGGATTTTTTGTTCGCGGAAATGCTGATCGGTGTGACCTCGTTTTTCAGAGATCCCGAGGTGTGGCTTGATTTGAAAAATCAGGTGTTGCCAGACCTGATTCGATCGCCTATTCATGGGGGGACTTTGCGCGCCTGGATTGTGGGTTGCTCAAGCGGTGAAGAAGCCTACACCTTGGCCATGGTTTTTCAGGAACTGAAAGACAGTCAACCTGGTCTACAGGGATTGCGCATGCAAATATTTGCCACCGACTTGAATGCCCATGCCATTGCAGTCGCCCGCAAAGCCTGGTATTGCGCCAAGGCCCTGCAAGGCATGGGGCAGCAGCGGCTGGAGCGGTTTTTCACCCCTCACTTGGGTGGGTTTTCGATCCGTCCGTTCATACGCGGCATGGTCCTTTTTGCAAGGCATGACGTGATCCTCGATCCACCGTTCACGCAACTCGATGTGTTGTCCTGTCGCAATGTTCTGATCTACTTCAATGCGACTTTGCAGCATCGACTGTTGCCACTGTTTCACTACAGCCTGCGTTCGGGCGGCGTGTTGATTTTGGGAGGCGCAGAGAGTGTGGGGCGATCGCAGGCATTGTTCACCCCTTTGGTGTCCAAATCGCGTATTTTCCGGCGCAATGATTTGCCTTTGTTGCCTGGCTCGGTCGACTTTCCCGTTCAACGCCAAATCCTGATGTCTATGCCTGTACCAGAGATGACCGTGCCCAGTCCCAGTTTTCCCAACTTGCAAACGCTGGTTGAGAAGCTCCTGCTCCAAACCTTCACCCCACCTGCAGTGCTGGTCAATGAAGCGGGTGATATTTTGTACATCCATGGACGCACAGGCCGATATCTGGAGCCTGCTGCGGGTAAGGCCAACTGGAATGTCCATGTGATGGCCATCCCGTGTTTGCGAGCCTCTTTGGCCATAGCCCTTCGCCAGGCCCTTAAAACGCAACAATTGGTGTCTGTTCAGGTTCTCCACCTAGAGGACGAAATGCCTTGCAGTCTGCTGCTGACTGTCCAGGCGCTGAAAGAGCCCCAGACTTTGGCTGGCATGGCGTTGGTGATTTTCAAAGAGTTGGACATACCAGTGGGCATCAGTAGCGTGCAGGCCATGCCGGCGCCGAATGACTCTCTCGTGCAAGAGTTGCACAATGCGCGCGAAGAAATCTTGACATTGCGCCATGAGATGAAAACTTTCAAGGAAACTTTGCAAGCATCCAATGAATCCTTGCAATCCATGAATGAAGAGTTGCAATCGGCCAATGAGGAGTTGACCACTTCCAAGGAAGAAGGCCAGTCAATGAATGAGGAGTTGCAGACACTCAATGGTGAATTGCAAAGTCGACTCGATGAGTTGGCATTGGCTCAAAGCGACATGCAAAACCTGCTCAACAGCACAGACATTGCCACGCTGTTTTTGGACAATGATCTGAATGTCAGGCGCTACACCGAGAAAGCTGCGGGCATCTTTCATTTTCGGGAGGGTGATGTGGGACGGCCATTGAGTGATCTGGCCAATACATTGGACTACCCCGACCTGAAGCTTGACTTGATGGAGACCTTGAGGACATTGACACCATGCACCAAGTCGATTGTCTCGACCGATGGGCGATGGTTCTCGGTTCGGATCATGCCTTATCGAACCTTGTCAAACACTATTCAGGGCGCTGTGATGACCTTTGTCGACATCACGCAGTCAAAAGCCCTTGAGCTGCAATTGCGTCAAACCCAAGCCAGTACCCCTAACCAGATGCCATTGCCATGACTTCGTCCAAAAAAATCACTTCTTCTTCCACCGCTTTGCGTGCGCGTGCCCAAGCCCAGTTGAAAGGGAATTCCACAGGCGCATGGATCGACGCCACGCAGGCCTTGCGTGTGTTGTTTGATTTGGCCGCCAACGCAGACACTGCATCCGATGCCCTGGCGCTCTTGCACGAACTGCAGGTTCATCAGGTAGAGCTGGATTTGCAGACCGAGGAGATGAGTCAGTCTCTGCTGCAACTGGAGTCGATGGTGGCTCGTCAGCGACAACTCTTCGATGCATCCCCTTGTGCCCAGCTGCTGATCGATACCCAAGGAAGATTGGTTGACATGAATGAAACCGCATCGCATGACCTGGGTTTGGATGCTAAAGCTTGCAAGCGACTGATGGGGCAAAGAATGGATGCTTGTTTGACAGCCGAAAGTGTTCTTCAACTGCAGTCTCAGGTCAAGGCCATGCAACAAGCGGACCGCATGTCTTCGTTTTTTTTGATCTTGAAAATACAGGGGAACAATGCTTATCAGGTCTGTGCATCGCTTCGCCCTCACCCAGAGGGAAACGGTCATGTACTCGCTTGGTTGCCATGGCCTGCGTGTTGAATTTTTTGGGGCGCTCGAAAACCCCGGCATGCTGTGCAGATCGGTGAACGCAGTTTGTGCGATGCGGCACAGTGCTGGCCGATTGAATGGCGTAAGGTAACTTCTCCTTTGTGAGCGTGCATGACGCTTGCGGGCAATGGCTGTATGAAGGCGCATTTGTCAGTGCTTGTCGGAAAGGTTACTTCTTGTTTTCAGCAGACTTTTCTATTCCTGATGGGTCCTGTTTGGGGCTGCCCTTGAAGTCCCACCTTTTTGCTCAACATCAAAGAAGTGAGAAGTTATGGGAATGCCCAGTTTTCGCTTCTTGCGGGTCATGATGGTCCGTCCTCTGTCTGCGTCTGAATTGCGTCGCACGATTGATCCAATTGCTCTGGGCTTCGCGGATACGTCGGAGTTGATGCATTTGCCCTTGCCGTGGATCGGGCAGGAGCGCGCCAAGCAAGCGGCCCAATTTGGCATGCAGATGAACCAGCCTGACTACAACTTGTTTGTATTGGGCGAGGTGGGCAGTGGCCGAACCACCTTGCTCGCACAGATGATGCAGTCTGAGGCCGCTCAGCACCCTGTCCCGTCAGATTTGTGTTTTTTGCACAATTTTGATGAACCCGAACACCCCCGTGCATTGCGCTTGCCTGCAGGCCAGGGGCGTGTGTTGCGCCAGATGATGGTGCAACTGGCCAAGCGTTTGCAAAGCGATATTCCCAAACGCACAGCACAAGACGATTTCAAGACGCAAAGTCAACGCATCACCCGTGCCTCCAAGGCGCAGGAAGATCAGAGTTATCTTGAACTGAGTGCCTATGCAGAAGCACACCGGTTTGCCCTGATGCGCGATGAAGGGCATATGGTGTTCACCTTGAAGGATGCCCAGGGCGAGCCTGTGACTGCAGGCAAAGCACTGGCGCTCAGTCGCGACGAGCGTGCGCAAATTGATGCAGACGAGGATGCATTGCGCAGTGAAATCACTCGCCATCTGGATAAGGTACGCGACATGGAGCGTGTGATGAACGACAGCCTGATGGCTTTGCGTCGACAAACCGTTCAGCCATTGCTGGAGCAGGAACTGCAATCCATCACTGCTGCCATGACGCCATCTTCTGTGGACAGCGTGAAATTGAGCGCCTTTCTGGATCAGGTGCGACACTGCGTGCTTGAGAATCTGATGCTTTTTGAAGCGGGCGATGATGAAGACACTCGGCTCGATGAACTCGCTGCCGTATTGGCCTTGTTCAGTGTGAATGTGGCGGTTGACAACCACGCCCTTCAGGGTGCCCCGGTGATTCGGGAGGACAACCCCGTGTTCAGGGTGTTGTTTGGCAGTATTGAATATGAATCAGACGATGGTGATCTGATGACGGATTTTTCACGCATCCGAGCGGGCAGTCTGCTTAAGGCGCATGGGGGGTTTCTCATGTTGCATTTGCGTGACTTGCTGGCCGACCCTCCTGTTTGGGAAAAATTGCGCCGCTTCATGCGCAGCGGTCGTTTGCAGATTGAAGAGCCGGGCATGATGTATGCGCCTGTAGCTGCGGTGTCGCTGGAGCCTGAGATGGTGGATGTGGCTGTGAAAATCATCCTGATCGCTTCGGTCGAAGAGTACTATGCCGTGCAAGAAGGCGACCCGGAATTTGCCCGGCGCTTTCGTTGCAAGGTTGATTTTGCTGAAAGTTTTCTGGCTACACCGGAGTCGGCACATGCCACAGCTGTGTTTGTGGCGCACACCTGTCGTCGCTTGGAGTTGTTGCATTTTTCCGCCGAGGCGGTGGCGGTGCTGATTGAGCAAACCCATCGTGAGGCCGATGATCAGGCGCGCCAAAGCGCCATCTTTGCGTTGTCAGAGGCCTTGGTCTTGGAAAGCAGCGCATTGGCGCGCGCGCGTGCGAGCACTTCGGTGCAGGCCTGCGATGTGTGGGCTGCCATGCAAGCGCGCACCCACCGCCTCAATTACCCCGAGCAGCGCTTGCAGGAAACGATTGCCGATGGCGAACGCTTGCTGCAAGTCACAGGCGAACAGGTGGCGCAGATCAATGGCCTCACGGTGGTGGATTTGGGGGATTACCGTTTTGGTTTTCCGGTTCGTGTGACGGCGCGCACTTGTGCAGGTGAGGAGGGCTTGCTCAATCTGGAGCGGGAAGTCGAATTGTCTGGCCCCATACATGACAAGGGCGTTTTGATTTTGCACAGTTATTTATCGGCCTTGTTCGCCCACATCGCGCCCTTGGCCATGAATGCCTCCGTGGTGTTTGAGCAGGAGTACATCGGTGTGGAGGGCGACTCTGCCTCTTGCGCCGAGTTCTATGCCCTGCTCTCGAGTTTGTCGGCATTGCCCCTTCGCCAGGGCATAGCCGTCACGGGGGCCATCAACCAGCATGGGCAAGTGTTACCGGTCGGGGGCATCAACGAAAAAATTGAAGGTTATTTCCGAAGTTGTGAATGCTTGGGTCTCGATGGTCAGCAGGGCATCTTGATGCCTCGTCGCAACGTGCGGCATTTGATGTTGGACAGGCGTGTGGTGTCTGCGGTCGCTGAAGGGCGATTTCACATTTACACCGCTGATCGTGTCGCTGAAGGTATGAGTTTGTTGACGGGTTGGCCCTTCGGTGATGGGAGAGTGGGCGGTTATGGTGCGGACACGGTATTGGGTCGAGCCCAAAAAACCTTGCTGCGGTACCGGCGTGCATGCGAGGGACTTGCTGCCCGTCGTCCACATGCCGCGCATGTGGCTGTGGCGCATCAGCGCAGGTCAGGCCTGTAAAGAGCCGCATGCAGACCCTGCATTTTTAGGTGTTTGCGGGTGCCAGTATTCAGAGGCTTTACTGGTTTTGCAGTATGGCACTTCACCAATTCCGAGGATGTTCATCTCTGGGATTTGACTTTATTCTGTTAAAGAGATTCGACAGTCGTCATCTTTTTCAAGATACAGAACGGCGGTTGAATGGCTCATTGATAAGGATTGCGCCTATGTGTATTGATCTCGTACTGGCCGACCCCTATCCAGTCATGCTGGACGGCTTGTCTCATGTGTTTGGTGCTTCGCCCGATTTTTCGGTCAAGTCCTGCGTCAGGAATGGCGAAGATGCGTTGCATGCAGTGCGCCAGCATGCACCGCATATTTTGGTGATGGATTTGTCTTTGACGCAGCGCAGTGGGTTGGCCTTGCTGGAGGAGATGAAAGCCCAAAAATTGCAGACTCGTCCCATTGTGTTCACGGGCGCTTCGGTAGGCGAGGTGATGCGCGCCATCGACTTGGACATTCCTGGTCTGGTTTCTAAGGAAAAGTCCAGTCAAGTCCTGACGCGTTGCATCAAGTCTGTGCACGAAGGTGAGAAGTGGCTGGACAGGGATTTGACTGTGAAAACCATGTCCCTTTTGCTCGAACAGCAAAAGAAAAATGCTCAGGCATCTCAACTGCTCACGCCCCGTGAAATGATGGTGGCACGGATGGTGACGGAAGGCTGGCCGAATAAAAAAATCGCCACCAAGTTGTTCATCAGTGAAGGTACTGCCAAGTTGCATCTGCACCATATCTATCAAAAGCTCAACTGCCCAGGGCGCATGTCATTGCAGCGTTATATGCAAGAGCAAGGATTGGCTTGAAACTGTCTCTCGGAGTTCAATGGCTTGTTGCCGGAACTTCCTGTCACTTCAATCAGGAGTTGATATGAGTGAAGAAAAAAAGTTGCTGTGCAACGTCTCCATTGATCTAGTCTGCAATCATTACCGCAAGGCTTCGGAAAATTTGTTGCACGCCTACCAGCGCAACAAGGAAGCCGCTCGCCACCATGAGGTCGGTGCCTTCAAGGCGGCGCTGCATCACGCCAGGCTTTCCAAACAACATACTTTTGATGCACACGAACACCTGAAAGAGGTGCTCACCATTTGCGAAAAAAATGCACGGTCCTGATGCGCCGCTCAGTGCATCTGGTGATGTTGGCGGTGGACATTTTTCTCAGTGATGCAAGACAGATAAAAATGCTGTCCATATGTGCTACGCCGCACATTCAATTAGGGTATTGCTGTTTACACTTTCCCAGTGACGTAGAGGTCAGCCGTCTTTTTTGGGGGCAGTTGCATGTTTGGATCACGGAACCCATGTAACAGTTTTTTTACCGCTAGCTTCAAGGAGTATCGGCGGATTCAAGTACGAGGTGCAACAAAGATGAACCCGGTGATGGGTGGCTGAGGATGTCAAGGCATCATGGCCACTCAAACCGCCAAGTCCAAGTTGCCAGATGTACAAGCACCTCAGCCGAGAAGAACGATATCAAATTCACAGCCTCTTGAAAGCCAAACAGACCATCACCGAGATCGCCCGATCATTGGGCAGGAGCCGCAGCACCATCAGCCGCGAACTCAGCCGTGGTCGTGGCCAGCGTGGCTATCGCGCCGAACAAGCCTGCGCCAAGGCGACTGAGCGGGCACAGCAAAGCCGTAATGCCCGCCGTGTAGATTCCAAAGTCTGGTCCGATGTGGATTTCTACCTGGGCATTCAATGGAGCCCCGAGCAGATTGCAGGCAAGGTGGCTGTC
>NZ_CXOO01000030.1 GCF_001269385.1 Limnohabitans sp. DM1 | reverse complement strand
CAGACCAGCATCGACATGTCGCCCGCCTTCATCTCGGGGGTTACCCAGCATTTGCCCAACGCCCGGATCACGTTTGACAAGTTTCACATCATCGGTCACGCAAGCACTGCAGTGGACAAGATGCGCCGGATCGAGCAGAAGACCGACAAGTCTCTCAAGGGCATGCGCTGGACTTTGCTCAAAGACACAGCCAAGCTCAAACCGGAGGCGGCAGCTGAACTGGRTGCGTTGATGGCCAAGATGACCGTCAAACGCACGGCCAGGGCGTGGTCCTACAAAGAGCAGTTGCGTGAGATCCTTGATCGAAAGCAGATCAACGTTGTGCGAACCATGCTGGATCACTGGTGCACATGCGTGATGCGCTCCAAGGTCGAACCGATGAAGGACGTTGCCAAGATGATCCGCGCTCATATGGAAGGCATCGTGGCCTGGGCGCAGACACGCCAGACCAACGGATTCCTCGAAGCCATCAACGGTTTGTTCCAGGCATCCAAGCGTCGTGCGCGTGGGTTTACGCGAATCACAACGATCAAGACTGTCATCTTCTTGATCGCCGGGAGACTCGACTTCCACGCTATCAATCCTCATGCTGGGCAACCCACTTGAAATTCATCAGAGCCAGATTTTTTCATCGTTATTCATTTGGTCATGGATGCAAGCTGTTGGGACACGTAGCTGTTCAGCGCATTCAAGCTTCCAACTTTGCTGTCCATGCTGTTGTAGACCTTGATCAATCTCGCTTGAGCGCGATCCGCTCGATCGTTGACGCGTTCCTGGTCTTGCAAGTTGCGTTTGATCGCCGATTGCAAAGCGTCGGCTCGTGCGGCAACACGCCCATCGGTGTCCAGGGCATGTTTGATGAAAGTTTCAACCTTTTTGGCAAAACCCATACTTTCAAATCCTGTGCTGGCTGTAAACAACGCCTTCACGGCGCTGGGGTTTGCCAGCGCACTTTCAAATTTTTTAGAGTCGACACCCAGGGATCCATCACGTTGAATAGAAATCCCAACATCCGAGAGTCTTTGAAATGTAAATCCTGGCATTTCGCTGCGGAACAAGCTTCGCAACGCAGATTGAACCCCGACTGCAGTGGAGTCACCTTGAAGCGGTGCGGATGATTTCTTGTCCGTGTTGTACTTCACTGCATTGCCCAAGGTTGAATTGAGGGCATTGAATGAATCGATCAATGCTTGTATATTTTTCTTCATTGATTCTTGGTCATTTTCAACACTGATTTTTACGGGCGTTGAGCTGACTTGCTGCAAAGAAAAGCTCATCCCCGGCAGGGCTTGCGTGATCGTGTTGCTCGCTGAAGTCAGTTCGATACCATCCACCTTGAACTGTGCATCTTGAGCGAATTGTTCGCCAAACGGGCTCATGAATCTCAATGCGGCAGCCGCAGGCTCAAACCCAGGATCTGGCGCAGCATCAGAGGGTTTAAAGCTGACATTGAAACCCTGATCCTTACCTGTATTGCGTGAGCGCAAAACCAGCCTCTCACCCGAAACATCTTGAACCACATAGGCCTGCACACTGCCGCCACTGCTGTTGATTTTTGCGGCGAAGGTGCTGACGGTTTTTTGTCCACCCTTGATCGAGATGACAGTGGGCCCCCCCCCGTTGGATGAAAAAACACCAGAGGCCCAACTGCCTTGTTGAATTTCCAGGGTGCCATCGCTCAATGTCTGATCCATCGCAACAGTTGCGAAGCTGCTGACTTGTCCTTTGGCTAATTTGAGAACTTCCAGATCTAGTTTAACGGGCATCGCGCTGCTGCCTGCCGTAGCGGTGACAGCAGCACTATTTGAACTGGTGACTTTGAATTGTGACCAGGCATCATTGCTGCTCAATTTGGCTGCCGCATCTTGCAGACTGGCCATTTGGGACTTGACTTGCCCATAAACCGACAAGCGAGACTCTAAGGTTCCGACCTGCTTTTTCAACTGCACCAAGGGCTGGCGCTCCAAATCAGACAACTTATTGACAATACCAGCGATGTCCACACCACTGCCAATGCCTGGGCTCGAAATAATGGGCATGATTCATCCTTCAGGAACGACTTAGAAATTCATGGGTCAGAAGCTTAAAGTTGACTTCAACTGGCCCATTAAGGATTTCAAAAAGCCATAGGCTTCTTCCTATTTATCGGCAAAGTGGCCACAGATATTGAGGCTTTCAAAAAAACGGTTCTCTTGAAATTTGAGTGGGTAAGCTTCTGCCATATTGATCAACTTTTGAGCGTGAATTGATGACTGCCAAGCTGTTTGAATCTGCCCTGGGCATCACTGACCCGTGGTGCGTTGCCTCGGTTGAGTTCGACGAAGGTGCCAAGACCTTGACGATATTGATTGACTTCAAAGTCGGCAGTCGCTTTGCAGTCTCGGGTCACGATGGGCTGCATGGTGTGCACGACACGGTGGCCAAGACGTATCGGCACCTGAACTTCTTTCAACACGAGTGCCATCTGCAAGTTCGCACGCCTCGCGTGAAACTTCCCAACGGTTCGGTGCGGTTGGTCGAGCCTGATTTTGCCGGGCGACTTAATGGCTTCACCTTGCTGTTTGAAGCCTTCATTCTGATGCTGTCTGGCCAGATGCCATTTGCCGCCGTCTCGCGTCTTGTCGGGGAGTCGCCGCACAAGGTTCTGGCCGTGTGCGAAAAGTATGTTGAGATGGCCTGTGGCTTGGCAGATCACTCGGATGTCACGGCACTGGCGATTGATGAGACTTCGCGTGCCAGGGGACACAGCTACGTCACGCTGGCCGCTGATGCCGTTGCCAGGCGCGTGTTGTTTGTAACCGAAGGGCGCGATGCTAAAACCATCAAGGAACTGGCGTCCTACCTGGAAGACCATGGCTGCCCGTGCGAAAACATCATCCAGACCAGCATCGACATGTCGCCCGCCTTCATCTCGGGGGTTACCCAGCATTTGCCCAACGCCCGGATCACGTTTGACAAGTTTCACATCATCGGTCACGCAAGCACTGCAGTGGACAAGATGCGC
>NZ_CXOO01000029.1 GCF_001269385.1 Limnohabitans sp. DM1 | reverse complement strand
CGAAGAAGCCTTCAAACGCCTTAAGCACCGCCTGAAAATCGAAAGCGACAGCGGCCTGCGACAGCAAGCCCGTGTCATTGATATCGCCGCCAAAGTGTTGGCCGACAACCTGGGCGCTTTGCTCAGTTACTGTGCCCGTGGCATGCAAGAGCGCACTGATCGAATCTGCAACCGCAGCTACGCGGCCAGCCTGATGCAACGCATGCTGCCCCGTTTGCTGTTGCTGCCTAGCGCCCTTGCGACGTGCATCGCCCAGAGCATCGAACTGCTCAAGGGCAATCTGGTGCGAAGGGTTGAAGGCCGATCTCGGCCACGACCTGCGAGCAAAACAAAGCCGCATCCGCATTTGGCTTACAAGGCGTAGAGGCTTATGTTCGGTGGATTGCTGGCGAGACCCCCTACTTTGGCGAATACCCGCCAGACTTTTTTGACTTCATCATCATCGACGAGTGCCACCGGGGCGGCGCCAACGACGAAGGCAGCTGGCGGGCCATCCTTGAATACTTCAGCCCTGCCGTGCAGCTGGGCCTGACGGCCACACCCAAGCGCACGATCAACGCCGACACCTATGGCTATTTTGGTGACCCGGTTTACACCTACTCGCTCAAGGATGGCATCAACGATGGCTTTTTGACGCCGTTTCGCGTCAAGCAAATCGTGACCACGCTGGACGATTACGTCTACACCGCCGACGACATGGTGCTGGACGGCGAAGTGCAGCAAGGCAAGCGCTACGAAGAAAAAGACTTCAACCGCAGCATCGAGATCAAAGAGCGCGAGGCCTACCGCGTCAAGCTGTTCATGGAAAGCATCGACCAGCGCGAAAAGACGATTGTGTTTTGCGCCACCCAGCAGCACGCCCTGCTGGTGCGCGACCTGATCAACCAGATGAAAATCAGCCCCGCGCCCGACTACTGCGTGCGCGTGACGGCCAACGACGGCAAGCTGGGCGAGCAGCACCTGAGCCAGTTTCAGGACAACGAAAAATCGCTGCCCACCATCCTGACCACGTCGCAAAAACTCTCGACAGGCGTGGACGCCCGCAACGTGCGCAACATCGTGCTGATGCGGCCCGTGAATTCGATGATCGAGTTCAAGCAAATCATCGGGCGCGGCACCCGCCTGTATGACGGCAAGGACTACTTCACGATCCATGACTTTGTGAAGGCGCACCACAAGTTCAACGATGCCGATTGGGACGGCGAGCCGGTCGAGCCCGAAGCACCCACCGCCAAACCCCTGCCACCCAGCTGGCAACCTCAAGACCCGACCGAGCCGCCCAAGGCGAGCATGCCGGGCGAAGACCGTCCGGCCAAGCTGGTGGTCAAACTGGCCGATGGCAAAACCCGCACCATTCAGCACATCACCTCCACCAGCTACTGGGGGCCAGACGGCAAGCCACTGTCACCCGCGCAGTTTTTGGAAAGTCTGTTCGGCGCCCTGCCCGACTTCTTCAAAAACGAAGACGAACTGCGAACCCTGTGGGCCGACCCCACCACGCGCAAGGCGCTGCTCGGCGGCCTGGCCGACAAAGGCTTTGGCCGCGACCCGCTGCGCGAGATGCAACGCATCATCGAAGCCGAAAAAAGCGATCTCTTCGACGTGCTGGCCTACGTGGCCTTTGCCCTGCCAACAGAGACACGCGCCACCCGTGCGGACCGCGCTAAGGCCCACAACGCGGAGACGTATGGACAAAAGCAACAAGCGTTTTTAGCCTTTGTACTGGACCAGTACGTGACCCAAGGCGTAGACCAACTCGACGCCGACAAACTCACCCCGCTGCTCAAGCTGCGCTACAACGCGCTGAATGACGCGATGGCGGAGTTGGGGGATGCAGTGCAGGTGAGGCAGGCGTTTGTGGGGATGCAGACGTATTTGTACTCGGTTTAATTTTTAGTTTTTAAACGCGAACAAAACCCATAACTGTACGCAAAGAATTTCTAAATTTTTGGCTGCCAAAATTTTAATTCTCTTACTCATGACACCATGAAAAACACACCTAACTACAGTCTTTATCACACTCATGAGCTCAAAAAACGATTAGCTGAACTTGATCCAAAAAACGACCAAGATGAAATTCATGAAATTCAAAAAATGATTGACAAAGGAGGCTATCAATTCCCATCAACAAGCTCTAAAATAAATCATAACACTGATCACTCAATCAAAAGAAAAGCAGTAGCTACGAAGTTTCAAAGCAGCAAATTTATATTAATATTGTGCTTAACAATGACAATGCTTTTGGCATGGAATTTATATGTTTTAATTGTTTTTGGACTGGGTCTTGCATTAATTCCGATTGTTTTTCAAAGCGTAATTCTCTATTGCCTTTATAACGCTCACGTAATGAGTAAGCCACTGATTAAAATTTGGGCTGCACTTATGATGGTAAGCGGTTTTTTTGGCCTAATCTCCGTTGTTTTAGGAAAATTAATTTCAATAGATCAATTTTTAATACACATCGTATATTTAATTGCAGGATTTTATGCTTGGACAAAAGCAAATCACACGATGGAGATAATTTATGCAGCGCACGATGAACCAAATTAAAATTCGGGTAAAAATTTAAACAATTAATTTAACGTTACTCAAAAATATTTTATGTGGTTTGGTCTTAGTTTTGTTACGCTTGCTGCTTCTTTGGGTTGGCGCTGGTATGCAGAGAGAACACGATGGAAAGGTGACTCCGAAAAACACGATGGATTACCTTACCAATACAAATTTCGCCGTGAAAAATATAGCGACAAGCTTTGGATCGGCATTGACTTCAACCCCAAAGTCAATTGTGCTTTTCGTCGTGAAAACTGGCTTGATCGCGCCTTTAAAGTGCTGCGCCTGACCAAAGAGCATCAAACCGGGCACAGTGAATTTGATCAGCAGGTCTACTTCATTTCAGACAACGCCACTGTCCAAAATCTGGTTTCAAGCAGCCAGCATATTGCAGACAACGTCTTAAAGATCATGTCCAGCAATATGCATGGCGCACACTTTCGCAGGTTATACGGACGCAGTGGATGCTTGTGGGCAGAATACAAGCTCAAAGGTGAACTGGCTGCAGATAAAGGCGCACCAGGCCTAGCCGCACTGTGCGTACCCGCATTACACGCAATCGCCAAAGAGTTTCTGCAAGCCGAAAATAAAATCACCAAGCCATGGCTCGATCCTTACTATTGGATTGCTGCCGTCTTTTCTACCATCGCTTACGGCCTGTTGACCAATGGTGTGATCCAGGTTTTTCGATGGCTGGATACCCCGAATGCACAGCTACTTCCGGGGTCACAGATTGTCCAACATGCTTTGGGTATAACCGCGATCAGCATTGGCGTATTGGTTGCCGCTGCGGCCATCATGTTGAGTCGAACCTCTCGCGCTCACATGACATTGATTGAGGTATTTTTGGCGGGTAGCTTGGGCATGTTCAGCACCAGTTACTACGCATTAAAAGATATCAATTTCGACTTGGGTGCCAAAGCGGGCAAAGCTGTTACCTCTGAGGTCATTGGTCAACGCATTCAAAAGCACCGTCGAAAAACCAACAAGCCAACATATTACTTAACGATCAAAGCAACTGACAGGACACCTCAAACTGAAGTGACTGTCAGCGCCGACAGTTATGCGATGACACGCATGGGTAGTCAGATCAACCTGAACGTCCATGCAGGAAAACTTGGTTATTTGTGGATCTCGGATGTGCAAGTCCAACGCCCCCATTCACTCAATGATTCAACTACCCCCAAGCCTTCTCCAGCCACTTGTTGCTGACAGGCTGCGGTGCACGCAATTCTTCCGGTAGCGAGAAAAACTCCAGGATGCGGGCGTCTTGCGCACCTTTGCGTTCGGCCACCAGTAGCGTTGCTCGTGCGGTTTCAGCTCGGCCAGGCTCTGGGCATCGCGGGCAGGGTCAGGGCTTTTTTTTCAGCGCATCACAACAACGCATCCAGCCCCTTGCGGTCCAGCAAGTTCAGCAGCTTGAGCGACGGGCCGCTGGGGTGCTTCTCTCCGATCTCCCATTTACGCACCGTGGACGCGCTGGTGTTGAGCACCGATGCCATCACCGTCTGACTCAAATTGTGCTGCTCGCGCAGGGCGCGGATTTGGGCGCTGTCATACGGCGCAATCGGCTCCATGCACAGCGCGTCGATCTTTTGCATCTTGCGCTTGTCGATGAATCCCAAACGCTCCAGATCCGCCGCTGTTTCGTAAACCGTTTCCAACACGCGGCTGGCGGTTTGGGGTCTGGTTTTGGATTTCGCTTTAGTGCTCATGACAAATCTCCTGTAACGAACCATCTTGCGCCGCGACTTCAAGCTGCGCCACGGATAAGTCCAGCAGTTGTATGGCCAGCCACTGCAAAGCTTCCAGCTCTGTGCGGGACACACTGGCCTTTTCGTTCTTGTCAAACCCGAACACAAAAAACCAACGGCTGGTCCTGCACGTCGCCACCAATGTGCAGGCTCCGCCGCGCTTGCCGCGACCGGGCAACGCCACACGCTTTTTGAGCACATCGCCACCCAGATTGGCAGCCACCAAGCCACTGACCATCTCGCTCACGGCCAAGCACAAAGCGTCATCCGTCAGATCGGTTTACGCATCCACTTGGCAAATTGGCGGGTTTTGAAGATGCGGCGCATGATTCAAATTATGCCACTCAGTGACATAGATACCCCCCTCAATGATTCAACTGCCCCCAAGCCTTCTCCAGCCGCTTGATGCTAACGGGCTGCGGGCTGCGAAGCTCTTGTGCGAAGAAGCTCACGCGAAAATCTTCCAGTAGCCAGCGGAACTCCAGCATGCGGGCGTCTTGCGCGCCTTGGCGTTCGGCCACCAGGCGCCAGTAGCGTTGCTCTTTCGGTTTCAGCTCGGTCAGGCGCTGGGCGTCTCGGGCGGAGATGGTGCATCTACCAGATCAAGGTATCGCTCATGCACTCGCCAATAAGCGCACATCTTTCAAACTGTCTTTCATTTGAATTTGCGCTACTTTCAGGTCATACGCAGATTGCAGGTTGAGCCAGTATTGAGGCGTTTGACCGAGTGCACGACCAAGGCGCAGAGCCAACTCGGCCGTGAGCGGGCGATCACCTTTGAGTACATGCGACACACGCATGGCAGACACCCCAATGGCGTCGGCGAATGCAGCTTGGGTCATGGCCAAGTCTTCCAGTGCTTCGCGCAAGAACTCACCGGGGTGGATGGCAGGCAGACCATCCACAGGATTTTTTGCAGTCATCTTCATCACTCCTCAGTGGTAATCCACAATTTCAACGTCATACGCATGCCCATGTTCAAACCGAAAGCACAAACGCCAACGGTCATTGACACGAACGCTCCATTTGCCTGCAAGATCACCCGTCAAAGCCTCCAAACGGTTGGAAGGCGGCATGCGTAAGTCATCGACTTCGACCGCCGCGTGAAGCTGCGTCAGACGCATCACCGCCCGCTTGAGGATCTCAGGGGGCAGACGGCGCGATTTGCCTGTCGCAAACAAGCGTTCGGTTTCGTCGCTGGCAAAACTTTCGATCATGTGGCTATTATAAACAATTTGTTTATAAACAGCACTGCGCCTCGAACATCAAGACAAAGACTGACGCCTCAATGATTCAATTGCCCCCAAGCCTTCTCCAGCCGCCTGATGCTGACCGGCTGCGGGGTGCGCCGTTCTTGCGCGAAGAAGCTCACACGCAGTTCTTCCAGTAGCCTGCGGAACTCCAACATGCAGGCGTCCGGACGTGGCGCTGGAAGCGCTGAAAGAAGCATGGCACGCCAAGCGGGTCACGATGGATGGGCTTTGGCACTACGGGCAAATTTGCCGCGTGCAAAACGTGATGCGGCCTTACCTCGAAGGGCTGACCGCATGATCAACAAGCCTGCATCGGTCCGGGCCAGACTGCTCAACAAGGCCAAAGCCGACCAGCTGGATTCAATATAGCCGCATCCATGCTTTGACTGGCATCCAGCCTTCCATACACCGGCTGATGCTGCTTCAAGCTCGCAATCACTTCCGCTGTCAGCACAAACCCCACGCCATACATCGCCGCCAATTCAGCACACCGCTTGGCAAACGCATCCACGCCATGACCATAGATGAACTGCAGCGCGCCGCCCGTCCAAGCCGGAAAGCCGATGCCGAAGATCGAGCCGATGTTGCCGTCGTGCACCGAGGTCAGCACGCCTTCTTGCAGGCAGCGGGCAGTTTCCACGGCTTGGCGGTACAGCAGGCGGTCTTTGATGTCCTGCTGGCTGATGGGCGATCAAGCCAAAGCAAACGTTACTTCTTTGCGGGGGTATCTTGCACCCCATTGGCCTTGGCAAACGTCAGGATCACCTCGCGGATGATCTTGCGCTGAGTGGCGGGGAGCTGCAAAAAGGTGTCGAAGGTTTCGCGCTCCACGTAACCAACACCCTCGTCCCAGCGTTTTTTTTGCTGCTGCACCGACAAACGTACGGCATCGCCAAAACGCAGGACGTCGGGCTCCACCTTCAGCCACTCTGCCAAAACTTTCATTTTGTCCTGCATCGGGATTGAACGGTTGTTCAGCCAACCCCACGCCGCCTGATTGCTGATTGACTTGCCTGGCCAGCGCAAATTGAACTCATGCTCCAAAACCGAAGGACTGGCAACGTAGCCCGCCTGAATCATTGCGGCACGCAAACGCTCAGTGAATTCAATTTTTTCATTCATCCAAGCAAACTACAAACCGCTTGATGATTTTCTCAAATAGCTGTTGAGTATCATTACAACAATCAGTTGAAAACTGAATCAATAGCTTATTGAGTCCATTGCATGCCCAAGTCCCTCCTCGAACAACTCCCCGACATCGTGGCCAATGGCCGCAAGCAAGCTGAAAAAATCCTGGAAGGCATCGAAAGCCGCCACCGTGTGGGGCTGCAAACCCGTGAAGTGGTGCTGCCAGCCCGGGACACCGCTGCGAAAGACTGGGTCACCCAGCAAAACAGGGCCAGCCAGCGCGAGGTGTTTGCACCAGGGCAAGCCAGCCTGATCGATGACCCGCAAGCCACGTTGGGCGCCGCTCCCGAAGCACCTTGGGCCAATCGGCTGATTTATGGCGACAACCTGCTGGCCATGGCCGCCTTGCTTGCGGGGGACGAGAACACGCCCAGCCTGCGCGGCAAGGTGGACCTGATCTACATCGACCCGCCTTTTGACTCCAAGGCCGACTACCGCACCAAGGTCACGCTGCCAGGTGTGGAGATCGAACAAAAGCCCACGGTCATCGAGCAGTTCGCCTATTCAGACACCTGGAGCGACGGCACTGCCTCATACCTCGCAATGATCACGCCACGCCTGATCCTGATGCGTGAACTGATGGCCGATACCGGGTCCATCTACGTGCATCTGGACTGGCATGTGGGGCATTACGTGAAGCTGGTCTTGGATGAGGTGTTTGGCAAAGAACATTTTCAAAATGAAATTACATGGCAAAGGACAGCATCACACAATGACACAACCGGAAAATTTGGTCGGACAAAAGACTCAATTTTCTTTTTCACAAAGAGCAGCAACTATCCATTCGAAAAACAATACCTTCCATATTCAAAAGAATACATAGACGCTGAATGGAATGAACTACCAGACGGAAGGTTTTGGAAATCGGAAAACATGCTCGATCCACAAGGAAGGATGGAATTGTTCGACTTCCACGGAACATCCGCAAGATGGAGGACCAACGCTGAAAAAATGGAGGTGCTTTGGAACGCACCTCAAACGGCGGTGCCCGGCAGTCATGGACGAATCAAACTGGGGCGTAATGGACTCCCAATCAAACGTTGCAAGATCGTTTTTTTAGACGAGCTTCCCGGGGTACCACTTAGCGACATTTGGACAGATATCTCGTACGTTGCGGGCGGTTCAGGACAAAGTCTCAACTATGGAACCCAAAAGCCTGAGAAACTTCTTGAAAGAATCATCCGATCTTCGTGTCCTGATAACGGAATCGTCGCTGATTTCAATGGAGGATCTGGCACCACTGCAGCTGCGGCAGAAAAACTAGGCCGCCGCTGGATCACCACCGATCTCGGCAAACCCGCCTGCATGATCATGCGCAAACGCCTGATCGACCAAGAGGCCAAGCCCTTCCTTTACCAGGCCATTGGCGACTACCAAGTCGAAGCAGCCAAAGCCACTTTAGGCCGCGATTTCCGCATCGGTGATTTGTCACAAATTGTGTTGTCGCTCTACGGTGCCCTGCCCCTGCCACCCGATGTGAACCCGCAGCGCAACCTTGGGCAAATCGCAGGCATGGCACTCGGCGCTGGCCGGGGCAGTAAAACCCTGGTGCTGGCCGACTCGCCAAACAAGCTCACCGGCATGGCCACACTCAAAAAGGCCATCGCACAGCGCGACAACCTCATGGGCGGTTGGGACCGTGTGGTGGTGCTGGGCTGGAACTTTGAGCCATCAATTGGCGAAACCATCACCGCGCTCAACGACAGCCGCCTCGAAGTGCTGGTCATCCCACCGGACCTGATGGACCGGCTCAAGAAGAAAGGCGGCATCGACAAGCTGCGCGGCCAAGTACGTTTCTCGTCATTGCAATACCTAACCATTGAGCCGATCACACGCATGGTGTCATCCAGTGCAGGCGATGAAACCCCGACCGAAACACTCACCGTCAAGCTCAAAAACTATGTGCTGCTCTCGCCCGAAGCCATCAATCTGGACGACGCCAACCGCCAAGCCTTGCAGCAAGTGGCCAACAAGGAGCCGCTGGCCCTGATCGAGTATTGGGCGGTGGACCCAGACTACGACGGCAAGGTGTTCCGCTCGGTCTGGCAAGACTACCGGGGCAACACCGCCAACGATGCCGATGTGTTGCGCGTGGTCACTCAGGCGCAGGTGAGCGTTCCTGCAAAAGCCGGGGCTCGCAAGGTGTGCGTGCGCGTGGTCGATGTGTTTGGTTTTGAAGCCGAAGTGGTGACCACTGTGGAGGCCGCATGAGCAGCACGACCCACAAAGCCGATGACCAATTGGCCCTGGCCGCAGGCCTGACCGCCAAAACCAATCAGCTATGCCTGGGACTGGAATCGGGTGCAGCAGAAATTCTGGAACTGGTCACCACCACCACGGCCGACTTGCTGGCCTGGTGGTTTGGCGAAGACATGGTGATGGCCCGAGGCGGCCTGAACTTTCACGCCGGACAAAAGCAGGCCATCTTGAACGCCATCGTGGCGCACGAGGTGCTGGGCGCTGACCTTGAGCGCTGGACGCTGTTGGACTTGTACCGCGCCGCTGCCCCCGATGCGCTGCTGACGGGCACGCGCCTTGCCGAAGTGTCTGCCGACAAACACGGCCACCCCAAGTACTGCCTGAAGATGGCCACGGGCACGGGCAAGACCTGGGTGTTGCAAGCGCTGATGATCTGGCAGCTGCTCAACAAAACCGCTGCACTGGCCGAAGGGATTGACGACCCACGTTTTACCCGTCAGTTCATGGTGGTGGCGCCGGGCCTGATTGTTTATGAGCGCTTGCTCGATGCGTTTTGCGGCAAGCTCATTCCAGGGGGCAATGGCTCGCGTGACTTCGCCAGTTCGGACATGGCCAAGTTTGCCGACCTGTTCATCCCCGAGGCGCACCGCGAATCGGTGTTTGCCTTTGTGCGCGGCAATGTGTGCAGCAAAAACGAGATCGGCCTCAAAGCCACTGGCAACGGCATGATCGCCATCACCAATTGGCACCTGCTGGCCGAAGGTGGCGATGTGACGGAAGACATCGAAGAAGTCGAAACGCTTGGCGCGCCCATGGCCCCGCAAGACGTGGTGGCCCAAGTGCTGCCGCTGACGCCAGGACGTGCCACAGGCAACAGCTTGGATGTATTGGACCGCCGCTATGCACGCGGCAATGTGCTGGAGTTTTTGGCCCAGCTGCCCGAGCTGATGGTCTTCAACGACGAAGCGCACCACATCCACGAGTTCAAACGTGAAGGCGAGACAACAGAAGTGGAATGGCAAAAAAGCCTAAGCCGCATCGCCCAGACCAAAGGCCGCCGCTTTGTGCAGGTGGACTTTTCGGCCACGCCTTACAACGACGTGGGCTCGGGCAAGAACAAACGCAAGGTGTTCTTTCCGCACATCGTGACCGACTTCGACCTCAAAAGCGCCATGCGTGCCGGGCTGGTCAAGTCGCTGGTGCTGGACCGCCGCAAGGAAATCGGCGCATTGCCGCTGGAGTTCAAAGCCGAACGCGACGAATCGGGTAACCCCGCCCTGAGCGAAGGCCAGCGCGTGATGCTGCGGGCAGGCTTGGCCAAGCTGCGCAAGCTCGAAAAAGACTTTGCGGCTATTGATCCGCAACGCCACCCCAAGATGCTGGTGGTCTGTGAAGACACCACCGTGTCGCCGCTGGTGGCCGAGTTCTTGCGCGACCAGGAAGGCCTGAACGAAGACGAGGTGATGACCATCGACTCGGGCAAAAAGGCCGAGCTGGGTGAAAAAGACTGGGCCCCTGTGCGCGAGCGCCTGTTCAGCGTGGACCACCACGCAACCCCGCGTGTGATCGTGAGCGTGCTGATGCTGCGCGAAGGCTTTGACGTGAATAACATCTGCGTCATCGTCCCGCTGCGCTCCAGCCAAGCGCAGATTTTGCTGGAGCAAACCATTGGGCGTGGCTTACGCCTGATGTGGCGCGATGCGGAATACAACGACATCAAACGCGAAAACCGCGAACTGATCGAGGCCAGCAAAGAACCCGGCAGCTTGCTCGATGTGCTGTCCATCGTGGAGCACCCGGCGTTTCAGTCTTTCTATGACGAGCTGATCAACGAAGGCCTGGCGGGCACCACAGGCGATGACGACGGTGACGGCAGATCGGCCACTGGCGACGTGATCGCCGCTGAGTTGCGCGAAGACTTTGAAGCCTTTGACTTCGGCATTCCGTTCATCCTGCAAGAAGCCGACGAGCTGCGCGACCATAACCAGATCGACGTGACCGCCCTGCCCGCCTTCACAGCCATGACGGCGGACCAGCTCAAGGGCATGCTGGGCAAGGGCGACACCTTTGTCTCGCAAGACCTGCAAAGCGCCACGCTGTTTGGCGACTACCGGGTGGACGGCGCGGTGATGAACGTGAGCGGCTACAACGATTACCTGTCGCGCCTGACGCGGCGCATCAGCCAGGCGCTGAGTGAGCCACTGCCCAAAGGCAACAAGATTGCCACGCACCTGGCCAAGCCCTATCTGCAAGTGAACACCGCCGAGCTGACGGGCTGGATTGACGACTACGTCTGGACGCAACTGTTTGCGGGCACCTTCAACCCGCTGGAAGATGAAAACTGGCGCTTGCTGCTGTTGCAGCCCGTGGTGGACCACATCACCAAAGTGTTTGCCGTCGGTTTGCTTGAATCGGAAGAAAAACACACCACAGGCCAGACCGAAGTGCATCTGCGCCATTTGAGCGAAGTGCCCAAAATCATGGTGCGCGAAAGTGCATCGCTGGAAGTGTCCAAATGCATCTACACCCGACTAGGCTGGCCCAGCCGCAACGGCGGGCTGGAACGCGCCTTCATCCACTGGGCACAAGCCGACACACAAGTGCTGGCGTTTTGCAAGATCAGCGAAAACCGCCACACCTTTGCACGCTTGCGCTACGTAAAAGACGACGGCCTGCCCGCCTTCTATTCACCCGACTTTCTGGTGCGCACCGCTGGCGCGGTGTATCTGGTCGAAACCAAAGGCCAGGAACAAACCATCCACCCCAACGTGCAACGCAAACTGAAAGCCGCGCTGGCTTGGTGCGAACGCATCAACAATCTCACAGAAGAACAACGCGGCGGACCGCCATGGCATTACGTGCTGCTGGGTGAGGCTGCGGTGTATGAGTGGCAAACAAAGAAGGCAAGGCTGGCGGAACTGCTGGACTTTGCACGGCTGCGGCCACTTGGTGAGGCTTCGTTGCAGCAGCGGTTGATTTGAGGGGCTGTTCTGTTACATGTACTGTCTTACTCGATCTGAAATTTCTCGGCCATTCCTGCAAAGGTTCATTTCCCAGTACTTTTATCCCCGTGACTTGATTCTTTGAAATTTTGGCCTTTTTTTGTGTTTACTTTGGTATCTAATCTTGCATTCCGTTCTGGTTTGCAGATTCGATATGCCCAATTTCAACCCATCCCCCAAAGTCCTCACCGTCACCAGCCCGGCCATCCCCCAAGTGGCAGGTGCTGCCGCCTTGGTGCCCCTGAAGCTCTCGGGCCATGAGGCCGTCAACTCCCTCTTTGAGTACACCCTCATCCTGCAAAGCCCAGACGCCTTGCAGTTTGCCGCCAACGACGCCAGCAACTTCCCCCTGCACGACATGGTCGGGCGCGAGATCACTTGCGCCATCGCACTGGACGGCCACGGCAGCTTTGTGGCCGGTCTGGCGGGCAACTTGGGCGCAGCCAACCAAGGCGCAGGCGTTCGCGAACTGTCTGGCCTCATCACCGCCGCCCGCCACCTGGGCACGGACAGCCGGCACGCACTGTACGCGCTCACCCTGCGCCCCTGGCTGCACCTGGCCACGCTGACCAGTGACTGCAAAGTCTTCCAAGACCAAACCCCGGTTGAAGTCATCCGCGCCGTCCTCTCTGACTACGCCTTTGCCACAGAAGTGCGGTTGATCGAGACGTATCCGGCCCGCGACTACTGCGTGCAGTACAACGAAACCGACTTTGAATTCATCACCCGCCTCATGCAAGAGTGGGGCATCAACTTCCACTTTGAGCACTCGGGCGGCGTGCACCGCCTCATCTTGAGTGACCACAACGGTGCCTTCAGCCCCCTGCAAAAGGACCAGAGCGACAGCGCTTACCACCGCATTGCCTACTACCCCCCTGGCCACAAGGTGGACGAGGAATACATCCACGCCTTCACCCCCACCGAGCGGCTCACAGCAGGCCAATACGCCAGCCGCGAATACGACTACACCCGCCCCAAAGTGGCCCTGGGCGCAAGCCAAGCCCAGCCCCGCGCCACTGGCCAGGCCAACCAAGAGGTGTACTTGTGGCGCGGGGGCAAAGTGCGCACAGGCCAAGCACCTGGGAATGACAGCGGCATCGGCAGCACCGCCAGCGGCAGCCTGCCGGGCAGCGACTACGCACAAGAAAACAAAGGCTCTGATACCGCCCAGGCCAACCAAACCGAGCCCCAAGGCCAACACCTGGCACGCCTGCGCATGCAAGCACTGCGCCAGGCAGGCCAACGCGCCAGCGGCGCAGGTCATGTGCGCGGCATCGCCACGGGCCACACCTTTGCCCTGCACAAACACCCGCAAGACGCGGCCAACATCGAATACCTGACCCTGTCCACCCACACCGTCATCGAAAACGTCAGCGAAGACACGGCGCGGGATAACAGTAGCAACAAGAACAACATCGGCCAAGCACTCATCCCGCAAGGCCTGTCAGACGCCCAACGCCTGTCTGGCCAATGGCGCATCGACGTGCGCTTTGAAGTGCAGCCCACCACCGAGCTGCTGCGCCCCGAAGGTATTCAGCCCAAACCCCACACCCACGGCCCCGAGACGGCCCTGGTCTGCGGGCCAGACGCCGACACCGCACAAAGCGACATCTACACCGATCCTTTAGGGCGCATCAAAGTTCAGTTTCCGTGGGACCGCTATGGCGCCAAGAACCACAACAGCAGCTGCTGGGTGCGGGTGTCTGCCGCTTGGGCGGGTAACCAACTGGGTGCCATGCACGTGCCGCGCATCGGGCAAGAAGTGATCGTGGACTTTCTGGGGGGCGACCCGGACCAGCCCATTTGCACCGGGCGGGTCTACAACCAGATGAACACGCCGCCTTGGGCGCTGCCTGCGCAGCAAGCGCTCAGCGGCTTCAGAAGCCGCGAGCTCAAGCCCGGCGGAGGCAACAGCGCAGCGGGCAGGTCCAACCACTTGGTGCTGGACGACACCGAACAAAAGATCCAGGCGCAAATCAAGAGCGACCACCAGCACAGCAGCTTGAGCCTGGGGCACATCACGCGCATCGAAGACAATGCGGGCCGCAAAGACCACCGTGGCGAAGGCTTTGAGCTGCGCACCGACGGACACGGCGCAGTCAGAGCCAAAGACGGCCTGCTCATCAGCACCGAGGGCCGACCCAACGCCAATGGCCACATCACCGACCTGAGCGAGACCACAGCGCGGCTGGCGCAAGGGCAAAGCCAGCACGACAGTCTGGGCGACTTGGCGCTGCAATACCAAGCGCAGGAAGAAGGCGACCAAGGCGACGTAGCCAAAGCCATTGAATTGCAAAACAAAGCCATTGCAGGGGACGGCAAAACAGAAGGCAAATTCCCTGAACTGCAAGAACCCCACCTGATCCTGTCCAGCCCAGCGGGCATCGAGAGCACCACACCGCAAAGCACGCACCAGCACAGCGGCCAGCACCACGCCATCACCAGCGGCGGGCACACCAGTGTGAGCGCGGGCAAGAGCCTGCTCGTCAGCGCCAAAGAGGCGATCCGGCTGTTTGCCTACAAAGCGGGCATGAAACTCATCGCCGTTGGGGCCGATGTAGAAATCAAATCACTCAGCCAAAACATCCATTTGCTGGCCAAGCTGGACATCACCCACACGGCCAACAGCATCGAGATCAACGCCAAAGAAGAAGTGCAAATGAACGGCGGCGGCAGCTACCGCCGCTGGAACGCCAGCGGCATCGAAGAAGGCACCAGCGGCAGCTGGACAGCGCATGCGGCAAGCCATGGCATGAATGGGCCGGCCAATGCGCCGGTGCAGCTGCAAGTGCCGCCGGTGATGCCTTTGACAGAGGAGTTGTGGCTGAATCTGTCAACGCAAGCCAATGCGTTGGGCGGTAGTTTGCAAGAAGGTGAGCCCTATGAACTGCTGCGCGATGGTTCGGTGGTGGCGCGGGGTGTGACCGATGAATGGGGGCGAGTCTTGGTCAAAAAACATACCGACGGCACTCAGCGTTACCAAGTTCGCTTGAGCAGTGGTGCCGTATTTGATGTGCCGGTTTCAAAAAGCTTGCAAAACCCAGCCCAAACCGCAAGCAATCAGGGCCAGCGGATGCAGCAAAGTGCGCCGCCCCAAAACTGAGCCGAGCCAGCCCAATTCACCGAAAGATCCATGGAGAACGACTTATGGCCAAACCTGCCCCCGACCTGCTCAAGACGCAAAACCCGCAGACCGTACACATCGACTTGCAAGGGCGTACAGCCACTTGCTCCTTTCAGTGGTTGCTGGAAAAAAGTCAAAGTCACCCCATTCGCACTGGCAACACTTTGCAAGCCTTCATTGGCGGTCAAGAGGGTTTTGCAGCCATTGCAGCCGATATTGAAGCGGCTTGCGAAAGCATCGATTTGGTGTGCTGGGGTTTTGATCCCGGCATGGCCTTGGTGCGCAAACAGTGTCTAACTGCCTATCCGTGGGCCAATGGTGAGCCCTACGGTGAACTGCTCAGGCGCAAAGCGGCGCAGGGTGTCAAAGTGCGTTTGCTGGTTTGGTACAACCCCAAAGGTTCAGCCAAGCAAAATTCACTGGTCGGTTACGTTAACACGGCAGAGTTTCTGGTGGGAGGTGTCATCAATCGGACCAGCCAAGAAATGCTGTCTACCACGCAAACCATGGCCGCTGGTGCGATGTGCTACCCCAGCTTTGCTGGCCCAGCCAAAGTAACATCCTCAGTCCAAGAGCAACGACAGGACTATTGCACCAAGTGGTGGCGTGAGGCTACCAGCGGACAGATTCCCAACCTGGAGGTGCGCTGCCGCGATGGCATAAGCGCCAAAGTGAAATCCAGCGTGGCTGACGAGGCCGATAAGCCGCAAGCAACGGCCAGCACCCATGGCGGTTTGGTGTCAGAGCAAATGCTGATCGAGGACAACGCCACCCACCACCAAAAGCCCATTTTGATTGACTACGCGCATGAAGACGGCAGTCATGCTGTGGGTTACATCATGGGTTTAAACAGCGTGAGTGACTATTGGGACACCCTAAAGCACCAAGCTGATGATCCCGCACGTGAAACAGACCACGAAGGCAAGAGCGACGATGCCGCCAAGGCTGCAGCCAAGCGGGGGCAACCAATCAGCCGAAAGCCACTGCAGGACTACGCGCTACGCATAGAAGGGGCTGCATTGGTTGATGTGAACAAAAACTTTTGTGCTGCTTGGAACCGAGCGCAACTGCTGCCCAAGCTGGCAGCAGCCAGCAACGCCCGCCATCAAGCAGTGCGAAGCGCGGACCTGAACGCTAGCCTGCAACCCAAGCGCCTGGCCAAAACGGGCAAAGATGCGCAGGCCTTGCGTTTGCAGGTGTTGCGCACGCAGCCCGAGGAAGGCTACACCGATGCAGAAAAAGCCTGGGCTTTTGACAAATCCATCAAGCACGCCTACTTCCAAGCCACCAGCTTTGCTCGCAACTACATCTATCTGGAAAACCAATATTTTTTCTACGAAGAGTGGGCCAGGCACCTGAAGGCCAACCGACAAGCGTTCATGGAGTGGACGCAAGCGGCAGGAAAAGCGAGCAAAGATGCGCGGCTGTTGCACCTGCTGGCTGTGATCCCCAAGCCAGAAGACGATGGCATGGTGCCGCGCACGTATGACACGTTCAAGAGCCTGGGGCAAGCGAACGCAATGCCAGGGCAAAAAGCGATGTACGACGCACAAGAAAAGGCCCATGCCGATCAACAGGTCTGGGATGAACGTTACAACGCGCTCCCCCCCGACAAAAAGCGCAGCGCATGGCAAGTGCTGGGGCCCCGGCCTGTGGGCGGCCTGGGCACCGTGGCGCAAGACGCACACAAGGTCAAAGAACCCAGCCTCAACAAGGAAGGCGTGCTCATGCAAGACGGCAAGAGCTTGGGCCTGAAGGTGCTGGTCTGCAACATGGTGGCCCCCAACCAAAGCGGCAACAAGGCGCTGGGCGTGGCGCGTGACATCTACATCCACAGCAAACTGTTGATGGTGGACGATTGCTTCATGACGCTGGGCAGCGCCAACCTGAACCTGCGCAGCATGTCGGCTGACAGCGAAATCAATGTGGCGACCGACTCGATTGCGCACACCCGGGCCTTGCGGCAAAGGGTGTGGGGGATGCAGACAGATGGTCAATTTGATGGTGGAGTGGGAACGCCCAAGTCAGATGAAATGGTTGAGATTTTTGAAAATTGGAAAAAGCTCGCCAAAGCAAATGCGGAGGCGATACTCCAAAAGAACGCAGCAAAAATCCAAGGCCACCTCGCCCAATTCGAAGACAAACGCGTGGCGTTTCATCGTTACGGCTGAAAGAGAGCGCCCATGACCGCCCCCCGCCGCCTGCACCCTGCCATCGTCCCCGTGGTCTTCTTCGCCTCGGTGTTCCTCATTCTGTTTGCTGTTTACCGCCTCATGCTGCCCACCGCCTACGCCCAGCCCTTCACCGCCCAATCTGACCTGGCCTTGCTGGCCGAGAAAGACGTGTTGCCGCGCAACATCCACCTCAAGGCCTTTGACCCGCACCGTGATGCAGAGGGTTTCACCTGTCGCATGCAGGCCGAGCACGCGCCCAAACTCACCCCTGCCGCGCAAGCTCTGCACGAAGAGGCTCTGCAACTGAGCAGCCCGGCGCTTTGGCCCAACGAGCGCAACTGGCCTCGGTCCATGCAGCTGTGGCAACAAGCGGCAGCCCAAGGCCACTGGAAAGCTGCGCTCATGCTGCTGCAAGTGGCCCGCAGCGGCCAGGGCATCAACAGCGAGAAAGGCCAGTTCAAGGTACCCGCGCCAGAGCCCGAAATCGTGCTGAAGGGCATGGAGGCGCTGATGCGCCAAGGCGTAGCCGATGCCTTCTTCTGGATGGGGGTATTCTGGGACGAAGGCTATGGCTTGCCCAGGATCGACACCAGCCGCGCCTGGGCCATGTGGGAGCTGGCCGCCGATCTGGGCAGCCCGCTGGCACAGACGCGCTTGGCGAAGGTGATGGGTTTTGCTGAGCGCGAACAGGAAAAGCCGAATGTGGCTGAGTGGGCCAACATGCCCCTGATGTTCCAACTGCTTGAATGTGCGCATGCTCAAGGACATGGTGAAGCCAGTCATTTGCTAGGGCTAAAGTTAGATGTTGCAGCCGACTCATCTAGGCGCCTGCCCCGCTTCAAAACCCCCGAAGAGCAATACCGCTACGCCCTGCAAGTGCTGCACGATGGCGTCAAGTTCGGCAGCGAAGATGCGGCGGGATATTTGTTTTCTTCCTTCGACCAAGGCGCCCCTTTGGTGGGCTCTGCATTCATCGATAAAGCACGAGCCAAGCGCTACATTGAATTTACTAAAGCCCTCTACAACAACCCCGACCTGCGTTTCCCCAACCTGGACCGCGTGCTGCCCCTGCCGCCCGCCAAGCTGCCGCACTGGAACATGGCCGATGTGGACGGCCTCATCCGCGCTGCGCAAGCCGTGCGCGTCACGCCCAAGCTGCCCCGGCAACCCGCCGCCAACGAACCAGGCCGCGCCCACATCCCCGAAGGCCACAGCCTGGTCATACCCGCTGACCGCAGCCAGTGGGCCGAGAAGCCCATCATGGGCTACAAAGACATCCTCTCAGCCCCCGGTGTGCGCACCGGCTTGTCCATGGCCGCATTCGAAGGCTACTACCAGCCCCTGCACATCTGGGCCACACACCCGCAATCTCGCCCGGCTGGCGGCATCCCGCCAGGCGAGTACGAATCGCTGCGCATGCGCGCCATGGCCGGTGTGCCCCCACTGCACTACCGCGCTGGCGAGCCACTGGACCTGCGCACTGCCGATGCCTGGAACATGAACCACTACTTTGCGCAAGAAGGCGATCACCGTTTGGTCTACTGGCGTTATGTGGGCCGTGCGCAAGCGGTCACGCCCCTGCAAGACCACCTGGCCAGCGCCGGGCTGGTGCAAGCCATCGCCCAAGCCACAGACACCCGCTGCGCCGACGGGCAAAGCTGCCCCACCAGCGGCATCTGGCAGCCCGAGGTGACGAACACCGAGCACCCGCTGGCCCAGGTCTTCAACGGCACGCTGGCAGGCGAGAGCTGGCGGCGTCAGGCCTTTGTGCCGTCAGGCCAAAACCTGCCCCAGTTCGCGGTGCAACTGGCCCCGGTGCTGGCCGAGGGCGAAGGTGCGCAGTTGCAGGTCAAGTGGCGGCTGATGGTGGCTTGTGAGGCGGGGTTTGAAAAGATCGCCTGAGTTGTTGCCTTGCGCCAGCAGGTTTCAAGTGCTGCACACCTGCGAGCGAAGGATCTGATCGCGTACCTTTCTGCGCTTTGAAATGCAGTTTCCCTGGGACCGCTACGGCGCCAAGAACCACATCAGCAGCTGCTGGGTGCGCGTGTCTGCCGCCTGGGCCGGTAACCAGCTGGGCGCCATGCAAGTGCCGCGCATCGTACAAGAAGTGATCGTTGATTTTCTGGGCGGAGACCCGGACCAGCCCATCTGCACCGGGTGGGTGTGTACGCCATGTAGCGACCAGGATAAATTCAGCCACCCAGTCACCTGGGTGTTGCGTTGATGTCTAAAGGCGGGTATCTCGGGCCTGCCCGTTAATACACCGGCTGATGCTGCTTCAAGTCCGCGATCACATCCGCTGTCAGCACAAACCCCGCGCCATAGAGTGCCGCCAATTCAGCACAGCGCTTGGCAAACGCATCCACGCCTTGGCCATAGATGAACTGCAGCGCGCCACCGGTCCAGGCCGGAAAGCCGATGCCGAAGATCGAGCCGATGTTGCCGTCGTGCACCGAGGTCAGCACGCCTTCTTGCAGGCAGCGGGCGGTTTCCACGGCTTGGCGGTACAGCAGGCGGTCTTTGATGTCTTGCTGGCTATAGGCCACGTCGGCTTTTTCAAAGCGGGTTTTCAGTTCAGGCCACAGCGTCTTTTTCTGGCCAGTGGGGTAGTCGTAAAAACCACCGCCTGCGGCGCGGCCGGGGCGTTTGAGTTCTTTGACCATGCGCTCGACCAGCAGCTCGCCGGGCGTGGCGGTGTGGGTTTTGCCTTCTTTGGCAAAGTCTTCTCGGGTTTGGTCCAGCACATGCACAGACAGCGACAGCGCCGTTTCGTCCAGCACGGCCAGCGGCCCCACGGGCATGCCCACTTGCATGGCCAGGTTCTCGATCACGGGGGCAGGGATGCCCTCGCCCAGCATGGCCGCGCCTTCCATCACAAAGGTGCCGAAGGTGCGGCTGGTGTAAAAGCCGCGCGAGTCGTTCACCACAATCGGCAGCTTGCCCAGCGCCTGCACGTAGTCGTATGCACGGGCGATGGTTTCGTCGTCGGTCTGCGCACCACGAATGATCTCCACCAACTGCATCTTGTCCACGGGGCTGAAGAAGTGGATGCCCACGAATTTCTCGGGCTTGGCGCTGGCAGTGGCCAAGCCGCTGATGGGCAAGGTCGAGGTGTTGCTGGCAAAGAAGCCACCTTCGGCCAGCATGGGCTCGGCCTCTTGCGTGACACGGGCTTTGAGTTCGCGGTTTTCAAACACGGCCTCGATGATCAGGTCGCAGCCCTTCAGGTCTGCAGCGCTGGCTGTGGGCTGAATCAACGACAACAAGGCCGCTTGTTTCTCAACCGCCATGCGGCCTTTGTCCACGCGTTTTTGCGTGAGCTTGTGGCTGTAGGCCTTGCCTTTTTCTGCGGCTTCCAAGCTCACATCTTTGAGCACCGTGGCGATGCCCCGGCTGGCTTGCGAATACGCAATGCCCGAACCCATCATGCCTGCGCCCAAGATGCCCACTTTTTGGGGCTTGTAGCGCGGTGCAGCCTTGGGGCGGCTTTGGCCGCCCTTGATGCTGTTCATGTTGAAGAAGAAGGTGTTGATCATGTTGCGCGCCACCTGGCTGGTCATGAGACCTGCGAGGTAACGGCTTTCAATGCGCATGGCGGTGTCAAAGTCCACCATGGCGCCTTCGACCATGGCGGCCAGCGCCGCTTCGGGTGCGGGGTACAGGCCGCGTGTTTTTTGTTTGAGCACGGCCGGGGCCACACTCAGCATGCCCGCGATCTTGGGGTTGCTGGGCGTGCCGCCGGGCATTTTGTAGTCTTTGCGGTCCCACAGGTGTTGGGCGGCTTCGGGCTGGCCTTGGCTTGCGGCAATGTGCGCCAAAGCGCGGGGGCGCAGCTGGTCGTCGCTGGCCACGATCTCGTGCACCAGGCCCAGTTTTTGCGCTTCTTCGGGGCCAAAGAGTTTGCTCTCCAGCACATAGGGCTGCGCGGCCAGCAGGCCCAGCTGGCGCGTCATCTTGGTGATGCCGCCGCCACCGGGAATCAAGCCCAGCGTGACTTCGGGCAGACCAAACTGCGTTTTGGGGTTGGCGGTGGCGATGCGGTGGTGGCCGATCAGCGCCACTTCCCAGCCGCCGCCCAGCGCCGTACCATTCAGGCAGCTGACCACGGGCACGCCCAGGGTTTCAATGGTGCGGAAGCTTTTCTTGATGCCTTCGATCTCGGCAAAGACACGCGGGCCGTCCGAGGCTTGCGAGCGCATCACGCCCTTGAGGTCGGCCCCCGCAAAGAAGGTCGACTTGGCCGAGGCCAGGATGACGCCCTTGATCTGGGCTTTGTCTTGGAGCACTTGCTCGGCCGCCTGGGCCAGATCGGCCTGCCATTGCAGGCACATGGTGTTGACCGGCGAGCCCTGCTCGTCAAAGGTGATGGTGGCGATGCCGTCCGCCAGTTCGTAGCGCAGTGTTTTCAAAATCATGATGGTGTCTCCCCGGTCAAACGCGTTCAACGATGGTGGCGATGCCCATGCCGCCGCCCACACACAAAGTGGCCATGCCGTACCGCAACTTGCGGCGGTGCAGCTCGTCGATCAGGATGCCAATGATCATCGCGCCCGTGGCGCCCAAGGGGTGGCCCATGGCAATGGCACCGCCGTTCACGTTCACTTTGTCGTGCGGGACATGCATCTCTTGCATGAACTTCATGGGCACAGCGGCAAAGGCTTCGTTCACCTCGAACAAATCGATCTGGTCAATCGTCAGGCCCGCCTTGGCCAGCGCCTTGCGGGCCGCTGGCATGGGGCCCGTCAGCATGATGGTCGGATCGGCCCCGGACAAAGCCACGGACACGATGCGCGCACGCGGTGTCAGGCCGTGGGTTTTGCCTGCGGCCTCGGACCCGATCAACACGGCGGCTGCGCCGTCCACGATGCCGGACGAGTTGCCCGCGTGGTGCACATGGTGGATGCGCTCGACCTGTGGGTAGCGCTGCAAAGCCACCGCGTCAAAGCCCATGTTGCCCAGCTGTTCAAACGAGGCTTTGAGGCCGGCCAGCGTTTCCACCGTGGTGCTGGGTTTGATGAATTCGTCTTGCGCCAGGATGACCTGACCGAGCTTGTCTTTGACCGGCACCACCGAGCCATCGAAGTAGCCCGCAGCACGCGCAGCCGTGGCGCGCCTTTGCGACTCGACCGCGAAGGCGTCCACATCGTGGCGGCTGAAGCCACTCATGGTGGCGATCAAGTCGGCGCCAATGCCTTGGGGCACAAACAGCGTGGCGCTGTTGGTTTCGGGGTCTTGCGCCCAAGCGCCGCCGTCCGCACCAATCGGCACGCGGCTCATGCTTTCAACGCCACCGGCCACGACCAGGTCTTCCCAGCCGCTGCGCACTTTCATGGCGGCCATGTTGACCGCTTCCAGGCCCGAGGCGCAAAAACGGTTGAGCTGCACGCCCGAGCAGCGCCAGTCCCAACCGGCCGCCAGCGCCGCCACTTTGGGGATGACCGAGCCCTGCTCGCCAATGGGCGAGACCACGCCCATGACCACATCGTCCACCGCAGCGGTGTCGAACTGGTTGCGGCTTTGCAGCTCGCGCAGGACGCCGCTCAAAAGACTGATCGGCTTGACTTCGTGCAGGCTGCCGTCTTTTTTGCCTTTGCCACGCGGTGTGCGTATGGCGTCATAAACAAATGCTTCGCTCATGCTGTCTCCTAGGGGTCATTTGGGGGTTAGCCCGCTGTTGTGAGGTTTGCCTTTCAGTATAGACTTTTACCAAGCAAACGCTTTGTAAAAATACCAACCCCCAAGTCTTGAAGGTGACACCATGATTGAACGCACACTGTTTTCCGCCGACCACGAAGCTTTTCGCGACAGCTTTCGCCGCTTCATGGACAAGGAAATCGCCCCCCACCACGACGCCTGGGAAGAACAAGGCTATGTGGACCGCGCCGTCTGGGACAAGGCCGGTGAAAACGGCTTTTTGTGCATGACCCTGCCCGAGGCCTATGGCGGCTCGGATGCCGACAAGCTGTATTCGGTGGTGCAGATGGAGGAACTCTCACGCGCAGGCTTTACCGGCATCGGCTACGGCCTGCACAGCGAGATCGTGGCCCCCTACATCCTGCATTACGGCACCGAAGCACAAAAGCAAAAGTACCTGCCCAAGCTGGCCAGCGGCGAGATGGTGGGCGCGATTGCCATGAGCGAACCGGCTGCGGGCTCGGACCTGCAGGGCGTGAAAACCACGGCCATGCTGCAAGCGGACGGCACGTATTTGATCAACGGCAGCAAGACCTTCATCACCAACGGCTGGCACGCCGACCTGGTGATTTTGGTGGCCAAGACCGACCCGGCTGCGGGTGCCAAGGGCACCAGCTTGTTCTTGATCGAGCGCGGCACACCCGGCTTTGAAAAAGGCAAGCGCTTGAAGAAGCTAGGACTCAAAGCGCAAGACACGTCCGAATTGTTTTTTGACAACGTGAAGGTCAGTGCCGACCAGCTGCTGGGCGGCACCGCCATGCAGGGCAAGGGCTTCATTTGCCTGATGGAGCAGCTGCCTTGGGAGCGCCTGCAAATCGCCATTGGCGGCATCGCGGCAGCGCAAGCGGCCATCGACTGGACGGTGCAGTACGTGAAAGACCGCAAGGTTTTTGGCCAGGCCGTGGGCAACTACCAAAACACCCGCTACACCCTGGCCGAGTTGCAGACCGAGGTGCAGGTAGCCCGCGTGTTTGTGGACAAATGCTGCGAGCTGGTCAACGTGGACAAACTCGACACCGCGACCGCCAGCATGGCCAAGTACTGGTGCTCGGACCTGCAATGCAAAGTGATGGACGAGTGTGTGCAGCTGCACGGCGGCTACGGCTACATGTGGGAATACCCCATCACCCGCGCCTATGCCGACGCCCGCGTGCAACGCATTTACGGCGGCACCAACGAGATCATGAAAGAAGTGATCTCGCGCAGCATGGGTTTGGCGGGACGTTGAAGGTGCCATCGCCAGCGAACATGATGTTGGCTTTTTGTAGGAGCTTGCCTGCAAGCGATCACCCCTGGATCACGCTCGCTCATCGCCAGCAGGGCTGGCCCCTACAAATGACAAATAAGCAAGCATGACTGAGCTGGCTGAACCCAAACGCGCGCGGGGTCGCCCCCGCAAGACCGAGAACGAGCGCGACGACGGCAACCGCCGCCAAGCGCTCATTGCGGCCGCAGCGCGCCTGTTTCACCTCAAGGGTTATGACGCCACCAGCACGAGAGAAATCGCTGCACAGGTGGGCATGCAGCCGGGCTCGCCCTTTTATCACTTTGGCAACAAACAAGACCTGCTGCTGGCCGTGATGGTGGAAGGCATGAAGCAAGCCATTGAGCGACAAAGGGCTGCCTGTGCAGCGCAAGGCCAAGACCTGAGCGCCCGTGAACAACTGCGCACCCTGATCCGCAACCAGTTCGATGTGCTGCTGGGTCCTGACAGCGATTTCATTCCGGTGATGCTGTACGAATGGCGTTCGCTGAACGACGCACAGCGTCAAACCATCACGCGCATCAAGGACGACTACGAAGCGGCCTGGAATCCGGTGCTGCAAGCCCTGCACAACAAGGGCCAGCTGCGGGCACCTGTGGGCCTGGCCCGACTCATGATTTTTGGCGCACTCAACTGGTCGGTGCAGTGGTATGAAGCCCCCAGCGCCACAGCCCCAAGCTCACCCACCCGACGCGCGACCCTCGATGAACTGACCGAATCGGCTTTGCAGCTGTTTCTGCGAGACGATGCGCCAGCCCCTGCAGCATAAACAGTCAAGCCATCCCCCCACGGAGACCCCCCATGCAATACACCCACGAACACCGCGAAATCCAGAATACGCTCAAGCGTTTCATCGAAGCCGAGATCAACCCCCATGTGGACGAGTGGGAAGCGGCCGAGATCTTTCCGGCGCACGAGGTCTTCAAAAAGATGGGCGACTTGGGGCTGCTGGGCCTGACCAAGCCCGAAGCCTTTGGTGGTGCGGGCCTCGACTACTCCTACAGCCTGGCCATGGCCGAAGCACTGGGGCACATCGACTGCGGCGGCATCCCCATGGCCATTGGCGTGCAGACCGACATGGCCACACCCGCTCTGGCCCGTTTTGGCAGCGACGAATTGCGGGCGCAATTTTTGGCACCGGCCATTGCGGGTGACATGGTGGGCTGTATCGGCGTGAGCGAGCCTGGTGCGGGCAGCGATGTGGCGGGCATCAAGACCGTGGCCCGCAAGGACGGCGACGACTACGTGATCAGCGGCCAGAAGATGTGGATCACCAACAGCCTGCAAGCCGACTGGATGTGCATGCTGGTCAACACCGGTGAAGGACCGATCCATAAAAACAAGAGTCTCGTCATGGTGCCCATGCGGGAAAACGGCAAGTTGCTGCCTGGCATCGAAGTGGGCAAAAAGATCAAAAAAATCGGCATGAACAGCAGCGACACCGGGCTGATTTATTTTGACGAAGTGCGCGTGCCGCAGCGCTACCGCATCGGCGCCGAAGGCCAAGGTTTCATCTACCAAATGCAACAGTTCCAGGAAGAACGCCTGTGGTGCGCGGCCAGCACGCTGCAATCGCTGACCAACTGCATCCAGTGGACGGTGGAATGGGCGCAAGAGAGAAAACTCTTCGGCTCGACCCTGGCAGACCAGCAATGGGTGCAGTTCAAACTGGCCGAACTCAAAGCTGATGTCGAGAGCCTGCGCGCGCTGACCTACCAGGCTTGCGAACACTACATTGCCGGTGAAGACGTGACCGAGTGGGCAACCATGGCCAAGCTCAAAGCCGGTCGCCTGAACCGCACCGTACCCGACACCTGTCTGCAGTTCTGGGGCGGCATGGGTTTCACCTGGGAGAACAAGGTCTCGCGCATGTACCGCGATGGGCGCCTGGCCTCGATCGGCGGCGGCGCAGACGAGGTCATGCTGGGCATCTTGGCCAAGATGATGGGCATTGCCAAACGGCCGCAAAAATGAGCTGCAAGGCCTGTTGATTCAGTGTCAAGGCGCTTGGACACTCCTGGCCGCTGAAAAGCGAGGCATCAGGCGAGCACGCCGCGCACATCACTCAGCAAGCTCAGCGGTTGTTTGGCCTGTTCATCGAGGTGCAAGCACGCTTGGCGGTGGGCTGCTTCAATCAAAGATGTCGTGCAGCCAGGATTTCTTGCGTTTGTAGCCGTCGCGGTCACCAAATCCATAACGCCCATCCCCATAGGCCTGTGTGTGCGGTTGAGCCGCAGCCGACTGGGGCGCATGTGGCACAGGCGCGGCGTGCGCAGGGCTGGCTGCAAGGGCGCGGTCAAGCAGTTTGTCCAGTTCGCCACGATCGAGCCAGATGCCCCGGCATGCAGGGCAATAGTCAATTTCAACACCTTGGCGCTCGGCCATGACCAGGGGTGTGTCGGTGCAAGTGGGGCATTTCATGATGACTCCTTTGAATTTGGACAGACGCAGCATGTGATTGGCTTGTGGGTGGATTCCCTTGCGTCATTTGTCAGTGCAGGACCACCCCAAACAAGGGCGAATGGCCATTCAAGGCAGCACCGTCTTGGCGCAAGGTGTCTGAACTTTATGCAGCTCAAGCACTCTGAAAAAGAAGACAATGCCTGATCAACCTTCTTAAAAAATCTGCTCATGCGCACCACCTTCAACTACAAGCACTTGTATTACTTCTGGGTCGTGGCCAAGGAGGGCGGCATCACTCGCGCTGCTGACAAGCTCGACATGGCCGTGCAAACCGTCAGTGCCCAGGTGCGCGAACTGGAGCGCTCTTTGGGTTACGCCTTGCTCAAACCCGCAGGTCGCGGCTTGGTGCTGACCGATGCGGGGATGGCGGCCATGCAGCAAGCCGATCAGATTTTTCAGCTGGGCGAAGATCTACCCGCCAAAGTGCGCGATGCCGTCAGCTCGCCCACCGTGCGTCTGGCCGCTGGCATATCGGATGGTCTGCCCAAGCTGGTGGTGCGCCGCTTGATGCAGCCCGTGATGAGCGAGCCAAATTTGCGCTTACTCTGCCACGAAGGCGAGTTTGACGAACTGCTGGGCGACCTGGCCTTGCACCGCCTGGACGTGGTGTTGTCGGACCGTCCTGCGCCCAGCAACGCCAACATCAAGCTTTACAACCACGCACTGGGCTCATCGCCTGTGTCCTGGTATGGCAGTGCAGCACTCTTTAAGTCGGCCAAAAAGAAGTTTCCGGCCAGCCTGGCCGATGTTCCGGTGCTGCTGCCCACTGGCCACACCGCTGTGCGCGCCCGGCTGGACCATTGGTTTGAACAACACGGTATTCGTCCACGCATCGTGGGCGAGTTCGAAGACAGCGCCTTGCTCAAGACCTTTGGTGAAAGCGGCATGGGCGTTTTCCCTGCCGTAGAGTGGGTGCACGACGAGCTGCTGGCGCACTACGATGTGCAGCGCCTGGGTCCCTGCGAAGGCGTGAAGGAAAACTTTTTCGCAATCGGCACAGAAAAGAAAGTGCATCACCCGTTGGTGCAAAGGCTCTTGCAAGCCAGCGACTCAGCCCATTGAGACTCGCAGACTCCGCAGCTTTAGACATGAAAAAGCCCTCAGAGCTTGTGACCCTGGGGGCTTCTTCAAGAGCGCAGCGCGTCAGGCTTTGGCCGACCGCACACTCAACAGCATAGTCGCGGCCAAGATGCCAACCACCACACCCAGCGAGACACCCACTGGAATCTTGAACACATCGATCAAGCACATCTTCGTGCCGATGAACACCAGGATCACAGCCAGACCGTAGTTGAGCAGGTGGAACTTGTTGGCCACTGCCGCCAGCAAGAAATACATGGCACGCAAACCCAGGATCGCGAACACGTTGCTGGTCAGCACGATGAAGGGGTCTGAAGTGATCGCAAAAATTGCCGGGATCGAATCCACCGCAAAGATCACATCGGTCAAGGCGATCAGACAGATCACCATGAACAAGGGGGTGGCGATTTTTTTACCATTTTCGATGGTCCAGAATTTTTCACCGTCGTAGTTTTTACTGACGGGCAAGACCTTGCGCAACAACTTGAGCGCCGGGTTGTCTTCCAGATCAGGTTCTTTGCCAGCAGCCCACCACATCTTGACACCCGTGAGGATCAGGAAAGCACCGAACACATAGAGCACCCAATGGAACTCGGACAGCAACCAACCGCCCACCAAAATCATGATGGTGCGCAGCACGATAGCACCGATGATGCCGATCATGAGCACACGCTTTTGGAAATTGCTGGGTACGGCAAAGTAAGTGAAGATCATCAGGAAGACAAAGATGTTGTCCACCGCCAATGATTTTTCAATCAGGTAACCGGTCAGGAATTCCAGCGATTTGGTGTTGGCAAGCTCCACCGAACCGGTGGTGTCCTTGATGGCCCACCAGAACAGCCCGTTGAACAAAAAGCTCAGCGCAATCCAGATCAGCGACCAATTGAGCGCTTCCTTGACACCAATGTCGTGGGCACCTTGCTTTTTCAGCACCACAAAATCCACGAACAGCGACACCAGAACGATGGCCACAAAGGTGGCCCAGAGCCACAGGGGGGCAACGGTTTCCATGAAATACCTCTTTGTTATTGAAGACACACATCAGCAGGACCGAGCCATAAACTGGCTTACAGATAGTTTCTCGCCACTTGAACTTCAGGTCCTTTTGAAGGTCTCTATTTTTACTGAATAAAATTACTTTTAATTCCTAAAAAACAAGAGTGTCAGACTGAATTTTCTTTCTGTTTTCTAATGCCGAGCATCGGCAACATGCCTGCATCGACCCACTGGACATGTCATGCCTGTATTCGACAACTTTCGGGCCTCCCTGAAAAAAGCATTGCCCACCCGCGAATCCCTAGCCCAACACACTTGGTTGCGTCCAGTCGCACATCACCTGCTGCAGCCACATCTGTGGCGCTTGCAACATGAATCGGTGGCAAGAGGCGTGGCCATTGGTACCTTTTGGGCGTTCGTGATTCCCTTGGGTCAGACTTTTGTCGCCGCAGCCCACTGTACTTGGTGGCGTGGCAACATCCCTGCGGCAGCGGTCATGACCATGCTGACCAACCCACTTACTTTCGGCTTTTGGCTGTGGCTGGCTTATCCGGTCGGTCATTTTTTCATGGGAGAGACCCTGCCGGCACCAGCCTTACCCAATTCAAGCTGGACCAGCAGTTTGCAAGAAGTCGGTGCCCCGGTGTTGTTGGGTATGGGTATTTTTGGTGTGGGCGGCGGCGCACTGTCTTATTTGCTGGTGAAACTCGGGTGGCGTCTGCGCGTGGCCGTCAGACGCCAACGCTCCAACTCGGGCAAATCACAGCCCTTTTGAGGGTAAAAACTTCAAAAAAAAATCGCCAGATCCTTGCGGGTGCTGGCGATTTTTCATGCAGCAGTTGCTGCTGGATTTACTTCTTGTCGCTGAAGTAGCCCGAGGTCACTTTCCAGCGGCCGTCGGTGATCTGCGACATGCGCGAAGCGTTGCTGCCCAAGCGCTTGGTGGCGGTGAAGGTCATCTCGCCAGTGCCGAAAATATCGGGTGGGATCACCATGGTGTCCATGGCTTTGATGATGCTTTCGGTGGTCACGTTGTTGCCGGACTTCTCGACCGCACGCAAGAACGAATCGATGGCGTTGTAACCATAAACCGAGAACACGGTTGGATCTTCGTTGAACTTGGTCTTGTACTTGTTGGCCCAGAAACGGATGGGCTGAGCGGCCTCGTCCAGATAGGGGTGCTGGGTCGACATGGTGGCGTAGAAACCATTCATGGCAGGACCGCCCAACTTGTGGATCAGGTCGGTATAAGCTGCACTCGAACCCAGGAAAGTGGGGTTGAAGCCCAAGCGGCGCGCGGTGGCAATGCCGCCAATGGTTTCACGGATGATGGTGCCCATGACCACAAAGTCGCACTTGGACGAGGCCAGCTTTTGCATCTGCGATGCAAAGTCGGTCGCGCCGCGCTTGTAGGTGGTGACTTCCGCGAACTGCATGCCCATGGTTTTGAGGCCAGCCTCGGCACCGCGGAACACTTCCAGACCGAATTCGTCGTCCTGGTGCATCGCGCAGATTTGCTTGGCGTTCTTTTCCTTGACCAGGATCGGCACACCCAGACGCATCTGGTCGTAGTAGGTGGCGGCAAACGAGTACTTGAGCTTGTGGAAGGGCTCGTACATTTCACGCGCGGCCGTGACGGGGAAGAAGTTGATCACGTTCTTCTGGAACTGAACAGGCATGGCCGCCATGTTTTGCGCGGTTCCGATGTGGCCGATCATGGCGAAAATCTTGTCCTGGTTAACCAGCTTTTGTGCGGCCAGCACGGCGCGGCGGGGGTCATAGGCCGAGTCTTCGACCAGCAGCTTGAACTTGCGGCCATTGATGCCGCCTTGCTCGTTGGCTTCGTCCACGCGCAGCATCATGCCCAGGCGCACCTGCTTGCCAAAGCCGGCCAGCGGGCCCGACAAATCCTGGATGGAGCCGAGCACGACTTCGTTTTTGGACACGCCTTGCGTCTGGGCCATGGCCGCGCCAGCGGTCAGGGCCATCGCAGCGGCGACGAGGCTGAGTTTGATTTTCATGTTGCAGGTCTCCTGTTGTAGAAAAGGGTGAGGTGAATCAGCGGTACATCGCCTCGATCTGGGGCGCGTATTTGTTCTCGACCAGTTTGCGCTTGAGCTTCATGGTCGGGGTCAGTTCTTCGTCTTCGGCCGTCAGTTGGGTGTCGAGCAGCCAGAATTTCTTGATCTGCTCCACGCGGGCAAACTTCTTGTTCACGCGGTCCACTTCGGCCTGGATCAGGGCCTGCACCTCGGCGCTGTGCGTGAGGCTGGCGTAGTTGGAGAAGGGCACGTCGTTGTCCTGCGCGTATTTCTCCACGTTTTCCTGGTCGATCATGATGATCACGGTCAAATAAGCCCGCTTGTCGCCAATCACCACCGCATCGGTGACGTAGGGCGAGAATTTCAGTTCATTTTCCAGCTCACTCGGGGTGATGTTCTTGCCCCCGGCTGTGATGATGATGTCTTTCATGCGATCGGTGATGCGGAAAAACCCTTCCTCGTCCACCACGCCCACGTCGCCCGTGTGCAGCCAACCATCGGCATCGATGGTCTCGGCGGTTTTTTCGGGCAGGTTCAGGTAACCCATGAACACATTGGGGCCGCGTACCAAAATTTCACTGGTCACCGGGTCCAGACGCATTTCGTTGTACTCGGCGGCCGGGCCAATCGAGCCGGGCTTGATCCGGTCAGCGGGCACACCCGTGGATGCACCGCAGGTCTCGGTCATGCCCCAGACTTCGAGCATGGGCAAGCCCAGCGCCAGATACCAGCGCACCAGATCCGGGGAAATGGGGGCCGCACCCGTCACCAAAAAGCGTGCGCGGTGGATGCCGATCATCTTGCGCACGTTGTTGAGCGCCAACAAACGCGCCACATGAAAGCGCAGCTTGAGGCTGGCGGGCACTGGCTTTTGTGCCAGCACCAAATCGGCCACTTGCTGGCCCACGCCAATGGACCAGCCGTAGACCGCTTGCTGTAAGCCGCCCGCTTCCTTGAGCGCGATCATCACGCCCGAGTAGAACTTTTCCCACACACGGGGCACGGCGGTGAACACGGTGGGCGCGATTTCGCGCACGTTTTCGGGCACGGTTTCAGGGTTCTCGACAAAGTTGAGCTTGGCCCCGGTGTACATCGAGAAATACTCGCCACCCATGCGCTCGGCGATGTGGCACAGCGGCAAGAAGCACATGCACTCGTCGCGCTCGTCGCGGGCAATCAAGGTGTTGTAGCCGCGCACGGTGTAGACCAAACCGTGGTGGCTGTGCATGCCGCCCTTGGGTTTGCCGGTGGTGCCCGAGGTGTAGACCAAGATGGCCAAATCTTCCGGTTTGCAGGCAGCGCTGCGCTGCATGAGCATGTCGGGGTGTTGCTGGGCATGTTCGCGGCCCAAGGCTTGCAGCTGTTTGAGGCTGATCACCATAGGGTCGTGGAAGTCGCGCAAACCGTCCATGTCGAAGACGACGATTTTTTGCAACAAGGGCAAGGTCTCGCGCACGGCCAGGGCCTTGTCGAGCTGCTCATCGTCTTCGACAAACAGCACGCGGGTGCCCGAGTCTTCGCACAGGTAATGCACCTGCTCGGCCGCGTCGGTCGGGTAAATGCCGTTGGACACGCCGCCCGCGCTCAGCACAGCCAGGTCGCACAGCACCCATTCGATGTTGGTGTTGGACAGGATGGAGGCGGTGTGCCGCGCCTCAAAGCCCAGCGCCATCAGGCCGTGGCCGATCTCGCGCACGGCTTGTGCGGTCTCGTTCCAGGTCCAGCTGCGCCAGATGCCCAAGTCTTTTTGGCGCATCCAGACATTCGGGCCGCGAGCGGCCACCGCGTTCCAGAAAATGGCGGGGATGGTCTCGCCCGCCATGACGACATTTTTTTGCGGCGCGATGCCGGAGGTGTCCCAGAGTTGGCTCATGTCTTATCTCCAGGTTTTCTTCTTTTTCCAGCGGCGGTCAGCGCGCACGCCTTCTTCCTTCATGCCCAAGTAGAACTCCTTGATGTCGTCCTTTTCACGCAAACGGGCGCAGCTGTCTTCCATGACGATGCGGCCGTTTTCCAGCACATAACCGTAGTCCGAGGCGTTGAGGGCCATGTTGGCGTTTTGCTCGACCAGCAAGATGGTGGTGCCACGCTCGCGGTTGATGCGCACCACGATCTCGAAGATTTCCTTGGTCAGTTTTGGGGACAGGCCCAAGCTGGGTTCGTCCAGCAAGATCAGATCGGGGTTGGCCATCAGCGCCCGGCTGATCGCCAGCATCTGCTGCTGCCCACCCGAGAGCAAGCCTGCGTCTTGCGCAGCGCGCTCGCGCAGGATGGGGAAGTAGTTGTACACGGCTTCCATGTCGCGCGCCACGCCATCGCGGTCCTTGCGGGTGAAGGCGCCCATGAGCAGGTTGTCGCGAATCGACAGCAGCGGAAACACCTCGCGCCCTTCGGGCACATGCATCAGGCCGCGCTGCACGATGATGGCCGGGTCTTGCGCTGTGATGCTTTGGCCCTTGAACTCGATCGAGCCCTTGCGCGGGTCGATGATGCCGCTGATGGTTTTGAGGATGGTGGTCTTGCCCGCGCCGTTGGAGCCTAGCACGGTGGCGATTTCGCCTTGGCGCACCTGCAGGCTCACGCCACGGATGGCCTTGATCGGGCCGTAGGCACTCTCGACGTTGAGCAGCTTGAGCATCACGTTGTCCGCTGCGGTCGCTGCCGCTGTGTTCAGGCTTGCTGCGCTCATGCGGCACCTCCAGGCACATAGTTTTCGCGGCGCAGTCCCGACACATCGTCCACCGAGCCCAAATAGGCCTCGATCACACCCGGGTCGCTTTGCACCTGGCTGGGCGTGCCGGTGGCCAGTTCTTCGCCCTGGCTCATGGCCAGCACGCGGTCCGAGACTTTGGACACCAGGCTCATGTCGTGCTCGACCATGAGCACGGTGATGCCCAGCTCGTTTTTGATATCCGAAATCCAGAACGCCATGTCCTCGGTTTCTTCGACATTCAGGCCTGACGACGGCTCGTCGAGCAGCAGCAATTTCGGCTCGGTGCACAAGGCCCGCGCCAGCTCGACCACTTTGCGCACGCCATACGGCAGGCCCGCCACCATCGAGTCGCGGTGGTGTTGCAGGTCCAGAAAATCGATGACCTCTTCGACCTTTTCACGCGCCTCGATCTCGGCCGCACGGGTTTTGCTGCTGAAGAACATCTCGCTCCAGACGCCCGTCTTTCGGTGCGTGTGGCGGCCAATCAGCAGGTTTTGCAGCACGGTGGCGTGCTCGAACAATTCAATGTTCTGAAACGTGCGGGCAATACCCAGGCCTGCAATCTGGTGCGGCTGCTGGTCGGTCAGGCGCAGCGTGCCTTGTGGCCCAGCGTAGTCGATCACGCCCGTGGTGGGCGTGTAAATGCGGCTGATCAGGTTGAACACGGTGGTCTTGCCTGCACCGTTGGGGCCGATCAGGGTGAAGACCTCGCCGCGCTTGACGTCGAAGCTGACCTTGTTCACGGCCAGCACGCCGCCAAAGCGCACGCTCAGGTCTTGTGCGGATAAAAGGATGTCTGCGTTCATTTCAGGCGGTCCGACTTCTGGAACGATTTCTGGCGCTTGAACAGGCCACGGCGGTAAAACGGGAACAACTGGAACCAGGTGCGCACCTTGAGCCAGCGGCCATACAGGCCCATGGGCTCAAACAACACAAAGGCGATCAACACCATGCCGTAGACCGTGCCCTGCAAGCCAGCTGCACCGCCAATGGCGGCTGGCAAAAAGTCTTTGCCCAGCGCAATCAGTTGTGGCATCACAATCAGGAAGATCGCGCCCAAAAACGCCCCGTGGATTGAGCCCAAGCCGCCAATCACCACCATCAAGAGCAAGTCAATCGACTGGATGATGCTGAACTGCTCGGGTGAGAGGAACTGGATTTTGTGCGCGTACAAAGCGCCGCCAATGCCCGCCAATGCGGCCGACAAGGCAAACGACAAGGTCTTGTACCGCGCCAGGTGGATGCCCATGCTTTGCGCCGAAATTTCGGAGTCACGGATGGCCACAAAAGCGCGGCCCGTGGACGAGCGCAGCAGGTTGACGATGGCCAGCGTGGCCCCCACCGTCACCACCAGGCAAAGGAAGTAAAACTCTTCGGTGCTGTCCAGTGTCCAGCCGCCCAGTGTGGGGTAGGTGACCATCAGGCCCGCATTGCCGCCCGTGACGCTTTCCCAGCGGGCCATGCCCTCTTCGACAATAAAGCCGAAAGCCAGTGTGGCCATGCCGAGGTAAATGCCTTTGACGCGCAGCGCAGGCAGGCCCACGATCACGCCCGCAATGGCCGAGAACACGCCCGCACACACCAGCGCCAGCGGAAACGGCACCCCGGCATTGACCATGACAGCCTGGGTGTAAGCCCCCACGCCCAAAAACGCAGCATGGCCCAGCGAGAACAAGCCCGTGAAACCCGCCAGCAGCATCAGGCCCAGGCCCACCACCGCGTAGATCAGCACAAAGGTCAGCTGCGCCAGCCAGTACTCTGGCACGGCCCAGGGTGCCACCACCAAAAAGATGGCCAGCAAGCTGTACCAGAACACATGGCCGCCGTGTTTGGCCAGGGTGATGTCCTGGTTGTATTCGGTTTTGAAGATGAAACGCATGCCGGAGCCTCAGACTTTCTTGCGCAGTTGCTCGCCGAACAAGCCATTGGGCTTGAGCACCAGCATGAGCAACACCACGATGTAGGGCGCGATGTCCTTGAAACCTTCGGGCAAATAAAAGCCCGAAAGCGACTCGACGATGCCGATCACCAGACCGCCCACGATGGCACCGGGCAAGCTGCCAAAGCCCCCCACCACCGCAGCCGGAAAGGCTTTGAGGCCAATGAAGCCCATGTTGGCGTGCACAAAGGTGATGGGTGCCAGGAGCAGACCGGCCACCGCCGCCACACCGGCCGCCAGCCCCCAGACCAGGCCGTTGATGCGCTTGACCGGGATGCCCATGTAATAAGCGGCCAACTGGTTTTGCGAGGCCGCCTGCATGGCGATGCCCAGCTTGCTGTACTTGAACATGGCAAACAGGCCCAGGCACAAGATGCCGGTGGCGCCAATCACCACCATTTGCTCGGCCGCGATCACCAAGCCACCCAGGCGCAACACCTCACCCGCATAGGGCACGGGCATGGTGTGGGTGTCGGTGCCCACATCGGGGATCATGGTGATCAGGCCGCGCAGCACATAGCCGACACCAATGGTCAGCATGACGATGGAAAAAGCCGGTTGCCCCAGGATGGGGCGAATGACCAGGCGCTCGACCAAGACACCAAAAATGCCCATGGCCACGATGGCTGCGGGCACCGCAATCCAGAAGGGAAAACCCAGCAGCGTCATGGCGGCCAGGCCCGAAAAAGCCCCCACCATCATCAGGTCGCCCTGGGCAAAGCTCACCGTTTCGGTGGCCTTGTAAATCAGCACAAAACCCAGGGCAATGAGTCCGTAAATACAGCCCTGGGCCACACCGCTGATCAGCAGTTGCAGCAATTGCACACCTGTCTCCTCTTGGTTCTGTCAAGCCGAGTCCGCTGAGCTGGGCCGGGCACTGTTTCAGCACCGTGCAAAGCATTTGCGAACGACCGTGCGATTATGTCTGTCTTACACGAGACTTTCCCTAGGGGTTGTCCCCCATTCGAACTCACACACAAGGCTTCAATATCCCTTCATGACAAATGCCATACGCATCGGATCCGGGCTCGGGTTCTACGGGGACAACTGGGAGCCCGTGGTCGCCAGCATCGAACGCGGCCAGGTGCAATTCATCGCCAGTGACCACCTGGCCGAATTGACCCTGGCCATCTTGCAAAAAGACCGCCAACGCGACCCCACACTGGGTTACGCCCGCGATGTGCTGCCCATGCTTTTGCGCCTGTGGCCTTTACAGATCTGGGCGCGCATGGTGCTGCACACGCCCTCCAAAGCCGTGGCCGATGGCTTTGGCAGATTGTTCCCCTGGATGGCTTTGAGCGGCCAGGCCTAAACCTGCGGCTTTCAGGGCATGAACAGCGCCAGCGCTTTGCTGGGCATTTGGCCCACCTTGATTCCGCGCGACCGAGTTCAAGTGCGTGTTGACATTCTGGAGCCCGGCGCATGACCATCGCACCTCTTGTGAAGAATCCCTTGGCCCGCATCGCCCATGCCCGCAGAGGCGGCAAAGCCGATTGGGTGGACTTTGTGGCCTGTTTGCCTGGAACGAGGCGGGCTATCGCCTCCTGGAACGCGAAGTCACAGCAGCCAAAGTGCAGGCGCACTTTGCGACTTGGCTCCCGGGCCAGGCGGACGCCTGGCCTTTGCCCAACATTCTGACCCTGAAGTTCGTGCTGCACGGCGCTTTGCAAGGCGGCGGCGCACGCAACCTGCGCCTGGACAACCTGGGCAAAGCCATGGGCGCGGCGCTCTTGCGCCTGGAAATCGAAGTCAGTGCAGAGGAACTTGAGCAGGCACAAAAAAGCCCCCGAAGGGGCTGGTGGCCAGAGGTGACATCGCCCCGGACTTGATCCGGGGTCCAGGCTTCAAACGCGCTCGATGATCAGCGCAATGCCTTGGCCCACGCCGATGCACATGGTGCACAGCGCATAGCGGCCAGCGGTTTGCTGCAGGCGGTTGATGGCGGTGGTGGCCAAGCGGGCACCGGATGCACCCAGCGGGTGACCCAAGGCAATCGCGCCGCCCCAGGCGTTCACGCGGGCGTCGTCGTCTTTCAGGCCCAACATGCGCAACACGGCCAGGCCTTGCGCGGCAAAGGCTTCGTTCAGTTCGATCACGTCCATGTGGTCGATGGTCAGGCCGGTTTGCGCCAGCACCTTGAGCGTGGCGGGCGCTGGGCCAATGCCCATGACGCGTGGGGCGACACCTGCCGTGGCCATGCCCACAATGCGGGCTTTGGGCGTCAAGCCGTTTTTGGCAGCGGTGGCTTCGTCGGCCAGCAACAAAGCGCAAGCGCCGTCGTTCACGCCCGAGGCATTGCCTGCGGTCACGGTGCCGTCCGGGCGCACCACGCCTTTGAGCTTGGCCAACGCTTCGAGGCTGGTTTCGCGGGGGTGTTCGTCGGTGTCCACCATGATCGCGTCGCCCTTTTTCTGGGGAATGCTCACACCCACAATTTCGCGAGCCAGATGACCGGCCTTGATGGCGGCCACGGCGCGCAGTTGGCTGTTGTAGGCCATCAGATCTTGCGCTTCGCGCTCAATCTTGTAATCGGTGGCCACGTTTTCGGCCGTCTCGGGCATGGAGTCCACGCCGAACTGGGCCTTCATCAGCTTGTTGATGAAGCGCCAGCCAATGGTGGTGTCGTACACGGCGTTGTTGCGGCTAAAAGCCGTTTCGGCCTTGGGCATGACAAACGGGGCGCGGCTCATGCTTTCCACGCCACCGGCGATCATCAAACCAGCTTCACCGGCCTTGATGGCGCGCGCGGCGGTGCCAATGGCATCCAGTCCTGAGCCGCACAGGCGGTTGATGGTCGCACCGGGCACGTCAATCGGCAAACCCGCCAGCAAGCTGGCCATGTGAGCCACGTTGCGGTTGTCTTCACCCGCCTGATTCGCGCAGCCGTACAGCACATCGGTCACGGCGGCCCAGTCCACGTTGGGGTTGCGCGCCATCAGGGCACGCAGGGGCACCGCGCCCAGGTCGTCGGTGCGCACGCTGCTCAAGGCACCGCCGTAGCGGCCAAAGGGGGTACGGATCGCGTCGCAAATGTAGGCTTGGTTCATTGTTGTCTCTTGAAGGTGGGAGGATTGTCTGCGTTTAACATGCAGTGTTGAGCTGACTTTTTCATTTTATGCCATTCACCGACCGATCGGTCGGTTTTTCCTCTGAACCATGTTGATCCAACCTTCTCAAGCCGATGTGCGGCGCTTTTTTTGTGGTGTCTACGCCAAAGCCCGCACGACTGCAACGCTCGAACCCATGGAAATGCTGGTCAGCCAGTGGATCGATGAGCACCCCGAATACCACGCCGAATTGGCGGATTTGGACGCCGCACTCTCCAGAATGCACCAAGCCGACCCCCACCGGGAAAACCCCTTTTTGCACCTCTCGATGCACCTGTCCATCAGCGAACAATGCAGCATCGACCAACCCCGGGGCATTCGCCAGGCGGTGGAACTGCTCACGCACCGACTCAACTCGCTGCACGACGCGCACCACCGGGCCATGGAATGCCTGGGACGCATGGTCCACGAAAGTCAGCTTTCAGGTCGCATGCCAGATGGCGCCGCCTACATTGACTGCGTGCAACGACACGCCACCCAAGACTGAAGCGCAGCCCCACTCGAACAACACGAACAAACAACAAAAAACCCGCCAAGGCGGGTTTTTTGTGGGGCATCAGGCTCAGCCCAGCCAGTTCAGCGGAACTTGGACTGGGGCACAACTTTCATGTCGCCATCCAAAGAACCAATGTAAGAGGCCATGGCTTTCAGTTCTGCATTGGAGAACTGCTTGGCAATGCCGCCCATCACGCCGTTGTTGCGGCCCCAAGTGGACTGGTTTTCGACTTTGTAGGACTTGAGCGCCACAAACAGGAAGTCTTTGTGCTGGCCTGCAATTTTGGGGTAGCTCGGGTCTATGGGCTTGGCGAAGTTGTCGCCGTGGCAAGAAATGCAAGCGCCCTTTTGCAACAAGGCAGCCACTTTGGCATCAGGTGCCTTGGGGGCTGTGGCCACAGGTTCGGTCTTGCCGTGCAATTCATAGTAAGCACCAAGATCGGCCATATCCTGATCGCTCAGGCTATCGGCAATGCCGCGCATGGTGGGGTGCTTGCGCTCACCTTTTTTGTAGGCATTGAGGGCGGACACAATGTATTTGGCGTTTTGGCCCGAGATCATGGGCACGCGATAGACCTCAGGGAAGCTGGCTTGGTAGCCTTTGATGCCATGGCAACCAATGCACATGGCAATTTTTTGCTCTGCAGCTTTGGCGTCGCCCTTGATCTCTTGGGCATGGGCAGATACAGCGGTCACAGAAGCGACAGCCAAGGCAAACATCGAGGTCAACAGCTGGTTCATTTTGCTTACACAATCCAAGTGATTGATAAAAATCAACTGCGGATTATATCGGGCTGGCCCTCATAATCCTGACAAGCCCCTTTCCCTTTTTTGAGAAGTTGACGCCATGAAATTCCAAGGTACCGAAAACTACGTCGCCACACCGGACCTGATGCTGGCCGTGAACGCCGCCATGACCCTCAAACGCCCCCTTTTGGTCAAGGGCGAACCCGGCACCGGCAAAACCATGCTGGCCGAAGAAGTGGCCGAAGCCTTGGGCTTGCCGCTGCTGCAGTGGCACATCAAATCAACCACCAAGGCCCAGCAAGGCCTCTACGAATACGACGCCGTCAGCCGTCTGCGCGACAGCCAACTGGGTGACGAAAAAGTCAAGGACATCGAGAACTACATCATCAAGGGCGTGCTGTGGCAAGCGTTCACTTCCGAAACGCCCGTGGCCATCCTGATCGACGAGATCGACAAGGCCGACATCGAATTCCCGAACGACCTGCTGCGCGAGATCGACCGCATGGAGTTCTATTGCTACGAGACGCGCCAGCTGATCAAGGCCAAGACCCGCCCGCTGGTGTTCATCACCTCCAACAATGAGAAAGAACTGCCCGACGCCTTTTTGCGCCGCTGCTTTTTCCACTACATCAAGTTCCCCGAAGCGGACACCATGCGCCAGATCGTGGATGTGCACTTCCCCACGCTCAAGAAAGACCTGCTGGCCCTGGCGCTCAAGACCTTTTACGACGTGCGCGGCCTGCCCGGCCTGAAGAAAAAGCCCTCGACCAGCGAACTGCTCGACTGGCTCAAACTATTGGTGGCGGAAGACATCCCGCTCGAAGCCTTGCAAAGCGCAGACCAAAAGGTGTCGGTGCCACCGCTGGTGGGCGCCTTGCTCAAGAACGAGCAGGACGTGACCCTGTTTGAAAAGCTGGTCTTCATGAACCAGCGTAACCGCTGAGACATGCCAGATGAGCTCCCCCAACCCCTTCCTTGAAGGCATTTCGGATGCCGTAGGCTTTGTCGGCGGTGCCTTGGCCGGTTACTGGGCTGGCCAATGGCTGGGTCTGAATATTTTCAGCGCCGGCTATGACAACGCCAGCATCGGCGGCATTTTGTTGGTGGGCCTGGGCGGTGGCGCAGGTCTGCACTTGGCGCGCTTTTGGCGCAGCAAACAAAAAGCCAAAGACACCGACCCATCATGAATCACTGGATCGCGCCCATGTCGCTCTCAGGTCAGCACGTTCAGCTCGTGCCTTTGTCACACGAGCACCGCGATGACCTGGCCGAAGCCGTGCGCGACGGCGATTTATGGAACCACTGGTACACCGCCATCCCCACGCCCGAAGGCATGGCAGCCGAAATCACCCGCCGCCTGGACTTGCAGGCCAAGGGCAGCATGTGCCCGTTTGCCGTGATCGACCCGGCAACTGGCCAGGCCGTGGGCATGACCACCTTCATGAACATCGACGCGGCCAACCGCCGGGTGGAAATTGGCTCCACCTGGTACCGCCAAAGCGTGCAGCGCACACCGCTGAACACCCAAGCCAAACGCTTGCTACTGGCCCATGCCTTTGAGCACCTCAACTGCATCGCGGTGGAGTTCCGCACGCATTTCTTCAACCAGCAAAGCCGCCGAGCCATCGAGCGCCTGGGCGCCAAGCTCGACGGCGTGCTGCGCAGCCACCAGATCAACCCGCACTCATCGGGCGCTGGCGCACTGCGGGACACTTGCGTGTACAGCATCATCGCCAGCGAATGGCCCAATGTGAAAACGCATCTGGATTACCAGTTGTGCCGTCATAGTGCGTGAACCATCATGAACAACCACATATTGCTTGAATTACTGGAATACAAATCTTGGGCCGACCAGGAACTGATGCACTGTCTGTGTGAAAACCAAGATCGGTTGGAGCCTGAAATGTTGAAAAAAACTGTTCGCCTGATGAATCACATTCATGTTGTGGACTGTATTTTTGCAGCGCACTTGACTGGACAAAAGCAAACCTTCACCAGCACCAACACCGATGCAACGCCAGAACCCGAAGCACTGACTTGGGCGATGCAAGAAACCAATCAGGCCTTGCTGAAGAACCTTCAAAAATTGCATGAATCAGAAGCGCTGTCACGCATCCATTTCCAATTTACAGATGGCGACCCTGGATGCATGAACCCCACAGAAATGCTTTTGCATGTTGGTGTCCACAGCACTTATCACCGCGGACAGGTGAGTCAAATGCTCAAGGATGCAGGCATTGCACCGCCTCGGGAACTACTGACGCGCAAGCTGCATGCGCAAGAACCAGAACGCAGAAAGGTTTGACGCATGCTGATCGATTTCTTCTACACCCTGCGCGCGGCCAAAGTGCCGGTGTCGGTGCGTGAATTCCTGACACTGCTCGAAGCGCTGCAAGCCAATGTGGTGGGCCCGGCCTCTGATGCTTGCAGCATCGACGACTTCTACCACCTGTCGCGCACCGTGATGGTCAAGGACGAAAAGCACTTCGACAAGTTCGACAAGGCTTTCGGCGCTTATTTCAAAGGCGTGGAGATGGTGACCGACTTCACCAAGGACGTGCCGCTCGACTGGCTGGAAAAAATCCTGCAAAAGGAACTCACGCCTGAGCAAAAAGCCGCCATCGAGAAAATGGGCTGGGACGAGTTGATGGACACGCTCAAAAAGCGCCTGGAAGAACAAAAGGAACGCCACGAGGGCGGCAACAAGTGGATCGGCACTGGGGGCACCTCACCCTTTGGCAACGGCGGCTACAACCCGCAGGGCATCCGCATCGGCGGCAAGGGCGGCAACAAAAGCGCGGTCAAGGTCTGGGACCAGCGGGCCTACAAAGACTATGACGACAGCCAAGAGCTGGGCACGCGCAACATCAAAGTGGCCCTGCGCCGCCTGCGCCGCTTTGCGCGTGAGGGTTCGCAAGAAGAGCTGGACCTGGACGGCACCATCCGCAAGACGGCGGCCAACGCGGGTTATCTGGACATCCTGATGCGCCCGGAGCGCCACAACAATGTGAAAGTGCTGCTGCTCATGGACGTGGGCGGCACCATGGACGAACACATCGCACGGGTCGAGGAAATGTTCTCTGCTGTGAAGGCCGAGTTCAAGCACCTGGATTTTTATTACTTCCACAACTGCGTGTATGACTTCATGTGGAAGAACAACAAGCGCCGCTACGCCGAGAAATTCCCGACCTGGGATATCCTGCGCAAGTACAACAAGGACTACAAGCTGATCTTCATCGGGGACGCCACCATGAGTCCCTATGAAATTTTGCAAAAAGGCGGCAGCGTTGAATACAACAACGAAGAAGCCGGGGCCGAATGGCTGCAGCGCCTGACGCACACCTTCCCCAAGTTCGCCTGGATCAACCCCGAGCCGCAAGGCGTGTGGCAATACCGCCAAAGCATCTCCATCATCCAGCAACTGATGAGCAACCGCATGTACCCGCTGACCTTGAAAGGGCTGGAGGACGCCATGCGTTTGCTCAGCAAGTGAGCCAAAGCGCTTTGCACCCTGGGCTGCGTGTGTGCAAGTTTTTTGCATGGCCAGGCAGTCTGATGCCCCAAACGATCAGCCCGCCCACTCACCCCATCGGGCACTGGCTGCGCGCCCTGTGCATGGCCGCATGCCTGTTGGCACCCTCCGCGCGGGCACAAACCAGCCAAGACACCCCACCCGTGCCTGCCACCCAGGCTTTTGAACTGGTGGTCCTGACGGAATCGGCCCCCATGGCCGCCTGGCTGAGCCAGCACCTGGATTTGCAGCGTTACCGCCACTTGAGCGATCTGGACGACGCCGAAATGGCCCGCCTGCTGCGCGACGCCGATGTGCAGGCGCGCGACTTGATGGCCACGCAAGGATTTTTCAACCCGTCCCTGGACTGGCTGCTGACGGCCACACCTGGCCGGGCACATTTTCGCCAAGTGCAGCTGACCGTCCTGTCGGGTCCGCAAGCACGCATTGGTCAAGTAGACATCCGCTGGCAAGGCGACATCGACAAGCGACCGGAAGCCGAGGCACAGCGCCGCGATGTGCTTCAGAAATGGGCCCTTCCGCCGGGGGAGGCTTTCACGCAAGAGGAATGGACCAATGCCAAAACAGGCGCTCTCAGGCAGTTGCTGGCCGAGCGTTACCCTGAGGGGCGCATCGCCCACAGCCAGGCGCTGGTCGACCCGGAAACCAACCTGGTCCAACTACAGATCACACTGGACTCCGGCCCCGCCATCCAACTGGGGCCACTGGTCATCACGGGCGCCGAACGCTACGGCAGTGAGCAGGTCGAACGCCTGGCGCGCCTGAGGCCGGGCAGTATTTATCGCCAAAGTGATTTGCTTGAAGCGCAGCAGCGCCTGGTGCTCAGTGGTTTTTACGACTCGGTGTTTGTGAGCCTGGACCCCGACAGTCAAGACACGGCGCGCCCCGTCAAAATCGAGCTGAAGGAAGCCTTGCGCCAAAAATGGGTGCTGGGCCTGGGGGTGCGCAGCGAAAGCGGTCTGCGCCTGACGGTCGAGCACACGCAGCACAAGTTGCCCGGACTGGAATGGCGCGCCGTGAGCAAACTGGCCCTGGACCGCCAATTGCAACGTGTCGGTGTCGATCTGCTGGCCCCACCGGACCCCAGTCTGTGGCGCTGGAACCTGTCTTTGCAACACGAGAATGAAATTCTGACCAGCTACACCGTGAGCAGCCAGCGTTTGCGGGCCGGGCGCATTCAGCTGAGTGAACGCATCGACCGCGCTTATTACGCCCAATACGACGGCGCCAACACCTCAGCCGACCTGGCCGGTCAACGTGAATCGGTCAGCCTCAACTACGCCTGGACTTGGCGGCGTTTTGACAGCCTGCCTTTTCCCAGCCAAGGCACCGGATGGGGCCTGGAGCTGGGTTACGGCGTGACTTTGGGCACGCCGCGTGAGCCCTTTGGGCGCTGGCTGGCGCGGGGCATGTGGCTATTGCCTTTGGGGTCGCAATCGGGCCGTCTGGCCCTGCGCGCTGAAACAGGCAGTGTGGTCAGCAAGAACGCCACCGCCCTGCCCACCACGCAATTGTTCATTGCAGGCGGCGACAACAGCGTGCGCGGTTATGCCCCGGGCAGCCTCGGCATCACACAAGCCAATGGCTCGATCAGACCGGGTCAATACCTGTCAGTGGGCAGCCTGGAGTGGCAGCGCCCCATCCGCTGGAACCAGCAACGCACCGACTGGGAAAGCGCCGTTTTTGTGGATGCGGGCGCCGTGGCTGACCAACCCTCTCAGCTGCATGCCCAGCTCGGTTATGGCGTGGGCGCCCGCTGGCGCAGCCCAGTGGGGCCCCTGCGCATTGACCTGGCCTATGGTCAAGCCACACAACAATGGCGTCTGCACCTGAGCGTGGGGTTCACGTTTTGATGCATACGCCTGAATCACACCCGCCAGAGACCTCGCCCGAGGCATCCAGCCCGGTGCCCCAGCAGGTGCACACAGGCCCACGCCCTGGGCGCTGGCGAAGGGGCATGGTTTTGTGGATGACGCTGTGCCTGTTGCTGGTCAGCGCCCTGGGTGCTGCATGGCTTTGGTCAGGCAGTCAGGGGTCTTTGGCCACCGCGCTCCACGGGATCAGTCGCCTTTTGCCCCAAGGGCAAACCTTGGTCAGCGCCCAGGTACACGGCAGCGTGCAGCGGGGCGGCCGTCTGGGGCTACTGCGCTGGCAACACAATGGGCTCGACGTCCAGCTGCACAACACCGAGCTGACGCTTGACTGGTCCAAACTGTGGCAGGGGCAACTGCCCTTGACCCGCTTGCACGCCGAGGAGTTGCGCATCGAGGACAACAGCCCACCCAGCTCGCAACCGGGCATGAGCCCCATGGTCTGGCCGTTGAAAGTCCAACTGCCTTGGCAAGTGGATGCACTGCATTGGGCAGGCCCCACGCCCCTGGAGGTTCGGGCTTTGGCGGGGCATTACGCCTTTGATGGTCAGCACCACCAGCTTCAACTGGCGCCCTTTGCCCTGGCCCAAGGCCAATACAGCCTGACGGCCCGGCTTCAAGCGGCAGCGCCCATGGCGCTGGATGTGCAGCTGCAAGGACAGGTGCAAAGCCCCGCCGCTGCGCGCACCCCCACCCTGACGCTGCAAGCCCACGCCAGCGTGCAAGGCCACTTGTTCGGCCCCCAAGCCCTGTTGCAGGTCAAGGCCCACTTGAGCCCTGAAACCCAAACGCCCTCAGACCTGCAATTGGACCTGCAGGCCCAAATTCACCCTTGGCAAAAACAAGTTGTGCAGCAAGCCCTGGGCCATTGGCAACTGGTGGACTTGGCGATGCTTTGGCCCGGCGCCCCGCAAACCCGCTTGAGCGGCCAAGCCAGCCTGATGCCCGATGCGGCAGGTTGGCAGTGGGCCACCCAATGGCGCAACGCCATCCCCGGCCCCTGGGACCGGCAACGCTTGCCACTGAGCCAACTCAATGCCAAGGGACGTTACGAACAAGGGCTGTGGCAAATCCTGCAACTGGACTCGCGCCTGGCCGGTGGTCATATTCAGGGACAGGGCCAACAAACCGCAACGGGCTGGACAGGGCACATGCAGGCCCAAGGACTGATCCCTTCGCAACTGCACAGCGCGCTGGCCCCGGAGCCGGTGCAAGGACACTTGAAGGCTCAGGACATCGGCACGGGTGGCGTGCACATCAGCGCAGATCTGCGCAGTCAGACAAACCCTGCACAAGGGGCGCGCTCGCCCGCCCCAGCCCTGCGCTGGGAACATCTGCACATTGAAGGTCTGTGGCAAGCTGCCCAGTGGGACATCCAGGCCCTGGACCTGCGCGCCGCTGACGCTCGATTGCAAGGCGAATTCAAAATCCAAATGCCGCAAGGGCGCACGCCCGCAGCCGCACAAGGTCAACTGCAGCTGAATGCGCCAGGCTTGAACGCCAAGGCCCAAGGCCAATTGGCCGCCAAAACGGGCACGGGCAGCCTCCACATTGATGTGCAAGATGCCGCGCTGAGTCAGGTCTGGCTCAGCCGCTGGCCCGGGGCCACAGAACAGCTGCGCGGTCTGCAAGCCTCGGGGCCGGCACACCTGCAGGCCCAGTGGCAAGGTGGCTACGCCCAAGAAGACACGCCTGTGCAAGTGCGCCTCCAGCTTCCGCGCCTGAAGGGGCAGACCAGCGAAGCCACCCCTTGGTTCATCCATCAAGCCCGCATTCAAGCCCAAGGCACCCTGAAAAAACTGGATATCCACACCCAAACACAACTGCAGCGGGGACGTTTGTCGGCGCAATCGGACACACGCCTAAGTGCAGCCCCTGAACCCACCGGGACCGCTTCGTCCCGCTTTGGCGCTTGGCAGGGCCAAATCATCAGTTCCACGGTCAAGGTGCAAAACGCGGGCTCAGCCCAGACTTGGCATGCCCAGCTCCAAGAGCCGCTGCCTTGGCAATGGTCGAATCGCGCACCCGGCCCGACAGGCCGCTGGGGTGCTGGCGCCTTCAGCGTCAAAGGCCCTGCGACAGGTCTGGCGCAACTGAGCTGGCGTGCAGGTCAATGGGCCGCCCCACAGCCTGGACATGGGGCCAAGCTTGAACTGAATGCCCGGCTGCAAGATGTACCGCTGAACTGGTTGCGTGGTCTCATCAGCACAGAACTCCAAACCGATGTCTTGTTGCAAGGCGAGCTGAACTGGTCGCAGCAAGAGCAATTGCGCATCCGCGCAGTGCTCGAACGCAGCGGGGGCGATTTGCGCATCGCAACAGACGGCGCGACAGGACAAAAACTGAACGCCGGATTGCGCCAAGCACGCTTGCAATTGCAGGTGGATGGCGAAGAAGTGCGCACCCAAATGCACTGGGACAGCGAACAAATGGGTCAAGCCCAGGCCCAAGCCCAAACCCGCCTGAGTGCCAACGCCAAAGGCTGGCACTGGCCAGAACAAGCCCCCTTGAGCGGTCAGCTGCAGGCCAACTTGCCCCGTGTGGGGGCCTGGTCCTTGCTCGCCCCACCCGGCTGGCGGGTGCAAGGCACGCTGAACGCCAGCGTCAGCTTGTCGGGCACGCGCGCGCTGCCACAGTGGCAAGGCCAGTTGCAAGCCGACAAGCTGGAGGTGCGCTCAGCCGTGCAAGGCATCGAATTCAGCCAAGGGCAACTGCGCGCCCAACTCCAAGGCCAGCAAGTGGAACTGACCCAGCTGAGCCTGCGTGGCGCTGGGGCCCAAGGCGGCGAACTGCAAACCCGTGGCTGGCTCAAATGGCTGCCACCGTCGAGCACGTCAACCACGGCGCCACATCACCCCTGGGGAGATGTGGAAATGGCCTTGCAATTGCACATGCAGAACCTGCGCGTGAGCAATCGGGCCGACCGCCGCCTGACGGTTTCTGGTGATGTCAAAGCACAGATGCAACAAGGTCGATTGCAACTGCGCGGTCAGGTGCAAGCTGATCAAGCCTTATTCATCTTGCCCGACGACAGCACGCCCAAGCTGGGCTCGGATGTGCTTGTCCTGGACAAGCGCCAAAACCTTAAAGCCAGCAAGACGGTGATCACCGGCACGTCCTGGATGGGGACCCCTGATGTGCAAGTGAGCCTGGATCTGGGACCAGACTTCCAAGTCAATGGCTTGGGACTGAGCACACGCCTGGCAGGCCAATTGGTCCTGGTCAGCAATTCGGCCAGCCTGGGTCAGCCTCGACTGACCGGTCAGGTGCGCACCGAAGGTGGCCGTTACAGGGCCTATGGTCAACAACTGGTGATTGACACTGGCTTGCTGCGCTTCACTGGACCCTATGACAACCCCAGCCTGGACATTCTGGCCATACGACCCAATTTGCCCCAGCGTGTGGGCGTTCTGATCACCGGTACCGCCTTGCAACCGCGCATTCGGCTGTATTCAGACCCTGACATGCCCGACGCCGACAAGCTGGCATGGCTTGTGCTAGGTCGATCCGCCGCAGGTGGCGGGGCGGAATCGGCGGTGCTGCAACAAGCGGCACTGGCCCTGCTGGGGGGCAATGGCAAGACACTCAACAGCGAATTGGCCGGCGCCCTGGGGCTCGATGAAATCTCGCTGGCCAAAGGCAGCCGCAGTGACGCCACCGCCACAGGTGCCGCCGTGACCCTGGGAAAACGACTGTCCAAAGATTTTTACATCGTTTATGAAACCAGTCTGCGCGGCACCTTTGGCAGCTTTTATGTGTTCTACGACCTGTCGCGCCGCCTGACACTGCGCGCCCAAACCGGTCAGGACAATGGACTTGATCTGATCTACACCATCCGCAAGGACTGAGGCTGGATGGCAGGCAGGGCCCGGTGAGCACGTCACTGCGCAGCGGTGCGGTGAAATCCTGGGGCCAGATGCGCGTTTCTTGCGCCTATCCACCCGCCCCGGTCATACCGTCAAGACAGCGGCTTATCAACGCCAAGCCGAGGCACAACACGGGCGACGCCGCAAAGGGCCAGAACTGGCGCCGATTACAATCAAGCCCGCTCAGCCACCGTAGTTCAATGGATAGAACGACTCCCTCCTAAGGTGTAAATACAGGTTCGATTCCTGTCGGGGGCACCAAACCTGAATCCGCACACGTTCAAAACGGTGCGGATTTTTTTATTCCCCCTCTGAAAACCCGTTTTCGTTGTCCATTGTGGTCCGTTGAAGTTTGCCACATTCCGGGGGCACATGGGGGCACATTAGGGGGCATCTTTTCTGAAAGTGGGGGCACATTTCAAAAAGCACCAGGGGCAAGGCCAGGCGGGCGCAGCGTAAAGCCGTGGGGGCACATGCCCGGCCCGTGGGGGCACATCGGGCAGTCGGTGGGGGCACATATCCGGCCCGCCGGGGGCACATCGGGCAGTCGGTGGGGGGCGCATGTCAGGCCCGCCGGGCACCACATGGCCACCGAATGACGATCATGCAAGGCCCGCCCAAAATACAACCCCCCTAGGAAAAAAATTGAAACTAGAAATTCATCAAGGCTCAAATCACCCGCCCGGGAACCCCCCAGGGAGTACCTTTGAGAATTTGCAGCGGTCAGGCATGACAGGGCGAAGACCCAGACAGCAGCGCCAGCAAGGGCGCAAAGTGGGGGCACATTTTGGGCGGTTTGCGTCTGTTTTGCTTCCCCCCCTTGCGTTTTTGTCTGGGGACAGTGGGGACAGTGGGGACACCGCATAAACAGGGGCTTGCGGCTGTCCCCACACTTTTTGAGCAGTGGGGACAGTGGGGACAAAATCGCAGTTATCAACAGCAGAAAAATACTTATCAACTGATTTTGATCAATAAATAAGCAGATTTCTTACAGCGACTGTTAAAAAGCATCACGTCAAACGGGAATCACATTTGAGGCCATCAACGTCCGGCCATCAGTCGGACAGATCGCCGCCGGGTCTGGATCGTGTGGGCGTGGCCAATGGTGGGCTTCGGTATTTGCCTTGCATGGTGCAGGGGTCGTGCCCTCAGCTTTGCAGCGCGAAGGGTGTTCCTGCCCGCCCCCCTATCGGCGGGCCACCAGTGCAGGCAAGGCCCGGCTTGCAACACAGCACCAGGCGAAGGGCTGGGCATGGGCAGTGGATCAAGCCACCGGCAGGCCGTGGCCACCAGCAGCCGCACCACGTCAACACCGAACAGCAGGCCAGCACCACAGCGCCGCCTGATCCGGGCCGGGGTCTTGCCCTTGCCCTTGCCCTTGCCCTTGCCCTTGCCAGCAGGCAAACCGCCCGGTCATCGCTGGCGCAGGGCATCGGGCTGGGTTGGATAGTGTGGGCGTGGCCAATGGCGGGGCTTCGGTATCTGCCTGCATGGTGCAGGGTCTGTGCCCTCGGCTTTGCAGCGCGAAGGGTGTTCCTGCCCGCCCCCTTATCGGCGGGCCATCAGCGCAGGCAAGGCCCGGCTTGCAACACAGCACCAGGCGAAGGGCTGGGCACCGTGGGCAGTGGATCGCCGCACCGGGCCAACACCTCAAAGCGCCCCACTGATAGGGGGGTCAGATTTTGACCCACCCCTTAGGACATTAGCGCCAGCAAGCAACCCGCCCGGCCATCGCTGGCGCAGGGCATCGGGCTGGGTTGGATCGTGCAGGCGCGGCCAATGGTGGGCTTCGGTGTCTGCCTTGCTTGGTGCAGGGGCCGTGCCCTCAGTTTTGCAGCGCGAAGGGTGTTCCTACCCGCCCCCCTTATCGGCGGGCCACCAGTGCAGGCAATCACCGGGGTGATTCCAAACGGAATCATCAAGACCAGCACCAGGCGAAGGGCTGGGCACCGTGGGCGCTGAAAACTGCATCACAGGTCAAGGGCGAAAATATCCGGGGTAATCAGGTAGCAGCGCATCAGGCCGATTGCAGGCAATCGCGGTTTGCAGTCGTATGCCCTGCCCTTTTCAGGCTTCAAACACCCGTGTTCAAGCAAGACACGGGCAACCGCCAAAGGATCAAAGCCCTTGCAAACCTCGCCCTTGAATGCCTCGGAAAATATGTAATAGGCGTTTTGGCGTTCTTCACCGCTGTCCGGCCTCGGTGCGCCGTACTCCATGGCCGGTAGGAATTCCCCATCCCTGCCCATCTCACGCCGATAACCAACACGGCTAATTGTTTTGGGGGCGTGGCTTTCTTCTTTTGTTCGGTTCCATGAGGTGAACCGTCCTTCACCGTGGGCTTCAAGAAATGCCCGCACTTGTCGCAGCATCGCGGTTACTTCACTGTTCCCAGCCCCGCCCCTTGCATCGACAAAGGCGTTAAAGCACGTCACCGCCGCCCGTTCGCTCTCGCCCTTTGGCCAGCCGGTCAACCCCGCCGCCGTGGCCATCTCACCAGCAACAGCCACCAAAGCAAAGCGCCGCCCTACACGTTGAACCTGTCCGTTTGCCGATTGGGGGATCATGCGCGAACACAGATCATCAATGCGCTTTTCCAGTGTGCTGGGTAGTGACGCTGAATGTTTGGTCAGCAAGCGCAGCCACTCTATCCCGGGGGCACCATGGAACATCTGCACAGCCTTGGAAATCTGAACAGCAAAATCACTCGGAATTGGATGATCGTGCAAACATTCAAACACACCGAAACCAGCGTGAGCGTCAGCGGGAATATCGGCCATTCGTGTTTCCTGTCCGGCCTTGATTTGATTGCCTGCCTCTGCCATGAATTGGGCCAGTGTCTTTTCGCCGCTACTCAAAAACAGCAACCGCCATTTAAGCCGTGGGCGTGGTGAACCGCTGCGAGTTGATCGGGCCTTTCCCATTCCGTTGCCCAGCATGTATGCCGTTTGACCAATGACGCGCGGGTCAATTTCCCCGATTTCATCCAACACCAAAAGGCAGTGATTGTGTTGCGCCGCCATGCCTTCAATGGCGTTGTCGGTTGCTCTCCATGACTGTTTGTAATTGGGGCCACCGTAAACACTTGCGGCCATAGATTGGGCAGATGATTTGCCGGTCGAACCATCGCCGCGAAGGTGAAAGCCGCCCGATTCAACCCCAGCGTGTTCCAGCAGGGGGCCAGCGAAGGCGCAGGCCACAGAAAAGGCCAGGCGTGAATTACCTACACACAGCGCCCCCACATTTTCACGCCATTGGTCAGCCGTTCCTTTGACTGTGAATGTGTTTTCAATGGCCTGATCGCTTTGGAACAAAATCCGTTCACCTTCATCGCCAATTGTTTCAGTAGGCAGAACAAAGGCCGGGCCGTGCCAGCCTGTTCGGTCGGTGCAAATGGTGAAGTCCTCAGGCTGGCGCGTCTGTATGTATTGGGTCAACAGGTTACGGGCTTGGGGGTTGGTTGAAATGCTCAAGCCTTGCGCCATCAGGTAAGCGCGATACTCACCGCCGTCAGCGGCCAGCATACGGGCGGGCATGGGCCATGATTTGACGCGCCCCAATGGATCGGCAAAGCGCAGGTGATAACCCCAGCCGCCGCCGTCTTGATCGCGGGTTCGGGCCAGTACATCCAAACGGCTGCACAGCCATTCGGGGCTTTTGGGTTTGCCGTACTTGTCAACACCCGCATAAAACACCCCTTCATTGGTCACGCTGAAACGGTCCCACTCGTTCGCAGGCTTGCCGCCCGTGTGGGCACCGCCGCCGCCGTGGTCATCGTTGCCGCCATCGCCACCAGCAGCGCCAGCACCGGCCCCGCTTGAAGGCTTTTTCTTTCGTGCTGGGGGCTTGGTCTTGCCGGGCGCATTTGCGGGGCGCGTGGCTTCGTCTGGTGCGCCCTGTGCGTCATCGGGCGCGTCATCCTGTGCGGCCAATGCTGCCAGTTCGTGATCGGCAATCGCAGACAACACACAGTCACGCACAGCGTCAAGGCCGTGGGCTTGGTGCATGTCGTTGAAGTCGCTTTGATCCGGGGCCAGATCGGCCGGAAAAATGGCCACACCTTGCACAGCCACCGCCGCCGCCGTGGCTTTGATCTTGCCGGGGTTGTTGCCCGTCTTGGTGTACGTGGCTTGGTCATCGTCACCACACAGCACCAGCAGCGCCGCCGGGTATTGCTGGCGCAGGGCGCGGGCCACTTTGTCCAGGTTGCCCGCATCGAAGGCCACAGCGCAGGGGTAGCCCGTGGCCTCGTGCAGACTTGCCGCCGTGGCGTAACCCTCTGCCACCAGGATCACCCGGACAGCCGCCGCCTGATCGCCGCCATGTTCGCCCGTCTGATCGCCATCACGGGCACCATCGCCAGCCACAGCAGCCGGGGCAGGCACCGCCCCCAGCATGTGCCAAAGGCCGGATTTACGGCCATCCTTCATGAACCGCTTTTGGCCGTCAGGCTTCACGTTTTGCAGGTTCCACAGCTTGCCCGTCAGATCACGCAGGGGCACCATCAAAGCGCCGTCAGCCGCCGTGTAGCGCAGGCCGTAACCCTTCACGCCTTTTCGCACCAGGTATGTGGATTCGCCTTGATCGCTGCCCGCCCCCCATGCGGTCAGGGCTGCAACAGCCACCGCCTCATGGCGCAGGCTTTGGGCTTCGGCTTCGCGGGCCATGGCTTCGGCCTGTTCGTGTTGTCGCTTGGCCAGCACTTCGGGCGAAGGCTTCGCCGCTGCCTGCCCGTCTTTGGGCAAGGTGTAGCCGTGTTGTTTGGCCAGGTGGATCAATGAACCCATGGTCACAGACCCGCCCGCCTTGAAGGACTTCCAGGCCGTCCGGCAATCGCTGGCCTTGAAGCCCGGGGCGGTTTCAGACCATTGGGCGAACAGGTCATAACCGCCGTCATCGGGGAATTCTGATTTGATCGCCATGCCTACCCGTGCCCATTCATCGCGGGGCAGGTTTGCCGGGATATGCGCCAGGGCTTGCCGGGTTGTTTCGTGTGTGTGGTGGTGGGTCATGGGTTGAAGTTCAATTCACATTGCCGGGTGTCCGTCACTGACAGCACGTAAAGCCCAACACGGTTCACGGAACCATCGGGGTTTGTGCGGACAGTCTTGTCTGTTTTGATCGGGTGTCCGTGTCTCCGTAGCTCAGAAACACGTTTGCGGGGATCGGGCGCGTTGCAGTCGGTGGACAGTTGATCCACCGTAGCCGGGCCGCTGGCCAGCCTGTGCAAGATCGCCAGGCGCTGCCCTTTGGTGTCGTTGTAGCGGGGCTGGGTGTTGGTGGTTTTGTCCATCACGTCACCGCCGCATTGGTAAGCGCCGGGCGCTGGCGCTGGGTCTTGCCGTGGGGCGGGTCAGCACCAGCTTTTGAAAGGCCGTGCCGCCCTGCCTGCCCTCGATCACGTCCAGGCCGTGCAAGCGCAGGCGCTGGGCTTGCAGGTCTTTGGGGTTGCTGGGCGTGTTGCTTTTCATGGCATCAATGGCCCGCATCAATGGCCCGCATCAATTGCCTGCATCGCTTGGTGCGTCCAGTGCCTTGGATTTATGCCCGGGTGGTGGGCTGTCCTCACGGCTTCAACCCTCACGCTCAGGCCGTGGCTTTGGCCCTCATGTGCGCCAGCCAAAACGCCTACTGAAGCAAAGCCACAAACAACAACAGGATCACCATCGCTCAGGGCTTGCAGGGCTTCAATGTCGGTCTTGGAATCGCTCAGGCAATCACAAACTTGGCTCACCCCATGCCTATCAACTGCCGCCATGCGCCAGGTTGCAAAAACCCCGCCGATAGTGGTCTTGTGTAGCGTCACCACACCGCAGAGGTGTCCGGAAATTTTGGTGTTGATCATTTGGCTACCCCTTGCGGTCTTGCATCTGTGCGGGCTGCAATCCATGCCAATACATCGGATTCACGCCAGGCCACAGCGCGGGCACTGATCCGAACGGGCGTGGGAAAAGTCGGGGGCTTGTTGGCCATGCCTGCATAAATGGTTGACTTGCGAAGGCCGGTTAAGCCCTCAACAGCAGCCAAGCGAAGCAAGCGCCCGGGCGGGGTTTGCTGGGTGTTTTTGGTGGTGGTCATACGTCTTTCCATTGGGGTTTCGGTGGATTGATTGAACACCGCCAAATTCCAGCCGCCGCCCGGCGGTTGGAATTTCTGCACGTCAATTGAAAACACCTTTACAGCCTTGCACATGTCTTAACCCGTGCCCTTCACTCTGAAAAATGGTCGGTATCCATTGCCGCTTGAACGTGAAAAAAAATCTTCGCCGCCCTCGGACTTTCTGTGTCTTTTCTGCACCTTTTCAATCGAACATGTGTGTTTTGGCTACACCATGCGTTACGACCGGCAAAGGGCGCACCAATGCACCGCATCAAGTGGGGGCAGTGCTGGCGCTGGGTCTGTCCACCAGGGCAGGCGAAGGCATCGCAGCAAGCAACCCGCCCGGCCATCGCTGGCGCAGGGCATCGGGCTGCACTCGATCACGCCACAGGCCGGGCCGTGGCCAACAACAGCCGCACCAGGTCAACACCACAGCGCCGCCTGATCCGGGGCCGGGGCCGTGCCTGCCCGTGTCGCCTTATCGGACAGCAGCGCCAGCAGGTGCGGGCGTGTGGGTGGGTTTGTTCAGGCGGTTCAATGCCCCCAATGCCTGCACCGCTTTACGGGTAGCGCCGGGGATGTTGCCCGCACTGGATCGCAGGTAGTGCAGCGCCATGGCCAGGGCGTTTTCTGCCTCTTGGTGCGCTGCCATCGTGGCCAGGTCGTGCGGGGTGTTGGTGGGTGTTGCCGTGCTGGGTCGGCGGGTCAAGTGAATGACGTTGGGTGTCATGGCTTCATGCTCCTAACTGAGACTTGAAAACCACTCGCCACGTTTTCAAGCGCAGCGGGTGGGCGGGATGTTGAAAACACGTAGTTAGACGTGCGCCGGGCGTTGCCGCTTCGGCCATCCCGCCCGAAAACCAAAACCCTCGCCGCCGTGGCGTGGGCATGTTCAGACGTGACAAAACGCCACTATCGGGGGCGTTGCACCGCTAACTACAAAGGTGTTTTCAAGCACCGGCCCCGGTCAGGGGTTGGGCGAATTATTGCACGGGCTGGTGCGTAGGTGTCGCAGGCATCAGGACAGGCGAAGGCATCGCAGCAAGCAACCCGCCCGGGCATCGCTGGCGCAGGGCATCGGCTGCACTCAATCACGCCACCGGGCAGGCCATGGCCACCAGCAGCCGCACCAGGTCAACACCACACAGCGCCCGCCTGATCCGGGGCCGGGTCTTGCCCTTGCCCTTGCCCTTGCCCTTGGGCGTGGCCGTGCCCCTTTGCCACCGCACCGCACCGCACAGCAGCGCCAGCACCAGCAAGCAACCCGCCCGGCCATCGCTGGCGCAGGGCACCGCCTGCACTCGATCACGCCACCGGGCTGGCCGTGGCCGGTAGCAGCCGCACCAGGTCAGCAGGCCATCAGGCCATCAGGCCGGACAGCAGCGCCGCCAAAGGTGGGGCCATGGGGGAACCCTTTTCGCGGCCTTTTCCGGGGGTGTCCATTGCAAGCCGGGGCCGTGCAACACCGGGCACCAGGCAAAGGGCACCGGGGCCGGGGTCAGTCAGGCCACCGACAAAGGCCGGGGCGAAGGTCACAGCACAGGGCAAGGCATGGGGCAAAAAACGAACGGTTGAAGGGTCTGAATGTATGTAAATGAGTAATTTTTTTCACATACTGATACTGTCCCCGCTTTGTCCCCGCTTTGTCCCCGTTTTGTCCCCGCTTTGTCCCCGCACCTCAAACGGCTGCAAACCCGCATAAATCCTCAGTTCTTCCAATTTGTCCCCGCTGTCCCCGCACTTTTTCAAAATAGCAGCCGCCAAAAAGCGCCAAACACACCGCCCGGGCGCAAAAAAACCGCCTCGGTGGGCGGTTTCCGCTGGGGGTGTCTCGCAAAGCGCGGGGCCGGGCTGGGTCAGATCATGCGGCCCTGTGCGTGGCCAGGTCGATCACTTCGGCCCCCTTTGCCCTTTGGTCCAGGTAGTCAGCCCACCATTGCAGCAAGTCGGCCCGGTCTTTCATGTAGGTGGATCGGTGGTAAGCCGCCCGCACCTGATCGCGTTCTTTGTGGGCTAGCTGGCGCTCGATCACATCGCGCAGGCTTCGATCATGCTCGTTCATCACCGTGGAAAACAGCGCCCGGAACCCGTGCGCCGTGGCCGTGTTTTTGTAACCCATGCGGGCCAATGCTGAATTGAACGTGTTTTCACTCAGGGGCTTTGAAGGGTAGAAGGGCGAAGGGAAAACCAATTCCCTGTCACCGCTGATCGGGCGCATTGTTTCCAGCACTTGCAGGGCTTGGCGTGACAGCGGAACCCTGTGTTCTTCGCGCATTTTCATTCGGTCGGCGGGGATGATCCAAAGGGATTCGGCTGGGTGAAACTCGCTCCAACGTGCGCCCCGCACTTCACCCGGGCGGGTGGTGGTCAGCAGCAGCAGGCGCAGGGCTTGCACCGTGTTGGTGTCGCCTTGGTAGGCGTTCAGCTTCACCAGGAACCCGGACAGGTCACGGTCAGACAGCGCGGCCCTGTGCTTCACTTCGCGGGGTTTGAGTATCTCGCCGGGCATCAGGTCGAGCATGGGGTTAGCCTCGATTCGCTCATGGGTCACAGCCCATCGGTAAACCTGTTTGATCCGTTGCAGCACCCGGGCCGCTTGATCGCCAGCGCCCCGGGCCTCGATCTTTTGAACCGCCTTCATCACCTCGCTCGGGCGAATGCTGGCCAGCGGGCGGGTACCCAGCACGGGGAATATGTCGGTTTCAAGTGAAGCCAAAACCCGGGCCTTGGTTGCAGGCTCCCAGCGGGTTGACTGGTGCGCCATCCAGTCAGCGGCCACCGCCTGCAAGGTGTTGGCCGTTTCAAAAACGGTTTGGGCCTTCGCGGCCTTTTTGGTTTCGCCGGGATCGTCACCGGCTTGCAGCAGCTTGCGGGCCGCTTCGGCTTTTTCCCGGGCATCTTTCAGGCTTACAGCCGGGTACACCCCAAAGGCCAGGCGCTTTTCTTTGCCGCCGTGCCGGTACTTCATGCGCCAGTACTTGCCGCCCGCTGGGGTCAGTTCCAGGTAAAGCCCTGCACCGTCAGCATGTTTACCCGGCTGGGTCAGGGTCCGTAGCTTCGCATCGGTCAGTTTCATGGGGGGTATCCTTCGCAGTGTGGGGGCACATTTGGGGGCACATTTGACCACACTGAAAACGAAAGCACCAGTTCATGCGGGTTTTCGGGCTAAATTCGATGACTGTCGGGGGCACCAAACCTGAATCCGCACACATTCAAAACGGTGCGGATTTTTTTGTTTGATGGACCCAAGCGAATGCCACGAGCCAGATCGCGGGGACGACCTGCTGCGATCTTCAGCCTCGCAATGGGCCTGGTGCGACAAGACGCGTCAGCACGCGGCGAAGGCTTTCGGGCCAGCGTGCGGCTTGCAACTTGGAATCCAGGCTGTAACGGTGACCAGAAGGCAGCATGTGAATGACTACACCCAGCATTTCCATCTGCTCTTCAAGCCCCACGTCGTCCACGTTGGACTGCATCCTGCTGGGATCCACCACCGTGACAGCGCCCCGGCCGATCACCTCAATGCTGCGATTGCGCTCAATCACCAAGGCTGTGTCTTCATCAATGCCCACACCCAGCAAGTCAGGTCGCTGAGCCAAAGTCGACATCAGCCGGGCCAGCCGGCGGCGCTCGGAAAAGTGCTGATCGACCACCGCGTTCGAAACAAAACCCAAACCAATGTCTGTTTCGGTGGCCCATTTAATGGGCCGAAGCACAGCGGGGCCCTGCGAGATCATGTGCCTGGACATCACGGCCGCTCCGGCGCTGGTTCCGCCCAGGCAACAAGCGTGAAGATGAAAAGCCTCATGCAAGCTGCGATACGCTGGCGTTTCCCAAATCACGTCCATCAGGCGGCCCTGATCCCCGCCGCTGATAAAAATACCATCCGCTTGAAGGATTTCCTGCGACAACTGAGGTGCAAAAGCACTGTCGCGATCGGTCAGGGCCAACTGCTCAAAGTTGTCTACGCCCAACTCTGAGAACACCGCGCGGTAGCTCTCCCACGTCATGGCTGGCTGCGCACTGGCGGTGGTGATCAGTCGGATTCGTGCCCTTGATCCACCACAGTACTCCACAAATTTGCGCAAAATCACGCGGTCCTTCAAGCGATCTTCAGCGCCCCCAATGACCACCAAGCGTGCCGTCTTTGCAGGCTGAGCCCCCAGCGTTGACGCGAAGGCCAATCCAGTCACGGCAGCCATCCACTGCCTGCGATCCATTCCAGATTGAAACAAGCTCATAGGCTCTTGGGATTCCAACACAGGTCATGGCAAATGCGACGCCATTTGCAAAGGCAAGACTTCATCCTTCTCGTCTCACACATTCAGATCAGCTGACTTCAATGTGGCGGCCCGAAATCCAGGTTGTTGCAAGCTTCACAGGGCTCCTGAAAAACACCCAACTTGACGAGCAGCGCGTGAACTTGGCAGCCCAGGCAATAACCCAGCACGGCCTCGAACCACATGAACCCCAGACACACCCACACCATCACCAAGGGCAACCAACGTGGCAAGTATTGTTCCGTCGTCGGAAGCCAATGGCTTTGGGTCATGAAATTCAGGGCTGCCGCGAATTTCTCAGGGTGGAAAAACACCAGACACACGCTGATCATGGATGCGCCAATGGTCCAGGCAAATCGCTTCGGCGCCAATGGCTTCCATACGGGGCTTGCCCTTCGGGCCAAAAAACTAGACAACCAGATCGTGGGAGAAAGATAAGCCGTTTTGACACTCATGCCGAGCAACATTTCAATCAAGGCATACATCAACAACCAGGTTTGAACCGTGTAGTCATAGGTTCTTCTGACCGCCTCAACCATGTACAAAATTCGACCGTCAAAGTCAGTTTCAAAGGTGTCCTTGATGACCTCGCCGGTCACCACCCATCGGCTACCAAAAATGATGTCCAACAACGTGAAGACCATGAACACTGGAATGGCTAACAGAATGCCCGCACGGATTCGAACCGCCGTATCGTTGATGAAGGGGGTCACATCATCACGGCTTCTGAACCAAAGCTGCGACCACGGCATTGCAGAATGATTTTGCATTGAAACAGCCATTGTCCTGCTCCTGTCCTTCACCCATTACAACCAGTTTGCCAGGGCCGAAAACGGCCATTGCCAAACACGAATGTCACTGCGCAGTCTGATTCAGAACGCTTCTTTTTCTGCCTCAAGATAGGCCAGACTGATGTATTTGCCTATGTTGCCTTCAAACCCCTGCATCGACTTGGCGCGTGCTTGCACGCGCGGGTCTTTGAGAACCATGCTGCGCGCATCGGCTTCACTCTTGCCATCTTTGACGGCTTGCAAGCAAGGCTCCCAAATGCCTGCCATGAACTCGCCATAAGTCTTGAGCAAGTCTTTGCTGCCCATGCCATGGCCGGGCACCCACATCTGTTCGCCCGTGGCCGCCATCAGCTCTTGGTAATACTTGAACGTACCGGGGTAAGAACCGTCGTCCATGTTGGCAATGCGGTTGGCCATGGCGATGTCGCCCACCGCGGTGAGTTTGTCTTGAATGACCTCGACACACAAATCAGAGGGGGTATGGGCCGTACCGTAGTGGTGCATGCGAAAGCTCACATCACCGATCTGAATCACTTGCCCATGCTGCACGGGCGTGTTGGGCACCACCACCTGGGTGCCGAAGGTGGACTGGTTGGTCCAGCGCTCCATCAGGCTGCGCCACAAATTGCCTTCGGTGCCTTTGATTTTTTCAATGGTGTTGGGCAGTGCATAAATGGGCAGCTTGTCCCCATAGGTTTTGACAAAAGCGTGGTTGCCCAGCCAATGGTCACCGTGGTAGTGGCTGTTGAACACCGCCACCACGGGTTTATCGGTCACCTTGCGGATCATGCGAATGGCCATTTGACCAATTTGCAGTGAAGCACCGGAGTCGATCACCACGACACCGGCAGAGGTCACCACAAAAATCACATTGGACATCATGCCCCGGTTTTCAACGGTCGGAAAACCGTCCGGAGAGAACACCATCCACACATGTGGCGACAGTTGTTTGGCGGGGATATCGGCCACAGGCGGGCCTTCCACGAAGTCTTGAGCTTGCTGCGCCAGCAAACGAGCTTCGGGCCACATGGCCACGCCACCGATGGCCGCGCTGGCCCACAACAGTTGTCTTCTTTTCATGGTGATCCCTCCTTCAAAAGTGCAGCGCTGATGGTGCTGTGTGGCGCCGCACGCACACGTCAAGCGGCGTAGCCCTTGTTGGGTAATGCGCCCATGATTTTGGGCGCGTTGAGTTGGCGAGGCTTGACGCGTCCGCCTTGCGCCTTGAGCCAGGTCTCAACCACTTCCCACACCTGCTTGTTGCCTTGGTTGCGGGCCTCTTCGGCCACAGGCGCCCAGCCCGCCACCTTGTACTTCTTGCCTGATTCGATGAGCTGCCCCTTCAAACGCAAATCGCCAATGCGGTTGCCCATGGTGCCCACGGGGTTGCAGCTGTAGCTCAAACCACCCACGCGGACCATGTCGCCGCCTTGCTGGTAATACGGATCGGGGTTGAACAAGTTGTCTGCCACGTCTTCCAGCACCGTCTTGATGGTGTCGCCCGTCATCTCGGTCACGGTGGCATACGAGTAAGTGGTGGCTGTCATGTCGAGCAACCACTCGCGGGTGATGGCTTGGCCCGACAAGAGCGTGGTACCCCAACGGAAGCCAGGTGAGAAAGCGATCTCTGCACCTTGCACGTCGAGCAGTGCGTCCACCAGCAACTGGTCGCCGGTGCCATTGAAGTTGCCCCGGCGGTAAAGCAAACCATCGGTCACCGCCAGTTTTTCGGCCAGCTTGCTTTCGTAGGGCGCACGGATCTTGGTGATCAAGGCGTCCATCTCCTTGTCGGCGGGCAGCATGTTGGAGAACACGGGCAGCAGCTTGTAGCGGAAGTCGCTGACTTTTTTGTCCTTGACCTCGAAGTCGAGCACACCCAAAAACTTGCCATTCGAGCCCGCATTGGTGACGATGGTCTTGCCACCCTTGTTGGACACGATGGAGGCCACGGGCATGCCGTCGTGCGTGTGGCCACCCATGATGGCATCGATGCCGCTCACGCGGCTGGCCATTTTCAGGTCCACGTCCATGCCGTTGTGGCTGATGACGACGACGACCTGCGCGCCTTTGCCACGTGCCTCGTCCACCATCTTTTGCATGTTCTCGTCCTGGATGCCGAACTCCCAGTCGGCCACCATGTAACGCGGGTTGGCAATCGGGGTGTAGGGGAAAGCCTGGCCAATGATGGCGCAGGGCACGCCATTGATCTCGCGGATCACATAGGGCTTGAACACCGGATCGCCAAAGTCGCTGGTCTTGATGTTTTGCGCCACAAAGTCGACCTTGCCTGCAAAGTCTTTTTCGACGATTTCCTTGACGCGCTCCATGCCCAGGGTGAATTCCCAGTGGCCGGTCATCACGTCCACGCCCAACAGTTTGCAGGCATCGACCATGTCCTGTCCGTTGGTCCACAAACTGGTGCCCGAGCCTTGCCAGGTGTCACCCCCGTCGAGCAGCAAAGCGCCGGGGCGGCTGGCCTTCATGCGCTTGACCAGTGTGGCCAGGTGCGCAAAACCACCCACCTTTCCGTAGCGCTTGGCGGCTTTTTCGTAGTCCAGGTAAGTCAGCGCATGGGCTTCTGCCGTGCCCGGGCGGATCTTGGCCACTTGCAACAAATACTCACCCACCAAATGCGGCAAATTCCCTTCCATGGAACCAATACCCATGTTGATGCTGGGCTCACGGAAATAAATCGGCTTGAGCTGGGCATGGCAGTCGGTCATGTGCAGGAATGACACATGACCGAACTTGGGAATGTCGTACAGCCCGTTCGATGCGGTGGCCGCACTGGCTTCGGCAAAAGAGCCCATGCTCATGCCAGCCATCGTGCCAGCGCCCATGACCTGGATAAATTCGCGTTTGGAGAGATTCATATTTGCAACCACTGATATATAGAAACTTTAAAAACCCGGACCAGCCGGGTTTTCAAGGGATTACTGATTGACAGGAGATTTTGGATCGAGCAACAAACCCACGATGTGGCGGACCTGCGTTTCGTTCAAGATGCCCATGTGGCCAGCGCGGGGCATGTTGGAGCAGGCGTTGTAGGCCTTGGCGTTCCAGATCTTGCCCCAGGTGTATTCCACAATGGCTTTGCTGGCTGGATCGTTCGGGTTAGTGACACCGCGGATCTTGCCGTAGTTGTAGAGGCTAGGACCAATGGTGCCGTAAGAAATTTCTTCTTTACTGATCTGGTGGCAGTTGTAGCAATTGCCACCATTGACCGCGGTGGCCGAATCGGTCCAGGTCAAACCACGACCGCTTTGCGCAATGGCTTCACCTTGCTTCCAGTCACCGATGAATTGGCCGTCCGATGGCCATTTGACGGCTTTGAGGTTGGCTTCTTCGATGGCCTTGGCCGTTTTCTCGTCCAGTGGTTTGCCCGCCACATCGGCTTCGCTGCAAGCGCGGTTGGTGTCGTCGGTGGCGGTGATACGCTCGACCTTGACATGCGCCTCATCACGGAAAGAAGCCTTGACGATCTTGTCGGTCAGGGCATTGAGCTCGGCCACAGAGGGGCCAGATGCGCAGCCTGCAGCCACCAAAGCGGCCGCCAAGCTGGCCAAAACGAGTTGGGTCTTTTTGTTCATGGGTTTCTCCTGCTTGGGTCAGCGTTTGATGGCCGGTGCAACCGAGGCAGAGCCCTTGGCGTTCACACCCAAATATGTGGACAAAGCAACAGTGGCGTCACTGGCAAAACCGGGATAGGGGAAGCGTTGTTGCCGGTAACAATCGTTCAGACGCAGTTGCATGCTCCACATTTGACCGTTCGAAACGCGGTAGGCCGGCCAAGCGGCGAAGCCCACGCCGTCCCCCGGGTTCTTGGTCAGGATGGGCAGGTCTTGCAAGCGGATGCGCTTGCCTTCTTCACCGTGGCAAGAGGCGCAGGAGAAGTCATGCGGGCCACCACGCTGGAAGAACAGGCGCTTGCCCACTTCATAAAAAGTTTTTTGGCTCTGATGAATTTCAAGTGGGTTGCCCAGCATGAGGATTGATAGCGTGGAAGTCGAGTCTCCCGGCGATCAAGAAGATGACAGTCTTGATCGTTGTGATTCGCGTAAACCCACGCGCACGACGCTTGGATGCCTGGAACAAACCGTTGATGGCTTCGAGGAATCCGTTGGTCTGGCGTGTCTGCGCCCAGGCCACGATGCCTTCCATATGAGCGCGGATCATCTTGGCAACGTCCTTCATCGGTTCGACCTTGGAGCGCATCACGCATGTGCACCAGTGATCCAGCATGGTTCGCACAACGTTGATCTGCTTTCGATCAAGGATCTCACGCAACTGCTCTTTGTAGGACCACGCCCTGGCCGTGCGTTTGACGGTCATCTTGGCCATCAACGCATCCAGTTCAGCTGCCGCCTCCGGTTTGAGCTTGGCTGTGTCTTTGAGCAAAGTCCAGCGCATGCCCTTGAGAGACTTGTCGGTCTTCTGCTCGATCCGGCGCATCTTGTCCACTGCAGTGCTTGCGTGACCGATGATGTGAAACTTGTCAAACGTGATCCGGGCGTTGGGCAAATGCTGGGTAACCCCCGAGATGAAGGCGGGCGACATGTCGATGCTGGTCTGGATGATGTTTTCGCACGGGCAGCCATGGTCTTCCAGGTAGGACGCCAGTTCCTTGATGGTTTTAGCATCGCGCCCTTCGGTTACAAACAACACGCGCCTGGCAACGGCATCAGCG
>NZ_CXOO01000028.1 GCF_001269385.1 Limnohabitans sp. DM1 | reverse complement strand
ATCGGTCACGCAAGCACTGCAGTGGACAAGATGCGCCGGATCGAGCAGAAGACCGACAAGTCTCTCAAGGGCATGCGCTGGACTTTGCTCAAAGACACAGCCAAGCTCAAACCGGAGGCGGCAGCTGAACTGGATGCGTTGATGGCCAAGATGACCGTCAAACGCACGGCCAGGGCGTGGTCCTACAAAGAGCAGTTGCGTGAGATCCTTGATCGAAAGCAGATCAACGTTGTGCGAACCATGCTGGATCACTGGTGCACATGCGTGATGCGCTCCAAGGTCGAACCGATGAAGGACGTTGCCAAGATGATCCGCGCTCATATGGAAGGCATCGTGGCCTGGGCGCAGACACGCCAGACCAACGGATTCCTCGAAGCCATCAACGGTTTGTTCCAGGCATCCAAGCGTCGTGCGCGTGGGTTTACGCGAATCACAACGATCAAGACTGTCATCTTCTTGATCGCCGGGAGACTCGACTTCCACGCTATCAATCCTCATGCTGGGCAACCCACTTGAAATTCATCAGAGCCGAATTTTGAATATGTGGCAACGATGGAAAAAATTATGGAACGCCGATGGTGAGTTGGAGACAGGAAAAGGCATGGTGACAGGCGTGCTGGCTTTGGTGCTGGGCATCTTGTGTTCATTGGGTAGCCTGGCATTTCATTTTCCCGAATACTTCACCACACCACAGTTGCGGCGCAGCTATGACGTGGCACTGATCCGCCAGCTCATGCTCATCGCCATGGTGGTGGCCGGTGGTTTGAGTCTGGTGAACATGCTGTTCAACCGCCAGCGCTGGCTCTCGGCTACAGCCTTTGGCTTGGTGCTGATCACGGCCTTGGCGGGTGGGCACAAGGTGCCCGTCAATGACTTTGCTGACGGTACGCCTTATATCGGTCTGGACTGGATGATTCTGGATTTGCTCGGGTCGGCGCTGATTTTCATCTTCATTGAAAAGTTGTTTGCTTTGCGCAAATCACAGCCCGTGTTCCGGCCTGAGTGGCAAACCGATCTGGTGCATTTTGGAGTGAATCACTTGCTGATCGGCTTCATGCTGCTGGTCACCAATTTGCTGGTGCATCGCTTGTTTGGCTGGGCATCGGTGGATGGTGTGCGTGGCTGGGTGGCCGCCTTACCGTTTGCTGTCGCGCTGCCTTTGATCATTCTGGCTGCCGATTTGGTGCAGTACTGGACGCACAGGGCCTATCACGAAGTGCCCTGGCTGTGGCGGCTTCATGCGGTGCATCACAGTGCCAAGCACATGGACTGGCTGGCCGGTTCGCGTCAGCACTTGCTGGAAATCCTGATCACCCGCACCTTGGTTTTGGCCCCGATCTACACGCTTGGATTTTCCAAAGAGGTGATTGACGCTTACATCGTGGTGGTGGGTTTTCAGGCGGTGTTCAACCATGCCAATGTGAGCGTGCGTCTGGGGCCGTTGCGCTATGTGGTGGTGTCGCCCAACTTCCACCATTGGCACCACAGCCAGGACCAGGAGGCGCTGGACCGCAACTATGCGGCGCATTACGCCTTTCTGGATCATATGTTTGGCACGGCCGTGCGCAGCGACAAGATGTGGCCCGAGCACTATGGTGTGCTGGGCGACTATGTGCCCAATGGGTTCATCAAGCAGTTCAAGTTTCCGTTTGTCTGGAAGGGGTGAAATTCCGGGGCTCTGCCTTGGCCGGGTTTGCCGGGCTCTCGTTCAATGAGGTAGGCATTGTCTGAACCCTAGAGTCGGCGCTTGTCCGCCAGCCATCATGTGGCCGGTGGACAAGCCTCTGGCCTATGACGAGGCGTTGGACAATGCGCATGTGACGTGTAATGTGCGCGAGGGCTTTTCGCCGTATTGGCATGTGCCGGTCTTGGTGGGTTGAGGCGCTTGTCGGCTTGAAGATGCTGAGCTTATGGTGGCCTTGGCTGTTGATGCAGGCCGCTCCAAACTGACGTGCTTTCAGATTTCAGGTGTTGTCGCTCATGCGTCATCTCTGAAAACCTTGGCGCTGTGCGAGCGTTGCTAGACTGAATTCATGCGCATTTCAGAACTCTCGGCCAAAACGCAAGTGTCGGTGCACCGCTTGCGGCGATACGAAGCAGCAGGCCTTATTGCGAGCCAGCGCTTGTCCAACGGCTACCGCGATTACGACGAAAAAACCGTCAAGCACGTCATCTTCATTGCCATGTCGCGGGAGATGGGGTTTTCACTGCCCTTCATCGCCGAGTATTTGCCACGCTTCAAAACGGGCAAATTGTCGGCGCAAGACATGATCGACGCGATCTTGGCGCGCGTGGTCGAGATTGACCAAATCCTGACCGAGCAACAAGCACTTCGCAAAAAACTGATGGACCACATCGGGTGGTTCAAAACCCAAGCCAGGAGAAAGCAATGAGTCCACTTGAGATGCTGAAAAAAATCAATGCCATGGCCGAATTCAATCGGTGGTGTGGCATCGAAGTGACGGTTGCTGAACCCGGCTTTGTGGAAATTCAGATGCCCTGGCGCCCAGAGGTCGGGCAGTATTCAGGCTTCTTGCATGCGGGTTTGATCGGCACTCTGATCGATACCGCATGTGGTTTCGCAGCGGGCACCATTGCAGGGCCGAATTTGCTGGCCGCCAACTTTTCGGTTAATTGCTTGCGCCCCGCCATCGGTCAGAAGTTCATCGCCCGGGCACGGGTTGTCAAACCGGGAAAAGCTCAGGTGTTCACCAGCTGCGATTTGTTTGCTGTGGATGCAGTGGGTGAAAAACTGGTGGCCAATGGTCAGACTTTGCTCACGGTGGTTAAACCCGCGTGAACATCAGGGATTTTTATCCACTGTGCTGGGACAGTTCAGCTTTCAAGTCCATGGATTTATTCGCGTGCATGAAGCCTTAACCGGATGGGTTGCGCGGGTCTCAAGGTCACGGCCAGATCACCCTTTGGCCAGGCTGCGCCTTCAGGCCACACCAAGTTGAAACGCTGCATCAGCATGGCCCCGATCAGGCCCATTTCGAGCATGGCAAAGTGCTGGGCAATGCAGACCCTGGCGCCGGTGCCAAAGGGCATCCACGTACCGCGAGGCATGGGGGGTGCGTCGGGCAAAAAGCGTTCTGGCTTGAATGCATCGGGTGATTCGAACCAGCGTGGATCGCGTTGAATGACATACGGTGTGAAGGCCATCAGGTGGCCTTTGGGCAAGGTCCATGGCCCGACCGTCAAAGCCCTGCATGCCCGGCGAGTGAACAGGATGGCTGCGGGCGGGTAAAGGCGCATGGCTTCTTTGAGGCTGGCTTGCAGCCATGGCAGTTGCTGCAAGGAGGCAGGCGTTGGGGGCTCGCCTTGCAGCACCGCATCGACTTCGGCGTGGATGCGCTCTGCCACTTCGGGGTGACGAGCGATCAGCCCGCACCACCAGGTCATGGCCGTGGCTGTGGTTTCATGTCCGGCCTGAAACATCACCATGGTCTGGTCGTGCAACTCTTGTGCACTCAGGCCTTGATCGGGGTGCTCTGGGTCGCGCGCTTGCCGCAGCATGGTCAGCAGGTCTTCGCCATCGTGTTGCTTGGCTGAAGGGCTGGCCTGAATGTGCTGCTGGATCATCCGGTCCAGCGTTTGTTTGGCGTGGCGCACTTTGCGCACCGAAGGCAGGGGCATCCAAAGCGGCCATGAAAACCGCTTGAACATCTCTTGGATGCCCGAATGGCTCAGAGTCTGGATGGCTTCCGAGATGGGCCGGGCATCGGTGACCTGGTGTGCGCCGAACAGCGCCCGCAAAATCACGTCCAGCGTCATGGTGGTCATGAGCGCATCCATGTCCACGCTTTGTTCTGCTGGGCGTCGGGCCAGGTCGCCCAGTGCATCTTGCGCAGCGGACGTCATCAAGGCGGCGTAACCTGCCACGCGCTTAGGACTGAATCCCGGCTGCAACATGCGGCGCTGGCGCTGCCATTGCACGCCTTCGGTCACCAGCACACTTTGTCCCATGGACACGCTGAAGACATCGGTGGCGCGTTCCCAGCGGATCAGCGCATCGGCTTGGTCCACCAGCACTTGACGCACCCATTCAGGGTGAAAGACGTGGGTGATGTGTTCGTTCAGAACCTGCACATGAGCAATGTCCGGTTGTTGGCGCTGCAAGTCGGCCACAAAGCCCAGGTAGTCGGCTTTCATGGTGCGCAGGTGGTTCAGTCCCCACAGGGGGGCAGACGGGCCGGGGGGTAATGTGTGCGAGGCTTGGGTTTGTGTCTTCATGGCGCAATTTTGCGCGGCGTGCGCGTGGGGTGTCTTGAACCGAATCGACACTTTAAGGTTATATGTTTTTGATAGTTGACCGCTTACCTATACTTTGGGTATGTCGTCAGTTCATGCTTCACAACGGTTTTCGCCTGTCCGTACTTGGTTGCCGCCTTGGGGGCTGAGGGCTTGCGTGCGTGCGGTGATGTGGCGCAGTACCGTGGGCATGGAATTGACGGAATTGCAGCGCTGGGGGCATTACCCTGCTGGCCCCGTGTGCACCATCAGTTATCTGCTTCAGGGCAGCTGCGACGTTCTGGCGGCAGGTGCGGGCAGCGATCCCTTCTCTGAACGTCAGCCCGCGCCACGCATGTCGGTGATGGGGCCGCACAGTTCGCCCCGCAGTGCTGTTTATGGCCCTGAGGCCGAAGGCGTGATGCTCTTTTTTTACCCGGATGCCCTTTGGGCCATGACCGGGGTGCCGCCGCAGACCTTTGGCAATCAGATCGTGGATGCGCACAGCGTATTGCCTGCGGCCTTGTTGGCGGTGTGCAGGCGTTTGTTCGAGGCGAGCGATGTCCACCAGGGCGTGCAGCGGTTTTTCGATGAGCTGTCGCCCATCTGGCAGCAGCGTCTGCTGGCGCTACCTGAACATGGCGAACAGCCCATTGAGTCGGGACAGAGCTTTGCGCCTTGGATGCAGGCCCTGGCCTTGCGGGCCGCCGCCACCGGCTGGGGGCGAAGTTTGCGACAGTCCGAGCGCCGCATCAAGCAGTGGACGGGCTGGTCTTTGCGCAAATTGCAAGGCTCTGTCAGGGGTGAAGCTGTATTTTTTGCAGTGATGGAGGCCATGCTCGAAGAGCGCCTAGACTGGGCTCAAATAGCACTGGACAACGGGTTTTCAGACCAAAGCCATTTCATCCGGGAGACCCGCCGCATCACCGGCTTCAGCCCCGAGGCGTTGCGCCATGGACTCATCCATGAGGAAGCGTTTTGGGTGTACCGGGCTTGGGCGCAGTTGGCGGGTTATGAGGTGCCAGCGCCTGCGGCGCTGGCCGATTAGGCACGCTGCCAAAGCGCCATCCCCCTTTGTGCCTTGCTAGTGTCGCTGGGTGCAAGTGTCACGGGGCCTTGCGGTGTCTGGCGCAGCACTTTGGCCAGCGCCATCAAAGCGGATTCGGGGCCACTCAGCAGTTCCAGTTCCAGCTCCAGCAGGGGCTCGCTCAGGGCAGTGCCGGGCACATGGATGCGGCCTTGATCGAGGGCGACTTCGATGCGCGCGTCATCATGCGTGATGACCCAGCGCTGGCGTTCAAAGTCGGTGCAAAACAGGGCCTTCAATGAAGGGCGCAGCGCCATCAGCTCGGCGGCCAAGGCGACGTCATCCACCAGTGTGTCGAACTGCAAGGCACCCGGGCTGGTGGGGCCTTCCCACTCTTGCCTGCGTGACAGGCCGTTTTCGCTTTGCCCTGCTGTTTTCACCGTCAGCAGCCATTGCGTGCCCGCCAAACGCTCACGCACGGCCATGCGGCGCTCTTGCAGTTTCAAATCTGGTGTGTCGAAGTAGGTGTTGAGCAGCCGTTGCTCAGTGCCACCTTGAGCCATCAAAGGGTGTGACAGCAGGTGCGGTAGGTCTTGCAAGGTGAGGGAGAGTTTGAGTTCGGTTTCCATGACAGCGGACGGGGTTGGGCGGTTCACGGCAAACGGGGACCGCAAATGCCGTATTGGAGCAGGGTCTGAATTCGGAAGATCAGCAGGTTGAGCGTGTCAACGCACAGGTTTGACCCGCACGCCCCCTACGACACCCAGGACCAGCAACGCAATGCCTGTCAGCGTCAAGGGTTCAGGCCACTGACCCCGCAGCAAAAATGCATAAGCCAGCGCGGCCAGGGTTTCAAACACGATGAGCTGGCCCGCCAGCGCGGTGGGCAGGCGTTGGCTGGCGGCGTTCCAGCACAGGGTGCCCAACCACGAAGCAAACAGGCCAATCGCCACCATGAGGCCGATGAATTCGTGGGGGCGTGGCCCCAGCGGCATCGGCAAGGGGTCGTGTGTGGTGCTGGTCCACCCCCAGAATGCGGCATAACCCAGCAGGGCCAGCGGCAGGGTGGTCAAGCCTTGTGCGGTGGCCCACACGCGGGGCTTGCTCGCGGGGTGGCTGCGCAGCCAGTCGGCGTTTTTGAGTGGGTACCAGGTCCAGCAAACCACTGCGCCCACCGCCAGCGCGGCCCCGGTGATGTAGCGCGTGGTGTCGGCCGCCGGGTTTTGCACCAGGGCTGTCCACTCCACATGGTTGACGCAGGCGATGCCCAGCAAAATGAGCGCCAGTGGCGGCGCGAGTTGGCGCCACGGAAAGCGCCCGTCGCGCTGGTGGTTGAGCAAGTTGGCCGAAACGGCAATCACCACCGGCAGCGTGCCGATGATCATGGTGGGCAGGGCACCGCCCGCACGCTGGATGGCGCTGGCCAGAAACAGGTAATAGAGCACGTTGCCAATCGCCGCCAATTTCAGCGCGGCCAGCCAGTCGCTGCGTGTGAGTTGGCGGATGTCGGCGCGGTCCACAAAGGCCAGTGGCAGCGCAATCAGTCCAAAAGCCAGGTACCGGCCAAAGGTGTGCAGTGCCGCGGGGTATTCGGGCAGCATCAGAGGGCCGACAAACACCAGACCCCACATCATGCCGGCGGCCAAAGAAAAGAAGATGCCGCTCCACAAGGCGGTGGCGTTTTGAGGCATGGTGCAACAGGAAGGATGTGGAAGAAGGCTTTTCAGGCGCGCAGATATCAATTGCGCCGCAATGCCAAGGCGCGCCGGCCCACGGTGACGATCAGGCAGCCCAGCAGGCGCAGTGTGAAAGCCCAGGGTTGAATGGCATGCATGCACAGGATTATCAGGCCAGCCAGACCTGCCGATAGCGCCCTTGCGCGTCGTGGTCCTGGGTTTGTTTGGCGGGGTTGAAGCGCCTGCCCACACGCGGGTCGGTGCCTCGGCCGCTCACATACAACCAGTTGCCTTGGTTGCTGCACACGTCAAAGTCCACCAGCTGTGATTCGAACCAGGCCGCGCCCGCACGCCAGTCGCATGACAGGTCGTGCACCAGAAAGCTGGCCACGATTTGGCGCATGCGGTTAGAGGTGAAGCCCGTGGCCGCCAGCTCGCGCATGCCCGCGTCCACGATGGGCTCGCCGGTTTGGCCGTTGCACCAGCGCTGAAAGTCCTTGGGAAAGTGTGAGGGTTGGGGCAGGTTCGACAAGCCGCGTGCCGCATAGAGTTGCGGGCCGTGTTGCCGGTGCAGCAAGCGGAAGTTGTCGCGCCACAACAGTTCAAACCAGAGCCAATACGTGCCGTCGTTGCTGCCATGCGTTTGCTCGTAGGCCTGCAGCTCGGCCCAGATGCGGCGGGCTGACACCGCGCCTGTGGCCAGCCAGGGCGACCAGTGGCTGCTGGTGTGCTGGCCTTGCAAGGCGTTGCGGGTTTGTTTGTAGCGATCGGGCCAAGGGGGCGTGAGGTAGCTGTGCAGATGGGCCAATGCGCTGGCTTCGCCGCCCCGGCATGCGGCTTGTGTATAGGTGAAATTCGAGCGTGGGTGCGCGTCGCCCTCGGTGTGGGCTTGCAGCAGCGTGAAGGCGTCTTCGGTCCAGCCGGGCAAGGCGGTCATGTTGTCACTCGGAGGCGCATTCAGTTGGGTCAGTGCAGGCAGCGGTGCCAAGGGCTGTAGCCCCGCCGATTCGATGCGTTGGCGAAACTCGGTGAAGACCTGCGGCATGTCTTCGGCCGCAAAGGGCAGGGCGTCGGGTTCGATCAGGCTGGACTGCCACAAGGTTTTGACCGTGAGGCCCGCATGGATCAGGGCTTGCACCTGCGCTTGTTCTTCGGGCGCGGCGATGTCTTCGCAAAACACGGTGTCAGCTCGCACCAGGCGAGCGCAGGCGGGCAGTACATCGGCCACAGGCCCGTGCAGCAAGACCAGGCGCTGCCCCAAAGCTTTCAATGAAGTTTGCAAGTCTTGCAGCGTGTCGGCCACAAAGCGCCTGCGGTGCTCGCCCGTACGGCGAAAGCCCCAGGCGGTGGGCGCGTCTTGCACGGGTTCGTGCACATAAACCAGCAGCAGGCCTTGGCCATGGGCCTGAGCGTGCTCAACGGCTTGCTGGAGTGCACGTTGGTCGTGCAAGCGCAAGTCGTTTCGAAACCAGAAAAGCGTGGTGCGCATCATTTAAAAATCAAAGCCCAGCTGGTTGCTGGGTGGGGTGTTGGTTGAAGAGGACTTGCCCGACTTTCGGCGGCTGGTCTTGGGTGTATCCGAGTCGCGGGTGAACACGTCACGTTGCGCGCCGCTGCCATGTTTGCGCGAAGCGTGTTTCTCGACGATGGCTTTTTTGCCAGCTTTCACACCGGGTTCGGCCCGCCGGGCGTGCAGCGCGGCTTTGGAGCTGCGCGTGGCTTCGGCCAAATCCACCACGGGCAGGGGAATGTCGGCGTTAGGCCCGCTGCCCACCGTCAGGCCGCAGTGGCGCTGCACTTCAGGGGGCATGAGCCAAGGCTCGAACAACCAGGTGTCGGGCATGCGGCGCATGTGGGGCAGCCAGCGGCGCACAAAGATGCCTTTGGGGTCGTGGTCTTGCGCTTGTTTGATGGGGTTGTACACCCGCGTGGTGTTGATGCCGGTGGTGCCCGACTGCATTTGCAGCTGGCTCCAGTGGATACCGGGTTCGTAGTCCAGAAACTGCGTGGCCAGCCAATGGCCCACGGGCCGCCAGTCCAGCCACAGCGGATAAGCCGCCACCGACACCAGCATGGCCCGCATGCGAAAGTTCAGCCAACCGGTTTCATGCAGCATGACCACGCAAGCGTCCACCATGGGCCAGCCGGTGCGTGCAGACGTCAGGGCCGCAAAGTGCGCATCGCTCCAGCCGTCTTCGCGCAGGCCGTCATAACCCCGGTGCATGTTGCGCCACTCGATCTCGGGCTCGCTTTCGAGCTTTTGGATGAAGTGGCAATGCCAATACAAGCGGCTGATGAAACCGATCAGGCCCGCCCGGTGCCTGCCCGCTTGCGGCGGCAGGGCATCGAGCGCAGCGCGGGTGCTTTGCACCACTTCGCGCAGGCTGATGCAGCCCCAAGCCAAGTAGGCGGAAATGCGCGAACAGGCTGTGGGCGAAGTCAGCGGCGATGAAATGCCGCCTCGGTAACCCAGCGCCCGCGCATCCAAAAAGCTGTGCAAGGTCTCCAGACCCCAGCTGCGCCCACCGCGCTGGCGCTGGGCGGGGTTGTGCTGCAGACCGGGTGGCGGTGTCATCACTTCGGGGCCAAAATTTTCAGGCGCGTGAAAAAAGTACAACTCTGGCAAGACCGCTTGCGGCGCGGCCATGTGTGCTTCCCAGTGGGCCTGCCAGGTGTTGCGGCTTTTGAGGCGTCGCACCACGCCAAACTGAGGCAACTCGGTCCAGCCCACGCCTGCACTGCGGCACCACGCGCCCACTTGCAGATCCCGCTCGTACGTGAACGCGTTGCCGGTTTCTTGGTGCGCCACCAGTTCGGCAAACGGCGCTTGCGCATGCAGAGCCGCCAGCACCTGCACCGCAGGGCCCACGCGCACCTGCAAGCTGCCGCCCAGCGCTTGCAGTTCTTCGTGCAGTTCACACAAAGATTCACGGACAAATTCAAAGTGCTGCAAAGCCGCATCGGGCTGCGCCCACAGATCGGGCTCGACGATGTACAGGCACAGCACCGGCCCTTGCGCTGCAGCGTGCGCGAGCGCCGCATGGTCATGCAGCCGCAGGTCGCGTTTGAACCAGACGACGCGGTACGTCATGGCCGCAACCCGAGGGCTGAAACGGGGCCCAACCTGGCAGGGCCTTGGCCGTAACGCTTGAGGTCAATCTCAAAGCAAGCCAGCAGCGGTTCAGGCAATTCGGGCGCTTGCTGGCGCAGGTAGCGGCGCACAAAGTCGGCGGCATGCCAGGGGGCGGCAGAGCCACTCCAGACGGCGCTGTCCAGGATGAGCCAAGCCCCGTTGAGCTGGCGCAGCACCACGATGCTGGGGTTCAGCGTTTTGAACGCCACTTCGGCCATGGCCCAGTCGCCTTGCGTTTGCACTTGAAAGAGCTCGGCTTGCAGGGAGTCGGGCAGGCTGTGTGCTTGAATAGCTTGCAAAACAGCCTCAGCCGTGGCGCTGGTGATGGCTTGGGTTTGCACGGAGCGGCAATCTTGGCGCATCTGTCGCCAGCGCTCTGACAGCCAGCCCCGGGCGTCAAACAATCGGCCGCTGACTTGCAGCAAGCTTGAGCGGTCTTGGTGAACCCAGTCGATGTGGCTGTCCATGATCAGGAGGCCGAGGACCCCTACAAGCGTGGCTGCGACGTGGCGTTTCATGGGCTGCTGGGATGGTTTGGGCCAGATCAAACGTCTTCTTGCAGCGAAATGCCTTCGTGCGTGGCCACCATGAGCAGCGCTTTTTCAAACAGGTTGCGGGCAGTGGCGGCCATGGTGTTGAGTTGGGTGTGCAGTTCGGCGTCTTTGGCGCTCAGGTTCAGGCAGGCACGGCTGTAGTCTTCGAATCGGGCAATCTGGCCCAGAAGTTCAGCCAGATGTCGGGGGCACTCGCAAAGCACCTGATTGGGGTTGTTGGCCACCCGTTGCAACACCGTGTCAGAAAATTGGCGGGGGGGAATGTGGTGGTTTTGCACCGTCCAGGCGGGGGGCTGCAGCGCAGGTCGGGTGCGCAGCAAGATGTCTGCCAGGGCCATGTCGTTCAGGGGGTCTTGGTGCACGAGGTAACCCGCATCGCGCAAGCTGGTCACGGCCTTGAGCTGTCCAAAGTTGTACAACACCAAGGTTTGCCGCGGCCCATGCCATTGCGCCAAAGTCTGAATCTGTTGAGCTTGGTGCTCATTCAAACCATTGAGCGACACCAGCAGCACATCTGGTGCCGGGCTGAGGCGGTCAGCACTGGCTTCGTCAAGGTGGGACCACACCTTTTGAATGGGCAGGGCCTGGCCCTGCCAAATGGCATTGAACTGTGCAGACTGCAAGCGTTGCGCCAGGGGCAGTCCGATGACCGCCCATGTGCTGCTGAGGGGGGCTGCCAGTGCAGTTGGGGGGACTTGTGTTGCCGCTAGGCCCTGGCCTGTTTGCTGCAATTGCTGAAGTTGCGCCGTGGACAAGCCCGCAATCAGGCTGATGCCGTGCCCTTGGCTGCTGAGGGCTTTGAGCAATACGGCTTTGCGCAAATCGTCTTCGTTGTAGAGCCTGTGTTGCCCATGCGTGGTGTGGGGCGAAAACGCTTGGTAGCGCGATTGCCAGATTCGCAGGGTGGGCACGGGAATGCCGCTGAGCTTGGAGACCGCTCCAATGCGGTAGAGCGAAGGGCTGGATGACGAGCTTGTGTTCATTATTTGTATAGATTTTGAGCCGCAATTCTAAGTTAAAACATCGTTAATGAAAAAATTTATAGATTGTGAGTCGATTATTTAACTTTAAACAATACAATATCAACTCAACATTGGAGCGCCTCATGATCCTGAAGAAAACAGCCAAAGCGGTCGATATTGCAGTTTTCATCACGGCTCGCGCGTCTGTCAGCCCGGTGACCACGGAAGACATTGCCTCAGGCTTGAGCCTGTCGTCCTCTTACACGGAATCCATCCTCAAAGACTTGCGTGAGGCCGGTTTGATCCGTGCACACCGTGGGCCGGGTGGCGGTTACCAAATTCGTGGCAACCCCGAAGACATCTTGCTGTGGGATGTGGTCAAGCATTTTGAAGAAGTGCACAGCTTTGACACCCTCTACCCCGAAGTCGATCACCCCATGAAGGGGCTTGAGGTGGCCATACAAGACCAATTGCGAAGTTTGCTTCAGGCCCAAACGCTGGCCGATGTGGCGGTGCCCATCATGCCCAGTGGCGCCAAAGTCACGGCCATGCTTGGCCAATTCAGGCTCAAGCCATTGCCTCCGCCCATCATGCCCAAGGCGCCCAACTCGGTGTTTCAACTGAGCATGATGCTTTGAGACTGTGATCGCCTGGATCGTTTTGCTGCAGTTCAGGCTCTTCTTCTGTGGGGGCGGCAGCGAGATGCGCAGACGACAGGCGTGAATCATTTGGGAAACTACGATCTTGTGGGATTCTGACGTGGCGTGTCTCCTTGGGCTTGCGAGGAACCGGTCTTCCTGCGCCTGAAGGGCGAACTGCATGGCACCCCCATCCCCCATTTGAATCTGAAAGGAAACAGCTCATGAAAGCAGCCTGGTACACACACAACGGAGAAGCCCAAGACGTGATGGTTGTGGGTGAACTGCCCACACCCCAGCCCGCAGCAGGAGAAGTGCTGGTCCGGCTGGTCACCTCCGGCGTGAACCCTTCGGATGTCAAATCGCGCCGCGCCAGGGCCTTGACCGATCCTTTGATCGTGCCGCACAGCGACGGCGCGGGCATGATCGAGGCGGTGGGCTCTGGCGTGCCAGCTTCACGCGTAGGCGAGCGGGTCTGGCTTTGGAACGGCCAATGGCAGCGTCCACTGGGCACATGTGCCGAGTACATGGCCTTGCCCCAAGAGCAGGCCGTGGTGTTGCCAGAAGGCACAGATTTTGCGGCGGGCGCCTGCATGGGCATTCCCGGGCTGACAGCGGTGCAGGCGGTGACGCTGGCCGAGCGGCTGGCGGGCGATTTGCGCGGCCAGACGGTGCTGGTCACCGGCGCATCTTCGGCGGTGGGGCACTACATCACGCAAATGGTGACGCAAGCCGGTGGTCATGTGCTGGGCACGGTTGGCTCGCCAGCCAAGGCCCAGCATGCGCAAGCCGCTGGCATGCAGGAGGCCATTTATTACAAGAGCGAATCGGTGCCCGACCGGGTCAAGGCGCTGACGCAAGGCCGGGGCGCTTCGGTGATCATTGACATGGATTTTTCGACCACAGCCGCATGGGCTGCCCAAGGGGCTTTGGCGCCACACGGTCAAGTCGTTTGCTATGGCTCCAATGCGCTGGATGTGTCCTTGCCATTTCGGCCATGGCTGTTTCAGTCGATGGCCGTCCAGTTCTTTTTGGTCTATGACCTGAGGCCCGCAGACCGCGCCGCAGCCTTGGCGCGGCTGACTGGCCTGTTGCAGGCGCAGTCATTGATTCACACCATCGGTGCGCGCTGCACGCTCGATCAGGTGGCTGAGGCCCACCGCCTGGTCGAGGCGGGGCAGACGCTGGGCAATGTGGTGATCGAGTTGTAAATGTATGGCCTGTGCGCCTGAGCCCGTGCAAGCGTGGTCGTCATGAAAATTTCACGCGAATGACTTTTTGATGTCATCGCCTCCTTTAATGATGGAAAGCAAGATCATTAGGAGTAGACGACATGAGAGAGTTACCCAATCCCACGTTCGCACTGTCCCCGGTCAGCTTGCCCAGGGGGTCACTTCATCCGGCGCAGCCCAACAGTGCTGTTGATTTCCTGCCTCGTCGCGCCAAAAGCGCTATTGAAGTCACTTGGGCAAAACATCAAGACGAAGTACGCGAGGCGCAACGACTGAGGTTTGATATTTTTGGCACCGAGATGGGGGCGCGCTTGTCCAGCCATCTGCCAGGGCACGACATCGACCTGTTTGATGATTATTGTGAACACCTGCTGGTGCGTGACACCGCGACGGGCATGGTGGTGGGCACCTACCGCGTGCTGACGCCTGCGCAAGCCAAACGTGCAGGCAGCACCTACAGTGACACCGAGTTTGACCTGACCCGTCTGCGCGACATGCGCAACCGCACGGTGGAGCTGGGGCGCAGCTGCGTGCATGCCGAGCACCGCCAGGGCGGCGTGATCATGGCTTTGTGGGGCGCGCTGTTTGAATTCATGGAGCGCAACCAGCTGGACGTCATGATCGGTTGCGCCAGCATTCCCATGCTGCACAACGGGGTGGTCAGTGGCGATGCGGCAGCCAGCATCTGGCGCCAGTTGCGTGAAACCCATCTGGCCCCGATTCAGGACCATGTGCGCCCGCGCCTGCCTTTGCCAGTTGAAGAGTTGAATGCGCATCTCGACATCGAGCCTCCGGCACTCATCAAAGGCTATTTGCGACTGGGCGCCAAGGTGCTGGGCGCACCCGCCTGGGACCCGGACTTCAACACCGCCGATTTGCCCATGTTGATGCGCACAGCCGATTTGCCTGCCCGCTACCGCAAGCATTTCAAGTCAGCGGTGTGAGCATGTCGCACGCCGATTTGCAAAAAACAATGTTCTTTGAGGCGCCGCACGCGGTACTCGGCCACGGTCACCTTGCAGATGACAAGCCCTTGCCCAGTCATGCGGGTGATCCTGCCGAAGACGATGATGTACACGCAGATCGAATGCAGCTGCGCGCTATTTTCATTTCAGACCTGCACATTGGAACGCCAGGTTTTCAGGCTGAAGCGCTGCTGGATTTTTTGAAACACCACCCCAGCGACATGTTGTATCTGGTGGGTGACATCGTGGACGGTTGGCAGTTGCGTCGTCGCTGGTTCTGGCCGCAAAGCCACAACGATGTGCTGCAAAAACTGTTGCGCCGTGCGCGCAAGGGATGCCGCGTGATTTATGTGCCGGGTAACCATGATGAGTTTGCAAGGCATTTTGGGTTCTCTTGAAATTTGAGTGGGTAAGCTTCTGCCATATTGATCAACTTTTGAGCGTGAATTGATGACTGCCAAGCTGTTTGAATCTGCCCTGGGCATCACTGACCCGTGGTGCGTTGCCTCGGTTGAGTTCGACGAAGGTGCCAAGACCTTGACGATATTGATTGACTTCAAAGTCGGCAGTCGCTTTGCAGTCTCGGGTCACGATGGGCTGCATGGTGTGCACGACACGGTGGCCAAGACGTATCGGCACCTGAACTTCTTTCAACACGAGTGCCATCTGCAAGTTCGCACGCCTCGCGTGAAACTTCCCAACGGTTCGGTGCGGTTGGTCGAGCCTGATTTTGCCGGGCGACTTAATGGCTTCACCTTGCTGTTTGAAGCCTTCATTCTGATGCTGTCTGGCC
>NZ_CXOO01000027.1 GCF_001269385.1 Limnohabitans sp. DM1 | reverse complement strand
TGGTCTGGATGATGTTTTCGCACGGGCAGCCATGGTCTTCCAGGTAGGACGCCAGTTCCTTGATGGTTTTAGCATCGCGCCCTTCGGTTACAAACAACACGCGCCTGGCAACGGCATCAGCGGCCAGCGTGACGTAGCTGTGTCCCCTGGCACGCGAAGTCTCATCAATCGCCAGTGCCGTGACATCCGAGTGATCTGCCAAGCCACAGGCCATCTCAACATACTTTTCGCACACGGCCAGAACCTTGTGCGGCGACTCCCCGACAAGACGCGAGACGGCGGCAAATGGCATCTGGCCAGACAGCATCAGAATGAAGGCTTCAAACAGCAAGGTGAAGCCATTAAGTCGCACGGCAAAATCAGGCTCGACCAACCGCACCGAACCGTTGGGAAGTTTCACGCGAGGCGTGCGAACTTGCAGATGGCACTCGTGTTGAAAGAAGTTCAGGTGCCGATACGTCTTGGCCACCGTGTCGTGCACACCATGCAGCCCATCGTGACCCGAGACTGCAAAGCGACTGCCGACTTTGAAGTCAATCAATATCGTCAAGGTCTTGGCACCTTCGTCGAACTCAACCGAGGCAACGCACCACGGGTCAGTGATGCCCAGGGCAGATTCAAACAGCTTGGCAGTCATCAATTCACGCTCAAAAGTTGATCAATATGGCAGAAGCTTACCCACTCAAATTTCAAGAGAACCCAAAATTCCTTGACCCGCATTGATTGACCAATTAAGTGTATCTTTGTATCCACAACAGCCTGCTTCTACACCAAGTACACAGGCAACAAGGGCGTACTCAGCACAACACCTGTCAAAAGGATCACCACACCTGCTCCAGCGGAGTCAAGTTGCTTTAGGTGATAAGCCGCCGCACCAGGCTGGTGTACAAAGCACCCTTCCTCAGGAGCGCCCCATGACCCATCACCCCGCTTTGCCCCACGCCCACCCTGCTGACGTGGGCCTGTGCCCCGAGCGCACGCAGCGCCTGATGGACGTGCTGCGCCGCGAAGTGGCCAGCGGCCGACTGCCCGGTGCGGTGGCCATGGTGGCGCGGCGCGGCCAAATCGCCTTGTTTGAAGCTGTAGGCCAGCAAGACCCGGCCACGGGCGCGCCCATGCAGACCGACAGCATTTTCCGCATCTATTCGATGACCAAGCCGGTCGTGTCGGTGGCGGTGATGATGCTGGTCGAGCGCGGCCAATTGCTCTTGAGTGACCCTGTCAGCCATTGGTTGCCTGAGTTTGCGAACCAGCAAGTGGCCACGGCCAATGGGCTGGAGCCAGTGCACAACCCCGCCACCGTGCAAGACCTGCTGCGCCACACGGCCGGGTTGACCTATGAATTTCTGGGCACATCGTCCGTGCAGCAGCAATACGGCCAAGCCAAAATCGCCTCGCGCGAACGCACCAACGCCGAGTTTTCGCAAACACTGGCGGCCATGCCGCTGCAGTTCCAACCCGGCAGCGTGTGGGCTTACAGCCGCGCCACCGATGTGCTGGGCAGGTTGGTCGAGGTGGTCAGCGGCCAAGGCTTGGGGGCATTCCTGCAAGCCGAAATCTTTGGCCCACTGGGCATGGTGGACACCGGCTTTGCCGTGCCACCCGAGCAGCATCACCGCATTGCCGAGCCTTTTGCGCACGACCCTGACGGTGGCGTGCCGATGAAGGTGCTCGAACCCCGTCAAGTGCCCGCCATGGAAGGCGGCGGCGGTGGCCTCATGTCCACGGCGATGGACTACACCCGCTTTTTGCAATGCCTGCGCAACCGGGGCGAATTGGATGGTGTGCGCCTGCTGGGGCCACACACGGTGGACTACATGACTGCAGACCATCTGGGCGACATCCCGGCCGACGGCACCTTGCTGCCACCCGGCCACGGCTTTGGTCTCGGGTTTGCGGTACGCACCCATTTGGGCCTGTCGCCCGTGCCCGGCTCGGTGGGTCTGTATTACTGGGGCGGCATTGCGGGCACGACGTTTTTTGTGGACCCAGCGCTCGACATGGTTGCTCTGCTGATGGTACAGGCGCCCAACCAGCGGGATTACTACCGGCCGTTGTTCCGCGATTTGGTGTACGCAGCACTGCTGTGAACATCACCGGGATCAACCGGCCTTGTGCTCAGTGTTCTGCGCTGCCCAGACTGGACAGGCCGTTGTGGTCTTGGCTGAGCATCCAAGCGATGGAGCCTTTGTCCTGGATGTGCAGCTTGGCATAGACCTGGCGAAGATGGTGCCGAACCGTCGCGGGTGCCATGCCCAAATCCCGCGCCACTTCTTTGTAGCTGCTCCCACGCGCAAAGGCCATTGCCACCGTGCGTTCGCGGGGCGTCAGTGTGCTGCTGGCAGTGGCAGGTCGGACCCGCAGCACCCAAAACGATCCATGCGATTCACTGGTGATGCTGACCCTTTGTCCTTGGTGACGTGGTTTTGGCGATTGACCATTCGCCCGACCCAACTTGACAGGAACGACCCCGCCCGGCCACTCAGGCCATTCCAGCAACATCAACTCAGCAAAAAACGGATCGGCGCAAACGATCACCCCATCAGATCCCACCAGCGCTACGCCCACTTGACGCTGGTTGTCACCTGCGCCGACACGCTCGATTTCGGCCATGTGGTTCAGGCTCAGTGCCGCAGCCAGGTTCGGTAAGGCCGCTTGCAGCAGTGTGCGCTGTGTTTCGCTGAAAGCCGGTTTAAGCGCATGGCGATACAGCGAGACATGCAAATAGGTCTGCAAAACCGGGTCACAGGTGGCGCAGCACAGCACTTGGGCAATGCCATAACAGGCCAGAAAAGCACGAAATTGATCGGAAAGACCCGGGTCGGCAATGGAAAGCGCCGCCACCGAGCCCAACTCTCCTGTGACCGAAGACACCAAGGGATCATGGTCGCGAATGCGATCCCATGCGTTCAGGTAGGTGTTGTCGAGTGCGTGCAGCGTGCTGTGGTGCATCACTGGCCCAGCGGGTGTCAGGGTAGAACGCCCTATCCAGGCTGCGTCAAAGGGAATACAACTGCTCAGTTGATTCAAAACGGTCTGCTCGAACGCCTCTACCCCGGAATGCTGCGCGCTTCGGTACAGCCCATGCAGCAGTTGGCCCAACTCCTGGAGTGGGCCGCTGCCTTGTGGGTGGTGCTGCGCTTGATCGTTCGGGCTGGCGTATGTTGGAAGAATGCGGGACATGGTGTGACTTGGTTCAAATGGACGATGCCACGGCGCTTTCAGTTCGGCCAGACAGGACTTTCCCAGCGTAGCACTTGCACACGCCTCGTGGATGCCATCGCACCCCGTTCAACTGAACGATGGGCGTGGCAAGCGGCTCTTCCTAAAGTGCGTCTGTGTTCAATTTCACACAACAGGAGACCCTCAATGTCCGCAACTAGCGCTTTCTTTCATGATGAAAAATGTCTTTGGCACTGCACCCCTGGTGGCTTTGCCCTGATTGCCCATGTGGGTGGCTGGGTGCAGCCGCCAGCCAGCATGGGCCTGGCCGAATCGCCCGAATCCAAACGGCGCGTGGTTTCACTTATCCAGGTCTCTGGCTTGGCCGAGCACTTGGACATCCGCTCGGCCCCCATGGCGACAGAGGCGGACCTGTTGCGGGTTCACCCCTCATCGTATCTGGAGAAATTCAAAGCCATGTCCGACGCAGGCGGTGGCGAGCTGGGGCCCTACGCGCCTTTTGGCCAAGGCAGCTATGAAATCGCCAAGCAATCGGCCGGTTTGGCCATGGCCGCCGTCGACACCGTGATGGCGGGGCGTTATCGCAATGCCTACGCCTTGTCGCGCCCGCCGGGCCACCACTGCCTGGCTGATCAGCCGATGGGGTTTTGCCTGCTGGCCAACATCCCGATTGCGATCGAGGCCGCCCGGGCCAAATATGGTTTGAAGCGGGTGGCTGTGCTCGATTGGGATGTACACCATGGCAATGGCACCCAATCCATTTTTTATGAACGCGACGATGTGCTGACCATTTCTTTGCACCAAGAAGCTTGTTTCCCACCCGGTTACAGCGGCAGCGAGGACCGGGGCGCAGGCAAAGGCTTGGGCTTCAACATCAATGTGCCCCTGGTGCCCGGCGGCGGTCATGACGCGTACATGTACGCCATGGAGCGCATCGTGGAGCCAGCGCTGCGACGCTTTGCCCCGGAGTTGATCGTGGTGGCCAGTGGATTTGATGCCAATATGGTCGACCCCTTGGCCCGCATGTTGCTGCACAGCGAGTCTTTCCGCGAATTGACGCATCGCACCATGGCTTTGGCCGATGAATTGTGTGACGGACGAGTGGTGGTGGTGCATGAGGGCGGTTATGCCGAGTCAGCGGTGCCCTTTTGCGCTCACGCAACGGTCGAGACCCTGTGCGACGTGCGCACGGCGGTAGAGGACCCTTATCTGGAGCTGGGTCTGGCCATGCAGGTGAATGCCCGTCAGGCTGCGTTCCAGCGCAGCTTGCTCGACGAAATGGCTCTCAGCATGGGTTATTGAAGGCAGACCTGCTGCCGCCCATAACGCCCCCCAAAGATAAGACGTGCCTTTGGGGCCTCAGCGTATTTCATGCGTTGAGGCTTCATGGGCACCACCCATGTTTCTGAAAATCAATGATGGCTAAAGAATGTCCTGAGATGCCCTCGGACCATGGCGATCATTTCTTCCATCATGATCCGCTCGACCCGTCCGCCAATCTCAACAGACACCCGTGTCATGTGTGCGCCGGTTTCAATGCAGGTCAAAAACACATTCAGCGCCTGATCCGCTTTTAAATCCGGCACCAACTCACTGACTTTTTGCACCCAGGCATGGGCAAGGCGCATGTTGTCTTTTCGGTCGATGGCCCTGAGCTCGGCCCAGCCTTGCGAATCCATCCAGATGGCTCGGTACGTTGCATTGGATTTGACGTAATCGTGGTAGTCATACACAACGTCCTCCAGGTACAAAAGAAATGCCTCCACACTGTCTACAGGGGTGAGCAGTTGTGTGTTTTGCTCATAAAAATAATCCAGATACCTTTCCAAAAGGGCCTGGATGATTTTTTCGCGATTGCTGAAGTACTGGTAAACGCTGGCGTTGGCCATGCCCGAAGCCGCCGCGATGTCGGAAATTTTCAGGTTTGCCGCCCCCACTTCCAGAATGCAGGCCTCCGCAACGGCCAGAATTTTCTCCATCCGCTCCTTGGAACGGTCCTGTGAAGGCTTGCGCCTTGACGAACTGTCACCTTTTGGCAGCGAAGAGCCGACCTCCTTGAAGGGCAAATCCGAAACCAACTTCTCGGCAACTCTTTTGCTGTTCACCATAAACCACTCACCCTTTTGAATCGAACGTGTCTTTGTGCGCCGTGGATCGTACGGGGACCTGGTGTAGCGGGTATTCAACTGACGCTGAAATCCTCATTTTTTTCATGAAATCCAAGCACTTATTCGCGTTCTGGTGGTGTTCAGCAGGTGTCGTGCGGGCATGAAAAAGAAGTCTGATCCAAGCCCAAAGTGACACTTCCTAGGCCTCTAAATCCCTAAATAAAATAAGGGAAAACGATTAGACGTGACAACTTGTCACATTCAACCAAAGTCACTAAGATAAACGTGACAGTTTGTCGCATTCAGTGGTTAAACACACATGCTGCACCGCAGAAAAACCCGATGGTGCCCCACCGCAGGCGTCTGCAGCGAAGGGCCTCCGATGGATGACAGACAACAGGAAAAGCCTGCCACTGAGGGCCCAAAAGCCGGATATCAACAACAAAAGGAGATCAAAGATGACACCCCAGAACTTCAAAAAATGGCGCACGCTCGCCCTGACCCTCGGACTGAGCATCACCACGGGCGCCTTGCTGGCCGCCGTGGGTGAACAAGAGGCCGCCAAGTTGGGCAAAGAACTCACGCCCGTGGGTGCAGAAAAGGCGGGCAACAAAGATGGCTCCATTCCCGAATGGAGCGGTGGATTGCCCAAGGGCAAACACAAAGCAGGCGATGCCCGCAACGACCCTTTCGCCGCCGACAAACCGCTCTACAGCATTGATGCGAGCAACGTCGACAAATACAAGGACAAGCTGTCTGCGGGGCAGATCGAGTTGCTCAAAACCCGCAAGGGTTACCGCATGGATGTTTACCCCACCCGACGCAGCTGCGGCTATCCGGAATCGGTCTATGGCCAAACCAGAGCCAATGCAACGCAGGCCAAGCTCACGGCCGATGGTCAGGACAACCTGGTCCAGGCAGTCGGCGGCGGCTTCCCCTTCCCCATCCCCAACAACGGGGCCGAAGCTGTTTGGAATCACCGTTTGCGCTGGCAAGGTGAGGGCCGCATTGAACATTACCAAACCAACTTCATCAATCCCGATGGGAGTTTTTACAGCCTGGCTCAGGACCAATGGGTGACGATGCCTTTTGCATCGAGCAAGGTCAAGTCGCCCGATGATGTTCAGGGGGTCATGCAAAAACTGCTCAACGTAGCCACCAGTCCGGCAGCCCGAGCAGGGGAGGTCATCCTGGGTCACTTCTTCCTGTCAAAGCCCAACGATGCGTGGATGTATTTCCCCGGCCAAAGACGGGTGCGTCGTTTGCCGAACCTGGCCTACGACAACCCGATTCCCGGCTACGAAAACCTCGAGACCGTTGACCAATACCCCATGTTCTCGGGCCAACTGGACCGGTATGACTGGAAGTTGGTGGGCAAAAAGGAAATGTTTGTGCCCTACAACAACTTCAAATTTGTGGCCAAACGCCCCATCAAGGACATCTACGAAGGGCAATACCCCAAGCGCGACTTGATGCGCTACGAACTCCACCGGGTCTGGAAAGTGGAGGCCACCGTCAAAGCCGGCAAACGGCATGTCTTCGCGAAACGTGAGTTTTACCTGGACGAAGACACCTGGATGCTGCTCAACGCCGATCAGTACGACGCGCAAGGCAAATTGTGGCGCGTGATGGAAGCCTCGATCTACCCTGCTGTTGAACTGGGCGCCTGTGTCAGCCAGGAATTCATGTCCTGGGATCTGAACGTGAACCGTTACATCGCTGAAAACGCCACACAAGCGTCAAAAGACACGGACTGGCTGGCAGGTGCCGAAGGCCGCATTGACGCCAAACGATTTGAATCAGAAGAGCTGCGCCGTTTTGGCGATCGCTGAAAAAAACCACACCAAGATCTGGAGACAAGCAATGCACAGCAAAAACAAATTCGCGCCCACCAAACTGGCATGGGTGTGCGCCGTGTTGACTGCCAGCATGAGCCCCATGGCCCATGCTGTCAAATTTGAAATGGACAACGGCATCACGGGCAGCTTTGATTCCACCCTCAGCTTTGGCATGCAAAAACGGCTGAAATCGCCCAACACCCGGATGATCGGCAACGACAGTGGCGGCACTGGCGCCACGTCAGGTGCACTGGGCTCTTTGGTCAATGGCGATGCAAGCACTGCCAATCCCGACATCAATTTCACCAACTCCGATGATGGCAATCTGAACTACAGGAAAGGGTCCGTGGTGTCGTCGGTGGTCAAAGGCACGCATGAGCTTTCCTTGAGGGAACAGGGCAATTGGTCCATGCTGGGACGGTTCACTTGGTCAAGCGACTTGTCAGCTCGAAAAACCATCCGCACCCCGTTGGACGACGAAGCAGCGAACGTCCTCAAAAAGGACATCACCTTGCTGGACTTCTGGGTGGCCAAAGAACTGGACCTGGGTGGCAACTCCGCCAAGCTCAAGCTGGGCAATCAGGTCATCAGTTGGGGCGAGGACATTTTCATCCTGGGCGGCATCAACTCGGTCAACGCCTTGGACTTGCGCAAATTCCATATCCCCGGCACGCAACTGAAAGAGATCTTCATACCGGCTCCAATGGCCTCACTGAGCACCAGTCTTGGCAAAGGCTTCTCTACAGAAGCCTACTACCAGTTTGCCTGGAACGGCATGAAGCTCGACCCCGCTGGCACCTTCTGGTCAACCGCTGACTTTGTCGGAGCGGGCGGCAAACGTGGTGGCTACTTCCCCAGCAGCCCACCTTATGGGGCCATTGGCGGTTTGGGTGATTTTGACCCCACACGGGGACGCGATATGGCCAGTGTTGCGGCAGGGCATGTGCCGATTGAGACGCAAAAGCCACAAAAGGGTGGACAGTACGGCATCAGTCTGCGGTACAAACCTGCTGCAAGCGACTCCGAGTTTGCCGGCTACTACATGCGCTATCACGACAAGTTACCGTTCATCGGTTACAAATCAAACGGACTGGGAACACCCAATGCCATCGGGCTCTCGGGTCTCGAACAATACGGTGAAAATCTCGATTTATTCGGTGTTTCCATGAACACCAAAATGGGTGACTGGGCCTTCGGCGCAGAGTTCTCCTACCGCCCCAAAGACAGTGTGGCGATTGACCCGACAGTGCCTTTCAGTGGCAAACACAGTCTGTACGAAAAATCCAATGGATTCACCTCGGCGGCCGTTTCCAATGGTTACGTGAGCGAGAAAAAATACCAGCTTCAAGCCACCGCATTTCGCTTCCTTCCCACTGAACTGACCAGGACATTGGGTGCCGCTGAAGGCTATGTGATGGCTGAGGTGGCTTATACCCTTTACCCACATCTGGATCTTTCCGGGGCTGTGCCTTACTACATCACCGATTACTCCTTGCCGACCAAACGCTCCTGGGGATATGTGGCTGAAATCGGCCTGAGCTACGCCAACTTCATGAATTCAGGTTGGACCATGAACCCGGTCCTTGATTTTTTTCATGATGTAAGAGGCACAAGTCCCAATGCCATTCCCTTTGTGGAGGGTCGAAAAGCCCTTGCATTGGCACTGAACTTCGACTACCAAAACAAGGTCAAAGCCAGCATTGGCTACACCACGTTTTTTGGTGGTGGCACCCAAAACCTGATGAGTGACCGCGATGTCATGAGCCTCACGATGTCCTATTCATTCTGAACTGGATGAGCCCGATTTTTCCGGCCTAAGGGTCGGAAAAATTTATTCCCCCTTACTTGAAATGTGAACCGACCTTCGGCTCGGTGGAATGCGAACGTGACAACACAAACAAGCTTGATGCAAAGACTGGAAGATTTCTTCTTCCACTTCAGAAAAGCCATCCTGGCTGCTCTGACCGTTTTCACGGTGTTGATGGGCGTGCTGGCTTCACAGCTGCACATGACAGCCGGTTTTGACAAGCAGCTGCCGCTGGGTCACGAATACACCGACACCTTCTTTCAATACCGCGATCAGCTGTTCGGTTCAAACCGCATCATGGTCGTGGTGCGGTCAACCCAAAAAGACATCTGGGACGCAGCTTCGCTCAAAAAACTGCACGAAGCCACACAGGCCCTGGTGAATTTGCCTGGCATCGACAAGCGCTCGGTTCAATCTCTTTGGACACCCAACACCCGGGTCTATGAATTGACAGAAGAAGGGTTTGAAGCCGAAGACGTCATTGACGGCAATGTGACACCCGACCGGCTGGACGCGGCACAAATTGACCGGATCAAAGAAAGGGTTGTCCGTGGGGGATATGTGGGCAACCTGGTCGCCAACGACGGCACAGCCGCCATGATTGTGGCGGACCTGCTGGAAGAAGATCCACAAACGAAGCAAAAGCTCGACTATCTGAAACTGGCGCATCAGATCGAACAAGAAGTTCGCGTGCCACTGCAAACGCCTGAACATGCCATCCACATCGTTGGGTTTGCCAAACAAATTGGGGACATCGCCGACGGTGCCAAAGGGGTCCTGGTCTTCTTTGCATTGGCCATTGTGCTGACAGCCCTGTCTGTTTACTGGTACTGCCGATCCGTTTCACTGACCTTGCTGGCCCTGGGCTGCTCAATGGTCTCCGTGGTCTGGCAGTTTGGCACCCTGAGTCTGCTGGGCTTCGGGCTCGACCCCCTGGCCATTTTGGTGCCCTTCTTGGTCTTTGCCATCGGTGTGTCCCACGGCATCCAGCAAATCAATGCCATTGCCAAAGCCTTGGCGTCCGGTGCCCCTTCGATGGACGCTGCCAAAGCCAGTTTCACCAGCCTGTTCATCCCCGGCAGCTTGGCGCTCGTGACCGCTTTTGTGGGCTTCATCACCTTGATCATCATCCCCATCCCAATGATCCGGGAGTTGTCGATTGCCGCGTCGATTGGGGTCGGCTACAAGATCGTGACCAACCTCATCATGCTGCCTTTGGTGGCCTCCTACATCCAGTTTCCGAGCACCTACGCGCAACAACAGGAAGCCTTGCAAAATCAGCGCAGCCGTCTCATTGAAAAACTCGGCTGGATGGCCGAACTGCGCAACGTGCGCTATGTGATGGTTTTGACCGCTGTGCTCTTTGGCGTGGCCGTTTGGCAGAGTCAGGGCAGACACATCGGTGCCTTGCAAGCGGGCGCCCCGGAATTGCGCAGCGACTCCCCATACAACCAGGACATCGATGCGATTGTTCAACGCTTTGACCTGGGCATGGAGGTGTTGACGGTGGTTTTTGAAACACCAGCCGATTCCTGCAACCAATACGAGGTCGTGAACTACATCGACCAATTCACGCAGCACATCTCGCAAGTGCCCGGCGTGCTGACGGTCTCATCCATCTCGAGCCTGGCGAAGTTTGCCAATGCCGGTCTGAACGAGGGGCACCCCAAAATGACCGCCCTGCCCAGGGACAGCCAGGCCTTGCAAATCGCAGTGGGTTACTTGCCGGAAGCCGGGGGCTTGTTCAACCGGGCATGCACCATGATGGCGGCCAACATCTACCTGAGAGACCACAAAGCCACCACCATCCAACCCGTGATTGAAGCGGTCAAACGTTTTCGCACGGATTTCGATGGCCAAGCTCAAGGCGTCAAGCTTCGACTGGCCTCGGGCAATGTGGGCTTGATTGCGGCCATCAATGAAGAGGTCGAGCAGCGTGAAATCGCCATGATGATGTACGTCTATGCCGCCATCGTGGCGCTGGTGCTCCTGGCCTACAGGGACTGGCGTGCCATGCTGGCCTGCTGCCTGCCGCTGACCTTGGCCACATTCCTGGGTTACTGGTTCATGAAGTCGCTTGACATTGGCCTGACCGTGGCCACCCTGCCCGTGATGGTGTTGGCAACGGGCATTGGCGTTGACTACGCCTTCTACATCTACAACCGCTTGCTGGCCCATTTGGTGGCTGGTGCCCACATGAAGTCTGCGATTCAGGGGGCGCTGCGCGAAGTGGGCGTTGCGACCATTTTCACCGCCATCACCTTGTCCGTGGGCGTTGCCACATGGTCGTTCTCTGACCTCAAGTTCCAGGCAGACATGGGCATCTTGTTGACCTTCATGTTCATGATCAACATGATCATGGCCATCACTGTACTGCCCGCTTTTGCCGTCGCACTCGATGCCCTTTTCCCACGCACGAAGCCGATCAAAGCAACGGCCCTGGCCCATTGAAAGCCCACCCATGAAGCTTCCATTCGCAATGCTGGGCTTGTGTCTGGCCATCGCCGCATCCGCTCACAGCGCACAAGGCCAGAACACACCCGCCAAAGAAGACGCACAACGCCGATGGGCCCACGCCCCCACAAAGGTGGATCCGATGCGCGGGGTATTTTTTGCCACCACCCAGGCTGGCCAACGCATCGTGGCCGTGGGCGATCATGGGCTGGTGGTTTTGTCAGAAGATGGCAAAACATTCAAGCAAGCTCAAAAAGTACCCACCCGGTCAGCCTTGACCTCGGTGCATTTCCACGATGCCAAGCAGGGATGGATCGCCGGACACGATGGCACCATCCTGGGCACACGCGACGGCGGCGAGCATTGGGAAGTCTTGCGACAAGAGCGCGGCAAAGACGAGGTTTTGCTGTCCATCTGGTTTGCAGACGCACAACACGGCTTTGCTGTGGGGCAATTCGGTCTTGCACTCGAAACCCACGATGGCGGTAAAACCTGGGAAAGACGAACCCTTTCAACACAAACGCATGTGGCCGAAAAACATTTGATCCATCTGTTTCCCGGACGCCAAGGCTTGCTGTTCATCGCTGCAGAGTCGGGCACCATCTTCCGATCCGCCGATTCAGGCAAAACCTGGCAAGCCATTCAAACCGCGAACAAAGGCTCTTTCTGGACCGGCAAGGCCTTGAGCGATGGCAGTCTTCTGGCAGCGGGCATGCGCGGTCATGTCTACCGCAGCCAGGATCAAGGCCTGAGCTGGACGGCCACTGTCAGCGGCACACAGCAATCCCTGACCGCCATCCATGAGCGCCAGGACGCGAGCGTGCTGATCACCGGCACAGGTGGCGTGCTGCTGCAGCGCACAGGGACCGATCCCGCCTTCAAGCGCCATACCCGGGCTGACAACGCCAGCCTGACCGGCGTAGTCAGCCACGCCTCTGGCGACGTCTTTGTCTCGACTGCAGGCATTTTGCGAAACGATTGAACAACCCAGCCACACCTTCCAACACACCGAACAACGCCCATGACCGAAGCCACACCCGCATCCGATTCACAAACCCCGTCCATTGAGCGCATCCAAGCTGTTTTTCAGGCACAAAAATCGGCCTTTGACAAAGCCCCTTACCCCAGCGCATCCCAACGACGCCAACAACTCAAGGCGATCAAAAAACAAATCAGCCGCTACCAGGATGTGCTCGCACACGCGATGCATCAGGATTTTGGTTGCCGCTCGCATGCCGAATCCAAGATGCTGGATTTGCTGGGCTCCACGTTGGAGGCCAATCACGCCATCTCGCATGTCAAGCGCTGGATGCAACCCAGTCGCCGCGGCACAGAGCTGCTTTTTCTGACCAACAAACTGGAAGTGCGCTACCAACCCAAAGGGGTGGTTGGCGTCATCGTGCCGTGGAATTTCCCGGTTTACCTTGCCCTAGGGCCCTTGATTGCAGCCATCGCTGCGGGCAACAGGGTGATGGTCAAAATGCCGGAAATCACACCCCACACCAACGCGGCCCTGAAAAAAATGCTCGCCGACATCTTCTCGGAAGACGAGGTCTTTTTGATTGGGGAAGAGTTGAGCACACCCGGCGATTTCACCGCCTTGCCCTTTAACCACCTGATCTTCACAGGCTCACCCGCAGTCGGGAAAATCGTGATGCGCCAGGCCGCCGACAACCTCACGCCCGTGACCCTGGAGCTGGGCGGCAAATCGCCTGCCGTGGTGAGCCGTCACTACCCCATCGCCGATGCCGCCAAACGCATTACCCATGGCAAAGCCACCAATGCCGGGCAGATCTGTGTTTCGCCCGATTACGCCCTGGTGCCGCGAGAGAGCATGGGGGCATTTGTTGAAGCCGTGCAGGCCAGCTATGCCCAACTGTTCAAAGGCTCCGTCCGGGACAACCACGACTACACCTGGATCATCAACGATCGACATGTCGCCCGCATCCAGGAACTGCTGGCCGATGCCGTGAGCAAAGGTGCGACCGTTGTCGCTTGCACTGCATATGACGCGGCCCAGGACGGCCGCAACATGCCCCTGCATGTGGTGACCCATTGCACGCCCGACATGCGCATCATGCAAGAAGAAATCTTCGGCCCTGTTTTGCCTGTGGTGTCCTATGACACGACCCCAGAGGTGATCGCCTATATCAACGCCAGGGCACGCCCCTTGGCCTTGTATTGCTTCAGTCACAACCAGGCTGAACGTCATCAGTTGCTGGAGCAAACCCATTCCGGCGGCGTCACCATCAACGACTGGGGATGGCATGTGGTCAACCATGACGCCCCTTTTGGCGGTGTCGGCAACTCCGGCATGGGGACCTACCACGGCGAAGAGGGTTTTTGTGAACTCTCACACGCCAAAACGGTTTTCAAGCGGCACCGATTTTTCCCCATCGGTCTGTTTTATCCCCCTTACGGCAATGTTGTTCAGCGCCTGGCCCTTCGACTGTTTTTGGGCTCGGCCGATCCCAAGCTGTGACCGGTCGTGCTGATTGTTCCACCTTTAAACCGCTCTTTACGCCATGAAACATTCACCCCTCTTTACGAAGCGGCGCTTCTTGAAATTTTCGCTGTTGGGCGTTGCGGGCGCGGCCACCCTGGTGGCAGGTGCCGGCGCTTACATCACGCAGACCAATCGCTACCGACAACGCTACGGCCAGTTGCTGGTGGTGGATGGCCATCTGGCAGACATTGCCCACACACTGGCCGAAGCTTGCGTGCCAAACCGGCCTGGTTTTCCAGACATCGAGCAAGCCGAAGTCGTCAAACGCCTCGATGAAGAATTGTTTTTTGTCAGCGACAACATCAGCAGCGATCTGAAAGCAGCTTTTTACCTGCTGGAGATGTTTCCGCTGGCCTATGGCCACCTGTCACGCTTTTCAAGGTTGACGGTGCAAGAGCGCAAACAGGTGCTCACGGCAGCATCCGACACCCAGGACGACACGCTGCGCGCAGTCATTGCCAACCTGTCGGCCATGATGCGTTGGTACTACTACGGCCACCCCTCCACCTGGAAAGCCATTGGCTATGACGGCCCATTTATGAATCTTCCCGAAAAGCACAGCGAACAGCGGATTCACTATGCCAAATTGGTGAGTTCAGCATCCACCCAGCCTAGCGAAAAAACATCATGACCAACAAAATTTTTGAACACACCGATTACGGTCAACTGTCTGAAATCACGGCCGATGTTTGCATCATCGGCTCTGGCTGCGGGGGTGCCACCGTGGCCCATCGACTGGCGCAAGCGGGTATCGATGTCGTGATTCTTGAAAAAGGTGGGTATTACCCGGCCAGCACATTTGACAACCGCGAGTTGAACCAGGCCGCCAAAGTCGATGCCGAACGCGCTTTGTCGACCGACACCAACGCCTCTACGATGCTGACCTATGGCGAACTCGTGGGCGGCACATCCGTTCACTACTGGGCTGACAGCTACCGCACCCCTGCTGATCGGCTCGCCTTGTGGGAGTCCCAATACGGCATCACTGGACACAGCGCCGAAAAATTGGCGCCCATCTTTGCCGATATCGAAAAAATCCACCACATTCAGGAAGCCGAGCCTTTTCGTTACAACAAAATGAACCTCTTGTTCAAGGAGGCCGTCAACGCTTTGGGCTGGGAAGGGCACGCGATGCTGCAAGCCCGAAGTGGTTGCTCGGGCTCTGGGCATTGCATGCAAGGTTGCGCCATCAATGCCAAGCAAAGCCAGCTGGTCACACACATTCCCGCGTCACTGGCTTTGGGGGCACGAATCTATGCCGATTTGAAGGCCGACGATTTTGTCTTTGAGGGCCATCGCGTGACACAACTTCAGGCCAGCGTCATCGACCGGGCACGCAACCGCCCCAGTGGCAAAAAGATCACCGTCAAGGCCAAGCACTTTGTGGTCGCCGCAGGCGGTTTCAACACACCTGCATTCTTGCTCAATCAAGCCCGTCTGCGCGACGCTTTGCCGGCACTGGGCAAGCATTTCGGCTTCAACCCGTGCACCTATGCGCACGGCCTCTACGATGAGCCCATCATCATGTGGCGCAATATTCCTGCCGCTTATGGCGTGGACGGTTTTCGCCTGCCCCGCTTTGACGAGAAGGGGCAATACATGGAAGGCGGGTACTTGCTGGTTCCGGATCAGATCCAACCCGGTTTGATGGCCTATACCATTCCCGGATTCGACGACGGGGCGGCCGAGTGGATGGAAAAACTGACCCATGTCGGCGGTGCCATTGGCTGGCTCGACGATCACCCGGATGAATTGGGCGAAATGAAGGTGGACGGCAATGGTGTTCGTCAAATTCATTACCCCTACGGACCCACAACCCAAAAGATGTTGCGTGACTTGATGAAAAAAGCAGCCATCGTGAACTTCAAGGCGGGCGCTCGCAAAGTCATGCTGGGTGATCTGAAGCGAACCACCCTGAACTCTGTGGACGAGATTGACCGCATCGACGCCATCGAGATCAAGCCCGGCAGCTTGACCCTGGTCGCGCCGCATCCGTTTGGGGGGTGTCGAATGGGCACTGACCCGAAAACTTCGGTGACCGATTCCAGCCACAGGGTGCATGGCATCGACAACCTGTTCGTCGCAGACCCTTCCGTTTTCCCGACAGGTCCATCGGTCGACCCCAGCGTGACGATCATGGCGTTCAGCTACATCGCCGCCGAACACATTGCCAACGCCATGGGTAAAAAGACCGCGCCGCTTCAAAACACTTAAGCCCGCCAAGTTCTTGCACCTGAACGCCTAAGCCAGGTGCGAAAGCCATTAACATCAAGCCACAACAGCCTGCCCCATGCGCCGCGCTGTTGTGAAAACCATTTGCAAAATCTGGAGTCTCCCCCATGCCCCAACCCGGCCTCATGATGAACTGCCCCATGCTCATTTCGGGCATTCTTGAACACGGCGCTGCCCAGTTTGGCGAGCAGGAAGTCGTCTCGCGCGAGACGCACGGCCCATTGCACCGCAGCACCTATGCCGATGTCGCCCGGCGCTCGCGCCAGCTGGCCAACGCCCTGGCGCAAATGGGCCTCAAAGCGGGCAGCGCGGTCGGCTCGATCGCCTGGAACAACCACCGCCACTTGGAGGCCTATTACGCGGTCTCGGGCAGCGGCATGGTGATGCACACCTGCAATCCGCGACTGCACCCCCAGCAGCTGATTTATGTGATCAACCATGCCGAAGACGAAGTGGTGTTGTTTGACGCCACCTTTGCACCGCTGGTCAAAGGCATTGCCGCGCATTGCCACAAAGTGCGCGCCTGGGTGTGCCTGGCCGACGCGGCCAACACGCCCGCGATTGAGGGCGTGAGCGTGCTGAACTACGAAGACCTGATCGCAGCGCACCCCACCACCTTTGCTTGGCCCGAGCTGGATGAAAACACGGGCGCAGCGCTTTGCTACACCTCGGGCACCACCGGCAACCCCAAGGGCGTGCTGTACTCGCACCGCGCCATCGTCATGAACGCCACGGCCGGCTGCATGCCCGATGTGCTGGGCCTGTCCTCGCAAGAGACCATCTTGCCCGTGGTGCCCATGTTCCACATCAACGCCTGGTGCATCCCCTACGCCGCACTGGTGGCAGGCACCAAACTGGTCTTGCCCGGCCCCAAACTCGACGGCCCCAGCTTGTACGAGCTGATGGACAGCGAGCAGGTCACCATCAGCGCGGGCGTGCCCACCATCTGGATGGGCTTGATCCAGCACGTTGAGCAAAACAACTTGCGCTTTGCCCACATGAAGCGCACCTGCGTGGGCGGCTCGGCCATGCCCATGGCACTGATCGCCAAATTTGTGGACAACTACGGCGTGGAAGTGCGCCACGGCTGGGGCATGACCGAAACCACCGCCGTGGCCACCATGAGTTTGTTGACCCGCACCGACCGCCAAAAACCAGCGGCCGAGCAACACGCCATCGTGGCCAAACAAGGCCGCGCGGTCTCGGGCATCGAGATCAAAATCGTGGATGAAAACGGCGTCACCTTGCCCCGCGACGGCACATCCCAAGGCGAGCTGATGGTGCGCGGCCAGTGGATTGTGGAGCGTTACTACAAGGCCGACAAAACCGCTTTGATCAACGGCTGGTTCCCCACGGGCGACATCGCCACCATCGACGCGCAAGGCACCATGCAAATCCGCGACCGCACCAAAGACGTGATCAAGACCGGGGGCGAATGGATCAGCTCCATCGACCTGGAAAACGCCGCCATCGGTCACCCGGCTGTGGCCATGGCCGCCGTCATTGGCGTCAAGCACCCCAAGTGGGACGAGCGCCCGCTGCTGTTCATCGTGCGCAAGCCGGGCCAAACGGTTGAGAAGCAGGAGATCCTGGACTTTTTAGCCACCAAGGTCGCCAAGTGGTGGGTGCCCGACGATGTGGTGTTCCTCGAATCCCTGCCCGTGGGCGGCACCGGCAAGGTGCAAAAGAACGACCTGCGCAAGGACTACGGCGGCGTGTTCAGCTGATCACGTTCAGTTCATCACACCCTGGCGCTGGGCCGCTCGTTCATGCGGTCACGCCAGGCTTGGAGGGCACTCATGCCCTCGTCGCCGGGCACGAACTTCATCAGGCCGCGTGCAAACTCCAGCGCGCAAAACGCGGTGATGTCGGCGATGGTGAAGCGCTCGCCCGCGATCCAGGGCTGGGTTTGCAGGCGCTGGTCAAAACCCCGCGCCACGTCCCGCACCTTCTCGGCCTGTGAGCGGCCGAACTCGGGGAACTGGGGTTTCTCCAAAGCCGCCAAGCCCGGGTGGCTGTGGCGGATCGCATTCGCTATGCCGCCGAGCAGATACAACTCCACCTGCCGGTCGGCCATCTCAATGAAACCGCGCTCGTCGCCCTCGCCCATCAGGTTGGGTTCGGGGTAGCGGCCTTCCAGCAAAGTGCAGATCGCCCGCGTCTCGGTGATCACGCGGCCGTCATCCAGCTCCAGTGCAGGCACTTTGGCCAGCGGGCTTTTGGCCAGGTATTCGGGCGTGCGGTGCTCGCCGCTGTTCAGGTCCATGTTGACCATCTCGATGCCAGTGATGTTTTTCTCGACCAAAAACATCAACACCCGGCGGGGGCTGGGGGCGCGGTGGGCGGTGTAGAGCTTCATGGCTTGTCCTTCTGCTTGTGTCCCATCTCGACCATCTTGCGAACCAGCTCTTCGAGCGCGATGGAGATTTTTTGCCCGTTGGGCGTGGCGTCGGTATAAAGGTCGATCATGGGGATAGGCTATCAGTGGCATATCAGTCCAGCTGCCGCACAGATGACAGCCTCATATTCATTGATCCAGCACGCTGAAGTTTGAAATGTGTGCGCAATGCATCTCTTATTGATCCGGTCCTGTGAAGTTTGCAGGGTGACTTCAACCTTGCACCTTGTGGGCGCTAGCCCTGCTGGCGATCAGACGCTTGTGGACCACAGGCTTTTCGCTTGGCTGGCAAGCTCCCACAAACTCCTCCCAACGGGCAACACACGACTCAGACTTCATCGGGCCGAATCTATAGGTCGGTGGCTTAAGCCCCGACATTGCTGACTTCGGCGCAGGCTGCATGTCGGCTCTGTTGCCGCCGACCTACAACATCTTTGATCATTGAAAACTTCACAGGGCCGAATCAATAGAGGGCATGTTCCAAGCCCATCGCCCCAAGGCTTGGGCTCCTACCAGGCGGTCATCTGCTTGTTTTGCGCTCAATCCCCAGAGATGCGCAACCATTTGCCGATCAACTCCAGGATCTGTCGCCGCATGAAGGGCTTGGTCAGGTAGTCGTCCATGCCAGCGGCCAGGCAGTTGGCCTTGTCATCGGCCAGGGCATTGGCTGTGAGGGCCAAAATGGGTTTGCGCACAGTACCCAGCGCCACCTCGCGGGCACGGATGGTTTTGGCCGCCGTGATGCCGTCCATCTCGGGCATCTGCACATCCATCAAGATGATGTCATAGGGCATAGTGGCGCTCATCTGCACGGCTTCCAGGCCGTTGTGGGCTTGCAAAACGCTGCAGCCGGCCGTCTTGAGCATGGTGACCAGAATTTCACGGTTGACGTCATTGTCTTCAGCAATCAGCACGCTGCAGTCCAGTGATTGCGGCAGCGCAGAAGGCCGGTTGCCGGGCTCTTGCGGCATGTCTTTGAGCCGGGGGCCGCAGACCTCGAACCAAAAGCGAGAGCCTTGCCCAGGCTGGCTTTCAAAGCCCACCTGACCACCCATCAACTCGGCCAGCTGGCGAGAGATGACCAAACCCAAGCCACTGCCCCCGTAGCGGCGGGCCATGGAAATATCGGCTTGGGAAAACGCACTGAACAACCGCTGCGACTCGGTTTCGCTGATGCCGATGCCGGTGTCCTGCACGGTGCAGCGCACGCGGGTGGTGCCATCGGCTTGGGCGCTGCTGCTCAGGCTCACGGTCACCTGGCCTTGTGCGGTGAACTTGACCGCGTTGGACACCAGATTGCTGGCAATCTGGGTGAAGCGGTGCGGGTCACCCAGAAGCATCAAGGGCACGCCATCCGCCGGGGGCTCAAAGACCAGCTTCAGACCTTTGTCCTGGGCATGGGGCTCGAACAAGGCACACACCTGCTTGGCTGCGTGCTCGGGGCTGTAGGGTACTTTCTCCAGGTGCAGCATGCCCGCTTCGATTTTCGAAAAATCCAGGATGTCGTTGATCAGGTAAAGCAGCGTCGACGAGGAAGTACTGATCATGCTGATGAGTTTTTTCTGCTGTTCGGTCGGCTCGGTGGAGCCCAAGAGTTCCGAGACACCGATCAAACCATTGAGCGGTGTGCGGATTTCGTGGCTCATATTGGCCAAGAACTGGCTCTTGGCCCGGTTGGCTGCATCGGCGTGCTCTTTGGCCAAGAGCAACTCGGCCGTGCGTGCCTGAACCTCGGACTCCAATTGCTGACTGTATTGGCCCAGCGCTTTGTCTTTTTGCTCAATCTGATCGAGCATGGAATTGAAGCCTGCCACCAACTCGCCAATTTCGTCCTGGCTTTGTCTTTGGGCACGTTGGCTGTAGTCGTGCACCGAGGTGATGCGGCGTATGACCTCCGCCAAATCCAGAATGGGGTGGATGACCAGCGCGATCAAATGCCCCAAAAAATGGCGCACCACCGCATAAGCCAGCAGCATCGCCCCAACGGCCACCAACAAAGTGATGACGATGTTCCACCAAAAATCATTGAGTCGGGTCTGCACCACCACCACACCAATGTGCTCCCCATCCTGAACGATGGGCAAGCGGATCGCATAGCGGCTGAGGGTCAGTCTGGAGTTGTCGCCCGGCGGGATCAGCGTTGCCTCGGCCACGACCACACCATTGGCACGCACTGGATAGTGCGCAAAGGCCTGCTCCCCCGTGGACCAGGTGAAGATGTCCACCGTCTCCACATTCTTGATGTGCCGGAAAATTTCCAGCTGTTTTTGTGCACCGGCCTGGTCCTCAAAGCGCACGGCAGCAGCGTTGCTTTCAGCGGCCAGTTCGGCCAGGCTTTTGGCCGCCGCCTGGGTGGCCTGCAAGGTTTGGGAGGCCTGCCACAGCGTAGTCACCACAAAAAACAAAATGAGCACGCACCAGATGCCCAAGCCAAGAATGTACCGAAGCTTCTCCTGCATGGGGGCATGCAAAAGCCTTTCACGACGCCAAGGAGCAAGGGACAGCAAGGTACAAACTTTCTATCGAATCACGACACGGGCCAACTTGAGCATTTGGCTGCTGGCCTTGATACTTGATTTTTGCAGGTTCAACAAGTTCACATCGAACTCCACCCGATCATCATTGAAGATCAGGGACAAATGTGCCCCCTGGTCCATGGCTTGCCGGGCATCGCTGACCAGCAAAACCGGTGCACTGCCCAGCTGACGCACCACGGCAGGCAACAAGCGGGCATCGCCCTCGCCGACAAAGGCCATGGTGCAGTCCTTGAGCTGGTCCAGCGTCACGTCTTTGCGCACCAGAATTTCACGGCCCTGGGCCATGCGGTGGTTCAAACTGTGCATGGAGCCATTGAGGTCATCCTTGCCCAGCAAGCAGACCCGGATGGATTTGTCATCGCTGCCGGGCAACTCGACAAATTTGGCGAAGTTGTAAACATAAGCGGCCTTGATGCGGTCGACCGTCTGGCCTGCTGCGGCCGATTGCGCCTGCGCCGCCCAGACCAAACACATTGCCAGCAAAGCGATCAATGCGCGCACGCCCTGCACCAACTGAGCACGAGCCCCAGCCTGTTGGGCCAAGAAGGAAAGTGACTGAAAGGTCATGATCATGTCCTTTCAGAAACGAAGCACCGCTTGCGCCAACATGCTGCGTTGCACGTCGTAAGCACGGGTCACGGGGAAAATGTTGATGAATTCGGTGTGCCGATCCTTCAGCAAATTACGCCCCTGCAGCGACAACTCGATGTTGCGTTTGGGCATCCAGGCCAGGCGCATGTCAAGCCCGGTGTAAGGTGCCAGACGTGTGAGTTCGAAGCTGTTGAGGGTGTAGTGCGCAGTCTCCGAGTTGTAACGCAAGCGCACATTCAGGTTCAGGTTGCTCGCGAGGCTGAAATTATTGTTGAGTGACAACTGGTGCCGTGGCGCACTGTTTTCAAACGCCGCCACCTGGATGTCACCCAACTGGTCGCCGGTGTACACACCTTTGACCCGCAAGTGGCTGTAGGCGGCCTGCAGCTTCCACCAAGCTCGTGGATGCCACTCTACAGAGAACTCGCCGCCGTAGGAACGGGCTTTCTCGAGGTTGGAGTTGTAGCCTGCCAGAGTGAAATAGCACGCGCCCGGAAATTGCAAGTGAGCTTGAGACTGAAGACATCCACCAGCATTCATGATGTCTGCTTCGGTGAAAGGCTTGCTGAGCAAGCGAGCACCGCGCAAATGGCTGTAGTCGGTCACAAACAGCGCGGTGTCCACGCTCAGGAAATTCGAGAACTGCTTGCGCCAGCCGGCTTCAAGGCTGACTGCGTTTTCAGCTTGCAACTTGGCGTTGGCCATGGGCGACACTTGCGTGACAGCGGTCAGAGCGCCAGCGGGAATCCTGGGGTCAACAGCGTGCGCATCCTGCGCACTGATGTCCAAAGTTGCCAGACTCTCGGTGCGCCGTGACGAGCGCACCGAACGCGACAGCGCTCCCCAATAGGCTTCGTTTTGCCCGGGCGTGTACAGCGCACGCACATTGGGCTGGATGTTGAAGCCCGTCAGGCCGTCTTTTTCAAACTTGGAGCCCACAATCAGCTTGAAGCGTTCGGGCAGCAGGCTGATTTCGTCGTGCACAAAGGCGCTGTAATTGAGGCGCTTGCTTTTGCCATCGAGCAACAAATACGGGGCCGCAGGCAAGAGCAGATTGTCTGAGGTGTGGCGCAGGTTCAGCCCCCAGATGAAGTCATGCGCGCCCAGAACGCGCCGCTGCTGAAAGTCCACGTCCACGTCTGTTTTCGTGCCCCCCATTTCCTTGTAGCTGGGGGCCTGCGCCACAAACTGATTGGGCGCAGTGCCAGAGCCCCAAACCCCGGCGTGGATCGATTTGTCATAGTCAATCGAGGTTTGCAGCACATTATCTGCACCTTGCGCTCCGCGCCAGGCATAGCGCGCTTGCACCGCGCCGCCATGGCCTTCTTCAGACAAGAGGCTATCGCGCGCATAGGGTGTGGATGCATCGCTGAAAGCACGCACCGTAGGCGTTCCCCAAAAATCTTTGGAACGGGCGTGGTAGAAATCGGCCTTCAAGCTCAGTTGACCGCCCGCCACCTGAGGTTCAAGCCGGACACCCAGGCGTTGCTGTTGCACCGCATCTTGCCCCGCCAAACCGGTGTTGCGTTCAATGGAGCCGCCCATGGTGCTGGTTTTGCCATACACCTTGTAATGCCCGCCTTGCGCCAATGGGGCGCCGTGCGTCATGGACACAGAGGCCAAGTCACCCGTGCCCACGCTGGTGCTGACCATGTTGCCCTGGCTGGCAGCTGCCGAGCGGGTCACGATGTTGATCACCCCGTTCATGGCGTTGGTGCCCCACAGGGCGGCACCCGGTCCCCGGATGACTTCGATGCGCTCGATGTCTTCCATGACGGTGTCCTGGGTTTCCCACAGCACGCCCGAAAACAGTGGCGAATACACGCTGCGTCCATCAATCTGGACCAGCAGCTTGCTGGAAAACCGTTCATTGAAACCGCGCGAACTGACCGCCCAGCGGTTGCGCGCAATTTGCGCCACATTCAGACCCGGCACCAAACGCAAGGCCTCGGGAATCGACTGCGCCCCCGAACGGCGGATCTCTTCGGCAGAAATCACATAGGCCGCCGCCGCCATGTCGGCCACGCGCTGCTCTTTGCGGGACATGGACATGAGCCGGTAATCGACCAACTCTTCCAATGACATCTCCAAAAACTCGTTGCTACCCGCTGCCGCAGCGCACGAAGCATGAATGGCACCCGCCAAAAGTGACCAACGCCACAGGCTGTGTTGTCTTGTCATTTTGCGCATCGAAAAAAGCTCCCTTTTGAACCTGTTGTTGACCCCAGATCAACTATTAGATTTTACATTTATTACCCCTTAATGCCACAAACAAATTCATCATTTAATTAATTTGATAAATTCAAATAATGGAAATGACACTCTTGCATCTTGTGACTTTTAACGATTTAAACCACACGATCGTTACCCCATCATCGCGCTACACTGAGCCGGATGGAACTTTGGCTCAATCAATTTCTGCACTGGCTGGCCCTTCCCCAGCACGGCCTGAGCACCGTGTTTGTGGTGGCCTTCATCTCGGCGACCTTGTTGCCTTTGGGCTCTGAGCCCGCCGTCTTTGGCCTGATCAAACTCAACCCCGACATGTTTTGGCCAGCCATTTTGGTAGCCACCGTGGGCAACACCCTCGGCGGCGTGATCAGTTGGTGGCTGGGGTGGGGGTCGCGCCGTGTGGTCAACCGCTGGGGCCATTCGTCCAGCCACACACGGGCTTTGATCTGGCTCGAAAAACTTGGCCCCAAAGCCTGCCTGCTGTCCTGGCTGCCCATCGTGGACGACCCGCTGTGCGCCGTGGCCGGCTGGCTGCGCATGCCGCTTTGGCCCTGCACGCTGTACATGGCCCTTGGCAAATTTCTGCGCTATCTGTTCATGACCAGCTTGCTGCTGTGGGTGTTTTGAACCCACAGAATCCCAGCCATTCAAGGCTGAAACTCCCGCAACACCACCGACAAAGCCTGGCGCACATAACGCCCCAGCAAGGACTCCGCTTGCGCTGACACGCTCAGGTGCCCGCGCTGCACCGGCAGGTGGGCAGGCAAGCGGGCCGCATCGGCCTCATCCAGCGCCAGCACCACGCGATACACCGCCTGCTCGGGAAACCACTTGCCGCCTTGTTCACGGGCCAGCACATGGCCGCCCATGGGCGCGGTCAACTGGCCATCGGGCAGCTGACGGGTGGCGTCGGCGTCCATCAGGGTGATGGTCAGCGCAACCGGCTGGCTGAGACCTGGGGCCCAAAAGTGCGCCTTGTTGCCCAGCTTCAAGCGCTTGACCTGCTCTTCATCCAGCCAGGTTTCGACTTTCCAGGGCTCATCGGCGGTCAACACGCCGATTTGCTCATGACGCGCCAGCCATTGGCCCACCGCCAAGTCCGGTTGCGTCCAGCGGAACACGCCTGCAAAAGGGGCCACCGGGGCAAACGGCGCCATCTGGTCTTGCAGCCTGCGCGCATCGGCTTGTGACATCTGAAACTGCTCACGCGCCAGCTTCAGGGGCTGACTGGAGGCATAAGCCAAACTGGTCGTGGCCGCCTGCCAGCTCAGGCGGGCACTTTTGGCCTGCGCCACATCGGTTTGTGCCAGCAATTCCGGCTCGCTCATGCGGGCCAGCAGCTGGCCTTTGGCCACCCGGGCGCCATCGGCCAGGGGCAAGGCCTGCAGCTGCGCAGGGCCGGGCGCATAAACAGGCCACGACTGCCCGGGCCGCAGCATGGCATGCGCGGTGATCAATGTGGGCAGGGGCAGCGCCATGAGCGCGCCCAGGGCCAGCAGCAAAGCGCCGCTCCACAGGCTGCGCCGACGCTGGCGAATGACCGCCGAACGCTGCATCCAGGCCACGATTTCAGAGCGGATCGGATTCACGATGAACCAGTAAATCTCGATGACAAACAGCAGCACCCCGAGCAGCTTGGTGAACAGGTGGTACACCATCAAGGCGATGCCCAGAAACAGCACCAGCCGGTAAACCCACACCGCCAATGCAAAGACCACCATGCCCCACTGCCCCAGTGGCGTCATGCGCTCGGGCGGCGCTTCGCCCAATTGGAACAACCATTCACGCAACTGCCAGCGCGCCAGCGCAAAACTGCGCGCGTGCAAATTAGGCAAGTTCAACAAATCCATGGCGATGAAATAGCCATCAAAGCGCATGAAGGGGCTGGCATTGATGGCCAGCGTGGCCACCCAACTGAGCGTGGCCACAAAAAACGCGCTGGAGCGCAAGCCCCCGTCCGGCAACAAGGCCCAGGCCAAGGTGGCCCAGCAGGCGATCACCAGCTCGGTGACGATGCCCGCCGCCGCAATCTGCACACGGGCGCGCCGTCCGGGCAAACGCCAGGCCTCGTTGGTATCGGTGTAGGCCATGGGCCACATCACCAAAAACGCTACCCCCATGCGCGGCACACGGCAGCCTTGGCGCTTGGCGGCAAAAGCGTGCCCCAATTCATGCAGCACCTTGACCACCGACAAGGCCACCCCATAAGACAGCAAGCCTTGCCAGGTGAAGGTGTCCACCAAAGTGGCCGTGAACAAGCTCCACTGCTGCATCACCTGGTACACGCCCACCAAAAGCACCAAGCCGGTCAGGGCCATGAAGCGACGCGAGAAAAACACCTCCGCCACGCCCATCCAGCGGCTCAGCCAGGCATCGGGTTTGACCAGCGGCATGCGGAAAAACAGATAGTGGTGAACCAGCCAGGTCCAGACGCTTTGGCGGGTGCGGGCCACTTTTTGGGCCATCTCGGCGGCGGCTTTGGCATCAGTGGGCAGCAGCAGCTCATGCTGCGACAAGAAGGTCATCACCTCTTCGATGTGCTTGGCCTCGATTTGCAAAGGCGTGTCCCGCGCCACCGCATGCACGATGGCTTCGGTGTGCCCCAGACCCCAGCGCGACAAGACCTCCCAGGTCAGCCAATCAATCTGAAAGTATTGCTGACGCACCGGGTCATGCAGCACCCAGCTGGGCTGCCCCTCGGAACTGGTGGGGCCGGCAAACACATCCAGCTCTTCGCGCAACAAGGGCCAGGCCATGTCAGAGCCCCAAACTGGTGCGGATCAAGGCCAGCGGCTTGCGCAGCAGCCAGTAACCCAGAAAAGTCCACTCGCCACTCACGCGCGCCGTGCCCTTTTGCCCCACGCTGTGGGGCGTGGGCGCCAGCAGCCGCGCACGCAAGCGGTATGCGTAGGTGGCATCGGGCCGCAGCACGGCTTCATGCGACAGGTAGGTCAACTCGGCATGCACGGGCGACAAAGGGCTCGATTGCAAAAACAAGGTGAGCGTCGAGCCCACGGGCAGCTGCACCACATCGTCGAGCGGCAGCCAGGCCTGGACCTCGATGTCGCTCGGGCGGGCGATGCGCAAAATCTGCTCGCCCACCGCCACCGGTTTGCCCACCCAGGTCAGGGGGTCGTCCAGCAAGACCATGCCCGCGCCGCTGGCGCTGACCTGGGTGCGCTGCAATTGGGACTTGAGGAACTCGTACTCGCTGCGCCGCTCCTGAATGGCACCGGCCACAGCCGCCAATTCGGCCTTGTACTTGGCATCATCCAGGGCCAGTTGATGGGTCTGGCGAAATTGCGCCTGCGCCGTCTCCAGCGTCTGCTGGGCCACCGCCACACGGCTTTGCAGCAAAGCCTCGTCAAACTCGAACAGCTGCTGCCCGCTGCGCACGGTCTGGTTGGGCTGCACATGAAAACGCGCAATCACCCCCTCGATCGGGGCGCGCACCACCACAGGCTGGGCAGGCACCAGCTCGCCGGGCGCCAGCACCGTCATGCGCACCGGCAAAAACAACAAACCCAGCAGCACCGCCATCAACCAGACCCCTGGCCGCTTGAACCAGGGCTTTTGCCCGGCCAGGCGCCACTGGCGCCGCCAGCTGCGCAAACGCTGACCCAGCGCAGGCCTTTGCTGCCGGGCCAGTGCACGCCAGGCGTGTTGCCACACAGACAGCCAGGCCATGAGTTTGGCTTGGTCGGCTTCAGAAAACTGCACATCGCGGGCCAGCAAGAGGCGCGCACCCGGCGCCACATCCAGCGGCAAACTGAGCGCGTTTTGTGGCCACCATTCGGCCCAGCTGGGCTGCTGCTGCGCTGGCAAGTCGAGCGCACTCAAGGCCTGCACACCCGGCTGCGATGCCCAGGGCTGGGCCAGCAAGGCCTTGACCCAATCGAGGTAAGGCGTGTTGTGCTCCACCTGGCTGACGCCCGACAAGGCGCGCACACCTTCGTCGCCCAGCCACAACACCGCTTGCCGGTAAGGCAGCAACGCGTGGGTGGTGTTGCACAGCAAAAACGCCAATTCATCGTGTGACTGCGCCTGCCTCGCTTGTTGACCCAGCTCGAACAGGGTCAACAAGGGCGAATTGTCCAAAGCCGCTGGTGGCCCGCTTGATTGAGTCATAAGGTATTCAATTTATCCATTCGCCCTGCAGTTTGCCAGAAGCCGTCCACTGGCGCGATTGCGCCAATTTGTCTGACAAACCCACACGGCCAGTGCTCTGAGCCTCAGCACCGACCTTGATGCGCAGTACCGTAACCGCCGCCTGGCCGTGCTGGTCCAGGGCCATCAGGCGCAAGACCACTTCACCTTCCACCACATCGGGCGGGTTGAGTGTGATGACGCCGGTCTTTTGGTCCACTTTCACCCAATGCGGTGCGGCCTCGCCGTCGAGCATGTCCACCGAAAGCCGCACCACGGCCCGGGGGTCATGGTGCACAAAGGTGTCCGGTGGCAGGGTGAAGACCAGGCTTCGCCCCGCTTCGATCTGCAAATCGGGCAAGCCGCGCAGCACGCCAAACAGGCCGTCCAGGGGGCTCAAGCGCACAGGCAAGCCCTCGGACTGCGTGGTTGTGGTTTCGCTCAGCAACTCCAGGAACTGGCGCAAGCGAATGGCCTCACGCTCCAGGTTTTGCTGCCGCTGGACCCAATCCTCAGGCACGGCAGGCGCTGTCGCTCGCGTCCAGGACGAAGGGGTGTCTTCCACCCAGGATGGCAGCTCGGCACGCTGCGCCATCGCTTTGGCTGCGGGCACCACCTCATCCAAAGGCATGAATGCGGTAGGGCCACCTGCGCCTTTGCTCAACGGGGCCTCCTGCTGCGTCAACGGCTCCAGCCACGCCGTCACGCCCGTGAGGGGCGCGGGTTCAGATATGGGCGGTTCTGGCGCTGGCGCTGGCGCTGGCACTGGCACTGGCACTGGCACTGGCACTGGCTCAGGCACTGGCTCAGGCACTGGCTCAGGCACTGGCTCAGGCACTGGCTTAGGCACAGTAACGGGCACCGACTTGTCCAGCTGCACAGTGTCGGCCAAAGCGGTGGCGTCACCCACCTGGTTGCTGACCGACAGGCTCAGGCTCACGGGCCCATCCGACAAGGCACGCAAATCCACGCCCTGCAGCGCCCAACGGCCCTGACTGTCCACGTTGGTCACCGCAGTGACGGTGTGCACACCGTCGCTGAACACCACCGTCAAGGGCTGGCCCGCTTCCACGCCTGTGGTGCTGCCCGACAAGTTCACCTGCCCGGCTTCACCCGCAGTGATCACGCCATCGGCGGCCACAGGGAAAGACTCCAGGCGCACTTGCGGTGCTTCACGCACGGCCGCCACAAAGCCTGGGTCGAACACGACGCCATCTGCCACGCCATCGTCATCGCCACGCCCACCATCACGGATGAACAGGCGCACCAGGTCGATGAACCCGTCGCTGTTGGTGTCCAGGAATTTGGCACCGGTGCCGCTGGCCTCGTCCCAGGTGAAGGCCCACACGCCTTGGCTACCCACTTTGAAATAGGTGTTGTAGAGACCCTCGGCAACTTTCACATCGACTTCATGCACCTGCCCCACATAGGCGCTGAGCACCTGTGCAGACAGCGCATCGACGGCGGTTTCATCCACATCCCCCAGACGCACCACTTGCGGATAGTGACGGAATGAAATCACGTCGGTGGCCGCAAACACGTCGGCACTGTCCAGCTGGCTGCCCGACAAGGCCTGCGCCCGCTCGGCTGCGGTGACCGCACGGCTGGTGACGCTGTCGATTTGCACCTCCACCCGCAGTTGACCGCCAGGGTTGTTCACCGGATCACCCAACAGCGCCTGCATATTGCCCGCGCCCTGACGGGTGGTGTCCAAGGCCATGACTTGGCCTGCAGAGGTTTGGAAAGTGACCACATCGCGTTGATCAGCATCATCCAGGCCATCGCCGTTGATGTCGCCAAAGTTCTTCTCGTTGGAAAACAGCACCCCGTCGCCATCCAGAGATTCCAGATCCATACCGTTTTGCGGCGAGACGATGCGCATCTGCAAGGACGGACTGACTGTGGACACATTGCCCGCCATGTCCTGGAACTGGTACTGCAAATTCCAGTTGCCTTCGGGCAGGGCCGACAGCGGCATCAGCGTCAACGTGGCCACATGGAACAAGCTGGGCACTGCCCGGCCATCGACCAGCAAGACCACATTGGCTGTGCCGTCTGGCAAGTTGTCCACTTTCAGGCGCACCAGCCCGCTGGGCGAGGGGTTGCCGCCTTCGGGCACTGGCGCATTCTGTGGCGCCGTCTGTGCAAGCAATTCGCTGATCCATCGGTAATCCTGCACCCGAGCCTCGCTGGTACGCAGCGGATCGGCACCGTTGTCGCGCACGACCTGCAAGACCAGGCTGCGGGCAGGGCCCGCCAAGAGCTGCGCGTCCGGCCATTGAAGCAATGTGCCGTCCACATGCGCGGTCAAGTCAGTCCAGCCTGCAGCCACCCAGTTGGCATCCGCGGGCATGGCTTGCAGGCCATCAAGTCGGCCATAGACGCGGTCAAAGATGCCCAGTGGCGCATTCAGGGTGCCACTGATGAACTGGTTGTTGTTGGCCGTGATGAAATCGCTGGCCGACGGACCGGTGTCGCTCGACAACTGAACCCCCACCACACGGGCCAGGCGATCGGTGACGGTGAAGACCAGGCCTTGCAACGCAGACAAACGGGCCACATCGCGGCCATCGTCGGCCAGGTCCACCAACTCCGACACCACCACCGCCAGCTGTCCGGCCGACATGCCCGTGGTGTCCACACCCAGACGCTGCAGGTCGGCCACGCTCAGCGAAGCCGCTTGGCCCGCCACCACCGCCATGAGGCGCTGCACCGTATCGGCCAGAACTTCAATCTGCGCCACCGTCGACACATCGGCCGCTTGCATGTTGGCGATGCTGTCGTTCAGCAAGGCCAGCGCAGGCGCGGTCAAGGCCGCAGCTGTGGTGGCGCCGATGGCGGCGTAATCGGCCGCTGTGGGCTGGCTGTCGGGGGTGGCATCCACCAGCGTGCCGTTGGCTTCGGCCAGGATGCGCGCACACGCATCGACCACGGCCTGCACTTTGGCGGCCGTATCCAGCACTGCGCCTTTGGCAGCCGCACTGCTCAAAGCCGAGTGAATGGCCGCCAAATTGCGGGCATCCACACCGGTGATCTGCGCGTATGCAAAGTCGGCCACAGCGGGCGCGGCCGCCGTGGCATCTTGCGTGTAACGGGTGAGCACGGCCAGCGCCGCGCTTTGGCTGGCTTGCTGCAGCCAGCTGCGCACATCGGTCATGGACTGCAGATCAGACGGATTGACCGCTGGCGACTTGAGCAAGTCGGCCAGCGCCACCAGCGCTGTGCCTTGCACACCGGTCATGCCCAGGGCTTGCATCTCGGCCACTGTCAGGGGCGATGCCGGGTCTTGCCCATCGGCCAGGCTCATGAGCTTGTCCACGGTGGAGGCCAGCGATTGAAGCTCGTCCACCGAGTCGACCAGATAGAAAGGCTGATCGGCCAGCACCGCGTCCATGAGGCGCAGGCCCTCGGGCGACAAGGCTGCCGCCGTCACCGCGCCGATGCGGGCATAGTCTGCCGCCTGCACCTGGAACTGTGGCGAGGCATCGGCCGCAGGACCATTGGCTTCGGCCAGGATGCCGGCATACGCATCGACCAGCGCCTGCACATCAGGCAAGCTGGCGATCGCATCCCCCGTGATGGCGCTGCTGGCCAGTGCACTGTTGAGCGCAAACACATTGCGACTGTCCACGCCTTGCACATCGGCACGCTGCCAATCGGCCAAGGTGGGGGCGGCACCACTGTTGCTGCTGGCATAGCGCTGCAAGACCTGCAACAAATCGCCCCGCACCGTGTTGACCAGGCCCTGCAAGGCCGCCAGATCGGTCACACCAGCACCGCTGTCGGCTGTCGCGGCCACCGCCGCCAAAATCGCGCTCAGGTTGAAGGGCGTGACACCGCTCAGACCCAGGGCCTGCAAATCGGCGGCGCTCAAGGCCACGCTGGGCGTACCACCAGCGGCGGTCACCAGCAAGGCCTGAACCGTGTTGGCCAGCGCTTCGATCTCGGCCACGCTGTCGATGGCAGACGTCGTCTTGTCGGCCATCACCTGGTTGAGCAACTGCTGGCCAAAAGAGCCATCAGACAGCGCAGCCGCTGCAGTGGCACCAATGGCCGCATAGGTCGCGGCCTGCGGATTGGCTGCCGTGCTGTCGGCGGCCGCGCCATTGGCTTCGGCCAAGATGAGCACATACGCATCCACCATGGCCTGGATTTGGGCCGCTGTGCGGACCTGCTCGCCCTGCACTGCGCTGCTGGCCAGCACGCTGTTGATGGCCGCCAGGTTGTTCGTGTTCACGCCGCTGACACCGGCCACGAGGTAATCGGCCAGTCGCGGCAATGGCGCAGCCGTGTCGTCTGCCGACTGCGCAATGACCGCCAAAGCCGCCTGAATGACCGCCTGGGCTGCTTGACTGCTGCGAATCACCTCGCTGACGCTTTGCTGCAAGTCATTGAGGCTGAGCACACCGCTGCCCGCTGCCGATCCTGCGGCCACACGGGCCAACACATCGGCCAAATTGTCGGCATCCACGCCGAAGATACCCAGAGCAGCAAAGTCATCCGCGCTCAATGCGGGGCTGGCCGCCAGGCCTGCCGCCGTGTGCATCAGGCCCTCCACCGTCTGGGCCAGGGCGTCGATCTTGCTGACCTGATCGACCGCTGTGGACTGCGCATTGGCGATCACATCGAGCAGCAATTGCTGAGCCACCGAGCCGTCTGCCAGCGAGGCGGCGGCAGTGGCACCGATGGCCGCAAAGGTGGCCGCAGTCGGGTTCACGGCACTGGCATCGGGTGCGCCGCCATTGGCTTCGACCAGCACCAACTGGTAGGCATCGAGCACGGCCTGCAAGGCTGCAGGCGTGACAGTCGAGATGGCACCGCTTTGCAGGGCATCGAGCAGCGCCAGGCGATTGGCCTCGGTCACACCGGTCAGGCCCGCTTGCACCCATACATTCAGGTTGGGGTTGCCCGACTGGGTGTCGACCACGGCTTGCAAGACACCGATGGCTGCTGCTTGCTCAGATGCCGAAGTCACCACGCTTTGCAAGCGGGCCAGCGAGTTGATCGCATCCCCGGTATCGGGCGTGCTGACCAAGGCAGCCAGCACTGCGTTCAGATTTTGAGCCGTGACGCCTGTGACCCCCAGCAAGGCGAAATCCGCCGGTGTCAGCGCCTGTGCAGGCGTCAAGCCAGCGGCCGTCTCCAGCAGCGCCGAGGTGATGCTGGCCAGCGCCTGGATCTGCGCCACGGTGTGCACCGCTGGCGTCGTTTGTGCGCCGATGACATCGTTGAGCAGCGCCAAGGCGTTTTGCCCCAGGGCCGTGTTTTGCGCCGCCACACCCAGGTCCACGCCGATGCGCTCGAAGCTGGCCGCCGTGGGGTCGCTCACGGTCAGGTCGTTGGCGCTGCCATTGGCTTCTGACTGGATGCGGTTGTACGCATCCACCATGGCCTGCAAGGCCTGCGCCGTGATGCCGCCGCTGAACGGCTGTGTGGCCAGCGCCTGATTGAGGAACGCCCGTGTGTCGGCATTCACAGCGCTCACACCCAGCAAGGTGTAGTCGGCCAGGCTTGGCACGGCAGCGTTGGCGGGGTCATTGGCATAGGCCTGCAAGCGGGCTTGCGCATCCACTGCGGCTTGCTGATCACGCACGGTGGTCAATACCAGCGTTTGCAGCTGCGCCAGCGTCTGAATCTGGCTGCCGTCATTGGCGGTGTTGGCGATGGCGCTCAGGACCTGCGCCAAATTGGCGCTGTCCACGCCAGAAATTCCCAAGGCCAGGAAGTCTGCCGGGCTCAGGGCCTGGTTGGCAGTCAATGCACTGGCCTGGCTGGCCGCCACCACCATGAAGCGCTCGGCCAGGCTGGCCAGCGCATCGATCTTGGCCACGCTGTCCAGCATGGCCGGGCTGGCGGAAGCGATCAGATCGTTGAACAAAGCCAGCGCTGCCGAGCCAGGGCGCAAAGCAGCCACCTGAGCAGCACCGATCAAGGCGAAATCTATCGCCACAGGCACCACGGCTGGGGTGGCATCCAGCGCCTGGGACAACACGGCCTGGACCGCACGGGCCAGTGCGTTCACTTCGCCGGAGGTGTCCACGGCCGTGCTGGTCTGGCTGGCCACCACGTCTTGCAACAAAGCCATGCCGCTGGCGTTGCCACGCAAAAGGCCCAGATCAACCCCCATCGCTTGGTAGTCAGCAACGCCCGGATTGACAGCGCTGTCGGCATCTCCTGCTGCGCCATTGGCTTCCGCCAGGATGCGCGTGCAGGCATCGACCATGGCTTGCAAGGCCCCCAAGGTGCTCACACCCGAGCCATCATCGGCAGACGCGGCCAGGGCCGACTGCACGGCAGACAAATTGCCTGCCGTCACAGCCGTGAGGCCCAGAGCCTGCAACTGCGCCAGCGTTGGCACGCCTTGGCCTGCGGCACTGGCCACCACCGCCTGCACAGCATCGGCCAGCACTTGCAGTTTGGCCACACTGTCCACATCGGCTGCGGTTTTGCCGTCAATCACTTCGCCCAGCAGCCCCAGCTTCAAGGCGCTGTCCATGCCATTGATGCCCAGCGCCGCATAGTGCGCTGACGTTGGGGGCGTGCTGTTGCTGGCCTGGCCATCTGCGCTTTGCAAGACAGCGGCATAAGCATCCACGATCACCTGAACGTCTGCAGCGCTGTCGGCTTGCACGCCGGTGATGTCTCGATCGGCCAGCACGCTGTTGACCATGGCCACGCTGGGTTGAGCTGCGGCACCCACACCGGCCACACCGGCCAGCGTGTAAACGTTCAAGTCAGCCGATGCGGTACGGTCGATTTGCGCCGAGCTGCTCAGCACAGCCGCTGCGGCCTGCTGCGCCGCTGCAGTCGCTGCACCCGAAGCGGCGTTGGCTGCTGCCACGCTGGCAGGTTCGGTTTCGTTGGCGGCAGTGGCGGCGGCCTGGGCTGCTGCTGCGGCTGCCGTCGCCGCTGCGGCTGCGGAACCAGCTTCGACTGTCGCTGCTTGCGCTGCGGCTTGTTTGACTTCCAATGCCGTCAGCTCCTCTGGCGTTGCCGGACTGCTCAAGGCATTGACTGCCTCGTCCAAAGCAGTCTTGGCTTCTGTTGCTGCCTCGGCTGCCGCTGTTGCTGCAGTGGCTGCGTTGGCAGCTGCCGTGGCCAGGTCAGCCACTTTGGCGTCGGTTGCTGTTTCGCTGGCCGTGGCCGATGCGGTGGCGTCGGTGCCCGCAGTGCTGGCAGCGGAGGCGGCAATGTTGGCATCACCCACGCTGTCAGGTTCGGCTTCGCCTGCTGCTGCGGCGGCGGCCTGTGCTGCGGTCGCAGCCGCTGTGGCGGCTTGCGCTTTCGCTGCGGCATCTGCGGCAGCATCCAGCGCTGCGGCTTGTTTGGCTGCGACATCAGCCAGTTCGTCTGCTGTTGCCGGATCGCTCAATGCTGAGACGGCGAAGTCCAGAGCGTCCTTAGCTTCAGTTGCTGTTGCAGCCGCTGTTGTCGCTGCGGTCGCGGCATCAGCGGCTGCCGTGGCAAGGTCTGCCACTTTGGCGTCTGTCGCGGTTTCGCTGGCATTTGCGGCAGTTGTTGCGGCTGAGCCTGCTGCGCTTGCTGCATTCGCAGCGGCGATGGCTGCTGCCACGCTGTCAGGCTCGGTTTCGTTGGCGGCTACAGCGGCGTCCTCGGCTGCTCTTGCGGCATCACTCGCCGCTGCAGCTGCGTTTGCAGCGTCGACTGCCGCTGACTGTGCTGCGGCCTGTTTGTCTTGCACTGCCGCCAGTTCTTCTGGCGTTGCCGGACTGTCCAGGGCATTGACTGCCTCGTCCAAAGCAGTCTTGGCCGCTGCTGCTGCATCGGCTGCCGCTGTTGCTGCATCGGCTGCGTTGGCAGCTGCCGTGGCAAGGTCTGCCACTTTGGCGTCTGTCGCAGTTTCGCTGGCATTTGCGGCAGTTGTTGCGGCTGCGCCCGCTGCGCTTGCTGCATTCGCAGCGGCGATGGCTGCTGCCACGCTGTCAGGCTCGGTTTCGTTCGCGGCTACAGCCGCGTCCTCGGCTGCTCTTGCGGCATCACTCGCCGCTGCGGCTGCGTTTGCAGCGTCGACTGCCGCTGCCTGTGCTGCGACCTGTTTGTCTTGCACTGCCGCCAGTTCCTCTGGCGTTGCTGGACTGCCCAGGGCATTGACTGCCTCGTCCAAAGCAGTCTTGGCTTCTATTGCTGCATCGGCTGCCGCTGTTGCTGCAGTGGCTGCGTTGGCAGCTGCCGTGGCAAGGTCTGCCACTTTGGCGTCTGTCGCGGTTTCGCTGGCGGTGGCAGATGCAGTGGCGTCGGTGTCCGATGCATTTGCAGCTGTGGCCGCACTGATGGCAATGGCAACGCTGTCGGGGACTGTTTCACCGGCCGCTGAAGCGGCGGCTTGCGCAGCGGTCGCGGCAACTGTGGCTGCTTGTGCTTTCGCTGCAGCATCTGCGGCAGCAGCCAAAGCTGCGGCTTGCTTGACCTCTACGTTGGTCAATTGCTCTGCAGTTGCCGGACTGCCGATGGCATTGACTGCCTCGTCCAAAGCAGTCTTGGCCGCTGTTGCTGCATCGGCTGCCGCTGTTGCTGCATCGGCTGCGTTGGCAGCTGCAGTGGCCAAGATGGCCACTTTGGCGTCTGTCGCGGTTTCGCTGGCATTTGCGGCAGCTGTTGCGGCTGCGCCCGCTGTGCTTGCAGCGGCGGCAGCATTGTTGGCAGCTGCCACACTGTCAGACTCGGTTTCGTTCGCGGCTACAGCGGCGTCCTCCGCTGCTGTTGCGGCATCACTCGCCGCTGCGGCTGCGTTTGCAGCGTCGACTGCCGCTGCTTGTGCTGCGGCTTGCTTGACCTCTACGTTGGTCAATTGCGCTGGCGTTGCCGGACTGCTCAAGGCTTCAACTGCGTCGTCCAAAGCAGTCTTGGCCGCTGTTGCTGCATCGGCTGCCGCTGTTGCTGCATCGGCTGCATTGGCAGCTGCCGTGGCCAAAATGGCCACTTTGGCGTCTGTCGCGGTTTCGCTGGCATTTGCGGCAGTTGTTGCGGCTGTGCCCGCTGTGCTTGCAGCGGTGGCAGCATTGTTGGCAGCTGCCACACTGTCAGACTCGGTTTCGTTCGCGGCTACAGCGGCGTCCTCCGCTGCTGTTGCGGCATCACTCGCCGCTGCGGCTGCGTTTGCAGCGTCGACTGCCGCTGCTTGTGCTGCGGCTTGTTTGACCTCAACGTTGGTCAATTGCGCTGGCGTTGCCGGACTGCTCAAGGCTTCAACTGCGTCGTCCAAAGCGGTCTTGGCTTCTGTTGCTGCATCGGCTGCCGCTGTTGCTGCATCGGCTGCGTTGGCAGCTGCCGTGGCCAAGTCTGCCACTTTGGCGTCTGTCGCAGTTTCGCTGGCCGTGGCCGATGCAGTGGCGTCGGTGTCCGCTGCATTTGCAGCTGTGGCCGCACTGATGGCAATGGCCACGCTGTCAGGGACTGTTTCACCGGCCGCTGAAGCGGCGGCTTGCGCGGCGTTCGCGGCAGCTGTGGCCGCTTGTGCTTTCGCTGCAGCATCTGCGGCAGCAGCCAAAGCTGCGGCTTGCTTGACCTCTACGTTGGTCAATTGCGCTGCAGTTGCCGGACTGCTCAAGGCTTTAACTGCGTCGTCCAAAGCAGTCTTGGCCGCTGTTGCTGCATCGGCCGCCGCTGTTGCTGCATCGGCTGCGTTGGCAGCTGCCGTGGCCAAGATGGCCACTTTGGCGTCTGTCGCGGTTTCGCTGGCCGTGGTCGATGCGGTGGCGTCGGTGTCCGCTGCATTTGCAGCTGCGGCCGCACTGATGGCAATGGCAACGCTGTCGGGGACTGTTTCACCGGCCGCTGAAGCGGCGGCTTGCGCAGCGGTCGCGGCAGCTGTGGCTGCTTGTGCTTTCGCTGCAGCATCTGCGGCAGCAGCCAAAGCTGCGGCTTGCTTGGCCTCTACGTTGGTCAATTGCGCTGGCGTTGCTGGACTGCCCAGGACATTGACTGCCTCGTCCAAAGCAGTCTTGGCCGCTGTTGCTGCATCGGCTGCCGCTGTTGCTGCATCGGCCGCGTTGGCAGCTGCCGTGGCCAAGATGGCCACTTTGGCGTCTGTCGCGGTTTCGCTGGCATTTGCGGCAGCTGTTGCGGCTGCGCCCGCTGTGCTTGCAGCGGCGGCAGCATTGTTGGCAGCTGCCACACTGTCAGGCTCGGTTTCGTTCGCGGCTACAGCGGCGTCCTCGGCTGCTGTTGCGGCATCACTCGCCGCTGCGGCTGCGTTTGCAGCGTCGACTGCCGCTGCTTGTGCTGCGACCTGTTTGTCTTGCACTGCCGCCAGTTCCTCTGGCGTTGCTGGACTGCCCAGGGCATTGACTGCCTCGTCCAAAGCAGTCTTGGCTTCTATTGCTTTTGTAGCTGCCGCTGTTGCTGCAGTGGCTGCGTTGGCAGCTGCCATGGCAAGGTCTGCCACTTTGGCGTCTGTCGCTGTTTCGCTGGCGGTGGCAGATGCAGTGGCGTCGGTGTCCGATGCATTTGCAGCTGTGGCCGCACTGATGGCAATGGCAACGCTGTCGGGGACTGTTTCACCGGCCGCTGAAGCGGCGGCTTGCGCAGCGGTCGCGGCAACTGTGGCTGCTTGTGCTTTCGCTGCAGCATCTGCGGCAGCAGCCAAAGCTGCGGCTTGCTTGACCTCTACGTTGGTCAATTGCGCTGCAGTTGCCGGACTGCCGATGGCATTGACTGCCTCGTCCAAAGCAGTCTTGGCCGCTGTTGCTGCATCGGCTGCCGCTGTTGCTGCAGTGGCTGCGTTGGCAGCTGCCGTGGCCAAGATGGCCACTTTGGCGTCTGTCGCGGTTTCGCTGGCATTTGCGGCAGCTGTTGCGGCTGCGCCCGCTGTGCTTGCTGCATTCGCAGCGGCTATGGCTGCTGCCACGCTGTCAGGCTCGGTTTCGTTCGCGGCTACAGCGGCGTCCTCGGCTGCTGTTGCGGCATCACTCGCCGCTGCGGCCGCGTTTGCAGCGTCGACTGCCGCTGCTTGTGCTGCGGCTTGTTTGTCTTGCACTGCCGCCAGTTCTTCTGGCGTTGCCGGACTGCTCAAGGCTTTAACTGCGTCGTCCAAAGCAGTCTTGGCCGCTGTTGCTGCATCGGCTGCCGCTGTTGCTGCATCGGCTGCGTTGGCAGCTGCCGTGGCCAAGTCTGCCACTTTGGCGTCTGTCGCAGTTTCGCTGGCCGCGGCCGATGCAGTGGCGTCGGTGTCCGCTGCATTTGCAGCTGTGGCCGCACTGTTGGCATCACCCACGCTGTCAGGTTCGGCTTCGCCTGCTGCTACTGCTGCGTCCTGTGCCACTTTCGCGGCAGCTGTGGCTGCTTGTGCTTTCGCTGCAGCATCTGCGGCAGCAGCCAAAGATGCGGCTTGTTTGACCTCTACGTTGGCCAATTGCGCTGGCGTTGCCGGACTGCTCAAGGCTTTAACTGCGTCGTCCAAAGCAGTCTTGGCCGCTGTTGCTGCATCGGCCGCCGCTGTTGCTGCATCGGCTGCGTTGGCAGCTGCCGTGGCCAAGTCTGCCACTTTGGCGTCTGTCGCAGTTTCGCTGGCCGTGGCCGATGCAGTGGCGTCGGTGTCCGCTGCATTTGCAGCTGTGGCCGCACTGTTGGCATCACCCACGCTGTCAGGTTCGGCTTCGCCTGCTGCTGCTGCTGCGTCCTGTGCCACTTTCGCGGCAACTGTGGCTGCTTGTGCTTTCGCTGCAGCATCTGCGGCAGCAGCCAAAGCTGCGGCTTGTTTGACCTCTACGTTGGCCAATTGCGCTGGCGTTGCTGGACTGCCTAGAGCATTGACTGCCTCGACCAAAGCAGTCTTGGCCTCTGATGCTGCATCGGCTGCCGCTGTTGCTGCATCGGCTGCGTTGGCAGCTGCCGTGGCCAGGTCTGCCACTTTGGCGTCTGTCGCGGTTTCGCTGGCCGTGGCCGATGCAGTGGCGTCGGTGTCCGCTGCATTTGCAGCTGTGGCCGCACTGATGGCAATGGCCACGCTGTCAGGGACTGTTTCACCGGCCGCTGAAGCGGCGGCTTGCGCGGCGTTCGCGGCAGCTGTGGCCGCTTGTGCTTTCGCTGCAGCATCTGCGGCAGCAGCCAAAGCTGCGGCTTGCTTGACCTCTACGTTGGTCAATTGCGCTGCAGTTGCCGGACTGCTCAAGGCATTGACTGCCTCGTCCAAAGTAGTCTTGGCCGCTGTTGCTGCATCGGCTGCCGCTGTTGCGGCATCGGCTGCGTTGGCAGCTGCAGTGGCCAAGATGGCCACTTTGGCGTCTGTCGCGGTTTCGCTGGCCGTGGTCGATGCGGTGGCGTCGGTGTCCGCTGCATTTGCAGCTGCGGCCGCACTGATGGCAATGGCCACGCTGTCAGGGACTGTTTCACCGGCCGCTGAAGCGGCGGCTTGCGCGGCGGTCGCGGCAGCTGTGGCTGCTTGTGCTTTCGCTGCAGCATCTGCGGCAGCAGCCAAAGCTGCAGCTTGCTTGACCTCTACGTTGGTCAATTGCGCTGGGGTTGCCGGACTGCCCAGGGCTTTTACTGCGTCGTCCAAAGCAGTCTTGGCCGCTGTTGCTGCATCGGCTGCCGCTGTTGCTGCATCGGCCGCGTTGGCAGCTGCCGTGGCAAGGTCTGCCACTTTGGCATCTGTCGCGGTTTCGCTGGCGGTGGCCGATGCGCTGGCGTCGGTGCCCGCAGTGCTGGCAGCGGCGGCAGCATTGTTGGCAGCTGCCACACTGTCAGACTCGGTTTCGTTCGCGGCTACAGCGGCGTCCTCCGCTGCTGTTGCGGCATCACTCGCCGCTGCGGCTGCGTTTGCAGCGTCGACTGCCGCTGCTTGTGCTGCGGCCTGTTTGTCTTGCACTGCCGCCAGTTCTTCTGGCGTTGCCAGACTGCTCAAGGCATTGACTGCCTCGTCCAAAGCAGTCTTGGCCGCTGTTGCTGCATCGGCTGCCGCTGTTGCTGCATCGGCTGCGTTGGCAGCTGCCGTGGCCAAGATGGCCACTTTGGCGTCTGTCGCGGTTTCGCTGGCATTTGCGGCAGCTGTTGCGGCTGCGCCCGCTGTGCTTGCAGCGGCGGCAGCATTGTTGGCAGCTGCCACACTGTCAGGCTCGGTTTCGTTCGCGGCTACAGCGGCGTCCTCGGCTGCTCTTGCGGCATCACTCGCCGCTGCGGCTGCGTTTGCAGCGTCGACTGCCGCTGCTTGTGCTGCGGCTTGTTTGACCTCTACGTTGGCCAATTGCGCTGGCGTTGCTGGACTGCCTAGAGCATTGACTGCCTCGACCAAAGCAGTCTTGGCCTCTGATGCTGCATCGGCTGCCGCTGTTGCTGCATCGGCTGCGTTGGCAGCTGCCGTGGCCAGGTCTGCCACTTTGGCGTCTGTCGCGGTTTCGCTGGCCGTGGCCGATGCAGTGGCGTCGGTGTCCGCTGCATTTGCAGCTGTGGCCGCACTGATGGCAATGGCCACGCTGTCAGGGACTGTTTCACCAGCCGCTGAAGCCGCGGCTTGCGTGGCGTTCGCGGCAGCTGTGGCCGCCTGTGCTTTGGCTGCAGCATCTGCGGCAGCAGCCAAAGCTGCGGCTTGTTTGACCTCTACGTTGGCCAATTGCGCTGGCGTTGCTGGACTGCCTAGAGCATTGACTGCCTCGACCAAAGCAGTCTTGGCCTCTGATGCTGCATCGGCTGCCGCTGTTGCTGCATCGGCTGCGTTGGCAGCTACCGTGGCCAGGTCTGCCACTTTGGCGTCTATCGCAGTTTCGCTGGCTGTGGCTGCAGCAGTCGCGGCTGTGCCCGCTGCACTTGCAGCGGCGGCAGCACTGTTGGCAGCTGTGACGCCAGATGGCGTTGTTTCACCAGCCGCTGTGGCAGCTGCTTGCGCGGCTGTTGCGGCAGCAGTCGCTGCTGCGGCTTTGGCAGCGGCATCCGTGGCTGCTGCTTGGGCAATGGCCTGCTTCGCTTCGACATCGCTCAACTGCGCTGGCGTTGCCGGATTGCCCAGTGCTACAACGGCGCTCTCCAAAGCTGCCTTGGCCGCTGTCGCTGCAGCTGCGGCTGTTGTGGCATCAGTTGCGGCAGTGGCGGCAACTGCTGCCAGGTCGGCCACTTTGGCGTCTGTGGCTGTTTCGCTGTCTGTGGCTGCAGCAAGCGCAGCGGTGCCCGCTGCGCTTGCAGCGGTGGCAGCAGCGTTGGCAGCTGTCACGCCAGATGGCGTTGTTTCACCAGCCGCTGTGGCAGCCGCTTGCGCGGCTGTTGCGGCAGCAGTCGCTGCTGCGGCTTTGGCGGCGGCATCTGCGGCGGCTGATTGGGCAGCGGCCTGCTTGGCTTCGACATCGCTCAACTGAGCTGGCGTTGCCGGATTGCCCAGTTCTGCAACGGCGCTGTCCAAAGCTGCCTTGGCGGCTGTCGCAGCGGCTGCGGCTGTTGTGGCTGCAGTGGCGGCAGTGGCGGCAACTGCAGCCAGGTCGGCCACTTTGGCGTCGGTCGCTGTTTCGCTGGCTGTGGCTGCAGCAATTGCAGCGGTACCTGCTGCGCTTGCAGCGGCGGCAGCGGTATTGGCCACATCCACGCTGGATGGCGTTGTTTCACCTGCCGCTGCGGCAGCAGCTTGCGCGGCTGTTGCGGCAGCGGTCGCTTCTGCGGCTTTGGCAGCAGCATCAGCAGCAGCTGCGAGCGCAGCCGCTTGGTTTGCCTCTACGGCGCTCAACTGTGCTGGCGTTGCCGGATTGCCCAGTGCTGCAACGGCGCTTTCTAACGCTGCATTGGCGGCTGTCGCTGCTGCTGCGGCTGTTGTGGCTGCAGTTGCGGCATTGGCGGCAACTGCTGCCAGGTCGGCCACTTTGGCGTCTGTCGCTGTTTCGCTGGCTGTGGCTGCAGCAGTTGCAGCGGTGCCCGCTGCACTTGCAGCGGCAGCAGCACTGTTGGCAGCTGTGACGCCAGATGGCGTTGTTTCACCAGCCGCTGTGGCAGCCGCTTGCGCGGCTACCGCGGCAGCGGTCGCTGCTGCTGCTTTGGCGGCGGCATCTGTGGCTGCTGCTTGGGCAATGGCCTGCTTGGCTTCGACATCGCTCAACTGAGCTGGCGTTGCCGGATTGCCCAGTTCTGCAACGGCGCTGTCCAAAGCTGTCTTGGCGGCTGTCGCTGCAGCGGCTGCCGTTGTGGCTGCAGTTGCAGCCGTGGCAGCGGCGGTGGCCAAGCTGGCCACTTTGGCGTCGGTCGCGCTTTCGCTGGTTGTGGCTGCAGCAGTTGCGGCTGCTGCAGCTGTACTTGCAGCTGCAGCAGCACTGTTGGCAGCAGCCACGCTGGATGGCGTTGTTTCTCCAGCCGCTGTGGCAGCAGCTTGCGCGGCTGTTGCGGCAGCGGTCGCTTCTGCGGCTTTGGCAGCAGCATCAGCAGCAGCTGCGAGCGCAGCCGCTTGGTTTGCCTCTACGGCGCTCAACTGTGCTGGCGTTGCCGGATTGCCCAGTGCTGCAACGGCGCTTTCTAACGCTGCATTGGCGGCTGTCGCTGCTGCTGCGGCTGTTGTGGCTGCAGTTGCGGCATTGGCGGCAACTGCTGCCAGGTCGGCCACTTTGGCGTCTGTCGCTGTTTCGCTGGCTGTGGCTGCAGCAGTTGCAGCGGTGCCCGCTGCACTTGCAGCGGTGGCGGCAGCGTTGGCAGCTGTCACGCCAGATGGCGTTGTTTCACCAGCCGCTGTGGCAGCCGCTTGCGCGGCTGTTGCGGCAGCAGTCGCTGCTGCGGCTTTGGCGGCGGCATCTGCGGCGGCTGATTGGGCAGCGGCCTGCTTGGCTTCGACATCGCTCAACTGAGCTGGCGTTGCCGGATTGCTCAGTTCTGCAACTGCACTGTCAAGCGCGGTCTTGGCCGCTGTTGCTGCTGCAGCCGCCGTTGTGGCTGCAGTTGCAGCCGTGGCAGCGGCCGTGGCCAAGCTGGCCACTTTGGCGTCGGTCGCGCTTTCGCTGGTTGTGGCTGCAGCAGTTGCGGCTGCTGCCGCTGCACTTGCAGCGGCTGCAGCACTTTTGGCATCAGTCACGCCCGATGGCGTTGTTTCACCAGCCGCTGTGGCAGCAGCTTGCGCGGCTGTGGCGGCAGCGGTCGCTGCTGCGGCTTTGGCAGCGGCATCAACGGTAGCCGCCAAGGCCGCGGCCTGCTTGGCCTCCACGTCTGCCAACTCAGCGGGCGTTGCCGGACTGCTCAAGGCTGCAACCGCACTGACCAAAGCCGTTGCAGCTGTTTCGGCGGCTGTTGCTGCAGCCGATGCGGCGGTGGCTGTACCCTCGGCATGGTCAGAAGCACCTGCCAACACCAGCGTTTGCACAGCCGCAAGGCTGCTCAGCTGCGTGGCATCGGTCACGCTGGCCAGTGCGGCTTGCACGGCTGCCAGGTTTTCAGCGGTGACCCCCTGTACACCCAAACTGGCCAATTGCGCCAGGCTGGGCGTGCCGGCCATGACGGCTTGCACGGCATCGGCCAAGGCTTGCACTTCGCTCACGCTGTCAACTGCGCCAAAGGCTTGGCCGTCGATCACATCGCCCAGCAAGCTGGCTTTGTCTGCGCTGTCTACCCCGGTCACACCGATGGCGGCGTATTGCGCCTGTGAAGGCGCTGTCGTATTGTTGTCCGATGTGCCATCGGCGTGGGCTTGAATCGCCTGGTACGCATCGACAATGGCCTGCACTTTGGCCACCGTGTCGGTCTGGGCGGCAGTGACGGCACTGCTGGCCAAGGCGCTGAGGATGGCGTCCAGGTTGCTGGCATCGACCCCGGTCACGGCGCATGCCGTGAACACAGCCAGGTCCGGCACCGCGGCGGAACCACTGCCGTTGCTGTCTGCATAAGCCTTGATCACGTCCAGTTCAACTGGGGTGACGGGCTCTGGCGTGGTGTCGATCGTCAAACGCTGCACCGCCGTCGTGGCCACATTGCCCGCTGCATCGGTCACTTGCGCCCGGAACTGGTAGCTGCCATCAGCCAGATGGACCTGGGCTGTGGAGGTGGCGCTCCAGCTTGCGCCGCTGTCGGTGGACACTTGGTACACCACGCTGGCATCGGCGTCTGGATCTGTCAGTTTCAGATCAAAGCTGTTGTCGGTGGTGTTGATGCCACCTGACTGGCTGACGCTGTCGGCCAAGCCCTCCAAGCTCAACACGCCTGCTGCCACAGCGGTGTCAATCGTCACGCTGTGCACATTGCTCAAGCTCAGGTTGCTGTCGGCATCCAGCATCTGCGCGCGGAACTGGTAGCTGCCGTCTGCCAGCGGGCCTTGTTCGGCCGAAGTGGTGTCCCAGTTCAACCCGCCGTCTGTCGAGACCTCATAAGTCACCAAGGCCGCCGGGTCTTGACCCGTCAAAGACAGCGTGAAACTGTTGTCTTGCGTCAGGCCATCACTGTCGCTGTCGCCGCTGTCCGTGAAGGCCAACAAGGACAGTGTTCCGACGGCCGGTGCTGCGGTGCTCACGGTCAAGTCAAACAGACTGGCCATGGCCGATATGTTCAGTGCCCTGTCGGTCGACAAAGCGGTGAAGCTGTAGGTGCCATCGGCCAGCGGTGCATCGGTCAGGTCCAGGGTGAAGACCCCTGTGCTGTCGGCTGTGGGGGTGCCCAACAAGATCCCGTCGCGCCAGACTTCCACCACAGCACCCGGCTCGGCCATGCCTTGCAGCACCTGCTGCTGCACCTCGGAAATCAAGGCCGTGGGTGTGCCGCCTACGGTGCCAAAGCCCGTCAATGTCGGGGCATTGGGCGCTCGGGTGTCCACCAGCAGTGGCAAGGGCTCGGACCTGGAGGACACATTGCCCGCCAGATCCAAGACTTCCGCCATCAGGCTGTAGTGGCCATCGGCCAGATCAGCGCTCGGTTGCCAGCTGAATAGCCCATCCGCATCGGCCTGAACCACCGGCTCGGTGTTCAGACCGGTGCCCAGAATACGCACCTGGGCATCGGGCTCGGCGCTGCCCGTCAATGTAGGCCGTGCCTGGCCTGTCACATCAGGACCTGTCAGGCTGGTGGCCAAGGGGGCCGTCGTGTCAACCGTAACGCTCAGGGCACCACTCACCTCACTGGTGTTGCCCGCTGCATCCAGGGCGACAGCGGTGTAGTGGTAAACACCGTCTGCCAAGCGCTGTGCAGGCGTGAAGCTGAATTGCCCATCGCTGACGGCCACAGTGGCTTGGAGTGAACTGCCCAGATACACCTTGACCCACTGCGCGCCCTCAGCACGGCCCGCCAGCGTGGGCAGGGTGTTGGCCGTGATCGCGTCGCTGGCACTGCGCCCGCTGTCGGTGTCAACGGTCAAACCGCTCAGGACAGGCGCAGTCGGTGGCGTGCTCATCAGCGTGATGCTGCGCGTGATGCGGCTGACGTTGCCTGCAGCATCGGTGGCGCTCACGGTCAGGTTGGTGAGGCCATCCTCGCCCAAGGCCTGCAGATCGGTGGCACTCAGCTCCAGGATCCATTGCCCCGTGGCGTCGGTCGTGGCGGGCAAGTCCAGCATGCCTTGCGCACCGGTCCAGGACAGCTGCACCGAAGCGCCTGCTTCGCTGCTGCCGCGCAAAATCAGGCCTGCAGATTTTTCTGCGGCATTGACGATGTCATTGCCCGCCACAGCGGCCACCGACAAATTGGGAGCCGCCGTATCGACGTTGACCACCAGAGGCGCACTGAGGCCACCGATATTGCCTGCCGCATCGCGGTTCTTGACCGTCAGGCTGTGCTCGCCATCGAGCAATGCTGTGCTGGTCACACGCCACTGGCCAAGGCTGTCGGCCACCGCCACGCCCACCGTGGTGACGCCGTCCAGCAAAACCACTTCACTGCCGGGCTCCGAGGTGCCAAACACCGTCAAGCGGCTGTCGCGGGTGAGCAGATCTCCGGCCTCACCGGTGTCGTTCTCCAAGCCGTCAATGCGTGCTGCAAACGGCGATGTCTTGTCCAGCGTCACATCCTGGACGGCACTGGCGGCGCTCAGATTCCCGGCCGCATCGAGCAAGCGGGTCGTCAAGGCATAGACACCTTCAGGCAAAGCGCTGGCCAGGCTCACCCCGACCACGCCTTCAAGGACCTGGGCCTGCGTCAACACCACACTGCCCAGCACCTGCGTGCCCTGCAACAGCTGCAAGGTGTCACCGGCCACGGCCTGGGTGTTGGCCAGGCTGACCGAGAAACGCGGCAACAACTTGCGCGTGATCTGATCGGTGCTGGAAACGCCCGTGTCATCTGCAGGCAGCAAAGTGGGCGCAGAACTTGCTGTGGGCGCTGCCGTGTCCACCACCAGGTTCAGCACTGGCGAGTCGGGGCTGCTCAGCGCCACACCCGTGCGGTGCACCAGGCCCACCAGGGTGTACAGGCCATCGGCCAGGTCCACCAAAGGCTGCACGGTCACGGTGGTCTGGACAGCGGGGTCAAAGCCATCGGCCAAAGTGGTGCTGCCCAGCAAAACCCGGGCATTACCCGAGGGGCCTGCGTTGGTTTGCCACAGTTCCACCACATCACCGGCCACCAGGCTTGCGCCTGCGACTTGGGCAGTGTCAATCTCCAGCGTCACCACGGGCCGCTTGACCTGGGTGCGGTTATCGCTGGCAGAGCGACCACTGTCGTCACTGTCGTTCAGGTCCGGGGCGCCGGGGGCGTCCGGCACGCGTGTGTCAATGCGCAAGTCCAGGGCATTGGCCGAGAACACGCGGGTGCCCGAACGGTCCGTCAACCGCGCGTTCAAGGTGTAGAGGCCATCGGCCAAAGGCGCTGTGGCCCCCAACTGCACCGTTGCCACGCCTGCGCTGACTTGCTCAGACGTCAGGCTGATTTCAGCCCACACATCGCCCGCCGCATCCACCAGCGCCAGCATGTCACCGGCACTGGCCCTGCGGCCTGCGCCATCAAACAGCACGACCTGCAGCTTCGGTGCATTCACCGATGTGCGGTTGTCCACATCGCTCAGGCCCAGGTCATCTGCCGTCAGCAAATCGGGCATGCCCGGCGCTGCCAGAGGCGTGGTCAGCACCTCCACCGCATGGGTCAAGGACGTGCTGTTGCACGCCACATCGGTGACCACCAGGCGGATGCTGCGCCCTGAACCTTCGCCCAGGGCCGCCAGGTCATCGGCGCTGAGCGCATACGACCATTGCGTGCCAAAACTCTCGGGCTCCACGGTTCTGGCCGAGCCCCCGGTGCCCAGCACCAGCGTCAAGGCGGCCCCCGCCTCGGCCGTGCCGCTCAGCGTCACGCCCTGCTGCCAGTCGGCCGTATTGATGATGTTGTCGTCCGTGACGGCATCCACCGACAGGCTGCCTAGGGCAGGCGCTGCGGTGTCCAGCTGCACCACCAGGGTGGCCGAATAGGCGCTGACCAGGCCCGCGGCATCGGTGGCGGTGGCTTTGAAGCCATAACGACCGTCGCTGGCCAAGGCCGCGGGCAAGTTTGCCGACCAGCTGCCATCGGCCCCGGCGGCCACCGTCACCAGCGGACTGCTGCCCAGCACCAGGGATGACAAGTTGTAGGCATACACCTTCACGGTGCTGCCCGGCAAGGCCGTGCCGCTCAGACCAGGCTGAGCCAGGCGGGTGATGCGGTCGGTGTTGCTGCTGCCCGTGTCGGTGGCAGAGCTCAGGCCCGTGATCACCGGCGCCAGGGGTTGCGTGGCATGCACCTTGAAGTCAAACGTGCGCATGCCGCCCAAATTGCCCGCCAGGTCTTCGGTTTGCACCGTCAGGGTGTAGGCCCCGTCATCGAGCACGCTGGCACTGTCGTCAAAGCTCCACAAGCCAGTCACGGCATCTGCCGTGACCACACCCAGGAACTGCCCATCCAGAGCCAGTGATACGCGAGCGCCCGCCTCGGCCTGGCCAGAAAAACTCAGGTTGGCACTGGGCACCGTGTCCGACACCTCAAAAGCCACGCCGTTGAGGGCCAGACCGTTGACAGCGGCCGGTGCCGTTGTGTCCACCGACACGTTGAACACCGCAGAAGCTTCGCTGGCATTGCCTGCCAGGTCCACCGTTTTGGCCTGGAAGGCATAGTCGCCTTCCTCCAGTGCCAGGCTGCCCACATCAAACACCCAGGCCCCTGTGCTGCTGGCCGTGGTCACACCCACCAGATGGCTGGCGTCGGTGCCGCCCATATAGACCTCGATGCTGGCGTTGGGCTCTGCCGTGCCGCTCAATTCGAGCGCGGCGCTGTTGCTCAGGTGGTCGGTCTGGCTGCCCCCGGTGTCCGGCGTCATGGCGCGGATGATGGGTGCATCGGGCGCCACGTTGTCCACGCTCACCACAAAGGGGTTGGACGCCAGGCTGGTGTTGCCCCCCAGGTCACGGCCAATGGCGGTGTACACATAGCGGCCATCGGCCAGACTGCGCGGCACATTGCCCACCAGATCGTTGAACACCCAGGTGCCGCTGGCCGTGGTCTGCGCACTGCCCAGCTTGACGCCGTTGCGGTACACATCGACCCAGCCACGGGCTTCTGCTGTGCCGCTGAGGACCTGGGTTCGGGTGCGGGTCACGCCATCGGTGTCCTGGCTGCCGGTGTCGGCTTGCACCGCCAGCACCTGCGGCACCTTGGGCGCTTGCGCATCAATGATCAGGGTAAAGGCCGCACTGAGCGGGCTGACATTGCCTGCGGTGTCGGTGGACGTGAGCACGATGGCATAACGACCATCGGCCAGGTAACTGCCGTTGGTGTCAAACGACCAATGGCCCGAGGCATCGGCCAAGGCTGTGCCCAGCACCACATCGTTGGCCACCACTTTGACCACTGTGCCTGCTTCGGCCGCGCCTTCGAGCAGCGGTCGGTTGTTGCGCGCATAGCCTTCCAGCGTGGTGATGTCGATGCCCAGGCCGTCGATCTGGGCCAGCGCAGGCTGCACCGGCGCCACCACATCGAGCACCACATTCAGCACACCCGACCAGTCCGAAGCCACGCTGCGGGTGGCCCCGGCATTGAGCACGGCAGCGGCCACGACGCGGGCCTTCAGGCCCAGCAATTGGCCTTGCACAGCCTCCAGGCCTGTGGCCTGTGCGGGCATGTTCACAATCACGCGTTCCATCGCGATCTGGGCGGGGGTCAACACCACAGTCTTGAGCACCGTGCTGCCGGTGTCATCCAGCGCAATTTGCAGACTGTCGCCCACCGCCACGCCTTGCGGGATGCTGATCGACAGGCGCAGACCATTGACCCGGGTGTTGTTGTCCAGGCTGGATCGGCCGGAATCGTCTTCGCTCAGCAAATCGGGCGTGCCCGGGGTGGCGGGCAGGTTCAGGTTGCTGACAGCGTCCGAACTGACATAGAAGCTGGCGGCATCGTTGCCCGCCAAGTCCTGCAAAGCCATGCCGTCGTCAGCGGCTGAAGGATCGGTATAGGCCAGGGTCACCGCCTGACCGCGCGTCACGGCCTGGGCCAAGGTGATGAGCAAGCGGGTCTGCGTGCTGTCGCTGGCATCCCGCGTGACAGAAAGCACGTCCACCAGCTCGCCATCCACCGCCACGGCAAACGCTTCGGCAGGCAGTGCGGACTGCACCGCTTCGCTCAGGTTCAGGGTGATCAGATCACCATTGAAGCTCAAGCCCCCCAGCAACTGCGGGCGCACCCGGTCGGCAGGCTCGGTCAGCACTTGCGCGTTGTTCACGGTCAGCGTCAGCACCGAGGTGGTGGCCAGCAGTTCGGCATCGGTGGCCGAGAGATTGCCCGCCATGTCCACACTGCGCAGCACAATGCTGTGCGCGCCTTGCTTGAGGGCCGAGCCGTCATAGGTCAGCGCCCAGGCGTTGGCGGCCGACTTGACGCCCGCCTCACCCAGCAAATACAGGCTGCTGCCCACCCGGTCATAGACCTGGACCTTGACCACATCGGCCAGGGAATCGGTGGCAGCGCGTGTGGGCAAAGCGCCTTCCAGCGTGAACATGCGGTTGAGCGTGGTGCTGGCCGTGCGCGCCGCCAGACTGGCGGTGGTGTTGCTGTTGCTGCCATCGCCCAGATACAGGCTGGCGGTGAAGGGATCGGCTGGCGGCCTTGTTTCGTACAGCAGGTTGTAGCTGCCCGTGACCGAGCCGGGGTTCAGCCCCTTGTACAGCGGCGTATTGCCTGCGGCATCCACGATGGCACCGTCGATGTAGTAGTTGCCCGGCGTGTTGCCCTTCATCTGATCGCGCGTCAGCGCAAACAGCACCTGCCCGGCGTCAATATCGGCCGCAGTCAGCAAGGTGTCGACCGTGGTGTGCGCCGTGCCGTTGAGGTAATTGAGCACACGCACCCGGGCCGTGTCGCCCACACGGGCGTCGGCGGGCAAACGCATCACCGCTTGCGGCGGGGCGTTGGTGATCTTGTCGTTGTTCAGATGACCGCTGTCCACGCTGGCGGTTTCCCGCAGGTTCAGCCACAGCGGCTTGGTGGCCGTGAAGTCGATGGTGATCGACAGCGGCGCACTGGCCACCATGTTCCCGGCCACATCGTTTTGCACCACGATGTAGCGGTGCACGCCTGCTTTTTGGTAGGCGCTCAACTGGAACTCAAACACACCGGTGCTGGCGTGGGCCAGCACAAAACGTGCATTGAGCGCATTCAGCACCAGCTCGGACGGCTCCACCACACCCGAGCCATTGCGGTCTTCATAAATGCTGATGCGCGCACCGGGCTCGGCCACGCCCACCAGCGTGGGCGAACGGCTCTTGGTGACGTTGTCACCCAGTGTGCCGGTGTCATCGGTGGCTGAATTTTTCAGGGCCACTCGCAAGGTGGTGGCCGTGTCGCTGCCCACGGTGGGCGTCAGTGGCAAGGCACCTGTCGTGTCCACCACCAGACTCAGGGCGGCAGACGCCGGGCCCCGGTTGCCGCCCACATCCCAGGCGCGCCAGGTGATGGCGTGCGTGCCGTCGGCCAGGGCCGGGCCTTGGTAGCTGAAGACCCAGGTCGAGGCGCTGGGCATGACGGCAAAGCCCAGGCTTTGGGTGACACCACCAAAGGTGTCAAACAACTCCACACGCGTGGTGCCCGTGGGCAAGGCGCCAGACGATGCGAAGCTCAGGTCCGTGCCCCGGTTCACCCGGTTGTCGGTGTTGTTGACATCGGTGCTGAAGGTGCCGCTGTCGTCCACCGCCACCAAATCGGGCGCAGCGGCCGGGGCCGTGGGCAAGGCGTTGTCCACCACCAGCGCCGTGCGCAAAGTCACGCCCGCGCTGGCATTGCCCGCCCGGTCGATCATGAAGGCCGTCACCGCCGTGCCGGCTGAATACGTCACGGCCGTGCCCGCATTCATGGCGGTGGTCGGTGTGAAATCAATGTAGCCTTTGGCCATGTCCGCCGCTTGAAGCGTGACCAGGCCCAGCTGGGTGCCGGTCACCAAAGAGCTGGTGTTGATGCGGACCCTGTCACCCGGCACCGCATCGGCCGGCAAGGCAATTCGGAATGTGGGCGTGTTGTCGTTGGTCTTGCCGTCGTAGGGCGAATCCCCCGTGTCGCTGGTGGCGAGCAGCACCATGCTTGGTGGCGCCAAGGCGCTGGTGTCCACCGTGAAGGCCACCGCCTCGCTCACTTGCTCATTGCCTGCCACATCGGTTTGCACCACGCGCAAGTTGTAGGCCCCCACGGCCAGGCCGCGCAGGTCCACCGTGTAGGCCCCGGCCCCATCGGCCACCACCGTGCTGGTGATGACGGTGCCGGTGTCCTTGGTGTAGAGCGCCAGATTGTCTTCACCCAGATCGCGTCGGCCGTTGTTGTTGCTGTCGTTGAAGACGCTGATGCGGGCATTGGCCTCGGCCACGCCACTGAGCGTCAGGGCATTGACATTGCTGGTCAGGCGGTTGACCGTGTCGGTCAGGTCGGCACTGGCCAGGCTGGCCGTCAGGCCCGTCGGTGCGTTGGGGTCGATGGTCACGTTCAGCGTTTTGGCAGCGCCCTCGTTGCCCGCAAAGTCGACCGGTCGGACCGACATGGCATGCACCCCATCCGACAGGGTCACACCCGCAGGCAGGGTGAACGAAAAGATATTGCCGCCCTGCACATTGCCCACACTGGCACGGCCGAGAAGTTGCCCACCGTCGTACACGTTCAGCCAGGCGATTTCGGCCACATTGCTCACCGCACCGGTGGCGTTGAAGGTGATGCCCTGGTTCAGGCGCGTGATGTTGTCGGTGCTGCTGCGTCCCAGATCATCACTGTCTGCCAGGTTCAAATCCACCGCCAGGACCGGTGCCGTGGTGTCGATGGTCAGGTTGGGGATCGCGGTCAGCGTGGACGACTTCACCCCACCCTGTGCGGTGTAACGGAAGAAGTTGGTGCCCGTGCCCACTGTCAATGCCGTCGTGGCCACATCCACATAGCCCTGGCTCAGGTGGGCAGCCGTGAGTGTGGCCGTTCCTTTGCGGTTGACATCGTTGGCGCCTGCAGTGCTGGCATTGAAGATTTCCACCAAACCGCCCACAGCAGCCCCAGTGCCCAGGTACACGCGCAAAGTCGGGCTGGTGGTGTTGGTGATGCGGTCATAGGCCGAAGCCCCCAGGTCCGAAGCCACCGTCGGCGCGATGCTGAACACCGCCGAGGACGGCAAACCGCCCGCCACGGTGAGCGTGGTCACGGTGGCGGCCTGGCTGATGCTGCCTGCGCCGTCGATCAGCTGCACACTGATCAGGTTGTTGTAGGTTGCTGCGGCCAGCGCCTGGTTGGGCAGCACCTTGAGCACCACAAAACCCTGGGCGATGTCGCTGGCCGTGACGCTGGCGCGGGCCAGCTCGGTGGCGCTGTTTTTCATGACCACCAGGTCACCCACTTGCACCACGCCGTCGCCGGTAACCGGCAAGTCGATGCGGAAACTCGGCTGCGCCAGCACGGTCAAGCCGTCTTCATCCGGCGTGATGCCGTCAGCTGCCAAAAGGCGCGGCGTGCCGGGCAGCATGGGCATGGTGCGCTGCGAAGTCACCACCAGTGCATCGCTTTGGGTGCCGATCAGCTGGCCCTGGCCGTCCAGGGCGATGGCACGCAAACGGTTCACGCCGCCGGGCAAGGTCACTGTGCTGGCCGTCAGCAGGCCTGCCGCGTCGGTGCTCAAACTGGTGCTGATCAGCTCGCCGCTGTCGAGCAAGCCGTTGTTGTTGCGGTCGTTGTAAAGCCAGACCGTGGCGTTGGGCGCCATGCGGCCGGTCAAGGAAATGCTGTTTCCCGAGATCAGCTTGTCGTCGGGGTTGCCTGTATCGACGCTGGCGTTGTTGCCAATCCACAAGCGGTTGGCATAGGCCTTGACGGGCGTGGTGGCGCTGTCCTCGAAGTCCAGCACCAGGGTGCTGGAATAGGCGCTCAGATTGCCCGCCGCGTCGCTGGAGCGCACCAGGATGTTGTGGATACCGCTGCTCAGTGCGTTGCCGCTGTGCGTCCAGACCCAGCTGTTGTTGGCCAAGACCGGCGCGGTGCCGATCAGCACTTCGCCGTCATAGATGGACACCAGCGCGCCAGAGGTGGCCGTGCCGCTGAGCGTGAAACCTCGGCTCATGCGGGTGATGCGGTCGGTGTTGCTGCTGCCCGTGTCGGAGTTCAGCAGCGTGACCGTGGGCGTGGCCGGGGCGGTGTTGTCGGTGGTGTAGCGCGGCAGCACCACCGGTGCGCTCAGGTTGCCGGCCTGGTCTTCCAGACGGGCGCTGATGGCGTTGGTGTAGACGGTGTCGGCCGCCAGGGTGAACCCACTGCCCACCGCGCCCACTTTGCTGAACGTGCTGATGACCGCAACGCCCGCGCCCGGGGTGTCGGTGATGGTGGCACCACCGGCCGTGAAGCCCAGGGTGTGGCTGGCCACGGGTGTGATGGCTGTGCCCGCCGACAAGGCGATGGCATCCACGGTGCTCAGCTGCTGGTTCCAGGTTCGATAGTTCAGGATCTGGCCGTCAAAGTAACCGCCATGAAAGGCGTGGCCCAGGCGTTGTTCGGTGTCCCAGTTGTAGTCAGAGCTGGTGCGGTTGCCGTGCGCCCGCAACACGCCATCGACATAAATGTCGGTCCCTCGGGCGCCCAGGGTAAAGACCACGCGGTGCACCGCGCCATCGGTCAGGTTCAGACCCGTGGTGTAGATGACCTCGCTGTTCCAGACATAAGAGCCGATGTTGCCGTCGGGCGTGACCCACAGACCTCGGTCATAGGCGCCGCCACTGGTCACCGCAAACAAGCCCCCGCCCGTGGTGGTCTGAAAAACAATTTCCCGACTGACGCTGGTCTCGGGCTCGTTGAGCGAGAAGTTCAGATAGCCGTTGCCCGTGAAGCTCAGCACCGATTCGGTGGTCACCCCGTCGCGGGGGTCAAAGTCCACATAGCCCCGGTCCTTGTCGGCTTGCGTGATGAGCAAAGTCGCCAGCACCGAGGTGGTGTTGTCGGCCGAGTACAGACGGATTTTGTCCCCCACGAGTGCTTCGGCAGGCAAATTCACGCGCACGGTGGGCTGCAAATTGCTCACGATGCCGTCGGCCGCAAACACGCCGTTGTCACCCGCGATGATCTGGATGCCCGTGGGCCGCTGCGCCAGGGTGTCCACCACCACGGTGCTGACGGCCGACACGCTCATGGCACCGGCCACATTCGTGGCCAGGGCATACAGGCTGTGGGTGCCCGCAGGCAAGGTCAAGCCCAGGCTGTAAGTGGTGCCGCTCAAGGTCGCGGTGCCGAGCAACTCGCCATCGTCCATGCGGGCGTTGCCGTTGCGGTCCCGGAAAATCTGCACCGTGGCCCCGGCTTCCGCCGTGCCCGTCACCGTCAAGCTGGTGTTGCGGGTCAGGCCGTCGTTGTTCAGGTTGCCACTGTCCGTGGCGGTGGTCAGCGTGGGCGCGCTCAGTGGCGAGACCCGGGTGTCGATGGTCACCACACGGTCGGCCGAACGGTTGCTCACCGAGCCGGTGATGTTGACCAGGCCATAGCCGTCGGCCGTGCCTGTGGTGGCCAGCGTCATGGCCGTGCCTGCGGTCCAGGCGGCGTTGACGGCAGCCGCGGTCTGTGCGGGGTTGCCGCCGTGCGTCCAGTATCGGGCGCCGGTGCTTCGGATCTGCAAAGCGGTGCCGCTGGTGCTCAAGACCACCGCGACCATTTTGGTATGCACCCCGTTGTTGTAGACCGCGATCCAGGTGTCGGTGGTGCCTGCCAAACGGACAAAGCTGGCATGGCCACTGGGGCCGCCATCGACGGACTTGCCGTTCATGATCGCGCTGCTCAGCTCGACCAGATCGACCCGCGAGGCACTCAGGCCGGTGGACGTGGCGGTGCTCGTCAGGTTGCTGCCATAGCTCAGACGCTGCGCGCTGTTGCCCGCGGCGTCGAGTTCAACCACGCTCAGCTTGTGGACGCCATCGGCCAAGGGCGCTCCGGTGTAGACAAAAACGTAGGTGTTATCAGCCCTCACATCCGCATGGCCCAGCACGGTGGCCGTCGGGCCTGCCTGGTCGAGCACCTGAATGCGCGTGACGCCCTGGCCGCTGCTGGCGGTGCCCGTCAGCGTGAAGCCCGTGTTGATGGCCATCGTCAGGTCGGTGTTGGCCGCACCCCCGGAAAGGGCTGCGTCATCAGCGCTCAGCAATGTGGGCTGTGCGGGCGCCACGGCGGGTGCCGTGGTGTCGATGCGCAGCATGGGCAGGTAACTGCGTGCCACCACATCACCTTGGCCGCCCACGCGGTAGTCCACCGTGATCGGGTTGCTGCTGGTCGAAGCCAGCGTGGCGCTCAGATCGGCATAGCCCCGCGCCACATCCGTGGCCGTCAGGGTGTAGGACAGCACGGTGGTGCTGCCTTGTTTGAGCGTCAGGGTGTCGCCGCTGGAGACACCTGTTGCCAGGGCCTGGCGCAAGCTCACTTGGGCGCTGCTGCTGTAGGTGGCCTCTGTGCCTGTGGGGTTGAGCAGCTTGGGCGCGGCCCACAAAGGGGTTGCATCGTTGACCACCAAAAGCGGCTGCGTTTCCACATTGCCCATGCTGTTGCCTGCGGCATCGCTGGCGGTCACGGTGACGATCGGGTTGGCACTTCTGAAGCTGCTGGTCGGCACGCTCAAGCGCCAGCTGCCCTGGGTCGCATCCAGCACCAGTCCGTTGCTGGTGGTGTAGCTGTTGCCATCGACCGTCACACTCAGCGAGGCCGTGTTGAACTTGTCAAAGCTCCCCGTCAAAGTGGTGCTGACCGGCCAATTGCCCGCTGCCGTCATGGCCAGCTGGGCGGCGCTCTGCCTTGTCAGGCGCAAGTTGTCCAGATCCAGATAAGCATTGGCCGTGAGATCTTGCGTTGTGCCATACAGCACGCGCACACGCTGCCCGGCGTCCTGGGCCAGGGCTGTGTATTGAAAACTCAAATTTTTGAAAGTGCCATCCGCTCCCAGATCACTGGTGGTGATCACGCGACGCGACAAGAGCGTCGCCGTGGTGCCATCGGTGCGGAACAAAGCCACATGCCCGCCCACCACCAAGGGGTGCGCTGCGAAAGTTCCCCCGCGGTTACCCACATCCACACTCAAGGTCAAGAGATCACCCGTGCTCAGCGTCGTGGTGGTGTCTTGGTAGAACTGCACACCTCCAGCCACATTGGGCTGATAGATGTAAGCCATGTTGTTGTTGGTGGGATAACCAAAGTTAGAGGTCAAGGGGTCATACAAGCCGGTATCAATGCTGCTGCTACCGACCTTGGTCCAACCGGCAGGCGTGATGCCACCTTGAATGAATCCGGCAGCCACCGCATCGGTTTCGAAGTCAGCGTTGGTGATCAGGTTGTTGGGCGGGAACTGCCCTATGACGGCCAAGGGGTCCACCGTGGGGCGGCCCGGCGGCGTCAAGTCCACGCTCAGGCTGAAGGTTTGCGAAGCCACACTCAAGTTGCCTGCCCGGTCCAATTGCACAGCACGCAGCGCGTGCGTGCCTTGGGGCAGGTTCACATCGAGCGTGAAAGCGCCTGTGGTGCCGTCGGCATTGACGCTGCCCAGCAGTTCGCCGGTGTTGATCAGGCCATTGCCATCGGCATCGTCAAACACCAGCACTTTGGCGCCCTTGTCGGCAAAGCCCCTGAGCGTCAAGGCCGAGCTGTTGCGGGTGATGCCATCGCCCGTGGGCGTGGTGTCGTCCGGGCTGTCGAGCGTGAGTGGGGGCAGCTTGGCCGGGCCGTTGGTGTCAAAAGCCACCCACAGCAAGGCGCTGGGTGCCGATTTGTTGCCCGCCAGGTCCACCGCCTTGACGCTGAAGCCACGCGTCACGTCCGCATAAGGCACGCCGCTGTACGTGAAGCGCCAGGTGCTGTTGCTGCGGTCCACCTGCGCCACGCCGATCGGGGTGGTGGCGCTGCTGTCGTCATAGACCTCGACGCTCACCACATCGGCCGCGATGGTGCCGCTCAGGGTAAAGCCGGTGCTGATGCGGGTGATGTTGTCGGCCGAGGTGCCGCTGTTGTGGCTGCCTGAAGCGGCCGTGGTGAAACTGTCGTCTTCGGCGATCAGGTCGGGCGCTGCCAGCGCCGCTGGCGCGGCTTTGAGAGTCAACGAGGGCATGGACACCGTGGCCCCTGCGTTGCCTGCGGCGTCGGTGATCTGCGCCCTGATGGTGTCGTTGTAAGTGCCCGCCGCCAGCGCTGAGGCGCTGACTTGGAGGTCCGCATAGCCTGCACTGAGCATGGCGGCGGTGACGCGGGTCGAGGCCAGCAGCGTGCTGGCATTGAGGACCGAGACCGTCTCATCCACCCGGGTATCGGCGGTGTTGAGGCTCACGCGGAACGTGAGATCACGCCCGGCGGCGGTGAAGGCATCGTCGCTGCGCTGCCCGCCGTCGCTGCTGCCCAGCAAAGCGATGCCCACAGGTGCCATGGGCGGCTGCAGGTCGATGTTCAGGCTGACGGCCTGGCTGGCCAGGCTCTGGTTGCCCGCCTTGTCAAAGGCAATGGCCCGCACGTCGTGGCTGCCCGCAGACAGCACTGCGCCGTCGGCATTGAACTGCCCATAGGCATTGGCCGTGACTTCGGCGATTTGTTCGTCGGCGTCCACCAGGCTGTTGTTGTTGAGGTCGTCAAACACCACCACGCGTGCGCCTGGCTCTGTGTTGCCGCTGAAGCGGGCCACGGTGCCGGTGTTGGTCAGTGCACGGGTGACGCCGCCATCGGCCCAGGCTGTGCCCATGACCAGGCTGGGGCGGCTGATGGCCGTGTCCACCAGCACCGTGCGCAGGGCCGAGCGTGCGCCCACATTGCCTGCCGCGTCGATGGCGGCCACGCTGAAGCTGTGCGCCCCTGCGGCCAAGGGATGAGCGCTGCCGGTGTTGAAGCTGTAGTTGCTGCCCGTGAGTGTGGCTTCGCCAATTTGCACCGTCTGGGTCGGGGTGTAGCTGAAGTCAAAGCTGGTGATGTCATACCCCCCGCCTGCGCCACTGCCGGCGATTGCGATGGTGCTGACCGGTTGCAGCCAGGCGGCGTTGAGCAAGCTGGCGTCGGTGCTCTGGTTGCCACGCGCCCAGGCTGCGCCCGCGCTGCGTGCAAGCAAGCTGCCGTCGGCGGCCAGGCTCAGGCTCAGGGCCACCATGCGGGTGGTGTTGCTGGCCGCATCAAAAGACGCCAGCAACCAACGGTCGGTGCTGCCAGTTTCGCGGTAGGCCACGGCGGGCACAGGCGCACCGATGCCTGCACCGTCCAGATAGGCGTTGCTGATGTTCACACTGGCCACACCGGCCGGGAACGCCAGTTCCACGCCTTGCACCGCGTACTGCGCCACATCGGCCACGCTCAGGGTCAAGCCCGCGCCGGGGTTGTAACTGCCGGTGCGCGTCTGTGTGGTGTCTGCACGCGTGTCGTACACCAGCACGCGCACCGTGTCTGCGGGCACGCTGCCGCTCAGGCTCAGGCCCGTGTTGCGCTGGGTCAGGTTGTCGGTGCTGGAGGTGCCCGAGTCGCTGCTGGCCGACAAGGTCGGCGCGGCGGTGATGGCGGGGCCACTCACGTCCACCACCAAGGGGTAGGTGGCGGGCGATTTTTCGCCTTCGTTGCCTGCGCGGTCGGTCAGGCTGGCCGTCAGGTTGTAGGTGCCTGCAGCCAGGGCCACCATGTCGGGCAAGGTGAATTCGGCCACGCCGGTTTGCACCTGTGCGGCGCTCAGGCTCAGGGCATACAGCACGGTGCTGCCGTTGTAGAGGCTCAAGCGGTCACCCACGGCAGCATCGGCGGGCAGGGCCACGCGCAAGCTGGGGGTGGTGTCGCTGGTCACGCGGTCAGCGGCGCTCACGCCTTGCACCGCCAGGTCCACCGGGGTGTCGCTGCTGGCCAGCACATCCACCACGCCGGGTCGGCCCGGTGGTGTGGTTTTGACGGTGATCACCAAGGCCTCGGACACCTCGCCAATCGGCATGGCGGTGCTGGCGTTGTAGGCCATGGCGCGCAAGCGGTGCTCGCCGGTGCCCAGGGTCAGCGACAAGGAAAAAGCCCCTGTCGTGGCGCTGGTGGTGGTGGGCGCGCCCACCGCTTCGCCCAGCGAATACACACCGTCGTTGTTCAGGTCTTCAAAAATCTGCACCGTGGCGCCCGCCGCCAAAAAGCCGCTGACCCAGAAGGCGTTGACATTGGTTACCGCGTCATTGCGGCTGTAGCCGCTGTCATAGGCCGAGAGCAGACCCAGCTGGCCCATGCCCAGCACCTGCACTTTTTCAGTGGTGTCCACCAGCAAACGCATAGGGGTCGCAAACGGGCCGGCATTGCCCGCCTTGTCAATGAAGCGGGCCGACAGGGTGTGCAAACCCGGGGTCAGCGCCGGGCCGTCGTAGGTGACGTTGATCTGGCTGACGCTGCCCACCGGGGCGCGCATCAGCAGGGTCTGGCTGTCCCAGACCTCGATGAAACGGATGCCCTCATCGGCCCCCGTGGCTTGGAGGGTAAAGCCCGTGTCCAGCGCCGTGATGTTGTCGGCCGCGCTGATGCCGGTGTCGTCTTGCGTGAGCAAGGCCAGGCTGCTGGGCGCAGCGGGCAGCGTGGTGTCCACCGTGACCCAGGGCAAGTTGCCACGGGTGTTGGAAAACCCGCTGGCATTGCCCGCCTGGTCGATCATGCGGGCGTAAATGCCCGCGCTTTGCGTGCCGTCGTAGTTGCCCGACAGGTTCTGGGTGGACTTCAGGTCCACATAGCCCCGGGCAATGTCCAGTGCCGTGAGCAGGCGCTGACCGATCAGGTTGGCGCCAGTGAAGCTGGCCGCTCTGTACAGCTGCACTGTGTCGCCCAAAACGGCATCGGGGGCCAGGTTGACGCGGAAGGTGGGCCGGGCTGTGGCGACCACGCTGTCGATCAGGCTGGTGCCATTGTCCTGGCCGGGTGCCAAAGCCACGCTGACGGGGCGCTGCACCACGCTGTCCACCACCACCGGCAGGGCGCTGCTGGGCGCACTGATGTTGCCCGTCACGTCGGTTTGCACCAGACGGATCTGGTGCTGGCCCTCGGCCAGGGTGCTGGTCAGGGTCAATGAGAAAGTGCCTGCGGCCGTCACCGTGGCGCTGCCCGCCAGCACTTCGCCCGGATCGACCACGCCGTTGAGGTTCAGGTCGTCAAAAGCGGTGACGGTGGCACCCACTTCGCCCTGGCCTTTGATGACCAGGTTGGTGGCGGTGCGGGTGCGCCAGTCGTCTTTGGCACCCGAATCGCTGGTGGCCACCAGCCACAGGTTTTTGGGCGCTTCCACCCGGGTGTCGATGCTGAGGGTCAGGGCCGCCGACATGGCGCTGCGGTTGCCCGCCTCGTCCACCGCCACGGCGGTGATGGCGTGGCTGCCTGCGGCCAGGGCGGTGGCCGTGGCGGGCAAGGTGAAGACGTAGCTGAGGTCCGACCGCACACCGGTGCTGCCCAAGTAAACGCCGTTGGCGTACAGCAGGACTTGCACCACGTCGCTGTTGCCCACCGTGCCATAGAAGGTGAAGCCATTGCCAAAGCGCAACTTGTTGTCGGCGCTGCTGGCGCCACTGTCCGAGCCGGTTTCCAGGTTGGGCGCTGCCAGGGTAGACGGGGGGGCCAGGTCAATTTCCAGGCGTGACAGGACCGTGGCGGCGCTCTCCAGCGTGCCCGTGGCTTGCAGACGCAGCACGCTGGCACTGATGGCGGCAGTGCCGGTGTAGTCGGTGCCGGACGTCAGCAAGGTCTGGCCTTGCAGATCGACATAGGCCCGCGCAATGTCCTGGGCGCTCAGGGTGTAGCGCGTCAGCTCGGTGCTGCCTTGCAGCACACGCAGCACATCGCCTTGCACAGCGCGCAGGCTCAAGCCCACACGCAGCACCGGGGCCAGTTTGGCCGTGGATGCATCGCTGGCCAGATAGCCCGTATCGCTGCCCGGGGCCAGGCGCACAAAGGTCGGGGCCAGTGTGTCGGTGGGGGCTGCACGCACCAGCAGTTCGTTGGCGCTGCTGTCCACACTGGTGTTGCCCGCCAGATCGGTGGCCTGCACGATGACTTCGTAAGGCGCTGCCGCCAGCGCCAGCGCTTCACTGGGGCGCAAGGCCAGTTGCCAGGTGCCGTTGGCGGCGTCCAGCACCAGACCGGCCACGGTGGTCAAAGTGCCGCCGCCAATCGTCACCGTGCGCCCGGCGCTCACGCCGTAAGCCACGTTGTTCAGGCGCACCGTGAGCAGATCGGTGTTGGCCGCATCGTAGGTGCCGCGCAGCACCGGCGTGGTGTCGTCGGTGGCCTGCAAGGTGACCGTGGGGCGCTCGGGGGCCAGCTCATCGACCACCAGCACGGCAGCCGCGCTGATGGCGCTCCAGTGGCCTGCGATGTCTTCTTGCGCCACGCGCAAATAGTGGGTGCCGGGTGAGAGAAAAATGTTGCTGAAGGTGTACAGACCGTTGCCATTGGTGTTGGCGGTGGCCAGCAGTTCCAGGCTGTCGACCTTGGCGTCGTTGTTGCGGTCGTTGTACAGACGCACGCGCACCGTGGTGACCACGCTGGGGTCGGCATAGCCGGTGAAGGTGACGCCGGTGCTGACGTTGGTGATGCCGTCGTTAGACAAGCGGCCGGAGTCGCTGGCCGCACTCCATTTGGGCGGCAACAAGCTCGCCCCAGGCTGGGTGTCAAATGCGACCACCAGCGGCACCGACAGGGGGCCGAAGTTGCCCGATTCATCCAGCGCCCGGGCGGTGAAGGTCCGTGTGGTCTGGCTGTAGGACGCGCCGGTGTAGGTGAAGCTCCAGGCGGTGTCGCTGAGCAAGCTGGCAAAGCCCAGCGAGGTGCTGCCTTCAAACACTTCGATGCGGCGGGTGCCGCTGGCCATGGCCCCCTTGATGGTGAAGCCGGTGCCGATGCCCGTGATGTTGTCGGTCAGCGAGCGGCCGCTGTCTTGTGCATCGCTCAGGTTCAGGCTGGTGGGCGCAGCAGGGGCGGTGTAGTCCACTTGCAAAGTGGGCACCACCAGGCGCTGGCCGATGTTGCCCGCCTGGTCGATGATGTAGGCGCTGAGCACCCAGTTGACCCCGTTGTTCGAGTACGCAACCGACGACGATTCAAACAGGTCGTTGGCCAGCTTGATGTCCACATAACCGCGCCCGGAGACCGGCAAATCGGCCAGGGTGACGGTGTAACTGGTGGTGTAGGCGTTGGGGGTGGTGTAGTAATTGCCGGGCTGCGAAATCCAGACCACATCGCCCACTTTCACGTCGCTGGGCAGGCCCACGCGCAGCACCGGGCGGCTCAGGTTGATCAGGCGGTCAATGCTGCTCAGCCCGGTGTCCTGGCCCGGCGCCAGCGCCAGACTGACCGGGGGCGATGGCGGCTGACGGTCCACCGTCAAGGCCAGCGAGGCCGAGGCCAGGCTGGTGTTGCCTTGCACATCGGTGGCAATGGCACGCAGCTTGTGCTCGCCCGAGCCCAGACTGACCGACACCGTAAAGGCCCCGGTGCTGGCATTGGCCGTGACGGTGGCCAGCCATTCGCCATGGTCCACCAGGTTGTTGTCGTTTTGATCGTCAAACACCTGCACGGTGCTGCCCGGCTCGGCTTTGCCGCTCAGGCCAATGCTGCTGACCGTGTTGGTGATCAGGTCGGTTTTGGAGCTGCCTGAATCGGCCGCCGGGTCCAGCACCAGCCGACTGGGTGGCAGCAAGCTGTCGTCGATCACCACGCTCAGGCTGGCGGGCGTGCCCTCGGTGCCCACCAGGTCAACAGCGCGCACGCTCAGGGTGTGCACGCCAGGCGCCAGGGGCCTGCCGGTGTAGGTGAAGCTGAAAAACTGCGGCGCATCGGCGTCGATGCCCGGGTAGGTCTCGCCCAGCAAGGTCTTGCCGTCATAAATCCGCAGCGACACCGTGCCCACTGGCGATGTGCCCGTCAGGGTCAAGCCGGTGCTGCGCTGGGTGCGGTTGTCGGTGATGCTGGGGCCGGTGTCGTCGTCGTCAATCAGATCCAAGGCCGTAGAGGCGGCCAGGCCCACCGTGCTGATGATCAGCGGCGGCAGTTTCAGGTCCGGGCTGGCGTTGCCTGCCCGATCCAGAATGCGCACGGACAAGTTGCTGTAAGTGCCGTCCACCAGTTTGCTGGCGGGCGTGATGTCCAGGCGCGCGGTGGCGCAGGCCAGATCGCGCAAGGTGATGGATTGGCGGATCAGCACGGTGCTGCCGTTGAGCAGCAGGACTTCATCGCCCTCCTTCACGCCCTCGGGCAGGCGCAGGTCCAGGCTGGGGTTGGGGCTGCTGGAGACGCGCACGCCGTCGTCGTTGATGACGTCCACGCCGTTGACCGCTGTCAGCTGGGCAAAAGTGGGGGTCAGCGGGACATCCACATCAATGGTGATGGGCAGCACGCTGCCCACCAGGCTGACCACGTTGTCCTTGGTTTGCTGGGCAAGGATGCGGTGTGCGCCGCTGCTGAGGATCACGTCTGCCGAGAAGGCGCCCGTGGTGGCGTGGGCCGTGACGCTGGCCAAAGTGGTGGTGTTGGCGTTGTAGGTCGTGAGCGCCTCACCGGCGTCCAGCACGCCGTCGGCGTCGATGTCGTCGAACAAGACCACCGTGGCACCCGGTCTGGCCAGGCCACTGAGGGTGATGTTGCGCGCCGCATTGGCCGGGCTGGTGATGCCGTCGCCCTTGACGGGGCCGGTGTCATCGCCGCTGTCCAGCCAGAGGAATGAGGGGTCGAACGCACGCGCATCGACGCGCACGAACAAGGCCGCAGAAGCCGGGCCTTCCACGCCGTTGGCGCGCACGCCCCGGGCATAGACCGTGTAAACGCCGTCGGCCAGCGCCGGGCCTGCATAGGTGAAGCTGTAGGCGCTGCCCATGTCGCCAGGTTTAACGCTGCCCAAAAGCGTGTCTCCGGCATAAAAATTGACCTGGCTGGCATTGGCGCCTGCCGAGGTGCCCGTCAGGGTAAAGCCCGTGGCCTGGCGGGTGACGATGCTGCTGCCTGTGCTGCCCGGGGCCTGGTCTGCGGCCAGGAAGGTCATGTTGGGTGCGCCGGGCACGCCGTTGACATCGACATACAGGCGCGGCATGGCGCCGATGTAGCGGTACAAAGAGGTGGCACCGCCCGCCGGATCGCCCGCGAGGTTTTGCGGATTGCCTGCAGCATCGACCGTGCGCCCGTAAATGCCGCTGTAGCTGCCCGCATAGGGGTTATAGGTGCCGCTCAGGTCCTTGGTGCTGGTCACGTCCACATGGCCACGCGCCAGGTCGTTGGCGCTGAGCTGCACACTGCCGATCAGGTAGTGCGGGTGGGTGCTCATGGCGTTGTACAGCTCGATGCGATCGCCTGCGCGCGCCTGCGGCGCCAGAGTCACCCGGAAAGTGGGGCGGGCATGGCTGGTGATCTTGTCGTCGGCAAACAGGCCATTGTCTTGCCCGGGGGCCAGATCAATCGTCAGGGGCGGCTGGGGCGAGCGGTCCACCGTGAGCCGGAAGGCTTCGCTGGCAACGCTGGTGTTGCCTGCCAGATCGGTCTGGATGGCGCGGATGAGGTGCACGCCTTCGGCCATGCTCCAGGTGCGGATTGACGCGCTGAAATTGCCACTGCTGTCCACGGCGCTGCCCGAGGGAACGGTGAGCTCTTCGCCCTGATCCAGTAGGCCGTTGTTGTTGGCATCGTCAAACAGGCGCACCTGGGTGGTGTTGGCCCCGGCCTCGCCTTTGCCAGTGAAGATGAAGTCACTGCTCAGCGCGCTGTTGGTGATGCTGTCGCCCACAGTGGCGCTGTCGCGCGACTTGTCCAGGCCCAGCTGGGTGGGTCTGGCGATGCGGCTGTCCAGGGTCAGCGCCAGTGCCGCCGAGGGGGCACTGGCGTTGCCCGCAGCGTCGATGGCCACCACGGTGAAATTGTGCTCACCCTGGCTCAGCGCTGGCGCCGTGCTGGGGTAATAAAAACTCCAGCGGGGCGAGCTGTCGTTGCTCACGCCGGTGCTGCCCAGCAGCACGCCATTGGCATACACCTGCACTTGCACCGTTCTTTCTGCCGCGTGGACCACGCCACTGAGGCTGAAGCCGTTGGGCCGGTTGAACACGGCATCGGTGTTGCTGCTGCCGCTGTTGTCACCGCGCTCCAGCGCAGGCGCTGGCGGTGCGGTGGGGGCGGTGCGGTCCACCACCAGGGTGGGCAAGACCGCATTGGCGCTGGTGCTCACGCCGCTGTCGCTCAGGCGCTGAATTTGCGCGGCAATCGCGTTGTTGCTGCCCGGGGTGTAGGTGTTGCCGTTGGTCAGGGCGGTTTGCAACTGCACATCGACCCAGTAAGCCGCCGCGCCACTGCTGCTGCGGTTGAGCAGGTCGGCCGCGCTCAGGGTGTATCGGCCAAATTCGGTGGTGCCCACCAGCAGTCGCAGGGTGTCGCCTGCACGCACGCCCTGCTGGCCGTCCACATTGAGGGCCACGCGCAGCACGGGCGACAGGTTTTGGGTGATGCTGTCGTTGCTGAGCACGCCGGTGTCGGAGCGGCTGTCGCCCGGCAGCATGCTGATGCCCCGGGGCGCCAGCGGGTCTGTGGGCACGGCGCTGACCAGCAAGGCATGAATGCTGCTGTTGACCGCGCTGTTGCCCGCCAGATCGGTGCTTTGCACCGTGACGCTGTAGGCCGTGGTGCTGACCGGCAAGGCCCGCTCACGCGGGATGGTCAGGCTCCAGGTGCCTGTGGTTGCGTTCAGGCTCAGGCCATCCACGGTGGTGGTGGTCACGCCGTCAATGAGCACCTCACGTCCGGCCGCCTGGCCATAGGCCACGCCGTTGACGCGCACGGTGAGCGTGTCGGTGTTGGCAGCGTCGTAAGTGCCTCTGAGTGTGGGGGTGCTGCTGCTGGTTTGCTGCAGGGCCACGGTGGGGGCATTGGGGGCGACTTTGTCGACTTCGATGCGGGTGACGGCGCTGGGCAAACTCCAGTTGCCCGCCAGATCGTCTTGCACCACACGCAGGTGGTGCACGCCCGGGGCCAGGTTCAGGCTGCTGAAGGTGTAGGCACCTGCGGCGTCGCAGGCCACCTGGGCCACCTGCACCCAGGGTGCAGGGCTGCCGTCGGCCAGCATCAAAGCGGCGTTGCTGCCGTAGTCGAGCAAGCGCACCTGAGTGTGGGGTGCGCTGCTGGCGGCGGCGCTGCCGCTGAAGGTCAGGCCCGTGCTGTTGCGGGTGACGCCGTCGTTGGCCAGGCGCCCGGTGTCGTCGGTGGCCAGCAGGCTCACAGGCATCAGGGTGGCCGGGGGTGTGGTGTCAATGGTGACGGTCAGCGGCGTGGTGCTCAGCGCGCTCCAGTTGCCCGCCTGGTCCATGGCGCGGGCCGTGAAGCTGTAGCTGCCGTCGGCCAAATTTTGTTGGGTGTAGCGGCCATCGGGCTGCGGAATGCCCCGGTAGGTGAAGGTGCTCCAGTCCTGCCCCGGGTTGGCTACCGTGCCCAGGCTCACGCTGCTGCCGTCGGATGAGGTCATGAAGACCTCGATCAGCTGCGCTTCGTTGTCGCCGTAGATGCGCATCGAAAAACCACTGCTCTGGTTCGTCACGCTGTCGTTGAAGGCGCGTCCGGTGTCGCTGCTGTAGAGCAGCATCAGATTGGAAGGCACGGCAGGCGCGGTGCGGTCCACCGACAGCGAGCGCAGGGTGTAGACCGCATCCAGGCTGCTGGCGTTGCCTGCGGCGTCGATGACCACGCCGATCAGGGTTTCCTGATATGTCGCGGCGTTCAAGCCGTTGGGCACCAAGGCGCGGTCGGGGGCGATGTCCACATACCCTTGCGCGATGTCTTGCGCCGTCAGGGCCTTGCGCGCCAGCACGGTGGCGCCGTTGCGGAACTCGAACACGTCACCGGCCTGGGCGTTTTGCCGGGCACGGACATCGTCGGCGCTGACCGGCAGGCCAAAGCGCACGGTGGGGAAGGCGGTGTTGATGCGGTCATCGGCCGTCGTCAGACCCGTGGGGTTCAGTGCGGGATCGGTCAGCACCTGACCCGGGCGCACCGCGTGGGTGGCCATCAAGTCCACGGTGATGACCAGCGCGTTGCTGGGCGTGCCCAGCAGGCCTGTGGCATCCACCGAAACTGCGCGAATAAAGTGGGTGCCGCTGCCCAGAGCAATGTCCTGGCTGAACGCACGGGTGCCTGCGGTGGGCACGATGCTGTTGCTCAGCAGCTCGCCTTCCTGAATCACGCCGTCGTTGTTCAGGTCGTCAAACAGCCAGACGCGAGCGCCATCTTCGGCAATGCCGCTGATCGTCAGTGCAGTGCTGTTGCCGGTGATGCCGTCGCTGTTGCTCAGGCCCGTGTCATCGGCCGCTGCCAGGCGCAGGGCATAGGGCGGTTTTTGCAGGGTGCTGCTGGCAGGGGCCAGGCGCAGGTTGATGGCTTTGTTGTGGCTGTCGCTGAGCAGGCTGTAGGCTGCGCCGCTTGCCTCCTGGCCAGGCGTGGTGCCCAGGGTCAGGGCGCTGAGCGTGCCGGTCAGGGTGCCCGAGTATTTGATCAGGCTCCAGGTGCCCTGGCCCAGGCCGCTGAAGCTGCTGAGGCCTTGCACTTGCACCGTGCCGCCCAGCGTGAGGTTGCTCACGCCGGTGATTTCATCGTCGGCCAGGCTGTCGCCGTTGGCCGCCAGATGCAGCTGCAAGGTCGAGCCGCTGGCCAGCACCAGGATGCCACTGATGTTCAGCGGGCCTGCGCCCGCTGGGCCGTCGGTGCCGCCCGGGCTCAGGGTGGCGCCGCTGTTGACGGTGGTGGTGCTGGCGCCCACGGTGCCGTTGCCCGCCAGGGTGGCGCCCGTGTTGACCACCAGGGGGCCGGTGAGCACGCTGTTGTTGGCCGGGTTGCGCCCGATGTCCAGCGTGCCGCCGTTGACGGTGGTGGTGCCTGAGAAGCTGCTGGTGGGGCCCTTCAGGGTGAGCACGCCCGTGCCCTCTTTGATGAGGCCGCCGGTGCCTGTGATCGTGCCGCTGTAGCTGCTGCTGGCGTTGCCCGCGCCCACGGTGAGCACGGTGGCGCCCATCACCAGGCTGCCTGCGCCCGAGAGGCTGGCCATGCGCTCGGTGCTGGCGGCGGTGCCGCTCAGGGTGAGGGTGGCGCCGCTGGCCACGTTGACCTCGGTGCTGGCCGACAGGCGGTTGCTGCCGCCGCTCAGGGTGAGGCCGCCGTCGGCCACGCTGGTGGCACCGGTGTAGGTGTTGGCCCCCGACAGGGTTTGAATATTGCCCAGCGATTTGGACAAACCGCCAGATCCGGAGATCACGCCCGAGAAGGTGGCTGCGGTGCTGGCATGCCCCAGGCTGAGCGTGGCGCTGCCCAAAGTGACCGCGCCCGAACCGCTGAGCGTGGACAGGGTCTGGCTGAAACTGGCCAAATCGAGCACGCCGGTGGCGGCCACCGCCACGGCGCTGCTGGCCGACAGGCGCTGGGCTGCGCCCATGACGAGGCTGCCGCCGTTGACGTTGGTGGCACCGGTGTGGCTCCAGACGCCGCTCACCGTGAGGGCACCTGCACCCTCTTTGGTGACCACGCCCGTGCCGCTGACCGGTGCGGCAAAAATGCTGTTGTTGCTGCGCGAGAACCTGAGCGTGCCCGCGTTGTTGACGCCCGAGGCGTTCAGACTGCCGCTGCTGCCGCCCGCGCCCACTTGCAAGGTGCCGCCCGCATTGACCGTGACGGTGCCGTTAAGGCTGGCATCGCCCGCCAAAATGGCCGCGTTGACGCCACTGCTGAGGACCACCAGGCTGCCCGCGCCGCCCACATTGGCGTTGAGCTGCAAGCTGGCCGCCGCAGCGTCCAGCGTCAAGGCGGCGCCATTGGTCACCGAGACCGCATTGCCCAGCGTGCGCGCTGCACCGGTGGCCGCTCTGAGGCTGGCATTGGCCTGCACCTGCAAGCTGCCTGTGCCCAGGGCGGCATCGCTGGTGGCCAGGGCGATGGTGCCCGCCTCCAGCACGGTGCCGCCCGTGTAGCTGTTGGCACCATTGAAGGTCAACACGCCCGTGCCGCGTTGCACCAGGGTGCCGCTGCCGCTGATCCAGTTGGCCGCCAGGCTCAGGGCGCTGTTGCTGCTGAAAACCAATCGGGCGTTGTTCACCACGGCGCTGGTGGCGGGCAGGGTCAGCGCCGCGCCATCGGCCAGCTGCAAGGTGCCTGCGCTCACGGTGGTGCTGCCGGTGTAGGTCTGCGCGCCGGTCATGACCAGGGTGCCGCTGCCGGTTTTGACGAGTGCGCCCGTGCCGCTGATGACCCCGGTGTAGCGGGTGGACGCATCGGTGCCCCCCACGGTGAGGGTGGCTGTGCCCAGCGAAATCGAGCCGTTGCCCGCGATCGAGCCCACGCTTTGTGCGAAGCCCGCCAAATTGAAACCCACGTTGGTGCTGGTGTTGAGCACCACATCGCTGCTGCGTGAGGCCAGGTTGGCCGCACTGAAGGTGATGCTGCCTGCATGGATGGTGGTGACACCACTGTAGCTTTGGGCCACACCCATGGTCAGCGTGCCCGAGCCCACTTTGCTCAGGGCGATCAGCCCTTTTGCATCCGTGCCGCCATTGGCCAGCACCGTGTTCAGGGTGAAGCTGCTGTTGTAATTGCCCAGGGTCAGTACGGTGGTGCTGTTGCCCAAGTTGTTGATGACCTGTCCGCTGCCGCTGAGCGTATTGAGGGTCAGGTTCTGGCCGTTGGTGTCCAGCGTGCCACCACTGTTGACAAGCACATTGCTGTAGATGCTCAGTTGCGCATGGCCTGCACCGGCCAGTCGGGCGGTGGCGCCCGATTTGATGTCAAGCGCCACCACATCCACGCCGCTCAGCGCGTTGACCGCGCTGGTGCCCGAAGCTTTGTCCAGCACCAGCGTGCCGGCATTGACCACGGCGCGGCCGGTGTTGCTGACGGCGCCGCCCAAAGTCAAGGTGCCTGCGCCTTCCTTGACCAAAACACCACTGCCGCTGCTGCTGAAGGTGCCGGTGAAACGGGTGCTGCTGTTGTTGCCGCCCACGGTGAAAACACTGGCGCCCAGGGTCAGCGTACCGGCCCCTTGCAGCGCGCCGATGCGCTGGGCCAGGCCGTTGGCGTTGAGGGTGGCGACATCGGCGATCTCGACCACGGTGTTGTTGGCGTTGCTGGCCGCGCCCAAGGCATTGGCCACGCCCAGGGTCAGGGTGCCCCCACTCACCAGGGTTTCGCCGGTGTAGGTGTTGGCGGCCGACAAGGTGAGGTTGGACACCGACTGCACCAAGCGACCTGCGCCCGAGATCACGCCCGAGAAAATCTGGGCCTGCGTGGAGGCGTGTTCCAGCGTGGTGCCAGCCGCCAGGCTGATGCTGCCGCCGTAGTTGGCGCCTGCGCCCAGATAGCCTGCGCCACCCAGCCTGAGCGTGCCGCCGCTCACGGTGATGTTGCCCGACATGGTGTCGGCCCCGGTCAGGATCAGGGTACCTGCGCCTTGCTGAGTCAGGCTACCAGCGCCGGTGATGGCGCCGCTCAACGTCACATCTTCGCTGCGGTTGATCACCAGGCTGCCCTGGTTGGTGATGGCGCTGGCCAGCACGGACGCGCCCTGGCGGGGGCTGCCGTCGTTCCACTGCAAGGTGCCGCCGCTGATGGTGGTGGCGCCGCTGTGATTGAGCTGGCCCGTCATGATCTGCGTGCCCGTGCCCAGTTTGATGAACACGCCCAGGCCTGCGCCGTTTTCGTCCAGATTGCCGCTGAAGGTGCTGGTGCCTGCAGCGTTGTAGCTGCCCGCCTGGAAGTTGTTCACCCCCACCGTCAGGCTGGCGGCGTAACCGGGGAAGCCGATCCTGACGGAGCCACTACCCGTCAGGGCGTCCACACGCACGGCCGCCTCGACCGTGTTGAAGACCGCGCCTGCGGCCACATTCAGGCTCGACAGGTTGTTCGTCCAGACCTCGTTGGCGTTGTTGCCGCCTGCAAAAGTGCCCTCGCGCACATCAATGAGCGCACCAGCGCCCATGGCAAACGTGGCCGGGCCTTGCCAATACACCATGCCCTGGCCGGTCTTGCTCAGGGTGCCCGAACCCGTGAAGAGGACCGCGCTGTTGTTTTCGTTGAAGTTGCGGCGGGTGTCGGCCCCCACATCGAAATTGAGCGTGGCGCCCGCAGCAATGGCAAACGAGGGCGAGGCATAGCCATTGGTGGCGGTGACCACCGCACCGGCCGTGGCCAGTGTGGGTGTGCTCAGCGACAAGGTGCCGTCGTCAATCACGGTGGCGCCGCTGTAGCTGTTGGCGTTGCTCAGCGTCAAGCTGCCTGCGCCTTGCTTGGTCAGCGAAAGTTTGCTGGTGGCGCCATCGGCGATCACGCCGCTGAACACCTGGTTCACACCCGCAGCCATGGCCGAGCCCACCGCCAGATTGACCGTGCCGCTGGCCGCGCCGCTGCGCACATCGCCTGCGCCCTCCAGCCCGCCAATGCGGTCGCTGACGTTGAGCTGGTAGACGCCGCCACGCGCCACGCGCACGCTGCTGACATCGTTCAGGCTGCCGCTGACGGCCAGCGTGCCCGAGCGGATGTCGGTCGCGCCGCTGTAGGTGTTGGCCCCGCTCAGCACCAAGGTGCCGTCACCCGTTTTGACCAAGCCACTGCTGGCATTGGCCCCGGCCAGCACGCCGCCATAAGTGACGGTGGCATCGCGCGCCACTTCGATGGCGCCGCTGCCCGTGATCTCCAGCGTGCGCGTGGCCGCCAGCGTCAGGCTGCTGGCCACCTTGAGGGTGGCACCGTCGGCGATCAACACACGCGCTGTGCTGGCGCCCAGCTGGGCGTCACTGGTGATGGTGAGCGTGCCCGCGTTGACGCGGATGTCGCCCGTTTGGCTGTTGGCGCTGCGCAGCACCAGCTCGCCTGCGCCGGTTTTGGTGAAGCTGCTGCTGCCGGTCAGGGTGCCGTCAAAGCTCAGGCGGTTGTCGGCGGCCACGTCGATGGCACTGACTTTGCCGTTCAGGGTGCCGGGCACCAGTGCATGGCCCGCATCGTCTTGAATGACGGCGCTGTTCAGGTCGATGGCACCCAAGCTGAAGCCGTCGGCCACCATGGTCTGGCCGCTGCTGGCGGTGTAAACGAGCAGGCCAGCAGCGGCGTTTGAAGCGGCCGCGTCCAGGGTGGCGATCAGGGTCTCGCCCCCCACCGTGAGGGACAGGCGGGTGCTGGCCAGGCCAGTGCTGGCGCCCACGCCTTCGCTCAGCTGCAGGCTCAGCTGCAGGCTTTTGCCACTGACGGCCACGCTGACCGATTGGACCGTGGGGGCCGTGCTGTCAAGCATGAGGCCCAGTTTGTCCAGCAAGTCGCTGCTGAGCACCGAGGCGCTGTCCACCTGGCCCAGCACCACTTCGAGTTGGGCGTCTGCGCCACGAGCGGCGCTGCCTGTGGCGTCGGACGAGGCGGCAACATCGGCCCCCAGCACGGCGTGCAATTGCTGCAAAAACACACTTTGTGTGCCCTGGGCCGCGACATCGCAGCCATACAGCAAGACATCGGCGCCGGGCGTCAGGGCGCTGCGCCAGGCGGCCAGTGCCTGGGCATGCTGGCTCAGGTAGGCCTGGTCCACACGCGTGTCCCCAAAGATCAGGGCGCCGGGTTCGCCGTGGCTGATCAGGTGCAAGGCGGTGATGCCCGTCTCTTGCGCCAGCACATCGGCCAGGGCTTGCAGGGGCTCAGCATCGGCGGCCAGCACGCGCAGCTGTGCCTGCGGGTATTGCGCCTGCAAATCGGCTTTCAGGGCCGACAGCTCGGCCGACAGCACGATCAGTGCATGGGCGTCTTGCGGCGCGAGCGTTTCTGAGGGGGACAGCGCGTCGAAGACCATGGCGGCCTCGGACTCGGCAGCCGGGTTCAGGGCCTTGCTTTTTTCAGGCTGCACGCTGCGCGCTTCAGGCTGCGCAGCAGGGGCCAAAAGAGCGCGACCGGCTTCGGGCAGGCGGTGCAGGGAGGAGGTCTGCTCGTTCGGGGACAAAAGCTTGTCTGTGGCTTTGCCCAAGGCTGTGTCCAGGGCCGCACCGTCAAACATGAGGCGCTGCTCCAGCGCCAGCATGCGGGCGGGCTGACGCTCGCGGCGCTGTCCTGGGGCGGTCGCGGGCTTGGGCGCCTGTGTGGCCGCATCATGGTTTTGAACAGAGGTGGCGGGGGCCACGGGCGAGGTTTTTTTCTTCATGACGGACCATCAGCAATGAAAGAAACACCCCTTGTCGGGGGATCTTGGCAGGCCCCGGCAAGGGGGCCTTGGGGGCTCAGGGTGCAGTGGGCGTGGCCATCGCCACACGGCCACTCATGCCGGCCTTCAATTTCGCGGGGGGGTTGAGCAGTTGCGCCACCACCTTGACCGATTGGCTCACCGGGTCCACCCGGGTGCCCGTGCGCAGCACTTGCGCCTTGATGTTCAGACCCAGTTCATCCACCAGGATGAACACCTCGTCGCCCGGCGTGATGCGGCGCAACCAGGTGGACGGCGCCAAAAATTCAATCTCGTAGCCGCCATCGTCCAGCACCACCATCAGGGCCTGGCCCGGCTGCACGAACTGGTGGTTTTGCTGCAGGTGTTCGCCCACCACACCGTTGAAGGGGGCCGTGATCGTGCACTTGGAGACTTGGGTTTCCACAATCCTGAGTTCTGACTGCAAGCGCTCGACGGCATTGCGCGCCAGTGCCAGATCGGTCTGGCTGCCCGCTTCGAGCTGGGCCAGGCGCTCTTGGGCCTTGAGCTGCAGCTGCGCGGCGCTCACTTCGACGCGGGATTTGTCCCTTTGCGCCACAAACAGGCTGCAATCGAGCCGGGCCAGCACATGGCCTTTGTCAAAGCGCCTGCCCTCGGGCAGCATCAAGCTGAGCACCCCGCCCACTTCGGCAGCGATCGTGGCCTGGCTGCGTGCACGCACCTGGGCCCGGATATCGACATTGGCCAGGCCCGACGCGCTGGGTGCCCCCCAGCTTGCACCCGGGGCGGCTCCCGAAGCTGTTGTCGCACCATGGGTCAAACTGCGAGCGGCTGGTGTTTCAGTGCCCGCTGCAACAGGTGCCACATATCCGGCAATCCGATACCCGGCCGACATGACCCAAGGGCCTGGCGCCGAGGCCAGGGGCACGGCTGCAGGTGCAGGTGCAGGTGCAGGTGCAGGTGCGGGTGCTGGTGCAGGTGCTGCCGGTGCTACCGGTGCAACTGCGGGTTTGGAGGCAGACGCTGCAGCTTGTGCCTCAAGCACTTGTGCCTGGCTCAGCTGCGCGCACACGGACAGGGCACAGAATAGCCCGGCGACTTGGATCATTCGGATCATTTTTTATCTTCCGTCCCTGTGACCGGCTGCACTTGGCTCCAGCTGATGCGCAAGTTTTTCTGGCGCACCCGCTCGGTCAATGTTTCCAACGGCTGACTCAAGGGCTGGTGGTCCATCTCCTGCCCCAAAGCTGCCTGCAAACGGCTTTCGGCCATCTGCACCTGTGCCAAGGCCTGGTAACGCCTGAACTCGCTGAGCAAGGCATTGCTTTGGGTGGACACGGTTTCCAGTCTGCCACGCAGCAAGGCGGTCTGCAAGGCTTGACTTTGCTGCATCAGGCGCTGGTCAATCTCCCACATCTGTTGCGCACGGGCAAAGCCATTGGCGGCATTTTTCAAACCCATGCGCGCCATGTGCACCTGGGTGAGCACCGCCATCTGGGTGACCATGCGGCGCTGGTCCGCCAGCTGCACGCCCGCTTCGGCCAAACGCGCTTGCACCGGCACGGTCAGCAAGTTCAGCAAGTTGAAGCTCAGGCTGGCACTGGTCTCCATCCAGTTGTGATGCACCAGATAACGGTCACTGTCATAGCGGGCGCTGCTGTTGAAGTTGAGCGACGGAAACAAGCGCAGCATCACTTTGCGTGTTTCTTCGCGGGCCATCTGGCTCTGGATGTAGCTGTCGCGCACATCGCCGTTGTGCGCCAAGGCCATGTTTTCGAGCAACTCGGTGTTGTCCAGGCCGTCCAGCATCACGCCTTTTGGCCATTCCACCTGCAGCACAATGGGCTGGTTCAAGGGCAAATTGACCAAGCTGGCCAATTCCACCTCTGCCGGGGCCAAGTCTTGCTCGATGCCTTCCAGCAAGCGGATGTTTTCCACCAGTTGCCGCTGGTAGGCCAGCGCTTCTTGAGGGGGGCGCACGCGCTCGGATTCGATCTGGCGAGAGGCTTTCAAGGCCTCATCGGCTTCATCAATGACTTGGCGCAATTTGCTGCGCATGGCCTGTGCAGCAGCAGCCCGCCAAAAGGCGTTGCGCACATCCTGCATCAGGGTGTGCATGGCCTTGCGGCGTTTTTGCTCGGCAATTTGCGCCCGGCCATCGCTTTGGCGGGCGTTGAAATACGCCACTGCCGTGTCCAGCACGTTCCATGAAACGCCCAAGTCTCGCTGCACGCTGCTCAAGTCTTGCGTCGGCGTGTCCACACCCAGGCTCTGCCTGACCTTGTCCCGCTCGGTGCGGTTGACGCGGGCATTCACGCTGGGCAGCATCTCCAGCAAAGAGGCACGGTAAGTGCCCGAAGCCAGCAAAGCCTCCATCTGGCGTGCGCGCAAGTCCAGGTTGTATTTGAGCGCGCGCGCCATGGCGGCTTCCATGCTCAAGGGGCCTTGCAGCGCATCCACATGTTTTTGCGAGGTCTCACGGTCTTTCTGGTTTTGTTGCGCAAAATCAGCCAGCGGTCCCGGGGCCTGACTGTCAGGAATCACCGCGCAAGCCCCCAGCAGCACCGACAGCGCCACACCCAGGGCAGAACGCCCCATCTTGCGGACCCTGCCCACCCCAGCTTGATCCCTCCGCCCCACAAACAAGAGATGGCCATCATCCCTTGCTGGTTTGAATTTTTGACAAATAGGATGAGTCATTGGTTTAAAAATGCTAACAACGTTAAAGCTGACATTTTCAGCAATTCAACCAATATCAGTAATACCCAATTGGGTAACGCCCATGCGCGTTTGCCAGTCACCACCTCGGGTTTTGCGGGTACAGCCCCTGCTGACCATGCAGGCTCCGACAGTACAGGCTTCGGCACAAGCCCATGTCGGCTCTGTTAACACCGACCCACACATACACGCCCCCGTAGGTCGGCACTCGCAGAGTCCGACGTTTGTCCGCTTTGGCACAAGCCCTATGCATGGCCGACATGTCAGTCGTGAACTGACAATACATACAGCTGTTTTTTTATACAGTAAACTGATCAACCTCTGAAACACTCAGGAAGACAGCATGAAACAGCCAATCATCATCCCTTGGGACGCCGCTTTGGACGCCCTGCGCTCAGCAAGCTGGGCCTTGCTGCTGGCAGGTGCGGTGCTGGGCCTTTTGGCCGATCCGGCCGAATCGGCCAATTCAGACGCGATGCACGCCTGGGCCAAAGGTGCCATCATGGCCGGCGCAGGCCTGTGGTCAGCCTGGGCTTTGCTCAAACCCACGCAAGTCGTGCCGCCCTCGCAGCGGCAACAGATGTAAAAAAGCCCTGTCGAAACAGGGCTCTTCACCTTGGCCAGCCCCGGTGTGACCGGTGGCGCCGTTCAGCCCTTAAGAGCTGAACAGGAAGTTCATCACGTCGCCGTCTTTCACGACGTAGTCCTTGCCTTCGGCGCGCATCTTGCCCGCATCCTTGGCGCCTTGCTCACCCTTGTAAGTGATGAAGTCGTCAAACGCAATGGTCTGAGCGCGGATGTAGCCCTTTTCAAAGTCGGTGTGGATCACGCCAGCCGCTTGCGGGCCGGTGTCACCCACATGGATGGTCCAGGCGCGCACTTCCTTCACACCCGCTGTGAAGTAAGTCTGCAAACCCAGCAAGCTGTAGGCCGAGCGGATCAGGCGGTTCAGGCCGGGCTCGTCCTGACCCAGTTCCTTCAAGAACTCCAAACGGTCCGCGTCGTCCATTTCGGACAACTCGGCTTCGATCTTGGCGCAAATGGCCACCACGGGCGCGTTTTGCTTGGCGGCAAAGGCCTTGAGGCGGTCGAGGAAGGGGTTGTTCTCAAAGCCGTCTTCCGACACGTTGGCCACGAACATGGCGGGTTTGGCCGTGATGAAGAAGAACTGCTTGAGTTCAGCGCGCTCTTCCTTGCTGAAGTCGATGGTGCGCACCGGCTGGGTGTCGTTCAGCGCTGCTTGGCACTTTTCCAGGATCGCCATTTGCTTGACAGCGTCCTTATCGCCGGAGCGGGCGATTTTGCTCACGCGGTGGATGGCTTTTTCCACAGCGGCCAAGTCGGCCAGGCACAACTCGGTCTGAATCACCTCGATGTCGGCAATCGGGTCCACCTTGTTGGCGACGTGGATCACGTTGTCGTCTTCAAAGCAACGCACCACGTTGACGATGGCGTCGGTCTCGCGGATGTGGGCCAAAAACTTGTTGCCCAGGCCTTCGCCCGTGCTGGCCCCGGCCACCAAGCCGGCAATGTCCACAAACTCCACAATGGCCGGCACGATGCGCTCGGGCTCAACGATGGCGGACAACTGCTGCAGGCGCGGATCGGGCACCTCGACCACGCCGGTATTGGGCTCGATGGTGCAAAAGGGGTAGTTTTCAGCGGCAATGCCAGCTTTGGTCAGGGCGTTGAAAAGGGTGGATTTGCCCACATTGGGCAGACCCACGATGCCGCATTTGAGGCTCATGGAAGGCTTTCGGTGATTCGGAGGACAGCGGGCGATTTTAGCGGGTGCCCTGTCCGGCAGTGAGCACGCCCCAATGTCCCCGGTGAGCGGCTGCGATGGGCGGCCTCCTTACAATGCGGGCATGGCATCTCAACCCGATATTTGCATCCGTGGCGCAGGCATTGTGGGCCGCACTTTGGCCTTGCTGCTGGCGCGTGAGCGGCTGCGCGTGGCGCTGGTCGACCAGCCGCCCAAGGCAACTGCGCCGGATGTTCGCGCCTACTCACTCAACATCGCCGCACAGCGCTTGCTGCAAGAGCTGCGCTGCTGGCCCGAGGGCACGGCCGTGACCCCCGTGCACCAGATGCAGGTGTTTGGCGACCATGGGGGCGCATTGACTTTCGGCGCGCAAGACCTGGGCGCAGGCGAACTCAACTGGATGGTGGATGTGCCCGTGCTCGAAGCACGTCTGGCGGCTGCGGTGCAATTTCAGCCGCTGATCGAGGTGGTCAGCGCCCCGGTGGCCGCGCCCCTCACGGTGGTGTGTGAAGGCCGCACCAGCCAAACCCGCGCCGAGCTGGGCGTCGCCTTTGACATCACCGCATACCCCCAGCACGCAGTGGCCACTCGACTGAGCTGTGAGCAGCCCCATGGCGGCGTGGCCCGCCAGTGGTTTGGCTGGGGCCAGGCGCCCGGCTTGTCTGAGCCCCAGGCCGAAATTCTGGCCTTGCTGCCCTTGGGTGGCGAAGGCGGTCACGACGTGGCGCTGGTCTGGTCGGTGCATCCTGGTCGTGCTTCTCAGTTGTTGGCCATGCCGGGTGATGAATTTGCAGACACGCTGAGCCAAGCCAGCCATTTCACCCTGGGCCGCATGACGCTGTCGGCCGAGCGGGCCGTCTGGCCTTTGCAGCTGGCCCGCGCCGAACGCTGGATTGGCCAGATGCCCGGTCAGCCCAAACAGGCTTTTGCGCTGGCGGGCGATGCGGCGCATGCCCTGCACCCCTTGGCCGGCCAAGGGCTGAATGTGGGCCTGGCCGACGTGGCCGAGCTGGTGCGCGTGATTCAGGCCAAGGAATTCTGGCGTCCCCTGCACGACCAGAAACTGCTGCGCCGCTACGAACGCGCCCGCCAAGCCGACGTGCAGGCCATGGGCTGGGTCACCGACAATCTGCAGCGCCTGTTTGCCCAGCCCGGCCCGGTCTGGCAAAACCTGCGCAACTGGGGCATGCGAGGCTTTGACCGCAGCGGCCCACTCAAACACTGGATGACGCGCCAAGCCATGGGCGCCACCGACACCCCTCCAGCGGCCTGAGCCCAGGCCCTGCAACACACAGAAAAGAGATCCCATGAAATTTGTACGTCCGCTGTTGGTTTCGCTGTTGGCACTGGCCATCAGCCCGGTTTTTGCCCAAGAAGCCACCATTCGCAAAAACCTGTCCGAGCGGCTGAGCAACCTGCCCAAGATCGACGAAATCAGCAAAACACCGATGAACGGCCTGTATGAAGTGCGCATGGGCAACGATGTCATGTACAGCGATTCCGAAGGCAACTTCCTGATCCAGGGCGCGCTGATCGACGTCAGGCAAAAGCGCAACCTGACCGAAGAGCGCATGGAAAAACTCTCGGCCATCCCCTTTGACCAACTGCCCCTGAAAAACGCTTTCACCCAGGTGCGTGGCAATGGCAAACGCAAGCTGGTGGTGTTTGCCGACCCCAACTGCGGTTATTGCAAGCGCTTTGAAAAAGACCTGCAAAAGCTGGAAAACGTGACGATTTACCACCTGCTCTACCCCATCCTGGGTGAAGACTCCAAAACCAAGTCCAAAAACATCTGGTGCGCCAAAGACAAAGCCAAGGTCTGGAACGACTGGATGGTCAACGGCACGGCCCCCGCTGCGGCCAACTGCGACACCGCTGCCATCGACGCCATCGTCGAATTTGGCAAAAAACAACGCATCACCGGCACGCCCACTTTGCTGTTTGCCGACGGCACCCGTGTGCCCGGCGCTGTGCCCATGGCCCAAGTCGAAAAACTGCTGAACGACATCAAATGAGCCCCATCAAGCACCCTGAAGACAGCACCTGGCGCCTGATCCGGCGTCTGGGCTATGCCGGACTGATTCCCTTTGTTTTTCTGGCCCTGTGCCTGTGGCTGGTCGGGCCTGAGCTGCACCCCTATGTGGCGCTGTCCATGCAAGGCTATGGCGCGGTCATCGTGTCTTTTCTGGGCGGCATCCACTGGGGCGTGGGCTTTCGCAATGCGCTGATCACGCCGCAGGCCCCGCCCATCCATTTCACCTGGGGCGTGGTCCCCACGCTGCTGGCCTGGGTGGGCGTGATGATGCCTGCCTTTGCAGGCCTGCCCTTGCTGGGTTTTGTCTTGATAGGCTGCTACGTGATGGACCGCCGCACCTGGCCCGCAGCAGGCCTGGCCCCCTGGCTGCCCATGCGCTTGCAACTGACCACCGTGGCGTCGCTCAGCTGCTTTCTGGCCGCTGGGGCGACTTGAGTATCTTGAACGACGTCGGATCAACCAGCATTTGTTGGGGCTGAAGCCACCGACCTACAACAAACCTTTCGCCGTAGTTCGGCACGCGCAGAGTCCGCCGTGTTTGTTCAGCCTGCGCGGCGTGCCTTCACCGCATCCGACAGCACCTGCAGCAGGCCTTCGCTGTCGTCCCAGCCAATGCAGGCGTCGGTGATGCTCTGACCGTAGGTCAATTTCGCCACATCATGCTGACCAGGCGTGAACTTCTGGGCACCGTCCACCAGGTGGCTTTCGACCATGACACCGAACACCTGGCGTGAACCGCCGCTGATCTGCGCGGCGATGTCCTTGGCCACGTCGATCTGACGCTCGTGCTTTTTGCTGCTGTTGGCGTGGCTGCAATCCACCATCAAGGTGGCAGGCAGCTTGGCGGCTTCAAGTTCCTTACAGGCGGCGGCAACGCTGTCGGCGTCGTAATTGGGGGCTTTGCCGCCGCGCAAGATCACATGGCAATCCTTGTTGCCCTGGGTCTGCACGATGGCGACCTGGCCGTTTTTGTGCACCGACAAAAAGTGGTGGCCACGGGCTGCAGCCTGGATAGCATCGGTCGCGATCTTGATGTTGCCATCCGTGCCGTTCTTGAAGCCGATGGGCGCCGACAGGCCCGAAGCCAGCTCGCGGTGCACTTGGCTTTCGGTGGTGCGGGCACCAATGGCGCCCCAGCTGATCAGGTCACCAATGTACTGGGGCGAGATCACGTCCAGGAACTCGCTGCCTGCGGGCAAGCCCTGGCGGTTGATTTCGATCAGCAGCTGGCGGGCAATGCGCAAGCCTTCGTCGATGCGGTAGCTCTCGTCCAGGTAGGGGTCGTTGATCAGGCCCTTCCAGCCCACGGTGGTGCGGGGCTTTTCAAAGTACACGCGCATCACGATCTCGAGTGTGTCGGCGTATTTTTCACGCAAAGGCCTCAGACGGCGGGCATAGTCCAGGGCCGCTGCCGGGTCATGGATCGAGCACGGGCCAATGATGACCAGCAAGCGGTCGTCTTGGCCGTGCACGATGTTCTGAATGGATTGACGGGTTTGGGCGATCAGGGTTTCTGTGGCCGTACCGGCAATCGGGAAAAAGCGGATCAAATGTTCTGGAGGTGGGAGCACGGTGATGTCCTTGATGCGTTCGTCGTCGGTCTGGCCGGTGCGGTCTGCGGCATGGGGATACCAGCTCTCTGGTGCGGTGGTTTTGGCATTCATCTTGGACTCCTCAGATTGGAAAAAACAGGTGAAAAAAAACCGCCGGGCTTTGGGGCTCCGGCGGTATGCATCGAGAAATTCGGGTGCTTATGCGCTCGCCTCTCGTCCGCCGGGGACTGAGAACCAAAAGTAAAAAAAGTAAAAAGCGATGCGCGAAGACATGGGCTCAATGTATCACAGGTTGATGACGGCTCTTGTCAGGTCTTGCCCGATGAAAGGCTTGGGCAAAGGTTCGGATGGGGGTGAAACGCTTCCCATGGCCCAGCAACTATTTGCTAATAGTGAACAAAGACGGTTCGAAAGCGAGTGATCAAACGAACCAGCCGCCTGTCGCAAGACAGGTCTGCACACCAGCAGAGGTAACGGAAACTCGCAAGATTCTTGGCAACAAGAATCAAGAAAAGGGCCTTCGGGCCCTTTTTCTTTGGTGTGGCCTCACACATTGAAATCCTGACACTACCCGACTCTACAAAGGGGTGGCAATGCAAACAGCTTGGGACCGGATCAATCATGCCCACTCGAACCATGCGCAAAGACTTGTTGCTCAAGCCTGCAAACACACATATCCATCTTCAATGTTGGCGTGAAACGCCTGTGGCAAGCGGGACCACTGGTGAACGTCCACCAGCATGGGCAAGTTGCTGTCTTGCAGCGCTTGTTTCAACTCTATCCAGCCGGGTACGTCTTGGCTCAAATTGGAGGGGTTGCGCAGCACCAGATCCAGGTCACTGCCTTCGTGGGCTTTGCCGTTGACGCGGCTGCCATAGGCCCACACTTGCGCTTGCGGGGTGTGGGTTTTCAGCAGCGCCAGCAGCGTGTGCAGGTGGCGCTCGGGCAGGTCAAGCGCTGGCATCAAAAACTTTTTGCAGTGCGGCCGCCAAATTGCGCACGTCTTGCAGATAAGCAGGCAAAAGTTGAAGGGTGTCGTTGGCAAATCCTGCGCCATAGTCGTGCGCAGTGCTGTTGCGGTTGGCCCGGTAGGCCAGCCAGCGCTCCACCTCGGCGCTGCTCAAAACGCCGTGCTTGCCTGCATGGCGCAAGACATCGTTGAACACCAGCGCGTCCACACTGCGAGGCGAAGCCTCGAACGCCTTGAGTGCTTTGCGCAACAACTTGCCCGCTGCTTCAAGCGACAACTCAAAACTCTTGATCGCGGCATTGCGGTACAGGTCAAACAGCACGCTGTCTGACGATTCAGGATGCCGATCAATCGCCAACAAGGCTTGCTCCAAGGTGGCAGCGGTGCGCTCCAGATGCGTCACATTCAAAGTCATGTTCGCTCCTTGTATGTCTTCGCTGCTTGAGACGATCACCGTCTTTTCAAGCCTTTATGCCTTGGCCGCTTCCAGAGTGTCCCGCGTTTGCTGCGCCACTTGGCGCGCAGCTTGCTCGAAGTCGTCGCCGCTCGATGCGTAGAGCACCGCACGGGATGAGTTGACGATGATGGGGCCTGCACTGGAGCCGTCGGCATTCGCACGCCAGCCCGCCTTGACGGTGGCCACCGCGTCGCCGCCTTGTGCGCCCACGCCAGGGATCAAGAGGGGCACGGTGGGGGCGAGTTCGCGCACGCGCTCGATCTCGGCCGGGTAAGTGGCACCCACCACCAGGCCCAGTTGGCCGTTCAGGTTCCAGGGGCCTTGGGCCAAACGTGCCACATGTTCGTAAAGGCGGGGCTGGCCTTCAACAGTGGCCAGGCGCTGGTTTTGCAGGTCGTCACCGCCGGGGTTGGAGGTGCGGCACAGCAAAAATGCGCCCTTGCCTTCGTACTTGAGGTAAGGGGCCACCGAGTCCCAGCCCATGAAGGGTGACAGGGTCACGGCGTCGGCGCCGTAGCGCTCAAAGGCTTCTTTGGCGTATTGCTCGGCGGTGCTGCCGATGTCGCCGCGCTTGGCGTCCAAAATGATGGGCACATGCGGGGCCACGCGGCGCATGTGTTCCATCAGGCGTTCGAGCTGTCCTTCGGCGCGGTGCGCGGCAAAGTAGGCAATTTGGGGTTTGAAGCTGCTGACCAGGTCGGCCGTGGCGTCGACGATGCGGGCGCAAAAGTCGTAGATTTTGTTGGCGTCGCCCTTGTAGGCGGCGGGGAACTTGGTGGGTTCGGGGTCCAGGCCCACGCAAAGCATGGAGCCGTTTTGGCGCTCGGCGGCGCGCAGCATGTCGAGAAAGGTCATGGGGGGATTTTACGGCCCGATAAGATACTCCCCATGCACAAACTTTCTCCTCGCCAATGGACCCTGCTGGTTTTGCTCACTCTGGTCTGGGGCATCAACTGGCCGGTCATGAAAATGGGCGTCACGGGCTTTCCGCCTTTGACCTTTCGGGCCATGTGCCTGTGGCTGGGCACGCCGGTATTGGGGCTGGCTTTGCTGGCCATGAAGGTGCCGTTTCGCATTCCCCGTGCGCATTGGCGCGAGTTGCTGGTGTTGGCGGTGTTTAACATGTTCATTTGGCACGCGCTGATGATCATCGCTGTGCAATCGTTGTCCAGCGGGCGAGCGGCGATTTTGGGCTACACCATGCCCATGTTTTCGGCCTTGCTGGGGGCGTGGGTGTTTGGCGACCAGTTGGCCAAACGCGCTTGGGCCGGTGTGGCTGCGGCCAGTGTGGGCGTGGTGCTGTTGCTGTGGCACGAGTTGTCCAACCTGAGCGGTCGACCCACAGGCGTCTTGCTGGCCTTGGGGGCAGCCAGCACTTGGGCACTGGGCACGCAAATGTTGCGCCGCTCGCAGATGCCGATTCCCACATTGACGATTTCGTTTTGGATGACCTTGCTCACCACCGGGGTCATGAGCGTGCTGGCCGTGGTGCTGGAGAGTGATCGCTGGGTGGCCCCAACGCCTTCCAACTGGTTTGCGATTGGCTTCAACGCGGTGTTGGTGTTTGGCTATGCACACGCCGCCTGGTTTTCCCTGGCGCGCAGCTTGCCGCCTGTGGCTTCAACCCTGAGCGTGATGCTGATTCCGGTGCTAGGTGTGTTCAGCGGCGCTGTGTGGCTGGGTGAGGTGTTGCATTGGCAAGACTGGGCCGCAGTGGGCTTGATGACGGCCTCGATTGCTTTTGTGTTGTGGCCAGCCAAAAAACAAGCGGACTGAGTCCTGTTGCCTACACAGGGCGCCAAGCCGCCCAGGCGCTTACCAAGCGGGCTGCAAAGCAGCAAACCCCTTGGGTGCCTGGCTGGCTTTGTCAAAGCTCACGATCTCGTAGGCATCGGGCTGGGACAACAGCTCGCGCAGCAACAGGTTGTTCATGGCGTGGCCAGAACGGAAGGCGCTGTAGGCGGCCAGCAAGGGCTTGCCCACGATGTACAGATCACCCATGGCGTCGAGGATTTTGTGTTTGACGAATTCGTCGTCGTAACGCAGGCCATCCGAGTTGAGCACTTTGTAGTCGTCCATCACGATGGCGTTGTCCAGGCCGCCCCCCAGGGCCAGGCCATTGGCGCGCAGCATTTCCACATCTTTGGTGAAGCCAAAAGTGCGGGCACGGGCGATGTCGCGGGCATACACCCCTTCAGACATGTCAAAGACCACCTGTTGCCCCGTGGAGTCCACGGCGGGGTGATGAAAGTCGATTTCAAAGCTCAGTTTGTAGCCGTGATAGGGCTCCAGCCGCGCCCATTTGATGTTATCGCCCTGCCCTTCGCTGACCTGCACGGTCTTGAGCAATCGGATGAAACGCTTGGGGGCAGCTTGTTCGGCGATGCCAGCGCTTTGCAACAAAAACACAAATGAAGAGGCCGAGCCGTCCAGGATGGGCACCTCTTCGGCGGTGATGTCCACATAGAGGTTGTCTATGCCCAGGCCGGCGCAAGCGGACATCAGATGCTCAACGGTGTAGACCTTGGCCTGCCCCACAGAAATCGTCGAAGCCAGTCGGGTGTCGGTCACCGACTCGGCATTTACGGGAATGTCCACCGGCTCGGGCAAGTCGATGCGGCGAAACACAATGCCCGTGTCCGGTGGCGCAGGACGCAGCGTCAACTCGACCCGCTGGCCGCTGTGCAAACCCACGCCGACGGCCTGGGTCAAGGTTTTGAGGGTGCGTTGAGCAAGCATTTTTGAATTTTAATTGCCAAGGCCTGGCGCTGTCATGACAAGGTCTTGAGGAACGTGTAAGCAGTGACCATGAAAAGGGGGTCAGACAGGCAAAGCCCGTCTGACCCCCAAAGCACCGTTGGCTGTTTCAGTCGATCAGTCAGCTTGCTTGCGCAAGAAGGCCGGGATCTCGATGTCATCCATGCCAGCGGCGGACATGCCGTCCACACGGGTAGCCGCGTGGGTGCGGTTGTTGCGCCAGATGGCGGGCTTGTTCATCTCGCTGGTAGCCGAAGCTGCTGTATACCCGCCAGGCGCCACAGCATCATGGCCGCCCATCATGAAGGGCACATTGTCCGTACCGGTGCGGATCACTTGCATGGGGGTTGTGCGGCGTGCGCCTTGCTTGGACAAGCCCGTGGCGACAACGGTCACACGAATTTCGTCACCCAGATTTTCGTCGTGGGCTGTGCCATAGATCACATGAGCGTCTTCGGATGCACAGGAGCGAATGGTGTCCATGGCGCGCTTGGATTCGGAGAGCTTCAAGGAACCTTTGGCAGCGCTGATCAGAACCAGCACGCCGCGGGCGCCTTTGAGATCGACGCCTTCGAGCAGCGGGCAAGCCACGGCTTGCTCTGCCGCAATGCGGGCGCGGTCAGGACCGCTGGCCACTGCCGTGCCCATCATGGCTTTGCCTGGCTCGCCCATGACCGTGCGCACGTCTTCAAAGTCGACGTTCACATGGCCAGGCACGTTGATGATTTCGGCAATGCCGCCCACGGCGTTTTTGAGCACGTCGTTGGCATGCGCAAACGCCACATCTTGCGTCATGTCGTCACCCCCGGGCAACTCCATCAGCTTTTCATTGAGCACCACGATCAGTGAGTCCACGTTGGCTTCGAGTTCCACCATGCCTTCATCGGCATTGGTCATGCGGCGCTTGCCTTCAAAGTCGAAAGGCTTGGTCACCACGCCCACCGTCAGGATGCCCATGGATTTGGCGATGCGCGCAATCACCGGCGCAGCACCCGTGCCCGTGCCGCCGCCCATGCCGGCGGTGATGAACAACATGTGCGCGCCTTCAATGGCTGAACGGATATCGGCTTCTGCGCTTTCAGCGGCTTCACGACCTTTGTCTGGCTTGCTGCCTGCGCCCAGACCGGTTTGACCGAGCTGGATGAAACGGTGTGCCGCACTGCGGGCCAGCGCTTGGGCATCGGTGTTGGCGCAGATGAACTCCACGCCTTGAACCTGACGCTCGATCATGTGTTCGACAGCGTTACCGCCACCGCCACCGACACCGATCACTTTGATCTGTGTGCCTTGGTTGAATTCTTCGGTTTGAATCATTTCGATGCTCATGGTGCTCTCCTAAATTTGAAAATTTGCTGGGTCTAATGTTGTGAATTTGTGCGGGTTTTTCAGGGCGCTCTAACAACGCCTGGGCCTGAAGGTAGGTGGGCTGCCTCTGGTCAAAATTTGTTTTTTTGGATTCATCAGAAGTTCCCCACAAAAAAATCACGCAGACGACCAAAGGCGTTGTTCACGGAACTTTGCTTTTGGGTGACTTTGTAGCCGCGCAAGCGCGCCATGCGGGCCTCTTCGAGCAAACCCATCACGGTGGCTGCGCGGGGTTGGCTGACCATGTCGGCCAAGCTGCCCCTGTATTTAGGCAGTCCCCGGCGCACCGGCTTGAGGAAGATGTCTTCGGCCAGTTCAATCATGCCCGGCATGACGGCGCTGCCGCCCGTGAGCACGATGCCCGAGGACAGCACTTCTTCATAGCCCGACTCGCGGATGACTTGGTGCACCAGCGAGAAAATTTCTTCGATGCGAGGCTCGATCACCCCGGCCAGCGCCTGCTTGCTCAACATGCGGGGGCCACGGTCACCCAGTCCGGGCACTTCGACCTGCGCCTCTGGATCGGCCAGCAGTTGTTTGGCATAACCGCTCTCGACCTTGATGTCTTCTGCGTCCTTGGTGGGCGTGCGCAGCGCCATGGCGATGTCGCTGGTGATCAAGTCCCCGGCAATCGGGATGACCGCCGTGTGGCGGATCGAGCCGTTAGCAAAGATCGCTACATCGGTGGTGCCTGCGCCGATGTCCACACAGACCACGCCCAATTCGCGCTCGTCTTCGGACAACACGGCCAGGCTTGACGACTGGGGGTTAAGCAGCAACTGCTCGACCTCCAGGCCACAGCGGCGTACGCACTTGATGATGTTTTCTGCAGCACTTTGGGCACCCGTCACGATGTGCACCTTGGCTTCCAGACGCATGCCACTCATGCCTATGGGCTCTTTGACTTCCTGGCTGTCGATGACAAATTCTTGCGGCGCCACCAACAGCAAACGTTGGTCGGTCGAGATGTTGATGGCACGCGCAGTTTCCATCACGCGGGCCACATCGGCGGGCGTGACTTCTTTGTCTTTGATGGCCACCATGCCACTGGAGTTGATGCCCCGGATGTGGCTGCCCGTGATGCCGCAGTTCACGCGGGTGATCTTGCAGTCGGCCATGAGTTCGGCTTCTTTGAGGGCCTGCTGAATGCTTTGCACCGTGGCATCGATATTGACCACCGCTCCGCGCTTGAGCCCGTTGCCAGGGGAAATGCCAAGACCTGCAATTTTGAGTTCCCCGTCAGGCATGACCTCGGCCACCACAGCCATGACTTTGGAGGTGCCAATGTCCAAGCCGATGACCAGATCTTTGTATTCTTTTGCCATTTGACTCACCATTTCCGTTTCATATTTCGTGGCCTGATCACTCAGGGCTTTTGCTTCGTGGGGGTGTCAATCGTGCTGACACCGCGCAGACGCAGGGCATAACCATCCTTATGACGCAAATCTGCAGCCAACAAGGCCGTTGGTGTTCTGCCGTAGCGGGACGTGACTTGTGACAGCGTTTTGATGAAACGCTGCACATTGGCACCCAGCTCGGCCTCTGTGCCTCGGCCCAATTCAATGTGGGCACCACCTTGCAAAACAACTCGCCAGTTGCCACGCGTGGTCAATTCAATCTGTTCTATCGCCATGTCTACCGAGTTCAGCATGGGGCTCAGAAATCGGTACATCTGCAGCACATCCGAAGACATGCCCTCTGGCCCCTTCATGCGGGGCAATTGCTCGACATCCACGTCTTGCACATTGGCCTCAAACACCTGGCCTTGTTCATTGACCATGGTGTTGGCGTCTTCTTCGCCCCACAAGGCAATCGGGCGGTGTTCTAGCAAAGCCGCTCGCAACTTATTGGGAAAGTCCCGCTGCACGACCGCCGCTCTCACCCATGGCACATCTTCAAAGGCCTCACGGGCCTGCGCCAGGTCCAGCGTGAAAAAGTTGCCCTCCAGTTGCGGCATCACGTTGGCGCGCAAAGTGACGGCATTGTTGTGCCCGACTTCTCCGTGCACAGAGATGGACTCTATGGCAAACATCGGGTGACGAATGAACCACCATGCCCCGCTGGTCGCACCCAGCAACACGAGCGCGACCATCAGCAAGGCAGTGGTCATGTTCATGAGCCGGACATCCAGCGGCAAGGGCATGGTTGTGTTCAATTGGTGCTCCCCTGCGCGTTGTCCAGCGCAGCCGATGCGAGCAACTGGCTGCACAAGGCCTCATAGCTGATGCCCGCAGCACGGGCCGACATGGGCACCAATGAATGCCCTGTCATGCCAGGCGAGGTGTTGATTTCCAGCAAATACGGCTGGCGTGTCGCGGCGTCAATCATCACGTCGATGCGCCCCCAGCCCCGGCAGCCCAGCACCTGATACGCCTTGACCACCAGGGCCTCAATGGCGGCCTCTTCCGCAGCGGGCAGACCACTGGGCACCAGATACTGCGTGTCGTCCGTGAAGTATTTGTTTTGGTAGTCGTAATTACCATCAGGCGCCACGATACGAATGATGGGCAAGGCTCGGGCCGTGTCGCCTTCACCCAGCACCGGGCAAGTGACCTCGTCACCCACAATGCATTGCTCGCACAGGATGTCGGCATCGCACTGTGCGGCAGCCGCCAGGGCAGCTTGCACATCCTGCGCCTTCAACACCTTGCTGACCCCAATCGACGAGCCCTCGCGGGCGGGTTTGATGATCATCGGCAAGCCCAATGTTTCAACCAGCTGCGCCACGGATACGCTGTCCAGTTGCGCACGACGCACCAGCACATAGGCGGGCGTGGGCAAACCTTCGGCCAGCCAGACGCGCTTGGTCATGGTTTTATCCATGGCGATGCTCGACGCCATCACGCCCGAACCGGTGTAGGGAATGCCCAGCAATTCAAGGGCGCCTTGCACCGTGCCGTCTTCGCCATAGCGACCGTGCAGGGCAATGAAACAGCGCGTAAAACCTTCCTGGCGCAGTTCGCTCAAATCGCGCTGTGCCGGGTCAAACGCCTGCGCGTTCACGCCTTCGGCCTGCAGGGCACTGAGCACGCCCTGGCCTGACATCAAGGAGACTTCACGCTCTGCCGAGCGTCCACCCATGAGGACGGCGACCTTGCCTGCGTTTGTTGCACTCACAGGGCACCTCCTGTCTCAACCACTTTGGCGGGCACACCACCAATGGAGCCCGCGCCCATGCAAATGAGCACATCGCCATCGCGAGCGTTGCTCAACACAGCTTGCGTCATGTCGGCGATGTCGTCGACAAACACAGGCTCGACCTTGCCCGCCACGCGCAAGGCCCGCGCCAAGGATCGTCCATCGGCGGCCACAATCGGCGCCTCGCCTGCGGCATACACCTCGGACAAGAGCACACTGTCACAACCCTGGCCAATGACTTTGACGAAGTCTTCAAAGCAGTCGCGGGTGCGGCTGTAGCGGTGCGGCTGGAAGGCCAAGACCAAACGGCGACCGGGGAAAGCGCCACGGGCTGCGGCCAGCGTGGCGGCCATTTCGACCGGGTGGTGACCGTAGTCGTCGATCACTGTGAAGCGCCCTGCGCCCCCCGGCACCGCCACATCACCATAGCGCTGGAAGCGCCGCCCCACGCCTTTGAAGCCGGCCAATGCGCGCTGGACAGCGGCATCATCCACGCCCAGTTCCACCGCCACGGTCACAGCGGCCAGGGCATTGAGCACGTTGTGAAGACCCGGCAGGTTCAGCACCAGATCCATGTCGGGCAAGGTGACGCCGTTGCGCCGCTGCACGGTGAAATGCATCTGCCCGTTTTCTGCACGCACATTCATGGCTCGCACCTGGGCGCCTTCATTCAAGCCATAGGTGGTCACCGGACGAGCGATGTCGTCCACGATGGATTGCACGCCGGGGTCGTCGCTGCAGACAATGGCCGTACCATAAAAAGGCATGCGGTGCAAAAAGTCCACAAAGGCCGACTTCAGCTTGGCCAGGTCATGGCCATAGGTTTCCATGTGGTCGGCGTCGATGTTGGTGACCACCGCCATCACCGGCAGCAGGTTCAAAAACGATGCATCGGACTCGTCGGCCTCGACCACGATGTAGTCGCCTGTGCCCAGCTTGGCATTGGCCCCGGCGCTGTTCAGACGACCACCGATCACAAAGGTGGGGTCCAGACCGGCTTCGGCCAGCACGCTGGCCACCAGGCTGGTGGTGGTGGTCTTGCCGTGTGTGCCGGCAATGGCCACGCCCTGCTTCATGCGCATCAGTTCGGCCAGCATCACCGCACGCGGCACGATCGGGATGTGGCGCTCGCGCGCGGCCAACACTTCGGGGTTGTCGGCTTTCACGGCCGTCGACGTCACCACCGCATCAGCGTCCTTGACATGATCTGCCGCATGGCCCACATGCGTTTGAATGCCCAATGCGGCCAGTCGGCGCAAGGTGGCGCTGTCGGCCAGATCGGAGCCGGAAATCTGGTAACCCAGATTGAGCAAGACCTCGGCAATGCCGCTCATGCCCGAGCCACCTATACCGATGAAGTGGATATTTCGGATGGCGTGTTTCATGCAATCAACTCCTTGCAAGCCATCACGACATCGCGTGTGGCATTTGTTTTTTTCTGTGCGTAAGCTTTTTCGGCGCAAGCGAGCAAGGTCTCGCGCTGCAAACCCGCCAGCTGCTGGGCCAGGCCTTGTGCGCTCAACTGCGATTGCGGCACCAACCATCCCCCGCCGTGCGCCACCAAGAACCGGGCATTGGTGGTCTGGTGGTCGTCTACCGCGTGCGGAAACGGCACAAACAGGGCCGCTGCACCGACAGCAGCGATTTCGGTCACGGTGCTGGCGCCTGCACGGCAGATCACCAGATCGGCTTGCGCAAAGGCACTGGCCGCGTCGTCAATGAAGGGGGTCAACTCGGCCGTCACACCCGCCGCTGCGTAATTGGCCCGCAAGGCCTCGATTTGTTTGACACCGCTTTGGTGGATGACCTGCGGCCTTTGATCGGCAGGCAGCAGTGCCAGTGCTTGCGGCACGATGTCGTTCAGGGCTTTGGCCCCCAGACTGCCGCCCACCACCAACACGCGCAGTGGCCCACTGCGGCCTGCAAATCGCTGGGCAGGTGGCTTTTGTTCTGTGAATTCCCGGCGCAACGGATTGCCCACCCAGACACCCTGGGTGAAGACATCGGGGAAAGCGGTGAAAACCCGGCTGGCCACGCGGGCCAGCACCTTGTTGGACAGTCCCGCCACGGAATTTTGCTCATGCAACACCACCGGCTTGCCACACAAACGCGCCATCAGACCACCGGGCAATGTGATGTAGCCGCCCAGGCCCAGCACCACATCGGGCTGCACGCGGCGCACCACCTGCAGGCTTTGCCAGAACGCACGCAACAACTTCAACGGCAGCCTCAGCCAGGTCATGAGGCCCTTGCCACGCACCCCGCCAAACTCCACAGTCTCCAACGCGAAACCATGAGGCGGCACCAACAGGCTTTCCATGCTGTTTGGCGCGCCCATCCAGTGCACGCGCCAGCCTTCATCACGCAAGGCTTGCGCCACGGCCAGGCCCGGGAAAATGTGTCCGCCCGTGCCGCCCGCCATCACCAATGCACAGGGTTTATTCATGATCGCACCCCTCGCATGAGTTGTTTGTTTTCGGCGTCGATGCGCAACACAATGGCGATGGCCACCAGGTTCATCATGATGGCCGACCCCCCGTAGCTCATGAGCGGCAAGGTCAGCCCCTTGGTGGGCAAGGCCCCCAGGTTCACGCCCATGTTGATGAAAGCCTGAAAGCCGATCCAGATGCCCACGCCCTGGGCCACCAAACCGGAGAACACCTTGTCCAGTGCGATGGCCTGTCGGCCAATCACCATGATGCGGCGGCTCAGCCACAAGAACATGAAAATCACCACCACGACTCCGGCCAGGCCGAACTCTTCACCGATCACGGCCATCAAAAAGTCTGTGTGTGCTTCGGGCAACCAATGCAATTTTTCAACACTGCCCCCTAGGCCCACGCCCCAAATTTCACCGCGTCCGATGGCGATCAGCGAGTGCGACAACTGGTAGCCCTTTCCCAAGGCATAAGCAGCGCTAAATGGGTCGAGATAGGCAAAAATGCGCTCACGCCGCCAGGGCGATGCCGCAATGATGATCACGAATGCGATCAGCAACATGCTCAGGATCAGGAAGAACATGCGGGCATTGACGCCGCCCAAAAACAAGATGCCCATGGCGATGACCGCGATCACCATGAAGGCCCCCATATCCGGCTCGGCCAGCAAAAAGACACCTGCCACTGTGACAGCCGCCACCATGGGCCACACGGCACGGATGAAGTCTTCCTTCACGTCCATCTTGCGCACCATGTAATCGGCTGCATAAATGATGGTCGCCAGCTTGGCCAGTTCGGAAGGCTGGAAATTCATGATGCCCAAGGAAATCCACCGGCGGGCACCGTTGACGCTTTTTCCGATGTAGGGCACCAGCACCAGGGCCAGCAACAACAGCGCGCACACAAACAGTGGTCGCGCCATTTTTTCCCAGGTGTCCATGGACACCTGAAACGCCAGCAAGGCCACCGCTGCACCCAGAGACAGCGAGAACACATGGCGCCACAAGTAATGGGTGTGCGTCAAACGCACCAAGCGGGGGTTGTCCGGCATGGCAATGGAGGCTGAATAGACCATGACCATGCCCCACATGAGCAGCGCCACCACGACCCAGACCAGGGATTGATCCACGCCTTGCAGCCGGGCACCGGCTGAGCCCGACTGACCGGCATATTCGTACCCCCCTAAATTGACAGGCAAACCCGCGTGGCTGACCACTGGCGTGCCGCCGGAGAACAATGTTCCCAGGCGGGCCAGTGCAGCGCGCGCGCGTTGCGTCAGATTCAGGGTTTCACTCACAGACCGCCCTCCATCGACACACCGGCTGCATCTGCCAATTCGGCCACCGCCTGGCAAAAGACCTGAGCACGGTGCTCGTAGTTTTTGAACATGTCCAGGCTTGCGCATGCGGGTGACATCAGGACCGCATCACCACTTTGGGCCATGTCTTTGGCCAACATCACGGCAGCGGGCAAGCTGTCTGCGTCTTGCATGGGGACACCGCACAGGCCCAGCGCTTCGCGGATCAGGGCAGCATCGCGGCCCATGAGCACCACACCGCGCACATATCGGCTGACCGGCTCGGCCAGGGGTGAAAAGTCCTGCCCCTTGCCGTCACCACCCAGAATGACGACCACGCGTCGGTCGGCCCCCAGACCTTGCAGCGCAGCCACAGTGGCACCGACATTGGTGCCTTTGCTGTCGTCGAAATACTCCACCTCGTGAATGAGTGCGATGGGCTCCACCCGGTGCGGCTCGCCCCGGTATTCGCGCAGGCCATACAGCATGGGTGCCAATGCACAGCCGGCCGAGCTGGCCAGTGCCAGTGCCGCCAGTGCATTGATGGCGTTATGACGTCCACGGATGCGCAGGGCATCGGCTGGCATCAAGCGCTGGATATGCAATTCTTCGGCCTCGTCTTTGCGACGGCGGCGGGTTTCGTCCGCTTCCAAGGCGCGCACCAGCCAGGCCATGCCATTCATGACCTCGATGCCGAAATCACCCGGGCGCTGGGGCATGTCGCCACCAAAGGACACATAGGCCCGCTCCTGCGGGCGCTGCAACTTGACGCGAATGGGCGCGGGCCGCATGGCCATGACCTGCGCGTCTTCACGGTTGAGCACCATCAGACCTTGCTGGCCAAAGATGCGCGCTTTGGCCGCGGCATAAGCGCTCATGGAGCCATGCCAATCCAGATGGTCTTGCGTGATGTTGAGCACCGTGGCCGCCGTGGGCTCAAAGCCCTCGCTGCTGTCGAGCTGAAAACTCGACAGCTCCAGCACCCAGACCTGGGGCAAAGCCGAGGCCATGGGGTGCACGGGTGCAGTGTCAGCAGTCGCCAACAGGGCTGGCGGCAGCTGCTCGGCAAACTCAGAGTCTGGCTTGGCTTCTTGTTCAGCTGAAGCAGTCATGGCCTGATCAGGCTCGACTGGGGCCTCATCCACCTCTTGCGCTGTGGGTGACTGCGGTGTGGCTGCGCTGGCAGTGGCCGGTGTGCTTGCCGTTTCAGTTGCTTGCGCTGCGGCCTGCGCGGCATTTTCAGCCTCGTGTTCAGCAGCCTCCAGCGCTTGCTGAGCCACCAACGCCTGGGCCTCTTGCACGGCCTCGGTCAGGGTGTCGAGCAAAGTGGGGCCGATGTTGCCTGCCACCTTGACACGCTTGCCCGCGCGCGCCACCAATTGCCCGGTCAGTGATGTCACCGTGGTTTTGCCGTTGGTGCCGGTGATGGCCAGCACCTGCGGGGCATAGCCGTAGGCCGCTTTCAAGTCTTGCAGCTCGGCGGAAAACAGGGTCAACTCGCCGCCTTGCCACAAACCCATGGCCTTGGCCGCGTCCACCACGGGGGCCACCACTTCCGGCGCCAAGCCGGGGCTGCGAAACACTGCCCGCACATCCGTGCCTTCAATCAATGCGGCGCTGAAATCACCCGAGACAAATCGCACATTCGGCCACTCGGCCTGCAACGCAGCCAGTTGTGGCGGTGCCACGCGGGTATCGGCCACGGTCACAGGCGCTCCGGCGCGAGCGCACCAACGGGCCATGGCCAGGCCCGAGGTACCCAAACCGAGAATCAGAACGTGTTGACCTTGTAGCTGCATGGATTACCTCAGCTTCAAGGTGGACAAGCCGACCAAACACAGGAGCATGGTGATGATCCAGAAACGCACCACCACTTGCGTTTCTTTCCAGCCGCTCTTTTCAAAATGGTGGTGCAAGGGCGCCATCTTCAGGATGCGTCGGCCCTCGCCGTATTTCTTTTTGGTGTACTTGAAGTAGGTCACCTGGGCCATCACCGACAAGGCCTCGACCACGAAGATGCCACCCATGATGGCCAGCACGATTTCCTGGCGCACGATGACGGCAATGGTGCCCAAGGCACCGCCCAGCGCCAGCGCGCCCACGTCGCCCATGAAGACCTGCGCGGGGTGTGTGTTGAACCACAAGAAGGCCAAACCGGCCCCCGCCATGGCCGAGCAGAAAATCATCAATTCGCCGGAACCCGGAATGTGGGGCAGGAACAGGTATTTGGCGTAAACCGAACTGCCGGTCACGTACGCAAACACACCCAGTGCCGAACCGACCATGACCACCGGCATGATGGCCAGTCCGTCCAGGCCATCGGTCAGGTTGACCGCGTTGCTGGCCCCCACAATGACCAGGTAGGACAAGATCACAAAGCCAAACACGCCCAGGGGGTAGCTGACTTCCTTGAAAAAGGGCACCATCAAACCAGCTTTGGGTGGCAAGTTGACGTCAAAACCGGACATGACCCAATTGGCGAACAAATCCACCACCCGCAGGTTGGAACTCTCGGAAATGCTGAAGACCAGGTACAAGGCCGCCAACAAACCGATCACCGACTGCCAGAAATACTTTTCACGCGAGGGCATGCCTTCGGGGTCTTTGTTGACCACCTTGCGCCAGTCATCGACCCAGCCCACAGCGCCAAAGCCCAAGGTCACGATCAGCACGATCCAGACAAAGCGGTTGGACAGGTCAAACCACAACAAGGTGGACACGGCAATCGACAGCAAAATCAGCACCCCGCCCATGGTGGGCGTGCCGCTTTTGGACAGATGCGACTCCATGCCATAGCCCCGGATGGGCTGCCCGATCTTGAGCGCTGTCAGGCGCCGGATCACGGCAGGCCCTGCGGCCAGGCCAATCAACAGCGCTGTCAGCGCCGCCATCACGGCCCGGAAGGTGATGTACTGAAAAACACGCAAAAAGCCCCACTCCGGGGACAAACCTTGCAACCATTGCGCCAAGCTAAGCAGCATGCGCTTCTCCCTGTTGTGTGTGTTGTGAAGCGCCTTGCGCGATCAGCGCATCCACCACCCGCTCCATCTTCATGAAACGCGAGCCTTTGACCACGATGCTTTGAAAATCTCGGACGTGTTGGGTGGCAACATCCAGCAAGGCGGTCATGTCCTCAAAGTGTTGTGCACCGGCGCATGCTCTGCTGAATGCTTGTTGCGCATGCACGCTCATGTCACCCAGGGTGTAGAGCGCCTGAACACCGCGCGCGGCAGCATAAGCGCCCACTTCGGCGTGAAACTCCGGCCCCTGGTTGCCCACTTCCCCCATGTCCCCCAGCACCAACAAACGCGGTCCCGGCAACTCGGCCAGCACGTCGATGGCGGCCAGCACCGAATCGGGGTTGGCGTTGTAGGTGTCGTCCACCAGCGTGATCTCGGTGCCAGGCACCACGCAGGCCCGTGAACGGCCTTTGACCGGCTCGAAGGCCTGCAAGCCTTGGGCCACAGCTTCAAGCGGCACTCCGGCGGCCAGGGCACAAGCGCTGGCGGCCAAGGCGTTTTTGACGTTGTGGCGTCCGGCGATGTGCACACGCACGGGGGCCGTGCCTTCAGGGGTTTTGAGGGTGAATTGCCAGGCCCCCGATTGCCACAGCACCACAGCAGCACTGACGTCGGCTTGCTGCAGGGCAAAGGTGCGCTGGGCACGCTGGCCCGCCAGTGCCTGCCAGATGCCGGTGTAATCCTCATCGGCCGGGAAGATGGCGACGCCGCTGCCTGGCAAAGCTTGCAGCACAGCGCCGTTTTCTCGCGCCACGGCCTCCACGGTGCCCATGAATTCCTGATGTTCGCGCTGCGCGTTGTTGACGAGCGCCACCGTGGGCTGCGCCATGCGGGCCAGGGCGGCGATTTCACCGGGGTGGTTCATGCCGAGCTCGACCACGGCGATGCGGTGATGCGCACGCAGATTGAACAAGGTCAGGGGCACACCAATGTCGTTGTTGAAATTGCCTTGCGTGGACAAGGCATCGGCCCCGGCGTAGGCCCGCAGGATCGAGGCGATCATTTGCGTCACGGTGGTCTTACCATTGCTGCCGGTGACCGCGATCACGGGCAAATCAAACTGGGCTCGCCAGCCCGCGGCCAACTCGCCCAGGGCGATGCGCGCATCCGGCACCAGCAAGGCGGGCAAACCCAAAGCGGCCGCTGTGTCCTGGCCTGAGGGTTCGCACACCACAGCCACAGCGCCTTGGGTCTGGGCTTGGGCCATAAACTGGTTGCCGTCAAAACGCTCGCCGCGCAGGGCCACAAACAGATCCCCGGCTTGCACACTGCGGCTGTCGGTATGCACACGCTGGGCCAGCACGCGGTCCAGGCGTTCGCCACGGGCCCCGCTGAGCCACGTCAGCGCCAGCTGCAGATTCAGTTGCATGTCGCTCATGCCGCCACTCCCTGGGGCGTGCGCCGTTGCAGGGCCGCCTGGACCTGCGCCACATCAGAAAACGGTTGGCGCACGCCCAAAATTTCTTGATAGGTTTCGTGGCCCTTGCCCGCCACCAAAACCACATCGCGTGCGTCAGCCTGTGCCACCACAAGTGCAATGGCCGCCGCACGGTCCAGCTGAATCTGCACTTGCGCGGGCTTTTGGAGGCCCTGGACCATTTGCGCCACGATGGCTTCAGGCGATTCCGAGCGTGGGTTGTCGCTGGTCAGTACCACTTGATCGGCACAGGCCTCTGCAGCAGCGGCCATCAAGGGGCGCTTGTGCGGATCACGATCACCGCCGCAGCCCAGAACACACCACAAGCGGCCGCCGCGCTGCACCGCTTGCTGGCGCAAGGCTGTCAGGGCATGCCACACGGCATCGGGGGTGTGGGCGTAGTCCACCAGCACGCAAGGCGCGTCGGCCTGCGTGCCCACGCGCTGCATGCGCCCAGGCACCGCCGAGAGCTGCGAGCATGCTTGCACGGCGTCGGCCAGTGCCACGCCCAAAGCGCGCAGGCTGCCGATCACTCCGAGCAAGTTGTCGATGTTGAAGTCACCCACCAAGGCCGTGTGCAGGGTGTGTGCCTGATCGCCTTCGCGCACTTCAAACACCAGCCCGTCCGGACTCGGCACTGCACGGGCTTGCAGACGGGCCGCCGACTGGCGAGAGCATGTCCACACGACCAGATCGCCCTGGCGCAAGCGCTCAGCCAGCCGGGACCCTTGAGGGTCGTCGATGTTGATCACAGCAGCCTGCAGACCGGGCCAGTCAAACAGCGCTTCTTTGGCCGCCCAGTAGGCGTTCATGTCGGCGTGGTAATCCAGATGGTCCTGGGTGAAATTGGTAAAGACGGCGACACGGATGTGCGTGCCGGCCAGGCGGTACTCGGCCAGGCCAATCGAAGAGGCTTCCATCGCGCAATGGGTGACACCGCCATCCACAAAAGCACGGAATTGGTGTTGCAGCAACACCGGGTCGGGTGTGGTCATGCCGGTGCTGCGCAGCTGCGGCAATTGGCCCACACCCAGCGTTCCCACCAGGCCGCAGGGCTGCTTGAGCACAGCAGACGACAAGGCTTGCGCCAGCCACCAGGCGGTCGATGTCTTGCCATTGGTGCCGGTCACGGCCAGCACGCTCAGGGCATGGCTGGGGTGTGCGTAATACACATCGGCCACATCGCCGGTCCGGGCTTTGAGACCTGACAGGGCCGCCAGGCGAGGGTCGGCGTCTGCCCCGTTCAGGGCAGGCCAGGCCTGCAGCCCGTGTTGCTCCATCAAACAGGCGCTGGCGCCTTGCGCCAAGGCTTGCGCCACATATTGGCGGCCATCGGTGGCCGCACCGGGCCAGGCGATGAAGGCATCGCCGGGCTGAACCTGGCGGCTGTCCGTGCGCAACTGCCCCGTCACGCGCTGGCGCAACCATTGGGCCGCTTCCATAGGGCTGTGCAAGGTCTGCATCAGAACGACTCCTCCACGGCATGCGCCACCACTTGGGGCTTGACGGCCATGTCCGGCTGAACCCCCAGCAGACGCAGCGTTTGCTGCACGGTCTGGCTGAACACGGGCGCCGCCACTTCGCCACCGTAGTAGCGGCCATTGCTGGGCTCATCAATCATCACGGCCACGACGATGCGTGGTGCCTCAATCGGGGCCATGCCCACGAAGAAGCCACGGTATTTTTTGCTCGCGTAGCCTTTGCCTTCTTGCTTGCGCGCCGTGCCCGATTTACCCCCCACGGAATACCCCATGGTCTGTGCTTTGGGGGCTGTGCCGCCTGGGCCTGCTGCCATTTGCAGCATCTTGCGCATGGACTTGGCGTGTTGCGCGCTGATCACACGGGTGCCTGCGACCTGATGCTCGGTTTTCATGAGGGTGGAGGGCACCACCTCACCATCGCGGGCAAAGATGGTGTAGGCCCGGGCCACCTGGAACAAGCTGGCCGAAATGCCGTAGCCATAACTCATCGTGGCCTGCTCAATGGGACGCCAGGTTTTGTATGGGCGCAAGCGCCCTGCCACCACACCCGGAAACGGCAACTGCGGTTTTTGACCAAACCCGACCTGGGTGAACATCTCCCACATGTCGTGGGCTTGCATTTGCATGGCCATCTTGACCGTGCCCACGTTGCTCGACTTCTGGATCACTTCGCTGACGGTGAGCATGCCATGCGGGTGCGCGTCGGTGATGGTCGAGCCGGTGATGTTGATGCGCCCTGGAGCGGTTTGAATGGGCGTCTCGGGTTTGACGATGCCTTTTTCAAGCGCCAATGAAACCGCAAAGGGTTTCATCGTAGAGCCGGGCTCAAAGGTGTCGGTCAAGGCGCGGTTGCGCAATTGTTCGCCGCTCAGGTTGACCCGCTTGGCCGGTGAATAGCTGGGGTAGTTGGCCAGTGCCAGTATCTCGCCCGACTGGGCATCGAGCACCACCACACTGCCCGCTTTGGCCTTGTGCTCCAGCACCGCCTCTCGCAACTTCTGGTAGGCAAAAAACTGCACCTTGCTGTCAATGCTCAACTGCAAATCCTGCCCATCTACGGGCGGCACCGTTTCACCCACGTCTTCGACCACCCGGCCAAAACGGTCCTTGATGACACGCCGCGAGCCCGCTTGACCGGACAGCTGCTTTTGAAAGACCAACTCGACGCCCTCTTGGCCCTGATCTTCCACATTGGTAAAGCCCACGATGTGGGCTGCAGCTTCCCCTTCGGGATACAGACGCTTGTATTCCTTGATGTCATAAACACCTTTGATGCCCAGCGCCAAAATCTCTTTGACCACCGACTCATCGAGCTGCCTGCGCAGCCAGACAAATGTCTTTTCGTCATCCTTGAGTTTGCGCTCCAACTCCGCCGTGCTCATGTCCAGCAAACGGGCGAGTTCGCGCTCTTTGAGCTGATCACGGTCCATTTCATCCGGGTTGGCCCAGATGCTGGGGGCAGGCACACTGGAGGCGAGCAACACACCGTTGCGATCCAACACACGGCCCCGGTTGGCAGGCAATGTCAGGGTGCGGGCAAAGCGGACCTCACCTTGGCGGATGAAAAAATCATTGGCAATCACCTGCACATAGATGGCACGTGCCATCAAGCCTAGAAAGCCCAAAGCGATGGCGGCCACAATGAACTTGCTGCGCCAAACGGGCGTCTTGCTGGCCAGCAAGGGGCTTGATGACAACTGCACGCTGCGGGCGCTCATGGCGCGACCCCTTTGTGCGCAGCAGATGCAGCCGTCACGTACTGCGTGATGGCCGGTGTGGCATCGCGCATTTGCAGCTGTTGGCGTGCAATCTGCTCCACCCGCAAAGGTGTGGCTTGCGCCCGGCGCTCGATCTGCAGGCGGTCTTGCTCAAGCTCCAGACGTTTGGTCTCTTTGCGCGCGCTCTCCAGGGCCATGAACATCCGGCGTGACTCGTAATGGCTGTGCACCAGCGCCAAGGCACTGAGCACCACCGCCACCAGCAACACAAGGTTCAAACGGGTCATGCAGGCACCCCCGTGCGCTCAGCCACGCGCATGATGGCGCTGCGTGAACGCGGGTTGCCACGCACTTCTTCTTCACTTGGCTTGACACGACCCAGCGCTTTCAGGCGCATGGCCACGGGCGCTGCGAACGGCACACGCCTGTCAACCACCTCTTTGGAGTGCTTGGCGATGAATTGTTTGACGATGCGGTCTTCCAGCGAATGGAAGCTGATCACCACCAGACGCCCGCCCTCTGCCAACACACTCAAACTGGCCTCTAGCGCCTGTTCGAGCTCTTCAAGTTCGGCATTGATGAAAATCCGAAAAGCCTGAAATGTCCGCGTTGCAGGGTTCTGACCCGGCTCGCGGGTTTTGACCGTGTCAGCCACGAGCTGGGCCAAATCGGAGGTGCTTGAAATTGGGCCCCGCTCTTGTCGGCGAGCCACAAGCGCCTTTGCAATCTGAAAAGCAAACCGTTCTTCGCCATAGTCACGTATCACCTCCGTGATTTGATCCACTGTTGCCGTTGCCAGCCAATCGGCCACACTTTCGCCGCGCGTGGTGTCCATGCGCATGTCCAGCGGGCCGTCGAAACGAAAAGAAAAACCCCTCTCGGGGCTGTCAATCTGCGGGGAGCTGATGCCCAGATCCATCAGCACACCATCGACACTGCCAGCGGGCAGCTCTGCCAGGTGCGAGAAACCATCGTGCCGAATGGCAAACCGGGCATCGTCTATGCGCCCGGCCTCGGTAATCGCTTCCAGATCCTTGTCAAAGGCCTGCAAACGCCCCTGCGCGGACAAACGCGAAAGAATCAGGCGCGAGTGCCCTCCTCGCCCGAATGTGCAGTCCACATAAGCGCCGTCAGCACCGGCTGCGCCATCGAGCAGGGCGTCAGCGGCTTCTTGCAAAAGCACCGTGGTGTGGGTGAGTGTGGGCGTGCTCATGGCGTTCAGAAGGCAAAGTCCTTGAACACATCGGGCATCTCGGCCTGCATGGCCATGGCCTCTTGTGCGTCGTAGACGGTTTTGTCCCACAGCTCAAAATAGGCCCCCATGCCCAGCAGCATGGTGTCTTTAGTGATGCCTGCAGCTTGTCGCAACTCAGGAGAAATCAACACGCGGCCGGTGCCGTCCATCTCCACATCCATGGCATTGCCCAAAAAAATACGCCGCCACCACTGCCCCGACATGGGCAACTGGGCAATGCGCTCGCGGAATTTTTCCCACTCGGGGCGAGGGAACATCATCAAACAACCATGGGGGTGCTTGGTGATGGTCAGCTGACCTTGTGCAGTGGCGCTCAGCACGTCACGATGCCGGGTCGGCACAGACAGCCGCCCCTTGGCATCCAGACTCAGCGATGAAGCCCCTTGAAACACTGCAAAGACCCTTTTTCAGTTGCAAACGACAATCAGGGGCACTTTTACCCACTAAATTGCACTTTTTTGCACTGTATCAGGAATTCAGGTCACCAGAAAGCCGCTCTGTCAGAATTTTTTCAATGAAATCAATAGCTTAGCGAAGAAACCAAAACTTTAAAAAGAAGGAATTTCTTTTCAAAGCAAACACTTAGGGATTGGAGTGAAAGTTGTGCCTGAAGAAATAAAAAACACAAATTCAGAATATTTAATAAAAAATAAATGACCAAGAAGATGCTTCACCAAAAGCAACAAGTAGTCAGTTCTACCCATTTGAGAGTACGAGGACAAACAAGTCTTGCACCATGGCGTGCGCAAGCGGTAAACCACGCGCCTCGTTGTGACGGGGAAAAAGCACGGCTCCTTGCCGCGACGGAATTCGTCATTGCGAGTAAGGCAGGGCAATCCAGCAACTTACGGCTGATTTGACACGCCTGCTCAATTGAGCGCCGCAACTGGACCGCCGCGTCGCAAGCTCCTCGCAGTAACGAGGGAAAAAAGCACGCGCCTCGCAGTAATGAGGGAACGTGGTGGGCGCCCCCGATACAGGCTCAGTCGCCAAACATCTTCTGTTTGAGCTCACGGCGCTGCTGCGCTTCCAGCGACAAAGTGGCTGTGGGGCGCGCCAGCAAGCGGCCCACGCCAATGGGTTCGCCGGTTTCATCGCAATAGCCGTAGTCACCAGCATCAATCAGCATGATGGATTGTTCGATTTTCTTGAGCAACTTGCGCTCACGGTCGCGGGTGCGCAATTCCAGCGCATGTTCTTCTTCGATCGTGGCCCGGTCAGCCGGATCGGGCACCACCACGGTGTCTTCACGCAAATGCTCGGTGGTTTCACCGGCACTGTTGAGGATGTCTTGCTTGAGCTTGACCAGTTTGTGCTTAAAAAACGCCATCTGAACATCGTTCATGTACTCGCTGTCGGGCATGGCCAGAATTTCGGCATCCGTCAACTCTTGCACGCTTTTTGTTTTCCAGTTGTTGGCCAGCTTGGGATCTTTCTTGATCGGCACGAAGGACATGACGGCCGGCGCTGACGCACTGGGCAAGAAACTCGCCTTGGCAGCAGTAGACGCCACAGCTGGCGGCAAAGAAGGCACGGTGATTTGCGCCAGACGCGCCGAGGGGCGGGTGGCACGCACCAATTGATCAGGGCCAGCAGGCACAGCAACGGGGGCAGGGACTTGAACGGCAGTCGCCTTGACAGGCTCCGCTTTTTGAACGGTCATAGTTTTCGCTTGAGAGACAGGCGCTGATTTTTTCACAGGCGCCGCAGAAGCTGCCTTGGATGGGACAGCAGGACTGGGTTGAGAGACTGCAGCAGAGACCTTTTGGGCCGTCGGTTTTGCAGCTTGGGTTTTGGCTTTGGACTCTGGAACGGCTTGGACCGTCTTTTTCGTGGGCACAGTTTTGGCCACTTGGGTCGCGGGTGCGGCTTTGGTGGTTTTTGCAGCAGCCTTGCCCGAGGCGGGAGCTGCCTTGACAGAAGCTGCCGTTTTTTTCGGCTCAGCGGCTTTTGCCTGGGGGCTTGCCGTCTTGCTTGCCGCTTTGTTCGAGGTCTTCACGTCTTGTCTCCTAGCCGTGTGAAAGGGCAGATGAATGCGCATTGCAAAAACACCGCAAACACACAAAACACCTGTTCATGTTCATTTCAAACCCTTGTTATAGACCTTTTGGGGTTCGCAAGCCGCCCTCAAAGGGGAAGCTTTCAGGCGGGCGATTGTAGCGACAAGATGCATCAAAAAACGCCTAGTCACTGATTAAAGACGTGTCTGGCAGAAAAAAGGAGCCGCATCGCCTGGCAGCCCAAAATTCAGACCAGGCATTGCTCCAGTCCCTGCAACAAGATGTCCTTGGGCAAATCGATGCCAATGAAAACCATCTTGCTCATTTTGGTCTCGCCATCGGCCCACATCGGCCCCAAATCGCTGCCCATGAGCTGGTGCACGCCCTGAAAAATGACTTTGCGCTCAGTGCCTCGCATGTTCAGTACACCTTTGTAGCGCAGCATGCGCGGGCCATAAATATTGACGATGGCGCCCAGAAAGTCTTCCAGCTTGGCCGGATCAAACGCCCGCTCGGACCTGAACACAAAACTCTTGACATCATCATCGTGGTGATGGTGGTGTCCATGGCCATGGCTGTGTTCATGCGCATGCGAAGGGTGGTTGCAGTGCTCACCATGTGCATGATCATGATCATGTTGGTGCGAAGGGTGATCGCAATGCTCCCCGTGCGCGTGGTCGTGCCCGTCGTCCTTGAGAAAGTCAGGGTCGATGTCAAGCTTGGCGTTCAGGTTGAAGCCCTTGAGATCAAACACTTCACTCAGCGCCACTTCACCAAAATGCACCACCTTTTGCGGCGCACGCGGGTTCATGTGCTTGAGGCGGTGCTGCAAGGCATCCAGCTCCTGGGGCGACACCAGATCGGCCTTGCTGATGAAGATCTGGTCGGCAAAGCCCACCTGGCGGCGCGCTTCCTGGCGGTCATTGAGCTGCTGCGCCGCATGTTTGGCATCCACCAAGGTCAGGATGGAGTCGAGAAGGAAGGTTTCGGCAATCTCGTCGTCCATGAAAAAAGTCTGCGCCACCGGTCCCGGGTCGGCCAGCCCCGTGGTCTCGATCACGATGCGCTCAAAGTCCAACAGCCCCTTGCGGCGCTTGGCGGCCAGCAGCTGCAGCGTAGCGCGCAGGTCTTCGCGGATGGTGCAGCAGATGCAGCCATTGCTCATTTGAATGATCTGCTCTTCGGTATCCGACACCAGGATGTCGTTGTCGATGTTTTCCTCACCAAATTCGTTCTCGATCACGGCGATTTTTTGGCCGTGGGCCTCGGTCAGCACGCGCTTGAGCAGCGTGGTCTTGCCCGAGCCAAGAAAGCCGGTGAGGATGGTCGCAGGAATCAGGGCCATGAAATGCTCCGCAAAAAGATCAACAACAAGAGGTGGGGAGTGTAGCGACGATTGCTGCACGGGTGATGGGCCACGGCTGGTGTCTCACAGATTGACCGGTCTGGTTCTCAAGGGACATCGGGCCCAAGATCAGCATGAAGGCAAGAGATGGGGCCTTCAATTCAATGGCCAATTGCATCCCGTTTGAGGCAGCAAGTGCCTGCTATCAAGTTGAATGCGCCACAGGGGGGTCAGGTATGCTCACAGCGAGTGGCCCTGTTGCAGGGGGTATGCCCCATGACGTCAAGCTCAGGTCGCAGCGCTGGCGCTCAATTCAAGGAGTCGGTATGTTCCGCAGTTTCTTCCTCTCCCGCCGCTGGGCCTTGTGGGCCTGGGGAGGTTTGTTGGTTTTGATCGCCATGGTGTTCATCACGGTGCAGCAAACGGTGCGTCTGAACACCTGGTATGGCGAGTTTTATGACTTGCTGCAAAAGCCTGAACAAGCGGGTGGGCTGGACAAGTTCTGGGGCTTCATGCAGCAGTTTGCGTGGATCGCTTTTCCCTACATGCTGCTGCGCAGTCTGGAGACGTATCTGGCCTCGCATTACGCCTTTCGCTGGCGCCAGGCCATGACCGAGCTGTATCTGCCGCGCTGGCAGCGCACGTTCTACACCGTGGAGGGGGCTTCTCAGCGCATTCAGGAAGATTGCATGCGTTTTGCCCGCCAAACCGAAAACCTGGGGCTGGGCCTGGTGCGGGCAATCTTGACCCTGGCGTCCTTCATTCCCATTTTGTGGGGCTTGTCCAAAGGCATGGCGATTGTGTGGCTGCAGTTTGAGGGCTCACTTTTTTGGGTGGCACTGATCACGGCCTTGGGCGGCACGGTGTTGTCGTGGTTTGTAGGCATTCGCCTGCCGGGCCTGGAATACAACAACCAAAAGACCGAAGCGGCCTTGCGCAAGGCGCTGGTGTATGCCGAGGACGACCGCAGCCGCATGGATTTGTCGCAGGCCCTGAGCCTGTTTACAGGGGTGCGGCTGAACAATTTCCGGCTGTTCAACCACTATGCCTATTTCAACCTCTGGAGCAATCTGTACAGCCAGACGATGGTCATTTTTCCGTACCTGCTGATGGGGCCATCGCTGTTCACGGGCTTGATCACACTGGGCGTGATCCAGCAGGTGAGCAATGCGTTTGGCAAGGTCAACGATGCGTTTTCTTACCTGATTGAGCGCTGGACCGACATCACCGAGCTGCGCTCCATCTACAAGCGCCTGACCGAGTTTGAAAAGGGTCTGGCCTGAGCATCACTTGGGTTTGCGGCGCTTGAGGGGGCTGAACTCAGGTGGCGCTGCCAATGTCCGGGGGCATGGCATGGATCGCTTGGAGCGCCTGCAAGGCCTCTGCATCGGTGCGGTACATCTTGAGGAAGGGTCCCTCACTCAATTCGCCCGCCCGGCGCAAGGTGGTCTCCACTGGCAATTTGATGCCGCTGATGTGCAAGGTGATACCCCGGCTGGCCAATTGACGATGGATTTGCCCGAAAGTTTCCACGCCCGTGGCGTCGATGCGGTTGATGGGATGCGCAAACAAGCAGACATGGCGGGTGTCCGGTTGACGCGCCAGGTGAGCTGCGATGGCGCGCTCAAAGTCGCTGGAGGCCGCAAAGTCGAGTTCGGCATCCATGCGCAAGGCATACAGATGGGGCGCCAAAGGCGGCAGTTTCCACAGATGGCGGTCACGCAAGCTGCCATCAGGGTGCAAGCCCACCTCAATGATGCGCGGGTGCAGCCGGGTGTGCAGAAAGTGACTCAGCCCCAGCAAAACACCGGTCATCACGCCCCAATAAATGCGCGGGGCGGTGGCCAGCGTGATGCCAAAAGTCACGCCAGCGGTGAGGGTTTCGATCCGGTCAATGCGCCAAATCCTTAAAAACTGCCGGGGCTGAAAAAGGTTGAGCACGGCCACGATGACGGCCGCCGACATGACTGAGCGCGGCACGTAGGCCAGTGCAGGCATGAGGAGCAGCAAGGCCAGCAACACAAAGCCCACCGATGCCACCACCGCCCAGCCCGAGCGTGCGCCTGCATAGAGCATGAGCGCCGAGCGCGAAAATGAAGTGCTGGTCGGGAAGCTGCCTGAGAAGGCTGAGGCCAGTTTGGCCAAACCCTGGCTGAAGAGTTCGGTGCTGTCGTCCCAGCGCTTGCCGTCGCGCTGGCATTCAATGCGGGCGCTGGACGCTGTTTCCAGAAAGCTCACCAGCGCAATCACCATGGCTGGCACCCACAGCTGGTTGATCACCTCCAGGCCCGGCCAATGGGGCCAATAAAAATCCGGCAGGCCTGCGGGCAACTGTCCGACCACGGCGCCATGGGCCTGGTAATCGGTGGCGTAGCCCACCGCAGAGGCGGCGCCCATCACCAGCATGATGCCGGGCCAGCGGGGTCTGTACCTGCGCAACAACAAGAGCAGCACCAGACTGCTCAGGCCAAACAGTGCAGGCCAGCCGGTCAGCCATGCAGACCAGCTGTGCACATCCCAGCTCCAAGCCTGGATGCCCAGCAAACCCGGCACTTGCGAAGCCATGATCAGCAAGGATGCGGCCTGGGTGAAGCCCATCATGACCGGGGCGCTGACCAGGTTGATGAGCCAGCCGTAATGGCCCAGGCCCAGCAACAGCTGGATGCCCCCCGACAGCAGGGACAACCACACCGCCAGCGCCACCCATTCGGGCGAACCAGGTTCGGCCATACCGGTGAGTGAGGCGCCAATCAGGACGCAGGTCAATGCGGCAGGCCCGACCGATAGTCGCGTGGCACTGCCAAACAGCACCGCCAACAGGGCTGGGATCAGACAGGTGTATAGACCAGTCACCAGCGGCATGCCCGCCAGGCCCGCATAAGCCACAGCCTGCGGCACCATGACCAAGGCCACCGTCAGACCCGCCAGCACTTCGTTGCGGGCCAGCGAGGCACTCAGGCGGGGCCACTGGCGAAAAGTTAAATATCGTTGCATTTCAGACATGACCGATCTTAGCCGCCAGGGCTTCAGCGCTGGGGCATGTCTTTAACAGAGTAGCCCAAGCTCACGGTGGCGTCTTCGGGGATAGCGGGCACAGTGGCGTCCCACGCCTCCCACGCAGCGCGCATGGCCTGCAGGCGCTCGGCTTGGCGTCCGCCCAGGTTGGCACGTTCGCGCTCATCGGACGGGATGTTGAACAGGTAATCGTGGCCATCCACCCGCAGGTATTTGTAGTCGCCCATGCGCAGGGCACGTTGACCCCGGTGGTTCATGCGCCAGTAAAGTGGCCGCTCAAATTGGTGTTGGGCATCACGCAACACGGGGGCCAGAGACACGCCGTCAAACGGCAAGTCATCACTGGCCTTGGCTCCTGCCAATTCGACCATGGTGGCCGACCAGTCCATGGTCATGCAGTGCTGGGTGGATGTGCCGCCGGGCGCGATGACGGCGGGCCAATGCGCGATCCACGGCACACGGATGCCGCCTTCGGTCAGGTCCATCTTGCCGCCCACCAGCGGCCAGTTGTCGCTGAAACGTTCGCCGCCGTTGTCGCTGGTAAAGACGATCAGGGTGTTCTCAAGCTGCCCGGTTTTTCTCAAAGCCTCCACCACCCAACCAATGCCTTCGTCCATGTGGTGGATCATGCGCTGGTAAGTGTGGATGTTGCCGCCGTGCAGGTGGAACAGGTTGTCTTTGACTTCTTGCGCCAGCGCGTGGTCTTCGCGCGTTTCCCAGGGCCAGTGCGGCGCGGTGTAGTGCAGGCTCAAAAAAAAGGGCGTGCCTTGCGCGGCTCCCGGGGCCATGCGCTCCACAAAGTCCACAGCCCGCTTGGAGATCATGTCGGTCAGGTAGCCGTCTTCAGGCGTTTCGTCTTCGCCGGTGAACAGGTCGTGCGCCCCGCTGGAGGCGCAATGTGTGAAGTAGTCCACCCCGCCCGACATGGGGCCAAAAAACTCTTCATAGCCCGATTTGAGGGGGCTGAAGTGCGGTGGGTAACCCAAATGCCACTTGCCGATCAGCGCCGTGCGGTAGCCGCTGGCCTTGAGCAAGGACGGCAGCGTGGGGTGTTCGGGCGGCAAGCCCAGCACGGCGCTGCCCCGGCTGCGGCTGTTGATGGGCTCGTCGGCACCGCCGCGCAGGCGGTACTGGTAGCGCGCGGTCATGAGCGCAAAGCGCGTGGGCGAGCACACGGGTGAGTTGGAGTACCCCTGCGTGAACTTGAGCCCCCCCGCAGCCAACTGATCGAGTACGGGCGAGACCTTGCCGAATTGGGCGTCTCGCCCGCCGTAGCAGCCCAGATCTGCAAAGCCGAGGTCGTCGGCGACGATGAAGATGATGTTGGGGCGTTGTCGTGTGGGGGTGTTCATGGTGGCAATCAATCGACCTTCATGCCCGTGGACTTGACCACGCGGTCATAGCGTTGAGATTGCTCGGCCAGTCGTTTGGCAGCGTCCTGACCGACCAGTCCTTCATAAAACAAATCCATGCCGGTCAGCTGTGTTTGGGTGTCTGGGCGCTTCAATGCGTCTGAGAAGGCTTTTTGCAGCAGCTGCACCACGGGCTCGGGTGTGGCAGCTGGCACCATGGCCACGTAGAGCACTTCGAGCTCCAGGTCCTTCAGGCCGAGTTCGGCCACAGTCGGGATGTCGGGGGCTGAACGCGAGCGCTGACGGCTGGTCACGGCCAATGCATTGACCTTGCCGGCTTTGACATGCGGCAGCATGCCGGGGGTGGCGAGTACGCCAGCATCCACCTCGCCTGCCACCACGGCAGCGACGGCGGGTGCGTTGCCTTTGTAGGGGATATGCTGGATTTTGATCTGGGCCGCATCCATGAAAATTTCTGCAGCCAGATGGCCGGGGCTTCCGCTGCCCGCGCTGCTGAAGTTCAGGCCCTTGCCTTTGCCTTGGGCGATCAGGTCTTTGAGGGTTTTGAAGCCAGTGGAGGGGTGGGCACCGACCAACAAGCCCGAGGAGACCATGACCATGATCGGCCGCAGGTCAGCTGGCTTGAAGGCCATGCTTTTGTAGATGTAGGGGTTGACCGTGAAGGTGGTGTCGATGCCGAACAGCACGGTGTAGCCATCGGCCGGGCTTTTGGCGACAAAGTCAGCCCCGATGTTGCCGCCCGCGCCGGGCTTGTTTTCCACCACCACGGGCTGCTTGTACTGGGTGGTGATGGCTTCACCCACGGTGCGCGCCAAATAGTCCGCCGGGCCGCCCGCAGGAAAATTGGTGATGAATTTGACGGGTTTGCTGGGGTAACTTTGCGCCCAGGACGAGGTCACCGCAGCGCAAGCTGCAAGGCACAAAGCAGCGCTCCAGCGCTTGCGGGAAAGGGAAAAGGTGTTCATGTCAAAAGACTGGGTATCAAGGGTGAAAGGGGCTCAGTCGAGTTGAGCGCCCGTGGCTTGGATGGGTTTTGCCCCAAAGGTTCATTCTCCAAATGGCTTGCCAGGCAAACGTCGGCTTCAAAGTCACGGCTTCCAATGTAGTGTCATGTACGACAATTGATCTAATCAATCATCCCTCTCGAAAACCCTGATGCCCTTGTCGCCCTCCCAACGCTTGGCTTCCATTGACGATTTGCTGTTGTACCGGCTGGGCCGCCTGTCTGCAGTCGCCGGCGTCATGGTGGTGCGCCTGTGCGAAGGCGGCTATGGCATCACCCGGCGCGAATGGGCCGTGATCGCTCAACTCCATCAAAACGGCAGCTTGCCACCATCGGCGTTGGCCGAACGCATGCACCGTGACCGGGCTCGCACTTCGCGCACACTGACCGCTCTGGTTCAGAAAAAGCTGGTGCTGCGCACCATAACCGCCCATGACCGCCGCAGTGCCCGGGTGAGTCTGACCCCGGTAGGCCAACAACTTTATGAAACTTTGATGCCCCAGATTCAGGCCATCAACAGCCAGATCCTGTCGGTCTTGCAACCTGAAGAGACCGCCCTTTTTGATGCAGCACTCGAGCGCATGCAAGGGCGCGCCGAGGCCCTGCTGACAGAGTTGAGCCCGATTCTGCCCAAAGCCAATCGGCGTCAAGGCCAACGCGGCAAGGAACTGACATGACATGTTGTCGCATGGGCCATTGGGCTTGCTGGCTCATGCTGGCCTGGGGTCAGGGTGCCGCGCAGGCGTCTGAGTCCTGGACTGGCTGGGTGAGTTGGGTCATGGACGGAGACACCGTTGTGCTGGTGCGCGAAGGGCACCATGAGCCGGTCAAACTGCGCATCGAAGACATTGATGCACCGGAGACCTGCCAGCCCGGTGGTTCGCAATCGCGCGACACCCTGATCAGCCTGGCCCTGCGCAAACCGGTGCAGGTGATCTCCCATGGGCAAGATGTATACGGCAGGCAAATCGGGCGCTTGTCGGTCAACGGCGTCGATCTGGGCGCCGAGATGGTGCGCCAGGGCATGGCCTGGGCCTACAAATTTCGCACCGGCAAAGGGCCTTATGCGGCTTTGCAGCGGCAGGCACAAAAACAAAAACGCGGCCTGTTTGCCGCCGGTTCGGCCGCCATGTCACCCCCGGTGTTCAGAAAATTCCACGGCAGCTGCCACAGCCAGGATCAAACTTGACCTGCGGGCTGCTGACCTGCAAATCAAGTTTCTCGTTGTGAAGAATGCGCCAAGTTCCCCGTCATTGCGAGGAGCCTGCGACGCGGCAATCCAGCAACAGCGCTCGCAAAAAGCTTTGACGCCAGATGGACCACAGCCGCTGAATTGCCACGCTTCGCTCGCAAGGACGTGTGGCAATGCGGGTTGGCACTCGAGGTGTCCAACATGTCTGGAGCAGCGGGGGCGTCAGGTGCGCAGCGCTGCACACACCAGGCAGTCGTGCTTGCGCTGCATGCGAATGTCGGTCCAGGACAGTTCACGGCCGTCGAGCATCAGCAAACGTCCGGCCATGTGGCTGCCCATGCCGCTGAGGATTTTGAGGGCTTCGGCCGCTTGCACGCTGCCGATGATGCCCACCAACGGCGCAAACACCCCCATGGTGGCACAGCGCGTTTCTTCGGGCAGGTTATCTGGCGGAAAGATGCAGGCGTAACACGGGGCGTCGGCTTGCGTGCTGTCAAACACAGACACCTGGCCGTCCATGCGGATAGCCGCACCCGACACCAGCGGTTTGCGGTGTTGCACGCAGGCCAGGTTCACGGCGTGCCGGGTAGCAAAGTTGTCGCAACAATCGATGACCACATCAGCCTGAGGCACCAGCTCGGCCAGCAAGGCCGCGTCGGCGCGGCGCGTAACAGTGTGCACCTGCGGGTCGGGGTTGATCTGGGCAATGGCCGTGCGCACCGATTCGGCCTTGGGCTGGCCCACCCGGTCCAGGGTGTGGGCAATCTGGCGCTGCAAGTTGGTGGCGTCGACTTCGTCGTGGTCCACCACGGTGATGTGGCCCACACCGGCGCTGCCCAGGTAGAGGGCAACCGGTGAGCCCAGACCCCCTGCGCCAATGATCAGGGCGTGCGATGCCAGGAGCTTTTCCTGACCATCAATGCCCAGTTCATTGAGCAAAATATGCCGCGAATAGCGCAGCAACTGTGCGTCATTCATACGCGTCACCCATGGCGCTCAATTTTCTTTTTTCTCGACCTTGCGCTCGGCCAGCGTGGTGCTGGCTTTCACGGGTTGGCCTTTGAGCTTGTTCAGGGCCTGGGCCAGCTGGAAGTCCTTGTCGGAACCGAATTCGGGCAAACGCCGCTCGGCCACAGGTTTTTTGGATTCTTCTTCCAGTTTTTTCAGGGCGTCTTCGCGGGCTTTTTCGCGCTCAGGGTCTTTTTTCTCTTCTTCCTTACCGTTGGACAGGTGCTTTTGCAAGTCGGCTTCACGCGTGCGCAAGGCCGCAAAGACGTTGCCCTCGGCGGTCTCATCCAGCATGATTTCAGGCACGATGCCTTTGGCCTGGATGGCGCGGCCATTGGGGGTGTAGTAACGGGCTGTGGTGATCTTCAAAGCGGTGTCCGGGCCGAGCTGGCGCACGGTCTGCACCGAACCTTTGCCAAAGGTCTGGCTGCCCATGAGGGTGGCACGTTTGTAGTCTTGCAGGGCACCTGCGACGATTTCACTGGCCGAGGCTGAGCCTTCGTTGACCAATACCACCAAAGGTACTTTTTTCAGGGCGCCACCGGTGGCTTGGGTCAGCTTGCCAATGGGGTCATTGGACGCGTTACGGCGCCAGAACTGGGGGTTGGCCTTGTAGGTGAATTTGCTTTCTTCAAGTTGGCCGTTGGTGGTGACCACGGTCACGTTTTCGGGCAAAAAGGCGGCAGACAGTGCAACGGCAGCATCCAGCAGGCCACCGGGGTCGTTGCGCAAGTCCAGCACCAGGCCCTTGATTTTGGGGTCTTGTGCATAGAGTTCTTCCACTTTGCGGGCGAAGTCGTCCACGGTGCGCTCCTGGAACTGAGACACCCGCACCCAGGCGTAGCCCGGCTCGACCATCTTGGCCTTGACCGACTGTGTCTTGATCTCTTCACGGATGATGGTGACGGGGAAGGTGCGGCCTTCATCTTTGCGGAAGATGGTCAACACCACTTTGGTCTTGGGCTCGCCGCGCATGCGTTTGACGGCTTCATTGAGCGACAGGCCTTTGACCGGCGTGTCGTCGACTTTGGTGATCAGGTCGTTGGTTTTGAGGCCCGCACGATCGGCTGGAGAACCTTCGATGGGCGAGACGATTTTGATCAGGCCGTCTTCCTGGCTAATTTCAATGCCCACGCCGACAAACTTGCCCGAGGTGCCTTCCGCGAATTCCTTGAAAGTTTTCTTGTCGAAATACTGCGAGTGCGGATCCAGGCTGGCCACCATGCCGGTGATGGCTTCGGTGATCAGCTTTTTCTCGTCCACAGGCTCGACATAGTCGCTTTTGACCATGCCAAAAACGGCGGCGAGTTGTTGCAGTTCTTCCAGCGGCAAGGGGGCCATGTTGCCGCGTGCAACGGTTTGCAGCGACACAGTGGTCAAGGCGCCTGCCAGTGCGCCCACGCTGATCCAGCCCGCGATCTTCAGATGATGTTTCATGTACTCAGGGTTTCCCAATGACCAATGCGGCTCAATATACACCCGGCGCAGGCTGAAGGTGTCAGGTTTTGTGAATAACCGTTACCGAAACAGTCTCAACCCTGTGGGGCCGCCAGCACGAGAGGATTCATCCGAGGCATCCTCGCACAGCTAACGCCCAGCCCCCACCAAGACCCCTCTCAGGCCGATCAGGCCTTGCCCTGGCTGGCCACTGCGGCTGCAGCTGCGGCAGCGGCCTCGGCATCGCCCAAGTAGTAGTGGCGGATCGGCTTGAGGTTTTCATCCAGCTCATAGACCAGCGGGATGCCGTTGGGGATGTTCAAGTGCACGATGTCAGTCTCGGAGATGCCGTCCATGTACTTGACCAGGGCGCGGATCGAGTTGCCGTGCGCGGCGATCAGCACCCGCTTGCCAGATTTGATGCTGGGGGCAATGCTGTCGTTCCAGGCGGGCAGCACACGGGCCACCGTGTCTTTCAGGCACTCGGTCAGTGGTACCACATCGGGCCTGGGGTAGCGGCGGTCGCTGCGCTCGCAACGGGGGTCGGTCGCTTCCAGCGCGGGCGGCGGGGTGTCGTAGCTGCGGCGCCAGATCAGCACTTGCTCGTCGCCGTATTGCTTGGCCATGTCGGCCTTGTTCAGGCCTTGTAGGGCGCCGTAGTGCCGTTCGTTCAGGCGGTAGTCCTTGACCACGGGCAGCCAGGTGCGGTCCATCTCGTCCAGGGCGTACCACAGGGTGTGGATGGCGCGCTTGAGCACCGAGGTGTAGCACAGGTCAAAGTCCCAGCCTTCGGCTTTGAGCAGTTTGCCCGCCGACATGGCCTGGCTCACGCCGGTGGGGGTCAGGTCCACATCGGTCCAGCCGGTGAAGCGGTTTTCAAGGTTCCAGGTGGATTCGCCGTGGCGGATCAGGACAAGTTTGTACATATTGAAGTGGACAGCAGAGGCTGTAAGAAACAGAGGAAAAGGACATCATTTTAGAATTCAGACTTGGCGGCCTGCGATCAGGCCGATTTTTTTGACTGAAAAAGGTCTGATTCGTGAAATTTCTCCTCGATAACTGGATGTTGGTGGCCGTGGCTTTGGCGTCTGGCGTTGCTTTGCTTTTTCCTGTCTTGAGCGCGGGCCGTGGCCTGGGGCCCCAGGACATGGTTCAACTGATGAACCGCGAAAAAGCCATCGTCATTGACGTGTGCGAACCCGATGAATTTGCCCGGGGCCATGTGATCGGAGCCAAAAATCTGCCCCTGGGCCAACTTGAAGCCAAGCTGGGCCAGTTCGTGAAGAACAAATCGACCCCGGTGGTCATGGTGTGCCAAGTGGGCGCCCGCTCGGCTCGCGCGGCTGCCACCGCCCAAAAACTGGGTTACGAGAAGGCGCAATCGCTCGCCGGCGGCCTCAAGGCGTGGCAAGCGGCCAGCATGCCCATTGAAAAAGCCTGAAAGGAAGCCCCATGCAAGCCGTCAAGATGTACACCACCGCCGTTTGCCCCTACTGCATCCGCGCCAAGCAATTGCTCAAGGCCAAAGGTGTTGAGCAGATTGAAGAAATCCGTATCGACCTGGACCCCGCCCAACGCGACCACATGATGCAATCCACTGGCCGTCGCACCGTGCCGCAAATTTACGTGGGCGACACCCATGTGGGCGGCTGCGACGACCTGATGGCCCTGGACGCCAAAGGCGGCCTGGTGCCTTTGCTGCAGGCCTGAACCCCACCCGGGGGTTTTCACCGGCGCGTCACGCGCCAGTGCGGCGGTCTTCATCGCTGATAATCCCGCTGTTTCGTCCCCTGGGCAGATGCTTGGCGTCTAGCCTGTATTTTTTTCAAAGAGAACCCCATGACCGATACCGCTGTCACCCCCGAAGCCGACGTGCAACCCGTTTTTCAGATCCAACGTGTTTACCTGAAAGAGGCCTCACTGGAGCAACCCAATTCTCCCGCCATCCTGATCGAGCAGCAGCAACCCAGCGTGGACATCCAGTTGGGCGTGGAAGCCACCCCCGCTGCTGAAGGCGTGTTTGAAGTGTGCGTGACCGCCACAGTGCACACCAAGATTGCTGACAAGACCGTGTTTTTGGTCGAGTGCAAGCAAGGCGGCATCTTTGAAATCCGCAACTTGCCCGAAGACCAGATGGGCCCCATCATGGGCATCGCCTGCCCCCAGATCGTGTACCCCTACCTGCGCGCCAGCGTGGCGGACCTGATCACCCGTGCCGGTTTCCCGCCCGTGCACCTGGCCGAAATCAACTTCCAGGCCATGTACGAACAACAACAAGCCCAAGCTGCTGCCACGCAGCAGTGATGCCTGACTGGCTTTGCGTTTTTGATGCACATCACGGTCATTGGCGCAGGCGCCTGGGGCACGGCCATGGCCATGGCGGCTTGCCGCCATCCCGGCCAGCACGTCGTGCGCTTGCACGCCCGGGACGCGTCTCAGGCGGCTGCCATGCAGGCGCAGCGCCAAAACCTGCGCTATTTGCCGGGCGTTGAACTGCCTGAAAATTTGTCGATATTGACCGGTCCGGTCGATGACTTGTTGTCCGGGCAGCCCCAGGATTTGTGGGTGCTGGCCACCCCCATGTCGGGTCTGCGCGTCAACTTGGCGCGCTTGCGGCAGGTTCGGGCGCCCGTGGCTTGGCTGTGCAAGGGTTTTGAAGCCGGCACCGGCCTCATGCCCCACGAAGTGCAGGCCCAAGCGGCGCCCGGTTTGCAAGCAGGGGCACTGAGTGGCCCGAGCTTTGCGCTCGAAGTGGCGCGCCAGCAGCCGACCGCCCTGGTGGCCGCCAGCGCGCATGCGGCGGTGCGAGACGCCATGGTGAAGGCCTTTCATGGTCCGGCCCTGCGTGTGTATGCCAACGAGGACATGGTGGGCGTCGAAGTGGGCGGTGCGGTCAAGAACGTGCTGGCCATTGCCACCGGCCTGTGCGATGGCCTGAATTTGGGGTTGAACGCCCGAGCGGCGCTGATCACCCGGGGTTTGGCCGAAATGACCCGCCTGGGCTTGGCGCTGGGCGCCAAGGCTGAAACCTTCATGGGTTTGTCGGGCCTGGGCGATCTGGTGCTGACCGCCACGGGCGATCTGAGCCGCAACCGCAAAGTCGGTCTGTTGCTGGCACAAGGCCTGAGCCTGGCGCAAGCCGTGGATTCTCTGGGGCATGTGGCTGAAGGCGTCTACAGCGCCCGCACCGTCTGGCAACGCGCCCAAAGCCTGGGCGTAGACATGCCCATCACCGAAGCCGTCGTGGCATTGCTTGATGGCCGTTTGCAGGCCCGCGAGGCCGTACAGGTGCTGATGGGGCGCGGCCCCAGGGGTGAATCGGTATGAACCGAGGGCACACCGTGCGACAGCGCATACCGACAATCGGTGCGCCCATGGCATCCGTGATTCAAAAATCCACCCTGCGGCATCGCCTTTGGCGCCATGTCGACGGCTTTGATGGCCCTTTGGCGTTTGCCGTCTTCATGTTGGCTTGCGCGGGTTTGCTCATCATGTATTCGTCAGGGTTTGACCACGGCACCCGTTTTATGGACCACAGCCGCAACATGCTGCTGGCAGCGGTCATCATGTTTGTCGTCGCGCAGATCCCGCCTCAAAAACTCATGGCCTGGGCCGTTCCCGTGTACACCGTAGGGGTGATTTTGCTGGTGGCGGTGGCCATTTTCGGCATCACCAAAAAAGGGTCTCGGCGCTGGATCAATCTGGGGGTGGTGATCCAGCCCAGTGAAATTTTGAAGATTGCCTTGCCCTTGATGCTGGCCGCGTGGTTCCAAAAGCGCGAAGGCCAACTCAGGCCCTTTGACTTTGCCGTGGCCTTGCTGATTCTGGCCATCCCAGTCGGATTGATCATGAAGCAGCCTGACCTGGGCACCTCCTTGCTGGTCCTGGCAGCGGGATTGGCGGTGATTTTCTTTGCCGGACTCAAGTGGCGGTGGATAGTTCCCCCAGTTTTACTGGGCTTGATGGGCATTGCAGTGCTGATTGTCATGGAGCCCACCCTGTGCGCCCCCGATGTGGACTGGCGAGTTCTGCACGAATACCAGCGCCAGCGGGTGTGCACCTTGCTGGACCCGGCACGTGACCCGCTGGGCAAAGGCTTTCACATCATCCAGGGCATGATCGCCATTGGCTCGGGCGGCTTTTGGGGCAAGGGCTTCATGCAAGGCACGCAAACCCATCTGGAATTCATCCCCGAGCGCACTACCGACTTCATTTTTGCGGCTTATGGCGAAGAGTTCGGATTTGCCGGGGGCCTGTACCTGATCTTCTGGTACTTCTTTCTGGTGTATCGCGGTCTGATGATCGCCATGGACGCGCCCACGCTGTTCAGCCGCCTGCTGGCGGGCAGCATGACCATGATCTTTTTCACCTACGCCTTTGTGAACATGGGCATGGTCAGCGGCATCTTGCCGGTAGTGGGCGTGCCCCTGCCCTTCATCAGTTACGGGGGCACCGCCATGGTCACCCTGGGACTGGCGCTGGGCATATTGATGTCGATTGCCCGCTCCAAACAGCTGGTGCAAACATGAAACCTTCAACCTCTGTGGCGGTGGTGGGTGCCGGCAACATGGGCGGCGCCATGCTGGCCCGCTTGCGCGATTTGGCCTGGCAGGTGGCCGTGCACGACACCGATGCGCAGGCGCAAGCCCAAGCTGTGACCCTGGGGGCTGCGCCTTGCGGCTCGGCTGCGCAGGCTGCGCAGTCCCTAGCACCGCAAGGTGTTTTGCTGGTCGCGGTGGTCGATGCGGCGCAAACCGAGTCGGTGCTGTGGGGCAAGGCTGGCGCGGGTGCGCATTTGCAGCCTGGCCAGTGCGTGATGCTGTGCCCGACGCTCGGGCCGGCCACGGTGGCGGCTCAGGCCGAGCGATTGGCGCTGCAGGGCGTCGATTGCATGGACGCGCCCATGTCCGGTGGCCCTTTGCGCGCCCGTGAGGGCCGCATGAGCTTGATGGTGGCTTGTCCGGATGCCGTGTGGACGCGCCACCAGAACTTGCTGAACGCCTTGAGCGACCAGGTCTTTCGTGTAGGCACCCGGGCCGGTGACGGTGCACGCACCAAGCTGGTCAACAATTTGCTGGCGGCTGTGAATTTGGCCGGCGCTGCCGAGGCCATGGCCCTGGCCGAGCGGTTGGGTCTGGACCCTGCGGCCACGCTGTCTGTGATCGAGGCTTCGAGCGGGCAAAGCTGGATCGGCTCGGACCGCATGCGCCGTGCACTGGCTGGCGACCTGGCGCCCCGCGCCCATGTCAGTTTGTTGGCCAAAGACACGAGCCTGGCCCTGCAAGCCGCCGAAGACGTGGCCTTTGATCCCCCGTTGGGCCGGATCGCACGCGCGCTGTTTGCCCAAGCCCTCGAGCAAGGCTGGGCCGACCTGGACGATGCGGCTTTGCTGCAACTCATGCGCCAGCGCTGAGCGCTGGGCCATCGGCTGCGCTTTGGGGATGCCTGCAGGGTGACAACTTGTGAAACCGGAGAACGCCCATGAACCGACCCCGAGCCCGTGAATTGGGCCTGCCTTTTGCGGGCCAGACCGGCCCCTTCAACGCCATCACCGACGTGCCCGGGGTGACGGTGGGCTTCACCACCCTGACCGATCCCTCGCGCCGCATGCGCACAGGGGTCACGGCCATCGTGCCCCGGCAGGATGCGAACAACCCCATGCCCGTGTGGGCTGGCTTCCATGCGCTCAATGGCAATGGCGAGATGACCGGGGTTCACTGGATCAACGATGCGGGGTATTTTCTGGGGCCCGTGCTGATCACCAACACCCATGGGGTGGGGGCGTGCCACCAGGGGGCGGTGCAATGGATGTTGGGCCGTTACGCCGAGCATTTTCAGAACCACCACGCCTGGGCCATGCCAGTGGTGGCCGAAACCTACGACGGGGTGCTCAACGACATCAATGCCCTGCATGTGCAACCGGCGCATGCGGTGGCTGCGCTCGATGCCGCCACCAGCGGGCCGGTGGCCGAAGGCTCGGTGGGGGGCGGCAACGGCATGATCGCCTACGAATTCAAGGGCGGCACGGGCACATCTTCGCGCCAGATCCAGGTGGCAGGCCAGACCTACACCCTGGGTGCGCTGGTGCAGGCCAATTACGGCAGGCGTCACTGGCTGTCGGTGCTGGGGGTGCCCGTGGGGCAAGCCATGCCGGGCGGCTTTGCCAAGAAAGAAAGTGGCTCCATCATCGTCATATTGGCCACCGATGCGCCCCTGTCAGATGCGATCTTGCGTTCTCTGGCCAAGCGGGCAGGCCTGGGCATTGCACGCTCGGGCAGTCCGGGGGGCAATTCATCGGGCGATATTTTTCTGGCCTTTTCGGTGGCCGACCCCATGCCTCATCCTGAAAAAATGGGCGCTGTGATTAAACGCCACAGCCTGAACTGGGAGGTGCTGGACCCGCTGTATGAAGCCGCGGTGCAGGCCGTGGACGAGGCGGTCATCAACGCCCTGGTGCAGGGCGAAGATGTGCCCACCGTCAAACCGGCCGGCCATGTGGTGCCTGCGTTGGACACAGTCAAGCTGCTGGCGCTGATGCGCCAGCACGGCCGGATGTAGGCTTTCAGGGCGGCGGTCCTTTGATTTGCGAATCCGACTCGGACACGGTCGGTGCAGTCCTCGGCTCTCCAGTCCCGGCAAGGGTCTTGATCCCTGCCTACAATGGCTCCCATGATTTCACGCGAACCCACCATCGAACGTCTGGCCACGGCCCGCTCCCTCTTGCTGGAGCCTTTTGGCTTGGACGAAACCCACCTCAGCCGTGCTTTGGCCGCCATCAAGGCCCATGCTGTGGACGACGCCGACCTGTACTTTCAGTACACCCGCTCCGAAGGCTGGAGCCTGGAAGAGGGCATCGTCAAGACCGGCAGCTTCAGCATCGACCAAGGTGTGGGCGTGCGAGCCGTGTCGGGCGAGAAAACCGCCTTCGCCTACTCGGACGACATCTCCGAAGCCTCTTTGATGGATGCGGCCATGACGGTGCGCACCATCGCGCAGGCCACGCAAAACAAACGCATCAAGGTGCCGGCCCGCAAGGTCTCGGCCAGCCGCTCGCTTTACCCGTCGCTCGACCCGATGTCCACGCTGGACAGCACAGCCAAGGTGAATTTGCTCGGCCGTGTCGAAAAAATCGCCCGTGCCAAGGACCCCCGCGTGGTGCAGGTCATGGCCGGTCTGGCCACCGAATACGACGTGGTCATGGTGGCCCGCGCCGACGGCACCCTGGCCGCCGATGTGCGCCCCTTGATTCGCCTGTCGGTCACGGTGATTGCCGAGCAAAACGGCCGCCGCGAAGTGGGCAGCAGTGGTGGCGGCGGCCGCTTTGGCCTAGCCTACTTTGACGACGGCATGGTCGAGACCTATGTGCAAGAAGCCGTCTCGGCCGCGCTCATCAACCTTGAAGCCCGACCCGCGCCTGCGGGCGAAATGACGGTGGTGCTGGGCAATGGTTGGCCCGGCGTGCTGCTGCACGAAGCCGTGGGCCACGGTCTGGAGGGTGACTTCAACCGCAAGGGATCGAGCGCCTTCAGCGGCCGCATCGGCCAGCGCGTGGCGGCCAAAGGCGTCACCGTACTCGACGACGGCACCATCGCTGACCGCCGGGGCTCGCTGAACGTGGACGACGAAGGCCACGCCAGCCAAAAGAACGTGCTGATCGAAGACGGCATCTTGCGCGGCTACATCCAGGATTCGATGAACGCTCGCCTCATGGGCGTCAAACCCACAGGCAACGGCCGCCGCGAAAGCTACGCCCATGTGCCCATGCCGCGCATGACCAACACCTACATGCTGGGCGGCGACAAGAGCGCCGAAGAAATTGTGGCCAGCATCAAAAAGGGTCTGTACGCCACCAACTTCGCGGGCGGCCAGGTGGACATCACCAGCGGCAAGTTCGTGTTTTCGGCCAGCCAAGCCTACTGGGTGGAAAACGGCAAGATCCAGTATCCCGTCAAGGGTGCCACCCTGATCGGCAGCGGCCCCGAATCGCTCAAGAAGATCAGCATGATCGGCAACGACATGAAGCTCGACTCGGGTGTGGGCACCTGCGGCAAGGAAGGCCAGAGTGTGCCCGTGGGTGTGGGTCAGCCGACCTTACGCATTGACGGGCTCACGGTGGGTGGCACGGCTTGAAACAGGCCGAAGTGACCGCATGCATGGTCATGCATAGCCAAATGTCCGACGCTGAAGCCTAAACCTTCCGACGCTCACGCAAATAATTGACCGACGCACTTAATCTGTCGATGGCACAGCAAGCTTGGTGACTGATATGCATCAAGCTGACAAGCTGAACCATTGACAACACATGCCTTCCCCAGCAGCTGGTATCAATGGCCACTGGCACAAAATCAAAAAACTCTCATCTGAAAAGCTCGAATGGATCAGCCTTGATCCATTCAAAGACTTCACGACGACACACAGGAGCCAGCTTGCCAATATGGCATCACGCCCACATCGGTTCGCTCTTGCCTGACATCACCGCCATAAACAAGATATTGGCTTTTCACGCGCTCCGCCAGTAAGGCTCTGACGGTGCGCAGGTTTTTGAACAGCGGCGCGGCCACTGTTTGCGAAGCCTTGATCTCGACCAGCTCAATGCCATCTGCACGCTCCAACAACAGATCAATCTCCAGGCCATTGCTGTCACGGAAAAAATACAAAGGATCGCACAAGCCTTGGTGACTCAAGGACTTGAGCACTTCCAGCACCACCAGGTTTTCAAACAAGGCACCGCGCAAGGGGTGATGCTGCAGCTGTTCGACGGTCTTGATGCCCAGCAACCAGCATGCCAGCCCCACATCGTAAAAGTAAATTTTGGGGCTCTTGACCAGACGCTTGCCAATGTTGACGCTCCAGGGTGCCAATCTGAACACGAGAAAAGACGCTTGAAGAATACTCAACCATTGTGTGATGGTGTTGCTGCTGACCCCTACCTCGTTGCCCAGACTGGTCTGATTGAGCAACTGCCCCGTGCGCCCCGCCAGCAAACGCACACACTGCCCGAATTCGCGCAGATGCATGAGATTGATGAGCTGACGCACATCGCGCTCGAAATAGGTTGCAAAGTAATCCGACAGCATCACCTCGGTCGGCATGTCTTGCGCATGGATGCGGGGGTAACCGCCTTTCAGCATCCACCTGTTCACATCTGCACATTCGGACTCAAAAATGCCCGCCGCTGCCAATTCGGACAAACTCAAAGGCAACAGTTCCAGCACAGCCGTCCGCCCCGCCAGTGACTGCGTGATTTGCGCACCCACTTGCAGCTGGTGGCTAACTGTCAATACAAAACGACCTTTGCGCGGATCGGCATCGGTCAGCACCTGAATCCACGACAACAGTGCAGGTACGTTCTGAATTTCATCCAGCACGGCGCCATCCGAAAACTGCGCCAAAAACGCTTTGGGGTCCTGCTGCGCAAACTCCCGCACATCGGGCTGCTCCAGATTGACATAGGGCTTGTCCGGAAAAGCCATCCGGCACAAGGTGGTTTTACCCGACTGGCGCGGCCCCAGCACAGTCACCACAGGGTAGGGCGTGGCACGGTAAAGCAGTACGCTCAGTGCTTGTCGATCTATTTTTCATGCATTTTTTAACTTGAAGTTAATTTCTGCATGAATTCAGGCTTTTCAAGCGCTCTGGTCAATCACTCCACGGTCACACTCTTCGCTAAATTGCGCGGCTTGTCCACGTCCGTCCCGCGCGCACACGCCGTGTGATAGCTGAGCAACTGCAGGGGCACCACATGCAAGATGGGTGAAAGCACACCGTAGTGACCGGGCATGCGGATCACGTTCACGCCTTCGCTGCTTTCAATCTTCGTGTCGCCATCGGCCAGCACGTAGAGCACACCGCCGCGGGCGCGGACTTCCTGCATATTGCTTTTGAGCTTTTCGAGCAGCACGTCGTTGGGCGCCACCGTCACCACGGGCATGGCGCTGGTCACCAGGGCCAGCGGGCCGTGTTTGAGTTCACCCGCCGCGTAGGCTTCGGCATGGATGTAGGTGATTTCTTTGAGCTTGAGCGCGCCTTCCAAGGCGATCGGGTAGTGCGTGCCACGACCCAAGAACAAGGCGTTTTCTTTGCTGGCGAATTCTTCGGCCCACGCGATGACCTGCGGCTCCAGCGCCAGCACGGCTTGCAGCGCGGCGGGCAGGTGGCGCATGGCTTTGATGTGCATGGCCTCGTCCGCATCGCTCAAGCGGCCTTTGGTTTGCGCCAAGGCCAGTGTGAGCAAAAACAAACCGGCCAACTGCGTGGTGAAGGCCTTGGTGGAGGCCACACCGATCTCAGCCCCGGCGCGGGTCACATAGGCGTGTTTGCACTCGCGCACCATGGCGCTGGTGGACACGTTGCAGATGGTGAGCGTGTGCGTCATGCCCAGGCTTTGCGCGTGGCGCAGCGCGGCCAGGGTGTCGGCGGTCTCGCCGCTTTGGGTGATGGTGACGATGAGGGTGCCCGGGTTGGGCACCGATTCGCGGTAGCGGTATTCGCTGGCGATCTCGACCTGGCAAGGAACTTTGGCAATGGCCTCGATCCAGTACTTGGCCACGCAACCGCTGTAATAGCTGGTGCCGCACGCCAAGATCAACACGTTGTCAATCGCCTTGAAGGTGCTGTACGCGCCGTCGCCGAACAGCTCGGGCGTGATGCCCTCCACGCCTTCGAGCGTGTCGGCAATGGCACGCGGTTGCTCGAAGATTTCTTTTTGCATGTAGTGGCGGTAGGGGCCCAGCTCGGCCGCGCCGCTGTGCGCGTGCACGGTCTTCACCACGCGGGTCACGGCCTTGTGATCGCGGTCCACCACCCAGTATTTACCGAGCTGGATGTCGACCACATCGCCCTCTTCCAGGTACACGATCTGGTCGGTCACGCCCGCCAGCGCCATCGCATCGCTGGCCAAGAAGGTTTCGCCCTGGCCCACACCCAGAATCAGCGGCGAGCCTGCACGCGCACCGATCACGCGCTGCGGCTCGTCTTTGTGGAACACGGCAATGGCGTAGGCGCCGTGCAGTTGGCGAATGGCGGTTTTGACGGCTTCAAAGATGTCACCGTCGTACACGCTGTCCACCAGGTGGGCAATGACTTCGGTGTCGGTCTGGCTGGTGAAGACATAGCCCTTGGCCTGCAATGCGGCGCGCAGTTCTTCGTGGTTTTCGATGATGCCGTTGTGCACCAGCGCGACCTTGCCGGGCTTGGCATCCGCCGCGCCCGTGCCGTGGCTGAAGTGCGGGTGCGCGTTGTGCACGGCCGGTGCGCCGTGCGTAGCCCAGCGCGTGTGGGCAATGCCGGTGCCGCCTTCGATGTGGTCGGCGCTGACTTGGTCCATCAGCTCGGCCACGCGAGACGTGCTGCGGGCACGCTGTAAGCCGCCTGTGCCGCCGCTCAGACTGGCCGCGTGCACGGCCACGCCGCACGAGTCATAGCCGCGGTATTCCAGCCGCTGCAGGCCTTGGACAAGGATGGGAACGATGTTGCGGGAAGAAACGGCGCCGACGATGCCACACATAAAAGGGCTCCTAAAAAGGGGGAATGGCAGAGATAGTAGGCACGCCCTTTAAAAATATCAGATCAATTTTTAATTGATTATGGTTTTTTATTTCACAAATTACCCACAATGGAATTTAATTTCATTAAAATTCATTTCATGGAATCCAATGAACTCGACGCCATCGACCTGCAGCTGCTCGACAGCCTGCAGCGCGATGCCAGCCTGAGCAATGTGGCGCTGGCCGAAAAAGTGAATGTCTCGCCGCCCACCTGCCTGCGCCGCGTGAAGCGCCTGGTCGAGGGCGGCTGGGTTGAGCGGCAGGTGACCGTGCTCAGTGCCGACCGGCTCGCCGCCACGCTGGGCCATGGCCTGACAGCGCTGGTCGAGGTGTCACTCGACAAACAGGGCAGCGAACACCTGGACGCCTTTGAGGCTCGGGCCGTGGCGCACGGTGCGGTGCAGCAGTGCTGGCGCGTGTCGCCCGGCCCCGACTTCATGCTGGTGGTGCAGGCGCGCGACATGCCGCACTACCTGGCCATCAGCCAGGCGTTGTTCACACAGGACGCGAATGTGCGCAATGTGAAGGCCTTTTTTTCGACCAAACGGGCCAAGTTCACCACCACCTTGCCAGTGTTGCCCTAAAAGTCATTGACCCAAGGCCAGCAGTGCCTGGTGAACAGAGACCACGCGCAGCCCTGGCACCTCAGGCGCTTGCAGCAAGTCTTTGTCGCCGCTGACCAAGAAGTGAGCCTGTGCTTTCAGGGCGGCTTCAATGAAATGATCGTCATCACGATCACGGCCATACACAGCGGGATCACCCACCTCCACCCAGATTGCACAGGCATTGAAGTCGTGCAGCAGGGGCTCACGATTTTCCAGACTGATGTAGCGGTCAAATTTGGGACGATAAAGCCGCATGCGCAACTCATCAAAGGTGACTTGGGCAAACACCAGGCGGTGCTGAGCCAGTGCCCACTGCGCCAGTTTGGCGGGAGCGCCTTGCGAAGACAGCGCGGCGCTGATCAAGAGGTTGGTGTCGATGACCCGCTTAAGACTCGTCACGCAGCAAGTCTTCCAGCAACTCAGGGGTCAAGCCCGCCTGCTCGGCTTGGGCTGCCGTTTCTGTCAGGGTGTGCTGCAGACGGTTGGCGTAAAACTCACGCATGGCTTCGTAGTCTTTGGCAGACACCATCACGCCAACGACACGGTCGCGGCGCATCACACGCACAGGTTCACGTTGGGCCACATCGATGAAATGCCCGAATTGGGTTTTGGCTTCGTTGGCAGAAACGGTTTGCATGTCCGCCATGTAGCACCCAACGAATGAAACGTTCGATTCAATGGATGAGGTTCATGGCTGGATCAGTGAGGTTTGGACGGAATGCTGGCCGTTGGCATGCACCGTCTGACAGCTCTTTGAAACTTCCGTCGGCATCTGTTCTGTATTTCTGAATTTATCAATGATGAATATTTAATTGATATTTACACTTTGATAGCAAAAATTGACACAAAAAATTCATATAAATCACGCGAAACCTTAATAAGCAACAACTCCAATCAATGGTTAACCCCTTACTGGAGAACCAAGTGTTTCGAAGAATCAATGTCATCAAGTCAACCCGAAATGTCCTGCTCACAGGCTTGCTGGCGGCGCTCAGCGCATGCGGTGGCGACGGTGGCGACCCTCTGTCGGTCACCTTGCTGCACATGAACGACCACCATTCGCATCTGGATGCCGAGACCACCACGCTGAAGCTGCCGGATGCCAGCGGTGCGACTCAATCCGTGACCATGCCGCTGGGCGGCTTTGCACGGGTGACAGCCGCCATCCATGAAGAAGCAGCCAGCAGCAAAAATGTGATCAAGCTCCATGCAGGCGACGCCTTGACGGGCGACCTGTACTTCACACAAAGCGATGGTGAAGCTGATGCCGTGGCCATGAATACCGTGTGCTTTGATGCCATGGCCATCGGCAACCATGAGTTCGACAGCGGGGATACGGGCTTGGCGAAGTTCATCAACTTCCTGCACAAAGACCCCACAAAGTGCAAAACGCCTGTCATTGCAGCCAACATCAAAACCGCCGGCAGCTCGCCGATTGCCGGCAAATTTAGCCCTTTCACCCTCGTGGAGCGCGGCGGTCAAAAAATCGGCATTGTCGGCATCACCATTGCCAACAAGACAAAAAATGCCTCTCGTTCTGATGCCACCACAGTGATTGCAGACGAAGTCACCAGTGCACAACAAACCATCGACGCACTGCGCATCCAGGGCATCAACAAAATCATCCTCCTGAGCCACGCAGGTTATGAAATGGATGTGAAAACCCTGGCACCCAAACTCGACGGTGTCGATGTCATCGTGGGCGGCGATTCGCACAGCCTGCTCGGCCCCGACACATTGAAAGCTGTCGGCCTGACACCTGAAGGCCCCTACGCCACGCAACTGCAAGACAAAAGTGGCCAAAAGGTCTGCATCGTGCAAGCCTGGCAATACAGCTATGCCATTGGCAAGCTCAACGTCGACTTCGACAAATACGGCAACGTCAGCGCTTGCAATGGCCAGCCGATGATCTTGGTGAGTGACAGCTACAAAGACAGCAAAAACGGAACGTCGGCCACCAGCAGCACCGCAGATGCGGTGGCTTACACGGCAGCTCTCAAACAGGTGGGCGCATTCCGCATCACCACGCCGTTGGCCACCACAACAACAGCACTCAAGCCATTCAGTGACGCCAAGGTTGCACTGGGCGCCGTCAATGTTGGCACGGCCAATGACAACCTGTGCCTGCGACGAGTGCCAGGCATTGGTGCCAAGAGCGACACCACCCGTTCCAAACTGGGTGACGTTTGCAACAAGGATGCCACCGTCGTGAGCCAAGGCGGCAATATCCAGCAACTGGTCGCGCAAGCTTTCCTGGAACAAGGTCAACGATTTGGCGGCGCAGATCTGTCGCTGCAAAACGGTGGGGGCGTGCGCATCGACATCGCCAAAGGTGATATCACCGTGGGCAAGGTCTATGAATTGCTGCCCTTCAAGAACGTGCTGGTTCGCATCAGCATGACCGGTCAACAAGTCAAGGACTCACTGGAAGACGGCGTGGACTCCATGCTCGGCAACAACGGCGGCACAGGTTCTGGCGCCTACCCCTACACCGCAGGTTTGCGCTTTGATGTGGACATCACCAAGGCCAAGGGCTCTCGCATCAGCAACCTTGAAATTTACAAAAACAGTGCTTGGGCCAACTTTGACCTGGCCGGCACTTACAAGGTCATGACGAACGACTTCACCGCAGGCGGTGGCGACAATTACCTGACCCTCAAAGGGATTGACAAGAGCCTCAAGGAAAACACCTTCCTGGACTACGCTGACTCTTTCTTGGCGTATGTGAAGGCCAAAATCACCCTCGACAAGCCCGCCATATCCACCTACAGCACAAAAACCTATCAAGAATGACGTTCCACACAGCGCCCCAAGGCGCTGTGACAGACGCGAAAATCAAGCCCGCCCCAAGCGGGCTTTTTTTACATGCATGGGGTTTGTAGGAGCAGCACTCCGTGCGCGATTTTGCGCAAACCACAAACCATCGCGCACGGGGTTCTGCACCCAAACCAGGCTGCCCTTAGAGCCTTTTTCTCTAGACTTTAAAGGGCCGGATCAATAATGTCCGCGCAGCACAGACCACGACCGCACAATCAATACCCCACCCCCTCCACAACTTCCAAGGTGTTTCCCCATGAAAAAGATCCTGCTTTTGGGCTCCGGTGAACTCGGCAAGGAATTCGTCATCAGCGCCAAGCGCCTGGGCTGCTACGTGATGGCTTGCGACAGCTATGCGGGCGCGCCCGCCATGCAGGTGGCTGACGAGTTTTGCGTGTTCAGCATGCTCGATGAGGTCCCGCTGCGCGCCGCGATTGCCAAGTACCAGCCGGATTTGATCGTCCCCGAGATCGAAGCCATCCGCACCGAGGTGCTGCTGGACGTGGAAAAGCAAGGCTTTGAAGTCATCCCCAGCGCCCGCGCCGCCAACTTGACCATGAACCGCGACCGCATCCGCGACGTGGCCGTGGGCCTGGGTGTGCGCACAGCCAAGTTCAGCTACGCCGATTCGGCCGCCGAACTGCTGGCCAAAGCCACCGAAATTGGTTTCCCGGTGGTCATCAAGCCGGTCATGAGTTCATCGGGCAAGGGCCAAAGTGTGGCCAAGACGGCTGCCGATGTGCAGATGAGCTGGGACTACGCCTGCGCGGGCATGCGCGGCGACCGCCAGAAGGTCATCGTCGAAGAGTTCATCCACTTTGAATACGAAATCACCCTGCTGACCGTGCGCCAGCGCACAGGCCCCACGCTGTTTTGCCCGCCGATTGGCCATGTGCAAGAGCGCGGTGATTACCAGTACAGCTGGCAGCCTCAGGGCATGAAGCCCGAGCACCTGAGCGCAGCCCAGCAGATGGCCGAGAAGATCACGACCGACCTGGGCGGTGCGGGCCTCTTTGGCGTGGAGTTTTTCGTGACCCAAGACGAGGTGATCTTCAGCGAACTGAGCCCGCGCCCGCACGACACGGGCATGGTCACGCTGATCAGCCAGAACCTGAGCGAGTTTGATCTGCACGCACGCGCCATTTTGGGTATGCCGATTCCGGTCATCGAGTGTGTGGAAGGCGCCAGCGCCGTGGTGCTGGCCGACAAGGATGGCAGCGCCCCCACCTACACGGGCATTGAAGCGGCCCTGAACGAGCCGGGCGTGGATGTGCGCATCTTTGGCAAGCCCACCACCCGGCCTTACCGCCGCATGGCGGTGGCACTGGCCAAAGGCCCAGGAGCCCTGCAACGCGCACGCGAAGCAGCCGCCAAAATCAAGGTGGTGGTCTGAACCAGCAAAAGGAGCTCGGTATGGAAGTGATCGTCATCACCGGCGCATCGGAAGGCATTGGGGCCGAAATGGCCGCGCAGCTGGCCCGCACCAAAGGCAGCGCCGTGACCCTGGTGCTGGCGGCCCGCCAGGCGGCCAGGCTCGACGCGGTGGCCACCGCCTGTCGTCCGCATGGGGCGCAAGTGCTGTGCGTACCGACCGATGTCAGCGTGCGCGCAGACTGCGAAGCCCTGATCGCCCAGACCCTGCAGCATTTTGGCCGGATCGACACGCTGATCAACAACGCCGGGGTGTCAGCACACGCCTTGCTGCAAGAGGTGCAGGCCAAACACCTGGACTGGTACGAAGACCTGATGCGTGTGAACCTGTGGGGCGCCGTCTGGTGCACGCATGCAGCGCTGCCGCACCTCAAAGCCTCGCGAGGCAAGCTGGTGGCGGTGTCGTCACTCGCGGGCCTGGTGGGCGTGCCCGGTCGCACGGCTTACTGCACCAGCAAATTTGCGATGAATGGTTTCATGGAAGCGCTGCGCACCGAACTGCAGGCCGATGGGGTGTCGGTGACGATTGCTTACCCCGGGGTGGTGGACACCGACATCCGCCGCCGTGGCTTCAACGCCTTGGGCCAGCCAGCAGGCGCCAGCGGCCTGAGCGAAGACAAGGCCATGCCCGTTGACGTGTGCGTGCGCAAGATCTTGCAAGGCGCCGAGCGACGCCAACGCGATGTGCTCATGAGCCCGACCGGGCATTTGGGCCGCTGGCTCAGGCTGATCGCCCCAAGTTGGGTGGATCGCATGGCCTGGGCGGCCCTGAAAAAGTCCGGCACAGGCCGCTGAGCAGGCAGCTGAGCTGACCGGGCTCAGGCCTTGGGCTTTTTCTGGGGCCGGGCCCAGTTGGCGATGCTGACTTGTTTGCCACGGGCCACGCTCAAAGCGCCGGGTTCGGTGCTTTTGGTGATGGTCGAGCCACCGCCCACGGTGCCGCCTGCGCCAATCGTCACGGGTGCCACCAGCACGCAGTTGCTGCCAATGTGCACATCGGCCTCGATCACCGTGCGGTGCTTGTTGGCGCCGTCGTAGTTGGCGGTGATGCTGCCCGCGCCGTAGTTGACCCGCTCGCCCACGGTGGCGTCGCCCAGATAAGCCAGGTGGTTGGCCTTTGCGCCCTTGGCCAGGGTGGAATTTTTGACCTCGACAAAGTTGCCAATGTGCACCTCGGCGGCCAGCTGCGCACCCGGGCGCAGACGGGCAAACGGGCCGATCAAGGCGCCCTCGCCCACCGTGACGCCGAGTTTTTCGCCGTCAATGTGGGTGAAGGGGTGGATCACGGCACCCGCCTCAATCACGCAGTTGGCCAGCACGCAGTTGGCGCCAATCTGCACACCTTCGCCCAAAGACACCTGGCCTTCAAAAATGCAGTTGACGTCAATCTCCACGTCTTGCGCGCAGACAAGCTGGCCGCGCAGGTCAAAGCGGGCGGGGTCTTTCAGGCGCACGCCCTGCTCCATCAGGCGCTGGGCCTGACGCAGCTGGTGGGCGCGTTCCAGCTCGGCCAGTTGCACCGGACTGTTGATGCCGGCCACCTGCAGCAGGTCGTTGATTTTGTGTGCCACCACCGGCAAGCCGTCGGCCACAGCCAGCTTGACGACATCGGTCAGGTAGTACTCGCCTTGCGCGTTCTGGTTGTCGATGCGGCCCAGCCAGCCTTTGAGCAAATGGGCCGGCACAGCCATGATGCCGCTGTACACCTCTTGAATCTGGCGCTGCGCCTCGGTCGCGTCTTTGTGCTCGACAATGGCCTGCACTTGTGTGCCCTCGCGCACAATGCGGCCGTAACCCGTCGGATCGGCAAAGTCGATGGTCAGCAGGGCCAGCTGCTTGCCGCCGCACTGGTCAATCAGCGCTTGCAAGGTGTCGGCCTGCGTCAAGGGCACATCGCCCGACAAAATGACCACGATGCCGTCATCGGCCAAGGCAGGCACCGCCTGCTGCACGGCGTGACCGGTGCCCAGCTGGGGTTCCTGGCGCACACACTGCACCGCCATGGCCTGGCCCGGCGCCAGCAACAGGGGCTCGACCTGATCGGCGCCGTGCCCGGTGATGACCACCGCCGAGCGGGCGTTCAGCTGCGCGGCGGTGTTCAACACATGCTGCACCAGCGGCACACCCGCCAGGCGCTGTAGAACTTTGGGCAAGCGGCTTTTCATGCGGGTGCCTTTGCCAGCGGCCATCACCACAACATCCACGGGCAATTGATTTTTTTCGTTCATGAACTTCTTTCGCAAGGGAGCCCGACAGCCAGGCCCGGACAATGGAATCCGGAGATTATCGTCACTGTGCAGCGGTAGCCGAACCCTGCACCCGCCGAATGACCTGTTTCAGGCAGCGCCGTCTGATGCGGTCACAATGACTGCCTTGCACTGAACGCGTCCCGGTTTCAGCGCCCGGGTCAATTTGTCAATGAAAGGCCGCCCATGAAGCGATGCTTGCTGGTGATTTTGGTTCTGTCATGGTTGCAAGGGTGCAGCAGCTTCAAGCTCGGCTACCCGCAACTGCCCACCCTGGGGTATTGGTGGCTCGACAGCGCCCTATCGTTCACAGACGAGCAATCCGTGCGCGCCAAGGAAGCCCTGCAAAACACCCACCGCTGGCACCGCTACCAGGAGCTGCCCACCTATCTGGATCTTCTGGAGCGCTCCACAGCCCTGAGCCAGAGCCCGCTGCAAGCCAGTCAGGTCTGCAGCGTCTGGGCTGAAGTGCAAAACAAGATGGACCGCACGCTGCGCACCAGCATCGCCCAAGCCGCGCCAGTGGTCATGGCTTTGGGGCCACGTCAATGGAGTCACTTGGCCCGGCACTGGGAGGTGAAAAACGAAGACTGGGAAAAAGAATGGCTCCAAGGCACGCCTGAAGAACGGCTGGAGCGCCGCCAGGTAAAAAGCCTGGACCGCTACAGCGGGTTTTACGGCGACCTGAGCCCCCAACAAATCACCCTCATCAAAGCACAAGTCGCCCAGTCGGCGTGGAACCCCCAGTGGGGCAGACGAGACCGGTTGCGCCGTCAGGACGACTTGCTCAGCGCTTTGCGGCAAGCCCCGCAAAGCGGCTCCGTGGCGCAAGTGGAGGCCTCGCTCTATGCCGTCTGGCAGCGTTGGTTGATGCCACCCGACGAAGCCGGACGCACACAGGTGCAAAAAATGACGCAACAAACCTGCGACAACCTGGCCCAGGTGCACAACACCACCACCCCCGAACAGCGCCTGCGCGCCAGCCGCAAACTGCGCGCCTACGAGCGCGATCTGCGCGATTTGATCAAACCCTGAAGTGCGCCAACGTCGGACTTTTCGAGTGCCGACCTGCGGGGGATACACCCCGATGAAGGGTCGGCGTCTTTTGCAGGTCGGTGGTCTATAGATTCGGCCCGATGAAGTCTGATCCGTGTGTTGCCAGTTGGGAGGATTTTGTGGGAGCTTGCCAGCCAAGCGAAAAGCTTGTGGTCTACAAGCGTCTGATCGCCAGCAGGGCCAGCTCCCACAAGGTGCAAGATTGAAGTCAACTTGCAGACGTCAAAGGTCCGGATCAATAAGACCCCGACACAGAGGCTTCAGCTTTGCAGCGCTTTCCACATCTCCATGTCGCGCTCAGCCGTCCAGATGCGGGGGTTCTTGATGCCGCTGGCTTCGTCATAAGCGCGGGTCACGTCAAAGGGCAGGCAGTGCTCGTAAATGAACACATGGCCAAACACCGGGTCCATGCTCTTGCGGGTGTGGGCCATGGCGGCTTTGAGGTCCATCTTGGCGGCCACGGCTTCTTTTCCAGCCTGGAACAAGGTGGTCACCCAGCGCTGGGTGTAGTCCAGCGCCTTGTTCACGTTGTCATTGCCCTTCATGGCTTCGCCCCGGCCGGGCACGATGAATTCGGCATTCAGGGCGCGCAGGGCCTCCAGCGTGGCGGGCCATTCTTCGAGTTGGGCGTCGCCCGTGTACACACCGGCTTCGTACTCGACCAAGTCACCACTGAAGAGCACTTTTTCTTCTTCCACCCAGGCAATCGTGTCGCCACGCGTGTGGCCCGGGCCTGGATGCCAGATTTGCACCACCACACCGCCCAAGTTGATGCTGAGCTTGCCGGGCACTTCGCCCTGGGTGGGGTTACCGCCGCCGACCACCATGGTCGGCCAAGTCAGGCCGGGGATGCTGTCGGCACCACTGAACAGGCGCGGGAAGCGCTCCATCTCGCTTTTCATGTCTTGTGCGCCGCGCTCCTTGATCAAGTCCAGCGTGCCTTCACTGGCGATGATCTCGGTCGCGCCTTCGGCGGCGTAGGCGTAAGCACCCAAGACGCGCACTGCGTGGTAATGGGTCAGCAGCACGTATTTGATGGGCAGGTCGCTGACGGTGCGGATTTTCTTGATCAGGTCTTGCGCCATGGCCGGGGTGGCGGTGGCGTCGCTGACCATGATGAAACGATCACCGATGATCACGCCCGAGTTGGGGTCGCCCTCGGCGGTGTAGGCCCAGCAATGCTCACTGAGTTGTTCAAAGGTGATCTTCTTTTCGGTCAAATCCGCCTGGCTGGCGAATGCTTTGGTGGGGGCTTTGGTGGTGGACATGGGGTCTCCTGAACAGGGTGGGGTAATCGCCGGGATTTTACCTAAACGAAATGCGTTACGGATTGTTGAATTTCGCAAGACCTCATGGGCCTGTTGAAAGCTCATGTCCTTTGTTGTCTTGTCTTGTGTGGGAGCTTGCCTGCAAGCGATACACCTGCAAACCACCACCGCTTCATCGCCAGCAGGGCTGGCTCCTACAGGGCACAAGACTGGCGGGCTGAAGGGCACGCCACTTCAGCCCAGCCCCTTTTCCAACATGCCAATGACTTCATCAGCAAAGGCCGCATAGCTGATGGGGCCTCCGGGGCGAAGCCAAGTGAAGGTCCAGTTGATCATGCCCAACAGCATCATGGTCAGGGCAGTCTGGTTGGTAGGCGTCAGGCGCTCGGGGTAGGCGCGCTTCAAAAAGCGGGTCATGGCGGCCACGATGTCGCGCTGGCGGTTCAAAATCAGTTCGCGTGGTGACTGCTGGGCGCTGCCCAGCGCCGGATCGGGCGCATCGCCCAGAAACTGCGTGTCGTTGAGCAAGGCCGCATGCCGGGTGGCCGAGGTTTCATATTCCTGCAAAAAGGCACGCACCAACTCGTGCAGCGCCGCCCGGTCGTCCAGGTTCTTGCGCTGGGCGGTGGCCTCGGTCTGCGCAATCAGCGCCAGCAGGCGCTGGGTGTGGCGGTCCAGCAGATCAAACAGGATGGCCTCTTTGCTCTCGTAATAGTGGTACAGCCGCGCCTTGGAGGTGCCGCAGGCCGCAGCAATCTCGTTCATGCTGGCGGCCGGGTAGCTGCTCTGGGCAAAGCATTGGGCGGCGATGTCCAGGATCGCGTCGCGTTTGATGTCGTGGGTTGCTGATTTGGGTCTGGCCATGGCGGCATTCTGCCAGCCATGGCCCACGGATTCTTTCAGACCAGCCCCTCCAGCCTGACCAAGGCGCTCACATGGGCAAGTCGCTGACCTGCCGCCCTGGCCAGCGTGCATGCCACAAAGCACGCACCAGGCGGGCCGTGGCCAGGCCCACCTGAGTCCAGGCCTGCACCCACTGCCGCGCCAACTCGGACACGCTGGCCTTGGGCGTGCGGTGCTGCACCAAACCGGGTGGCATTTCGCGCCAGTCAAAACGAAGGGTCTCGTGGGCGTGACGCGCTTGCATGACCAGACGGGCTCCGGCGGGCACATCGATGATTTGCCCGGCCTGCAGAAAATGGTCCCCGTCGCTTCGCGCCCAGTGAGCGATTGGTTTTTCCCAGGTGATCCATGCGCATCCCTGCACAATCAGCAACTGGCTGTCTTTTCGGGGCAGCAAGCTCATGGCGTGCTGGGGGGCCAGATGCCAAGTGCCTGTCCAGCGGACAGTTTTCAGTTTCTGACAGTCGTGTAAAGAAGCGCACAGCTCGGGTTCTGACATCTCCATCTCCTGGTTACCATCGGCACCGACAACATCGTCGGTGCAGTCATGATGCAAGCCAAAACATTCACCGTCCAATGAAAATCCTCACCTGCATTGATGCATTCAAAGCATGAATGGACAAGCGCAGCCCCCCGTATCATTCAGCTCACCATGCCGCCTGCTTCAGCCGCCACTGCCCGCACCCGCCCGATCTCGATGAGCTACCTGCGGGCGTTCGACGCGGTCGCCCGGCACCTGAACTTCCGGGCAGCGGCAGAGGAGATGGCGCTGACCCAAAGCGCGGTCAGTCGGCAAATTCAGGCGCTGGAGCACGAGGTGGGCACCTCGCTGTTTTTGCGGCACACCCGATCGGTGGAGCTGAGCAGCGCAGGCAGCTTGCTGCACCGCTCGGCCAGCGCTTCGCTGGAACGCATCGATTCAGCGGTGCGGCAAATCCGCCAAAACACCGGACGCCAGAGCGTCTCGATCACCACCTGGGCCTCGTTTGCCAGCATGTGGCTGATCCCCCGGCTGGAAGCGTTTCAGCGCGAACACCCGGACATCGACATCCGCATCGACGCCACCGATGCGGCCATCGACATGCACAACACCGACGTCGACCTGGCCCTGCGCTATGCGGTTCCGGCCCCTGCCATGGCGGGCGCGGAGCGACTTTTTGGTGAACAACTCACGGTGGTCGCCAGCCCCTGGTTGTTGAAAAACCAGCCCATCCAGAACGTTGCCGATCTGATGCGGTGCACCCTGATCGAGGCGGGTGACGCCTACCGCACCCAGCACATGGAGTGGCTGAGCTGGCAACGCTGGCTGGACAGCTACGGCCACGCCAGCCCAGCCACGGACAACGCTCAAGGGCGCACAAACAAGAGAACGAACCAAGGTACAGGACCGCTATGTCCTCTGTCCCCTGCACGCTGGCTGTATTTCAACTATGCACACCAGATCGTGCAAGCGGCACTGACAGGGCAAGGCGTGGCCTTGGCCCGGCTGCCACTGGTGGCCGAAAGCCTGGCCAACGGGGGCTTGGTGGAAGTGCTGCCCGCGATGCGGCTGACTTCGCCACTGGCTTATTGGTTGCTAATCGCCCCGCGCAGCAGCGCACGCGCGGAAGTGCGCGCCTTTTGTGACTGGTTGCGTCAGCAGGCTTCAGACACGCGCCATGCCATTGGCGATGTGCCCGATCCGCAGACGCTGGCCACGCCAGACTGACTCAAACCGGCCAGACCACCCCGTTGTCGTTGAGGATGGCGTCCAAGGGCTCATCGTGGTCTTCGGGCTCCAGATCGTCCACAAAGCCCTGGGTGTAGCCCAGGCCCACGGTGAAGGGTTTGGGTTGCAAAGTGGCCAGCGTGCGGTCATAAAAGCCGCCGCCATAGCCCACACGGTAACCGCCTGTGCCATAGCCCACACAGGGCACAAACAGCAAGGTGGGCACGATGACTTCGGTGTCTTTGGGTTTGGGGATGCCGTAGGCGTCTTCTTCCATGGGGCAGCCGGGGTACCAGGTGTGAAACGTCAGGGTTTTGTGTTGCTTGTTGACCACCGGCAAGCCAATGCGGCGGCGCTGGGGTTCGCCGTGCAGTTCGCCATCTTCTTTCCAGCGGTGCAGCGCGGGCAGCGGGTCAAACTCGCCTTTGATGGGCCAATAAGCGCCAATCACGGTGTCCGGGCGGTCAAACAACCAGATGCGCATCACGCGCTGCAAGGCTTCGGCCCGTGCGAGACGGTCTGGCAGATTTAACCGTTCTTCAATCAAGGCCTTTCGCAAGGCCTTCTTGGCTTGTGCTTTGTCCATAATCCCAACATGCCTTATTCAATCAAGCGACTGACACCGATTCTGACACTGCTGAGCGCACTGGCCGTGACAGGGCTGGCCAGTTTTGCTGCGCAAGCGCAAAACAAGGGCGATGAGCTGATGCTGGAAATGCACCAGGCTTCGCGCAAAAACGACAAAACCCGCCTGGCCGCGCTGCTGCCGCAGGTACGCGGCCATGTGCTGGAGCCGCTGGCCGCTTACTGGGAACTGCGCGCACGGCTGGACACCGCGCCCGACTCCGAGATTCGCAGTTTTTTAAGCGTCTATTCGGGCAGCTACTACGAAGACCGGCTGCGCAACGACTGGCTGCTGCAACTGGGCAAGCGCCGCGACTGGGCCACGTTTACCGCCGAATACCCGCGTTACCGCATGCGCGATGACCGCGAGGTGCGCTGCTACGCGCTGGCCACCGAGGCCATGAACAGCAAGGCCAACGTGGCCGACGAGGCCAAACGTCTGTGGTACGCCCTGCGCGAGGCCGACGATGGCTGCACCTATGTGGCCGACCATTTGCATTCAGGCAAACAGATCAACGGCCTGGATTTGTGGCGCAAGGCCCGCATCGCGATGGACGCCAACCGCCCCAGACCCGCCAAGGACGCGGTGGACATCGAAGCCCCGCGCCTGTCGGAGCAAGTGACCCTGATCCACGCCGACCCGGCCAAATATCTGGACAAACGCATCATCGCCATCACCCGAAATCGCAAGGAACTGGCCGTTTTGGCCCTGATCCGCCTGGCCGCCAGCAACCCGGACGAGGCCGCCGAGCGACTGGACAAGCACTGGGACCTGATGCTGAGCGCCGAAGAGCGCCACTGGACCTGGGGCGTGATTGGCAAGCAAGCGGCCCAAAAACTGCAGGACAACGCCGCCGCCTACTTTGCCAAAGTACAAAAAGACAGCGACCTGAACGACGATCTGCTGGGCTGGAAGGTGCGCGCCGCCTTGCGTCAAGGCCAGTGGCGGCAAGTGCTGAGCGCCACACAAGCCATGAGCCCCGAATCACAAAAAGACCCCACCTGGGTGTATTGGCGCGCCCGCGCCCTGCTGGCCACCGCCGCCAGCGATGCCACGCAGAAACAAGAAGCACAAAGCCTGCTGCACAGCATCGCCAGCGTGCGAGGCTTTTATGAACAACTGGCCCTAGAAGACCTGGGCCAGCCCATCACCGTGCCCGAACGCCCCGCCCCCCTCACGCCGCAGGAAAAGGCTGCCGTCCTGATCAACCCCGGCCTGCAACGCGCCCTTTACGCCATCAGCATCGGCCTGCGCCCCGAAGGCAACCGCGAGTGGAACTACAGCACCAACTTGCACACGCCCGGCGGCATGAACGACCGCGAACTGCTGGCCGCGGCCGACTTGGCCTGCCAGCGCCAGGTGTGGGACCGCTGCATCAACACCAGCGAGCGGACCAAAGACCTCATCGACTTTGAGCAGCGCTTTCCGATGCCCCTGCGCGAGATCGTGGTGCGCCGGGCCGAGCAAATCAAACTCGACCCGGCCTATGTCTATGGCCTGATCCGGCAGGAAAGCCGCTTCATCATGGACGCCCGCTCGCATGTGGGCGCCTCGGGCCTGATGCAGGTCATGCCCGCCACCGCCAAATGGACCGCCAAAAAAATCGGCCTGAGCAGTTTCACCCCCGACCAGATCACCGACCGCGAGGTGAATGTGACCATAGGCACCGGCTACCTCAAGCTCGTGCTGGACGACTTTGAAGGCTCCATGCCCATGGCGGCTGCCGCCTACAACGCAGGCCCCGGCCGTCCACGCAACTGGCGCAATGGCCCGGTGCTCGAAGCGGCCATCTGGGCCGAGAACATCCCCTTCCATGAAACGCGTGATTACGTGAAAAAAGTGCTCTCCAACACCACCAACTACGCGGCCATCCTGACGCGCCAACCCCAATCCCTGAAAAGCCGCTTGGGTCAAGTCGGGCCGCGCACCAGTCCAATGGCCGAAGTGAACAAAGACTTGCCCTGAACTTTCGGTTGGGCGCTGGCCGGGTCACCGACTGCGCCCCGGCAAACGGCTATCATCGCCGTCCTACATTCGAGACACCATGGCTGGAATCCACATCACCGACATTGAAGCCGCCATCAACCATTGGCGTGCCAAGAACCCTTCACCAGACGGCGTATCGCTGCCGCCTGAGCTGCGTGCGCTGGCCGAGGTGTATGGCGCCATGGTGTACTTCAAGCAAGACTTTGCCGACGAGTTCACCCTGCCCCTGGAAGCCGCCGAAGCCTGGCAGGACTGGTACGCCAGCACCCCGGACACGCCCTGCATTGCCATTTGCTCCACCAGCCAGGGCGATGAAACCTGCAAAGGCTGTGGCCGCAGTTTTGAAGAAGTGCAGCTGTGGACAGAGATGACGCCCGGCGAAAAACGCACCGTCTGGCACCGCATCACGGCCGAAGGCACGTCCTGGCGCTTCAACCGCTACGCCGAACGCGCCGCAGAAGACCGCCAATGGGCCAAGCAGGCTGCAGAGGCCCAAATGCCGCTGAGCCTGTTTCTCAAGCCGTCGGCGTAAACAGCACCCCAACACAGGCACCTGCAGGCAATCCGGTATCCGCAGGAGCAGCACCCCGTGCGCGATTTCGCGCAAACCACAAACATCCATCGCGCGCGGGGCGCGGCTCCTAAAGCAGGCCAACAGGGCTTAGCTCAAAGAGGGGAAATCCGGATAGTCAAGTTTGCGCAGGCCCCAGCAGCTCGTCCAGGTTGGTGTTGATTTTTTCGGCAATGCGTTCGCTGTAGGCGCCCAGCAAAAAACCCAGCTTGAGCTGCAGGTCAAAGCGGCTGGCGGTCACGGTGAGTTGCCCACTGACGCCGCTGCGGGAAAAACGCATCTGGTCTTGAGGCTCGCCCGCGCAGCCATCGACAAACGGCGTTTGGCCTGTTTCCTGTTCACACGCCATACCCCAGTCCTGCTCGGCCTGTTCGCGCCAGCGCTGGGCCACGGCCCGCGCGCCTGCCAGGCCCAGGGTGTGGGCGCGTTCAATCTTCAACTCGGGCATGTCGCCACCTCTACCAGACAGTCATAAAACACCGGTGCACGCCCCAAATCGGTCAAATGCTGGCTGGTCAACTCGTTCACATTGGTGCCGTTCAGCCCCAACTTGCGCCACCAGATGCCCAGACCGTTGACCACGCCGGGTCGCGCACGCTGGTTCACCCGCGCTTTGCAGTGGTAGGTGCCCCGGTCGTTGAACACACGCACCACCGCGCCGTCGGCAATGCCGCGCTGGGCCGCATCCTCGGGGTGCATTTCCAGCACCGGCTCGGCTTCGATGTCACGCAGACTCTGCACGTTCACAAAGGTGGAGTTGAGGAAGTTGCGCGCAGGCGGCGAAATCATGGCCAGCGGGTAGCGGCCACCGGGCGCTGCCAGTTCGTAATTGGGCAAGTGGTCGGGCAGGCCATCGAGGCCTTGGTCGGCCAGGCGCTGGCTGAAAAACTCGCAGCGGCCCGAGGGTGTGGGAAAGCCGCCATGGGCAAACGGCGCGTCGGGCAGGGGCAAAGAGGCAAAGCCATGCGCCAGCAGCTGCTCAAAATCTTGCGCATCGCCAATGGCACTGCGGCACAGGCTTTCGTCGCTCTCGGCAAAACACGCATCGTCAAAACCCATGCGCGCGGCCAGCGCCCGGAAGATGTCGGTGTTGGTGCGCGCACCGCCCACAGGCGCAATCGCCGGGCGGTTGAGCAGCACGTCGGTGTGGCCGTAGCTGGTGTGGATGTCCCAATGCTCCAGCTGGGTGGTGGCGGGCAAGATGAAGTCGGCGTAATCGGCAGTGTCTGTCTGAAAATGCTCCAGCACCACGGTGAACAGGTCTTCGCGGCCAAAGCCCTTCACCACCTTGCCCGACTCGGGGGCCACAGCCACCGGGTTGCTGTTGTAAACAATCAGGGCTTCGATTTGTGGGCCAAAGGTGGGCGATGCCGGGCGCAGCAAATCGTCACCAATGGTGCTCATGTTGATGGTGCGTGGACGCCGCTCACCCAGCAGGTCGGGCCGCTGCAAAGCTGCCCGCCGCACGGGGAAGTGCCCAGAGCTGCTGAGCAAGACACCGCCTGCCCGGTGCCGCCAAGCGCCCGTGAGCGCAGGCAGGCAAGCAATCGCCCGCACCGCATTGCCGCCTCCGCGCACGCGCTGCATGCCGTAGTTCAGGCGAATGGCGGCGGGCTGGGTCGTGCCCCAGTCGCGGGCCAGTTGGCGAATTTGTTCAACCGGCACACCACACACCTCGGCGGCGCGTTCAGGTGGCCATTGCAAAGCGCGGCCCTTCAAAGCGTCCCAGCCCAGGGTGTAGTGGTCGATGTAATCTTGGTCAAGCCAGCCGTGCACGATCAGCTCGTGCATGACAGACAGTGCCAGCGCGGCGTCGGTGCCGGGGCGCAGGGCAATGTGTTCATGGCATTTTTCGGCCGTCTCGCTGCGTCGGGGGTCGATGCACACCAGCTTGGCCCCGTTGCGCTTGGCCGCCTGGGCAATGCGCCAAAAGTGCAGGTTGCTGCCAATCGAGTTGCTGCCCCAAATCACGATGAGTTGGGATTCGGCAAAAAACGCGTTCTTCATGCCCACCTTGTTGCCCAAGGTCTGGGTCAGGGCTTCGGCCCCGGCCGAGGCGCAAATCGTGCGGTCCAGCAGCGACGCGCCCAGCTGGTGGAAAAACCGCGCCGCGATCGACTCGCTTTGCACCAGGCCCATGGTGCCCGCGTAGCTGTAGGGCAAGATGGCCTGAGGGTCGCGCGCGGCGATGGTTTTCAGCCGGGCGGCAATCGCGTCCAGGGCTTCGTCCCAGCTGACCGTTTCAAATTGGCCCGACCCCTTGGGGCCAACCCGGCGCAGGGGTTGCAGCAGGCGATCGGGGTGGTAGGTGCGCTCGGTGTAACGCGAGACCTTGGTGCACAGCACGCCGTCGGTGGGCGCGTGCGCCGGGTTGCCCTGCACCTTGGTGGCACGGCCGTTCTCCACGGTGGTCAACAGTGCGCAGGTGTCGGGACAGTCGTGCGGACAAGCGCCGCGCACGGTGATGAAGGTATCGGTGGTGGTCATGAGGCAAAGCTGAAGCAGGAAGCGAGATTGTCAGGTATTCGCTTTGGCTTTGCCGCCGCTGAAGCCGCCGACCTGCAAAACCTTTAACCTCTAATACCTCACAGGGCCAAATCAATAGGGACAACCCTGATGCCCGATGTCCCCCAAGCGCACAGGGGTGATGGCATCGCCGGACAAGTCCCGCTAGACTGACATCATGAAAATCATCGACTCCATCCTCACCGACGCGGCCAGCATCGCGGCCATTCGCAAAGACATCCACGCCCACCCCGAGTTGTGCTTTCAGGAAGTGCGCACGGCCGATGTGGTGGCCCAGCAGCTGACCGACTGGGGCATTCCCATCCACCGCGGCATGGGCACCACCGGGGTGGTCGGCATCGTGCACGGGCGTGACGGCGGCGCTTGCGGGCGTGGCATTGGCCTGCGCGCCGACATCGACGCCCTGCCCATGCAGGAGTTCAACACCTTCGCCCACGCCAGCAGCTACCCGGGCAAGATGCACGCCTGCGGCCACGACGGCCACACGGCCATGCTGCTGGCAGCGGCCAAACACTTTGCCAAGCACCGCGACTTTGACGGCACGGTGTACCTGATCTTCCAACCTGCCGAAGAAGGCGGCGGCGGTGCCCGCGAGATGATCAAGGACGGCCTGTTTGACAAGTTCCCCATGCAGGCCGTGTTCGGCATGCACAACTGGCCCGGCGCCCCGGTGGGCACCTTCGCGGTGAGCGCTGGCCCCGTGATGGCGTCCAGCAACGAGTTCAAGATCACCATCCGCGGCAAAGGCAGCCATGCTGCGTTGCCCCACAACGGCATCGACCCGGTGCCAATTGCCTGCCAAATGGTGCAAGGTTTCCAGACCATCATCACCCGCAACAAAAAGCCGGTAGATGCGGGTGTGATCTCGGTCACCATGATCCACGCGGGCGAAGCCACCAACGTGGTACCCGATTCGTGCGAGCTGCAGGGCACGGTGCGCACCTTCAGCATTGAAGTGCTCGACCTGATCGAGGCCCGCATGAAGCTGGTGGCCGAGTCGATCTGCACCGCTTTTGGTGCGCACTGCGAATTCGAGTTCGAGCGCAACTACCCACCCACCATCAACAGCCCCTTGGAGGCCGATTTCGCCCGCCAGGTGATGAACGGCATCGTGGGGGCCGAGCAGGTGCTGCACCAAGAGCCCACCATGGGCGCGGAAGATTTTTCTTACATGCTGCAAGCCAAGCCGGGCGCTTATGTGTTCATCAGCAATGGTGACGGCGCACACCGTGAAATGGGCCACGGCGGTGGCCCCTGCACGCTCCACAACCCAAGCTACGACTTCAACGACGACCTGATCCCGCTGGGCGGCACCTATTGGGTGGAGTTGGCCACACAGTGGCTGGCCAAGCCCACGCAAGCCCAATGAGATCAGGCGTTCGCTAAAGCAACTCAACGCTGCAGGAGCCAGCCTGCTGGCGATACAGTCTCGACTTGATCACAGGCTTTTCGCTTGCAGGGCAAGCGCCTACAAAAACGCCTGACACCCGTGCGCCACATCCAAAAGGAAACCTCATGACCGATATCCAGAGTGGCTTTTCCAAAAGCTATGCCGAAGCCCGCCAGAAATTTTTGAACGCCGCACAGGCTGCAGGCCTCACGGTGGACTCGAACATCCACCCCCTCAAGGGGCGCGATGGTGAAGAACTGGCCATGGACGTGGTGCTGGACGGCGCGCCAGACGCGAAGCAGCTGCTGATCATCAGCAGCGCCTGCCACGGCGTGGAGGGCTATTGCGGCTCGGGCGTGCAAATCCATGCCCTGCAAAACACCGCCTGGCGCGATGCAGCCAAGGCCCGTGGCGTGGCCGTGCTTTACATCCACGCGCTCAACCCGCACGGGTTCTCGCATGTGCGGCGCGTGACGCACGAGAACGTGGACATCAACCGCAACTTTCAGGATTTCACGAAGCCCCTACCCGAGAACGCGCCTTACAAAGAAGTGCAACCGCTCTTGTTGCCTGAAGTCTGGCCACCCGATGCTGCCAACATGACCGCCATCCAGCAGTACATCGCAGAGCGGGGCATGGACGCGCTGCAAGCGGCAGTCACCAAGGGCCAACACGACTTTCCGGAAGGCCTGTTCTACGGTGGCAAAGCGCCCACCTGGAGCAACCTGACGGTGCGCCAAGTGCTTCAAAAGTACGGTCAAAACTGCCAAAAATTGGCCTGGATTGATCTGCACACCGGCCTGGGCCCCAATGGCGTGGGTGAGCGCATTTTTGCCTGCGCCGATGACGCCGCAGCCTTTGCCCGAGCCAAAGCCTGGTGGGGCCAAAGTATCACGTCCATTTATGACGGCTCGTCCACCTCGGCCTTTCTCACGGGCTTGATGTGGATGTCCGCTTACCAAGAGTGCCCGCAAGCAGAGTACACCGGCATTGCCATGGAATATGGCACCCAGCCTCAGTTGCAGGTCATGAACGCCCTGCGCGGCGACCATTGGCTGCACTTGCACCCCGAAGCGCCCGAACCTCTGCGCCAAAAAATCAAGCAAGACCTGATGGACGCTTTCTACACAGACACCGACGCATGGCGCGCCCAAATCGTGGACCAGGCCATGGACGCGATGCACCAGGCCGTCAGCGGCTTGAATGCGGCATGAGCGCCCAGCACGTTCTGGTCTTGGGTGGCAGCGGTTTTGTTGGCCGCCACGTTTGTGAGCAGCTGACCCGCCTGGGCTGGCACACCACGGTGCCCACGCGCCGCGCCTTGAATGCGGCCAGCGTGCAAAGTCTGCCCGGGCTCAACGTGATCGAAGCCTCGGTGCACAGCGAAGCCGACTTGGCCCGTTTAATGCCCGGGCACGATGCGGTGGTGAATTTGGTGGCCGTGCTGCATGGCAGCGAGGAACGCTTTGAAAACGTTCATGTGGACTTGCCCGGCAAGATCGCCAGCGCCATGAAAAAATCGGGTGTGCAGCGCTTGGTGCAAGTCAGCGCCTTGGGCGCCGACCCGCAAGGCCCCTCGATGTACCAGCGCAGCAAAGCGCGGGGCGAGACGGTCTTGCAAAACGCGGGGCTTGAGCTGACGATCTTGCGCCCCAGCGTGATCTTTGGTGCCGAAGACAAATTCCTCAACCTGTTTGCCGACCTGCAAGCCGTGGTGCCCTTCATGCCGCTGGCCGGCAGCGGCACACGCTTTCAGCCTGTCTGGGTGGGCGATGTGGCGCAAGCCGTGGTGGCCTGCCTGCAAAACCCAAACACCATTGGGCAAACCTATGAGCTGTGCGGCCCCGACGTGCTGACCCTGGGCGAACTGGTGCAACGCGCCGGGCAATGGGCAGGCGTGAACCATGGCCGAGGCCGTCCGGTGATCGGATTGCCAAACTGGGTGGGCTGGCTGCAGGCCCTGGCCATGGAAATGGCACCGGGCGAGCCCTTGATGAGTCGGGACAACCTGGCGTCCATGAAGGTGGACAACGTGGCCACCGGTCAGCTGCCCGGTCTGCCGGCGCTGGGCATCACCGCCGCATCGGCCGAAGGTGTGGCCCCTCAATACCTGGCCCACCGTGGCCCCCGCAGCCGCCTGAACGTCTTGCGCCAAACCGCAGGCCGCTGAACGCCTTTGCGGGTTGCGATGGCCTTGGCTTGCTGAAAACGGGCATGCTGGGGTGAGGGCTTCTTTGGTCTTCTTGATGATGCTTCCCAAAACTTTGGGGATCGACTCTGCCCTAGTCTGAGCGGTGCCATCGCCGCGATCAACTCTCGCAGACCACCACTTATTGCCCCGAGGGCGGGGCTATAAATACCGCAGCGCCTCCAACACAAGCCAAGCGCCTGATCTTCGATTCAAACTTCAACGGGCCGGAACTATAGGCCTTCTTTCGCTATTTACTGCAATTAACGGCCCCATACGGCTCCTTACGGCCGACTACGCCGCTCTGCATTCGTCTGTCTTTGTGTGTGATGAGGTCCACGCCACACAAACGCCCAGGCCTTGAGCACCAAACCCACGGATGCGCCCAAGTGCGCGACCGCGCAAGTCTTTGCGCATAAGCAGCCAAGTCGCGGTCAGGGCACCGGTCCTACAGAGAAGGCTGGCTGCAAACAGGATAGGGCCCGCTCCATGGTGAGCCAGCAAGTGCGCGCAAGCGCCACTTTGCACCAATCTGACTCTGAGCCCCGCCAATGCAGCCACTTTACTGATTAACTACAACATCAACATCACCAATGCAGCCCTCACCATCAACCCGGCAGCAGCCAACGCCAATGCCTCAGTGATTCCGGTCACAATTGCGCTAATCAGAACCGTCACGCCCATCAGCCGATTGACCTTGTCAGGCTTTTCCAATCAAAGCGGCATTGATGCCGCTGTGGCCGGTGGCGTTGACACTCAGGAATCGACCAGAAACAATGCAAGTGCTTTGTCATATACACCCGAAAGTGATGTCGATTGCACATGTGAAGAAATAGAAGACTCAGGCGTCGAAATGTGCCTGACCCCTTCGACAAACAGTTGAATTTGACCTCAGACCTCAGACCTCAGACAGCTTCCTGCGCTATGGGTTTTGTTCAAAATCAAACAGCACGCCTGACACACACCGGCTTCAACACGGCCCTGATGCGCCCGACTCATGTTTCACGATTCCCAATGAATGACTTTAAAAATTTTATGAAATTAAATTAACAAACACTTTATAGTTATTAATTTCACTTTTTAAATCACAAATCCATCCAACTCCCTCGTGCCGCACCCCGCGTACTTGCAAGTCTTGAATTGACCATGAAACACACTTTCAAACTGATCACTTTTGCCTCTTTACTTCAGGCCGCTTTGGGCCAAGCCTGGGCTCAAACCTCCACAACAAATCCGCCTCCGGGCAGCATTCAGCAAAACATCGACCAATCCATCAAACAGCTGCCCAAGCCCAAAGTCAAGCCACTGGCCAACATCGACGTGCTGGGTCTGGAAAACGCGGAGTCGATTGACCGCTTGTTGGGGTTGGAAATTCAAAGTGCAGCCCTGCAAGACGAAATCCAGAAATACTGGGCGGGCTCAATTGGCAAGCCTGTCACAACCGATGAACTGCAAAACTTCAATGGCTGGTTGTTTGAAGAATCCCGCCGCCTGGGTTTCTTGTCATATGCACAAACCGAGATCAAAAAATCTAACGGTGGCAGCATCTTGGTGGTCAAAATTCTCCGCCCCAAGATCAACGCCGTGCGGGTGATTGCCAAAAATCCGGCCTTGCTGCAAACCTATGGTGCACTGATCACCCAGCGCTTTGAACAGGACTTCAAGGCCAACATGCCCGTGGACACCCTGGGCCTGGACCAGCGCCTCGATTCGGCCAGCTACGACTTGCCCATTGAGCTGGACGCCACGATCCGCGCCGTGGGCCCCGAGCAAATCGACCTGATCGTCAACATGGCCGAGGCCCCCAAACGCATGGGCAAAGTGCTTGATGGCGTGGTTCAGCTGAACAACTACGGCCTGCGCCAATTTGGCATTCCTCAGGTCATGGGCTCCTTGGTGATTGGCGGTCATGAGCCCAAAGCCAGTTTGAGCCTGGTGGGCCAAAAATCCGAGGGCATCATCTACGGACGTGGCGAATACGAGTCGGCTATTGAAGGCTCTCAATCGCGCTGGCGTGTTTGGACAGCTGGCTCCAACAGCCGCAACATCTTGGGTGGGCAATCCACCACCCTGGGCCGCAGTGGTGAGATGGGCTTGGGCATCACCCGCATCCACGGCGGTTTCCGGGATTTCGCATTCAAGCAAAGCGTGGAAATCGCCGCCCGTCAGGGCAGCAGCACCCTGGAGAGCACTGGCGCCGTCACCACCCGCGTGCACGACAACCAGTTCCGGCTGCGGATCACCGCCGATAACGAAAAACTCACCCGCGACTCCAGCCGCGCCGAGTTCACATACACCCTCGGCCACTACAGCCTGATTGAAGGTCAAAGCCAGGTCAATCCAGGCCCCTACGCCAAACTCGATTTGGCACTGAGGAACCTGAAGTCATGGAACCAAGAAGGCAGCTTGTACTCGGTGTTCAAGTTCCGAGGACAACTGACTTCGGCACGTCTGGACGCTTACAACCAACTCTCTTTGGGCGGCATCGGTGGCGTGCGGGCCTACACCTCTGTGGACGGCACGGGTGACGACGGTGCCGTGGCCTCGCTGGAGCTGAACCGCCGCTTGCGCAATGGCATGGTGGTAGGCGGTTTTTATGACGCAGGCCTGATCAAGCTGAAAAACCCGCTGAACAACGGCACCGAGTGGCAAAGCAAGTACGCCTTGCAAGCCTTGGGCGTGCAATTGTCGGGAAGCGTACAAAAAGCCAGCTACAGCTTGTCTTTGGCCAAGGGCCTGGGCGGCTATTCAGCTTGGACCAGTTACAACATCGAGTCCACGCCGAACAACTGGCGCCTGTTTGCGTCACTGACTTACGTTTTCTGATCCTTGCCCGACGCACTGACTGGCCCCGCAACAAGCTGGGGCCAGTCCATGCGAATGCTTGTGCCGCCTGCCACGCACACGGGGCTTTTCAGCTGCAATTGCACCCCATGTTGTTTGGCAATTTCCTGAACAATCGACAAGCCCAGGCCACTGCCTGAAACGCCAGCGGCAGCAGCCCTGTAAAAGCGCTCAAACACATGGGCCTGGTGCGCCAGAGCGATGCCGGGTCCACTGTCTTGCACCTCCACCCAGTGCAGGCCCACCCTGACCGTGATGTGTGCGCCTGCTGGGCAGTGGTGGATGGCGTTGTCCAGCAAGTTGCTCAGCGCCTCATGCAAGAGCAGCGCCACACCCGGAACCTCACACCGCTGCCCTTGCGCCACCGTGGTTTCAAACCCCAGATCGTGACCGCACTGATGCGCCCGCAGCAAATGCTCTTGCGTGACTTGACGGGCCAAAGCGATCAAGTCCACGGTTTGCGGGCTGTGCAATTCCTGGGCATGTTCCACGCGGGTCAAGGCCAGCAGTTGCTCGGTCAGTCGCACCGCATCGTCGGTGGTCTGGCGTGCCGCCCCCACCAAAGTCTGAATCTGTTCGGACTCAGCGCTGCGCTGCACCAAGGTCAGCTGAGTTTTGAGGGCAGTCAGGGGCGTGCGCAATTGGTGGGCGGCGTTGTCCAAAAAGCGTTTGCGAATATCGATCAAACGCCCCAAACGGTCCAGATAGCTGTTCAGGGTGTCGATCAAGGGGCGCAACTCGCGCGGCAAATCCGGCGGCTCGATGGTCGAAAAATCGTCATCGCTTTTTTGGGCCAGTTGCTGACGAAACGCCTCCAGCGGACGAATGCCGCGCTGTACGCCCCACACCACCAGCAAAGCGGCAGCCAACAACAGCAAGCCCTGACTGCCCAAGGTGTCCCACAAAATGTGCTCAATCAGTTGCTGGCGCATCTCCATGGTCTCGCCCACAGTGATCTTGACCAGCGGCTCCATGGGATTGGCCACAGCGCCACTCGCATCAGCCTCCACCACATGCATGAGCTGCGCCAGGCGCACTGGCTGGCTCAGGTATTGGCCGTCAGCAAACTGAACCAGCGCAAAAAACTTCACCGCCGACTGGGCGCGGTCAGGCACATCGGGCAATGCGGCCACCCCCGCCAGCCACTGGCCACCGGGAGTGGTGATTTTGTAAAACAAGCGCGAGCCGGTGTGGTTTTCAAACAGATAGCCGGCCGCCTTGGTCACATCCAGTTGCAGGCGGCCCTCGCGCCACTCCAGCTCTTCGGCCAGCGTGCGGGCGGCCAAATACAAAGACCGGTCATAGGCCTCGTTGGCCGCCTGCACCGCGTTGCCGTAGCCCACCCAGGCGTTGATGCCAATCAGGCCGGCCAGCGGCAACAAAATCCAGCTGAGCAAGCGCCTGCGCAAGGACGTGGCAGAAGGTGTCCCAAACTGCGGGGAATCGCTCATGGGAAAGCGCTCATGGGGGCTTAGCCTGTGACGGCTTGACCGCTTGGGTCAGCATGTAACCCATGCCACGAAAGGTGGTGATCGCCACATCGGTCGCTGCGCCGGGCACCAGCGCGGCCGATTCGAGCTTTTTACGCAAGCGGTAAATCAGCACCTCCACCGCATCCAGCCCGGCATGCTCGTCGGCAAACACCTCGGCATGCAGCTGCTCTTTGCTCACGGTGCGCTGGGGCGAAGCCAGCAACACGCGCAGCGCCGCCGCCTCACGCTGGGTCAGCGCCAGCGGCTGCCCGTGCAGCTGCACCTCGCCGGTGTCGGACTGCATCTCCAGCGGCCCCCAACGCAGGGCGGTGGTTTTGGCGCGGCCTTGGCGGCGCAGCAAGACCTGCAAACGGGCTTCGAGTTCACTCAAATCAAAAGGCTTGGGCAAGTAATCGTCGGCCCCCATGTTCAGGCCCAGCACCCGGTCGGGCACGCTGGCACGCGCCGTCAAAATCAGCACCGGCACGCTGTCGCCCCGCGCACGCAAGGCCTGCAACACGCTCAGGCCGTCTTGCCCGGGCAGCTGCAAATCGAGCAAGACCGCATCAAAACCATGGCCCGCCTGCAGACAGCGGTCGGCCTCATGGCCATCGGTGGCAAATTCGACCGCCATGCCCCCTTGACGCAAAGCCGTGCCCAGCCACAGGGCAATGTCGGGCGTGTCTTCCACCAACAAGATTCGGGGGGTCATGGGGGTTTCGAGGGTTTTCACTGAACGCAATTGACAGCTGTTTGACAGTTTCACCGCCAGCAGCACACCAAAATCACCGCATCTGCACAGGACCTGCCCATGGCCTATACCCAGCAGAAACGACGTTTCATTTTCACACAGGAGACCCGCATGTCCCTTTCCAAACGCGACTTCCTCGCCCTCGGCGCTGCCGCAGGCGCATCGATGGCCCTGCCCGCATGGGCGCAAGCCAAGCCCCTGATCGCCAGCATCAACATGTTCGTGCCCGCAGCCCCCGGCGGCGGCTGGGACGGCACGGCACGCGCCATCGAACGCGCCGCCAAAGCCGCTGGCCTGGTCGGCACCATGCAGTTCGAAAACGTCGGTGGCGCAGGCGGCATGGTGGGCCTGCCCCGTTACGTGAACCAGCGCAAAGGCCAAGGCAACAGCCTGATGATCGGCGGCTCGGTCATGATCGGTGCGGGCATTGCCAACAAGAGCCCCGTGACCATCAAGGACGTGACCCCGATTGCCCGCCTGACCGAAGAAGCCGGCGTGATCGCGGTCCCGGCCAGCGGCAAGATCAAGACCTGGAAAGAACTCGAAGCTGCCATCAAGGCCAACCCCAAGGCCGTGTCGGTCGCAGGTGGCAGCGCAGGCGGCACCGACCACCTGATTTTGGGCATGCTGATCAAGGCCTTGGGCAAAAACCCCCGCGAAGCCGCTTATGTGGCCTTTGCAGGCGGAGGCCCCGCCAACGCTGCCATTTTGGGTGGCCAGGTGTCGGCCGGTATTTCGGGCTACTCTGAATTTGAAGAACAAATCAAGGCCGGCCGCATGATCCCGCTGGCGGTGTCCGGCAAGCGCCGCATTCCGGGCGTGAACGTGCCCACCCTGACCGAATTGGGCATCAACGTGACCGAGTCCAACTGGCGTGGCGTGTTTGCGCCCCCCGGCATCTCTGCGGCTCAGCGCGAAGCCATGATCGATTTCGTGACCAAACTCAACGCGTCTGCACAGTGGAAGCAAGAGTTGGAAACACGCAAGTGGACCGACGCCTTCATGACCGAGCGCCCGTTTGAGCGCGACCTGGCCAAGGACATTGCCGACAAGGAAGTCCTGATGAAAGAACTGGGCCTGGCATGACGCCTTTTCGCGTAGCCCTTTTGCTGGCTGTCCTTTGCGGGGTGGCCGCTTGGCAGGTCTCGGTCATTCCTGTATCCATGATGCAGATGACCGTGGGTCCTGTGCTGGCTCCGGGGGTGATCGTGGCAGCACTGAGTGTTTTCGCCGTGTTGTACGGCGTGAGCGCTTGGCGCGGTCGCCAAACCGACGAAAGCCAGGCACCAGACCAGTCGCCTCTGCCCGGCGCCAACATCCGTGTGCTCAGCTTGCTGGGCGGTGGCGTGGCCTTCATCGTGCTGGTGATGCCCTTGGGTTTTGTCATTCCCGGCACCCTTTGCGGCATGGGCGTGGCCCGCGCGTTTGACGCGCCCCTGGGTCTCAAATCGGCCCTGATCTGCGCCGCCATTGCCAGCACCTTCTGGTTTGTGTTTGCGCAGCTGTTGGGTGTGGGCCTGGGGCCTGCTCTGCCTTGGTGGATTTGAGTGAGAGCTTCGCCCTCGGGACGGTTCATCGCGGCGAGGGCGCCGCACCTACAGGGCCATCAACGCCGAGACACCCCCAGAACGCTCAACGCCCGACGCCCAACGCAAAACGTACATAGATCGGATTCCCCATGGAAGCTTTTGACGCCCTGATGGGTGGCTTTGCCATTGCCTTGCAACCGACCACCTTGATGTGGGGCTTTGTGGGCTGCTTTGTCGGCACCCTGGTCGGCGTGCTGCCCGGCATTGGCCCGGCGCTGACCATCGCCTTGCTGCTGCCCCTGACCTACCATGTGCCCGCGACCAGCATGTTCGTCATGTTCGCAGGCATTTATTACGGCGCAGCCTATGGGGGGTCGACCACCTCCATCTTGCTCAACACCCCGGGCGAATCAGCGGCCGTGGTCACGGCCCTTGAGGGCAACAAAATGGCCCGGCGTGGCAGGGCTGGCCAAGCGCTGGCCACTGCGGCCATCGGCAGCTTTGTGGCCGGCACCATCGGCACACTGGCCCTGACTTTTGTGGCCCCTTGGGTGGTCGAAGCGGCTCTGGCTTTTGGCCCGGCCGAATACTTCAGCCTCATGGTCTTGTCGGTGGTGGCCGTGTCGGCCGTGCTGGGCAACTCCATGCTGCGCGGCCTGGTGGCGCTGGGCCTGGGCTTGCTCTTGGGCATGGTGGGGGTGGACCTGCAAACCGGCCAGCCCCGCTTCACCTTTGGCCGCCCCGAACTGCTGGACGGCATCGAGGTGACGGTGGCGGCCGTGGGCCTGTTTGCCGTGGGCGAAGCGCTGTACCTGGCTTGGCAAGGGCGCGAGTCCAAAGGCGGCGAAGTCATGAAACTCTCGGGCAGCCTGTGGATGAGCAAACAAGACTGGGCGCGTTCGTGGAAAGCCTGGTTCCGTGGCGCGTTCTTTGGCTTCCCCATCGGTGCCATGCCCGCAGGCGGGGCCGAACTGCCCACGCTGCTGTCGTACTACACCGAGAAAAAACTCTCCAAACACCCCGAAGAATTCGGCCACGGGGCCATCGAAGGTGTGGCCGGGCCTGAAGCGGCCAACAACGCCGCCGCAGCGGGTGTGTTGATGCCACTGCTCACTTTGGGCATCCCCACCTCTGCCACCGCCGCCATCATGCTGTCTGCCTTTGAAGGCTACGGTATCCAGACCGGCCCGCAACTGTTCAGCCAACAAGGCAGCCTGGTGTGGACCCTGATCGCCAGCCTCTACATCGGCAACGTGATCTTGCTGGTGCTCAACCTGCCGCTGGTCAGCCTGTGGGTCAAACTTCTCAAGATTCCGCCGCCTTGGCTCTACGCGGGCATCATCGTGATCTCCACCGCTGGCGTGTACGGCGCAGGCAACTCGGTCTTCAATGTGGGCTTGCTGTTTGTGTTCGGCCTGCTGGGTTACATCATGCGGCGCTTTGACTTCCCGGCCGCGCCGCTGATCGTGGGCCTGATTTTGGCCCCCTTGGGTGAACAATCGATGCGCCAGGCGCTGACCATCAGCCAAGGCGACTGGTCCACTTTCTTCACGCGGCCTTTGTCGGGCAGCCTGATGGCAGTGGCAGCACTTTTGCTGATCGTGCCGCCGCTGTGGAAACGCTATCGCCAATCCACCTATTGATCCGGCCCTGTAAGTTTGCAGGGTGACTTCCATCTTGCACCTTGTGGGCGCTAGCCCTGCTGGCGATCAGACGCTTGTGTGCTTTTAATTGGGGTCAGATCCCAATTAACGCTTACCCTTTTCCGGGACGCCTGCTTTGGATCATGGCCACATTCATCTCACCTGCCAACGATGAGGCATAAAAGCGTTCAATCATTTGCACCGATGTTCTGGCATTGCGTGCCAAAGTCAGCATGTCGATACCTTGACCGTAGAGCAACCTGAACATGATCGACGTGTGCCTTAAGCAATACAGTGTTTTGGGGCGGTTCTTCTCATCGGTGTTGGCCAAACCGGCCTCACGCATAACCCATTTGAACCAAAACCCCAGCACCGCCAAGGCATAGTCGCGGTCATTTTCTGCAGGCAAAAACAGGTAGTCCTCAGGTCCGCCAAAGCCCTGTGTTGTTTGATACCGAAGAAGCGACTCGTACACCTGCACAGAGGCTTGCATCGTCACTATCGGTTTGTCGTGTTTTTTGGTTTCGGGCAAGTTCATCCGCAAATAAACATTTTGACCACGCACGACCGTCACATGCTTGTGCTTGAGCTGCCGTAGGTCGCCTGGCCTGACAAAACTATTGGCCATGAAACGAATAGCCCAAAACATGTCAGGCGCCAACAAACGGTTTCGGCTTGCCACCCAAAACCGCTCTCTTTGACCGTCAGTTGATTTGAGTTCTGGCGACACCATTTTGGATCGAGACATCTTCAACGCGGTTCGGGCGAGTTTGCTGTACTCCTGCAGCGACAGTGACGACCGAGGTTGCGTGACCACTTTGATTTTTGGGAACTCGGGGACTTCTTTTAAAAGCCCCAGGCGCGTGGCCAATTTGAGCAACTTTCGAACCAACACAAAATATTGGGAAATGGTGGTGGAACTCAATCCATGCTTTGTCAATCGCGACACAAACCCGTCCAAATCGACGTGGGTCACTTGAGTGGGTGGCACGTATCTGAAAAATGGCAACACATGGGCATCGAGCCTGTTCTTCTGAATGCCTACCGAAGACGCGCTCAATTCTTTGCGCGCAACGCGCTCCCACTCCAAATCGAGCAGCGTTTCAGCCAGCGCTGTGAAATTGTTCTTTTTTTCAAAGGCACGCTGATCAGAGACCCGTTCAACCACGGGTGCAGACCTTGGTTTGACGGGGTGTACGTCGGGTATGTGTAAGGCTGTTTGTTGGACGCCAGGCATTTCAAAACCCTGGACTTTGACATTGCCCAATTGGCAGCTGATGTCATTCCAACTTTGAATGTTCAACACATAAAAAGCGGGCTTGTTCTCATTCAAAACCAGCAATGAAGATGCGCCGCAAGCGTCCACAATAAGCTGGGGATTACTTAAAAACTCTTGCAAGCCAATGAGATTGCAAGCATTGATATAGGTTGAGGTCATACGGCTAGTCTTCTACAGACTGTTTGATTAATCTGTACGGGAAAGCACTAATAATCGCAATCCAATGTAGCTGCTCTGGCTACATTGGCAGCCACTGGTGCATTCGCTCAATCTTCTGTCACCATTGGCGGTCAATTGGACGTTGGCCTTCAATCTATCAGCTACGCAAACGACAAGTCGGTGTCCAACCTGGGTTCCGGTATCCACGGCGCTTCCCGCGTCTGGTTCACTGGTACTGAAGACTTGGGCGGCGGTATGTCTGCTAACTGGCGTCTGGAAATGCAACCCAACTTGGCTGACGGTAGCACCAGCGCCAACTTGTTCAACCGTGGCGCCTGGGCTGGCCTGAAGGGCGGTTTCGGTGAGATCCGTGCTGGCCGTCAAGGCTCCAACACCATCGGCGCAATTTGCACGATCGACCAGCATGGTTGCTACTCTGGCTTCTACGGCGGTGGTCTGTTGTTCAGCGGTCAAGCAGCACCTGGTGCTATGGGTGCTTCTTTGTTTGCGGCTAACCCAACACCTGGTATCACAACTGTAGCTGCCGCTAAAGGCCAAGCTACCAACACTGGTGCACTTTCGCAAGCCACGTCGACAGCTGGTGACTCCACACGTTATATCAACCAAGTTCGCTACACATTGCCTACATTTGTGGCTGGTTTGTCTTTGAATGCTGCTTATGCTTTCGGACAGAGTAACGTTTTAATCGGCCAAGGCGGTACCAATGGCAACACCTATGGCTTTGATGGTGCTTACACTGCTGGTCCTTTGACTGTGGTGGGTGCATATCAAAAAGCTCAAGCCGAATACACTGCTGCTGGTAGTGCAGCGAAGCCAAGCGGTGACTTGATGACTATCGGTGGCACTTACGACCTGACGGTTGCCAAGGTGGGTCTGGGCTACCAGAAAGAAAAAGCTACGGACAACGCACTGTTCAAAGATGCAGTGGCATTCGGCATGACTGTGACTGTGCCTATGGGTGCACTGACACCTTACGTCAAGTATGGTCAGCGCAAGTACACTATGGGTGATAACTCCACTTTTACATCGGCTAAAGTCGCCAATATTGGTGCTCGCTACGCACTGAGCAAGCGCACTCTGGTCTATGTTGACTACGTAAACAACGGTGTCAAGAAAGAAGACTTCCTGTTTAACGCACAAACAGCAACAGCTGCTCCAAGCATCAAGAGCATGACTTCTTTGGGTCTGCAGCACAGCTTCTGATTTGACGCTGGCTCAAGTCAGCTGAAGATTTGAAATGCTTAAAACCCACCGTGGGAACACGGTGGGTTTTTTTTGGTGGGCGCACACCTGTGGGTGCAAGTCCCTCTGCGAGCTGTTCACAGTGAGCTTGAGTGTTGCGCAACTGAGTGAAGGTGACCGGGCGTGGGGTGATTGGGGTAATTGGGGTAAGGGTAATTGGGGTCAGATCCCAATTAAGGACCTTATTGGACCTCTATGTGGTGACAATTGACACAGCGAACGCAGTACGTCTCTCTGTGAGCGGCAATTGCTGCGGGTGCTCGATGATGGTGTGGGCTGTCCCCAACAAACTGTGTTGAAACAGATGCAGTGACAAGTTGGATCTGACCACAATTACATGGACCACAGGCTTTTCGCTTGCAGGGCAAGCTCCCACAAAATCCTCCCAACGGGCAACACACGGCCCAGACTTCATCGGCCGAATCTATAGATGGCTTTGAATCGCAAAGGCCTAATGGACCTAATGCGTTCGCCGCATCAGTGAATTGGGGTCCGATCCCAATTGAATTGGGGTCAGATCCCAATTATTCACGACAGTTCGACGCGTTCGAGATGTCTGCTGAGCGCCCCTGGCTGGCTCCTATGTGCCGAAAACGCAATGGCGCGTATAAGCCGAAAACGGGGTGACTCCTATGTGGTGAACAGTGATAGCGCTTGACGCAGACCGTCATGCGCGACACGCCAGCGAGTTCGCACTCGCGCTTATGCACTACATCGGCATGGGCGCCTATACAGGCAAGGCAGATCACGGACTTTTTTTGAGCCAGTCCAGCTCCATCTTTAAGCGCCCGATCTCACCGTAAAGCCGCACCTGCGCACTCTCGGCAGATACCGGTTGTATCCCACGCTTGCCTTCAAACAGACTTTTGGCCTGGTCTTGGATGTCGCGTTTCCATTGGCGAACCTGCATGGTATGGACATCGTTCTCTTGGGCGATTGGGTTGATGGTCTTCATGCCACCAAGCGCATCCAGTCCCACCTTGGCCGAGAGCTCGGGTGAATGAAGCCTGCGCATTTTTTTGTTTCAGTCATTGGTCACCCATTTCTTTAGACAGTGTCGCACTTCAACACTTGTCCCAAATTCGGGGTCCACTTCAGACCTGATGCAGACTTCAATGCCTGAGTAGGCAATGGTCGGACCCTTCGAGTACCGACCTCCGTTGGGCTTGGCTTCGCGTATAAAAAAACCCACCGTGTTGCCACGGTGGGTTTCTTTTTCTATTTTTTTCAGCTGACTTGTGTCAGCATCAAATCAGAAGCTGTGTTGCAGGCCAATAGAAGTCATGGACTTCTGTGCAGCACCAGTCACACCAGCAGAGTTGTTGACGTAGTCTGCATACACCAAGCTACGCTTGCTCAGAGCGTAACGCACACCAACGTTAGCAATCTTGGCATTGGTCACGCTACCCAAGGTACCACCGGAGTACTTGTGCTCACCGAACTTGATGTAAGGTGTCAAAGCGCCCATAGGCACAGTGGCGGTCAGAGCGTAAGACTCACCCTTTGTGAATGCAACTGCTGTACCTGCTGCAGTTTCTTGCTGCAAGCCAGCACCCAGTTTGGCCATGCCCAGATCATAAGTTGCACCGAGAGTGGTCAACTTGCCGGTTTGGTCTTTGCCAGCATCTGCGTCAGCTTTTTGGTAAGCAAACACCACAGCCAGAGGGCCGTTTGCGTAGGTGGCGTCAAAACCCATGCTGTTGCCTGCGGCACCTGCTGTAGCTGTAGCTGTAGTGCCAAAAGCTTGAGTAGCGTTGACCGACAGACCTTGCACCAATGTTGGCAGGCTGTAACGAATGGCTTTCACGTAACGTGTGGAGTCAGCAGAAGCGCCAACCGTCGAAGCCGCTTGAGTGCCACCGCGTGTGGGGTTAGCCAACATCCAGCCAGCACCAGTGACGCCTGGAGCAGCTTGTCCGCTAAACAAGATGCCGCCGCCGTAGAAGCCGGAGTAGCAGCCGTGCTGATCAATCGTGCAAATTGCGCCGATGGTGTTGGTGCCTTGACGGCCCAAACGCAATTCGCCCCAGCCACCGGAAGCACCCAACCATGCGCCACGGTTGAACAAGTCAGCTGATGTTGCACCAGTTTGGAGGTTAGGTTGCATTTCCAGCCAGAAGTTGGCTTTGTTGCCGCCGCCCAAGTCTTCCACGCCGACGAAACGCAGACGCGAAGCACCGTGGATACCGGTGTTCATGGTGTTGGCAGTTGAGTCATCACCCGCTTTGATCGAGCTGAAACCAGCATCCAACTGACCAGAGATGGTCACAGAAGATTGTGCGAAAGCTGTTGTGGCGGCCACAGCAGCCAGAGCAATCAGAGATTTTTTCATTGCAAGTTTCTCCAAGGTTAAACAAGGGCTCGGAATTCCTTGGGTGTTTATCACCTCTCAGAACCCTGAGCCAACCTCCAAATCCGGAAGGTTGCGTGTATTGCACCAGAGCAATTGGCCTTCTCCAAGGTTTTTGAAAAAGAAAAGGGCTTTCCGTTGCAATCGTGCAACATGACTGAGGTTTTACCCTTATGGGTAACAACGAATTTACTATTTTAATCACTTAAATCAACAACTTAAGCACGGTTTTAAACCTTCAAACCCTTGAAACGTTTGCCATTTGATTCATTTTCATCCCAACCGTTTCTTCCAACTTGTTCAAAACGATCGTTGGGCGTTTTGCCATTGCGCCCTGAATCGGTGGTTCAGGTTTTTGGACCCTGATCACTTGTAGGACAAGCGCCCACCCAGTGGCCATGCGTTTGCGTGTGAATTTCAGCCGTGCGCTTCACCCATCCACTGAGCCAGGGTTGAGTGTGGGCGTTATTCATCTTTGAACGTGGGTAAGAGCCACGCCCTCGGGGCGATCGGTGGTGGTGTGCTTGGGTCTATCGCGGCGGGCGGCGGCGATCAATCATGACAAGGACAAGGTTTGAGCGGCGCACCGTTGGCTGATGTATTAAACCGTGCATCATTCGCAAAGAACGCAGCGGATGCCTTGGTGCTAGCGGCCAAGGGCGAGGCTGCAAAAGCTTTTTATTTGCACCATCGGTTGTTGGCTCTGCCTGAGTCATCGCGCTGGCTGTTCTTGCCGCTGGCAAAGGTGCGGACTGCTTAAATTTGGGTTTTGCTCATGTGTACGGTCTGGGACCACACCATCGCATGAGGTCTGACCCTTTAAACTCCTCCCATGACAATGAATGCTTTGATCCTGGCCGCTGACAGTGCTTTGCGCACCTTGTGGGCCGAGCCCCGTGCCAGTCGCCCGACGCCCACGGCCACAGCCCCTGAGGCGATGCTGAGCGAGCCCGATCGGCGCGAGGCAGCGGCCCTGATGCGGGTGAACCATGTGGGTGAGGTCTGCGCCCAAGCGCTTTACACCGGCCAGGCGCTGGCCTGCAAGAGCTCCACCTTGCGAGCGCAACTGGCAGAGGCCAGCCGCGAAGAGACCGATCATCTGGCCTGGACGCAGCAGCGCTTGAATGAATTGAAAGACCGCCCTTCCCTGCTGAACCCGCTTTGGTATGCCGGGGCTTTTGCCATTGGTTATGCAGCTGGCAAGTTGGGCGGAGACCGAGTCAGTCTGGGCTTTGTGGTTGAAACCGAGCGGCAAGTGGAAGCCCACCTGCAAAGCCACATGGACCGCCTGCCAGCGGCCGATGCGGCCTCAAGGGCCATCGTGACGCAAATGAAAACGGACGAAATTTCTCACGCCCAGATGGCGCAAAAAGCTGGGGCTGTCGAGCTACCCGCTCCCGTTAAAGCCCTGATGAAGGCAGCCGCCAAGGTGATGACGACGGTAGCGCACCGGGTTTGATGGCGGGGCTGGATTGCCGTCATTGGCTATAGATTCGGCCCGATGAAGTCTGAGCCGTGTGTTGCCCGTTGGGAGGATTTTGTGGGAGCTTGCCAGCCAAGCGAAAAGCTTGTGGTGCACAAGCGTCTGATCGCCAGCAGGGCTAGCTCCCACAAGGTGCAAGATTGAAGTCACCCTGCAAACTTCACAGGGCCGGATCAATAACATGAGCGCTACCGACTCACAAATAAGCCAAGGGAATGGCGGTCACAGTGGCTGACAAGGGCACATCTCGCGGCGTAAAGCAGAGCACGGCGCCATGCCCTATGGTTTTGCCCAAATTCTCGGCGACCGAAAATGCTTTACCAATTTGAGCAGAGGGCGCTGCAGTTTTCTTGATTTCTACGGGATACATCACATCATTGACCTCAATGAGCAGGTCAATTTCTTTTTGTTCTGTGTCCCTGTAAAAGTAAATGGGTGCCTCTTTTCCGTTGTGCCAATAGCTTTTGAGGATTTCGGTGACCGCCCAAGTCTCCAGGATCGCGCCGGACATGCTGCCTGCTTCCAGCGCCTCGGGGGAGCCCCATTTCGTCAAATAAGCAGCTAAACCTGTGTCCAGGAAATACAGCTTGGGCGACTTGATCATTCGCTTGGTCAAATTGCGGTGATAAGGCTGCAGCAAATACACCAGACCCGACGCTTCGAGCACTGACAACCAGGCCTTGGCTGTTTTGGTGTCGATGTCTACTTCATTGGCCAGATGGGCATAGTTGAGCAGTTGCCCGGTTCTGGCGGCCACCACACTTAAAAAACGATGGAAACTCAGGGGATCAGAAACTTTGAGTAGATCGCGCACATCACGCTGAATATAGGTTTGAACGTAAGAGCGGTAAAAGACATCGCGGCTTTGAGGGCCTTGCCTCAGCAAGCGCGGATAAGAGCCCATCCAGATTTGCTCATACAGCGCCTTCAGGGGCATGTCTTTGGCCGCGCTGCGCGCATGAGCCATCCAATCTGACGTTGGCACAAAAGGCAGCGATTGAAGGGCCCGGTCTTGTTGCTCGGCCTGAGACAAACCGAGCAAATCCGCAATGGCCACCCTGCCCGCAAGGCTCTCTGTCAGGCCTTGCAACAGCTGAAATTTTTGAGAGCCAGTGAGCCAAAACAAGCCGTTCCTGGGGTCTCTGTCCACCACCATTTTGATGGCGCTGAAGAGTTGTGGCGCGTGCTGAACTTCATCAATCGTCACAGGTGCGGGCCACGTTTGCAGAAAAAGCGCCGGATCTTGCTGAGCCAAACGGCGCATTTCCAGATCGTCCAACGTGACATAGGATCTTGTGCCTTCGCTGCACATGTCCAACAAAGTGGTTTTGCCCACCTGGCGGGCACCCGTGACCATCAGCACCGGAAAACTCTGACTGATCGTGTGTATGGTTTGGCTGAGTGTGCGAAGGCGCATGATTTCCTGAATTTATGGAAAGCAATTCCATTTTTTCAAGGTTTTAAGCCGCTTCGACCATATCAAAACTGGTCGTGATCTCTGCCGTTTTGCCCAGCATGATGCTGGCCGAGCAGTATTTCTCGTGGCTCATGGCAATGGCGCGCTCCACGGCGTTGGCGGGAATGGCTTTGCCCGTCACGGTGAAGTGCATATTGATTTTGGTGAACACCTTGGGGTCGACTTCGGCACGTTCGCTGCTGAGCTTGACGCTGCAACCGCGCACGTCGTGACGGCCACGTTTCAAGATGAGAACCACGTCATAAGCGGTGCAGCCGCCCGTGCCAGCGAGCAAGGTTTCCATGGGGCGGGGTGCCAGGTTTTGGCCGCCGTTTTCAGGCTTGACGGCATCGGGCGCGCCGTCCATGGCGATCATGTGGCCTGAGCCTGTTTCGGCCAAAAAGCCCATGCCCGAGCGGGTACCGGCAGCGCCGGTCCAGGTGACTGTGCATTCCATGCTGAGATTCCCAGTGTGTAGAGGTGTGTGATGAAAATGGGACGCTATGGTAATGCCAAGCGCAATGTCTGGTGCCTGTGGACATTGCTGGCTTTGATTCAGGCCCCAAGTCGGGGCTGAATCCGCCGACCTACCAATAACGCCCACCGGGGCGATGCCAGCAGAGGAACAAGGTTCAGAGCGTGCCGTAGCTGTGCAATCCGCTCAGGAACATGTTGACCCCCAGGAAGGCGAAGGTCGTGATGCCCAAGCCCACCAGCGCCCACCAAGCGGCCACGGTGCCGCGCAAGCCCTTCATGAGGCGCATGTGCAGCCAGGCGGCGTAGTTCAACCAGACGATCAGGGCCCAGGTTTCCTTGGGGTCCCAGCTCCAGTAGCCGCCCCAGGCTTCGGCCGCCCACAGGGCGCCCAGCACGGTGGCGATGGTGAAGAAGGCAAAACCCACGGCGATGGATTTGTACATCACATCGTCCAGGATTTCGAACGAGGGCAAACGCTCGGCAATGCGTCGGCGGCCCAACAAAATGCCGGCCACGATGAAGGCGGACACCCCAAAGTAAACCATCCAGTAGCTGCTGGTCTGGTCGTTGGCGGATTGGCGGAACACCACGGGCTCAAAGCACAGCACAATGCCCAGCAGCCACAAGGGTGCCAGCTTGTACCAGCGTGTCTCGCCAGCGGTTTGCTTGATCAGGTAGGCAAAGGCCACCATGGCGGCCAAGGCAAAGGTGCCATACCCAATGAAGTTGGCCGGCACATGAATCTTCATCCACCAGCTTTTCAGGGCAGGCACCAGCGGCTGGATTTCGTGCGCTTCGCGCACCAGCGTGTACCAGAGCAAAAAGCCCACAGCCGCACTGACCACCAGCATCACAAACGCCCCCAAAGCGCGAGTTTTATAGTGGGCTTCGTAATACAGATAGAAGGCCGCCGTCATCCAGCAGAACATGACGAAGACTTCGTACAGGTTGCTCACCGGGATGTGGCCAATGTCAGGTCCCAACTGGTGACTTTCATACCAGCGCACCAAGGTGCCAATCAGGGCCAAACCCACCGCCACCCAAGCCATGCGCGAGCCCAAAGACTCCATCGCGTCTGCTTGACCTCGGATGAACATGCCCGCCCAGTAAAAGATGGTGCTGATGAAAAACAGCATGCTCATCCACAGGATGGCCGACTGGCTGGACAGGAAATATTTGAGCAAAAACACCTGCTCGGACCGTGCCAGATCACCCTGGTAAAGGTAAATGGCCAAGAGCGACAAGCCCGCAACCACCAGCATCAGGGTACGCAGTGGTCGCCAGAACCAGCCCAGCCAGATGACGGCCGGCAAAGTGCCCACCAAAATGCCTTGCTCGTACACATCCATGGCGTGCTGGTAGCGGATGAAGGCGAACACCGTGCCCAAGAGCGCCAGCAGGGCAAAGCCCCAGTCCAATGCCGAGCGGCGGGAAAAATAGCCCGGATTCAAAGTCACAGTGGTCATGGTGTTTTCTCGGAGCGGCCCAGCAAACGGGCAGTCAATTGTTCAAATTCACGATCTACGTCCATGGTCTTGCGGTTGGACGACAAAGCCACCGTGGCTTGTGCGCCCTCACCCTGAGGCGAAAGCCAGACCCACAAACGGCGGTCACGAACATACAGCATTGCAAAAATACCCAGGATCAAAAGGGCACAGCCCAGGTACACGACGGACTGCCCCGGCGCCCGGGCCACCTGGAACACGCTGGCTTGCACCTGCTTGAAGTCTTTCAGCAAAAACGTCATAGGTGCGGGGTAAAACGGCGCGTCGGACAGGGCCAGCACCGCCTGTGACATGAAGCCCTGCACCTTGTCGGCAGGCAAAGGCTTGGCACCCGCTTGCTCACGGGCCACGGTGTCCAGCTCCAGCAAGGTGCCGTTCAAGATGCGCACAAACATTTCGCCTGCGCGGGGGCGCTCGGACTCGGGCACATTGGCTTCCAAAAAGTCAGCCAAAGCCTGCAAGCCCGATGCCGATTTACCCTGCACCTGCTCCAGCCCGGCAAACAAACCCAAAGCACGCGCAGCAGAATCGGCCAGCTGCTGTGTCAACTCGGGCCGCTGCGGGTCGACTGCTTTGCGGGCATAACGCTGCACCGCACGCTCGCGCAGCGCAGGGGTCTCCAGGGCGGCGCGCAGGCGTATGAAGCCGGTCAACTCGCCGTTCTCGTCGGCCGGGGGGCGCAGGTAGCGGTAGGACTCGCTGGGCGTCTCGCGCATGCCCAGCAAGAACACCGGCACGCCGTCACCCGCGTCCACAGGCAACATGTAGTTGTTGTACTCACGCGCCTGACCGGCCGCATCGCGCAGCTTGTAGCTCACGCTCGGGCCCACGTTGCGTAACTCTTTGGTCTGGGTGGTTTTGTGACCTGCGCCCAGTCGCGCCTCCAGCGAGCTGCGCAGATCGACCTTGCGCACGTCCACCGCCGTGCCCTCGGGGCCTGCGCCACCGCCCATGTTTTCCACGTTGATCACACGCAGCCCGGTGAACTCCAGGCTCATTTTTTCGTTGCCATTGCTCAGGTCGGTGCTGCCGCCAATGGTGCCTTCCACCTCAAACGACTTGGTGGCTGCTGCCATGGGCACGGCTTGCAACTTGACGCTGGAGCCACCGTCGTCAAAGCTGGACTGGTAAATGTTGATGCCCTTGAAGCTGGCCGGGTGATTCACCTCGACCCGCGCTTCGCGCTTCTCGCCGGTGGCCTTGTCGTGGATGATGATGTCGCTGGCAAAGAGCTTGGGCATGCCGGTCGAGTAGTACTCGACGATGAACTTTTTCAGCTCAATGACAAAGGGCAGGTCCTGCAGCAAGATGCCGTTGGACTGGTTCAGGATGGCCGTGCCCGAGGCCGTGTCTTCGGCCACCAGCAAATTGCCCCGGAAGGCCGGGTTGCGCTCGGACAGCCTGTGCTGAGCAGGCACATCGGCGATCAAGCCACCGCCGTTGTAAATCTCTTTGCCACCAAACCACATCTGGGCGCGCACCGCCAGGTCGCCGTCGAGCAAACCGCCCACACACACCAGCACGATGGCCGAGTGCGCCGCGATGTAACCGATCTTGTTGGCCGCTCCCGCTTTGGCGGCCAGCATCCAGCCTGTGCCTTGTGGCGTGTTGCGGGACTGCAATTTCACTTTCCAGCCCCCCGTGGCCAGCAACTGGCCCAGGCGATGGGCAGCGGCTTCGGGGGCCTCGTTCAAAGCACCTTCGGCCTTGTGGTGAAAAGCCTTGAGGCTTTGCTCGCGGATGTTTTCCTTGTAGTTCTTCAGGTCGGCCAGGATTTTGGGCGTGTTGCGCGCAATGCACAGGCTGGTGCTGATGACCAGAAACGCCAAAATCAGCAAGAACCACCAGGCACTGTAGACCGTGTTGAGCTTGAGGGTGGCAAACACCTCGGCCCAGAAAGGGCCGAACTGGTTGATGTAATTGTTGGTGGGCTCGTTTTGCTTGAGCACTGTGCCAATGACCGAAGCGATGCAGATGACCGTCAACAGTGAAATGGCAAAGCGCATGGACGACAACAACTCCAGCAGGGCTTGCCAACGGGAAGCGCCGCGCTCGGATTCAGGGCTGGAGGCAACAGACGTCATGATGAAGGGGCTGGAAACAGGCAAAGAGGCAACAAAACAAAAGCAGCGCAGCTTTAGAAAGCGCAGCCCACGCCAAACAAAAAAGGCCGGTGAACCGGCCTTTTTTTTCAAATTTCGCTGGCAGAGCCTGCGATTGTGGCTCAGCAAGTTGAAACTTCACGGAAGACCCCATTGCGGTAGGGGATACCCCCCACAGCAATGTGGGGTGGATCAACGCAGACCGGCGATGTAATCGGCCACGGCCTTGATTTCGCGGTCGTTCATTTTGGCAGCGACTTGGGTCATCTGGAGGTTGTTCTTGCGAACGCCGTCACGGAACTGGACCAATTGGGAAGCGGTGTAGTCCGCATGCTGACCCGACAAGCGGGGGTATTGCGAAGGCATGCCCGCGCCATTGGGCGAGTGGCAGCTGGCGCAAGCGGCGATCTGACGGTCCGGGATGCCACCACGGTAGATGCGCTCACCCATGGCGACGGTGTCTTTTTCTTTGGCAAAACCAGGCTTGGCAGTTTTGGAGGCCAGCCAGTAGCTGATGTTGCGCATGTCGTCATCGCTCAAGCCAGCGACCATGCCGCTCATCACGGCGTTGGCGCGCTTGCCCGACTTGAACTCTTGCAATTGCTTGACCAGGTATTCGGGGTGTTGTTGTGACAGCTTGGGGTTGACCGGGGTGGTCGAGTTGCCATCGGCTGCATGGCAAGCCACGCACATGGCATATGCGGCTTCGCCCTTGGCCAAATCAGGCTTGGCAGCTGCAGGGGCAGGGCCTGCCGCCAACGCTGTACCCGCCAAGACAACAGACGTGGTGGCGGCCAAAGTGGCGGACTTCAGGATAGAAACAATTGACTTCATGGTCGTCGTCCAATAGTTGGAAGAAGGGGGGCGCAAAACCCAAGGATTCTACAATGAGGTCTGCGTCAGTTTCCTGACGACTCAAGGCCCCCCGATTTATGAGCTCCAGTCCCCGCGTTCCCCACTCTTTGCCCAAAACTGTGTCCGCCACCCCTGCGGCGGTCACGCCCATGGGCTGGATGCACACCGCACGTTTTCTGACCACCGCCGCGCAACTGCACCATTTGCCCGCGATGGACACCCCCGAAATCGCCTTTGTGGGCCGCTCCAACGCGGGCAAATCCACCTGCATCAACACCCTGACGCAAAAGAAGCAGCTGGCCTTTGCCTCCAAAAAGCCCGGCCGCACCCAGCACATCAACCTGTTTGCACTGGGCAAGCAAGGCATCACCGACGCGGTGCTGGCCGATCTGCCCGGCTACGGCTACGCCGCCGTGGCCAAAATGGACAAGCTGCGCTGGCAACAGGTCATGGCCAACTATTTGGTCAGCCGAGAAAACCTCACGGGCATCGTCATGATGTGCGACCCGCGCCACGGCCTGACCGAGCTGGACGATATCCTGCTCGAAGTCATTCGCCCCCGGGTGGAAGAAGGTCTGAAGTTCCTGATCATCCTGACCAAGGCCGACAAATTGACCCGCTCCGAACAGGCCAAGGCCTTGTCAATTGCACGACTGCAAGCTGGTGGTGGCGAGGTGAAACTGTTTTCGGCCCTGAAAAAACAAGGTGTGGACGAGGTGGCCCAACTGTTGTGGGACTGGACACACCCTGCCGAAGGCCTTGCAGCCCCTGCGCCTGCTGAGCCACCCGAAGACGAACCCGAAGCGCTGGACGAGTGAGTGCACGCGGCTGACGATGCAGGCGCTTGGGGTCTGCCAAGCAAGAGATACGGGCCGGGCGACGGCTTCAGACACGACATGGGCCTGTGCCGAAGAAGAAATCGTCGGAGCTGAAGCCCCGACCTACAAGAAACCTCAAGGAAACACCGCATGATGATCGACACTTGGCAACAAACCCTGCCTCACGGCATCACCCTGAGCTGCCGCGCTTGCGGTGAACCTGGTCGCCCGGTGTTGATGTTTCTGCATGGCTTTCCGGAGGCGGCTTTTGTCTGGGACGAGCTGCTGCTGCATTTTTCGCGCCCCGAAAACGGCGGCTACCGCTGCGTTGCGCCCAATTTGCGCGGCTACGAAAAATCCAGCGCCCCCAGCGACGTCAAGGCCTACCGCGCCAAATTTCTGGTGCAAGACATCGTCGCCCTGATCGACGCCGAATGCGGCAAAGGCCAGCCCCTGGCCGCCCTGGTGGCACACGACTGGGGCGGCGCGTTGGCCTGGAGCGTGGCCAACCAACACCCCCAGCGCTTGCGCCAACTGGTGGTCATCAACGCCCCGCACCCCGGCCCCTTTGTGCAGGCCATGCAGCACAACCCGGCGCAGCAGGCGGCCAGCGCCTACATGAACTTTCTGGTGCAAGCCGACTCGGCCGCCCAGCTCTCGGCCAACCACTTTGAGCTGCTGCTGGGCTTTCTACAAGGCCATGACAACGAATGGAGCGGCGGCAACAGCCTGGCCACCAAAGCCGCGCCCTGGCTCACGCCCGCGCTACAGGCGCGTTACCGCGAAGTCTGGTCCCACGGACTGGACGGCGCCTTGAACTACTACCGGGCATCCCCGCTGCGCCCATCAACACCGCAAGACCCCGCTGTGGATCAGGTCAGCCTGCCGCCCGAGATGCTGCGCATCGAAGTGCCCACTTTGCTACTCTGGGCGCAAGACGACATCGCCTTGCTGCCCTGTCTGACTGAGGGGCTGGACACACATGTGGCCGACTTGACGCTGGTGCCGATTGCAAACGCCACACACTGGGTGTTGCATGAGCAGCCGCAACGGGTGATCACGGAAATCACCGACTTTTTGCTGCCCCCGGTTCAGTAAAACCCCGGCTCGCCCTCGGGCCGGGTCTTGAAGCGCCGGTGCACCCAGTAATACTGCTCGGGCATCGTGCGCACCCAGTCGCCCAGCAGGCGGTTCATGCGTGCCGTATCTTGCTGTGCATCGGCGCTCGGAAAATTCACCAAGGCGGGATGAATTTCTATGTCATAGCCCTGCGCCGTCATGCGCGTGACCACCGGCACTACACGGGCGCCAGCCACTTTGGCCAAACGAGACAGCGAAGGCAAGGTGGCCGCCTTGTCCACCCCCATAAAGGGCACAAAAATCGACTCCTCACGCCCAAAATCCATGTCCGGCGACAAGTGCAGGGGCTCGCCTTTTTTGATGCCACTCAAAATCTGGCGCATGCCCTGGTGCCTGAAATACGGTCGCACATTGCCCGAACGTTCGCGCCCCTGGCGCACCCATTGTTCGACCGCCGGGCGCGACTGGCCCACAAAAATGAAGGCTACCGGCCCCGGCACATCCAGCGACACGGCCATGCCGCCCGCATCCAGCCCCACAAAATGCGGCGCCAACATTACCAAAGGCCCCGGCGCAGTCAGGGCCTGCAGGTCGCCCACCCAACGCAAACGCTGGCGCACCATGGCCTCAGGCGCGTGCCACAACCAGGCCCGATCCATCACCGACTGGCCAAAAGCGATGAAATGCCGATAAGCCAGCGCCTCACGCTCAGTGGCCGACAACTCGGGCATGGTTTTTTCCAGATTGACCTGAACGATGTGGCGACGGCTGCGCGCCACATGCCACAGCAACCAGCCCAGCCCTGCGCCCAAAGCCCGCACCCAAGGCAGCGGCAAACGGGCGCACAGGCGCAAAAAAGCGATCAGCACATTCACCATGGTGTTGCGTATTGGTTCATGCAGCGCGGGGCTGCTTGTAACGGGCATAGCCCCAAATGTATTGACTCGGGCACTGCAAGATCAGCGCCTCCATGGCCTGGTTGATCTGCACCACCGCTGTGTCCAGATCCGCCGACAGCGCATGCCCAAGTGCCTGGGTGTGCAAGCGGTAGCCCCGCCCCCAGGGCAGACGTTCACCCCAGATCAGCACCACCTTCGCCCCTGTTTGTGCGGCCAATCGCGCCGCCAAAGTCATGGTGTAGGCCGATTTTCCAAAAAACGGTGCCCACTGCCCCATGCCCTCGGGCGGTACCTGGTCGGGCAATAGGCCCACGGCACGCCCGGCACGCAAAGCCTTGATCATCTGACGCACACCGGCCAGCGTGGTGGGCACCGCCTCCAGCCCGGGGCGGTTGCGCGCCTGCGTCATGACCTCGTTCAAACCGGCATGGCGCGAGGGACGGTAGAGCACCGTCAAATCACCATGAGCGGGCGCAAAGCGCAGGGCCAGCGCCTGGGCGGTGATTTCAAAACAGCCCATGTGCGGCGTCAAAAACAACACCCCTTGCCCAGCGCCATAGGCTTGCACCGCAGCCCTGTCCTCGGCCCATTCAAAGGCTGGTGTGCTGCCCAGCCACAAACGCGGCAACTCTGCCGACATGCATCCGGCCTGGCCGATGGCCCCCACATACGCCCGCCAGCCCAAGCCCGCCTGTCGGGCATTGTCCAAAAAGCGCTGCCTGTACGTGCCCGACAAACACCAGGCCAGCCACCCGCCCACCCAACCCAAGGCGTGCAAGGCCCACAAAGGCCAATGAGAGAAGAAGCGGAACCAAGTCAACATGAGGTGGGATTTTGCCTCAGGCGCCCGTCAACCCTGAGTCAACCTTTCGCGCTCAGCCGGTGGTGACCTGCAGGTGCCGCCCTGTCGATTCGAGACGACCGCGTCACAGGCTGGCAAGGCCATGCAGCCGACATTCACCGGTGAAACCATGACCCGCATTACCTGTTTTTTGCAGCCGCCACTACCGGTTCACGACCCCCCAATCTGGCCAGACCGCCCATACCATCCAAACAACGCAAAAACTTCAAACCCACAACACCCCATCACCATTTGAGGAAAACGAGATGAGAAACAACAAGACCACGCAAGAGTATTTCAGCACCAGCCAAGCCGCCAAATTGCTTGGACTGTCCGTAGGCACCATCCAGCGCATGGTCGAAAACGGTGTCTTCAAGGCTTTTGTCACCCAAGGCGGTCATCGGCGCATCCTGTCTTCGTCATTCAGCCAATACTGCAAACAGCAAGGTTTCAAGACCCCGCAAACCGCCACGGACAAACCACTGGTCTGCATCCTGCACAGCAGCGAAGACCTCACTCCCGCCCTGAACTTGCTCAAGGAATGGCCGCAGGTCAAGGTCATGACCCACCCCCTGGATTTGATGAACATTCACCAAAACGTCGGCGTCTTTTTCATTGATGCCCGCATCCCATGGCTGCACAGCTCCCCCCTGCATTTACAGGACGACGCCATCCAGAACGCCCACATTGTGGTCTACAACAGCCATGACTTGCCCACCACCAGCGCCTTGCACTTGGCGAAAGCCATCAGCCTGTTTGAAAACGACATCAGTACCGATTTGGTCTATGGCTACATGCTGGGCCTTGACCATGCACAGGAAGCAGTCAGCCTCAAATCTCCTGCCTCCAAAGGGACGCATTGAACCCAGGGGATCTTGAAACCTGGGCAAATGCCCTTATCATTAGCACTCGATGGAGTTGAGTGCTAACAAAACTCCTCAAAGTTTAAAAGCATCCGCAGTGGGTGCTTTTGTTTTCAACCCTTGTTTCAAATCCAGGAGATTCCATGAAACTGCGTCCTTTGGGCGATCGCGTGATCGTCAAGCGTATCGAAAGCGAAACCAAAACAGCCTCGGGCATCGTGATCCCCGACTCGGCTGCAGAAAAGCCCGATCAAGGTGAAGTCCTGGCCGTCGGCCCTGGCAAAACCAATGACAAAGGCGAGACCAAAGCCCTGAGCGTCAAAGTCGGCGACCGCGTGTTGTTCGGCAAGTACAGCGGCCAGACCGTCAAGGTCGGCGGCGACGAGCTGCTGGTCATGAAAGAAGAAGACCTGTTCGCAGTCGTTGAGTGATGCTGGGGTTGAGCGTTCAGCGTTGAGTGTTGAGCGCACCCTGGTTTTTCCCGTATTTACCCCTTAATCAAGTTCCCGTTGAGTTGATCTTCTTTGTACGCACAACGCTGATCGCACAACGCATAACCGGAGAATTCAAATGGCAGCAAAAGACGTAATTTTCGGCGGCGAAGCCCGCGCACGCATGGTTGAAGGCGTGAACATTTTGGCCAACGCGGTCAAAGTGACCCTGGGCCCTAAAGGCCGCAACGTGGTTCTGGAGCGCTCTTTCGGCGCCCCCACCGTGACCAAAGACGGCGTGTCTGTGGCCAAGGAAATCGAACTCAAAGACAAACTGCAAAACATGGGCGCGCAGATGGTCAAGGAAGTCGCTTCCAAGACTTCTGACAACGCTGGCGACGGCACAACAACTGCCACCGTGTTGGCCCAAGCCATCGTGCGCGAAGGCATGAAGTACGTGGCCGCTGGCATGAACCCCATGGATCTGAAGCGCGGCATCGACAAAGCAGTGACTGCTTTGATCGAAGAGCTGAAGAAGGCCACCAAGGCCACCACCACCAGCAAAGAAATCGCCCAAGTCGGCTCGATTTCTGCCAACTCTGACACCAGCATCGGCGAAATCATCGCCAACGCCATGGACAAAGTGGGCAAAGAAGGCGTGATCACCGTGGAAGACGGCAAGAGCCTGAACAACGAACTCGACGTCGTTGAAGGCATGCAGTTTGACCGCGGCTACCTGTCGCCTTACTTCATCAACAACCCCGAAAAGCAAGCCGCTTTGCTGGATAACCCCTTTGTGTTGTTGTTCGACAAGAAGATCAGCAACATCCGCGATCTGCTGCCCACACTGGAAGCCGTTGCCAAAGCTGGCCGTCCTTTGTTGATCATTGCCGAAGAAGTCGAAGGCGAAGCCTTGGCCACTTTGGTGGTCAACACCATCCGTGGCATCTTGAAGGTTGTCGCAGTCAAGGCCCCTGGCTTTGGTGACCGTCGCAAAGCCATGTTGGAAGACATCGCCATCCTGACCGGCGGCAAAGTGATCGCTGAAGAAGTCGGCCTGACCCTCGAAAAAGTGACTTTGGCCGATCTGGGCCAAGCCAAGCGCATCGAAGTGGGCAAGGAAAACACCATCATCATCGACGGTGCAGGTGCCGCGATCGACATCGAAGCCCGCGTCAAGCAAGTGCGCGTGCAAATCGAAGAAGCCACTTCTGACTACGACCGCGAGAAGCTGCAAGAGCGCGTGGCCAAGTTGGCTGGCGGTGTGGCCGTGATCAAGGTCGGCGCTGCCACCGAAGTCGAAATGAAAGAGAAAAAAGCCCGCGTGGAAGACGCCCTGCACGCCACCCGCGCTGCTGTGGAAGAAGGCATCGTGGCTGGCGGCGGCGTGGCATTGCTGCGTGCACGTCAGGCTGCTGGCACCATCAAAGGCGACAACGCTGACCAGGACGCCGGCATCAAGCTGGTGTTGAAAGCCATCGAAGCGCCTCTGCGCGAGATCGTGTACAACGCCGGTGGCGAGCCCTCGGTGGTGGTGAACGCAGTGTTGGCCGGTTCGGGCAACTACGGCTTCAATGCGGCCAACGACACCTACGGTGACATGATCGAGATGGGTATCCTGGACCCCACCAAAGTGACACGCACTGCTTTGCAAAACGCAGCGTCTGTGGCCTCTTTGATGCTGACCACCGAGTGCATGGTTTCGGAAGCCCCGAAAGACGACGCCCCCATGGGCGGCGGCATGCCTGACATGGGCGGCATGGGTGGTATGGGCGGCATGGGCATGTAAGTGCCCCGCTGTCTGGACTGAGGGTTTGCGCCCTCACCCGGCCCACCACAAAGCCCCGCAAGGTGAAAGCCTTGCGGGGCTTTTTTCATGGTGGTGGTTTTGTCCTGCGCAGGGTCAGCGTCGTTTCAGGGTCATGCCAACTTGCCCCATCTCAACCCACTCACACAGCCCCAGCCTCGATCTTCAACACCCAGTAAGCGCCCTGCCCCTGAACCGCCTGAAAGCGGACTTTCTGACCGACATGCAAACCGTTGAGTGGACTGGGGTCTTGGATCTGGAACACCATGCTCATGGGCGGCATGTCCAGGTTTTTGATCTCGCCATGCTTGAGCGCCACCTTGCCCGCGGCCTTGTCGATGTGCAGCACCTCGGCCGTGGCCCAAGGCAAGGTGGTGCTGCCATCCCTCACGCGTTGCAGGCCATCTTGCTGCGCCATGCGGCGTACCCCGGGGTAGTGTTGAAAGCTTTTGCTGCTGCCGTCTTTTTGCACCAGCAGCACGTCATAGGCGTCTTTACGGCCTTTGTATTCGGGGCCGTCCATGCCGGGGCTGCCAATGGGCATGCCGGGCACCGACAAACCCAGCGCCACAGGCCGCTCTTTCAAGAGACGGTGAATGTCGGCAGCGGGCACATGACCCTCGATGACGTAGCCACCCACGCTGGCGGTGTGGCAGGCGCCGAGTTGCTCGGGTATGCCCAAGCGCTTGCGGGCGGCGGTGTTGCCCACATCGCGCACCTCGACCTTGAAGCCACTGGCCTGCAGGTGTTCCACCCAAAGCTGGCAACATCCGCAGTTGGGGTCTTTCCAGACTTGCACCAAGGTGGCTTGCGCCAGCGCTGTGCGCTGAAAACCAGTGACCGCCAACACGGCCGCAGCTGCAAGCCATTGGCGTCTGGGCATGGTTTTGATATGTGAATTGCTCATGATGAGCCCCTATATTTGAAGGTCATACATCCGATCATGCCCGCTTCAAAATGGCCCGGAATTAGACAGGCAAATTCAAAGTTGCCTGCGCAGTTGAAAGACCTAACTGAGGCTTTGCGCCCTCACCCGGCCTACAACAAAGCCACGCAAGGTGAACGCCTTGCGGGACTTTTTTCCATTGATCAGCAAATGCGCCACAATCGTTGTATGAGTTTTCAAGCACTTGTTGTCCTGCTGCAAAAGCGGCTCCCCAAACTGATGGCGGTGTACGCCTTTGGCAGCCGCGTGCGCGACCAGGGCCACCATGCCAACGCAGACAGCGATCTGGATCTGGCCGTGCTGGTCGAAGGCTATGCAGATCCTGTTGAGCTTTTTGAACTCTCCGGGGAAATGGCTGAACTGGTCGCTTGCCCGGTCGATCTGCTGGACCTGCGTGCAGCCTCCACCGTCATGCAATACCAAATTCTGATGGAAGGCGAACGGCTTTGGGCCAGGGATGTGGCCGCAGGTTTGTTTGAAGCCGCCATGCTGACTGAAAAACTGCATTTGGACGCAGCCAGGCAGCCATTGATCCAAGACGTGATGCGAAGAGGTGCTGTGTATGGCCGATGATGTGCTGATCAACAAAGCCGCCACCATTGAGCGCTGCGTGGCGCGTGCCCGCGAGGAATACGCAGCAGACCCTGAGGGTTTTGCGCACAACTTCAGCCATCAGGACGCGGCCATCCTCAATATTCAACGCGCCTGCGAAGCCGCCCTGGACATGGGCCTGCACATCATCCGGCGCGAACGACTGGGCGTCACACAAAGCGCCCGGGACACCTTCACTTTGTTGGCGCAAGCCCACTGGCTAACGCCTGCCGCAGCGGAACAAATGAAACGCATGGTCGGCTTTCGCAATGTAGCGGTCCACGACTATCAAAGTCTGCAGTTGCCCATCACTCTCAACATCCTGACCCTCCATCTGGACGACTTTCTGGTGTTCAGCCGTCAGATGTTGTTGCACGACGACGGTGGTTTTTGAGGCCTCTTCCCTTGCAGGTGAGCGCCCCTGCGAGTCATCCCAAAGCCCCGCAAGGTGAAAGCCTCGCGGGGCTTTTTGGATGTCTGCGCACTTCCCTGTTGCGGCAACCGATAAGATAGCTTCATGCGTTCTTGCTCTTGGTTGTTGATCTGGCTGATGGTGCTCAAAATGAGCCTGGGTTCGGTCATGGCCATGCCCATTCAATGGCCGTGGGATGAGCCCACTGTGAGCGGAGTCTCGGCCACCACAGACCGCACAACATCCCAAACAGTTCACCACCCAGTGCATCTGGCCACTTTGCCCGAATGCCACGGACACGCGACAAGTCACGTTGAAGTCAAGGAGCATCCGATCCATCCCACTTCTGTTGACACAGACGCCCCTTCTGGCATCCCCATCGACTGTCACCATTGCTGTGCCGTCGGTTTGGACAGTGAGCCCTGCATTGCACTGCACCGTGCACCCGCCACGCACCCCACCAGCCCGCGACAGGACTGGCAAAGCGCGAACCTGCGCCCTGTGTTGCGCCCGCCCATCACCTGAACGCTCCACCTCTTTTCACGCTCTGCGCGGGCCTAGACCCGTGCGGCAGACAGATCAAAACGCGCAAAAGCCGCGCATGGATGGACGCATGACTTCTTCTTTTCAACAACACCACGGCGCGATGCTGCTCAAGTATTCGGGCATCAGCTTCATTTCGGGTGCCGTGAACCACGGTTTTTTCAGCGGCACACGCTCACTGTGGACCGCTGCCATTGGCATCGTGCTGTTTGTACTGGGGGCTTGGCTCGAGCACCGGCTGAACGCGCAATCAGAGGACACGCCAAGCTCAGGTTTGCTGCGGACCTTGGTGCTGGGCACTTTGCTGTCGATTGGCCTGGGCTTTTTCACGGGCGGTTTGCAGCACTTTCCGGACTCGCCCGCCCGCAGCGCCTGGGTGGTGCCGCTGGGCTTTTTCATCTCGGTACTGGCTCTGGGGCTGAGTGCACCCCGCCACTGGCCACGGGCGGCCACGGTGTATGTGCTGTTGGTCGGCACTGCCGTGACGGCGGGCAGTTGGGCCGCTTGGCAATGGCTGGAACGCCACCCCGAATGGGCGGGCACGGGCCACAGCCACGGCGAGACCGCTGCAGCAGACGACCACCACGGGGCTGCCACACAAGCGGGGCCACATGACCCCATTCTGGCCCAAGTGGTCAGCCGCAGCATTGCGGTGAACATGGACGACCAAATGCGCTTCACACCCAGCCAGATTGACGTGCAAGCAGGGGAAACCATCCGCTTTGTGGTCACCAATTCGGGCCGCACAGCGCATGAAATGGTGCTGGGCAGCGACGAAGACATTCGCGCTCACGCCGAGGCGATGAAACAAGCGGCCGCGAAAGGGGCGGCGCATGAAGAGGACCACCACCACGGCACAGGGGCCGCCATCAGCGTGGCGGCTGGGCAAACCGGCGAGTTGGTGGTGACCTTTGCGCAGGCCACCCGCTTGCAAATGGCCTGCCTCATTCCCGGGCACTACGAAGCGGGCATGCGTGGTACCTTGCAAGTACTGGCCCAGCCCACTTCGCCGAACAAGCCATCGGCCCAACACGATCACAGCACGCACAAACATTGAGCCTGCGGCCCCCGTAGGTCGGTCGCAACAGAGCCGACGCTTGCAAGCTCCGGCACGGGCCCCATGACGGGGTCTTCGACCGCCGACCTGCGCATACCGCGCCCCCTGTAGGTCGGTAACTTTAGCTGCGACCTTTGTCCGCTTCGTCAGCGAACCTTGCTCAACAAGCCAGCGGTCGATGCATCCAGTCCGGCGACGTCACCCGACACGATGCGGGCATGGATGTCTTTGGCCAGCACCTTGCCCAGCTCCACGCCCCATTGGTCAAAGCTGTTGATGCCCCAGACCGAGCCGCTCACGAACACGCGGTGTTCCTGCAAGGCGATCAGCGCCCCCAGGCTGGCGGGTGTGAGTTCATCGAGCAACAAAAAGGTGCTGGGTCGGTTGCCGGGGAAGTGCTTGTGACCGCCCTCGTCTGCCTTGCCCAGCATCAACGCCTGGGCCTGTGCGATGACATTCGCCAGCAGCAGTTCGTGATGGTCTTTCAGGCTGTGCGTGGGCTTTTTAACGGCAATGAATTCCAGCGGCACCACGTCCGTGCCCTGGTGCAACATCTGAAAATACGCGTGTTGCCCGTTGGTGCCCGGCTCGCCCCACAGCACGGGCGAGGTGCCATAGGGCAGCGCATGGCCGTTGCGGTCCACGCGCTTGCCGTTGCTCTCCATCTCCAGCTGCTGCAAATAGGCAGGCACCCGACGCAAGGCGCTGTGATAAGGCGCAATGCTTCGGCTGGTGTAGTTCAAAAAGTTGCGGTACCAAACGTCGAGCAAGCCCAGACGCACCGGCAAGTTGGCCTCCAGCGGCGCGGCCCGGAAATGCTGGTCCATCGCGTGCGCCCCGGCCAGCAGATCCCTGAAACCCTGCGCCCCGATGGCGATGGCCACCGGCAGACCAATGGCCGACCACATGGAGTAACGCCCGCCCACCCAGTCCCAAAAACCGAAGGTGGTGGTGATGCCCATCTCGGCTGCAGCGGCCACATGGGTGGTGAGCGCCGCAAAGTGGCGCGACACATCGCTGCCGCCTTGCGCTTTGAACCAGGCCAGCGCCGAGCGGGCGTTGGTCATGGTCTCGATGGTGGTGAAGGTTTTGGAGGCGATCAGGAACAGCGTGTTCTCGGCCTTCAGGCCCCTGAGCACCGCTGCCAGTTCATGGCCGTCGACATTCGACACAAAGTGAAAGCGCTTGCCCGGAATCACAAAATCTTGCAGCGCCAGCACAGCCATTTGCGGGCCCAGGTCCGAGCCACCAATGCCGATGTTCACCACGTCGGTGATCTGCGCATCGGCTCGCACCTGCTCGGCAAAGGCGAGCATGGGTTTCAAGGTGTCGTGCACTTGCTGCAAGGGCGCGGCCAGTGCACCGGGCAGCGTGCCCTCGGGCTGGCGCAGCAGCCAATGCATCACGGCGCGGCCCTCGGTGTTGTTGATGGGCTCGCCACGAAACATCGCATCACGGTGCGAGGCCAAGCCTGTTTGCCCGGCCAGCTCCAACAACAACGCTTCGGTGGCGACGTCGATGTGGTTTTTCGACAGGTCGGCAAACACATGGGGCGCCGTCTGGCTCAGCACATCCGCACGCTGCACATCGGCCGCAAAAGCGGTGCGCAAATCAAAGCCGGCAAAGCCCTGCGCATGCTGTTGCAGGTTTTTCCAGGCGGGGGTCAGGTCACAGCGCATCAAGTTCTTTCAGTGAATGGAGCGCTTACAGGGCAAGCGCTCAAAGGGTTTTCCGTTTTTGTAGGTCGGTGGTCGAAGACTCCGACATGCGACGTGCGCCATAGGCTGCAAACGTCGGACTCTTCGAGTGCTGACCTACAGGGTATTCTTTATGGATCCGGCCCTGTGAAGTTTGCAGGGTGACTTCAACCTTGCACCTTGTGGGCGCTAGCCCTGCTGGCGATCAGACGCTTGTGGACCACAGGCTTTTCGCTTGGCTGGCAAGCTCCCACAAAATCCTCCCAACGGGCAACACACGGCTCAGACTTCATCGGGCCAAATCTATAGTCGGCGGCTTCAGCCTCGACAGCCATCACCTCGCGAAGCGAAGGCCAATCGGTGGTGAGCCACAAAAGCACACTCGGATTTCAGGCTTTCTTCATCATGTCTTCGAGCTTGACCGCATCGGCGCAAAAAGCGCGGATGCCTTCGGCCAGCTTTTCGGTGGCCATGGCGTCTTCGTTCAGGGCCAGGCGGAAAGAGGCTTCCGTGTAACGCACAGCAGGCAAGTCCATACCCTGCGCGGCAGCCGCGTTCAGCGCCTGGCTCAGTGGGGCCTCGGTCGCAGCCAATTGCGCCAGCAGCTCGGGGCTGATGGTCAACAAATCGCAACCTGCCAGCGCCGTGATCTGGCCGATGTTGCGGAATGACGCGCCCATCACCTCGGTTTTGATGCCATGCTTTTTGTAGTGGTTAAAGATCGCCCGCACCGACTGCACGCCGGGGTCGTTCGCGCCCGACATGGCCGCTTCGTCCCAGGCGGCACCTGCGGACTTCTTGTACCAGTCGTAAATGCGGCCCACAAAGGGCGAGATCAATTGCACCTTGGCTTGACCACAGGCCACCGCCTGGCAAAACGCGAACAGCAGCGTCAGGTTGCAGCGAATGCCTTCGCGCTCCAGCTCGGCAGCGGCCTGAATACCTTCCCAGGTCGAGGCGATTTTGATCAGCACGCGATCACGCGCAATGCCTTGCGCTTCGTACAAGCCCATGATGCGACGCGCACGCGACACGGTGGCGGCGGTGTCAAAGCTCAAACGGGCATCGACCTCGGTCGACACGCGACCGGGAATGGTCTTCAAAATCTCACAGCCAAAACGCACCAACAGGTGGTCCATCACCACGTCCAGCGGCTGGCCACGGTGGGCGGCCACGGCTTCGGCCAGCAAGGGGGCGTATTCGGGCTTTTGCACGGCCTTCAAAATCAGGGACGGGTTAGTCGTCGCGTCCTGCGGCTGGAACTGCGCCAATTGCTTGAAGTCGCCGGTATCGGCCACCACGGTGGTGAATTGTTTGAGGGCATCGAGTTGGTTCATGGTGTGTTGGATTTTCAGGGGTGGCAAACAATTGTCAGAGGCCTGTGCTGCCAGCGCGGTCTGCTGTGAGAGCGGTCTGCCACACACACAGCGCCTGCCCAAAGACGGGCCTCAGCAAAAAAAGCAAAGTGCTTGAATTATCCGTGAAACAAAGTTACATTACAAATCAATTTTTCATGTAACTCAAGAACATCATGGCATTTGATCTGGTTTTTTTCGGCGGCACGGGCGATCTGGTCTGGCGCAAACTCATGCCGGCCCTGTTTCAGGCTTTTCGACACGACACCCTACCCGAAGGCGGCCGCATCATCGGTGTGGGCCGTGACGATATGACGGACGCGCAATACCGCCAGCAAATCCAGTCGCGCTTCGAACAGGTCGAAGGCGACAAACGTCCCAAGCCCGAAGAATTCGCCCGCTTTGCGGCCATGCTGTGCTATGTGCGTATGGACCTGTCCAAGTCCGAAGCCTACGCTGCTCTGTCGGCCCGCCTGGCCGAGCGCGAGACCGACAACGTGGTGATGTATTTGTCCACCGCGCCCAGCCTGTTCACCACCGTGTGCGAACAACTCGCCGCCAACGGTCTGAACACGCCCAAGACCCGCATCGTGCTGGAAAAGCCACTGGGCCACGACCTGGCCTCCAACCGCGCCATCAACGAAGCCGTGGGCAAGGTCTTCAAAGAGCAGCAAATCTTCCGCATCGACCATTACCTGGGCAAGCCCGCGGTGCAAAACCTGTTTGCCCTGCGCTTTGGCAACGCCCTGTTCGAGCCCCTGTGGCGGCGCGAGCACATCGCCAACATCCAGATCACCATGGCCGAAGAGCTGGGCGTGGAAAAGCGAGGCGGCTTTTACGAAACCACGGGCGCCCTGCGTGACATGGTGCAAAACCACGCCCTGCAACTGCTGTGCGCCATCGCCATGGAGCCGCCCATCAACGCCCATGCTGACGCCATCCGCGACGAAAAGCTCAAGGTTCTGCGCGCCCTGAAACGCTGGACCCCCGAGACCCTGAGTCAGCACGTCATTCGCGGGCAATACAGCGCGGGCAATGTGTTCGGTCAAGCTGTGCCGGGCTACCGCGACGAAACCGGCGTCAACCCGCAAAGCAGCACCGAAACCTTCGTCGCCCTGCGCACCGAAATCGCCAACTGGCGCTGGGCAGGCGTGCCGTTTTACATCCGCACCGGCAAACGCATGGCCTCGCGCGAGGCGCACATCGAGATCAACTTCCGCCCCACGCCGCACGAAATTTTCAAAAGCCCGGTGGGCCAGGACAACAAGTTGGTGATCCACCTGCAACCCAAAGACGGGCTAGAGCTGCACCTGTTTGCCCAAGGCCAAAGCAAGCGCGGCCAAGGCAGCGGCGCTGCGACCCTGAGCCCGGTGCACCTGGACTTGGACTTTGACAAACGCTTTGGCAGCGAACGCGTGGGCGCCTACGAACGCCTGCTGCTGGATGTGCTGGAAGGCCGCCTGAACCTGTTTGTGCGCAGCGACGAACAAGAAGAAGCCTGGCGCTGGGTGGAGCCCATCTTGCGCCACTGGAGCACCGACACCATCGGCCCACGCCCCTACGCCGCAGGCACCTGGGGCCCCAGCGCCTCGAGCGCCATGATCGCGCGCGACGGATTTTGCTGGAGTGAAGAGATCTGAGAATGCCGAAATGACAATCGCCTCATGCTGGTAGGTCTTGCGAATTGAGAAAAATTTGTAGGAGCTTGCCCTGCAAGCGAAAAGCCTGTGGTCCACAAACGACTTATCGCCAGCAGGGCTGGCTCCCACGATGCGCAGTTTTTGCGGAGACCGCGCAAACTTCATCGGACCGAATCCATAGGCACGCCACCAACCCGACAATTGCCCACAACCCCAAAGGAGACACCCCATGCTCGACCGAATCAAAGCCTCCCTGCCCTCCTTGGCCCCCGCCGAGCAACGCGTGGGCAAGCTCGTGCTGGCCGACCCACGGGCCTTTGCCAACTTGCCCGTCACCGAATTGGCCGACCGCGCCCATGTGAGCAAACCCACCGTGGTGCGCTTTTGCCGCAGCATGGGCTATGACGGCCTGTCCGACTTCAAACTGAAGCTGGCCGGCAGCGTGAGCGAAGGCGTGCCCTTCATCCACCGCAGCGTGGACGCGGACGACAAGACCAGCGACATCGCCGTCAAAGTCATCGACAACACCGTGGCTGCGTTTTTGAAGTACCGCAACGACGCCAGCTCCTTCGCACTGGAACACGCCGCCCAAGCCCTGGCCGCCACACAAACGACCAACCGCCGCATCGAGTTTTACGGCGTAGGCAACTCCGGCATCGTGGCGCAAGATGCGCAGCACAAATTTTTCCGCCTGGGCGTCAACGCCATCGCCTACAGTGACGGCCACATGCAAGTCATGAGCGCCTCCATGCTCCGGCCCGGCGACTGCGCCGTCATCATCTCCAACTCGGGCCGCACCCGCGACCTGATGGACGCCTGCGACATTGCCAAAAAACAAGGCGCCACAACAATAGTCATCACCGCCAGCGGCTCGCCCCTGGCCAGCGCCGGGCACATCCACCTCACGGCCGACCACCCCGAGGGCTACGACAAATACAGCCCCATGGTCTCGCGCTTGCTGCACCTGCTGATCATCGACATCCTGGCCACGACGGTGGCGCTGCGCATCGGCGAAGAATTGCAACCCGTGCTGCGCGATATGAAAAACAACCTGCGCAGCAAGCGCTACACATAAAGGTCTCCGGCCCCTCGTAGGTTGGTGGCTTCAGCCCCGACACAGCGCCTTCGCTGACACCCAAAACGTAGGAGCTGAAGCTGCCGACCTACAAAAACACCGCTCCGTAGGTCGGCGGCTTCAGCCCCGACCAATGCCGGTCACCCCCAAGTGCTCGGGGGTCGAAGCCCCCGACGTTAACGGGTCAAACCGGCCATGCACGCTCAAAGCTTGCCGTCGGGCGCCAGGCACAACTCAATGCCATAGTCACCACTTTCATTGCACTCACACTGCTGCAAGCTCTCAGGCAAGCAAGCCTGCGACGGCAAGACTGGGGCGCCCGTTGGCACTTTGCTGCCAGAAACCGAATCCACGCCATGCGACATAGCAGCACCCACACCGCCTGCATTAAATAAGTCTGACAAGTTCAAACGACTGGTCGGCATCGATGTGCGGGCCAAAGCCAAATCCACGACCACGTTGCTGTTGGTCACGATGGCCGGGGTGATCCTCAGCGCCGCATTGGTGTAAGCAATTTTGTAGTTACTCAACACCGTGGCCGCATTGGCCGGAGCAGCGCTTAGGTTCGAGTTGTAGGTGCCCGCAATCATGCCTTTGGCGATGCCCGACACCGTCACATCTTCGCCCGAAACAAAGCCCGACTTGGTCGCTGGCGACTGCGTTTGCTGCGTGCCATTGGCCTGCACCGTGGTGGCTGTGCCCGTCACGGCAGCGTCCTTGGGCGTGATCGTCCCTTTGCCAATCACCGAAGTCGGCAAGTTGTAGTTATTCAGATCCGTACCCGTCGCTGCCGCAAAAATGCCCGCTGCCAGATTGACCGTGACGCTTGTTGCACTCAGCACATGCTTGTCGTTGTACAAAGCAACTGCTTGATTCACACCGGCGGTTTCGGTCTGCCCCCCCAAAGTCACACCTTTGACGGTGAAGGCGCTGGGGACCAGAGTGGCGGCTGTTGTTCCATCGTAGGTTTTGGTTTGATCGGCGAGGGTGACGGTGAGGGTGGCTTGGGTCAAAGCCACGGTGTTGTTCGCGCTGCGCGCCGCAGTGAACTTGTAGTTGCTGGCTTTGCCTGTGCCGTCCGTCAAGACAACTGCATCCACATAGTTGCTGCTGTTGTCTTTGACGTCCTTGCTGTTGATCGAGGCGCTGCTGAAGCCCAGGGTCTCAGTGCCCACGCCTGTGGTGATCCTCAACTGCGTACCTGTCAGGGTCTTGCTGCCGTCATAGGCCTTGGCTGCGGCCAAGGCCACTTCCTTTTGGGCGACAGACAAGGTGCCATCGACTTTGCTGATCGCGTAGTTGCCGTTTGTGTAGGCGCTGTCGTTGACCGTTGTGGCTGTCGTGCCCGCATCTGTGCGCTTGCCGCCTGCAGTGATGCCAGCCAAATCAAGCGCAGCTGTGTCCGTGCCTTTGAGGCTACCGCTGGTGATCGCAAATCCACTCACGCTTTGCTCTGCACTGTTGTAGACCCTGGAGTTGTCGCTGTTGGCGGTGAGCGTCAAGTTGGCTTGGGTCAAAGCCACGGTGTTGTTCGCGCTGCGCGCCGCAGTGAACGTGTAGTTGCTGGCTTTGCCTGTGCCGTCCGTCAAGACAACTGCATCCACATAGTTGCTGCTGTTGTCTTTGACGTCCTTGCTGTTGATCGAGGCGCTGCTGAAGCCCAGGGTCTCAGTGCCCACGCCTGTGGTGATCCTCAACTGCGTACCTGTCAGGGTCTTGCTGCCGTCATAGGCCTTGGCTGCGGCCAAGGCCACTTCCTTTTGGGCGACAGACAAGGTGCCATCGACTTTGCTGATCGCGTAGTTGCCGTTTGTGTAGGCGCTGTCGTTGACCGTTGTGGCTGTCGTGCCCGCATCTGTGCGCTTGCCGCCTGCAGTGATGCCAGCCAAATCAATAGCGGCTGTGTCCGTGCCTTTGAGGCTACCGCTGGTGATCGCAAATCCACTCACGCTTTGCTCTTCACCGTTGTAGACCCTGGAGCTGTCGCTGTTGGCGGTGAGCGTCAAGTTGGCTTGGGTCAAAGCCACGGTGTTGTTCGCGCTGCGCGCCGCAGTGAACGTGTAGTTGCTGGCTTTGCCTGTGCCGTCCGTCAAGACAACTGCATCCACATAGTTGCCGCTGTTGTCTTTGACGTCCTTGCTGTTGATCGAGGCGCTGCTGAAGCCCAGGGTCTCAGTGCCCACGCCTGTGGTGATCCTCAACTGCGTACCTGTCAGGGTCTTGCTGCCGTCATAGGCCTTGGCTGCGGCCAAGGCCACTTCCTTTTGGGCGACAGACAAGGTGCCATCGACTTTGCTGATCGCGTAGTTGCCGTTTGTGTAGGCGCTGTCGTTGACCGTTGTGGCTGTCGTGCCCGCATCTGTGCGCTTGCCGCCTGCAGTGATGCCAGCCAAATCAAGCGCAGCTGTGTCCGCGCCTTTGAGGCTACCGCTGGTGATCGCAAATCCACTCACGCTTTGCTCTGCACCGTTGTAGACCCTGGAGCTGTCGCTGTTGGCGGTGAGCGTCAAGTTGGCTTGGGTGATCTTGCCGTTACCTGTCGCCACTTGCGTGGCATTGTTATTGGACAAGGTGTAGTTGTTCAAGTCCAGGTTATTGGATGTAGAGGCCACATCGCTTGCGTGAACTGTGGCGCTCACCGTTGCGGCATCCACAACGTTCTTGCTGTTGTAGCGGCCGCTCACTGCCTTGAACAAGGCCGATTCTTGTTGGCCGCCAACGGTCACTCCGCCAGCACTGACTTGACCTGCAGCCATCACTGCATCAACGGTGCCGTCGTACACCTTGGTCTGATCTGCCAGTGCCAAGGTCAATGTGGCTTTACCAATAGTCCCTGAAGCAGTTTGCTTAACAAGCGCATAGTTACCACTCATGTCAACGTTGCTGCCGTCAACAATCGTCACAGCGTCATTCACCTTCAAGATGCTGCCACCTGTGCCTGCAACGTTCTTGTCTGTGTATGACTGGCTGACCGTCACCGTGTCCGTCGTCGCCTTGTTGCTCACGTTCACGCTCTTGCTTGAGGCCGTCGTGCCGTCATAGGTCTTGCTGTCCGTTACCGCTGCAAGGGTCAGGTTGCGCTTGCCGATGGTCACCGTGGATTGGGACTTATCAATGACATAGTTGCTGGCCAGGCCATCCACGGTCGTTGTGTTGTCACCTGCCTTGTTGCTCAGCGCCAGTGTGTCTTTGTCACTCAACTGACGCGTCTGCACAACGCCGCCAGTTGCAATGACGTTCTTGCTGGCAATCAGGCCTGAACCAGAGAGGTCCAATACTTCCGTCTTGCCGTTGACGCTTACGCCAGTGAAAACCGCCAGGTCAGCAGCAGCTACAGCGGTCGTGCCGTCGTAGTCACGGGCACCTGTCAAACGCACAGTTTTGGCTTGGATTGTTCCATCACCCATTGCCTGCACTTGCTGCACCAAGGCATAGTTGCTGGTGTCATCTGCGCCCGTGGCCACTGTCTTACTCAAGGCCTTGCCTGTGAAGGTGACTTTGTTGCCTGTTGCCGCCACATCTTTGCTGTCGTATGTGCCCACTGCTGTACCCGTCAACGAGACGTTGTCGCCCGCAACAAGTTTGTTGTCGCTGGACACGCTGGCGCCAGCGGCCACTGACGAGAGGCTGGAGCCGTCCGTCACTGCAGCAACATGGGTGCCGTCATACGATTTGTTGTTGACAGTGAGGCCACCAACTGTGATGGTTTTCTTGTCCACGGTGTAGTTGGCCGTAGCGGCTGTGTTGCCTGTGCTCGTGCCCGCAAAGATGTAGTTGTCAGCGTCGTACTTGTCATTGCCACTGGCAAGACCTGCAGCGACCGCTTGGTTGTACTTGCCCGCCTTGAGGGTGTTGCTTGTGCTGTATGCCGCATCCACTTTCGTGACCGCACTGGATGCACTCACCCAATCTCCGCTGACCACGTCAGTGCCCAAGTCCACTGCACCTGCGCCCACTGTTCCTCCGTAGGTGTTGCCTGCCGCTCCAATGGTGGCCGTGGTGATGGTTTTCTTGCCCACGGTGTAGTTGGCCGTAGCGGCTGTGTTGCCTGTGCTCGTGCCCGCAAAGATGTAGTTGTCGGCGTCGCTCTTGTCATTGCCACTGGCAAGACCTGCGGCTACCGCTTGGTTGTACTTGCCCGCCTTGAGGGAGTTGCTTGTGCTGTATGCCGCATCCACTTTCGTGACCGCACTGGATGCACTCACCCAATCTCCGCTGACCACGTCAGTACCCAAGTCCACTGCACCTGCACCCACGGTGGCGCCGTAGGTGTTACCTGCCGCTCCAATGGTGGCCGTGGTGATGGTTTTCTTGCCCACAACCACCTTCGCACTTGTATCAGCTAAATTCACGGCATAGGCACTGCCCGTATAGGCAACGGTATACCCATACCCCGTTGTATTGGCTTTGAGATGATTGGAGCTGCTGTAGCTACCTGCAGAGAATGCTGTGGTGGGTTCAATGCTCAATGCGTCAATCAAGTCGGCTGTTTTGATTTTGACGGAGTTGGCGGCACCCGTCAGAGCAATGCTGATGGTTTCGGTACTTGCGTGAGTCACCTTCATCTGGCTGCGCACATCCGCAGTCAAATTCAAACCGTCCACATAAGTTTTGCTGACGTCACCATAAGTTTTATTGACGGTACTGACCCCAAAATCCACAGTGCCCAATCCGATGGCTTGGCGGAAAAACACTTGTGCAGTTCCTCCACCACTGGCACCGCTGATGGCAGCATCATGGTTGGTGGTGTAAGCCACATGCGAAACGGTGTTCGCTTTTTCGCTAGGTGCGCTGCCAAAACTTGAAAGGTTCAACTCGGCCAGATTGTTTGTGAGTTGGCTCAGCAAGCCTGTACCAGCCACGGACCCTGTATAGATATATGTTTTTCCAGATCCCGAATTCGTCGCCGTCATGAACGATGTGGTCTTGACGTCGCCACCAGCGCCATCACCCGCCAATTTGCCCACACCCGCCCCCAGCACCACATCACCTGATGTGCTGTTGCTGATGGCTTTTGTGATCGTGAGGTCACCGGCTTGCGTGGTGATGGCTGCACCCTCAGCGCTTGTGATGCCGGAAACAGTGGTAACAGGTGTTGTCAGACCCAGAACATCGACTTCGCCAATGTCCAGACCACTGGCATTGGTGAATTCAACCTTATTTGCCACTGCGGCCAATTTGCCCACTGCGTTTGTTTTTTCGCTCAGCGTGAAATTGGCAGCAGTCGTTAATCCCTTCAACTGAAGTTCAGCCGCTTTGATGGCTGCGCCAGAGGCTTGGGTCACGCTGCCGCCCGCATGAAGGGCCAATTTTTTACTGGCCTCAACCGCAGTCGTTGATGGGTCATCACCCACCGTCAACGCCGCACCAACCACAATGTTGCCCCCCGTTTGCAAAGTCACGTTGCCCGTGGTGGCGTTGGTGGTGGTGGCTTGGGAAACCGTGATGCCGCCTGTGTTGCTGGCATCGCCAATGATCAGGTTGCCTGCGGTGATGAGGTTGAGTTCGGCGTTGGACAAGCCAAGGGTTCGGGAAGTCGGGTTTGTATGACCGGCGTCACCAGCACCGATGGCAATCTTGGCATCAGTCGAGTCTGTTTTGATGGTGACGGTGCCGCCTGTGTTGCTGACATGGACCTTTGCGGGAGTGGCCGAAGTATTGATGTCCAGCGTATCCGTCGTGATATTGACCGCAGTTTTGGCGCTCAAGTTGGTGCCTGATTCCACTTTCAATGCAAACGGTGTTACCCCCTTCGTGGAGGTAGTGATGTCGATTTTGCCGTGGGTCGCAGTGGCCATTTTGAACACTTGCGCCACGGGGTTGCCGTTACCAGAGAGGGTGTTTTCACCTTTGATCACGACATTCTGATTGGCTGTGATCGCCCCTTGCAAGCTCAACGCAGAGGCGGAGAGGCCTGTCCCATTGCTGACGCCTGTGATGTTGACGTCCCCACCCGTTGCAGTGATGGCGCCATTGGTATAGACACCATTTGAATTAAACGATTTGCCATCCAAAGTGACATTTTTACCGTTGATGGAAACAGCGCTACCGGTATAAAGCGCGCTTTGTGTACCCGCATCGTTGACCGCCGCAATGTTGACGTTTTCTGATGCGGTGATCGCAAGACCTGCACCTGAATTCAAGCTAATCGCAGCGCCTGATGCATACCTTGATTTGCCTGTGCCCGTTGTGATGACGCCAGTTGAGGAGATGCTGCCACCGTTGGCAATCGATGCGCCTTGCGTGCCGCCCGAGCCAGTGACTGCAGGTACACCCGATGCGACAGCGCCAATTGCCATGCCTGCACCCGTGTTGTCAATCGTGATGTTTTTACCTTTAATTTCGGTAAAGGCCGTGTAAGTGCCGGTGACATAGTTTGTAGGCAATGCATTGCTGAAGTTAATGCCGCCTTGGTTGGCTTGAATCAACACATTGCCAGTGGTTGTGAAGGAGGCGTTCCCTGTTTGCCCAGTAGTCTCGGATGTGAAATTGATGGCATTGGACGCTGCATTTTGAGTTTCAGCTTGAATGACAATGTCACCGCCTGCGGTGACTTGCACCCCAGATGGACCGTTGATGGCAGCCGATGTATGGGATGTAGAAGCCCGGTTGTTGCCGCGCAATGTGAATTGACCGCCCGCATCCATCATGGGCGCTTGACCGCTGTAACCGCCGCTTGCGTTGTTGAGTACCACCCCCACCCCACCCCCAAGGCCTGTCACTGTTCCGTTGATGCTGATGTCACCTGTGGCCGTCAGCTTTGCAGCGCTAGGGTAACGGTTGAAATTGACGCCATTGCCTGAACTACCAGATTGGGTATGCACTGTGCCGGTGATGTTGATACTGCCAATTGCTGGCATTGGTAATGAGCTGTTGCCGGCTGTGATGGTGCTGCCATCCCAAATTCGCACTCCATTTTGACCAGATTGACCCAGTGTTGCGTTACCAGATGCACCGACAAAAGTGACATTGCCAGAAGCGACAATTACCGCACCACCAGGGGTAGCGTTGCTTCCCACGGCAATGCCTTCCGATGTGCCTGAAGTCCCGTTGATCACGACATGGCCTGCTGTAGCCTGCACACTTTTTCCTACCCCAATTTGCACAGCCTTCTCATTGACCGATTCGCCCGTGATGCTCACGCTTGCGCCTTTGACAGCGCTGAAAATATTGACACCTTGGAAGCCACTGTTCGTGGTTTTTTTGCCCGTGATGCTGAGCACACCGCCTGCATTGATAGCTCCATTGGTAACAACACCGACCCAGTTTTTACTGGTGCCATTGATTGTGATGTCGCCCGTGGCATTCAACGCCCCGGTGGACTGCTGAAGTCCAAACGAATTGTCTGATGCGCCCGTGATTGAAATATTTTGGGCTGTGATGGCGGCTGACGATTTCAAGTCGACACCAAAATGACTGAACTGGTTGCCTGTACCTGTTGCTGTATTGACCCCCAGTATGTTCACATTCGATGTGGCCGTGAGTGCCCCCCCCAAGGAAATACCTGCAGCGCCCCTGCTTGAACCTGAGCCTTGAACAATGGCGCCAGTGGTGACATCCATCGTGCCAGCCGTATTGTCCAAGGTGATGTTGGCGCCCGTCATGGCAGCCGATGTGCTCATCGTGCCGTTTGTGGTCTTCAAATAAATGTTGCCGCCACCTGACAAGTCAATGGCTTTGCTGACCGTCAAATCACCACCGGTGATGTCAGCATTCACATTGCCGTTGCCAGTCATCGTATTCGCAATGGTGGTGGTGACATTGCGTTTGTAGTTCAGGTTGGCGCCATTGGCCAAGGTCACATCACCAGTGCCCAGCGTGCCTGTGCCGCCGCCATTACCGACTTGCAGCGTGCCGCCTCCACTGACCGTTGTGATCCCGCTGTAGGTATTGGCCCCAGTGAGCGTGGTGGTGCCTGTTCCGGCCTGCGTGAATGAACCTGTGCCGATGATCACATTGGCGATACCAAAATCGTTGCTGCGGTTAATGGTCAAGTTGCCGTTATTGGTAATGGTCCGGGTGTTGGCGCCCAATGTGCCTGTGCTGCCGCCAGCACCTATTTGCAATGTGCCGTCGTTGATGGTGGTCGTGCCGGTGTAAATGTTGGTGCCGGTCAGTATTTGGGTGCCCACACCGGATTTTGCAAGGTTGATGGATTGGGAGGTCGTGGCATTCGTGATTGCGCCACTTTCTGTGTTCTTCAATATGGATGCATTACCCACATTTGCACCAATGACGCCGATGTAACTGGAAGTGCTTACCGCAGCAGCGCCAACACCAATCGTCAACTGATTTTCCCAGTTGTGGGTATTGATGATGTTGCCAGCCCCAGTGAGTCCGCGCATTTGCACCGTCTCGCCCCGCATATCGAGCAATGCGCTTGATTCAATGTTGACATCAGCCAAGTTGGTTTTCAGTGATGCTTGTCGGACGTCGTTTTGAAGTGAGCCCGCTTGAATGTCGATCAAACCGCCTGCGTTGTTTGCAAACTTCATACTGACGCCAGTGTTTGTTGACAGTTGCAAACCCCCAACGCCAGTTTTCTTGAAAGTGCCAGCTCCGCTGACTGTTGTGGCGCCGTTGTATCCAGTGTGGGCAGCAACATTGGCTTCAAAAGTTGCACCTGCTGCAATAAAGATCCCGCTGGTTCTTAAGCTCCCCATATTGGTGCTGACCAGCGTACCTGCGCTGACCGTGGTGGCACCTGTGTAGGTACTGGCCCCTTGCAAGGTGATTGCGCCTTCCCCTGTTTTGGTCAGACCACCTGACCCAGTAATTGCACCCGTCAGAGCGCCTGCAGTCGCGCTGTTGAGGGTGAGCAGGCCACCGTTGGTGCCCAAATTACCAGACCCAGACACGTTGCCAGTTTTGGCGGTGAGGTTGATGCTGAGTGCACCAGTTCCTGTGCCTGAAGAAGTGATGTGGTTGTTGAACGTGAGGTTGCGATCTGCAATCAGACTCAAGCTGGCAGTTGAGCCTGATATTTTTGCAATAGCTGCACTGACCGTGATGTCACCCGCATCAGCACCCGCACCCGCGGTGTTGATGGTGACACTGGTGCCCGCATTGAGGTTGTTGACAATGTCGCCGGCCAAGATGTTGGAGGTGGCACCGGGCACAAACTGCACACCAGGCGTGGCTGAATCGCCATCGGTGTAGGCAGTTCCAGTGGGGCCACTGCCCACGATGTTGATGTTGTAGGGGTCCAGCAACCAGTCTTTGGCCATGACGCGAACACCATCCACTTTCAGGTGTTGACCCGAAGTCTCCACAAATCCGCCCTGGCTCTCCAGCAGTGCGCCACTCACATCGGCGGTTTTGGCCAGCACGTTCGTGTCCTTGTCCCGCCCAATGTAAATATCTCCACCGACGGAGCCTTGGGTGCTGTTGGCGGTGATGCTGCCGTCCACTTTGATACGGCCGGCTTCGGCCAACAGGTGCACTGCGCCACCTTGGGCGCCTGTGGTGTCAATGCCGCCGGACTGCATCACGCTGGCGATGGCACTGCCCACGGCGGCGGCTTGCATATAGACCTGGCCGCCTTCGGTGACGATGCTGCCGCCTTTTTGGTTGGCCACCGCGGCGTTGATGGCCGAAGGGGTCAGCTCCATCTTGATGCGGCGGCTACCGTACAGGGGCAAGGTGATGGTTTCTGCCGCGCCCAGGGCGACGTTGCCTTGGGGGGCCACGATCTTGCCTTCGTTGCTGACGCTGGCGCCCAGCAGGGCCACATAGCCGCCGGGGGCGGATGTGAGGGTGCCCTGGTTGATCACTTGTCCGGTGGCGCCGTCGCGGGTGAAGCGGTTGCGCCCGGCCATGAAGTCGGCATCGGTGGTGTTGAGTGTGCTGGCTGTCAGGCCTGCGGCGCTGACGGAGCCGTCTTTGCCAAAGGTCACGCCATTGGGGTTGACCAGCACCACCTGACCGTTGGCGGTCATCTGACCAAAGATTTGGCTGGGCGCGGGGCCGTTGACGCGGTTGAGCAGCACAGCCTGTGCGTTGGGCTGCACGATGTTGACTTTGGCGTCTTTGCCGATGTCAAAACTTTGCCAGTTGACCACCGCTCGGGCCGTGCTTTGGTGGATGCCCATGTTGGCGCCGCTTTGGCTGATGGCCGCTGCACCTTGGGCCACTTGGCCGCCGGTGGGCAGTGCGTTGTTGGCCGGGGCGGCCCACGCCATGGAGACCAGCGCAAAGCTCAGGGTCAGGGCGCCGATGTAATAGACGGTGGCGAGTGAAAAGCCTTTGTCAAATCCTGTGCCTGCACAATGACCAATGGCCTTGCCCTGGCTGGCAGCGTGCTCGCCAACTGCCACGAGGACACCGAGGTGTTTGGAGAAGATGGTTTTAAAGCAACGTTTGTTCATAGGCTTAACTTTTTGAAGTTATTCCCATGAGTACTAAATGTCTGTTATCTACCGCACATATACGATTAAAATTGGTGATTTACTGAATATTTTAATTAAATACTGTCACTATTTATTTATATTCAATTATTTTATAGTTAGTAATAATTAAATCCCAAATGCACTTTTATTTTATTATTTATATTTGCAATTATTGATTTATTGCATTTTTTGCCGTAAAAGTCGAATTGATCCACCACTAGCAGGCTGCTGAAATACTCAACGATTCAGAGGGGCCACCTTGCCCCGAAGATGCATTTTCAGATTTTCATTTCGCATTTTGAAATTCCAGTGGTTTGGAACGCTTCAAAACCGCGTTTTGACGCACCTATCCCTGCTTTTTTCGCTCATCGGGCACCTTGCAGACGCACCTGTTCCAGCGTGCGCAGTCGCGTGAGGTTGTAGGCCGTCATCGTCAGCACAAACATCTGATCGACTTTCTCCAAACCTCGCACCAACACCTGGCGCATGTGGCCCACAGTCTTAGCCCAACCAAAGCCTTGTTCGATGCACTTGCGTTTTTCCCGCGACATGGCGTAACCCTCACTGTCGGCCACTGCATCGGGTACGGCCGATTTACGCCCTGATTTGTTCTGCGCCACATGCGGCAACACGTTCATCTGCTGCAAGGCCTTGATGAATTCTTGCGCGTCGTAGCCTTTGTCTGCCCCCAGCGTGAGCGTTGTCTCTTCTTCATGCGACTGGCGCACATCGTTGATCATCGCTTTGGCCGCTTCGCGCTCAGCGTAGCCGTCCGCTTGCGTGACCATGGCATTGACCACCAGGCCGTTTCGGTTGTCCGTAAGTGTGTGGCCCATGAATCGCAGTTCGCTGGCGGTCTTGCCTTTGCGATAGAGCCGGGCATCACCGTGCTCATGGTCGAGCACGACATGAGCCTGGTGTCCAAAGTCTCGGACCGCGTGCTGGCCATGAGCCAGGGCGAAGAACTGGCCACCGGCACGCCCAGCCAGGTGCAAAGC